>JBHGAY010000017.1:0-120008 GCA_041946735.1 Candidatus Eiseniibacteriota bacterium
TCCCATGGCTCCCATTCTCCCTCCAAATGGAGCCTCCGGGAATCCCGGGGCGGTTCACAGGTCTGATGGAGCATCGAGGGGTGAGCGATCGGGGACATAGGTGACAAATCAGTCCGGGGACATGGGTAACACTTGTTTACGGAACATCCGGCCATGAGCGTCTTCGATTCTGAGCGCTAGGTGGCGAGGAGCAGGTGGGCGCGAACGGCAGGAGGAGGTCAGGGCAGACATGCGTATTCTCGAGCATCTGTTTCTCGTCGGCGAGTATGCGGAGAGAGCGCACCTATTGTCAGGGTTGACGCTCGAACAGGTGAATGCCCGGCCAGAGGGCGCGTCACACTCCATCTACGACGAGCTGTGGCATCTTGTGGGATACCAGCAGAGCATCATTGCGCCAGGGGAGCCAATTCCCGACGAGCGGTACCCGACGACCGCACCTGAACGTGAGGATGAATGGCAGCGGCTGGTTCAACTCTTCCTCACCGGGGCCCGCGCAGCCGCTGAGCTGGGAGAGGTGCCTGCGCGCCTAGCCGCCGAACTCGAGCCGGGCGTGACCCTGGCTGACGAGTTGAACTGCGTGGCCGTGCACAACGCATATCACTTTGGCAAGATCGTCGCTTTGCGCCAACGGATTGGTGCGTGGCCACCCAAGGCGTCAGATGCGCAGTGATTCGTCGCGTGGTGCTCCGCGTCGCCTAACTCCGCCCTGCAGGCGACGATGACGCGGCACACAATAGGTCGTAAACTGTTCGCGCAGCTCGGCCGCCTGATCGCGCCTTAGCTATCACCGTTAGGCAGCGACCTGGAAGCTTGCTCAAACGACGAAGAGATGCCATGCCGCTCATGCCTTCATCATCGAGTATCACCGCCGCGAATGACGCACCTCGGCGAGCCACTTGTAGCCAATGCGGCGGTTCACGCCGTAGCGCTGGCAGAGCTCGGTCATCGTGAAGCGGTCCGCCAGAGCGTCGGTCACGAATTGTCGGCCGCCAGGTACTCGAGAGCCTCCTCGCCACCGACGCGGCGGTCCGCGTGATCGCCCGCGAGCCCGATCGTGTCGCGCAGCGAGCACGCGACCGCGTCGACGTCGTGCAGGGATCACACGCCGACCCCGCCGTGATCGATGCGGCATTCGAGGGTGCTGACGAAGTCTTCTGGCTGGTACCACCGAACCCACGCGCGGAGAGCGTCGAGGCGGCATACGTCGAGTTCACGGTTCCTGCCGCTGCGGCATTCACCCGGCACAACGTCAAGCGAGTCGTCGGCATCTCGGCGCTCGGTCGCGGTACTCCACAGGCGAGGCACGCGGGGCTCGTCACCGGATCGCTCGCGATGGACGATCTCATCGGGCGCACGGGCGTTGCCTATCGAGCAGTGACCTGTCCGTCATTCATGGACAACCTCCTCCGGCAGGTGGACGCGATCAGGAACAGCGGCATGTTCTTCTCGCCGATCGACAGTGACCGAAAACTCCCGAGCTGCGCCACTCGCGACATTGCGGCGGTCGCCACACGGCTGCTGCTCGACACGTCGTGGACAGGCGCCGGCGAGGCTGCCGTGTTGGGTCCGGAGGATCTGTCATTCACCGATATGGCGCGCATCATGACCGATGTGTTAGGCAGGCCGGTGCGCTTCCAGCAAATGTCGTTCGACGCCTACAAGGCGCGATTCGAGGAGCGCGGGATGTCCGAGGTGATGGCACAGGCGATGACCGACATGGCATCGGCAAAGAACGAAGGTCTCGACAACGCCGAGCTCCGGACACCGGAGAATACGACGCCCACGCGATTCGAGACCTGGTGCGAGGAGGTGCTCAAGCCCAGGGTACTTGCTGCCTAACTAGGTCCGGGCGGTGGGCTCCCCGCATTGGGCGGCTCAATACTGCACGGGGTGCTCGGGGTGGCATTGCTGGGTGCCTTGGTTGGTCGAGGTCAGCATTCAGAGGGGCAATAGCCCGTCGGAGGGCATACCGGTGCGAAGCCTAACACGCGCACATAGCGAAGCCGTTGGGCATCTATGGAAGCGAGGCACGCCATGACCGAGCATATCGAGATTCGTTGGATCAGAGTTGGTATCGTCGGGGGCCTCTGTGCAAGCATCCTGTACCCGGCTCTGCTGCTCGCACCGCTTCCTCTGCCAATCGCGGCAGCTGTCGCCTCGTTCCTTGGGCCGGCGATCGGTCTGTGCAGTCTTGGCCTCCATCGACTCATCAAACTCCATGGCCATTCCGTGACCGCTGCCCTTGGTGCCGTGAGTAACATCGTCGCCGGTGGCCTCTTCACGGCGATGGTGCTGGTGCAACTAGCCGTTCGCGCTCGAGCACCGGAGCGGGCCTCCGACCTCGTAGGCGTCTGGCTGGGCCTCGACGTAGCCTGGGACATTTACATTGGCCTTGGCACGTTGGCCTTTGGCTGGGCCATGTGGCGGCACCCTCGCTTCGGCTGGCCGTTCTCCGCCGTTGGCCTGTTGCTGGGCCTGCTCGTCATCGTGCTCAACCTCATCCCATTCCCCACTCCTCCGGCAAGCGCTGGGTCGTTCGATATCGGCCCGTTCGTGGGGGTCTGGTACCTGGCCGTGACGATCCAGGTGTGGCGAAGCCTCTCCTGGGCGCGTGAACGATGCGGATCGACCGCCTGACAACATCATGCAGCGGACGGCGCCTCGCGTGCCCGCCGCTGATCCTGAGCGCTAGGCCACCCGAGAGGCCGGCCGAGATCCACACCGTCGCTTCGCCGCCTGCCAACCGGGGCGTTAGGCCTCGCGCCGAATTCCGAAACTCACACCCGGAGGACCGAACGATGACGAAGTACCTTATCTCCTTCCCCGGATCGGCGATGGACATCTCCGACGAAGACATGGCTGCCGTCGGCGAAGCGGCACACGCGGTCATACGCGAGGCGAAGGATGCAGGCGTTTATGTGTTCAGCGGTGGCATCAACGAGGACGTTGCGCCGCTGATGGTCGCCGCGGACGGCACCGTCACGAATGACACCTACCCGGAGACCAAGGAGTTCAGCGGCGGCTTCTGTGTCCTGGAACTCCCGTCGCGCGAAGCTGCCGTCCAATGGGCCGCAAAGATCGCCAAAGCCTGCCGCTGCTCGCAGGAACTTCGCGAGTTCGGGTACGATCCCGAGAGCTGAGCAGCGAGGTGGGGGACCGATTCGGGAATGCCGACGGCGGGAGGTCGGCTGCCCGTGACTCGCATAGACAGAGAGCCGGTGACCGACTGCGGCCGAATGGCCGAGAGCACGCGTAAGGAGCGTGGACGTCCGACATGGCTTTGGAGCTGGGAACCAACATATGACTTCGTCTTTCGATGTGAGGCCCGCCTTGACCCATAGGCGAGCCATGGAATCACTGCCGCCTGCGACTACCATTCATGTTCGCGGCCCGCGACCCAACGCGAGGCAGCTCGCCTCCGAGATGGCGGATGTAGCCGTCTCGATCCCACTATTCCTGATCACCCCTCTCCTTCGCCCCTGGCACCAACGTTGGGGCGCTACGGATGCGGAGGTCAGCGCTCCCTTGCCGGGGGATGAGGTGGTGCCCGGATGTCAGTACGTCGTTACACGCGCTGTCAGCGTGAAAGCGCCGCCTGCTGCGGTATGGCCCTGGCTGGTTCAGATCGGATTCGGTAGAGCCGGGTTCTATTCCAATGATCTCCTCGACAACGCCGGCCATCCGAGCGCCGCGGCGATCCTGCCAGACCTGCAGGACTTGAAGATCGGGGATTGGATCCCCATGTTCAGGACAGTCAATGACACGACCGCCTTCCGCGTGGCGGAGATCCAATCCGAGCGAATCCTCGTCTGGGCGAAACCCGACAGTTCCTGGGCATGGGAACTCCGATCGGTCGCCGAAGGCACGCGTCTCGTCACGAGGCTCCGGATCCTTTACCGGTGGAAGTTCCCGGCGGAGGCCGTGTTCTCGCTCGTGCTCAACGAGTGTGGGGACTTCGCCATGATGCGCAGGATGCTGCTGACACTGAAGCGGCGAGCCGAAGATCACGCCAGAAAGGCTTCGTCATGAGGGAAGATCGGACCCCCGCACATGCGCACGTGCGCGCGCGTCTGACAGGAGGAATCGAATGCGTGGCAAACGGATCTTGTCGCTTTCAGGCGCGGAAGTTCAGGAGCATCGCGTTCGACTGAGGCCGTTCGAGCCGGCGCACGGCGACTCCGAACTGATCACCGCGATCTCGCGCCACATCGAACGGCATGTTGGGCGAGTCGCCAAGGTCCACCATGAGAGCAATTCGGATCTCGTCCACATCGACGTTCATCACGTCGCGCCAACCAGCGAGCGGCCCTATCACGTGCTGATTACGTCCGGCATGAGCGAGCGCCCGATGCCGGCGCCTCCCGGGGCCGAGAACTGCCGGTTTGCGGAGCTTCTCATCGCACTTCCTCTTTGGTGGCCGTTGAAGAAGAGCGCCGCGCGGAAGGCCGGGTGGCTTTGGCCGATCCGGGAACTCAGGGCTTGTGCGAGGTTCCCGCATGCGTTCGATACATGGGTGTGGTACGGCCATACGATCCAGAGCAGCGACGCTGCATCCTATCACCGGTCCGTACGCTTCAACTCCGTTGCGCTCGGTCCGAGCTATCTCGTCGACCCAGGACTCGCCACTCTCGAGGTCTCGCCCGACCGGGTGGTCTCATTCTTCGCGCTGCATTTCCTCTACCCGGAGGAACTTCAGTTGAAGATGCGAGTCGGAATCGATGCCGTGTGGGATCTGTTCGAGAAGGATGGCATCTCCGAGATGGTCGATCCGATGCGCAGGAACGTCTGTCGTCCGAGTTCGTCGCCGCCGAGACGAGGGACCTGACATGCCCCCGTCAGCGGGGGACGGGCGACGGCAAGGCGGCAGCGTATGTAGCCCCCGTGCACCGAACGGGCGGACGGGCATCGAATCCACCTGCCCGTGCTGCGTCGAGACGGTGAAGGTCCCTGCAGATTCCGCGTGAACGGAGCCGACACGGGCCCCATCCTCCTTCCGGAGGGCGTGACTGTCTCGCCGGCCGTGTCTCTCCTTCGGGAGACGCGGCGTGTCAGGCTCACAGGTTTTATCGAAGCCGAGCGATCCGTCGCCTGACACACGGTGCTGCACCGTACGCGGTGATCCCAGCTCTGACACACTTTTGGGCGACGGGCCAGGGTGTCCTAGGCCGGTAGAAAGGTTGGTGGAGTCGATGACCGCCGAAGTCAACCGACTGGACGAGCAGCTCAGGCGGGCGCTCGAGGGCAAGGCTTGGCACGGGCCCTCGGTGCTCGAGCTGCTGGCTGGCGTTTCCGCTGCACAAGCGGCCGGCCATCCCATCGCAGGTGCGCACAGCATCTGGGAACTGGTGCTTCATCTTTCCAGTGATTACGAAGTGGTGCTCCGGAGATTGGCAGGCGACGGACGCCCACTCACGGCGGCTGAAGACTGGCCGACCTGTCCGGCGCCGACCGAGGAGAACTGGCAACAGACGGTGCGGGATCTCACCCGACGGAACGAAGAGCTGCGGCGGGCCGTGCGGGCTTTTCCGGAGGAACGCTTGGACGACCTCCTCGTAGCCGCATCGCCCTACACCGCCTACACGCAGTTCATCGGCGTCACTCAGCACAACCTCTATCACGCGGGCCAGATCGCGTTGCTGAAGCGCGCCTTTGCATCAGCTACGAAAGCCAGCACGACCGGCGAGGAGACCTGACAGCCGCTGCAGTCGGAACAGGAGGTCTTACCGGATGCGACCCCTTAGGTATTCCATCAACGTCACACTGGACGGTTGCTGCGACCATCGCATGATGATCGCGGACGAGCAGATTCACATCCACGCGATCGAGAACCTCGACCGGGCCGACGCCCTCCTCTTTGGCCGGGTGACGTACGAGATGATGGAGGCAGGATGGCGATCTCCGGCGGCGATGGAGGCGATGCCGGATTGGACGAGACCCTTCGCCCGGAAGATCGACGCGGCGAAGAAGTACGTCGTGTCGAGCACCCTGAAGAAAGTCGACTGGAATGCCGAGCTGCTGCGCGGGGACCTGGGAAAGGCTGTGCAGCAGCTCAAGCAAGAGCCGGGCAAGGGACTGCTGGTGGGAGGCGTCACCCTGCCGCTCGCCTTGACGGAGTTGGGATTGATCGACGAGTACGAGTTCGTGGTGCACCCCAGATTGGCCGGCCGTGGGCCGACGTTGTTCTCGGGATTGTCGCACCTTGTCGACCTGAGGCTCGTGAGCCGCCTGGAGTTCGGCTCGGGGGCGGTGGCGATGCGGTATGAGCGAAGACAAAGTTGACGCGATTTCGTGGATCCCGCCGACAGGTGATGCCTGCGCTAGAAAGCAGCGCCACTCGGTCCAGCCGAGGTAGATCGATCGCGTCGCATGAGGAGCGTACCCATGAGAGAGTCGACCCTCTTCGAAAGCCTCGGTGGAGCTGCGGGCGTGCTCAGGCTCGCGCAAGCATGGCACGAGTGCGTTCTGAAGGACGAGGTCGTCGCCCACGCCTTCAGCCACGGCTTCCACCCTCAGCACACCGAACGCCTCGCCGCGTATTGGGGTGAGGCCTTGGGCGGCCCGCCGACCTATAGCGAACGATATGGCAACGAGTCCCACGTCGTTCGTCTGCACAGCGGGAACGGCGTTCATGAGGAAATGGATCGTCGTGCAATTGACTGCTTCGACCAAGCGATGGACCTGATCGGGCTTACCGATCCTGATCTCCGCCGCGCGCTTCATGACTACTTTGCGTGGGCGACAACCACATCGATGATGGCATACCCCGAGGACGCCGGTCGCGTCCCGGACGATCTACGTCTCCCGCGATGGTCGTGGGACGGATTGCAGCCCTGACGATCGGATCGACTCCGTCGTCATCGGCTACTCGCCGACGGGCCGAGGAAACGAGGCAATCGTCGCGATCGCCGCCCGCGTCGACGGTGTGTATCTGTACCTGTCGCACGGACCGCAGCTGCCCGACCCGAAGAAGCTTCTGCAGGGATCCGGAAAGCAGACCCGCTTCATGCGAATCGAGGGAGCCAGCCAGTTGGGAGATCCGGACGTGGAGGCGCTGATTGTCGCGGCGAATGATCGCGCGACGGTTCCCGTGCCCTCCAGCGGGACGGGGAAGCTCATCATCCAGTCGTCTGCATCCAAACGGCGACCGCGCAGCACGCCCACGGAGTGACGGCAGGCATTGGCCAGGGACGCGCTACGGCAGGCCACTGGCGGGGAGGAGTAGCAGTCGATCCTGCGCCTCCTGGCAGGATTCGTCATCCGACCTTCGAGAGGTAAATCATGAGCAAAGTCTTCGTCAACATCGGGCTCAGCCTCGATGGCTACATGGCACCGGAAGGAATGACCCTGGAGAATTGGGACAAGCCTGAGTACAAGAACTGGGGTGCTAAGTGGGGTGCGCTGATGGGCTGGGCTCTCAATCAACAGTACATCCGCGAGAACCTGAAGCTCGGATCAGGGGGAGAGACGGGCCCGGTCAACGACCTGCTTCGTACCACTACCGAGCGCATCGGCGCCAACATCATGGGCAAGCGCATGTTCGACCAAGGTGAACGCGCCTGGCCGGAGGAGGCTCCGTTCCACACACCTGTGTACGTTCTTACCCATGAGAAGCGCGAACCCTGGGCGCGCCCTGGTGGGACGCTCTTTTACTTCATCAATGACGGGCCGGAGCATGCCCTGGAGCTGGCTCGGGAATCCGCGGGCAGTCGTGATATTCGTATCTCGGGTGGAGCGGATGTGATCCAGCAGTACCTGAACCTGGGTGTCGTTGACGAGCTGGAAATCGCCCTGGCACCCGTGTTGTTCGGCGGCGGGCGGCGTCTCTTCGAGAACCTACGCGAGCCCGGGCTGCGGCTTCGCATTGACAGGGTCCTTGATGGTCCGGCTGCCACACACGTGCGTTACGCGCGTGAGTGAGGGCAGCATGGCATGGCGCTTTCACCGGTGAGGTATCACTACGCTGCGACCTGCCGGCAGAATGCCGGAATCGCTGGACGGCATCTGGACCGCAACGCCGCACGTCCATGACCCAAGAGAAACGGGGCGAGCATGAGTGTCAAGCGGATGGACAACGTGGGCATCGTGGTGGAATCCCTCGATGCTGCCATAGCATTCTTCGCCGAGCTTGGCCTGAGACTCGAAGGGCGCGCCATGATCGAGGGAGAGTGGGCTGGGCGCATGACACGCATCATGTTCGCCGTTGACGACATTGACAGGACGCTCGAAAGGCTGCGCGGCCGTGGCGCGCAGCTCGTCGGTGAAGTGGTTCAGTACGAAGAGGCGTATCGGCTCTGCTACATCCGCGGGCCTGAAGGTCTGCTCATCGGGCTCGCCGAGGAGCTGAAGCCCAAATGAGCGTGAGCCCTCACGTAGACAGGAAGGCAATGCTGCAGGTCGCCACACGGAGAGAGTGGCGCGCCTGGTTGCGGAAACACTACAAGTCGGCGAAGGAGATCTGGCTCGTCTATCACAAGAAGAACTCCGGCAAACCCCGCATCCCTTACAATGACGCAGTTGAAGAGGCGCTATGCTTTGGGTGGATCGACAGCACCGTCAGGAGCATCGACGAAGAACGGTTCGCACAACGCTTCTCGCCGAGAAACCCGAAGAGCGGATACTCACAGGCAAACAAGGAGAGGCTGAGGGCGCTTGCCAAGCGAGCCAGGCTCATGCCGGAGGTCCTGCAGTCGGTGCAGGAGATCCTTGCGGCAGAGGGCGACTTCGAGATCCCGGCGGACATCCTCGAAGCGATCAAGGCAGTCCCGGACGCCTGGCAACACTTCCAAACCTTCTCACCGGCGTACATTCGCATCAGGGTGTCCTTCATCGCAGCGGCCCGCAAGAGGCCGCCGGAATTCGAGAAGCGTCTGCGTTACTTTGTCCGAATGACGGCAAATGGAAAGCAGTTCGGCTTCGGCGGTATCGAGAAGCACTACTGACGGAGCTTGGAGGAGAGCGTGCGCAAACTCATCGTTGCGGAACACATCAGTCTCGATGGCGTCATGCAAGCCCCTGGTGGACCTGACGAAGACCCCGCCGACGGATTCGGCCTTGGTGGTTGGACCGTGCCGTACGCGGACGACGCCATCGGTCAGGAGCTGCGGGACCTGTTCTCGCAGCCGTTCGATCTGCTGCTGGGGCGTCGCACCTACGATATCTGGGCGGCGTATTGGCCTCGCATACCGGCAGGCTCCGGCAACACCATAGCGAACCTGTTCAACACCGTGCCCAAGCACGTGGCCACGCATGGTTCGGATCCGCTCGCCTGGCGGAACAGTCACGCGCTGGAGGGCGACTTCGCGGGCGCGATACGCGCGCTCAAGGAGCAGGGCGGCGCCAACCTATTGACGTGGGGGAGCGCCGGCATCGTGCATCAACTGCTCGCGGCCGGCTTGGTGGACGAGTTTCGGCTCATGATCTATCCGGTTGTACTGGGGCGTGGCAAGCGCTTGTTCGGCGACGAATCACGACCCTCGGCCTTCACCCTGACGCACTGGACGAGCACGCCAGGCGGCGTGGTGCTCGCGCGCTATGAGCGGAGCGGGGACGTGCGCACGGGGACGTTCCGAAAGGCCGAGTAGGGGAGGACGGTGGCGCTGAGCAAGCGGCGCGAGGCTATGCGCTCGGCTGTCGCGATCGGGCGCGAGGTAATCCCGCGGACGAGCACTACGGAGGGGCAAGATGACAGGACAGCAGCCGGTCTCCGTCGCAACTTTGCAGGCGATCACCGACGCATTCAACGCGCATGATCTGGACGCCATCATGCAGTTCTTTGCCGAAGACTGCTCGCTCGATATGCCCCGCGGGCCGGAGCCGTGGGGGCAGAGGTTTGCGGGCAAGGCGGCGGTTCGCGACGCGTTGGCCACCCGTTTCGAGGGCCTTCCGGACGTCCACTACGGCGACGACCGTCACTGGGTCAGTGGCGATCGGGGTGTGTCCGAGTGGTTGCTCACCGGCACGACGCCTGACGGACGCCGCATACGGGTGCGTGGATGCGACCACTGGGAGTTTCGGGACGGAAAGGTCACGCGGAAGGACTCGTACTGGAAGATTGTCGAAAAGCCGGTCTGAGACTCCGCTGCTCCATCAGCAGAAGGAACCTCGGGGCGCTTCGCGCCGGACGGGAGCCTGAGTGTTACGCAACGTATGCGTATGCTGGGAGCATGGGATCAGGGAGCCCTACGCTATGAATGATCGCTGGGCGGACGCTCTGGCTTATGACGCCTTCATGGGACGATGGAGCCGCGAACTGGGTCGTGCATTCGTGCCGTGGTTGGGCGTACCTCAGGCGCGCCACTGGCTCGAGATCGGATGCGGAACCGGCGCTCTTACGCGCAGCATTTGCGAGCTGACGGACCCCACATCGGTTGTCGCTACGGATCTGTCCGAGACGTTTGTCTCGCACGCGCGGGTCCACTTTCCCGATCCACGCGTGCAATACGCGGTCGCGAGCATGGCCACACTCCCGGCCTGGCCAAGCGGCTACGACGCCGTCGCTTCTCTGCTGGTTCTCAACTTCCTGCCCGATCCACCGGCAGCACTTGGGATGATGAGGGACCTGTCCGCAGCAGGCGGCACGGTGGGTGCGTGCGTCTGGGACTACGCCGACGGCATGGGGATGCTCCGGTACTTCTGGGACGTTGCCGTCGAACTCGATCCATCCGTCCGTGAGTTGGATGAGGGCGTGCGTTTCCCCATCTGTTCCAGAAGCGTGCTCGAAGCGGCATTCCGGGGAGCGGGTCTATCGCGCGTTCAGGTGGAACCTCTCGAGATCGAGATGCAGTTCCCGAGCTTCGAGGACTACTGGCGACCGTTCGTTGGCGGCACTGGTCCAGCGCCGAGCTACTTGTCTTCGCTCGGTGTCGAGCACCGGGGGGTATTGGCCCGCCGGCTCCAGCGCCGTTTGCCTCGAGCAAGGGATGGGAGCATATCGCTGCCTGCGAGAGCGTGGGCAGCCAGAGGCCGTCGGGAAGGCACTGCCTGAAAGTCTGGGGCAGTGGTGGCAGCGAATGTTGGATCCCCAAAGGAAGGAGAGGAGAAGGCGACAATGAGCAACGGACACGTGGAGCCCCAGACGAAAGGTGTTACGGTGAAGTTACTTACGACGGTTGACCTCGGCCCTGAGATCGAGGGCATGGCAGGGCGGCAACTTCGAATGCGCATGGTGACCATCGATCCTGGAGGAGTCTTCGGTCCGGTTCACGACCATAAGGGCAGACCAGGCACCGTGTACATACTGCAAGGGACGATCACGGACCATCGCAATGGAGTCGCTACGGACTACGGTCCGGGGGTGGGCTGGCCTGAGGACAGAAACACTCTGCACTGGCTGGAGAACAGAGGAGCGATTCCAGCGGTAGAGATCTCGGTCGACATAGTCAGGCCCTAGTCACCCGAAGCCGTGGCCGTAACCTCATTCTCCTCGACCACCTGATCAATGGCGGCACCCTTCGGCGGCGCCCTTCAGCGTAGTGGAAGTCGCCTCAACGGGGTACAATCAGAGGCGCCCAGGTTCACCCGGGCGGAAATTCATGGGACCGAACGCGAGGATTTGAGAGGCGACAACCATGACGCGAATGCTCGTTGTTGCACTTCTCCTGCTGGCCGCCGCTCCGGCCCAGGCGCAGGTCTGCTGGTTCTTCGAGGCATACCTCCGCGGGGACGAGGTCGTACCTCCGACGGGCAGCCAGGCGCTCGTCGACTACCTGTCCAACTTCAGCTCCTGCAGCGTCTGCCCGGAATGGACGGACGATCCGTACACGATCACGATCAACATGTGGGAGCCGCTCGAAGGTGGCGCTCCGTTCTCGCTGGATATCTGCCGCGGCGCTCGCGGGACGAACGGCCCGGCAATTCATCACCTCGAGCTTACGACCATACCGTTCCAGACGCAGATCGAGTTCGACGAATCGCAGTGCGAGGCTCTTCGAGACACGCTCTTGTACGTCGTCCTCAGGACGAGGAGCTATCCCGAAGGCGAAGTACGGGGTCAGATCATTCCGCAGGCACCGCATTCCGTAGGCCAGGCGACATGGGGGACCCTCCGCGGTTCCTATCGTTGAGCCACCGACTGGTATTGCGACGGAGTGGGAGAAGTTCAGTGGGGGTACATCTGCGGCGGTCTGCATCGGCTCCTGAACTACGATCTTCCCGTGGCGGCGAAGAACACGACGTGGGGGAAGGTTCGGAATCTCTTTTGAAGCGGTGAGCAACGACGCTGATGAGGTACGACGTAGCGTCCGCTAGGCGGAAGCGACACGGAAAGGAGTGAACATGCCAGGCCGCCACCTCTTGATTCTCATGGCATCGCTCCTGGCGGTGCTGCCTACATATTCCGATGGCGCAATGGACGGCTACCTCGAAGCGGGCATCCTCTCGCGGGACCCCTACGACATGTGCGACGGGCTCTGGGTTCCCGGGGAGCAGCAGTGGTACAAGATCGACAACTTCGGGACGTTCGCGCTCGGAGATACGGTCGTCGTGACCGCGGCTACCATGGAGGAGTACCTCTGCAACGACTACAACACCTACTCCTACCTGCCCGGCAACACGATCGCGGCGTGGCGCGGCCTGGATCTAGGCTGCGGGGTGGTCCTCGTCGACCCGGAGTACGGGTGTAAAGGCTTCGAGTCGCCTCTCTACGGGGTCTTCACCATCCTCGACGGCCTCGGTGGCTTCGTTCAAGGTGACTCCGCGCATGTCTGGGGGAACGCAAGCCTGGAGGAGTGCATGATGATCCCGGAGTGCGGATTCGGATACTGCTTCTATGTCACCAGAGCCGTCGCATGCCCGGACTCCGGCAGCGCGACGCGTCCCTGCTCATGGGGAAGGCTTCGCGGCTTGTTCCGGTAGCGCTACACGAAGAGCAGGGTAGCTGGGTCGTCCAATCCGACGACGCCCACCCGCCGGTAAGGCGGGCATCGATCTCGAGGAGGGCCAGACATGAGGAGAGTGACCGGCATCGGTGGCGTGTTCTTCAAGGCCAAAGACCCAAAGGCACTTGCCGAGTGGTACCGCGTCCATCTCGGCATGAACGTCGAGGACTGGGGCGGCGTGGTCTTCCGTTGGGCGTCGCCGGAAAACCCCGCGGGCACGGGCACGACGATCTGGACCCCGTTCCCGGAGGACACCTCCTATTTCGGTCCGAGTCAGGCGAGCTTCATGGTGAACTTCCGCGTCGAAGATCTGCACGGCCTGCTGGCTGCGCTCCGGGCCGAAGGCTGCCAGGTCGAAGAGAAGACCGAGGAGTCCGAATACGGGAAGTTTGGCTGGGTGGTCGACCCCGAAGGCAACAAGCTCGAGCTCTGGCAGCCGCCCCAGGGATCCTGAGCGACCGGGCGGCGACGCCGAGTCGCCACCAAGTCGCCTCAATGACGACGCTCTCCATCGCTCTTTCAAGCCGCGGGTCACCCCCGAGTAGCGACCGCACGAATCACATCCCGGCATCTTGACACGGATCCACCGAAGACGTTCACTTGGATGCCGTTCGACAAGCTGCTCCTTACACCGGTCCACGGTGGCCGAGAGGAATCTGCCGACCGAGACTGTCCAAGGAAGGCACCCGCCCATGAAGAACACGCGCATCGTCGTCACTCGGTACGGCGGCCCGGACGTGCTTCAGGTGGTCGAAGAAGAGTGCCCCGAGCCGAAGCACGGTGAAGTACGGGTGAGGGTGCAGGCGGCCGGCGTCTCCTTGCCCGACATCATGGCGCGCGAGGGCACTCATCCCGAGACCCCCCGAGTGCCCTTCACGCCGGGGTGGGATCTGGTTGGCGCGGTGGATCGGCTCGGCGAGGGCGTCTCTGGATTCGAGCCGGGTCAGACCGTTGTCGCGATGCCGATCCATGGCGCATACGCGGAGTTCGTTTGTCTGCCGCAAGAGGAACTCGTTGTTGTGCCGCCCGGCCTGGACGCTGCCGAGGCTGTCAGCCTCGTGTTGAACTACATCACAGCCCACCAGATGATGCACCGGTCGGCCAAGGTCGAGCGGGGCCAGCGAGTGTTGATTCATGGCGCGGCAGGCGGAGTCGGCACGGCACTGTTGCAGCTTGGGCTTCTGGCCGATCTGGAGATGTACGGGACCTGTTCCTCACGAGGGGCGTCGGTCGTTTCCGGCCTCGGCGGCATCCCGATCGACTACCGGGATCAGGACTTCGTGGAAGAGATTCATCGATTCACCGGGGATGGCGTCGACGTCGTCTTCGATCCGATCGGTGGCGCGCATCTCTGGCGGTCCCGCAAGGCTCTCCGTCGTGGCGGCAGGGTGGTGGGCTATGGTCTTCTAACTTCGTTGCGTGGAGAAGGCTTGGGTTCCGGCCGTCCAGGGAGTCGTCAACGGTTTCGCGGGACCGCCACCTTCGTGTTGTACATCGCCGGTGGCTGGCTCCTTCCGGGACGGAAGCGGGTGGTCCCTTACAGCATCCAGACGCTCAAGCGACTGAAGCCGGCATGGTTCAGACAGGATTTGATGACCTTGTTCGATCTCCTTCGCGAGCAGAAGGTCAAGCCGCTGATTGCGGGGCGATTTCCGATCGCCGAGGCGCGACAGGCGCAGGAGCTGCTCGGGAAGGGTGGCGTCGCCGGCAAGATCGTGCTGGTGGGCAAGGGAGACGCCGCAGCGACGTAACGGCCGCACGCTGCGGTTCGCGTCGCAGTCTCTGAGCCTGACGCCCAGCGTTTGAGCGCCATTCCCCAGAAGGGGGTGAGCATGAGCACGGCTTTCCTGGTCCTGGCGGTTCTGTGCGCGCTCTGGGGAGTGGTGAACGCGATCCTGATCGTCGCCGCACTGCAGAGACGTGGCATCCACGTCAACCTGCTCCTGCTTCGGCTGGACTTCTTTCGACATCTGACCCAGTACAGGACGCTGACTTTCAGCGAAACCGGCAGGGTCGGTCCTCTCTACTACTCCTATCTCATCGCGATGAGCGTTGCGCTGCTGTCTGTCGCAATCGCCTTGATCCTCCGCGTGAGCTAGGACGCACGACGGACGGTCATCATGGCGAGCAGTGGCCAGAGACGGAAGCGCAGGGGCGGCCATCGACCGGAGCTAGCCGGTGTGCTCGGCCTCGCTGTCCTTCTCTCGACAGCGTCGGGGATATCGCTCGGCCAGCCGCAGACCACGTCCTTGATCGGCGCAGAGGCGCGTGTCTTCGCATCGACGCTGCCGATCCTGCCCGCGAGGGGATTCTTCTACTCGGTGGATTCCGCCGCTGTGGTCCTTCAACTGAAGCCGGACTACGCCGAGCAGTTGCAGATCCATGGCTTCCGCGTGCACATCCTCTCGTTGCAGGAGCATGAGATCGGGAGTCTCGCCAGCATGCGCGCGGCCCTTTCCGAGGGAGAGGAGCCCATTGTGGTCGAATTGTCGCCCGGCCAAGGGGATTCGCGTGCGGCGGTTCGGCGGACCCGGCTTCTCTTCTTGAAGCCGGAGGACGTCCTCAGCGCGGATGTCCTACGTGATCGGAAGAGCCGTGTCGGTCGAGGTGCCCTCATTGGCCTTTGCGGAGGCGCATTGGTCGGCGCGGCGATCGGCTACGCGACCTACGACGAGCATCGAGATTGCCCGCCTGACGAATGGTGCCTCCGGATCCTCGATCGCGACGACACGACGCTCGTCGGCGCCCTCGCGGGAGCCGTTGTAGGATTGGTCGTCGGAGGGGCCATCGGAGCGGCTAGTCCAGCGGAGCGCTGGGAGCCAGTAGCACTTCAGGTTTCGGGTGATGGGGCGGGCTACTGACGGAGGGAGGTCGAATGGGAACCGGTGGACAGGGGACCAGATTGGACAACTTGAAGCAGCCGCCCTTCAATACAACGATGATGGGCGTGCTCAAGGGAGTCGCGGACTACTACGGACTGGACCTGGATGCCGCCACGGTCTATGGACTTTCGGGTCACGCCTTCCTGATCAACATCCATACCCAGATCTGCCCGAGCGGTCCGTATGTCTGGAAGCAGGAGAACGCGCGGCCACTGATCGAAGGAATGGGCCTGAGGATGGTGGACCTCGGGTTCTTTGACGCAGGAGCGAAGGAAAGCGAGCGGGCCGAGGTCGAGGGCAGGCTGTACGCCGCGCTGGACCGCGCGATCCCGTGTTCCTTGGTCAACCTCGAGAACCAGATCCTGACCGGGTACGACAGGACGGGGTTCTTCTGCGCCCAGCCGTGGGCGCCGAAGATCGAGTTCCCGCCGGGAAGGCTGACGTTCGGGTCGTGGGAGGAACTCGGCAAGGAATTCCACGTCGACTTCTACGCGATCGAGAGGGCGCATCCTGTCGGGCGTCGGGAGGCGATCCGTGCGAGCCTGGAGTACGCGATCGACCTGTGGACGCACCCGTCCGCGCATAGCATGCCGGGCTATGGCGTGGGACCGAGCGCCTACGACAACTGGATCGCCGCGGTTCCGGAATCCGGTTCCAGCCACGGCAACTGGTGGAACGCCACCGTGTGGGGCGAGTGTCGCCGCATGGCGGCCGAGTACTTCGCGGCGATCGCGAAGGGCGACGGAAGTGTTGCGGGCATTTGCGAGCCGCTGAGTGGCGCGTATCGGCGGATCGCCGAGAATCTTGAGAAGGCGAGCAGCAAGACGATGGATGCGGGCGAGAAGGTCGACCTGTTGAGGCAGGCGAAGGTCCTGGAGGCCGGGGCGGTGGAGAAGATCGAGAAGCTGGCCGAGGCTTTGCGCGCTGGGTGAGAAAGGCCGGCCGGCTCGCCAGGAGCGGAACGCCATGTCGTACTACTCCGACCGACTCTCGGCCGAGCGCCTTCAGCGCTGCTATGAGCTTGCCACGCCGGAAGTCCAGGCGTACCTCGAGGCGGAAATTCAGTACCTGCTCGCGGCGATCGCGCCCGGCGACCGGGTGCTGGAGCTCGGCTGCGGCTACGGCCGCGTGCTTTCCCGCCTTGCCGAACGCACGAATCGGATCATGGGGCTCGACCTCTCGATTGCCAGTTTGCGTCACGCGCGGGAGATCCTCGATCCGCGACGGGTCGGCCTGATAAGGGGCGATGCAGCGACGCCTTGCTTCCGCAGCTCCTCCTTCGATCTTGTCTGTTGCCCGCAGAACGGCATCTCAGCTCTTCACGTCGACCAGCGCTCCCTCATCGTCTCGGCCGTCGGGTTGGTGGTTCCGGGCGGCAATGCGGTCTTCTTCAGTTATGCGGACACATTCTGGCGGCATCGCCTCGAATGGTTCCGCATCCAGGCGGCGCATGGCCTCATCGGCGAGATCGACGAGCGCGCGACGGCCAACGGAACGATCGTCTGCAAAGACGGCTTCGTCGCGACGACCGTCGCTCCGGAGCGCTTCCTCGAGTTGAGTCAGGGACTTGGCCGGAGCGTCTCCGTCTCGGAGCTCGCCGGCTCGAGCGTCGTTTGCTCGATCACCGTCTAGCGGCACGCCAGGTGCCCCGGAGGTTTCGTATGGAGAGTCCTGACGACAAGCAGAGTGATCAGAACCAGCTCGTCCGCTCGGACGACGTGCCGTGGAGGCCGCTCGACGAGCCGGGTGTGCAAGGGGTCTTCGTGAAGGTCTTGCGACGCGACCCAGTGGCCCGCAGAGCCCGCACGATCCTGCTGAAGTTCGAGGCAGGAACGACGTACCCGGCGCACAATCACCCGAGCGGAGAGGAGGTCTACGTCCTGCAGGGTGACATCACGCTGGGCAAGGACCGCCTGCGAGCCGGGGACTTCCTGTACACGGCTCCCGATGGCAAGCATGCCGTCCACACCGAGGGGGGCTGCGTGATCCTGGTGGTTGTGCCGGAGGAGGTGGAGCGCCTGTAGCGGCGTAGGCGGCATCCCGCGCGAATGCCCCGCCAGTACTTCGTCCAGTACGTGCGGGTTAGCTCCGAAGCGGTCCTCGAGCTGCCTCTGGGTGCAGGATCCGACATCCGCAATCGCCCTGGACCGTCCTCGGCCGCCCAGGTGCTATGATCCTTGCGCTACGAACGAGAAGCGCAGAGCGAGTCCGACGATTCGAATCGAAGGGAGGATCCGGCCGTGAGACCTCTCGCGTGTTTCGCTTCCATCGCGTTGCTCGGTTGTGCTCTCTGTCTTCCTCACGCCTCGGCCGACTGCATCGACTATGAAGCGTACATGCACTGGATCACCAGCGTCCCCACGGACCCCTACGGCACGCTTCACGACGTCTGCCTCTCGGGCGTATACGCCTACGCGACGCAGCAGGATAGCTCGGGAGGGAGTTGCGGCTTCGATGTGTTCGACGTCGGCGACCCGGCCGCGCCACGCCTCCGCGGGACGGTCCTGACGCCCGGGCAAGGCGGGGAGGTCATCGTCTCCGGCGGCATCGCCTACATGACCTGTCGGGACGAATGGAGAGGTGTCGCAGCGATCGATGTCACCGATCCGGATCGGCCACAGCTCGTCACGGCGCTGCCACTTTCCAGCAACCCCTACGGCCTCGCGATCTCCGGGTCGAGCTTGTTCGTCGCCAATGGATCCGGCGGCCTTCTCGTCGTCGATGTTTCCGATCCGGCGGTCCCGAGGCTTTATCCCGAGGGAAGGACTTCGAACCGGCATCTCCCTGCCTACGATGTCGCGGTATCGGAATCGGCCGCCTACGCCTTCGTAGCCGACATCGACGCCCTGAAGGTGGTCGACATCACGGATCCTCGTGAGCTCCAGGTCGTGGGAATCGCGCCGGGCGGGGGCGGCGGGAGCATCGCGGTGGCCGGACCGTGGGCCTACACGATCACCGAGCGGGAGCTGCGAGTGACAGACATTTCCGATCCGGGGAATCCGCGGCTCGTGGCGACGCTGCCCGATGGCGGTGGCTTCGCGCTCACCGTCTCGGGGACGCACGTCCTGGTCGCCAGCTGGCAGGGCGTGAAATCGATCGATGTTTCCGTCCCCGATGCGCCGCGTCTGAACGGTATCGCGCCCTCCCGCGATCCTGCAGGAGTGGCAGCTTCGGGACGCTACGCTTTTCTCGCGGACGACTCGGCCGGGCTGAGTGTCATGGATCTCGGAAACTACCAGCCGCCTCCGATCCTCGGTGGCGTGCCTGATCTGCGATGGGTCGAGCACCTGGCGGTCTCGGGGATCTACGCGTATATCCCGGGCCATGACTGGCCGGCCGGCCAGTTCAGCGTGGTCGACATCGCGGACCCGTCAAGCTCGCACCTCGTGGGGAGCATTGTGACCGAGGCGGGAGCCATGGGCGCCGCCGTATCCGGGAACCACGCGTTCGTGACGACGCGGTATGGCTACGACGACTCGCGGTTCTCGAGCGTCGACGTCAGCGATCCAACGGATCCTTTCATCATCGGAGGCGTCAACCTGCCGGGTTGGGCCGACTGCATTGCGATTTCCGGCGACTACGCGTACGTCTGCACCAGAGAGACGCTACAGGTGATCCGCATCGCGAATCCCGCGACTCCCGTGAGAGTCAGTCACGACGCGATCCCGTCGGAAGGAGTGGACCTCGCGCTGACGGGGAACCGCGTCTACGTAGCCTGCCGAGGGACAGGCCTCCTCATCTTCGACATCGGCAACCCCGCGAATCCGGGGCTTCTGGGCACCTTCGAAATCGGAAACTGGACGACGGGCGTTGCCGTGTCGGGAACGACGGCGTTCGTCACGGAGGGGCACACGGGACTCTGGGTCATCGACTGCGCCGTTCCCGAAAGCCCCGTCGTCTTGGGAATGGGAGCCGGCTTGGCAGCGTTCGAGGGCGTCGCCGTCGATGGGTCCACCGCGTACGTGATGGACTGGGCGGGTTGCGTGGAGGTGTTCGACGTCGCCGACCTCGAGAGTCCAAGGAACATCGGCAGGGTTCGGCTACCCGGATCGATCGCACAAAAAGGGATCATCCGAGGCGAGGAGGTGTATGTCGCGGACGGAGCGCGGGGGCTTCAGATCATTCCGACCCACTGCCAGTCGAGGCTGATCGATACGCCGGAGGCTGGCATCGCCCCCGCGCACGGCATCGGCATCGAGGCGTTTCCGAATCCAGCATCCCGGGGGGCGCACCTGGTCCTCCGTCTTTCTGAGCCGAGCCGCGTTGCAGTGACGATTCACGACATCCGTGGCAGGCGGGTGCGTGTCCTCGGGGACGGTGAAGTGCTGGCAGGAGGCATGCGCGTTCTGCTCTGGGACGGTCGCGACGATCAGGGACGACCTGTCCCCGCCGGCGTGTATCTCGGCCGCGCAGCGATCGCGGATGGTGGTACGAGCATCGCCCGATGCGTGATGTTGCCGTAGCCTCGATTCCCCAGCGCGGACCGGCGCTGCCGGATGCCCTCGCACCCGAGCGAAAGGAGAGTCGCCTTGCGCCCCTGGAGATATGAGCGTCGTCACGAACCGCTCCTCGGCCGGCGCGCCTACTTGATGCGCTTGGCCGCGCACGGTGGCGCGGGCGTCGCCATCGCCCTGCCGGCCCTCGCGATCGGGGTGGTCGGCTACCGGTACACCGAAGGGATGACGTGGCTTGACTCCTTCGTGAACGCATCAATGATCTTGAGCGGTATGGGCCCAGCGGGTGCGTTGAGCACATCCGGCGGGAAGCTGTTCGCAGGACTCTACGCCTTGTTCTCCGGTGTAGTGTTCCTCGTCGTGGTCGGCGTGTTCCTGGCTCCCGTGATCCATCGTTTCCTCCATCGGTTCCATCTGGAGATCGAAGAGTGAACCGGCTGCGTCAGCCGGTCCGTTCGTAGCGAGCCGCACCCCGTAGGCTCGTACGCGTCCGGCGGCGTCGGGCGGATGGGAAATCCCGCCAGCGCCGCGATCTTCTTGACTCTCGATCGGGGCTTTCCGACACTCCTCGCCAGATGAGTAAGGCGCCTCCCTCGATCGCCGCGACCAGCACACTCGCGATGGTCCGCACCGCCGAAGCGCGCGGAGTCCGGACGGCCGATCTGCTGGAAGAAGCGGGGATCTCTCGCGCATCGCTGGATGATCCGGACGCGCGGCTTCCCGGTCCGGTCGTCCTGTCGATCTGGAATGCGTTGCGCGACCGAACGGCGGATCCGGTCCTCCAGCTCACGGCACCCGTGAGTCTTCCGTTCGGCGCCTACCGCGTGATCGATTATCTCGTCGCCGCTTCCGCCACGGTCGGCGACGGGGTGCGACGCTTCGCTCGATTCTTCCGGCTGATCGCCGATGCCGTCACTCTCGAAGTCCGGAGGACGGGCCACGAGTATCAACTCTGCCTCGAGAGGTCGGACGGTGGCGCGGTCCCGCCCGTCTATGTCGATTACGTCTTCGCCGCTCTCGTCGGCCGCACTCGAATGAGGATCCGGCCGGACCTGCGCGTGCTCCGGGTCGATCTTCGCCAGCCCGCGCCGCAGGCGACTGCGCCCTACGTCGAGGTCTTTCGCGCGCCCGTCCGCTTCGGAGCCGACGCCGACCGGCTCTGCTTCACGGAGGAGGAGTGGAACGCGCCGACGGAGAGCGGGGACGCGGCCCTCGCCCGGCTTCTGGAGGAGCACGCGCGGATCCTCGCGCAGCGGATCCCGCAGGCTCCTCCCGGCTTTCGCACCGAGGTGCAGAAGGCGATCGCCTCCACGCTACCCGAAGGCGGATCGGCCGTGGAAGTCGCGCGCGCGCTGCACGTGAGCGTCCGAACGCTTCAGAGGAAGCTCGTCGAGATCGGCACCACCTTCCGGGAGATGTCCGACTCGGTGCGCGCGCAGCTCGCCGAGGAATACCTGACCGATCCTCAGGTGTCGATCGCGGAGGTCGCCTTCCTGCTCGGTTTCAGTGATCAGAGCGCCTTCCACCGGGCCTTCCGCCGACGGACGGGGGAGTCGCCCGGGCGGTGGAGACGGCGGCGCGGTTGAGATCTCAGTACCCGTACCCAACGCCAAGGCTCCCGTAGATCGGAGGATTGATCTCGTCGAACTCCTCCGTGCGGCGCCAACCGAAGCGTCCGACCAGCTCGGCCTTCCCGATCGCGTAGCCGCCGACCAGACCGTAGTGATAGGTGCCGCCGGCGTTCAAGTACCAGCCGTCCTTCGCGTCGGGATAGAAATACTTCCGGTACCAATCACTGTGAGTCACGTGCGTGATGATCGCCTTGTCGAACCCGAACTCGCCCCCACCGAACCAGCTCTCGCGATAGACGCCGAGAGTACCTGTGAAGTCCGATCCGAAGTTGAAGCCACGGTAGATCGAGTTCTGCGTGCCGCGGGTCAGGAACGTCGCGCTGCCCGTGAAATGGACGGACCGCCAGTTCACGATCGATGTCTGCACGCCGAGCCTGGCCCGGAAATCATGCAGGTCCATGTGCGCGGCGGCGAGGCCGGCATCGACGCCGAAGTGGAAGTCGTGATCGAATAGCGGGACGACTCGTCCCACTCCCATCGAGCTGACGAAAGCCGGATCCAACCCGAACGACGTGTACACGCGATTGCGGTCGGCGTCGAAGCGGGCCACGTTCCACTGAGCGGCGGCGTCGCGCGCGGCGAGCGCCGGCAACAGCGCAGCCACGAGGATGAAGAGAGTGAGCTTCATTGCTGGTTGCCTCCCCGCCGGCCGAAGAGATAAGCGCGAATGTGGCCGACGACTTCGGCCGCTTTTACCCAGGCGACATCGTGCCCGGCGCCCTCGACGACGACGAGCGACGCCGACGGATAGTGCTTCATCTGCTCCTTCTGGAGCGACTCTCCGAGCACCTCGCTCATCGAGCCGGTCAGGAAGAGCACCGGAGTCGCAAATTCCGAGAGATGCGTGGTGAAGTCGTAGTTGAAGACGCCGTCGTTGTCCTGCCCGTCCTCCGTGATGTAGCGGTTGGCGGCGGCTCCCAGGCGCCAGACCGGCTCTGGATCGGTCGTCGAGAGATGGAAGCGAGGCTGGCCGTCCTTCATGCCGATCAGCCGCTCGAAGTCCATTCGCGCATGATCGTCCGCGCTGAAGAACTGGCTGTTCCAGGCCCAATCGTTGAGCCACTCGGATCCGAGGTCCATGTCGAAGATGTCGTCCTTGATCCGCTCCGCCGTCTCGCCGTCCAGCGGACCAGGCTCGATCAGCACGGCGCCGGCAACCTTCTCGGGGTGCTCGTTGATGTAACGCGTGGCGTACATTCCGCCCCACGAGACCCCGATGAGGAACGCGGGCCTTCCGGGCGAGTAGCGGTCGATCAACGCGTCGAGATCGCGAACGTAGACATCGATCTTCAGCCGGTCCTTGCCATTGCGTTGGGAGAGGCCGGCGCCTCGTTGGTCCCAGAGGACCATGAAGTAGTCGTCGGTCAGACTGTAGCCGTCGAATCGCTCCGTCAGCCGGAGAGCCGACCTGTAGTCGCCGCCCGGTCCGCCGTGCAGGAAGACGATGACCGGGTTCGAGGGATTTCCGAACGTCTCCGCATGGAACCGTGTCCCGTTCAGCTCGATCGAAGGCAGGCTGAGATCCTGGTCCACCGTGGCCGGCACCAGCGCGCCAGGCTCATCGGGCGCCATCGTTTCGCAGGAAGTCGCCCCCAGGACCGCGACCAGCAGCAGCAACGGCAACAGCAGGAGCGGGGTCGCGGGGTTCAGGGCTCGGGGGGCGGGAGCGTGGTGGATCGTGAACATCGGTACGTATCACCTCCTCGGGATCTTTGGGGTTCGTCGTTGCGACAACGGGGGGCGGCCTTCGCCTTCGCGCGCGCCTCGTTCTCGAACAGGAGAACCTAGCGGGAGCGGCTCCCGGCTTTCTTGACCCGCCGCGCCGACTTTTTGACACTTCGCGCCAGGCCGAAGCTGCGGTTCGGCGATAGGAGGGAAGGTGAGGAGGGAAGGAAAGACGCGGCGCAGGTCACGCTACTCGCCCCGGATCCATCTGCTGGATCGCACGCGGGGCATGATGCCCTGACGGAGCATCGCAGGGTCTGGCAGGTGTCTGCCGCCGGTCCGGCGCGGAGGTGTCTCGCCGGACCGGCGGCCGGTTGCCCTACCTCATCAGGACGACGCGCAGCGCGGCTCGCTGACCGCCGTCACCCTCCGCTCGTACCAGGTAGACGCCCGCAGGCAGATCCGCCGGGAGCGTGAAGGCGCTCGCGCCGGCGGCGAAGGTTTGCGTCACCGGCTCGGCGACCTGCCTGCCGGTGACATCGACGACCGACAAGCGAACCGTTGCGCCGTGCTCGAGATCCAGCCGCAGCGTGACGGTCCCTGCGATGTCGCTCGGGTTCCCCAGACTGCGCAAGACGAACGCGGGCGAGCCCGGCTCCGGCGCGAACGGGTCGGTGAGGCCGGAGGCGAGCGCGTCGCAAGCGTAGTGCAGATCCTGCTCCGTCGCGCTGCGGTAGGCGGCGTGCGGCCGGCTCTGCGCGTCGAGCGCGAGCGAGCACCATTGGTCCGTCCATCCCATCGCTTCGACGTCCTCGTGGATCCAGCCGCCATCCTCGTAGGAGTTGTACTGGACGATCCCGTTGCCGAGATCCCAGCTCAGGATGCGAGGGTCGCCGCCCGGGACGAGCCGGAGGGAGCTGTACAAGCCCTTTTGCCCGCCGGGGCGGACGATCTGCGTCACCCATGTGTCCCCGGGCCCGGTGCGCGAGGCGTACTTCAAATGGGATCCCTGCCCGAACTGGTAGGCATAACTGATACGCGGGACGTCGTTCTCGTCGAGCGCGATCGAGGTCCCGATCGGAGTGCCGCCGTCGACCGACTCCCGGATCCATTGCGCACCGTCCCAGTGGGCGTAGCGAAGCTGGCCGGTCGTGTGATCCGCATGGGAGATGTGCGGGCGATCCTGCGAATCGAGAGCGAGCGAGGTGTAGAGGCCGGCCCCCATCCCGGCCGCGCCGTCCTCGACGACCTCGATGTGCCAGGAGACGCCGTCGAAACGCGCGTACTTCAGATCCCCGTTCGTGTAGTCGTAGTAGCTGATGCAAGGATTGCCCGAATGATCGAGGGCGAGGCTGCAGCACTGGCCGACGTACGCCGCGTTGTCGACCGTCTCCTTCGTCCAGGTTCCGGCCGACCATCGGGCGTAACGCAGGGCGGAGGCGCTCAGGTCCCAGTAGGCGATTCGGGGATCGCCGGAGGCGTCGAAGGCGAGCGACGTGTACCAGCCTGTCCGGTTTGCCGCGTCGACCGTCTCCGCGTGCCAGGAGACGCCGTCGAATCGCGCGAACTTCAGGTCGTCGGTCGCGGAGGCGCAGTAGGAGATCGCCGGGCGTCCGGAGGGATCGAGCGCGATCGACGCGTAGGCGCCGACGTCGCCGGGGCCGTCCACGGTCGTGATCTCCCAGGTGATGGCGAACGCTGGTCGGGTGAGCAAGATCATCAGGGCAGCGAGAAGCAGCGGTGCTCGGTTCATTTCACGATGTCCTTTCCGTGCGCGGAGCGCAGCCTTCCGGATACGCGAAATGGGATGGCAAAACCTGAAAGCCGGGCTCCCTCGTGGAGGCCTGAGGGCGCGCCGCGCGCGCCGGATCCTCCGTCGAGCAGCGGCGAGGATACCACGGAGCCCCACCTCCCGGCGCGGGAAGACTCGAGTCGAGTTTCGACCGGTCGGAACGAATAGCGGGCCTCGTCGATCGCGCCTATGATCGTTGGCGTGCAACAGCATCTGGCAGTACTCCGGGACGCACCGGACCCGTCCCCGCGGCTCGACTTCGACTGGATCCAGTCGCCGGCCGGGTTCTTCCGTCTCCGACGACGATGGGACGAGTGGCACGCCCGCCTTGGCGTCGACAACGTCTTTCAGTCCTATGACTGGCTTCGACTCTGGCTGCGGATCTATGAACCGGGCGCGCGCCTGCTGATCGGTATAGCCCGGAGCGCGGGGGAGATCGCCGGGATCGCTCCCTTCTACTTCGCGAACGAGAAGGTCACGCCGTTCGGGCCGACACTCCGCGCAGTTCGCCTGCTCGGCGACGCAACGCTCTGCCCGGACCACATCGTCATTCCTGTCCGGCGCGGCCACGAGGAGCGATTTGCCGCCGGCGTGCTGGAGCACCTCCGCTCGATCTCGCACGAGTGGGATCGGGTCGAACTACGGGATCTGCGGAGCGGCCAACCCGTTCTCCGCCCCCTGCACGATCACGCCGCGATGGGGCAGGATGAGCCTGCGATTCGTGAGCGGACGCACTGCCCGTTCGTTGCGCTCCCATCGACGTGGGAGGAGTACCTCGACTCGCTCGGGTCGAAGACGCGCAAGACGATCCGGCAGCGGTGGAACAGGATCGAGCGCGACCTGTCCGCCACGCTGCCGCGGCCTGCCGATCGAGCCGACCTCGACCGGCTGATGGCGCATCTCGAGGAACTGCACGGCCGCAGCTGGGAGAAGAGGGGACGGACGGGCGTCTTCGCCTGCGCTCGATTCCGCGCGTTCCACCGTCTTCACGCGCGCCGCGCGTTCCGCTCGAAGCGCCTGTGGATGCTCGCGCTGCGCTCGCCGGATCGCGTTCTTGCCGTGACGCTGGGATTCCGGGATGCGAGGGCTGCGCACGGCTACCAGATCGGGCATGACCCGGATGCGCGCGCCTACGGTATCGGCTCGGTGATGGTCGCGCTGTCGATCCGCTCGGCCATCGAGGACGGCCTATCCGAGATGGACTTTCTGCGAGGCGCCGGCGACTACAAATATCACTTCGCGGCGCAAGAGCGGCGGGGTCTCGATTTCGTCCTGCACGCGGGCACGCTCCCGGATCAGGCTGCGCAGGCGGCGGCGCAGTTGCGAAGTGGCGCGGGATCGTTGCTCCGCGGGACGATCGGCCGGGAGCCGACGCGGTGGATCAAGCGCCACCTGCGCATGACCTGACGGCCGACCCCCAGGCGGTCGGATCCTATCGGTCGTCCAGTCGAGGTGAGATAAAGGAGCGGCGTCGCCGGTCAGCGATGCCGCTCCCATGCTCCTCTCACGCGCGGAGAGGATCCACTCTATCTCTGGATCGACAACTTCCCGCTTGCGACGTCGAGGCCCAGGCGAACACGCACGAAGTACATTCCGCTCGGTGCGCGGCTCGACCACTCGACCCGATGCGTTCCCGCCTCCATCGTCTCGTCGACCGGCGTCTCGATGAGACGCCCCGTCACGTCGAAGAGCTGGACGCGCACCCGTCCGGAGCTGGGGAGCGCGAAACGGACGGAGGTCAGGCCGCCGGTCTGGAGCGGGTTGGGGAAGACGTCGAGGATCTGGAGCGACTTCGAGGCCAGGTCGGACTCGAGCACCGACGAGGTGCCTGCCTCGGCCATCGGAACCTCCCACAGGCCGCGTCCGTAGGTGCCCGCGCGCAGCGTGCGCGTCGATTCGACGACCTTCAAGTCGCCGATGACGACGTTCGGCAAGCCGTTGCCGTACGGCAGCCAGCTGCCCCCGCCGTCCTCGGTGCGCCACACACCCAGGTCGGTTCCGACGTAGAGGATTTCGGGATCGTCGGGATCGATCTCGATCGCGTTGCACGGAAGGGCGGGGAGTGAGCCGCCGATCGAGGTCCAGTTCGCGCCGTAGTCGGTGCTCTTGTAGACGTTGTTGTTCGCGAAGCCCGAATAGGTGGCGAAGACCGTGCCCGGCTCGCTCGGATGGACCTTCAGGCGGGTGATGGCCCGCGTGGGGAGCCCGGCCGCGCCGACCTGGTTCCACGTCTCGCCCCGGTCGGTGGAGAGGTAGATCGTCCGCAGCGTGTTCAGGCCGTAGTAAAGGACGTTCACGTCGCTGGGGCTCTGGGCGATCGTGATCCCCACGCCCGGCATCGTCGCCGTCTTCGCTACCCACTGCCCGCCGCGGTTCGTCGTCTTGTACAGCTTCCGGTGCATCGTGTAGAGGATCCGCGTGTCGGCGTAGTCGAGATGGACGGGCGTGTCCCACGCTCCGTCCTCCGAGATGCCGGTCATGATCCGGGTCATGTTCGCGCCCCGGTTGTAGGAGCGATAGTGGTTGCCGTAGTAGTACTCCATGTACATCGTGTCCGGCATGGCGTAGTCGATGTTGCAGTGGAAACCGTCGCCTCCGAGACCGCGGGTCCAGTCGTCCGAACCGCTGTAGACGTTCGAGCCGTTGTCCTGGGTGCCGCCGACCGCGGTCGCCATATCGGAGGGAGCGACGGCGATGTCGTAGAACTGCATGGTCGTCAAGCCGGTCGAGATCTCCTGCCAGTTGACGCCGCCGTCGACCGACTGGAAGACGCCGCCATCGCACGCCGCGTAGACGTGGTTGGGATCGTCGGGATGGAACGCCCATCCGTGCTGGTCGGCGTGCACGTAGCGGGGGTGTCCGGGCGTGTACTCCCAGTGGGTCCGCTGAGCGAACGTGACACCTCCGTCCGTGGAGGACCAGATGTCGATGCCTCCGGAGTAGACCTTGTTGGGATTGTTGGGATCGACCGCGATCACGAGGTCGTACCAGCCCTGCCCGCCGTAATGGTTCTGCCCGTTGTACACGAGATTCCAGGAGACGCCGCCGTCGATCGATTTGTAGATGCCGAGGAGCGCGGCGTTCGTCCCGGAGATCCCTGCATAGAGGACCTGGGGCTGGCTCTGGCAGATGGCGATCGCGGCGCGCCCGTGCGAAGTCGGCCAGCCGGTCGTCTGCTTCTGCCAGGTGAGGCCGTCGTCGGTCGAGGAATAGAAACCGTTGGTGGCGTGGCCGCCCGTGCGGCCCAGCGTGGCGTAGAACGTGTTGTTTGTTCCGGGACGGCGGACGAGGTCGATTCCGGTGCCTGCGAGCGTCTGCGTCCACGTCTCGGTCGCCGGATCGAGCCGGTAGACCCCGGCGGTCGTCGAGGCGAGCAGCGTCCCCGACGAGGGGTTCTGCGCGAGTTTCTGCACCGCCTTGCCGTCACCGATCGACCAGTCGAGCCCCGTGCCGTAGGGATTCCAGGTGAGTCCTCGGTCGGTCGAGCGAAGGACTCCGACGCCGAAGATCGCGTCCCCGTTGAAATTCCCTTCGCCCGTCCCGACGTAGACCGTGGCGGGGTTCGTTTCGTCGAAGAGGATGGCGCCGACCGCGAGCGTCGGAAGCGCGTCGTCGACGGGCTCCCAGCTCGCCCCCGCGTTGGTCGATTCCCACAGCCCACCGCTCGCCGAGCCGACCAGGATCCGGTCGTGATCGAGCGGATCGAACGCGATCGGTTGGCACCGGCCGGCGATGTTCACCGGTCCGAGATTCGTCCAGACCGGCTGGCCGCGCAGGCCTTCCCGAAGTTGCTGGGTCTCTTCCCAGGCGTTCCAGCGAGCCCCGCCCGGAACGAAGCCGTTCGCATCGACGCGCGGCCCATAGAACCAGATCCATCGCTGATACGGCTTGAATCCGGACCCCTTGACCGTAACGTCCGGGACCTGCGCGAAGTACGCCTCGAACACCGCCTTCTGTTCTTCGAACGAGAGGACCTGGGCCTGTGCGCGACCGGGCTCGAGCGAGAGGGCGGCGGCGGCGAGCAGGGCGGCCAGAGCCGCGCACCGGAGCATCGCTCTCGCGCGCGAACGGCCCCACGGGGACGAAATGGACCTCATCCTACCTCCATGGAATTTGGAGCGGCCTGACGCGGCCGCCGACGGAACGGCACTCGGATCAGCTCGGATCAGCGGCAGGATCGGCGTGCGATGGCGGCGGGAATGCTCACCGAGCCTCGACAAGACCCTCGACAAATTCTAGCGTGCCAGTCCCTGCGTCTCCAAAGGGGAAACGATCGAGCGACTGGAATCGTGGAAATCGACCCGCGCCTGGCTAGCCGTTGGCCTTCTCGCCGGAGGCGTCGTCCTTGCGTCCCGCGCGGATCCCTTGCGGAAGGATCTCGGTCACGCGCGCTTGAAGGTGCGCGTCTCGCAGGGCCTCGAGCATGTCCTCGCGCCGGTCGTAGAGCCGCTTGAGCGGGCGTGGCGGGACGTTCTCGAGCACATAGGCGGTCAACAGGGGCAACGCGATCGTCGAGTCGCAGTAGACGACCACGGCGTCGGGGAGCTTGTTGGGATCGACCTTGCCCCACGAGACCGCTTCCGCCGGAGTGGCGCCGGAGAGGCCGCCAGTGTCGGGGCGCGCGTCGGTCACCTGCAGGAAGAAGTCGTGGCCGGCGTCGGCGATTCCGAGCACTTCCTGAATGTGTGGCTCGGTTTGCAGGACGAAGTTCTTCGGCGAGCCTCCCCCCAGAATCCAGATCCCGCTCGTTCCCGTCTTCTTCGCGTCGTGCACGACCGCGGCGGTCTCGTTGACGTCGAGATTCGGGTCGATCGTCAGGCGATTGCCGGCGAGCGAGGTCGCGGCGATGTTCATCCCGATGGAGGAGTCCCCCGGGGAACTGGTGTAGATCGGCACTCCGCACTCGTGAGCTACGGAGAGCAGGCAGGGCTCGGCGACCCCGAGAAGCTTCTCCCGCTCGCGCAGGAAGCGTCCCGCCAGGTCGTGAAACTCGGCGCTCGACATCGTCCTCTGGAAGGGGGGCGTCGTCACGATCTCCCGGTAGAAGCGGTCGGTCGAGAGGAGCACTTCGTAATCGAACAGGATGTCGTAGATCCGGACGACCCCCTCCGCGCGCAAGGCGACGTCGTCGACGAACGGGTTGCCCTGATGCAGTGACATCCCGAGCCCGAAATGGGTATCGTGATACAGGTTCGCTCCGGTCGACACCATCCAGTCGACATAGCCGCCACGGAGGAGGGGGGCGAGGCAGGCGATGCCGAGTCCCGCGGGGGTCAACGCTCCGGAGAGCGAGATTCCCACCGTTCCTTCCCCGGCCAGCATCTTCTCCGCCAGAAGGCGGGAGCCCTCGCGCAGGCGGCCGGCGTTGTAGGCGAGGTAGGTCCGGCGGATGAGATCGCTGATCGACATTCCGGGACGGATCGGCTCCGGAGCGATCCGCGGACCGCGAAGATAGGAGCTGCGTTCGGGCATGGTTCTCCTCCGCGCCGCGACGGAAGCGGGCGCAGGGGCGAGTCTAGGGAAGGGGGGCTCCGGCGGCAACCGGGGCGGAGGCGCGAAGAGCGGCGGCGAGAGGTGCGGGTGCCCGCCGGTGCCGCCGATAACGAGGATCGGGGGAGGACGTGAACCAGGAGAAGCGACCGGCGAACGGATCGAACGGCGCGGCGGGGCCTCCGATGCTCCGGCTGTCGCGCCACGGTGCCTCGTTGCGCGTCGTCCGCTCTCTGGTGCCGATTCTCTCCGGTGGGGGCGTCGTCCTGCTGCCCACCGACACGATCTACGGCTTCTCCGCCCGCTTCGACCACGTGTCGGCGCGCCGCCGCATCCGGGACCTGAAAGGCGCGAATCCCGCAGGACCGATGGTCTCGCTCGTCTCGGGACTCGAGATGGCATTCCGTTTGGCCGAGCCGCCGCGCGGCGCTTCCCTGCGGCTGCTTGAGCAGCACTGGCCCGGTCCGCTGACCGCGGTGCTGCGGGCGCGGGCTCACGTTCCGCCCGATCTCTGCGGTCCCGGCGATACGCTCGCGTTTCGGTGGCCGGTGATGCCGTTCCTGCAAGCCCTGATCGGGGCCCTGGGGACGCCGGTGGTCTCTACCTCCGCCAATCGGACCGGCGAGCCGACTCCCTCCCGGTTCGCCACGCTGGCCGTCCTGTTCGGCGACCGGCTCGATGCGCTGATCGATGGGGGGGACCTGTCCGGGCAGGCATCGACGATCGTCGATTTGACCTCTCCGGAACCGGTCGTGCTTCGCCACGGCGCCCTCGAGCTTCAGGTCTAGCGCCGCCCGCCGTCGCGGGCGAGCGGCGAGCCGGTCCCGCCGGTCCCGCCGGCCGCGCCGGGCAGTCCGGTTGCTTGCTTGACGCTGCCGCGCGACGGTTCCTAGAATCCACCGGTACGGCAACTTCCGCGGTTGTCTCGGTCTGAGCGGGGACCTCCCCGGCGACTTCGCTCCCCGGGGCGATCCTCCGGGGAGGCAGCACACGCGACGCCTTCCGAATCGGGGGATCGTGGCCAAGAACATCCGAATCCTGATCGTCTGCACGGGCAACATCTGCCGCAGCCCGATGGCGGAGGGGCTCTTTCGCAAGCTGGTCCGGGAGGCCGGCCTGCATGACCGCGTTGTCGTCGAGTCGGCGGGGACCTTCGCGCCCGAGGGGGCGCCGGCGTCCCCGGAGGGTGTGGAGGTGGCGGCCCGCGAGGGGATCGACCTGCGGGGACACGCTTCGCGAGCGCTGAGCACGCGGCTCGTCTCTCGCGCCGACCGGATCCTCGTCATGGAGCCGGAGCACCGCGAGCGGCTGATCGCCGCCTTTCCGGAGGCGGAGGAGAAGACGTTCCTGCTGACGACCTTCGCCGACCCCCAGGGAGATCCGCTGGGAGTCATCGATCCGATCGGCATGGGGGTCGAGGTCTACGAGCGGGTCTACCGGCAAATCGAGCAGGCGCTGAGGGCGGCGCTCCCCGAGATCGAGCGCCTTGCCAACGGGCAGGAGGAGCAGCCGCAGCGGGACGGAAGGCCGGACGGCCGCGACCGGGCCGGGAGCGACAGCGAGCGAGCGAATCGCGCCGCGGGAGCGGAGCGAGCTTCGAGAGCGGAGGGCGAAGAGGAATTCGACCGCCGGGGCGAGACCGGCGACGGGAGGGGGGCGGGTCGATGACCGAGAGGCTGGCGGACAAGGTCTGGATGAACGGGGAGCTGGTCGGCTGGGACGATGCGAAGATCCACATCGCCTCCCACGTCGTCCACTACGGCTCGAGCGTGTTCGAGGGGATCCGCTGCTACGACAGTCCGCAGGGATCGCGGATCTTCCGTCTTCGCGAGCACATCCGCCGGCTCTTCGAGTCGGCCCGCATTTACCGGATGCAGATCCCCTACTCCTCCGACGCCGTCCTGGAGGCGTGCCGCGAGACGGTGCGCGCGAACGGATTTCGCGAGTGCTACATCCGTCCGGTCGTCTACCGCGGCATGGGCGGGGTCGGCGTCAATCCCCTGAAGAACCGCACGGACCTCGCAGTCCTCGTCTGGCAGTGGGGGAAGTACCTCGGCCACGAGGCGCTGGCCAGCGGCATCGACGTCTGCGTCTCCTCCTGGACTCGGATGGGCGCGAACTCCCTGCCGCCCGTCGCGAAGTGCGCCGCGAACTACATGAACAGCCAGCTGATCAAGATGGAGGCGATCCAGAACGGCTACGCGGAGGGGATCGCCTTGAACGAGGACGGAACGGTCAGCGAGGGGAGCGGGGAGAATCTCTTCCTCGTGCGCGACGGCGCGCTCCTCACCCCGCCGGCCGACGCGAACGTGTTGATGGGGATCACGCGGGACAGCGTTCGCACGATCGCAGCCGATCTGGGGATCGAGACGCGCGAGTGCCCAATTCCGCGCGGTATGTTGTACATCGCCGACGAGGCGTTCTTCACCGGCACCGCGGCCGAGATCTCGCCGATCCGATCGATCGACAAGATCCCTGTGGGAGCGGGAGAGCCGGGGCCGATCACGCGGAAGCTGCAGGAGGCGTTCTTCGGGCTGCTGAAGGGGGAGAGGACGGACAAGCGCGGCTGGCTTTCCCCGCTGTAGCAGCACGCGAAACGCGAAACGCGCGAGACGAACGAGACGAACGAGACGCGCGAAACGAACGAAACGATAGCCGCGACCGCTCGCGGCAACTCACGAGCAGGATCGCAAGGGAGGGGATGAGGCGATGCGGCACCTGAGGGAGATCGATCCGGAGATCGCCGGCGCGGTCGAGGGCGAGCTGTCGCGACAGCGTGACACGCTCGAGATGATCGCTTCGGAGAACTTCACCCATCCGGCCGTTTTGGAGGCGGTCGGCTCGGTGATGACGAACAAGTACGCCGAGGGGTATCCCGGCAAGCGTTACTACGGAGGGTGCGAGTTCGTCGACCGGGCGGAGATGCTGGCGATCGAGCGGGCCAAGGAGCTCTTCGGCGCCGCGCACGCCAACGTCCAGCCACACTCCGGAAGCTCGGCGAACCTGACCGCCTACTTCTCGCTTCTCGAGCCCGGCGACACGATCCTCGGCATGAACCTCTCCCACGGCGGGCACCTGACCCACGGCCACCCGGTGAACTTCTCCGGCCGCTTCTTCAAGGTCGTGCCGTACAGCGTCGATCCCGAAACGAAGCAGATCAACTACGACACGCTCGCGCAGCTCGCGCGCGAGAGCCGTCCGAAGATGATCGTCGCCGGAGCGAGCGCCTACGCGCGCACGCTGCACTTCGATCGCTTCCGGGCGATCGCCGACGAGGTCGGCGCGTACCTCATGGTCGACATGGCGCACATCGCCGGGCTCGTCGCCGCCGGCATCCATCCCTCGCCGGTGCCCTATGCCGACATCGTCACTTCGACGACGCACAAGACTCTGCGTGGCCCGCGCTCGGGCTTCATCCTCTGCAAGGAGGAGCACGCCGCTGCGATCGACAAGACCTCGTTCCCTGGGATGCAGGGAGGTCCGCTCTGCCATGTCATCGCCGGCAAGGCGGTCTGCTTCAAGCTTGCGATGACCGAGGAGTTCCGGTCCTACCAGCGGCAAGTGGTCGCGAACGCCAAGAGGCTCGCAGCGAAGCTGATGGATCGTGGCTTCGACGTCGTCACCGGAGGGACCGACACGCATCTCTTCCTGCTCGACCTCACCAGCCGGGAGCTGACGGGCAAGAAGGCGCAGGCCTGGCTCGAGGAGGCGGGGATCACGGTGAACAAGAACACCGTCCCGTTCGACACGCAGAAGCCGTTCGTGACGAGCGGCGTGCGGATCGGCACCCCGGCGCTGACGACACGCGGGATGAAGGAGGCGGAGATGGACCGGATCGGCGAGATGATCGCCGACGTCCTGCTGTCGGGTGGCGATGCACCGACGACCGAACGGGTGAGGGGCCAGGTGGCGCAACTCACGCGCGCGTTCCCGCTCTACCCGGAGCTGGGGAAGCAGGGATGACGGAGGGTCCGGGTCCGGGAACCGGTCCGGGACGGGAAGCCGGTCCGGCGCAGGGCACGGGATCGGGGGGCGGGCCCGCGCCCGCCCCGCGCCGCGATCCCGATTGCCTCTTCTGCAAGATCGCCGCGGGCGAGATTCCTTCGCGCAAGCAGTACGAGGACGATCGGTTCTTCGCCTTCCACGACATCTCGCCGCAGGCTCCGGTCCACGTTCTCGTCGTTCCCAAGGAGCACGTGGCGACCCTCGACGACCTGGGGCCCCAGCACCGGGAGACCATGGCGGACCTCCTGATGCTCTTGCCGAAGCTGGCGCGGGAACTGGGTCTGTCGGAAGATGGTTACCGCGTGGTTGTGAACTGCCGCGAGAAGGCCGGCCAGTCGGTCTTCCATATCCATTTCCATCTTCTGGGCGGCCGCCCGATGCGCTGGCCTCCGGGCTGATCGGCCCCTCCGGGGCGGATCGAAAAAGGGCCGAAGGAGGGCGCCGAGGGGGGCGAGGGCCCGAGAGCGAGGGGGACGGGGATCGTGCATCCGGAGATCCGCGAGATCCAGGAGATGATCACGCGCGAGGCCGAGATCGCGCATCGCATTCGCTACGCAGTCGGAACGGTCGTCGTGGGACAGGAGGCGCTCGTGGTCCGCCTCCTCGTCGGCATCCTCGCCGACGGCCACCTGCTCCTCGAAGGGGTCCCGGGGCTTGCGAAGACCTTGTCGGTCCGCACCCTCGCCGCAAGCCTCGACGCCGCCTTCGCCCGCATCCAGTTCACTCCTGACCTGCTTCCCGCCGACCTGATCGGAACGGTCGTCTACAATCCCAAAACGGCCGACTTCAGCGTGCGCAAGGGCCCGATCTTCGCGAACATCATCCTCGCCGACGAGATCAACCGAGCGCCGGCCAAGGTGCAGAGCGCGCTTCTCGAGGCGATGCAGGAGCGGCAGGTGACGATCGGCGAGACGACCTATCCGCTACCGTCGCCGTTCCTCGTCCTGGCGACGCAGAACCCGATCGAGCAGGAAGGGACATATCCGCTCCCGGAAGCGCAGCTCGACCGGTTCCTGCTGAAGATCAAGGTGGACTATCCCAGCCGCGAGGAGGAGCGGCGCATCCTGGATCGCATGACCGGCGCTCCGTTGCCGGCCGTCAAGCCGGTCGCGACGCCGGAGGAGATCCTGCGAGCCCGCGAGGCGGTGCGCGCGGTCTACGTCGACGAGCGGATCCGCGAGTACGTCCTCGATCTGGTCTCCGCGACGCGCCGTCCCAAGGAGTACGGGCTCGATCTCGCTCCCTGGATCGCCTACGGGGCGAGCCCCCGCGCGACGCTCTACCTCACGATGGCGGCGAAGGCGCACGCGTTCCTGCAGGGACGGGCGTACGTCACGCCCGACGACGTCAAGGCGCTCGCCCTGGACGTTCTGCGTCACCGCATCCTGACGACGTACGAGGCGGAGGCGCGGGAGATCACCCCGGAGGAGCTGGCGCTGAAGATCCTGGAGACCGTGCCGGTGCCATGAGCGTCACGCCTCCGAACATTTCGGAGTCGGAGCACGAGACCGCGCTCGAAATCCTTCGCAGCGTTCGCCGGATCGAGATCCAGTCGAGGCGGCTCGTGCAGGAGCTCTTCTCCGGTTCCTATCACGCGGTCTTCAAGGGACGCGGGATCGAGTTTTCCGAAGTGCGCGAGTACGTCCCCGGCGACGACATCCGCTCGATCGACTGGAACGTGACCGCCCGGATGGACCGCCCCTTCGTCAAGCAGTACCACGAGGAGCGCGAGCGGTCGGTCGTCTTCTTGGTCGATCGGTCCGGCTCCACGCACTTCGGCTCGCGGCGGCGCACGCTCGCGCGCGCGGCGGCGGAGATCACCGCGGTCCTCGCTCTTTCCGCTGCGGTGAACCAGGACAAGGTGGGGCTCCTGCTGTTCACCGACCGGACGGAGAAGTGGGTGCCGCCGCGCAAGGGAAGGTCGCACGTCCTGCGGATCGTGCGCGAGGTGCTGTTCCATCCGGCCGAGGGGCGCGGGACGATGATCGCCGAGGCGCTCGAGCGCGCGAGCCGGACCCTGCGCCGCCGCTCGATCGTGTTCCTGATCTCCGACTTCCTGGGGGATGCCGGCTACGAGTCGAGCTTGTCGGTAGCGGCGCGCAAGCACGAGGTGATCCCGCTCGTCCTGCGCGAGCGGCGGATCGGGGAGATCCCGAACGTCGGCCTGGTCCCGGGAACCGATCTCGAGACCGGGCGCGTGCGATGGCTCGACACGGGAAGCCGGCGGGTGCGCGAGGAGCTGGCGCGGCGAGTTCGCGCGACGGAGCAGCGGTCGAAGGCGATCTTCGCGAGGGCGGGAGTCGAGGCGGTCGAGATCCCGATCGAGGAAGACCTGGTCGGTCCTCTGTTCGCGTACTTCCGGAGGAGGGCGCGCTGGCGTGCGAGCGGGCGGTAAGCCTTCGAGCGGCGTCGTTCCGCCACGACGCGCGCAACGCGGGAAGGGCGGCGTGAGGGAGCGACCGGCGCCGGTGGCCGCCGTGGCCGGCCTCGCCGCCTGGATCGGCCTCGCCTGCCTCATCGGCTCTGGTTGCTCGGGCCCGCCTGCCGACGCCCCGGCGGCTCCCCTGCTGCGCGCGAGCGTCGACCCCGACTCGGCCGGCCTCGGCGACCCCGTCGTTCTGACCATCGAGGCGTACGTCCCGGCGGGAACGGAGGTCGCTCTGGAGAGCGAGGGAGACAGTCTCGGACCCTGGAAGATCCTGCGCGCGGGCAAGCAGAAGCGCCGGCACGCGGGGCAGCTCGACCTCTGGCGCAAGGAGATGAAGGTGGCGGCCTACCGGCTCGGCTCGCTCGGGCCGGATTCGCTTCGCTTGCGCTCGCCGGCAGGGGGGGCGTTCGCCATCGCCGCGGCCGCGCCGCGCCTCGAGATCGGCGGGAGCATCCCGCCTGGCGAACAGGTCGATCCGTCCAAGGCGCGTGGCATCCGGGACCTGATCCGTCGCGGGCTTCCCGGCTGGGTGAGGCTGTTCGCGATCCTGGTGCTCGCCGCCGCGGCGATCGTGTCCGCGATCCTCTGGTGGACGTCGAGAAAGCGGCGGGCGCGGGCCGCGCTGGCTCCGGCGGCGCCGCGGCTCTCGCCCGAGGAGGAGTTCGAGGCGGCGATCGCGAGGCTTCTCGGCGCGAAGCTGCTCGAGCGCGGCCTCGCCCGTGAGTTCTACTACGAGGTGTCCCGGGCGGTGCGTCTCTATCTCGAGCGGCTGCACGAGCTGCCGCTGCTCGAGTCGACGTCGGAAGAGGTGCGCTCGCTGCTCGCCGGGCGGATCGCGGCGGCCGAAGATCGCGAGGCGCTGCGCGACTGGCTCGCCGAGGGGGACCTCGTGAAGTACGCGCGGCTCGAGCGGCTCGAGGCGGAGGCGCTGCGATACCTCGAACGGTCGCGCGATCTGGTGAAGCGGCTCGCGCCGCCGCCGCCGGCGCCGCTTGCCGAGACGCCGCCGGGCGCCAACGGCTCGCACCCGCTCCCCCAAGAGGCGCGGCCGTGAAGTTCGGCGAGCCCGCGTTCCTGCTTCTCCTGCTGCTGCCCGCCGCATGGCTCTTGCTGCGCCTGCGCCGCCGCGAGCGTTTCGAGGCGACGCTCCCCCATCCCGACGTCGGACTGATCCCGGAGGGAAGCTGGCGTGTGCACGCGCGACGGGCCCTGCCGGTTCTTCGGGGACTTGCTCTTGCCTGCCTCGTCGTCGCCCTCGCGCGCCCGATGGCGGGCGAGCGCGAGGAGGTCGTCGTCTCCGAAGGGATCGACATCATCCTCGGGCTCGACATCTCGGGAAGCATGCGAGCCGAGGACTTCCAGCCGGACAACCGGCTCGCCGTCGCGAAGGAGGTCGCGCGCCGGTTCATCGAAGGGCGGCGCGGGGACCGCATCGGCCTCGTCGTGTTCGCGAACGGCGCCTACACGCAGTGTCCGCTCACGACCGACTATCCGGTGCTGCTGCAGATGCTCGACAAGGTCGACTTCGGCGACATCAAAGACGGCACCGCGGTCGGGATGGCGATCGCCACGGGGACGAACCGACTGCGCGAAGCCAGCTCGCCGAGCAAGGTCCTGATCCTCTTGACGGACGGACGGAACAACGCGGGGACGATCGACCCGATCACCGCCGCGCGGTTGGCCAAGGCGGTGGGGGTGCGGATCCACACGATCGCCGCCGGCTCGACCGGCGAGGCGCCGTTCCCGGTCGACGATCCCGTCTTCGGGCGGCGCTACGTGCAACTTCCCGTCCAGATCGACGAGGAGAGCCTGCGCGAGGTCGCGTCGATCACCGGGGGAGAGTATTTCCGCGCGACCGATGCGGGAGGGCTTGCGGCAATCTACCAGCGGATCGACGAGATGGAGAAGACGCGCGTCGAGACGCGCTCGTACGTGGACTACAGCGAGTTCGGGCCGGCGCTGCTCTTGCCGGCGCTGGCGCTTGTCGTGGGAGAGCTGCTGCTTGCGCTCGGGCCGCTGCGAAAGCTGCCGTAGATGGCGCGGCGCTGCGCGGCGCCGTGAGGAACGGTAGGAGGTAGGGGAGGGCGATGCTTCGATTCGGAGAGCCGGGCGTGCTTTGGGGACTCTTGGCAATTCCCGCGCTCGCCTTCCTGTGGCTCTGGGCGGACCGCCGCCGGCGGCGGGACCTCGACCGCTGGATCGGGCGGGAGCTGTGGCCTCGACTGATCGCCGATCGCTCGGAGGCGGTGCGGACCGCCTCCGCGGCGCTGCTCCTGCTTTCCCTCTTCCTGCTGCTGCTCGGCGCGGCTCGACCGCAGCTCGGCTCGCGCGTGCTCGAGACGCGGCAGCGCGGGATCGACGTCGTCCTTGCCGTCGACGTATCCCTGTCGATGGAGGCGCGCGACATCGCGCCGAGCCGCGAGGAGCGCGCGCGCCAGGAGGTCCTCGCCCTGCTCGATCGCCTGAAGGGCGATCGCATCGCTCTCGTCACGTTCGCCGGAGAAGCGTTCCTCCAGAGCCCGCTGACCCTCGACCGCGGGACGGTGCGGATGCTGTTGCCGCTGCTCGATCCCGAGTCGGCCGTCGAGCCGGGGACGAACCTGGCGGAAGCGGTCCTGCGGTCGGCCGGCGCCTTCCAGGAGGATCCGCGGCGCGGGCGAGCCGTCATCCTGCTGACCGACGGAGAGGCGCATCAGGGCGACATCGACGCGGCGATCGCGGCGGCGAAGGAGGCGCGCGTGCGGATCTGCGCGATCGGCATCGGGAAGGCGCAGGGGGAGCCGATCCCGCTTGCGACCCGTCCGGGCGCTCCGCCGGAGTACAAACGCGATTCGAACGGCCAGATCGTGATGACGCGCCTGACCGAGGAGCCGCTGCGCCGGCTCTGTTCAGAGACCGGAGGCGCATACGTGCGCTCGGATGCGGGATCGGCGGGCGCCCGCGTGATCGAGGCGCTGCGGGATCTGCAGCAGGGGGAGACGAAGGGAGGGCTCGGGATCCGGTACAAGGAGCGTTTTGCCTACTTCGCCGGCGCATCCTTCACGTTGCTCCTCGTCGAGGGGCTCCTGGGGGAGAAGCGGCGCCGGAGCGAAAGGAGGGAGCAAGGATGAGGAGGCGTCACGGCCGGCCGGAGCTTCGTCGCTGGCCGGCGGCCTTGGCGACGGCCATCTGCCTCGCCGGGTTGCTCGCGGCGCCGTCGCCGCAGGCGCGGGCAGGCGCCGCCGAGGATGCGTACCGCAAAGGGGATCTCGAACGCGCCCGGCGGCTCTACGAGTCGAAGCTTCTCCGCAAGCCGGACGACGCGACGGCGCGCTACAACCTGGGCAACGTCTTCTACAAGCAGGGGAACGTCGCGGAGGCGGCGAAGGCATGGCAGCAGGCTCTGAGGACGGACGATCCGGAACTCAAGGCGAACGCCGCGCACAACCTCGGCAACGCGCTGCTGCAGGCGGGAAGGCTCGACGATGCGATCGACGCCTACCGCAGTTCGCTCGCCCTTCGTCCCGGAAGCGAGGACACGAAGTACAACCTCGAGATGGCGTTGCGAATGCGGGAGATGCAGCCGCCGCAGCAGCAACAGCAACAACAACAACAACAACAACAGCAGCAACAGCAACAGCAGCGACAACAACAGCAACAGCAGCAACAGCAGCAGCAGAATCAGCAGCAGAACCAGCAGCAGCAGCAACAACAACAACAGCAACAACAACAACCGGAGCAGGAACAGCAGCAGAAGAGCGATTCCCAGGCGGGCGGGCAGCAGAACGCGAACATGCCGCCACCGGCCCCCGGCGATTACATCCGCGAGGCGGCGGAGCGCGTTCTCGACGGTCTGGCGCAGGACGAGCGGGAGCTGCAGGCGGAACGGTTGCGCGAGCAGGGCCGCAAGCTCCGCGTGGAGAAGGACTGGTGATGCCGGCTCGCTTTCTCCGCCGCGGCGGCCAGGGCGCGCGGCCCTTCCTCCTCCTGGCGCTTCTCCTCGCGCTCGCGAGCGCCGCGCCGGCGCACGCCGAGGTCCGGGTCGAGGCGTCCCTCGATCCTCAGGGGATCGAGGCGGGGACCGCCTCGCTGCTCACGATCCACGTGGAGGGCGCGGGCGGCGTGGAAGAGAAGCCTGCCATCCGAGTCCCCGACGGCCTACGGATCGCGGAGGCGGGAGAGAGCCGGAGCTTCTCCATGGTCAACGGGCGGATCACGAAGTCGGTCGATTTGCAGTACCAGGTGATCGCCCTCCGTCCAGGGTCCTACTCCATCGAGCCGTTCGAAGTGCGCGTGGGCGGCCGGGCGTACCGCGCCGGTCCGTTCCAACTCGAGGTCAGCCGCTCGGGCGCGCCGCCCGCCGGTCCCTCCTCGCCCGGAGGGGCGCCGCCCGGCGCCGCGGACGAGGGGGAGCCGCGAAGCGCGCCGCCCGTCTGGGTCGAGATGACCGTCGAGCCCGAGGAGGTGTGGCTCGGCCAGCAGGTCCTGCTCCGCGTGACGTTCTGGCAGCGCGCCGACGTGTCGGTTCTCGACGCGCGCTTCTTGCCCCCCGAGACGCAGGGATTCTGGAAGGAGGATCTGCCGCCGGAGCGACGGCGAAGCGGTTCGCGAGGCGGGGTGCCCTACGAGGGAACGGAGGTCCGCTTCGCGCTCTTCCCGACGCGCGCGGGCGATCTCGAGATCACGCCCGCGCAGGTCCAGGCGCAGTATCGCGTCCCGACGCGCGGCCGCCGCACCGATCCGTTCTCGTTCTTCGGCCTCGTCGCTCGGGAGCGGGAGGAGATGGTGCCGTCGGGCTCCGCCCGCGTGCGCGTGCGCGCGCTCCCCTCGCCGGCGCCCGCGGGATTCACCGGCGCGGTCGGCAGCTTCCGCATCGAGTCGACGACCGATCGGCCGGCCGGCGTGCAGGGGGAGCCTCTCACATGGACCGTGACGATCCGCGGCGCCGGCAACGTCTCGGCCGCCGACGGTCCTGGGTTTCCGGAGATCCCCGGGGTGCGGGCCTACGATGCGGGCGCCAAGTCCGAGACGTCGCGTGACGGCGATCGCGTGCAGGGATGGAAGAGCTTCGGCCGCGTTCTCGTTCCCGAGGCGGCGGGCCGGCTCGTCCTGCCGTCTCTCGACTGGGCCTATTTCGATCCGGCGGAAGGACGCTACGTGACGGTGGAGGTGGCCTCGCGCTCGCTCTCGATCGCCCCTGCGCAGCCGAGCGCGGAGGGCGAGGCGGGGAGGATCGGTGGCGAGATCCGCGACATCCGTCCGTCGACGCGCTTGCAGCCGCTGTCCTGGGAACGGCCGTGGCGCTCGCCCCTCTTCTGGACGGCGCAGGCGGTTCCCATCCTCGCGCTCGCCGCGGGATTCGTCATCCGCCGGAGGAGGGAGCGACGCGAGCGCGACCCGGCTGGCGCGCGCCGTGAAGACGCGCCGGCGATGCTGCGCGCCGCCCTTGCCCGCGCCGCGGCGGACCGCTCCGATCCCTGGGGCGAGTTGATACGCGCCGTCGAGCAGTTCCTGGTCGACCGCTACGGGAGCGAGGTGCGCGGCATCACCCGGGCCGCGCTCGAGGAGGACCTCCGCGCGCGCGGCGTCGAACCGGAGACCGCGCGACGGCTGCGCGCCCTGCTGGAGACCGCGGACCGATCGCGTTACCTGCCGGGGAGCGGGACGGGGCAGGCGGATCTCGGGCGCGCGGTGGAAGAAGCGCGCGCGTGCGCGGCCGGGCTGATGTCGCGGCGCCGGCCCGCGATGTCGCGGCTTCGGCGCACCGGCGCCGGGGCCGCCGGGGGCGCGGCTCTCCTCGCGGTCCTGTCGCTTCCGGCGCTGCCGGCGGCGGCGCTGCTCGGCGCCGCCTCCGTCTCGCCGGCCTCCGCCGCCTCCGCCGCCGCGGCGGCTTCCAGCGCTCCGGCTGCCTCCGGCGCTTCCGCAGCCGCCAGGCGAGCGTTCGACGAGGGAGTGCGCCTGTATCGCGACCAGCGCTACGCGGAGGCTCTGCAGAGCTGGCGCGAAGTGCTGCGCGACGGATATGCCTCGACGGAGCTGTTCCTCGACCTGGGAAACGCGGCGCATCGCCTCGGAGAGGAAGGATGGGCCGTCTACTACTACGAGCAGGCGCGACGCCGGTCGCCGCGCGATCCCGACGTCGCCGTCAACCTCGCCCTCGCGCGGCGGGAGGCGGTCGGCGAGGAGCCGCGCGTGAAGGGAGGCTCGACGCTTCTCTCCGCCGCCAGCGCGGCACTCGACCGGATTCCGTCCGGCTTCGGCGCTCGCGCGGCCGCCGTCTTCGCTTGGATCGCGGTGGCCGCGATCCTCGTCTCCTGGTTCGTCGCGCGGGGGCGGGCGGCTTGGTCGCTCCGGGCGATCGCCGGAGGTCTGACCGTCCTCTGCATGCTGCTCTCCGTCGCGATTGCGGCGCGCGAATCGGTCCGACCCGAGGCGATCGCGGTGCAAGCCCTCGCGGCGCGCGCGGAGCCCGGCGAGGAGGCTACCGTCGAGTTCCGGCTCCCGGCCGGCAGTCCGGTGGATCTGGGCCGCTCGTCCGGCGGATGGCAGGAGGTGAGGCTGTCCGAGACGGTGCGCGGTTGGGTGCCGCGCGAGCAAGTCGCTCCGTTCGACCCGCCTCGCTGAGCGTGCGGCGGGGAGCGCGGCGGCGCGAATGGCACGAAGGCCGAGCTTCGCGCGGCCGAGAGGCGGATCCAGAGCGCGCTTGCCGCCGCCGGGGGCGTCTGGTAGCTTGCTTGTGGGGTGGAAGGGAAGCGGGAAAGGTTCCTCGGAAGGAAACGATGATCGAACCGTCCAATATTCTCCGCTATATCGATGAGCGTTTCTTCGTCCGCGACCTTCGGGCGCGTACGAAGGACGGTGTCTTGAAGGAACTCGCCGACGGCCTGTCGCAAGATCGAGAAGTCCGGGACGTCAAGCTCCTCCTCGAAATGCTCCGGAGGCGGGAGAGCCTCGGCTCGACGGCGATCGGCGATGGAGTCGCGATTCCGCACGGCCGCACGCTCGCGATCTCGAACATCAAGGTCCTGTTCGCGCGGCATCTGAAGGGGGTCGATTTCGAGGCGCCCGATGAGAAGCCGGTCCACCTCTTCTTCATGATCGTCGCCCCCCCGCAAGACCGAAACAACGAGTACCTCCCGCTCCTCGGCTCGATCGCCCAGCTCGTCAAGGAGCCGGCGGTCCGCGAAGAGCTGATGAAGGTGGAGACGTTCTCGGATCTCCGGGAGGTGCTCGAGGGAGGCTTCGATGGAGATCGGTGAGAGGCTCGCCCGGCTGTCCCATCTCCAGGACCTCGAGATGATGCTGCGTGAGGCGCAGGATGCCCGGACCAAGGAGCGCGAGGAAGAGATGGGCTTCTCGCTCCGCGGGCTCGAGAAGCTCCAGGCCGCGCGCGACAAGTGGCGCAGCCAGATCGATCCCCGCGACCTCCGTCTCTTCGATCGGATCTACAAGCGGCACCCCAGGGCCATCGTCCCGGTCGAGGATCGCATCTGCCTCGGCTGCTACATGGCACTGCCGACCTCGGTCAATCCCGGGAGCGATCCGGATCGCCTCCTCACCTGCGAGAACTGCGGCCGGATCCTCTACTGGCTCGATTGACCCCGGGCCGCCCTAGCGGCCAGGGCTCCGTCCCTCTCCGGAAGCCGATGCGAGGGCCTTTGCGCGCCATAGAAGGAACGATCCTCGCAGGCGAGCGTCTCGTCGCCGGCGGCCGGGTCGTCTTCCGTCTCCACGGTGCGATCGAAGAGCCGGGACAAGCGGCAGAGGGGGTGTGGCGCCTCGCCCCCGAGGAGATCCTGCTCCCTGCGCTGCACGACCATCACACGCACCTGATCGGGACATACCGCCCCGCGCGCGGTCCGGATCTCTCCGGAATCGCTACGCGCGAGGCGGCCCTCGCCGCCGTAGCCGGCTGGCTGGCCGCGCACCCCGATGCCGACCCCGTGGTCGGCGAGGGATGGGACGAGTCGGCATGGAGCGACGACCGGCGCAAGCTCACGCGCGGCGATCTCGACCGGATCGAGCCACGCCGGCGGGTTGCGCTGCGGCGCGTATGCGGGCACCTGGCGGTGCTGAACGGCGCGGCCTGGCGGGACCTCGCTCCCGCCGGCGCCGAGGCTGACCCCGCAACCGGGACGATCGTCGAGACCCTCGCGCTCGGCCTCCCCGCGAGATGGCCGGATGCGCCGGAAGGGGCGATCGAGGGGGCGCGGGCCGGGCAGTGCGCAGCGTTCGCGAACGGCGTCCGCGGGATCGACGAGATGGGCCGCGCCGAGACGTTCGAAGCCTACGAGCGCCTCGCGCGGGCCGGCGAGCTGTCGATCGAGGTGCGGCATCAGCTCCCGCTCGACCGGATCGAGGAGATCGAGAGGCAAGGCATTCGCCCGGGGGACGGAACGCCCCCGCTCTCCCTGCGCGGCCTGAAAGCGTTCCTCGACGGCTCCCTCGGCGCGCGGACCGCGGCGCTCTCCGTCCCGTATGCGGACAGAGAGGACCGCGGACTCCTGCTCTGGGAGTCTGGCGCCCTCCGGGACGCGGCGCAGCGCGGGGCCTCGCTCGGATTCGCGATCGTGCTGCACGCGATCGGCGCGCGCGCAATCGCCCAGGCGATCGACGTGCTATCCGAGATCCCGCCGGCGCCCAGCGGGTTTCCGCACCGCATCGAGCATGCGGAGGATCTGGCCCCGGGCGAGATCGCGCGCGCCTCGCGGGCGGGGATCGCCTTCTCGATGCAGCCGAACTTCACGGCACGCTGGCAGCAGGCGGGAGGGATGTACGAGGCGGCGCTCGGCCGCGAGCGCGCCCGCCGGTTGAACCCGTACCGATCGGTCCGCGCCGGCGGCGCCCGGCTCTGCCTCGGCTCCGACACGATGCCGTTCGGTCCGTGGGCCGGACTGCCCGGCGCCTGCGCCCACCCGGATCCCGCCGAGAGGCTCCCCGCCGCGACCGCGCTCCATGCCTACGCGCGCGATGGGGTCGGCCCGGAGCCGGCCGCCTCGCGGCTCGCCGCGGGAGCGCCTGCCGACCTGCTCGTCGTTTCCGCGCCGGGAGGTGATCTCGATCGCGCGGTTGCGCGCGGAGAGGCGCGCGTCGTCTGGTGCGCGATCGGCGGCCGCACGGTCCACGTCGATGTCTCGCGGGCTTCCTCGCTGCCGTCGCGCTTCCTGCTGCCGGGCGAGGAGGGGAGCGCCGTCCGATGAACACGACCCCCGCGCGCGGCCCGGATCTCGCCTTCCTCTTCGAGGCATCCCGCCGGCTGAACCGGGTGCTCGAGCTGGAATCGCTTCTGCACGAGATTCGCGACATCTTCCTCGAGGCGGTCGACGCGGAGGCGGTGACCGTTCTCATCTGGGACGAGGACAAGACGCACCTCGAGTTCCAGCTCGCCTTCAACCGGGCCGACGACGCCGTGCGCCGTCTGTACCTGCGTCCCGGGGAGGGGCTCGCCGGGTGGGTCGCCGAGAACGACCGCTCCGTCATCGTCAACGACGTCCGCGAGGACGGCCGCTACAAGCACGAGATCGACCGGGTGCTCGGCTTCACGACCCGCTCGGTTCTCGGGATTCCCATCCATCGAGGACGGACGGTCGTCGGCGTGCTCGAGATCGCCAACCGCCGGCATCCGGACGGATTCACCGAAGCGGACCTGGAAGTCGCGACCGCCCTCGCCGATCCGGTCGCCGTCGCCCTGGAGAACGCGCTGCTGTATCGCGATCTGCAGATCGAGAAGGCGGAGAACGAGGCGCTCTACCGCATCGGCACGCGACTTTCACAGACGATCGAGATGACCGAGACGCTCGAGACGATCCTCGATCTGATCGCCGAGGTCCTGCCTTACGATGCGGCCGGAATTGCGCTGACCTCCGGAGATCCGCCGATCGTCGGGATGGTCGCGACGCGCGGCTACCCGCCGTCGGCGGAACGGAGCTTCCGGCTGAAGGTGGGGCAGGGGGCGGTCGGCTGGGTCGTGAAGACGGGCGAGGCTCTGCGGATCGCGGACGTCTCCTCCGACCGGCGCTATTTCGCGGCGCGTCCCGACACGCGCTCCGAGCTGGTCGTCCCGCTGCATGCCGAAGGGAAGGTCATCGGGGCGTGCAATCTCGAGAGCGACGAGCTCGACGCCTACCGCCCGCGTCACGTGCGGATGCTTCTCTCGTTCGCGAACCTGGCTGCCGTGACGGTCGGTCGCGTCCGCTTGCAGCGCGAGGTCCTCCGCCGGCAAAGGCTCCAGGACGAGGTCGAGCTGGCGCGGCGAATCCAGCAGGACTCGCTGCCCGCCTCCGATCCGCGGATTCCCGGCTACGAGGTCTCCGGCAACACGATCCCGTCGCACGAGGTGGGGGGGGACGGCTATGACCTGATCCCGATCACCTCGGGCCAGTACGGCTTCGTGATCGCCGATGTCGCAGGCAAGGGAATCCCGGCCGCGCTGATTCTCGCTTCCTTCCGGGCAGCGTTGCGTGCGGAGGTGCGCCATCAGTACGAGATCCGCACGATCCTCTCGAACGTCAACCGCTTCCTCTGGGAGTCGTTGCGCCCCGATCAGTTCGTGACGGCGATCTACGGGGTGCTCGATCTGCGGCCCCGGGTCTTCACCTACACCGGCGCGGGCCACAACCCGCCGATCCTCGTGAGGGCCGACGGAACGGTGGAGTGGCTGCGCGACGGAGGCTTGATCCTCGGCGTCTTCCAGGACGCGGTCTACCCGCAGAAGCGCCTTCCGCTCCGTCCCGGGGACTGCCTGCTGCTGTACACCGACGGCGCCATCGACGCGGCGGATGCGAGCGGAGAGGAGTTCGGCGAGGCGCGCCTCGCCGCCGCGTTCGCCGAGGCGCGGGGGCGAACGGCCGCCGAGATTCGTGTCGCGCTGGAGGAGGCGATCCTGCGACACTGCGGGGGTGAGGCGCAGGACGACGTCACGCTCGTCGTCCTGAAGGTCGCGGGGTCCTGAAGGCCGGCAAAGGGGCCGCCGGGACGGAGACAGGTCGAATGCCCGATCGAGTCTCGCGCCGCGGCCGGTGGGTCGATCCGAACGTTCTCTGCAGGGGGTGTGCCGGGATGTTCCGCAAGGGAAGCAAGACGCCGGACGGGGCGGCGGAAGGGCCGCAGGCGTACGACACGGTGCTCGGCGCGGGGAGCCGCGTCGAAGGGGACGTCGTGGTCCGGGGCTCGGTGCGGATCCTGGGGGAGGTCGAGGGAGCGGTCGAGGCGGACGGCGATCTCGAAGTGGAGATGGGGGCGGCAATTCGTGGAGGCGTGAAGGCGGAGCGGGCCTCGATCGCCGGCAGGGTCGAGGGGGATGTGCGCGTCCGCGACTCGCTCGAGCTTCGACGCGGAGCCCACCTGCGCGGCGACGTCTACGCCAAGAGCTTCCGCATCCAGGACGGGGCGGTCTTCCAGGGGAACTGCCACATGGGGCGGGACTTCGACGAGGAGCCGGCGCGGCAAGCCTCGCCGGGCGGGCTGCCTGTGAGGCCCCGATGAGCCGGCGGTACGACTACGGCGGGGGAGGCTTCTCCTTCGGCGGGTCGCTCTCCACGGTCGTCAAGCTGCTGATCGCCTGGAACGTGATCTTCTTCTTCGTGCAGCTGCTCTCCGGGCGGTTCGTGCGCGGCCTCGACGAGTGGATCATCTTCTACCTCGGCCTTACCCCCGGGCTCGTCCTGCACGGCTACGTGTGGCAGCTCGTGACGTACATGTTCCTTCACGGCGGGCTGTTTCACATCCTGTTCAACATGCTCGCCCTCTGGATGTTCGGCAGCGAGCTGGAGTACCTCTGGGGATCGAGACGCTTCCTGCAGTACTACTTCTTCACCGGCATCGGCGCCGGGATCACCAACGTGTTGATGCAGCCGCACTCCCTCGTGCCGACGATCGGCGCGAGCGGAGCGATCTACGGGTTGCTGCTCGCCTTCGGAATGTTCTTCCCCGACCGGCAGATCCTCCTCTACTTCCTCTTTCCGATCCGGGCGAAGTACTTCGTGATCCTCTTCGGCGCGATCGAATTCCTCTCGCTCTTCGCGCGCGATGGGATCGCGCACTTCGCTCACCTCGGCGGGCTGCTCTTCGGCTTCCTGTTCATCAAGGGGATCCCGATGCGCTGGTTCCGGAGGCGCCGCCGCCCGAAGGGGACGAAGATCGTCGACATCCGCTCCTTCCGCGACCCCGACGACCGCGACTCGCGTTGGCGCTGAACGCGTCGCGGGACTCGTCGCAGATGACGGAAACTTCACGAGAGGATCGTTGTTCGCGATAGGGCGGATCCGGTAATCTCCGCAGTTCTTTGTGCCCGGCATCGCCATCCTTCCGGCGCCCGGCAGTCCTGCCGGGCCGGCGATTTCCGCACCATACTCAGAATCCGATCGCATGCACGGAGGCAGGAGCATCCGGTGGAGAGCACGACCGAGAAATTGAAGCTGGAGAAGGTCCGAAACATCGGCATCAGCGCCCACATCGACTCGGGAAAGACCACCTTGACGGAGCGGATCCTCTACTACACGAAGAGGATCCACAAGGTGCACGAGGTCCGCGGCAAGGACGGCGTCGGGGCGACGATGGACTCGATGGAGCTGGAGAAGGAGCGGGGGATCACGATCGCGAGCGCCGCTACCTACTGCACGTGGCGCGATCATCACATCAACCTGATCGACACCCCCGGGCACGTCGACTTCACGATCGAGGTCGAGCGCGCGCTTCGCGTGCTCGATGGTGCGGTGCTCGTCCTCTGCGCCGTGGCGGGCGTGCAGAGCCAGTCGATCACCGTCGACCGGCAGATGAACCGTTACCGTGTGCCGCGGATCGCCTTCGTCAACAAGTGCGACCGGGCGGGGGCGAATCCCGCGCGCGTCGCGGAACAGCTGCGCGAGAAGCTGGGAACGAACCCTGTGCTGCTCCAGATCCCGATCGGCCTGGAAGCGGACCACAAGGGGATCGTCGATCTCGTCACGATGCGCGGCTACCTGTTCGAAGGGGAGACGGGGGAGGAGATCCGCCAGATCGACATTCCCGTTGCGCTGCAGGCCGAGGCGGCTGCGCGGCGCGAGGAGATGCTCGATGTCCTCTCGATGCACCACGACGGCCTGATGGAGGCGATGCTCGAGGGATCCCCCTCGGAGGATCTGATCCACGACGCCATCCGGAGCGCCACCGTCGCTCGCAAGATCACGCCGGTCCTGCTCGGCTCCGCCTACAAGAACAAGGGGGTGCAGCTACTGCTCGACGCCGTCGTCCGCTACCTCCCGAGCCCGTCGGAGGTCGAGAACGAGGCGATCGACCTGTCCAACGGGATCGAGGAGACGTTCCGGGTCGACCCGGATCCGGCGAAGCCTCTTCTCGCCCTCGCCTTCAAGCTCCAGGTGACCCCGTACGGGCAGCTCACCTACCTGCGGATCTATCAGGGGAGCCTGCGGAAGGGGGAGATGATCGTCAACTCGCGCACGCGCGAGAAGGTGAAGGCGGGGCGGCTGGTGCGGATGCACGCCGACGCGATGGAGGACATCGAGGAGACCCAGGCGGGCGACATCGTCGCTGTATTCGGCGTCGACTGCGCGTCGGGCGACACGTTTACCGACGGGACGATTCGCGCCTCGATGACATCGATCCACGTGCCGGAGCCGGTCGTGAGCCTCGCCGTCCAGCCGAAGGACAACAAGGCGCAGGACAACATGACGAAGGCGCTGCAGCGGTTCACACGCGAGGACCCGACCTTCCGCGCCGGGGTCGACGAGGAGACCGGCGACACGCTGATCTCCGGGATGGGGGAACTGCACCTCGACGTCTACATCGAGCGGATGCGCCGCGAGTACAATGCGGATGTGACGGTCGGGCGCCCGAAGGTTTCCTACCGGGAGGCGATCGCGGTCCCGGTCGAGTTCGACTACACCCACAAGAAGCAGACGGGAGGCTCCGGGCAGTACGGGCGGATCATCGGGACGCTGGAGCCGATCGAGGAAGGCGGCTTCGAGTTCGTGAACAAGGTCGTCGGCGGGAACATCCCGACGGAGTTCATCGGGTCGATCGAGAAGGGGTTCCGCGCGAGCGTCGATCGGGGCGAGTACGCCGGCTATCCGGTCGTTGGCCTGCGCGTGATCCTGAAGGACGGCGCGGCGCACTCGGTCGACTCGTCCGACAACGCCTTCCAGGCGGCGGCACGCGGCGCCTTCCGCGAGTACTACCTGCACGGCAAGCCGGTCGTCCTCGAGCCGATCATGAAGGTCTCGGTCGAGGGGCCGAGCGAGTTCCAGGGCGATATCATGGGGACCTTGATGAAGCGTCGCGGCATCATCCTCGGGGCGACCGAGGAGGCCGGCTTCGTGCGCGTGGACGCCGACGTGCCGCTGAGCGAGATGTTCGGGTACGCGACCGTTCTCCGCTCGGCGACGCAGGGAAAGGCGGAGTTCACGATGGAGCTTTCCCGTTACGGGGTGGCTCCGGCCGAGGTGAGCGAGGAGCTGCGCAAGGCATGGCTGGAGAAGCGCGCGAAGGGCAATTGACCGCGGCCGCGGGATCACCGCAACGGAGGATCTGGATGGACAGGGAAACGTTGAACCGGCGCAGCCCGATGCGGGTCTTCGAGCGCTCGATCCACGGAGGGCTCGGCCGCGGCAACATCGGCGTGATCCTCGGGAGAGCCGGCACCGGGCGGACGGCCTTCCTGATCGGGATGGCGCTCGATGCGCTCCTGCGCGACCGCAAGGTCCTGCACGTCAGCACGCGCGCTTCCTCCGACAAGGTGCGCGAGTTCTACGAGGAGGTCTTCCACGAGCTGGCGGAGGCGACGCATCTGGAGGACCGGTTGCGCATCCGCCTGCAGATCGAGCGCAACCGGATGATCCACACCTTCCTCGGAGGCGGCTTCAGCCTGGAGCGGCTTGCCGCCGCCATCGACTACATGACGCGTCACGTCCACTTCGAGCCGAGCGTCGTGATCCTGCAGGGATCTCCCGACTGGGAGCAGGCGACCGAGGCGGAGATCGGGGCGCTGGCCGATTTCGCAGGGCGCCTGCAGTGCGAGCTCTGGCTCGAGGGGCAGGTCCATCGGGACGGGGAGAAGCTCGATCAGCGCGGGGTGCCGGAGAGGATCGCCCGCTTCGACTCCCACCTCGCGGTGCTGCTCTCGCTGCAGCAGAACGAGGATCACGTGCGGCTCCAGCTGCTGAAGGACCATGGAAGCGCCGATCTCGCCGCGATGCACATCGAGCTGGATCCCAAGACGCTGCTGATGGTCTGGAGGTAAGGGGAGAAGGAGAAGGGAGCCACGGAGGGAGGCCGCAGGAGGGCGCCGCGCGCCAGGCGGGGCGTGGAAATCGTCGCCGAGGGAGCGATAGACTCGGAGACGCACCGAAAGGGATCCACGAACCAAGGAGGCGCAGAGATGCTCCGGCCGTTCCTCGTTCCGTGCGTCCTGCTCGTCGCGCTCTCCTGCCTGCTTTCCTGCGGCTCGAGCGCGCCGAAACCGACCGACCCCTTCTCCGAGCGACGTCTGCCCGACGATCTGCAAGCGGGCGCGTCGCGCGTCGTCGAAGGAAACAACGCCTTTGCCTGCGACCTCTACGCCCAGCTCCGCTCGGAGCCGGGCAACCTCTTCTTCTCTCCCTTCAGCATCTCGACCGCGCTCGCGATGTGCCGCGCCGGGGCGCGGGCGAGCACCGAGGCGCAGATCGCGGATGTCTTCCACTTCGATCTCACGCAAGAGCAGTTCCATCCGGTCTTCGGGGCGCTGCAGGCGAGCCTCGATCGTGGCGCGTCGATCGGCGGCTACGAGCTGCGGGTCGCCAACCGGCTCTGGGGACAGTCCGGCTACCCGTTTGAGCCGGAGTTCCTCCGCATCACACGCGAGGACTATGGGGCGGAGATCGCCTCGATCGATTTCATCGCGAATCCCGAGACCGCCCGCCAGGAGATCAACGAGTGGGTCGAGGAGAGGACGAATCGGCGCATCGAGGATCTCTTCCCGGAAGGGTCGATCATCGAGTGGACCCGACTCGTCCTGGCCAACGCCATCTACTTCCGAGGCACCTGGCAAACGGCGTTCGACCCCGCCGAGACCCGGCCGCGCTCCTTCCATCTGCTAGATGGAACGACGGTGGACGTCCCGATGATGTCGATGAAGACCGACGCCGCCGTGGGGAACTTCGACGGAGTCGAGGTCCTCGAGCTTCCCTACGACGGCAAAGACGTCTCGATGCTCTTCCTGCTGCCGCCTTTCGATGAGACGCTTGCGGACCTCGAAGCGCGCCTCACCCCGGAGAACCTGAGGCAATGGGCCGGCGGGCTCGCGATGGTCGAGCGCTTCTCGATCTCGATCCCGAAGTTCCGGTTCAGCTGGGGCGAAGCGCTGAACGATCCGCTGATCGAGATGGGAATGCCGGACGCGTTCAACCCCAACCTGGCGGACTTCTCGGGGATCGCCGAAAACCGGGGCCTGTTCATCGCCTGGGTCTTCCACAAGGCGTTCGTCGAGGTGAACGAAGCAGGGACGGAGGCGGCCGCGGCGACCGGCGTCGTCTTCAACGAGACGGCGATCCAAGGCTTCTCGGCGAACCGGCCGTTCCTCTTCCTGATCCGGGACAACGTGACCGGCTCGATCCTGTTCCTCGGCAGGGTGGTCGACCCGAGGTCGTAAGGCGCGCGGCGCATTCCGCGGGAAGATGGACGAAGAGGCGGGCGCGTTCCATGGGACGGCGCGCCCGCCTCTCTCGCCGGCAGACCTCGTCGCTAGCGGTAAAGCGCCTTGACCGAGCCCCAGCTGGCCGGCGCCGTCGCGACGGCGCCTCCGTAGGTGATCGTCAGGTCGTCGATCATGGCGCGAGGCATCGAGTACTCCTCGCCGAACGTCGCGTAGAGCTTCAGCTGCGTGATCTCGCCGGCCGAGACGGCGAGTGTGCGGATCGCGGGATTGTCCCGGCCGCCCAGATTGCTGATGTCGAACGAGTCGCTTGCCACCACCTGCCCCTGGCTCAGGGCGTCGAAGTGGAAGACGATCCCGCCCCACGGTCCGTTCTCGTAGTACGCGAGGTCGAGAGAGGCTTCGGTCGCCGGCTGATCGAGGTCGAGCGTGACCGTCGAGAGCGGGCCCATCGTCAGGTTCTCTCCCGGCACCCAGGCGATCCCGAAGGTCAGCGCGTTGACCGGGCTGCCGTAGGCGGGGAAGTCGATGTAGAAGACGCCGGCGTTCTCGATGATGAACTGATCGTCCGGCTGCGGATCGAACGTCGACCCATCGGGGAAGACGCCGGAGACCGTGTTCAGATCGTGGTAGGTCACGCCTTGATACGTGAACGGATCTCCCTGGCCCCCTTCGGTCAGGTCTTCGTAGTCGCTGACGACCGTCTCGGCTCCCGCGAGCGGGACGATCGAAAGGGCGGCGGCGAGCGCCAGGCAAGAAGCGATAGCGAGCTTACTCAAGATGCCTCCTCTTGTGTGGGTGATGCGTCGCGGCGAGATGCCGCATGCGCCGTCCGCTGCGACGCGATCGCTCGGATCGCTGGAGCGCGCGGCCGGGTGGCGGGTCGAAGGACCCTCTCGGCGACGGTACCGTGAGCCGAGACATGTTTCCCAGCGATTTTCGGCGCCGTTCGATCCGCCGATCCGCCGGGGAAGGGATCGAAAGGACGATTGGCTCTCGAGCGCGAGCGCGAACGTGAGTGCGCGCGGACATGAAGGCCGCGGCGCGTGCGATCGCCGCGGCCTTCCCCGCTCAAGTCGGGTCTGCGTGGCGCGGCCGGGTGTTCGCCGGCCGTCAGTCGAGGACGACAAACCGGCCCGGCGCCGGCGAAGCCACTCCGCCGGGCCCCTGGCCGGGGCGAAGGAGATAGACACCGGGCGCGAGGCGCCCTCCTCGCTGCCACACGCCCTGGCCGCTCCTCAGAAGGACCGAGTCGATGTGCCGGCCGGTCACGTCGAGGACCTCGAGAGTCGTTCCTTCCGGAGCGCCCGCGATCCGAATCGGAGCGCCCGGCCGGATCGGATTCGGTGCGATCCGGAGCGGACCGGCGCCGAACGGGAGCGGACCCGCGACGTCGGCCGGATCGTACCGGCGGAAGACGCCGGTGTTGCGCGCGTCGATGCCGCGCATCGGCCAGTCCGCGCGCCCGGGCAGCGCGGGCCCGGTCGTGTCCCACGCGTAGACCCATCCGTCCCATGTCGAGGAGACGAGCTCGAAGAGGCCGTCGCCATCGATGTCGCCGGCCGCGACGCTCGAGATCGACCCGCCCACCATCGTCTTCGGGAATCCGGGAAGGATGGAGCCGTCGTAGGCGATCGCGTAGACCTCTCCGCCGTCGGTGCTGAGACAGAAGTCCTGCCGGCCGTCGCCGTCGACGTCGGCCACGCACGGATAGCCGTGAGGCCAATCGTCGATGAAGACGGGCCAGCCCGCGAGGACGGCGCCGTCCGACATTCTGTAGGCGAAGGCCCGGTTCGTCCCGGGCAGGTAGTTTTCGAGCGCGAGCAGCTCCGGCACTCCGTCCCCGGTCAGATCTCCTGCTCCCAGGTAGTAGAGCTGGCTGCTGTAGGCGACGACGATCGGGTAGCCGGCGACCGGCGTGCCGTCGTGGTGCTGCGCATAGGCGCGCGACATCGTGCCGCTCACGAGCCCGATCACGAACTCCAGGTCTCCGTCGTCGTCCATGTCGATGACGACAGGCGGGCCGAAGCACAGGTAGCCGGTCGCGAAGCTGGCGAGGAGCACCGGGTAGCCGGGGAGCGTGCCGCCGTCCGCATCGAACAGGTAGAGGCGGAGGTTGGGCGCTTCCCAGGTCAGAGCGAAGAACTCCTCCGTGCCGTTGCCATCGACGTCCCCGTAATGGAGGTTCACGATGTTCTGTGTCGAGGGCAGATCGCGCGTGAAGCGGCGGTTCCCCTGGGCATCGAACGCCGAGATGCGGTAGTGGACGAAGGCGTTGCCCAGGCTATGCGGGCCCCATGCCTCCATCGTCCCGTCGCCATCGGGGTCGGCGAGCACGAAGGGGACGTCGAGCGCGTTCGAGTAGTCATCGATCGCGTGCTGCGGGAACGCGCCGATGTTGCTCCCGTTCGCCTCACGGCCGTTCCAGCACCACATCATGATCGCGCCGTAGTACCAGTCCCTCTCGGACCAGAGAACCTCCACGTCGCCGTCCCCTTCGAGGTCGGCGACGGACGGGCCGGGCTTCTGATCGTTGGTCCCGTATCCCATCGCGGACTGCTCGGTCGTCGGCCAGCCCGGCAGGAAGGTGCCGTCGCCGCGCAGACCGAAGGTGTCGCCGCCGGTGAGGAAGATCTCGGCCGCGCCGTCGCCGTCCACGTCGGCGAGGGTCGGGGTATACGGGAACCCCGCGCCCGGCGCATGCAGGTTCACCGGCCAGCCGCGCGCCGGTGGAGATTCGCCCGCGGGCGGCGAGCCGGCGGCTGTCAGCGTCACGGCGGACGCCCCTTCGACCGCATCGCCTGCGGGCGGGGCTGACGTGCGAAGGGAAGAAGGGGGACCGGCTGCCGCCACGGCGCAGGCGAGCGCGAGCAGGAGCGGAAGCGCGAAAGCGACGCGATGGGATGGGACACGACGGTGCATCGGCGACCTCCTTGAAGAGCGTCCAGAGCGTCCCAGGTTGATTTCGTCCGCGGCGTATTCTAGCACATCGCGTCACAAAGAGACCGCCCCAAGCTGGAGCGGTCTCTCGTCTCTCGTCTCGCGTCTCTCGAGGCGGATGAGCAGGTCCTATTCCACTATTCCAGTAGCAGCATCTTGCGTGTCTGCCCGTCGCTCCCCGCCTCCAGCCGGTATAGGTAGATCCCGGAGGGAAGGGAATGGCCCGCGTCGTCCCGGCCGTCCCAGGTGTAGGCATGCGAGCCGGCTTCCAGAGACCCGTCGACCAGGCGGCGAACCTCGCGGCCGGTCACGTCGAAGACAGAGAGGCGGGTTGCGCCGGCACGCTCCAGGCTGAAGCGGATCGTCGTGCGCGGGTTGAACGGGTTCGGCTGGTTCTGCGAGAGGGCGAAGGACACGCCGGCGAGCGAGGCGTCGTCCTGCGCGTCCGCGACCCCGATTCCCGTAAAGATCAGCTCCACGTCGTCGACGCCGGCTTCGACGATCGACGCCGTTCCCTCGTCCGAGGCGATGAAGCGCACGCGAACGAGCCCCGTGTAGGAGATGATCGAGGAGAGATCGAACTCCATCAGCCGCCAGCTTCGATCGCTCGTCCTCGTGTTCTCCAGGTCGTGCCACGTTTGACCGTCGTCGTCGGTGATCTGGACGATCCACGGATCCTCCCGCGGTCCGGTCCCGGTGTCGTTCGTGAACCAGCGGTGATAGCGCAGGATCGCGACCCCCTCGCCGGACAGCGGGAGGATCGGGGTCGTCAGGGTCGTCCTGCCGCCGTCCACGTCGTTGGCCGTTTGGTTGTCACCGGGCGCCGACTGGCCGGTGATCCACGCGTTCGCTCCCGGATCCGGCGTGTGATCGTCTTCGGGCTGGACCGGCATCAGGCCGCTCCATGTCCCGTTCGGATCGACGCGCTCCCAGATCCCGGTGTCCGCGTCGTCGTCCGCAGATCCGATCGTCCAGCCATGGTCCGCCTCCATGTCGTCGAGGAAGACCGTGACGGTCGGGGCGACATAGAAGGTGAACAGCTCCTGTGGGGCCTCGGGCGGATCGGTCGCTTCGTTGTCTCCCGCGTCCCGGGCGAGGACGTAGAACTCCACCTTCGTTCCCCAGCTCTGGCCGGGGATGTAGCCGCGGTAGTTCACTCCGCCCAGGCCGTTCATCGTCAGCTGGGTGAAGGCGCCGCCGTCGATGCGGTAGTAGACGCTTGCCTCGTCGAGCGGCGAGCCGTCCTGGATCGTCGCGTGCACGGCGTAGGGGCCGATCGTGTCGTTCGTGGTCGGCACTGTCACGGTGCTGATCGACGGGGCGGTGACGTCGGTGAGGGCGAAGTCGATCTGGACCGTCCCGCCCGCGGTCACCTGCACCGCCTCGACCGTGTCCGGCTCGAACCCGGAATGCGATGCGACCAGCGTGTACACCCCGGGCATCTCGTTCGCCTGGTACGTTCCGTTGACGATCGAGTGGTACTCGTGGCCGTTCTCGAGGACGGTCACCGCCGCTCCCGAGAGCGGGATGTTGTCGGCCGAGGCGTTGCGCACCACGCCGTGGATGACTCCGTAGAGGACCTCGCGGGTGGGAACGAAGCGGATCGCCCGGTTCGCGCCCAGGTTGGCGGCCCCCGCCCCGTACCGGTTGAAGAAGGTGTAGAGCAGGCCGACCGATTGGTCCTTGTTCTCGATGCCGACCGTCGCGTAGCCGTCGACTGCATCCACGTTCGCGATCGTGTTGTAATGGAACTCGATGATTCCGTCCCCGGTTTCCGTCTCGTGGAATGCCGGATCGTACAAGATCGCCTCGAACGTCTCGATCGAGCTGTAGTTGTACATGTTCCGCATGTGGCTCCACTCGATGATCCATCGATGGTTCGCCTGGTCGTAGCGCTGGAAGACCTTCCCACCGTTGTATTGCGAGAGATCGTCCCAGAACGGAGCGATCATCGCTTCCGGACCTCCCGCTCCGGGGATCGTCCAGTTGCGGTACTCGTGGTTGTAGGTCGCCCCCATGGCGAGCCAGCCGTTCGAGCAGATCGTCGCCCGCGTGTAGGTGTCCCCGTAGTACTGGAACGGGAACGGGACGTCGACGACGCGGGACTTGTCCTGGTAGTCGCCGTTGTCGCCGAGCACCACTTCCGTCCCAGTGCCTCCGTAGGCGGGATCGAGCTCGACCCAGGAATAGACGGGCGCTTCGGGATAGGCGACATCGGTGTCGTCGAAGGCGTAGTAGCCGTACGCGTCCGGCCCGGTCGGATCGTCGGTCGATCGAGTCCCGATCGGCAGCGAAATCTCGGTCGTGTCGGTGGCCCCGCCGTTGAAGGAGAGGATCACCTGCAGGCGCGCCTCATATCCCTGGAAGCAGTCCGCGGCGGCATGGATCGCGAAGGTGTTCGAGCTGTTCATCCCGTTGCCGTCGACCGGGATCGCGGGGAATGCGCCGTCGCCGTCCGGGACGTCGACGAACTCGCTGAGCGAGAGGAGCATCGCCGTGATCGACGAGGCGGGGAAGCCGCCCTGGTTGACGAGGCGGATCGCGAGCTGGCCGGTTTCGCCGGGATCCATCTGGGCGTTGCCGCCGACGTTCGACAGCTCGATCGTCCCGTCCCATACGAGATCGGCGGAGACGACCGGAAGCTCGAGCATGCTGTGCCAGTGATCGCTCCCGGACGTGACGTCGATTCCGAATCGTAGCGTGACTCCGTCCTGGCAGATCGTATCGACACGGAAGTCGAAGTCGTCTGCGCACCAGGCCGAGCCGCCGCCGGGAATGTTGCCGAAGGTCTCCGAGTCGTCGATGACCTGCACGCGCGGATCGTCGCAGGTGAGCTGCGCCGTCACGTCGTTCGCCGTCTGCGGCCCGAAGTTCCGGAGCTGCACCCGCAGCTCCACGGTCTCTCCCGGCTCGATCTTCGCGTCGCCGTTGCCGTTGCTCTCGCCCGTGGCGTCGTCGTCGAGCGCCGTGGCGGCGAGCGCGACGTAACGGTTCTGGTTCACGACCGGAATCGTCTGCTCATAGGCGTGCCGGTCGTGCTTCGTGACGGTCAGCAGCATGTCTCCGGGAGTCGCGGTCGTGATCGGGATCTCAACGATCCCCTGGGCGTCGGTGACGCCAACCGCGTGCGTCTCGGTTCCCTTCCAGAGACACACTTGCGCCCCCTCCGACGGGAGTCCGTTCTCACGCACGGTCACGGTGACCGAGTTCGCCCCGGCGGGAATGCTCGACGGCGCGGTGACCTGGAGAGGCTCGGGGAAGGCGGTCCAGCAGGGGACCGCGGGATCCCCCATGAGATTGTTCCAGTGCGACCAGATCGTGACGTGGTTCGGGTCGACGAGCTGGTAGTTGAGGAACATCTCCATCTTGCCGCGGGTGAGCGCGGCGCCGAGGTTGTAGGCCCCTTCGTAGAGCAGTCCGTAGTAGATGCCGTAGGTGATGCAGTTGTTGTAGCGGGTGTGAGTGCCGGTCGTCGCCGTGCCGATCGCGCCGATCGCCGCCTTCGGGCTCGTCGCGCTGCCGGCCCGGAGGAAGGCCTCCGAGCGGCAGGAGTTCGTCGAGTAGAACGATCCCGTGTCGCAGGTGATCGTCACGACGAACGGCATCTTCCAGCCGTTGGTCAGGTTGTAGGTGTTGGTGTTGCTCCAGCCACTCATTCCCTGGATGCCGCGGTAACAGAAGATCGTGTCGCCGCGGTTCATCGCGGTGGCCATCTGGCTCACGAACGGGCTGTTGAATACGGTGTCGATCTGGGCGTATCCCAACTGGCGCAGCCGAATCTTGATCCATTGCTGCACCTGCACGGTGCTGTAGCCGGAGTCGTACGGGTCGCCGACCAGACAGGCGCGCGTGAACCAGCCCGGATCGCTCGTGTCCGGCGTCCTCTCGTAGCCCAAGATCTTCGCGACGATCGTCTCCAGCTCGGTCAGCGAGGAGAAGGAGAGGCGTCCCACATGCGCGTCGGCAAGGACGTCGTTCCCCTCGAGCTGCACGTAGGGGTGGTCTCCCTCACCGTGATATCCCGAAACGTCCTCGAACCAGGTCGGGACCGGGTAGCCGCCATAGGCGTCGCCCGCGATCACCACGTACTCGGGCGGGTCTTCCCAGGTGTCGTACGCTTCCTGGATGTAGCTCTTGATGGCGCTGTTGGTGCTTCCGATCTGCGCCGTCGTCACCATGACCGCCTTGTATCCCTCGCGCATGCGCCAGTCCACGAGCGGTTGCAGGCGGCTCGTGAGGTTGGTGTCGCTGCCGCACACCAGGATCCAGGAGCCGGGACGCACTTCGAGGCCGCGCAGCGCCTGCTCGTGGTTGATGACGAGCTCCTGGTACATGCGGGCGAAGCTCGGCGGGATGGAGCGATGGTGGCGCGTCTTGACGTTCTCTTCGCTCGATCCCTGGAACGACACCTCCACGCGGATGGTCGAGGCGACGGAGAGCGACTGACGGGATGGGTCGTAGCGCACCGGGCGGAAGGTGATCGGCACGAGGCGCAGCTCGCGGCTGATCGCGGGCGCGCCGACCGACACGGCAGGCTCTTCGCCGTACCCTTGCCGCCCGTAGGCCGCGCCGTCGAAGGCGAAGCCGGCCTGCTCGTCGTCCTCCTGCATCGGGACCAACGGGAATCCTTCGACCTCCACCTCCCCTTCGCGCCGGGCACTGACGTTCACGCCGGCGCGGTCGGGAATCGCGAGGAACCGGGTGAAGGTGGGAATGGCCGGCTGGCCCGGATTCCCTTCCAGTCCACCGCCCGGAATCGCGGCCGAGAGGAAGGAGCGCTCCCCGGCGCGCAGTTCCTCCACTGAGAGAACCGGCAGCTCGAAGTCGAGGACGAGCCCGGACTCGGTCGAAGACACCACCCGGATCGTGGGCAGATCGTCCGGGCCGACTGCGGTGGGATTCAGGAGTTCCGTCGAGGCGAGAGCAGGAATTGAGGAGAGCAGGAAAACGGACGTAAGAACGCCCAGGACGAGGCGCATCAGAGCTTCCTCCGGTTGCGGCACCTGGTTGTGCGGGCGGAATGGGCCGACCGCGGACGTCACAAAGAACCGGACTCTATTCTACCGGATTGTCAGCGCCGGTGATAGAAGGTGACGGGCCGGCGCGTTCCCGGAGGTTGGGGATGCGAGGCAGGGGAGCGGAGGCTAGGAGACCGAAGTGGACCTGGGCAGGGAGGTCACGATCGCGACCCCGGCGCTCGTTCCGATCCGATCCGCCCCGGCGGCGATCATCCGCAGCGCGTCATGGAGCGTGCGGATCCCGCCCGAAGCTTTGACGCCGAGCGCGGTCCCCGCTTCGCGGCGAAGGAGCTGGACGTCCTCGACCGTCGCGCCGCTCGGCCCGAAGCCGGTCGAGGTCTTCAAGTAGCTCGCTCCCGCTTGCGTCGCGAGGGCGGCGGCGCGGACCTTCTCGCTATCGGTCAGCCGGGAGGTCTCGAGGATGGCCTTGACGACCCGCCCGCCCGCCGCGCGCACGACCGCCGTGACGTCGGCCCGCACGGCCTCGTCCGACGCCGTCCCCGAGCGGACCAGGCCGGCGGGCAGCACGACGTCCAGCTCCACCGCTCCATCCTCGACCGCGCGCGCCGCCTCGAACGCCTTCGCGTCGCTTCTGTGCATCCCACTCGGGAATCCGATGACGGTGACCGCGGCGATGCCGGTCGCCTCCAGGCGGGCGGCGACCCGGGAGACGTAGACCGGTGAGACGCAGACCCCGACGAAGCGATGGCGGATCGCGCTCTCGCAGAGCGCCTCGATCTCGGAGATGGTGGCGGCGGGGGAGAGCAGCGTCTCTTCGATTCGAGAACGCAGCAGGTCCGACAAGCGGGCGAGGGCGGCTTCCGGAAGGTGCGAAGCGAGAGCGTCCCCCCGGGCAAGGATCTCGGCCGCTTCGCTCGCCAGGCGCCTCTCCTCGCCGGTGGCGATCCGGATGACGGGACGGCCTGCGCTCACGCCCCGCCTCTGCTCCGGCGCCGTGATTGCGGCCGGAACTCGACGAACGCCTCCGGGAGCAGATCCGAGAGCTTCCCGGCTCCTCGCTGCCGCCGGGCCGTTCCCCACCGGATCTCGAGATCCTCGCCGCCCGCCTCGAGCAGCCGTTGCAGGCAACTGCCGCAAGGAGCGGCTGCCCCGCGAGGGGGCGGACCGATCAGCACGAGGCGTCGCGCGCCTGCCTTTCCCCCGGCGAGCCGGAGGGACGCGAGAGCGCCGGTCTCCGCGCAGATCGAGCCGGCGGGCAGGTCGTCGATCGAGATGGAGACCCCAGAGAATCGCGCCCCGCTCGCGTCCTCGATGCAGGCGCTCCAGCGCGGCCGGCCCAAGGAGCGGGACAGGATCGCCGCCGCCTCCGCTACGAGGGGCAGCCAATTCGCCGGCCACCCGGCGGATGAGGAGGCCGCACCGCCTGCCGGCCCGCCGTGGGACTTCCCTTGCCCGTGCCCGTTCACGTCTCCGCTGACGCTCACGCTCATGCCCACGCCTGTGCTTGCGCTTGCGTTTGCTCCCGCTCTTGCTCTTGCTCTTGCGCCTGCGCCTGCGCCTGCTCCTGCGCCTGCACCCCCCCTTGCTTCCGCGCCAGCTCTCCCTCCTGCTCCTGCGCCTGCTCTCCCGCCTGTTCCTGCGCGGGCCACGCGAGGAATCGATCGAGGACCGCCCGCACCCCTTCCACGCTCGTCTCCTGCATCGCCGCCGCGCGCAGCTCGGCGATGTGCGGGGCGCCGCGCAGGATCTGGCTCAGGTGCTTGCGGCTCTCCACGAGCGCCTTGCGCTCCCCCTTGTCGGGGATCGTGTCGTGCAGTTGCTCCCAGTAGACGGCGACCTGCTCCGCGCGCCCCGGCGGACCGGGGTCGACGCCGGTCTCGAGAAAGCCTCGAGCGCGGCGGAAGATCCACGGGTTGCCGATCGCCGCCCGGCCGATCATCACCCCGTCGCATCCGGTCGTCTCCAGCATCCGCTTCACGTCTTCGGGAGACCGCACGTCTCCGTTGCCGATCACCGGGATGGAGACCGCCTGCTTCACGCGCCCGATCCACTCCCATGCCGCCTCGCCCTTGAACATCTGCTGTCGCGTCCGAGCGTGCAGCGTGAGCGCCGCAATCCCCATGTCTTCCAGGCGGCGGGCGAGATCGACGATCAAGATCGAGTCGCAATCCCAGCCGAGCCGGGTCTTCACGGTAACGGGAAGACCGACGGCCTGCACGACCGCGCGCGCCAGCGAGAGCAACCGTTCCGGCTCCCTCAAGAGGCCCGACCCGGCGCCGCCCTTGCAGGCGACCTTCTTGGCCGGGCAGCCGAAGTTGATGTCGATCAGGTCGGGGCCGGCCGCTTCCGAGAGGCGAGCCGCCTCGACGAGCGCCTCCTCCCGGTTGCCGTAGATCTGGATCGCCACCGGATGCTCGTCGTCCGCGAGCCGGATCTTGCCATGGCTCTTCGCCGCCTGGCGGATGAGCGCTTCGGAGGAAACGAACTCGGTCGTGACGAGATCGGCCCCGAGCCGCCGGCAAACGCGCCGGAACGGCCTCTCGGTGACGTCCTCCATGGGAGCCAGAAGCAGCGGGGGACGGTCGAAGCTGAGCGAGCCGATCTTCACCATAGATCGGGATCCTACCAAATCGGGCGGCTCTCGCCCCTCTTCGCCGGGCCGCCCTCGCCGGATGCTCCTCGCCGGCCGGAGCTCATCGGGCGATGACGACCCTCGCCTCTCGCGCTCCTCCCGGCCCGGACACACGGACGAAGTAGACGCCGCTTGCCACCGCTCCTCCGCGCGAATCCTCCCCATCCCAGCGGACGATCTGAGGCCCCGCGGCCGTGACCGTCTCGACCTCGCGCACCCTGCGTCCGGCCACGTCGAACACCTCGACGCGGGTCGGTCCCCCGGGGAGGGCCCGGAAGAGGATGTCGACGGCGGAGGCCGAGGGGTTCGGGTAGGCGGAGGGCCGGTTCAGGGTGAGGTCGGTGCCCCTGGGAAGGACTTCGCGCAGGATCCATTGATCCGGATCGAGCGCGATCGAGTCGGGGGAGAAGGGAAGCGAAGCGAGCGAGAAGACCTCCGAGCGGCGGCCGACGAAGATCGTCCTCGACAGGCTGTCGCCGGCGCCGAAGAGGCGGACCTCGAGCGGAAACGCGAAGATCTCCGGCGGCGAGGAGTCGGGGGCCCCGTGCGGGTAGGAGATCGGATCCTGCGTCTGCCGCACCACCAGGCGGACTGCCTTCGTGCCTGCGTCACCGGAGGCGTCCCAGTCCCACGCGAGGATCGGGCGGCCCGTTCCATAGAGCCACGGATCGAAGAACCAGCGGAGATCGCGTCCCGCGGTCTCCTCGACCGCGCGGACGAAGTCGGGCGTCGAAGCGTTCCCATACGCGTATTGACCGTAGTACTCGTGGAGCGACTCGAAGAAGGCGTCGCGACCGAGGACCCCGCGAAGCATGTGCAACACCCAGGCGCCCTTGTCGTAGGTCGTCGATCCGAACGGATCGTCCGGCTCGACGACGCTCCCGTCGTACTCGATGTCGACCTGCAAGCGCCTGCGGTGCATCCAGGCGCGGTAGCCGGCATCGCCTCCGCGCGACTCGGCGAGGAGCGCCTCGGCGTACACGGCGAAGCCTTCGTTGAGCCAGATATCGTCGAGCGCTGCCGGCGTGACCGAGTCTCCCCACCACTGGTGCGCGATCTCGTGAGCGAGGGTCCAGTCGAAGCGGTTGTCGCCGGTCACGAAGCCATAGCCGTAGGAGATGCAGGTCTGATGCTCCATCGCGCCGGATCGCCAGGAAAACTCGGCAACCCCCAGCTTCTCGGTCGCCGCTCCCGGCCGGCCTGCACGGCGGAACGGGTACGGACCGAAGAGCGTCTCGTAGAGACGGAGCACCTCGTGCGTCGCGGCAAAATCGACCCGCGCCTTCGCGGAGTCCTCGGGGAAGGCATAGAAGAGGAGTGGCAGGGAGTCGCCGTCCGCGGCTCGGAAGACCTCCTCCCAGTGGGCGTAGTCCGTCGCCGCGATCGAGACGAGATAGGGAGCGATGGGGTACGCCGTCTCCCAAGAGGTGAGCGTGCGTCCCTCGCCGCCCGCCTCGCTTCGCACTCTGTTCCCGTTCCCCGCCACCACGAATTCGTCCGGCAGATCGACCGTGACCGAGACGAGCGCCTTGTCGTCGAAGCGGTCCTTGCACGGCCAGAAGGTGTGGGCCCGATCCGGCTCGCTGAGACTCGCAACCGTCGGGAAAGCATTCCCTTCCGGTCCATGGCTCGAGAAGAACTCGAAGTTCGCGAAGTAGGGATCGCCGGGCGTCCCGTGGTAACGCAGCCAGACCTCGCCTTCCGCCCCGGGATTGACCGGTGAGGGCAGGGCGATCTCGATCCGCTCGGGATCGGGGCGCGAGAGGCCGCAGGGGGCTCCGCCGCTGGCCGCCGAATCCGCGACGAGGGTCGGCCCGAAATCCAGCACCACGCTCTCCATCTCGGTATTCGCGAGGAACCGGAGCCGGACGGCTCCCGATAGTGAGCGGGCCTCGGGGTCGATGCGCAGCGACAGGTCGTAGCGGAGAGCGTCGTACTCGTCGGTCGGATCGGACGCGCCTTCACGGGCGACTCGGGGCCGAGTGGACGGTCCGGCGGCCGGCTTGGCGCGCCCGGGATCCTCCACGCGGGCCGCATCCCCGGTCGCATCCGAAGGGAATCGCGGCGAAGCGAACGAAGGGGAGGCCGATCCGAGCGCGAGCGCGGCGAGCAGCGCGAGAGGTAGCGTCAACGTCCGGCTCCCTCGAAAGGATCGAGTCCGTCGCGGCAGCGGGGGAGGATCCTGCGCTCGGGTCGCGGCCAGCTCCTCGCGCGCCTCGGGGAGCTTCTTCCGCAGGCTCTCCCGAAGACCGGCCAGACCGTCCGAGGCGGCGGCGATCTTCACCGCGGAGGGAGCGAGCAGCCTGCAGAGATTCCAAAGGTCGTCGCGATGGACCACCTCGGGAGCGATGCGATTCTCCGCTCCCATGTTGTGGTAGTTGCCGAGAGGGAGCGCGAGAGCGCCGGCCGCATAGCCGAACGCCTGGAAGGCGGTCGCCTCGCACACGCCACCATCCATCAGGCCGCGCTGATAGCGGAATCCCTTCGCGGCCTTCGCGGCCTTTGCGCCCTTCGCGTCGTTCGCGTCCTTCGTCAAGGCGTCGGCCGTCTCCTGAAGCGCGCGGCTGATCCCCGGATCGAAGACCGATCGACGGTCCCCCACGCGCACGATCGGCCCCATTCCCATCCGGCCGCAGGGCAGCTCCTTGCTGGTTTCGAGCGAAACGATCGCAGTCTCCTTGGACAGCGTCCCTTCCTCGGCCAGGATGCAGGCGCCGAGAAGGCCCTCCTCTTCGGCCCTCGTGAAGACCCCCCATACCTCGACCGGCGGCCGCTCTTCGGCCAGGCGGCGGAACAGATGAAGGATCGCCGCACAACCGATCAAGTCGTCGGCGGACTTCGTTCGAATCCAGGGGCCGTCGGTCTCGAACGGGACGAGGTCCCATCCACCAATGGCGCCGGCCGGCACCTCGCGCTCCAGGAGAAGCTCCAGCGACGCGATCCGTCCCGACGGTCCCCGCAGCGCGCGACGGACCACGCCGCGTACCGGCCCTTCGGCCGTCTCGACGCGAACGGCCGCGCCTCGGAAGTAGGGCTCCTGCACGCCGCCCATCCAACGGGCGGTGGCGCGGCGGCCGCGGCACTGCTCGATCCTCAGTCCGGGATGATCGGTATGGGCGACGAACGCGACTGGCCTTGCCTTGCGACGCCGGCCGGCCCGCGGCCGATACCGAGCGAGCAGGTTGCCCCAGCGGTCGCTGGCATGCGCGATGCCGAACGAATCCAGCTCGGCGCGGATTCGCGCGAGCGGTTCGTGTTCCTGAAAGCTGACGGTGGGGGCGGAGGCGAGCAGGCGAGCGAGTCGGACGGCATCACGGCGTGACGGCACCAAAGGACCTCCCACGACCGGAGTCGGGTGAGCGACGCGCGAGAACCGGACGGTGGCGAGCCGCGCCGTTTGCGTCTCCGGCGACCGTTCGAGCCGCGCGCGTAGCGGTAACTCGGTGGCGAGTATACGTGACGAGCGCCGGAACGCGCCACGCACCGAACCGAGATTTGCATTGAGGGGCTTTTCGAGCCGATGCTAGGCTGAAGCGTTGGAACGGGGGGGCGATGTCGGGGGTTTCAGAACCATCATCTGAAACTCGAACCGAGAGGCAGCGATGTCAATCAAGTCTCTGAGCGAGCGCGAGTATCGCGCATTGGTCTCCCTTCTCGCCGACGACGACGTGAAGGTGCTGCACACCGTGTGGGAGCATCTTCTGGAGATCGGCCCCCCGGCGCTTGCCTACCTTCGCGAGGCGTCCGAGGACCCCGATCCCCGCACACGAATTCGCGCGCGCCACATCATGGCCCGCATCGTTCTCGAGGATCTCGAGGAGCGCTTCCGCGCTCTCGCCGAGAGGGACGACGAGTCGTTCAGCCTCGAGGACGGTGTGTTCACGATCTCCCGGATCGAGTACCCGGAGCTCGATCGCGACGAGTTCCGCGATCGCCTCGATGCCTTGGCCGCCCCGCTCCGCGAGGAGCTCCAGGGGCCGCTCCCGGCGCACGAGACGATTCGCCGGGTGAATCGGTACCTCTTCGAGGATCTCAAGTTCTCCGGGAACAACACCGAGTACTACAACCCGGACAACAGCTACATCAATCGGGTGATCGACAAGCGGACCGGTATCCCGATCACCCTGTCCGCGCTCTACCTTCTCCTCGGCGATCGGCTCGGGCTTCCCGTCAAGGGAATCGGTCTCCCCGGCCACTTCCTCGTCAAGTACGAGGACGGCGAGACGGAGATCTTCATCGACCCGTACAACGGGGGGAAGCTGCTGACGCGGAAGGATTGCGCGCAGTATCTCACCGGCGCCGGCTACTACTTCAAAGAGGAGTACATCGCCATCTCCTCGAGCCGGGACATCGTGATCCGGATGCTCCGCAATCTCGTCCTGATTTACTCCAAGCAGCAGGACAAGCAGCGCGTCCGCAGGCTGACCCACTACGTCGAGATCCTGCAGACCCGTGAGAAAGCGCGGTAGCCCAGCGGGTAGCTAGGCTCCTCCAGGCTCGCTTCCGCCCTTCGATCCGCCGTGACGCGTCGTCTCCTCGACGGTCACGGCGATTCCACGCCGGCCGAGATGCGACAGCATCGCCTTCGCGTCGACCGCGCTCTCGGCCGCCAGAACCCCCTTCGCCTGGATCGTGCGGCGGGCGAGCGCGAGCGCGACGGCGGCGGTCGGAAAAGCGGTCAGCTTCATCATCGCCGAGGCGCCGGGGAACGGGTCGCCGACCTCCAGGACGTCGAACCGCCGCGACAGGAAATGGTCGCCGTGCCTCCCGCGCGCCGTCACGCGCAGCACGACGACGTCCCGCACCTCCGGACGGTCGAGCATCGTCTGTAGGAGGCTCGCCGCGATCTCGCGCGGCGGGAGTGTGACGCGCCCGAAGCGGGCGGGCCGCGTGTCGAGCATCCCGAGGCTCTTCAGGAACCGGATCTTCGGCCAGTGACCGGGATAGCGGACGGTCTTGTAGTCCAGGCGGCGCACGCGCCCCTCGAGCGTCCACGGGAGGGTCGACGTGCCTCCCGAAGTGTGCATCGCGCGGCAGAGGCCGACCGGCTCGGGGAAGCGGATCCACTCCCCCTCGGTCAGCGTCGGAATCCGCGCGATCCGGCCTTCGCGCAGGCAAACGGACTCTCCCGAGTACTCGTTCAGCAGGCCGTGGATCGAGAAGAAGAGGGCGTAGCCGAGCGGTCCCTCCGGCTCGAGCGGAAGCCCGCCACATCGGATGCGCACTTCCTCGACCGGATCCATCCCCTCGATCGCATGGGCGGCGAGGATGTTGCCGAGGCCGGGAGCGAGGCCGAGGTCGGGGACGACGGCGATGCCGGCCTCCTTCGCCTTCTCGTCGAGCGAGCGCTGCTGGAAGACGACCTCGGTGTTCCCGCCCATATCGGTCATCGAACAACGGGCGCGGATCGCGGCCTTCGTGACGCCGAGGTTCAGGAAGTACGGGACGGCGCTTGCGACCACGTCGATCCCGGACAATCGCGCGGCGAGCGCGCTCTCGTCCGCCGCGTCGACCGTCTCGATCCGCACGCGCGCGTCGGAGCCGAACCTCTCACGCGCTCGCTCGAGCGCCGGCCCATCGGCGTCGAGCAGCAGGAGCCCTTCGACGTCCGGCTCGCGCAACAGGTCGAGAGCGCACGCCCACCCTTGCTTGCCGAGGCCCAGCACCGCGATCTTCATCTTCCCCTCCTCCTCTTCTGCGATCGGCCGTTGTGGCGGCGGGCGTGGAGTCCCGCGGCCGGCGCGCGTACGGGACGAGAGGGGAGGATAGCGGGAGTGAAGGGAGCGCGCCAGCCGGCCGGCTCACGCCGGTGCGCGTGCGCGCCGTAGCCGGCCGTCCACGCAGCCCGCTGGGGGTCACGAGGCGCGCGAGCCGGCCCAGTCGAACCACTCGGACAGGACGAGGATCGACCAGAGGGCGCGGGCATGGTCCGCCCTGCGCGCGCGGTGCTCGGCGAGCAGAGCGAGCGCCGCCTCGGGGGAAATCCCTGCCTCACGCAGCCGCGGATCGCCAAGCCGGGACGCCGCCCAGTCGTGGAGCGGCGCCCGAAGCCAGGCGGCGAGCGGGACCGAGAGCCCACGCTTGCGCCGGTGGATGGTGCCGCGATCGAGGTAGCGCGCCGCGTAGCGCCGCAGCAGCCTCTTCGTCTGGAACCCCTGGACGCGATCGGACGCCGGAAGCGTCGCGGCAAGCTCGAGCATGCCGAGGTCCAGGAACGGGGCGCGCAGCTCGATCGCCGAGTTCATGCTCGCGCGATCCGCCTTCGTGAGCAGACCCTCGGCGAGCGAGGTCTCGAGGTCGATCTGCTGCACGACGTCGAGCAGTTCCCCCTCCCGGGGGATCGCCTCCGGCGCCGCGAGCGCGGGGTCGAGACCGAGGCGCGCGAGGAGCGGCGGCGGGACGTTCGAGGTCCAGAGCAGGTGGCGCTCCACTCCCTCCATTTCCGCTCCCGCTGCGAAGCGCTTCAGGAGGAACGACAGGGTGACCTTCTTGTCGCTCGGCGGGAGGCGTCCGATGAGGGTCCGGCCGATCCTCTTCGTCCAGCCGGGAGCCGACGCGAACCGCTCCGCGAGCAGCGCGCCGATGTAGGTCGGGTAGCCGCCGAACAGCTCGTCCCCTCCTTCGCCGACCAGCGCGAGCTTCACGTCTTCCGATGCGCGGCGAGCGAGCAGCGCGGTCGGCACCCAAGCAGGATCGGCGAGCGGCTCCCCCGAGCGCCGGACCAGCTCGGTGATCCCTGCCGGGAAGTCCCGAGCCTCGATCCATACTTCCGCCGAAGGGAGGCCGAGGCGGCGCGCCACCTTCCCCGCGAAGATCCCTTCGTCGTAGGAGGCCTCCGAGAAGCGCAGGGTGTAGGCGCGCAGCGTTTGCTCGGGATAGACGCTGCGGGCGACGGCGGCGACCAGGGAGGAGTCGATGCCGCCGCTGAGGAACACCCCGCTGTCCACCTCGGCGTCGCGCTGCCGGCGGATCGCTTCGCGGAAGACCGAGTCGAGCGTATCGATCGTGGCGGCCCTCTTGGGCGCGGAAGCGATGCGCCAGCGCCAGTACCGGCGCCGGCGCTCTCCCTTCTCGTCGAAGACGAGGATCTCCGCGGGCGAGACCTTGCGGATCTCGCGGAACGGGGTGCGAGGCGCGGTGAAGCTTCCGAACCGGAGGTAGGAGGCGAGGGCGCGGGGATCGGGGGAGAGCGACAGCCGCTTCTCGGCCGCCAGCGCCGCGATCTCGGTCGCGAAGCGGATCAACCGTCCCTCGCAGTGATAGAAGAGAGGACGTTCGCCGGTGCGGTCGCGCGCGAGCAGAAGCCGTCCGCGGCGGGGATCCCAGAGGGCGAGCGCGAAGGCGCCGACGAGCCGTTCCACGAAGCGTTCGCCCTCCTCGAGGTACAGACCGGGGAGGACGGCGACGTCGGTCTGCTGCTCGACGGGGCGGCCACGCGCGGCGAGCCAGGAGCGGATCTCCCGATGATTGTCGATCTCGCCGTTGCAGACGCAGAGGATCCCGCTGGCCGGGTCGGCGATCGGCTGCCGTCCGCTGCCGAGGCCGCGGATCGCGAGGCGGGTTGCGCCGAGCACGCCGGCCTCCGCCTCCTCGATGCCGGTGTCGTCCGGCCCGCGGTGCGCGAGCGCATCCACCATCGCGGCCGCCGCCAGGCGGCGTGTCGCCGCATCCATGCGCGCGGCGGGATCGATGATGCCGCAGACTCCGCACATGCCGCGCCTACCTCCCGCCCCCGGCTCGCGCGCCCCACCATCCCGGCAGGAGGAGGTCGAGCGTGTCGCCTCGTTGCCGCGCGATCGCGGAAAGCCTCTCGCGCCCCCTCTTGCCGCAAACGAGATAGACCGGATCCTCCCTCCCGGCGAGCCAGGTGTCCAGCCGATCGATGCGGACCGCTCCCGCCGGCCATTCGTCTCGCCGGGCGAGGAAGTAGGGGATGTAGTGGCTGGTCGACTCGCGCCCGTCCTCGCTGACGAGGACGACCGGGCGGCCGAGGTAGAAGGGGAGTCCCGGTGGGCAAGCTTCGATGACGGCGACGGTGGCGCCGCCGGCCCGCGGAGCGACCTGCTCCGCGAGGGCCTGCGAGGATCCTCGAGAGGCGTAACGTGCGAGCGTCGGGAACGCCAGCGTCAGCAGGAGGAGCGGCGGCAGCAGGAAGGTCGCGAGCGCGAGTCGGGGACGGCGCAGGACGGCGGCGGTGGCGGCGCCGGTCGCGAGCAGGGCGAAGAGGATCGCGAGCGGCGCGAAGGAGCCGCGCAGCCGCGCGAACTCCGCGCTGCGGAGATGGAAGAGGCGCTCGAGAAGGGCCGGCGAGAGAACCTCGGCGAGCAGCAGGACTGCGAGGATGCCGCTCGCCACGGCGAGCGCGATCGAAGCGCGACGGAGAGGTCCGCCGCTGCCGCCCCCGCCACCGCCACCGGGGCGGAGCGCCGGATCGATCAGCCGGGCCGTGAGCGGCCCGAGCGCGACGACCGCCGTCAGGACGTAGCCGGGGAGCTTCGAGCGCGAGGTCGAGAAGAACAGGACGACCGCGGTCCCCCAAGCGACGAAGAGGAGGTCGGCAGGCGCGAGCCGGCGGCGTCGCGCCCGCCAGGCCCGCATGATCCCTTCCGGAAGCAGGAGGCTCCAGGGGAAGAAAACGCCGAAGAGGACCGGCACGTAGTAGTAGAAAGGCCCGCCTCGGTGAAAGCGGGCCGTGTCGGTGTAGCGGCGGAACGTCTCCTCGAGCAGCCCGTAGGCCGCGAAGTCCGGGTGGCGCGACACGAGCGACGCGAACCACGGGAGGGTGAGGGCGAGAAAGAGGGCGAGCGCCGGCAGATGGAAGATCCGGCGGAGCGCCCCACGTCGCCGCAGGACCGCGCGCCAGGCGAGCAGCACGAGAAGCGGCACGAGGAATCCCACGGGACCCTTCACGAGCGTGGCGAACGCGGCGCCCGCCGCGGACAGCAGGCTCCAGCGCATTCGATGGAGCCTGTCCTCCTCGGCCAGAAATCCGGCCAGGATCGAGCCGGTCGTGAAGAACGCGAGCGGCATGTCGAGGATCGTCATGCGGGCGAAGATGAAGAAGAGCGGCGCCGTCGCGACCACGGCGACCGAGACGGTGGCGATCCGCGAACCGTAGGTTCGCCGGCAGAAAGCGTGCAGCATCGCGAGCGTCCCGAGCGCGAAGAGGACCGACGGGAGCCGGGCGGCGAAGGCGTTCGCGCCGAGAGCGGCGAAGCTCAAGGCGACCGTATCGAAATAGAGCGCCGGCTTGTCGAGATACGGCAGTCCCAGGTAGGACGGAACGAGCCACGACCCGGTCGCGAGCATCTCGCGCGCGACCTCCGCGTTTCTCCCTTCGTCGGGGTCGATCAGCGGCAGCTCCTGAAGACGCGCGAGGAAGAGGATCGCGGCAAGCGGCAGGACGATCCAGGGGAGGACTCGGTTCGCGGTCACGGGAGAGGATCGTAACACGTCATCGCCTCGCCGGCGCGCTCCAGCCGATCGTCGACCCCGCGCCGCCGCGGCGCTTCGGGGCTGCGGAGCGTTTTGCGAGGCTGCGAGGGCGCTGCGCCGGGCGGCCGGGGGGTGCGCCGGCCACCGGCGTCGCTCTTGCCGGCTGGCGGGCGCGCGTTGACCGGCGCCGCCGTGCGGCGTAGCCTGCTGCACGAGCTTCGGCCTCGCGAGCGCCCGCGAGGCCGAGCCGTTTGACGTCGCAGCGCGCAGCGCACTTCCCGCCGCGGCCGCGCGCGGGACGCCAGGGAGAGGGAGGAAGGGAGCGAGGAAGGGAGCAAGGTAGCCCATGAAGACGATCATCGAGCCGTTCAAGATCAAGATGGTGGAGCCGATCCGGATGACGACCCGCGCGGAGCGCGAAGGGTATCTCCGCGAGGCAGGCTACAACCTCTTCCGCATCCCCGCCGAGGACGTCCTGATCGATCTTCTGACCGACAGTGGGACCTCGAGCATGAGTTCCGAGCAGTGGGCGGGAATGATGCGCGGCGACGAGTCGTACGCCGGAAGCCGCTCCTTCTTCACCTTCGAGAAGGAGGTGAAGCGGATCACCGGGATGAAGCACGTCATCCCGACCCATCAGGGCCGCGCTTCCGAGAAGATCCTCTTCACCGTGCTCCACCGTCCCGGCGCCGTCTATCTCGGCAATACGCACTTCGACACGACCCGCGCGAACATCGAGTTCGGCGGCGACGAGGCGATCGATCTTCCGATTCCCGAGGGCACGGTTCCCTCGAAGATCCATCCGTTCAAGGGCAACGTCGATCTCGAACGGCTCGAGAAGGCCCTCGTCGATCGCAAGGGCAACGTCCGCGCGGTGATCCTGACCGTGACGAACAACTCGGGAGGGGGACAGCCGGTCAGCCTCGCGAACATCCGCGCCGCCTCCGCTCTCGCTCGCAAGCATGGGGTGCTGTTCCTCCTCGACGCCTGCCGTTTCGCAGAGAACGCCTACCTGATCAAGCGGCGCGAGCCCGGGCAGGAGAACCGCACGGTCCTCGAAATCGCTCAGGAAATGTTCTCGTACGCGGATGGCTGCACGATGTCGGCGAAGAAGGATGCATTCGCGAACATCGGCGGCTTCCTCGCGCTACAGGACGATCAGCTCGCGATGGAGGCGCGCAACCTCCTGATCCTCACCGAAGGGTTCCCCACGTACGGCGGCCTCGCCGGGCGCGACCTCGAGGCGGTCGCGCAAGGGCTCCGGGAAGTGCTCGACGAGGCGTACCTGCTCTACCGCGTCCGTTCGGTCGAGTATCTGAGCGAGAAGCTTCAGCGGGAAGGTGTGCCGATGATCCTGCCGCCCGGCGGGCACGCCGTCTATCTCGATGCCGGCGCCTTCCTCCCGACGATCCCTCCCGAGCAGTTCCCGGGACAGGTGCTCGCCAACGAGCTCTATCTCGAGGGAGGCGTGCGAGGCGTCGAGATCGGGAGCCTGATGTTCGGCAAGACCGACCCCGAGACGGGGAAGCACGTCGCTCCGGCGATGGAGCTGGTCCGGCTCGCCATCCCGCGCCGGGTCTACACCCAGAGCCACGTCGACTACGTGGCGGAGGTGGTGATCGCCGTCTTCCAGAAGCGCGCCTCGCTTCGCGGGATGCGCATCACATGGGAGGCGCCGTTCCTCAGGCACTTCACCGCGCGGATGGAGCCGATCTAGCTTCAGGACGCGATCCGCAAGAGGAAGGAAGGCGCGGCGGACGCCTGGCCGAGTGGCGCCTGTCAGCGAGCCGAGGGGCGCCTGTCAGCGGGGCCGGTAGCGGTTGGTGATCGGGTAGCGGCGGTCCTTGCCGAAGGCGCGATGCGTGATCTTGATCCCGGGAGGGGCCTGCCGGCGCTTGTATTCGCTCGCGTCGACCCAGGCGTACACCTTCCTCGCGATCTCCGGATCGACTCCCGCCGCCACGAGGTCTGCGAGCGGTTCTTCGCGTTCGATCCTCGCCTCGAGGATCGGATCGAGGATCGGGTAGGGCGGCAACGTGTCGCTGTCCTTCTGATCTTCACGGAGCTCCGCCGAGGGCGGGCGCGTCAAGGTGTCTTCCGGAATCGTTTCCGTGCCATGGGCGCCGGCGTTCCGCCAGCGCGCCAGCCGGTACACCATCTGCTTCGGAACGTCTTTCAGGACGGCGAATCCGCCCGCCATGTCGCCGTACAGCGTGCAATAGCCGACGGCAAGTTCGCTCTTGTTGCCGGTCGTGAGGACGAGCCACCCGCGGTGATTCGACAGCGCCATCAGCAAGTTGCCCCGGATGCGCGCCTGCAGGTTCTCCTCCGTCAGTCCGAGTGGCCCGTCTCCGAGGATCGGAGCGAGCGCCGCCTTGTAGTCGTCGAGCACCGAATCGATCGGGATCCGCTCGAGGGAGATGTCGAGGTTCGAGGCGAGGTCTTCCGCGCCGGCGAGCGAGGAGGCGGAGGTGTAGCGGCTTGGCATGGTGAGCCCGTGCACGGCGCCCGAGCCGAGCGCGTCGCACGCGATCACCGCGGTCAACGCCGAATCGATCCCGCCGCTCAATCCCAGCACGATCTCGCGAAAGCCGTTCTTGCGGACGTAGTCGGCCGTCCCGAGCACGAGCGCGCGATAGATCTCCTCCTCGAGCGATTCGATCGGTGTCACGTTGCGTGCCGGTAGAGCCGGCCGCTCCTCGTCCGGCTCGGGCGCTCCCACGTCGACGATCTCGCTCCGCAGCTTCCCCTCGATGTCCCGGATCTCCTCGTAGCGGCCGGGACGGTAGACCGGCTCCCCGCGAGCCGGCCCGACTCTGCCCGCCTGTTCCGGGTCCACGTCGACAAGGATCAGGTCGGTCTCGAACGCCTTGCCTCTCGCCAGCAGGTTGCCTTCGGGATCGGAAACGAGGCTTCGACCGTCGAAGACCAGCTCGTCCTGACCGCCGACCAGATTGAGATACGCGAGAAAGACGCCATGCTGGCGCGCGCGCCTCCGGATCAACTCCTCGCGCTCCGCTCCCTTTCCCGCTTCGTAGGGGGAGGAGGAGATGTTGACGAGCACCTGCGCGCCGGCCCGCGCCTGGACCTCGTGGACGCCGGTCGGGGTCCAGATGTCCTCGCAGACGCTGACGCCGATCCGCCAGGGTCCGAGGACGTAGACGGGGCAGAGGCTCCCCGCCTCGAAGTAGCGCTTCTCGTCGAACACCCCGTAGTTGGGGAGGCTCGCCTTTGCGTAGACGTGGACCAGCCTGCCGCCGTGCAGCAGCACCGCGGCGTTGACCAAGCCGGTCGGACCGGAGAACGGCATCCCCACGAGGAGCCTCGGCCCCGGGCGGCGGGCGGCGAGATCGCGGATGCGCGCCTCCGTCTCCTCGACGAAGGGGCCGTAGTCGAGCAGGTCCTCGGGCGGGTAGCCGGTCACGACCAGCTCCGGGAAGGCGATCAGGTCCGGGCGGTAGGCCGCCGCCCGGTCGATCGCCTCCTCGATCCGCCGGATGTTCCCCTCGAGATCGCCGACCGTCGGATTGATCTGGGCCAGGGCAAGGCGAAGCGCCATTCGGATACCTCCGCCGGATCGTAGGGACCGACATCGAGGGGCGTCAAGGAGAGGGCCCGCCTCAAGGAGCGCTGTCCGCAGGCCGATAGAGGGGTGATGCTTCCGACTCCTTCCACGTGGCGCGGCGGCGTTGCCGGGGCCTTGCTCCTGCTGCCGCCGCTCCTGCTCCTTTGCGGTCCGGCCGGATGCGGGCGACGGCAGCAGACGATCGCCGAGTCGCCCCCGCCTCTTCCCGGCGGGACGGTGCGCGTGCTGAGCGAGCCGATCGAGGAGTTCGATCCGATCGCCGTCGACGAGGTGTACGAGTCGGTCGTGCTCCGCCAGATCTACGAAGGGCTCGTGCGTTTCGACCCGAACCTTCGCATCCACCCTTCGCTCGCAACGTCCTGGACGATCTCTCCGGACGGGCTGATCTACACGTTCCGCATCCGCACCGACGCGTTGTTCCACGACGGGCGCCCGCTGCGCGTCGAGGACGTCGCGTTCTCGCTCCGGAGAGCGATCCGGGGGAACGACGGCGATCCGGGTGTTGCGGGAAGCTACCTGCGCGGGATCCTTGGCGCCAGTCCCTTCGCGCAAGGACGAAGCGAGGATCTCGCCGGTCTCCGGATCCTGGATGAACGGACGCTCGAGATCGAGCTGGAGCGCCCGCTCTCGATCCTCTTGAAGGTCCTCGCCATGGACCAGGCGGCGATCGTGCGCGCGCCGGAGGCCATGGCCGCCGCGGATGCCGCGACGCCTTCCGCTGAGGCCCTTGCTGCGGCTTCTGCTGAGGCCCCCGCCGCGACCCCCGCCGCGCATCCCGCCGCGGATCCCGGCGCGGCTCCCGCGATCGTCGGAACCGGCCCCTTCCATCTCGTTCGCGAGGAGGAGGGAGGCCGCCTCGTCCTCGCGCGCAACGAGCGGTACTGGGGGGAGCCGGCCCTCATCGACACCCTCGTGTTCGTTCCCGCCCCGAGTCTTGGCGTCGAGGCCGGCCGCGCGATCCTCGAAGGGTGGGTGGACTTCGCCTCGGTCGGACGCGACGAGATCCATCTGCTCCAAACCGCCGGCTACCCGGTCTATCGTTTCCCGGAGCTCTCCTTCGCTTTCCTCGGACTGCGCAACGACCTGCCCCCTTTCGACATCCCGCAGGTCCGCCGCGCCGTCCTGCTCTCGATCGACCGCGAGGCGCTGCGGCGTCTGAATCCCGAGGCCATCGTGCCGGTCTCGGGGCTTCTCCCGTCGGGAATCTCGGGACGCGACCCGATCGATCGGATGCCTCGCCTCGACCGCGGAGAGGCGATGCGCCTGCTCGAGCAGGCGGGATATCCCGGCGGGCGCGGGCTGCCGAAGATCGTGTTGGGCAGCTCGACCGGCGGCTCGTCGATCCGGACGGCCGAGGCGGTACGGGGGGATCTCCAGAGCGTCGGGTTCGATGTGGAGATCCGGCCTCTCCGCTGGAGGGCGCTCGACAGCCTCGCCACCGGCGGCGCGCTGCATGGCTTCTTCATGACCTGGGTGGCGGACATTCCCGATCCGGACTCCTTCCTGTATGCGCTCTTCCACAGCACGGGAGACGGCAACCTGTTCCGATACCGCTCGGCCCTCGTCGACAGCCTTCTCGAGGCGGGACGCGAGCTGCCCGCCGGAGCCCCCCGCTCCGACCTCTACCTGCGCATCCAGGAGGGAATCCTTCGCGACGCGCCGATGGTGCCGCTCTTCCAGTCGCTCGAGGCGTACTCGTGGCGGCCGGAGATCCAGGGGGTCGACATCGGCCCCTGCGGCTTCTCGCTCGTTCCGTTCTCGCGCGTCCATCTACGACAGGCGCCGCAGGAACGGGAAGGACTGTCCGCGGCACGGGAGGAGAGCGAGCCGTGAGCCGAAGAGGATTCGTCATGCCGCTTGCGCGGAGGTTCACGCTCACCTTCGGGGCGTTGATCCTCGTCCTGTTCCTGGTCGCGAGCCTCCTGCTCGAGCGCCACTTGTCTTCCATGGCGACCAAGCAGACGGAAGCTCGCGTGTGCGGGCTCGCGCGCAGCTTCCTTGCCGTCTGCACCCCTTCGCTCCTCACCTACGACTACATCACGCTCCAGCAGATCGCCGACGATGCGATGAAGGAGCCGGACGTCGTCCAGGTGGTCATCCTCGACAAGGAGGGGATGATCGCCGGAATGACCAAGCGCCGGGACCTCCAAGGACGGCGTGCGGACGATCCGATCAGCCTGAGAGGCGCGATCGCGTCGGAAGGGTTCTTCATCGAGGGGACCGAAGCGGGAGGGAACAGCCTCGAGCGCGTCGAGCCGGTCGTGGGCGAGGACGGCACCCGCTGGGGGACGATCCGCGTCAGTCTCTCCAATGAATGGGATCGCCGCCAGGCGCGCGAGGCCCGCTTCCTGATCCTCGCGATCGGCCTGGGGGGCGCGCTTCTGGTCGTCGCCGCGTCGCACTTCCTCGCGCGGCGGATCACGCGCCCGCTCTCCATCCTCCTGGATCAGGCGCAGGGGCTCGCGAACGGCCACTGGGATCCCGAAGCGCGGATCGAGACGGGAGACGAGATCGAGGTGCTCGCGGCTCGCTTCCGGCAAACCGCCGAGAGCCTCGAGCGGCAGAAGCAGGAGCTGATCCGGGCGCACGACGACCTCGCGGCGTTGAACGCGACTCTCGAGGAGAAGGTCCTGCAGCGCACGGCCGAGCTTCGCGATTCGCAAGAGAAGTACCGGCTGCTCGTCGAGGCCTCGCCCGATCCGATCAGCCTCGTTCAGAAGGGCCGCTTCCGCTACGTCAACCGGGCGTTTCTCGCGACCTTCGGCTACACCGAAGCCCAGGTGACGGCCGATCCTGCGTTCTCCCTCGAGAAGGTGCTCCATCCCGACTTCGTCCGCGTGGCTGGGGAGGTGGTCGCGCAGGGCGAGCACAGCGGCGAGCCGGTCGACACCGAATGGGTCGGTATCGGACGCGGGGGACGCAGCCTCGATCTCCAGGTGCGGGGCCGCCGGATCGTCTACGAGGCGGAGCCGGCGCTCGAGCTGATCTGGTTCGACATGACCGACAAGAAGCGGCTCCTGCGCCAGGTCGTCCAGAGCGAACGCCTGCGGGCGATCGGCGAGATGACCGGCATGGTCGCTCACAACTTCAACAATCTCCTCTCGGTCATCCTTGGTCGGGCGCAGCTGCTCGAGTCGCGAGTCTCGGATCCGGCGCAGAAGAAAGGGCTCGAGATGATCCGCAACGCCGCCACCCAGGGGGCGGAGATCGTGAAGCGGATCCAGGAGTACTCCGGCGAAACCAGCGAGGCTCCGTACCGCTCGGTCCAGATCGGCTCTCTGCTGAAGGACGTGATCCTCTACCTCGAGAACCTCTGGCGGACGGCGGGCGAGGGGCGGATCGGGCCGATCCAGTTCGAGGTCCAGGCGGAGAACGTCCCGCCGGTGCTCGGGTCGGAGGCGCTTCTGTCCGACGTGCTGAAGCACGTGCTGACCAACGCTGCCGAGGCGATGCCGAAGGGAGGGACGATCCGCGTGCTCGTCCACGAGCTGCGCGACTCGCTCCAGATCACCGTAGAGGACTCCGGGGTCGGCATGACGCCGGAAGTGCGGCGCCGCGCTTTCGATCCGTTCTACACCACCAAGGGATCGCGCACGCGCGGGCTCGGGTTGTCGGCGAGTTACGGGATCATCCAGCGCCATCGCGGTCGCATCGACCTGCGCCCGCTCCAACAGGGCGGCACCGCGGTCGACATCTTCCTGCCGATCCTGAAGGCCGCGCGCCCCGGGCACGAAGAGGACGTCGATTCCCCCGCTCTCTTCCATACCGAAGAGCAGGAAGCGGCCCGGCGCGCCCTGCGCAAGCTCCGGCGGCGGCCGGCGGGCGATGCGGAGGAGGAAGGGCCGGCTCCGGACCGTCCCGCCGCTGCGGCCTGAGCGCCGCTCCCCCGATCGCCCCGGCGCGCAGCGCACGCGAAGCGCTCCGGCGGAACAGGACGCGCTTCCGACACCCCCCCGCCAGTTGCGGCCGCGGAAGACCGGATGCTAGCCTGACCTCTCTTGATGCCCGGCCCGCGTTCATGGTCTGCGGTCCGCGGCGTTCGAGGGGAGGCCGAGACTGTCGATCCACGACAGACACCGGGCGGTGTCGCCGGTGCCGGAACTCCAGGAGCTGGAGGACGGTTGCCTGCGGGCGGACAGAGGTCGCCTGGAGCGGCTCGAACGCGCCATCCACCCGTTCCGGCGGTTCCTCGTGCTGACCCACGACAACCCCGATCCCGATTCGATGGCGTCCGCCTGGCTGCTGGGGAAGGTGCTCGGCAAGCTCGGCCGCTCCGTCGCTCTCGCCTATGGCGGGATGGTGGGGCGAACCGAGAACCGGGCGATGATCGATGTCCTTCGCCTCCCACTCCGTCCTCTCGCCTCGTTCGATCTCGACTCCTTCGATGCGTTCGGGATCGTGGACGCCCAGCCGGGGACCGGGAACAACAGCCTTCCTCCAGCGCGTCCCACGATCGTCTTCGATCACCATCCGAGGAGACGCCGCAGGCGCGGCGTCGTGTACGAGGACATCCGAGAGGAGTACGGCGCGACGACGACGATCCTCTTCGAATATCTCCTCGCCGCCGGGATCCATCCCGATCGCCGACTGGCGACCGCCGTCTTCCACGCGATCCGATCCGAAACGCAGAACCTCGGCCGCGAGGCGGGGCGCGCCGATGCGCGCGCCTTCCTCGCCTGCTTCCCTCTCGTCAACAACCAGGCGCTCTCGCGGATCGAGAACTCGCGGCTGCCCCGCAACTGGTTCGAGATGATCGACCAGGCGATCGACGGCACTCGCATCTACGGCGATGTCGCCGTCACGCTCCTCGGACAGATCCCGGTCCCCGACATGGTCGCCGAGTTCGCCGACCTGATCGTCCGCCTCGAGGGGATCGCCTGGGCGCTCTCGATCGGCCGTTACGGCTCCGACCTGCTCCTCTCGATCCGAACCAACGAGACGGACGAAAACGCGGGCCGGGTCATCCGCAAGATCGTCGCCGGCCAGGGGACCGCCGGCGGCCACGAGATGATCGCGGGCGGCAAGCTGACCGGCGCGGCGTCGACCGACGCGCAATCCCGCCGGACGGAGCAGCTCCTCGTGCGCCGGCTCCTCGAGGCGCTTCACAAGAGAGGGGTCCGGCCGCGGCATCTCAGCCGGGTTCCCGGCCCCGGCCGGTAGAGCCCCGCGACCGGCCGGGATCGAAACGATCGCATCGCATAGCGCGCGGAGGCGCTATGATCGCTCTTCGCAGCCGCACGCCACCACGCGGCCTGCATGCCCGCAGAAGGGCACCCGTGAAGCAGGAGAAGCAGCAGAGCAGCGGGGCCGCAAGGCCGCAGAGCCAGCGATACGGCCGGAAACAGGAAGCAGAAGAAGCAGAAGAAGCAGAAGAATCAGAAGAAGCGAAGAAAAGGCAGAAGAACAAGCAGCAGCAGAAGAAGTAGAAAAAGAAGAAGGAGAATCGGAATGGGAAAGGAATTGAAGGGGACGAAGACCCACGAGAATCTCAAGCACGCTTTCTCGGGGGAGTCGGGGGCGAACCGCCGCTACCTGTTCTTCGCCCGCCAGGCGGACATCGAGGGATATACCGACATCGCCGGGCAGTTTCGCGACACCGCCGAGGGGGAGACCGGGCATGCGTTCGGCCACCTCGAGTATCTGAAGACGGCGGGCGATCCCGCGACCGATCTACCGATCGGCAAGACGGAGCACAACCTGAAGGCGGCCGTCGCGGGCGAGACGTACGAGTACACCGACATGTACCCGGCCTTCGCGAAGACCGCGCGCGAGGAGGGGTTCGAGGAGGTCGCCGACTGGTTCGAGACGCTGGCGCGCGCGGAGCGCTCGCACGCGGGACGCTTCCAGAAGGCGCTGGATGGTCTAGGGAAGTGACCGGGACCGAGTGGGAGCCGGCCGCTCGGCGGAGGCGCGGCGCGATCCACGCGCTGCGTTCCGGAGCGGCCGGCCTCCGGCCAGGGAGGGAGGCGCGGGTAGGGTGAGTGCGAATCCGGTGAGCGCGACGGCCGACGTTCGTGATGCGGGGTTCTGGGATCCGGCGGAGCTGCGCAAGGAGTTCGACCGCGTGGCGGACGTGTGCAACAGCTGCCGCCTTTGCTTCAAGTTCTGCCCCTCCTTTCCGCGTCTCTTCGATCTTCTCGACGAGAAGGACGGGACGGCGGCCGGCCTCCCCGAATCGGCCGTGCGCGAGGTGGTCGATCTCTGCTTCCAGTGCAAGCTGTGCAACGTCCACTGTCCCTACACGCCCGACCAGGGCCACCCGTTCGCGATCGACTTCCCGCGGCTGATGCTCCGCGAGCGTCTCGTGCGCGCGCGGCGCGCTGGGGTGACGTTCCAGGACCGGGTGCTCGGAAATCCGGACCTGATCGGCGCTGTCGGCTCCCTGACCGCGCCGATCTCGAACTTCGCGATCCGCAGCCGTCCCGTCCGCCTCCTCATGGAGCGAACGGCCGGGATCCACCGCGACCGTGTCCTTCCCTCCTTCGCGAAAGAGACGTTCGACCGATGGTTCCGGCGCCGCGAGAAGAAACTGCGCAAGCGCGTGTCCGGCTCGGGGGGGAAGGTCGCGCTGTTCGCCACCTGCTCGGTCAACTATCAGGAGCCGTCGATCGGCAAGAGCGCGGTCGCGGTCCTCTCGCATCACGACATCCGGGTCGCCGTGCCGGAGCAGCGATGCTGCGGGATGGCCTACCTCGACGGCGGGGACTACAACAACGTGATCGAGAACATCCGGTTCAATCTCCGCAGCTTTCGTCGTTTCGTCGAGGAGGGCTGGACCATCCTGGCCCTCCAGCCGACCTGCGGCTACGTGCTGAAGAACGACTACCCTTGGCTCGATCCGGGAGACGCGTCGCGAGAGATGGCGTCGGCGACGCAGGACGTGGTCGAGTTCCTGATGCAGCGACATGCCGAGGGGAAGCTCGACACGAGCTTCCGCCGACCGGCCGGGCGGGTGCTCTACCACCTGCCCTGCCACCTCAAGGCGCAGAACATCGGGTACAAGAGCCGCGAGCTTTGCGAGCTGATTTCCGGGGAGCCGGTCGAGATGGTCGAGCGCTGCTCGGGGATGGACGGCACCTGGGGGATGAAGCGCGAGTACTTCGACGCTTCCCGAAAGGTGGCCGCGCCGATCTTCCGCAAGATCCAGGAGGAGCAGCCGGAGCATGTCTGCTCCGACTGCGTCCTGGCAGGACTGCAGATCCGGCAGGGAAGCGGCAAGACGGTGCGCCATCCGGTCGAGCTGCTGCGCGAGGCGTACGGTCTCCCGCTGGAGATTCCCACGCCCTCGCGCGGAGACCGGACGGAGCCCGCGCCGTGCGGGGAGGAGCGATGAAGCCGATCGTCCGGGAGGAGATCCTCGACCTGACCGCTTACGAGCGGATCCGGCCCGAGATGCGGCGCGCGGCGATCGCCGAGCGGCAGAAGCGGCGAGTCCTGGTCGGGGACAAGATGAGCCTGGTCTTCGAGAACCGCGAGACGGTGCGCTACCAGATCCAGGAGATGATTCGCGCGGAGCGGATCGTCGAGGCCGCGGCGGTCGATCACGAGATCGAGACGTACAACGAGCTTCTGCCGCGGCCGAACCAGCTCGCTGCGACCCTCTTCATCGAGGCGGACCCCGACACGATCCGCGAGGACGTCGATCTCTTCCTCGGTCTCGATCGCGGAGAGCACGTCTGGTTCGACTTGGGGGAGGGCATGAGGATCCTGGCGAGCTTCGCGCCCGGCCAGAGCGAGGAAGGGAAGATCTCCAGCGTCCAGTACATCCGGTTCCCGTTCTCGCCCGAGCAGAAGGAGAGCTTCGCGGCGGGACAGAACCCGGTCGGCCTGGTCGTCGACCATCCGAACTATCAGGCGCGGACGGTTCTCGATCCGGCGCTTCGCCGCGCTCTCGCGGCCGACCTGGGAGAGGAGTGATCGTGGAGGTTCGCTCCGCCCCCTACGCGAAGCTCGTCCTGGTCTGCGTCAACCTCCGCCCGGCGGACGATCCGCGCGGATCGTGCGCCGCTCGCGGCGGCCAGGAGGTCTACCAGGAGCTGAAGATGCGGGTGAAGGAGCGCCGGCTCCCGTTCCGCGTGCGCGTCAGCCACACCGGATGCCTCGATCTCTGCGCCCACGGTCCGATCGTCCAGGTCTGGCCGGCCGGCCGCGTCTATACCGGAGTCCAGGTCTCGGACGTCGAGACGATCCTCGACGCCATCGCCGCCGACGACGATCCGATCCTTCCCCCGGAGCCGCCTTTGGCCTGAGTGCCCGCTCGAGCCGCCTCCTGCCTCAAGCGCGTGCTGGCCCGCCGGAGGACCGGCGAGCCAGCGCGACAGGGAAGTCATCCGAGCAAGCCAGCCGAGCGCGACGCGCCCGGCTGGACCGTTGCGCGGACTCCTAGCGTCCGAGCAGGATCAGCTTCCCGCTCGCCTCTCGCTCCTGCGACTGCAAGCGAACGAAGTAGATGCCGCCGGCGAGCGGATGGCCGCGGCGATCACGCCCATCGAAGAGGATGCGCCGCACGCCGGCCGGCTGCGCCGCCCCCTCGTACGCGCGCACCAGCGCTCCGGTCACGTCGTAGACGCCCACCCGGTACGGCGCCGCCTCCTCCAGCGCGAACTCGATCGCGATCGTCTGCCCCGCGGCCGGCACGCCGGCCGCCGGATTGGGCGCGATCGAGCGGATGCCGAAGCGAACGGGCTCCAGCGCGGGACTCTCAGCGCCGGCCGGTCCGAGAACGCTCTCGATCGAGAAGTCGTCCACCCCGGCCTCGACGATCGAGTCGTATCCTTCGTCGCTTGCCATGAAGCGAACCTGGACGTGTGCCGCCGGATCGACGTAGTCGGCGAGCCGGAATTCCATCCGCCGCCAGGCGGTCTCCGATTCGGTCGTGTTCTCGAGGCTGACCCAGCTCGCGCCGCCGTCATCGGTGATCTCCACGACCCACCAATCCTGGTTGCCGTTGAACCCCTCGTTGTTCGTGTACCACCGCCAGTAAACGAGGCGGGGATCGATGGCGCCCGACAGATCGTAGACGGGAGAGAGGAGTGTCGTGCGTCCGCCGTCGATGTCGCTGACCGGCGCCTGGTCGCCCGGGTTCCCGTTACCCGTGACGAAGCAGAACGTCCCCTCGGGAGTGTGGTCGTCCTCGGTCTGGACGATGCGGCCGTTGCGCCAGGTCCCGACCGGATCGACGCGGACCCAGAAGCCACGAAGGGCGTCGTCGCCGGGGGCGCCGGCGGTCCAACCCGACTCGGTCTCGAAAAGGTCCTCGACGTAGGAGTCGATCCTCGCGTCGAACGCCGCCTGGAACGGTTGGCCGCACCAGGTGGTCATCGCGATCTCGAAGTGGACGAACCCCTCGGTCGGGATGCTGGCCGAGACGCTTCCGGCGAACGGCGGATCGAGTTCGGCCGAGCCGGACGCGGGAAGGGAAGCGAGCCCGCTCTCCGCGACCGGGAGGGCGACGTCGCTCGTGTTCGCTGTCAGGGTCGCGGAGATCTCTCGCGCCCCATCGCTGCCGCTGTTGTGCAGGACGACGTGGAGGAGGAACGGCTCGTTCGGATCGATGTCCCCCTCGCCGTCGCCGTTCGCCTGGTCCTCGATCGACCAGGAGGCGAGAGAAAGGATCGGCGCGTGCAGCGTGAGGTCGAACTCTTCGATCCAGATCCGCTGTCCGCCGTCCGTGATCTCGGCCGTCCAGCGCGTCGATTCTCCGTCGATCGCGTCCGGCGCGATCCGCACGAGGAACGGCGTGAGGTTCTCGCCCGACTGGCCCCCCGCGATCGGATCGTACCCCGCCTGCCCCTGCTCGATCGTCACGTGCGGGTTGTCGCAGGAGACGGTGACAGTGAGCGCGGTCGACGCGATATGGCCGATGTTCTCGAGCGACAGGTACATCTCGATCCGCTCGCCCGCGTCCGCCTCGCCGTCGCCGTCTCCGATGGAGGCGCCTGCGCCGTCGTCGTCGAGCGACGTCGCGCCCCACACGATCCAAGGTTGCTGGCCCGGATCGACGGCGATCGTCCCCTCGCCGGGGAGATAGTCGAGCTTGACGGCCTTGACGTGAAGCGGAGCGGGATAGTTCGGGGTGGGAGAGAGGAGCACCACTCCCTGCGCATTCGTCTGCCCCGTCACCGCCGTCGAGAGATCGTCCGCCCAGATCGTCACGGCCGCTTGCGCGACCGGCAGGCCGTTGCAGAGCACGCGGACCGAGTAGGCCTCCTGCCCCATCGTGAACGCGCCGGTGTGCAGGAGCGAGAGCGTTCCCCGCGATGATCCCCACTGAGGCAGGGCCGGATCGCCGAGCAGGCACAGCTCGTAATGGCACCAGAGATTCCAGGCGTCGAGGATGGCGACGTTGTCCACCTTCGAATCGACGTTGCAGTCGCCGATCAGGCCGATCCCCTCGCCATAGCGCGCGTCGACGAACTGGCGGTCGTAGTGCTGCGACGGACCGGTCGCCCAGCCGGGGCAATACCATCCGTACCGGGTGTTCCCGAGGTAGGCCGAAGCCGCGTGTTCCTCGAGCGTCGCGACTTCGGAGAAGGCCTGCGTCCAGTTCGCGTCGAAGTTGTTGGCGTAGCATCCCTGCGACGAGATGAACGCGTAGCTGTGCGAGACGCCGTCGTTCGTCAGCGCCGCGAGATCGGCATTGTACATCTTCATGTTGTAGTCGGTCCCCGAGTGGCCGAGATGATGGCTCGTCGGGAATCCCTGGTTGTAGAGCGCGATCAGCTCCGCGGACGTCCACGAGTACCCGTTCTCGTCACAGAGCATCTCCTTCTGGAACGCGTCGGGATAGCCGTACGTGCAGTAGCCGAACTCGCATGTGTAGTAGGTCAGCCGGTCCATGTAGATGCAGCTGTAGGTCGGGACGTCGTCCATTCGCTCGCCGATGAAGAGCGCCTTCGTCAGCTCGGAGACGACCGGGTGCTCCGCGTACATCCGGTTCTTGTGCATCCAGCGCGAGAGTTCCAGAGGATCGTGAGCGGTGACACGACCCGCGGCGACCTCGCCGACCAGGTCGAACTCGTCCCACTCTCCCCAGCGGTCGTCGCCGTCTGCGTTCCACGTGCCGTCGAGCCCCTCGTAGTAGCAGTCGCCGGGGAAGGCGTCGATCGTGCCCCCCGCGTCGACGTAGAGATTCCGCACCGGGACGGCGTCGTAGTCGCCGCCGAGGAGCAGGTAGCGCGTCTGCCAGCTCTGGTAGGCGTCGAGCACGAAGGCGCGGAGCTTCTGCGCGGCGTCGATCCCTTCGTACTGCTGCTCGATCCACGACATGAGCACGATGGTCGCCGGCAGACCGCGGCTTGTTTCGTAGACGGCCAGCTCCTGGTACGCCTCTGCGAGCGGCTCCGTCGTCACGATCACGTACGGGAAGAACCCAGGATCGACGCGCCCCGCGGCCGTCGGCGCCGTCTCGCACGTCTCGTAGAGGGCGAGATCGTCCGGATTGGCGACGAGCGACCCCAGGCGCTCGAGGGCCTCCGGGGTCCGTCGCAGGTTCTCGATCCGCCGCGCGTCGACGCCCGCGATCGGGGCGGTTTCGATCTCGAGCCTGATCGTGGGATACCAGGCGAGCGACCGGGACGCGGGCCTGTAGACGACAGGGCAGACGCGAAGGAAGGCGAGGCGATGCCCGAAGCCGGTCTGCTCCGTCACCAGATGCGCCGGATCGGATGGAAACGGCGCGTCGGAGCCGTAGACCGCCGCGTCGGGTGGCGTTGGCGGGAACGGGCCCGCGGCGCTGATCGGACGCGGAGGCTGCCCGGGCGCCAAGTCGACCGGCCCGGCGACGACCTGCTCCTGCGCCGGGATCGCCCGCACCCGGATCACCTGCTCCCCGGGCGCCAGGACGATCGCCTGCGGGCTGTAGGGGAGGACCGGCTTGCCGGGATCGAAGACCGGCTCGCATCCGGGCACCGCAACCCGTGAGCCTCCCGCAGGATCTTGCGTCACGACCGGCGCCTCGAAGGACAGATCGAGCCGGATCATCGAGGCCTGCGCGGAGCCGGACGCCGCCAGAACGGCCGCGACGCCGAGCAAGGCGAGAACCGGCAGCAGCAGGCTGCCGCGCGCGGCGGAACGGCCGGCGGGGCGGCGGGAGCCGGGTCCCGCGAAGGTGCGATGAAGTCGAAATGGGTTGCAGCCGGTCGGGCTCCGGAATGCCATCGAACGCTCCCCTCTGCCGCCGTGGCGCCACGACGCCACGGCACGCGAATGCCCCCCCGGGTGCGGCGCGGACCGGATCGGAGCAGCGGCCCCGGGAGCTGGAAAGAACCCGAAACGATTGTACAGGCTTAGCGGACTCGAAGGATCGGGCTTTTCTCCGTCCTTCCACCCGATTCGAGCCACGCCTCGTAGCGCCCCGCGGCGGCGGGTCGTCCCCGCGCGTCGCGGCCGTCCCATTCGACGCGATGGGGACCCGCGCCAATCTCCGCATCGAGGAGGCGCGCCACGAGCCGCCCGTCGGGGCCGACGATGCGTAGGAGAGCCCTGCCCGGGGCCGCGAGTTCGAAGGCGAGCGCGACCAGCCCACGGGACGGATTGGGGAAGATGCGGAGGGTGGAAAGGTCGAGCGCGGCCGGCAAGGCGGCGCGCACGCCGCAAGCGGCCTGGGGTTCCGCGAGGATCTCGAAGTCGTCGATCGCCGCCTCCACGCAAGAGGGCTCGCCGAGGTCGGAAGCTACGAACCGGATTTGGACGATGCCGAGATCGCGACCGAGGAGCTGATGGAGGTCGGCATCGATCGGGATCCACCTCTCGTCGGACGCTGTGGTGTTCTCGATGTCGACCCAGGGACCGCCGTCGTTGCTCGCCTGCACGATCCAGGGATCGCGCCCGGGATCGCCTCCCTGGGAGTTCGAGAACCAACGCCAGTAGCGAACGCGCGCCGTTCCGGCGCCGCCAAGGTTGTAGCCGGGAGTGAGGAGCGTCGTCGGGCCTCCGTCGACGTCGTTCCAGCCGCTGCCCTGCGTGGAATCCTGCTGGCCGGTGACCCAGCACGCGCGACCGCGCGGGGAGTGGTCGTCGCCCGGCTGCGCTGCGCTCGGCACCGGATCGACGCGCTCCCAGATTCCCGATTGCGCGGCGTCCCCCGGCAAGCCGGCCTGGAAGCCGCCATCGCTCGCCTCGAAGTCCTCCCACTCGCGCGCCACGTCGAAGACGAAGAGCTCTTGCCCCTCGGGCACGCGCGCCGCGTGCCCCTCGAGGTCGCATGCCCGGAGGAAGTACTCGACACGCGCCGGCATCGCGGGAGCTTGGATCTCCGCGATCCATGTCTCGCCGTCGGACTGAGGGCGGAGCGTCTGGCTCCGCCACTCCCCGCCGTCGACACGGTGGAAGCAGCGGACGGAGTCGGCGAGGATCGGTGTGCCGTTCTTCGATCGGACCCGCGCCTCGATCTGCAAGGGCATCCACGGGTTGGTCGTCGTCGCGAGCGGGACGGTCTCGATGCGCACGCGCGGCGCAGGCTCCGGCACGAACAGGCAGGCCCCTTCTCCGATCGAGCAGTCCCCGTAGCGAATCTGGAACCAGCCCAGATCTCCCCAGCCGGTGCCCCAGCTGTTCTTGCAGATCCACGCCCCTTGACCGCCGCACGCGTCGTCGTCCCACCCGACGATCACGACCGCGTGGTTGATGTCGCCGTGGCGGATCGTCGAATAGCAGCCGCCGCGGTAGTAATCGAAGTCTGGCAGGACGGCCATCGCGACGCTGATCGGCCCATGCAGGTAGACGGCTGCCTTGATGGACGGGACCGTCGGCTCGATCAGCAGGAACTCGCGCGTGCGAGTGAGCGGCTCGCATCCGTCGATGGCGCAGACGACGTTGTCGCTCGCCTGATACGGCATGCATTCCTCCGAAACCGCTCCAAGCCGGCGAAACACCTCCTCGCACCCTTCGAACCAACCGCCGCCGCATCCGTAGCCGCTCCAGTTGCACGAGAGGAGCTGCTGCTCGCTCAGGTCGTACTCCTCCCCGTCCACGATCCGCGCGCACGCTTCGAGCGCTCCGCATGCGGAGAAGGCCCAGCAGCTCCCGCATCGCCCCTGGTTCTTCACCGGCGTCCATCCGTCGTGCTCGCGCCAGTCCCATCGGGCCGGAAGCTGGTCCTTCCCCATCTGCTCCGACAAATCGACCTTGGGAAGGCTTTCGTAGTCCGGCGGCAGGCGGAACGTGAGGGTCGCCTCGAGCGCCGCCCATCCGCCCTCCGACACGGAGGTGGGGCCCGCGATCCAGTCCGCCCCGGTCGCATCGATCTGGCGGCGGATCTCCTCCAGCCGTGGATCCGAAGCGCCGGGGGAGGCCGCGGTGACAGGGACGGCTGTGGCGGCGGGGGCGGCCGCCGCCACGCGGGGGGAGGACGAGCCGAGCCAGATGGAGAGGAGCCAGATCGGGGGCCAGGCGAGGAATACGGCGGCCGCCGGCGCGGCGATTCGGGTCCGGGGAAGGGAGCGATGCCGCATGACGAAGCACCTCCAGCGCGATGATTGTGCGCCCGCGGTGGGTGTCCGTCCAGAGGAACGCATCCGCCGACTATTCGCCGCCGTTGTTCAATCGATCATGAATGCGAATCCATGCCGTTCCCGGAGCTTCTTCTCGCAGCGACGAAGGTTTGGTGGTAGAATCAACGCGGTCGCAAAACGACCCAAGAGTTGGGAACTCAAGCCGTTCCGGGTCGGCGACACATCACCAGATCGTTCTCCTTGGGGGGTGAAATGATCCACAGCCGTTGTCCGAGGCGCTTCTCCGGCGCACTCTCGATCGGCCTCCTCTTCGTCGTCCTTCTCGCCGCCACTTCCAGCATCGCTTCCGCTTCTTGGGTCTCGCTGGGCGGCGCCGAGGGGAGCCCGGTCGATGTCCGAGTCCTGGAATCGGGACCGGACCGCATCGTCCTCGACTACACGATCCCCGGTTTCTACGCCGAACCGGTCACGATCTCCGGGCAGACCTACTACCGGATCTCCCTCCCGGGGGAGGGCCTTCTGCTTCAGGAAGGCCTGGCGGAGCTGCCGCACGTCGCGCGCAGCGTGCTGATCTCGGACCGGGCGAAGATGGAGGTCCATTTGCTCGACGAAGAGTCGCAGGACTTCCCGCTCGCCGTCGTTCCTTCGAAGGGGAACCTGCCGAGGACGGTGGATCCCGCGGACGTTCCGTTCCGCTTCGACCCCGCGTACGGCAGCGACCGTTTCTATCCGGAGATCGAAGCGCGCGGCGGCGCCCCGTACATCCTGCGTGATTACCGCGGGATGGTCGTCGACGCGATGCCGTTGCGCGCGCGCGGGATCGACGGGACCCTGCGTGCTGCCCGGCACATGCAGATCGAAGTCGTGGCGACCGGCGTGGACGAAGAGAACGTGATCCACCGCGCGGGTCCGCCTGAGTCGATCGTCTCCGACTTTGCCCAGGTCTACGAGGACCGGTTCGTCAACTGGGCGATGGACCGCTACACGCCCGTCGTCGAGCGCGGCAAGATGCTCATCATCACCGACGACGCCTTCCACGCGAACGTGGCCCCGCTGGCCGAGTGGAAGAAGCAGTCGGGCATTTCCACGCGGATCGTCGACGTCTCGACGATCGGCAACACGTGGACCGCCATCAAGGCGTACATCCAATCGACCTACGACACCGAGGGAGTCGCCTTCGTGCTGCTCGTCGGCGACAACGCTCAGGTGGCGACCCCGCATGCGGGCGGGGGAGCGTCGGACCCGACCTACTCCCTCGTCCGCGGCGGGGACAACTACCCCGATCTCTTCGTCGGGCGGCTCTCCGCCGGCACTCCCGCGGAGGTCGACATCCAGGTCCTCAAGACGATCGGCTACGAGAAGACCCCGCAGATCGGCGCGTCCTGGTATGCGAAGGGGACCGGCATCGGCTCGGACCAGGGTCCCGGCGACGACGGGGAGTACGATTACCAGCACATCGACAACATCCGGACGGATCTCCTGAACTACGGCTACACCCTAGTCGATCGGATCTACGATCCGGGCGCCACCGCGGCCATGGTGACCACCGCCCTCAACGAGGGACGGAGCATCGTCAACTACTGCGGACACGGTTCGCAGAACGCCTGGTCGACGACCGGCTTCTCGAGCTCCAACGTCAGCGCTCTTCACAACGAGTGGATGCTGCCGTTCATCTGGAGCGTCGCCTGCGTCAACGGGCAGTTCGAGAACGCGACCTGCTTCGCCGAGACGTGGCTTCGCGCGAACCAGGCGGGCGTGCCGACGGGCGCGGTCGCCACCTACATGTCGTCGATCAATCAGACCTGGAACCCGCCGATGGCGGCCGAGGACGAGTTCGTCGATCTGCTGACGCAGGATCAAATGCATACCTTCGGGGGATGCAGCTACAACGGCTCCTGCAAGATGATCGATCAGTACGGCAGCGGCGGCGTCGACATGTTCCTTACCTGGCACATCTTCGGCGATCCTTCGCTTCTCCTGAGGACGAAGACTCCCATCGCCATGACGGCCCAGCACAGCGGTGGGATGATCATCGGGCAGACCGACTACCCGGTCGTCGTCCCCGGAGTCGCCAACGCCCTCTGCGCTCTCTATGCCGACGGCGTTCTCTACGGCGCCGCCTACACGGACGGCGGCGGAATGGCGACGGTCCACATCGACAACCCGCCGGGCGAGGCGATGACGTTGACCCTCACCGTTTGCGCCTACAACCACATCCCGGTCATCGAGCCGGTCGAGGTGCTTCCTCCGAGCGGTCCGTTCGTCGTCTTCGCCGGCTCTTCGGTCGACGATCAGGAAGGCGGCAACGGCGACCTCGATTGCGACGCGGGCGAGATCGTCGATCTCTTCGTGACCTTGGAGAACATCGGAACCTCCCCGGCCACGAACGTGACCGCCGTCCTGAGCGCCGGGGACGATCCCTACGTCGAGATCCAAATCGACACGCTGCCGTTCGGCGACATCAACCCCGGCGGAGAGGCCATCTCCCAGGGCGGCTATCGCATCCGGTTCACGGGCGACGCGCCCGACGGCTACTCGATCCCGTTCACCCTCGCCGTCCACTGCGATCAGGGCGACTGGGATCGCAGCTTCTCCTGCCCGGTGGCGGCCGCCGTGCTCGCCTACCAGTCGCACCTCGTGGACGACACGATCCCCGGCGGGAACTCCTCCGGATGGATCGACGCCGGCGAGCTGGTGAACGTCGCGCTGCGCCTCGGCAACACCGGCCACAGCACGGCGACGAACGTGGTCGCCACCCTCATGCCGATGAACCCGCTCGTGGAGATCGTGGACGGGACGGGGGAGGCGGCGATCCTCGAGGCGGGAGGCGAAGCGGTTCTGACGCCGTTCCAGATCCGGATCCTGCCGGAGTGCCCGCAGCCGACGATCCTCACGCTCCGCGCGACGGTCGAGGCGGACTACGGCTACACCACCGGGTTGCAGTTCACGATCTCGGTCGGCGGTTTTGCGGACGACTTCGAAGCGCCGCACGGCTGGACCATCGGCGCTCCGGGCGACAACGCGACGAGCGGAATCTGGGTCCAGGCCGATCCGGTCGGGACGACCTACAACGGGCAGATCGCGCAGCCGGAAGACGACCATACCCTGACGCCCGGGACCGTCTGCTTCGTCACCGGCAACGGGTCGGTCGGCGGAGCGGCGGGCGAAGCGGACGTCGACGGCGGCAAGACCACCTTGCTCTCGCCGGTGTTCGATCTGAGTCACGTCGAGTCGGCGACGGTTCAGTACTGGCTCTACTTCACGAATCACCTCGGCAACAACCCGTCCCAGGACTATTGGGACGTCGAGGCGACCTCCAACGGCGTCGACTGGGTCCCGCTGGAGCACACCCTCACGCACACCAACGGGTGGGAGCAGAGGACCTTCGTCCTCGAGCAGTTCGTGGGACTGACCAGCCAGGTGCAGCTGCGCTTCGTCGCGAGCGACACGGGAGCCGGCAGCCTGGTCGAGGCGCTCGTGGACGACTTCGTGCTGATCGCGACGACGCCCGTCATGGACGCGCCCGCCGCAGAGGCCTCTCTCTCGTACGCGATCCGCAACGTCAGCCCGAATCCGGCTCCCGGATCGACCGAGATCCGCTTCGAGGTCCCGGTCGAGGGTAGGGTGAGCCTGCGCGTCTACGACGTGCAGGGACGTCTCGTGCGCGGCCTGCACGACGGGCAGGTGGCGGCAGGCGTCCACCAGCTCCAGTGGGACCGGCGCAACGACGGGGGGCACCTCGTCGGCTCCGGGGTATACTTCGTCCAGATGCGGGCCGACGGATTCTCGCAGGTGCGCCCGGTGACGCTGATCGGGCGCTAGATCGAGCGGCGATCGCGCGGACGATCCGCGCTTTCGACCGACGCCGGCGGCAAGGGCCGGCTGCAGTGGGGCACGCCCGGGCGGCGTGCCCCACTCGCACAGTGGCAGGAGTCGGACGGCAGGAGGGAGGCTTGGATGCGGACGAGCGCGATCGTCTTTCTCGCCTACGGGATCCTCGTGATCCTGGGCGGGCTGATGGGATACCAGAAGGCGAGGAGCATGCCGTCGCTCCTGAGCGGCGGGATCGCGGGCGTCCTGCTCGTGATCGGGGCCCTCGTCATGCTGCAGGGACGCCCGCAGGTCGTCTTCTTCGAGATGGCGGTCGCGATTCTGCTGATCCTCTTCTTCCTCTACCGGCTCCTCAGCACCGGCAAGCTGATGCCGGCCCTGCCCGCGATCGTGCTGTCGGCGATCGCGATCGTGGTCGCGCTCCTCGAGATCCGAAGACCCTGATCCCGAGGCTGGGCCGATTCGAGTTCTGCGCTCAACGGATCCGCTGAGCGCGCACCGACGCGATCTCGCCGTCCGCCTCCACCTGTAGGAAGTAGACCCCCGCCGGCACCGTCCGGCCGCCATCATCGCGCCCGTCCCACTCGAGGACATGCTCGCCCGCCGCCATCGACGCGTTCGCTCCGCTCAGAAGCGTGCGGACGAGGCGTCCCGCCGGGTCGACGACGGAGGCGCGCACCGCCGCCGGGCGCGGCAGGCCGAGCCGGAAGGCGGTGGCGGCGCGGAACGGGTTCTTCCCGGCGAGCGAGACGGAGAGGCGCGGGGAGGAGGCGGCATGGTCGAAGGCCCCGGCCGTGTCGGCGACGATCTTGTACACCTCGCCGTCCGTTCCGCTACCCCGGTCGACAATGTACATTTCGCCCGCGGAGTCCTCGGCGAAAGCGGAGATGCTGCCGATCGACTGCCCGCCGCCCGGCGCCAGCTCCGCCGTTCGCTCCGTCACCTCGGTCACGGTTTGTCCATCGTAGCGGAGCGTCCAGATCCGGTTGCTGCAGTAGTCGGCGAAGAAGTAGGCGCCGCGCAGCGAAGGGATGGCGACTCCGCGATAGACGACGCCCCCCGTGATCGAGCACCCGTCGGAGTGGCTGTACTCGTAGATCGGCCAGGTGATGCCGGTCGTGTCGCAGTCCTGGGAGGGCTCGTAGCAGTGGTGGCCCTCCGTGTTGTCCCAGCCATAGTTGACACCCCCGGTAGATCCGGCCGGCTCGAAGTCGATCTCCTCCCATCTGTTCTGGCCGACGTCGGCGATCCAGAGATCGCCCGTCTCGCGGTCGAACGACCAGCGATACGGATTGCGCACGCCCAGATCCCAGATCTCGTCGAGAGGGAGTCCCGGCCCGGCGAACGGATTGTCCGGCGGGATCGAGTACGGAGGCTCACCGTCGACGTCGATGCGAAGGATCTTGCCGAGCAGGGAGCCGGGATCCTGCGCGTTCTCCTCCGGGTCGCCGGCGCCCCCACCGTCCCCCATGCCGATGTACAGCATGCCGTCGGGACCGAAGAGGAGGGTGCCGCCGTTGTGGTTCGCATACGGCTGATCGATGGTCAGGATCGGCGTCCAGCTCAGCGGATCGGCGGCGTTCGGATCGGAGGAGACCGTGTAGCGCGCGATCACGGTGTCGCCGGAGAGGTTGATGTAGTCGACGAAGAACCAGCCGTTCGTCGCGTAGTCCGGATGGAAGGCAAGGCCGAGGAGGCCTCGCTCGTCGTTGCCCGAGATGTCCGGCACGAGGTCGTCGATATCGAGGAACGGGCTCGGGAGCAGCTGGCCGTTCTCGAGGATCCGGATGACTCCGCGCTGCTCGACGATGAAGAGCCGGCCGTCCCCCGGAGGAGAGATCGCGAAGACCGGGCGCGCGAGCCCCGAGGCGACCCGCACGGTTGTCGCCGCGCGGGCGGGGGCGGCGAAGCCGGCTGCGAGGGAGAGGGCGAGGGCGACGGCGACGGCGAGGACGAGGGTGGCGGCGGCGCTGACGCCGCCGAAGAAGCGGAGTGCCAGGCTGAGGGCGCGACTGTGGGTACGGTGCATCTCTCGGTCCTCCTGTGCGCGGCGACCCGAGAGCGTAGCAGAGGGATCGCGCTTTCCGGCCCCCGGTCGAAGTGCTACGATCTCCCGTTTCGCGAACGACGCCGTCGCGCGACCGCGCCCACCGCGGCGACGCTCCCTCGACCGGCTCCACGGCACCCCGAGGAACCGATCGGTCCTTATATAGGACGAATCACCAGGAAGGAGTCGAAGACGATGAAGCTTCTCTTGACGCGCCTCTCGATCGGGGCGGCGCTGTTGGCCGGCCTGCTCGGTCCTGCAGGCGCTTTCGCGCCGCCGGAAGCGCGCACGGTCGCTCCCATTCCGCGGCCCGGGTCGCAGGCGGCCCCGCAATGGCGGACGGAGAGCCTGAGCGCCGCGCGCCACCCGGCCGCCGCACTGTTCGAGGAGCGCTCGGGTGGCCGCTGGCGCTACCAGTGGAACACCCTCACCGGCACGCCGCACGCCGTGTACGGGCCGGGGTATGCGAGCGGCCTCTCCTCGATCGGGACCGCCGAGGAGGCGGAGGCGGCCGCGCGCCGGTTCCTCGCGGAGAACCAGGACCTGCTGCGGGTCGATCCCACCCAGATGGAGCTGTTCTCGGCGCGGGGCGGCCTCGGCAAATACGGTGTCGTGTTCCGGCAGCGCTACCACGGAGTCGAGGTCGAAGAAGCCCGCGCGAAGGTCCTCCTGACCGAGAAGGGGATCGTCTCGTTCTTCGGCAGCGACTGGTATCCGGACATCGCGATCTCGACCTCTCCGTCGCTCGGCGAAGGGGTGGCGCGAGACATCGCGGGGCGGGCGATCGGCTTCGTCCCCGGGCGCGACAAGGACGAGGGCGCCGAGCTGCGGATTCTTCCGGTGCCCGCCGGGGAGGCGTCGCTGGACTACCGGCTGGTCTGGAAGGTCCGCCAGGAGATCGCCGATCCCTATGCGATCTGGGTCTCCTACGTCGACGCCCGCGACGGCCGGATTCTCTGGCGCTACGACGACGTCCACTACGTCAACGTGGTCGGCACGACCGACGGCGACGTCGAGGACTTCGGGTACTGCTACGGCGAGCAGCCGCGCGTGCTCCCCCACATGAAGGTGAACGTCACGGGCGGCGGAAACGGCTACTCCGACGCGAACGGCAACTTCACGATCGCCAACGCGGGGTCCGACCCGGTCACCGTCACCGCGCAACTCGACGGCCGGTGGATCAACGTCAACGACGTGCTCGACGGCGATGGAACGTACAGCGGGACGGCGATCCCGGGCGTGCCGTTCGATTTCCACTGGACCGACAACGACGAGAACGACGCGGCGCGGGACATCTATCTCCACGGCAACCGGATCCATGACATCATGAAGCTCTATGATCCTGGATTCACGGGACCGGACTACCGGATGAGCGCGAACGCGAACATCGCCTCCACCTGCAACGCCTTCTGGAACGGCAGCTCGATCAACTTCTACCGCGCGGGCGGCGGCTGCGCGAACACCGGCCAGATGGGAGACGTGATCTATCACGAATACGGCCACGGGATCACGCAGTGGATCTACGGCTACAACCCCGACGACGTCGGAGAGGGCAACTCCGATATCGCCGCCCTGTTGATCGACGGCAATCCGATCGTCGGCGAAGGGTTCTACCAGGACAACTGCGTCACCGGGATCCGGACCGCCGACAACGACATGCGCTACCCGGACGATTACGCGCCGGGAGACATTCACGGCAACGGGCAGATCGTCTCCGGGTTCTGGTGGGATGCGCGCGAGAGGCTCGTTCCCCAGATCGGCGAGGAGGCGACGCGCGACCTGCTCTGGACGAATTGGCATTTCGGGCGCGTGGCTCTCCAGCCCCTCTCGATGCCGGATCAGATCCTCACGGCGTTCCTGATGGACGACGACGACGGAGACCTCACCAACGGGACGCCGAACTATTACGCCTACTGCCCGGCCGCCGAGCATCACGGCTTCGACACCCCGGCGCCGGCGGGCGTCGTGCAGATCGATCACCTGCCGCTGCACAATCAGGTGTACGACGGCAATCCGGAGACCGTGGTCGCCATCGTGACGGCGTCGGGCAACCCGATCGATCCGTCGAGCGTGCAGCTGCAGTACAGGGTCGACGATGGCGGTCCGGTGCTGGTGGCGATGCTTCCGACCGGCAACCCCGATGAATACGCGGCGCAGATCCCCGCGCTGCCGGTCGGACGTCACGTCGACTACACGATGACCGCGTCCGACGTGCTCGGAAACGGCGGGGCGTATCCGCCGTCCTCCTGCACTCCCGACGAGCCGAACGGGGCGGTGCGCTACTACGTCGCCACGTCGGTCGAGGAGATGGAGGCCGATTCGGGCTGGACGGTCGGCTCCCCGCAGGACGACGCGACGACCGGAATCTGGACGCGCGTCGATCCCAACGGCACCCCCGCGCAGCCGGAAGACGACGTCACTGCCGCTCCCGGCGTCATGGCGTGGGTGACGGGCCAGGGATCTCCGGGCGGACAGGTCGGCGAACAGGACATCGACGGCGGACTGACGACGCTGACGAGCCCGGCGTACGACCTAAGCGGGGCGACGAGCGCCAAGGTCGTCTACTACCGCTGGTATTCCAACGACAAGGGGGCCGACCCCGGCAACGACTTCTGGGTCGTCGACGCCTCCAACGACAACGGCGCGAACTGGACGAACGTCGAGAACACCCGCGTCTCCTTCACCTGGACGCCGAACGAGGTCGACCTCAACGCTCTCTTCGGGCAGACCGGGACCGTCCGGTTCCGATTCCTTGCGAGCGACGAGGGAGCCGGTTCCGTCGTCGAAGCGGCGCTCGATGAGTTCCTGGTGTTCGTCGATTACGCGCTCGACGCGCCCGAGCCCACCGCCGGCGGCGTCTCCTCGTTGCGCTTCGCCTTCCCGCCGGCGCATCCGAACCCCTCGGCCGGCGCGACGGAGGTCTCCTTCGAGATCCCGGCCGCCGCTCCGGTCACCGTCCGGATCCACGACGTCTCGGGCAAGCTCGTCCGTTCGCTGAGCGACGGCGCGTCGTTCTCCGCGGGCCAGAACGTCCTCTCCTGGGATGGCAAGGACGGATCGGGACGCGATCTCCCGTCCGGGGTCTACTACGCGAAGCTCGTGACGCGAGGATTCCAGGCGAGCCGGCCGATCATCTTGACTCGCTAGACGACACGGGCGCCGCGGCCGGTTGCCCGGACCGATCGGCGCTGCTACGATCCAATGTTCTCGGGATGGGGCCCGCCGGAATCGACGGGCCCTATCCATGAAGGGGCGCTCTCGAAGGAGCGCGCATCCGGAAACGGGAGGGGAGGGCTCATGGCCGCCAGCGTGGAGAAGTCGTACGACCTGATCGTGATCGGGAGCGGACCGGGCGGGTACTCCGCCGCGATCCGCGCCTCGCAGCTCGGCATGAAGACCGCGATCGTCGAGGAGGCCGAGCTGGGCGGGATCTGCCTCAACTGGGGCTGCATCCCAACGAAGGCGCTTCTCCGTTCGGCGGAGCTGTACCAGGTCCTCCGGCACGCGAAGGATTATGGGCTGTCGGCGCCCGAGGCCGGCTTCGACTGGGGCCGCGTCATCCAGCGCAGTCGCGACGTCGCGTCTCGCATGAACAAGGGCGTCTCCTTCCTCATGAAGAAGAACGGCATCGACGTCCACCCGGTGCGCGGGAAGCTCGGCGACGCGCAAGGCACCGTCCTTGCGGGAGAGCAGACGCTGCGCGGGAAGCAGGTGATGGTGGCGACCGGCGGCCGCGCGCGCGGGATCCCCGGCGTGACGATCGACGGTGAGCGGATCCTGACGTACCGGCAGGCGATGACCCTCTCCGCACGTCCGGAGAGGATCGTCATCATCGGGGCCGGAGCGATCGGGGTCGAGTTCGCCTACTTCTTCAATTCGTTCGGGACGCGCGTGACCTTGATCGAGATGCTGCCGCACCTCCTTCCGATCGAGGACGAGGAGATCTCGAAAGAGCTCGAGCGTTCCTTCTCGAAGCAGGGGATCGCGATTCGCACCGCCACCCGCGTGCAGTCGCTCGCTCGGGACGGCGATATTGTTCGCGCGGCGGTCGCCGGCCCGAAGGGGGAGGAGACGATCGAGGCGGACGTGGCTCTCGTCGCGATCGGCGTCCAGGGAAACGTCGAGGAGATCGGGCTCGAGAAGGCGGGGGTACACGCGGAGCGGGGGAGGATTCTCGTCGACGCGCATCTGCGGACCAACGTGCCGGGGATCGTCGCGATCGGGGACGTGATCGGACCTCCGCTGCTCGCGCACGTCGCCGTCGCCGAGGGGATCCACGCGGTGGAGACGATCGCCGGGATCGAGCGCAAGCCGATCGACTACCGCAAGGTGCCCGGTTGCACCTACTGCCAGCCGCAGGTCGCGAGCATCGGCCTGACCGAGAAGGCGGCGCAGGAGAGGGGCTACGAATTCAAGGTGGGGCGATTCCCCGTCCGGGCGAGCGGCAAGGCGGTCGCGCTCGGCGAGACGGAGGGGATCGGCAAGGTCCTCGTCGGGCCGTACGGGGAACTGCTCGGGGTCCACATGATCGGGCCCGAGGCGACGGAAGTGATCGCCGAGGCTTCGCTGGCGATGGCGAGCGAAGCGACGGCAGGAACGATCCTCGAAACGATCCACGCGCACCCCACGATGGCAGAGACGATTCTCGAGGCGACGGCGAATGCCCTTGGCGAAGCGATCAACATCTGACGCGTCCCGGAAGCTCGCTCCGGTCCGCTGGAGCTGGCTTCCCGGCCATCCATCCTATGAGCCGGTGTGGCGACTGCAGGAGGATCTGCAGCGCCGGCGGATCGATGGCGAGATCGACGATACGATCCTGCTTCTCGAGCACGCGCCGGTCGTGACGGTCGGGCGCAATGGAAGCGAGGGAAACCTGCTTGCCCCGGAGCCGCTCCTGCGGGCCCGGGGGATCGAGCTGGTGCACACCGACCGGGGAGGAGACGTCACCTACCACGGTCCAGGCCAGCTCGTCGGCTACCTGATCGTCGACCTGCGGCGGCTCCATCACGACGTCCATCGCTTCCTGCGCGAGATCGAGGAAGGGCTGATCCGCACGCTGGCGCGTTGGGGAATCGAGTCGGGACGGATCGCGGGGAAGACGGGGGTCTGGATCGGCGAGGAGAAGATCGCGTCGATCGGACTGCGCGCGAGCCATTGGGTGACGATGCACGGCTTCGCGCTGAACGTCGCGCGCGACGTCTCGGGGTTCGACGTGATCGTGCCATGCGGTATCCCCGGCTGCAGGATGACGTCGATGGAGCGGATCCTCGACCGTCCCGTCGACATCGACGAGGTCGGCGAGGCGGCGATCGAGGAGCTGGCGAAGCTCTGGGGGCGGCGGCCGGTCCGAGAGGAGAGGGATCGATGGCCCAGCTGAGGAGCGGCAAGTCCGGCAAGGGCGCGCCGAAGCGGACGAAGAAGGTCGAGCGCGAAGCCGCTGCCGTCGAGCCGTCCGGATCGGGCAACGGGATCGCGCCGGGAATCGACCTCCTGTCGGCGTACCGGACGATGCTCCTGACCCGCCGGCTCGACGAGAAGATGCTGATCCTCCTGAAGCAGGGGAAGAGCTTCTTCCACATCGGGGCCAGCGGTCACGAAGCGTCGCAAATCGCGGCTGCGGCGCACATGGTCCCCGAGAAGGACTGGTCCTACCCGTACTATCGCGACCTCGCCTTCTGCCTGCAGATCGGGATGACCGCCGAGGAGGTGCTGCTCTCCTTCCTGGCGCGCGAGGAGGATCCCAACAGCGGAGGCCGGCAGATGCCGGCGCACTACGGCCACCGCCGCCTGCGGATCGTCTCGCAGTCGAGTCCGACCGGCTCGCAGTTCCTGCAAGCGGTCGGCTGCGCGCTCGGGTCGAAGCTCGAAGGGACCGACGAGGTCGTCTACGTCTCGGCGGGCGAGGGGACGACGAGCCAGGGGGATTTCCACGAGGCGCTGAACTGGGCGAGCCGCGAGAAGCTTCCGGTCCTCTTCCACGTCGAGGACAACAAGTACGCGATCAGCGTCCACATCTCGCAGCAGACGACCGCAACGATCTACGACCTCTGTGGCGGATACGTGGGCCTGCGCCGCTACGCGGTCGACGGAACCGACCTGCTCGCCTGCGACCGGGTGATGCAGGAGGCGATCGCCGGATGCCGGGCGGGCGCGGGGCCTGCCTTGGTCGTCGCCGACGTCGTCCGCCTGCTTCCCCACTCCTCGAGCGACAACCAGGCGAAGTACCGCTCGAAGGAGGAGCTGGAGGCGGACCGCTCCCGCGATCCGCTCCCGCGCCTCGAGTCGCTTCTGCTCGAGCGAGGCCTCGCGACGGCCGGCGATCTCGAGCGCCTCCGCGACGAGACGCGGCGGAAGGTCGACGAAGCGGCCGACTGGGCCGACTCGCGCCCGCATCCCGATCCCCGGACGGCCACGCTGCACGTCTGGTCGCATCCGGTCTACGAGCCTCCCGAAGGGGCGCGCGAGACGCCGCACGGCACCGGGGACACGATCGTCCTCGTCGATGCGATCAACCACGCCCTCGTCGAGGAGATGGCGCGCAACCCGAAGATCGTCGTTTACGGGGAGGACGTCGAGGACTACAAGGGGGGCGTCTTCACGGCGACCACCGGCCTCTCGGTCCGCTACGGGCGCGACCGGGTCTTCAACTCTCCGCTCGCTGAGTCGAGCATCGTCGGCACGGCGGTCGGGCTCGCGTCTCGCGGCTTCCGCCCGGTCGTCGAGATCCAGTTCGGCGACTACATCTGGCCGGCGATGAACCAGCTTCGCAACGAGCTGGCGACCATGCGCTACCGCTCCGCCGGCCACTGGAGCGCCCCGGTCGTCGTCCGCGTCCCGGTCGGCGGCTACATCCACGGCGCCTTGTACCATTCGCAGAACATAGAGGCGACGTTCGCGCATTTCCCGGGCCTGTACGTTACCTATCCCTCGAACGCGTCCGACGCGAAGGGGCTGCTGAAGAGCGCGATTCGCGGCGACGATCCGGTCCTCTTCCTGGAACACAAGGGACTGTACCGGCAGGTCTACGCGGCGGCGCCCGAGCCGGACGCCGAGTTCCTCCTCCCGTTCGGGAAGGCGCGCGTGGCGCGGCAGGGGAGCGACATTACGATCGTCACCTACGGCGCGCTCGTGAAGCGCTCGCTGGACGCCGCCTCCAAGATGGAGGCGCAGGGGGTCTCGGTCGAGGTGATCGACCTGCGGACACTGATCCCCTGGGATCGCGAAACGGTCCTCGCCAGCGTCCGCAAGACCGGGCGCCTGCTGGTCGCCCATGAGGACATCGTGACCGGTGGGTTCGGAGCGGAAGTGGCGGCGGCGGTGGCGCGCGAGGGCTTCGAGTTCCTCGATGCTCCGATCCTCCGCGTGGGCGCGGCCGATTCCCCGATCCCGTTCAACTGGTTCCTCGAAGCGGAGGTGCTCCCGCAGGAATCGCACCTCCTCGCCGCGCTTCAGGATCTGGCGGAGTACTGATGGCGGCCCCGGCGTCCTCTTCCTCTTCGGGCCGGACGCTCGCCACCTACGACCGCCCCTTCCTCGAACGGATCGCCGCGCTCCTGGCGTTGAACCGCGCTTTCGATGACCGCGTCACCGCGCTCTACCGCCGCGGGCTCATCCCGGGCGGGGCCTACGGCAGCCGGGGCCAGGAGGCGACGAGCGTCGGCAGCACGCTCGCTCTCGAGCCGGGCGACGTGATCGGCCCGATGATCCGCAACTCCGGCGCGATCCTCGCGCGCGGCGTCCCACCCGGCCCCTTCCTCGCGAACTTCCTCGGCCGCGTCGGCGGCATGACCCGGGGCCGCGACGGCAACACGCATTTCGCCGACCTCTCCCGCGGGATCCTGGGGCCGATCAGCATGCTCGGCGCGCTGGTGTCCGCCTGCGCGGGGGTCGCCCTCGCGTTCCGCATGCGCGGGGAGAAGCGGGTCGCGCTGACCTGGATCGGAGACGGCGGATCGAGCACCGGGGACTTCCACGAAGGGCTGAACTTCGCCGCCGTGCTCGATCTCCCGCTCGTCGTGATCGTGGAGAACAACGGCTACGCCTACTCGACCCCGGTCGAGCGCCAGTGCCGCGTCGCCTCGTTCGCCGACAAGGCGGCCGGCTACGGGATCCCGGGCACGAGCGTCGACGGCAACGATCCGCTCGCAGTCTACGAGGCGACGCGGGAGGCGGTCGCGCGAGCCCGCGAGGGGGGCGGACCGAGCTTGATCGAGGCGGTCACCTTCCGCATGCGAGGCCACGCGGAGCACGACGACGCCTGGTACGTCCCACGTGAGTTGCGCGAGGCATGGGAGGCTCGCGATCCGCTCCGCCTGTTCCGGGCCCGCCTGATCGAGGAGGGGATCCTGGACGAAGCGCAGTACGCGGCGATCGAGGCGCAGGCGGAGGAGCAGATGCGGGAGGCGGAGGCCTTCGCGCTCGCTTCTCCCGAGCCGGATCCGGCCGATGCGCTACGCGGGCTCTACGCGGGCGAGGAGGATCGCCCGTGAGCGCCGGCGGCGGGACGATCACCTACCTCGAGGCGATCACCGATGGCCTGCGTGAGGAGATGCGCCTCGATTCTTCCGTCTACCTCCTCGGCGAGGACATCGGCGCCTACGGCGGAGCGTTCAAGGTGACGAAGGGTCTGATCGAGGAGTTCGGACCGTGGCGGGTGATCGACACGATCGTCGCGGAGTCCGCGATCCTGGGAGCGGCGATTGGATCGGCGATCGCCGGCATGCGCCCCGTCGCCGAGATGCAGTTCGCCGACTTCGTCGCTTGCGGCTTCAACCAGCTTGTGAATCTGGCCGCAAAAGCGCACTACAGGTGGGGGCAGGCCGTGCCGCTCGTCGTCCGCCTCCCGTCCGGCGGCTATGTGCATGGCGGGCCGTTTCACTCGCAGAATCCGGAGGCATGGTTCTGTTCCGTTCCCGGATTGAAGGTCGTCGCGCCTTCGATGCCGGCCGACGCATATGGACTGATCCGCTCGTCGATTCGAGATGACAATCCTGTAGTCTTTCTCGAACACAAATTCCTCTATCGGAGGATCAAATCCGCAATCGTGAACGAACCGAAAGTTCCTTTGGGCCGGTCGATCGTGTACCGTCCGGGCCGTGACGCGGGAATCGTGACCTACGGTTCGGGAGTGCACCTCGCGCTCGCGGCAGCCGAGGCCCTGGCCCAAGAAGGAATCGAAGTGGAAGTCCACGATCTCCGTACGCTCGTCCCTTACGATCGCGAGTCTCTCAGCGAGACGGTGCGGCGGACGCATCGCGTCCTCGTCTTGCACGAGGCCTCGATGACGGGGGGATTCGGAGCCGAGATCGCCGCCTGGATCGGCGAGGCGCTCTTCGAGCACCTCGATGCGCCGGTGCGCAGGCTCGCCGGAGAGGACGTGCCGGTTCCTTATCATCCGGTCCTCGAGGACCGGGTTCTCCCGAATACCGAGAAGGTCACACGAGCGCTCCGCGAGCTGATCGCGTATTGAGCGCCGGCGGAGGAGGAAAGAAGCCGATGAAAGTCGACATGGTGATGCCGCAGATGGGGGAGTCGATCGCCGAAGGAACGATCCTGCGCTGGCTGAAGAAGGAAGGGGATGTCGTCGCCAAGGATGAGAACATCCTCGAGATCTCCACCGACAAGGTCGACTCCGAGATTCCCGCTCCCGCCGCCGGCAAGATCGTCGCGCTGCTGGCTGCCGAAGGGGAGACCGTCCCCGTCGGCAAGGTGATCGCCCACATCGAGACCGACGTCTCGGCCGCCCCCGAAACCCCGCAGCAGAAGGCGCCGGAAGCGGAGCAGAAGGCGCCGGCAAACCCCGAGGAAGCGCAGAAGAAGCACGCGGCTCCGGCGGGACGTCTCGTGCAGGAGCCCGGCGCGGCTGCCGAAGCGAAGCCGCCGGCGGAGTCCCGCCCGACGCCGACTCCCGCGCCTGCGCCCGCCCAACCGCAGCCGCAGCCTGTGGCGGCGTCGAGCGGGCCTCGTGCGGAGTCGCCGGACGGCAACGGCGGCGCAGGTCGCTTCTACTCTCCGCTCGTGCGCTCCATCGCCCAGTCCGAAGGGATCTCGCTCGAGGAGCTTTCGCGGATCGAAGGCTCGGGTCGCGGGGGACGGGTGACGAAGGAGGACTTGCTCGCCTACGTCGAGCGTCGCGGCGGATCGCGCGCCCAGCCGGCTCCGGCTCCCTCGCAGGCTTCTGCCGCCGGCGCTCCGTCGGCCGCTTCCGCGCCCGGGGCTGCCGCTCCGCAGGGCGCTCCCGTCACGCCGCAGCCCTCTCCCGTCGAGAGACCGTCGCCGGAGGCGCCGCAACCGCGCACCGCTCCGGCCCCGGCCGGGCGAGGCGTCACGGTTCCGTCGATCGGCCAGCCGGTCGAGAGCCGGGAGAGCCCCGACGGGCGGATCGACGTCGTCCCGATGGACCATGTGCGCCAGCGGATCGCGGAGCACATGGTCCGCTCCAAGGCGACCTCCCCGCATGTCGCCTCCGTGACCGAGGCGGACATGACGCGGATCGTGCAATATCGTGAGTCGCACAAAGAAGCGTTCGAGCAGCAAGAAGGCTTCAAGCTCACGTATACACCGTTCTTCGTGCAAGCGATCGTCCGGGCGCTGAAGGATTTCCCGGTCGTCAACGCCTCCGTCGAAGGGACAAACATTCTGCTCAAGCGCTTCATCCATGTCGGCGTCGCGGTGTCGGTCGACTACGGCTTGATCGTTCCGGTGATCAAGCATGCCGACACGCTCTCCTTCCTCGGCATCGCCCGGGCCGTCAACGATCTCGCGGCGCGAGCCCGCTCGAAGGCGCTCAAGCCGGACGAGGTGGCGGGGGGCACGTTCTCCATCACGAACATGGGAACCGTCGGCACGCTCTTCGGCGTTCCGATCATCGCGCAGCCCCAGGTCGGGATCCTCGGGATCGGGGCGATTCAGAAGCGCCCCGTCGTGAGGGACGACGCGATCGCGATCCGCTCGATGATGTACATGTGCCTCTCCTACGACCATCGGGTCATCGATGGCGCCACGGGCGGCTCGTTCGTGGAGCGGGTGCGGCATTATCTGGAGACGATGGAGCTGGCGTGATGGCGGCGGCGACGACGACAGCGGGACGGCGTCCCGAGTGGTTGAAGGTCCGGCTCCCCCAGCACGGAACGTTCCAGACGACGCGGAAGATCGTGGAAGGGCAGAAGCTCCACACGGTCTGCGAAAGCGCTCGGTGTCCCAACATCGGGGAGTGCTGGGGAGCGGGCACGGCGACGTTCATGATTCTCGGCAACATCTGCACACGCGGCTGCCGGTTCTGCGCGGTCATCACCGGGCGGCCGACCGAGCTCGATCGGGAGGAGCCGGAACGGGTGGCGCAGGCGATCGCCTCGATGCCGGTGCGCCACGCCGTGATCACCTCCGTCGACCGGGACGAGCTGCCCGACGGCGGCGCCTCGGTCTTCGCCGCGACGATCCGGGCGATCCGCCGCCGAACGCCGCAGGTGACCGTCGAGGTGCTGATCCCCGATTTCCTCGGCGACCGGGCGGCGCTCGACGTCGTCCTCGACGAGCGCCCCGAAGTCCTCAATCACAACGTCGAGACGGTGCCCCGTCTCTATCGAAAGGTCCGGCCCCAGGCCCGCTACGAGCGATCCCTTTGGGTGCTCCAGCGGGCGCGGAGCCGCGGCCTCGTGACGAAGAGCAGCCTGATGGTCGGCCTGGGCGAGGAGGAGGCGGAGATCGTGCAGGTTCTCCGCGACCTTCGCTCGGTCGACTGCGGTATCGCGACGATCGGCCAATACCTCCAGCCGACCGCGCAGCACCTGCCGGTGCGGCGATGGGTCACGCTGGAGGAGTTCGACCGCTATCGGCAGGCCGGGCAAGAGCTTGGCTTCGAGCACATCGAGAGCGGCCCATTGGTCCGGTCGTCCTATCACGCGGAGCGGGCGGTCTCGGGCATGGGAAGGCCCAAAACCGCCCGATCCTCGGAAGGCCTGGCAGGGATCCCCGGCAGTGGAATCCCCGTCTAGGCCTGTGTCTGCCCGGATCCCGGTCGGGAGCTCGTGAGCCGCGCGGGCGCCGGGTTTGAAAACGGGAACCGGACGAATGAATCTTGACGTCTCGAACGTGCGTTCGGTAATCTGGAACAGGCAATCAGGGAACCGGACGGGGTGCGGCCCATCGAAGTCCCCAAGCCGGCTTCGCTCCGTCCGGTCCATACAGGAGGTTCCCATGCGGTCCTTGACAAAACGGCAGCGCGAGATTCTCGACTACATCCTCGACACGATCGCGCAGGATGGACGCTTCCCCTCCTACCGGGAAATCGGGGCGCACTTCGGGTTGACGTCGCCGGCGACGGTGAGCCAGCACCTGGAGGCGCTCGCCGCGAAGGGGGCGCTCAAGCGCAACGGCCGCTACTACACGCCGCATGATTCCCTCCGGCGCGACCTGGGCGTTCCCATCGTCGGTCGGGTCGCCGCGGGGAGTCCGATCACCGCCGTCGAGAACATCGAGGATCACGTGCGCTGGGAGCAGCTCGGCGGCGAGGGTCGCTTCGCGGTACGAGTGGTCGGCGACAGCATGATCGACGACGGCATCTGGGATGGAGATCTCGTGATCGTCGAGCCGCGGGACAACTTCCACTCGGGAGACCTCGTCGTCGCCTACGTTGGCGACGAGCACGAGGCGACCGTGAAGCGGTTCTACCCGCAGTCGAGCGAGATCGAGCTTCGCCCGGCGAACGCCGCCTACGAGCCGATGCGTTTCGATCCGAGCCAGGTGCATCTTGCGGGGAAGGTGACCGCCGTTCTCCGCCGGTACTAGGAGAATCCTCCAACGATCCACGGCTCGTGAGGCTGGCCCGATGCGCTGGGAGTCGATCGACGAAGCCGTGAAGGTCCGCGCGGACTTCCAGGGGGGGAGCATCACTCCCTTGCTCTTCCGCCGCGGGGAACGAGTGCACAAGGTGCAGGCGGTCAACACGCGCTGGCAGGACAGCCGCGGGCGGCACCGCCTGTGCTATTTCTCGGTGACGTCGGATTCGGGCGACATCTATCAGCTCTGTTTCGATACGGGCGACCTGGTCTGGAAGCTCGAGTACGTGATGTTCGAAGGATAGGCGCGCCGGTGTGACCTCGGTCATCGCCCCCCTTCCCCTCCGGGATCGATCCTGGAGCGGGAAAGGGGGCTTTTGCATGTCGCTTCGCAAGGTCATCCGGATCGACGAGGAGAAGTGCGACGGCTGCGGGGAGTGCGTCCCCGCCTGCGTCGAAGGGGCGATTCGCGTCATCGATGGAAAGGCCCGGCTGCTCCGGGAAGATTACTGCGACGGCCTGGGCGCCTGCCTGGGCCACTGCCCGCAAGGGGCGATCACGATCGAGGAGAGGGAAGCCGACGCGTTCGACGAGGAGGCGGTGCGGGCGCATCTCGCCTCGATCGCCGCGGTGCATCCCGGCCTCTCCTGTCCCGGGTCGCAGCCTCGCACCTTCGACCGGCCGGTCCCGGTTGCCGCCGCTCCGGTCGCGCCAAGTGTCGTTGCTGAGGGGGAGGCGATGGGGGAGCTGTCGCACTGGCCGGTGCAGCTCCACCTGATCTCGCCCCACTCTCCCGTCTACCGCGGCGCGGATCTCCTGCTTGCCGCCGACTGCGCGGCCTTCGCCCGCGGGGACTTCCACCGCCGGTTCCTTGCCGGGCACGCCCTCGCCATCGCCTGCCCGAAGCTCGACGACCCAGCCGGCTATGTCGAGAAGCTGTCGGCCCTGCTGGCCCCCGGCATGGCGCGCTCGCTCACGATCGTCCGGATGCAGGTGCCTTGCTGCGGCGGCCTCGAGCGGCTCGCGGCGATCGCGGCGGAGCGGGCGGGCAGCCGCGTCCCGATCCGCTGCGTCGTGCTCGCTCCCGACGGGCGGATCTTGTCGGATACGAGCGAGAGCGAGAACTAGAGGCCCGACAGCCGCCGCACGAGACGCAGCGCCTCCGAGGCGCAACGCTTCGACTTTCGGCGCCCGGAGAGAAAGAGAACTCCGCCGGAGGGAAGCATCCGGCGGAGTGACATCGAGGTCGAATCCGAAAGATCGGTTGCCGGGAAGCAGGCTATCGATACAGTCCCCGCACCTGGCCCCAGCTCACGTGGGACGTTGCAGTGGGCGAGCAGGGATTCGGATCGCAGTCATATTCCCACGGATTAGGCTCACCGCCCATAGCGATGCAGGTATAGTCGTACAGCACCTGGCAGGAGCCGTCGTCGAAGCAACAAGCAACATCCTCATCCTGCGGGGGTATGCCACACCCATCTTCCCCGTTCAGGACGAAGATCGTCTGCGAGTCGGGGAATCCGATGTCGCTCACGCCTACCGGTTCCGAGATGCCACAGTCCGGCGCGGCGATGTAAGCATCCTGGAAGGCGCCGGCATCGTTGGCGCCCGGGTAGAAGGAAACGAGGTCTGCCTCACCGGACGGGGCGTCGATAGCGACGACGAGGTCCGTCGCCTCACCGTCTTGGACGCAGAGGTAGCCGACCTGAACGTTGATCGTCGAGCCGACGTCGTTCGGGGTGAGGTCGATGCTGGTACGCCACACTTCTCTCAGGTTGGCGAAGAGGAACGGCGCGCCGTTGTCGATCTCGAAGAGGAAAAGGGTAACGCTCATGTTGCCCGAGAGGTACGAGACGCCGAAGTCCACGCTCTCCACCTGGAAGCTTTCGAGCCCGTGGTCGTCGTAGAGAAAGAAGCGGCGGAGAAACCAGTTCTGAGTCGTGTACGACCCGGCAACGCCGCAGGCGACCTGCGTGTCGCCGATCGTCGTGATGTCGTAGTTCTGGTAGACCTGCAGTCTGTCCTGCGGCGTCGTTTCGACCGAATACGACGGGTGATCCACCGTCAGAAACTCCGCGGCGCTTGCCCCGGACACGAGGAACAGGATCCCCAGGGCAAGCAGGAACAGCGGCCTCATGGGCGGCTCCTGATTCTCGGGTCTCCGATCGGTCTGGACCGCTCGCCGTCGCACCCGGGGTACACATTCGGTGAGGCGTCTTTGGCGCTCGATCGGAGAATCCCGGACCGGAAATGAAGGAACAGGATCGCGGCGAAGACCTCTCGGCCTCCGTCCTCTCCTTGGGAACGCTGACATTCTACGCGCTTCGCCGGGCCTTGTCTCTTCCGCTGGGGCGAGGGCGCTCGTTGGCGACGGCGGAGAGATGCGAAGAGGGGACCGGTCGCCCGGTCCCCTCGCAACTCGGTTTGGCTCCGCCGGCTGGGAAGTAAGGCCGGCCTTGCCGATTGCCGATCGGTTCCCTACCGGAACAGCCCCCGGACGGCCCCCCACGTCGTGGGCGTCGTCGCGACCGGCGGCGGCGGTGGGCCTCCTATGCCCGACTCTCCATTGACGACGAAGATGGTCTGAGAGTCAGGAAAGCCGATGTCGCTAACTGCCATCGGCTCGGGGACGTCGCAGTTCGCGGCCGCGATGTACGCATCCTGGAAGGCGCCCGCGTCATTAGCAGCCGGGTAGAAGGAGACCAAGTTCGGTTCCCCGGACGGCGCCTCGATCGCGACGACCAGATCCTGGCCGATGCCATCGTACATCTCCGCCGAGAGCGGGACGTTGACGAGGAAGCCCACATCGTTCGGAGTCAGGTCTACCGACTCCCTGGTGATCTCCGTCATGTTGTCGAATCGGAACTCGGATCCGTTCGGGATCTGGAAGACGACGATGTCGACCGTCATGTCCCCGGTCAGAAAGGAGACGCCGAAGTCGATGCTCTGGACGATGATTCCGGGGTCCAGACCGTGATCCTCGTGGAGGTAGAAGCGTCGAAGGAACCAGTTCTGGGTCGTGTACGATCCGGCAACGCCGCAGGCGACCTGCGTGTCGCCGATCGTCGTGATGTCGTAGTTCTGATAGACCTGTACTGGTTCGCGCTGTGGCGGGTCGACCGCATAGCTCGGATGGTCGACCGTCAGTAACTCCGCGGCGCTCGCCCCGGAGGTTACCAGCAGCACTCCGAGGGCGAGAAGTACATACGGCCTCATGGCATCACTCCTGTGGTCGGGTCGCATGCGAGGATGTGGAGGTCCGGTCGGATGCTCGAGCTGCGCTCTCCTTCTGCCTCACTGCTCCAGGCACGACCCGCATTCGCACGTCGGAGAACTCGACCGGGTGGGCCCAGCGCCACGTCAATCCCGGTCGGATGGACGCCACCCATTCTACTCCTCCGCCCGAAACCCGTCGACGAGTGCAGGCCGGCTCCTTCCCGCCCCGCCGACCGTGACCGCAACACGGGTGATTGACGCCGCCGGGGGATCGGAATACCATTCTGTTGCTCGGTCTTCGATGACTTGCGAGGGCAAAGCGACAGCATGCGGCGGACGCACCGGGCTTTCCGCTGTTCGTTTCGTGCGCCTTCCCTGGGCCATCGCCCGAGTTCGAGTTTCGATGCGCCCGTAGTTCAATGGTCAAGTCGTGGCGGTTTCGTCGCAAATGGTTCCGTTTGGGGCTCCCGTCCGCGTTGCGCACGGCGGAAGACGCCGGCGCTGAATAGCATCCTAGGTCGCTATTCAAACAAGAGCTGTGTGCCGCAAGGACGGATGGCTCCTGGGAAGTACGGCGCCGAGCGATAAGCCTCCAGGCAAAGAACAGTGGACCTATAATCCACGAATGCGGGTTCGATTCCCGTCGGGCGTACCAGGTTCCGCGGCCACCTCAAGAGTGCGGAGGCGCGCGACGACGTCATGGACGACCCGGCCGCCATCGAGACATCGCAGGACGCTTATGTCGACGTGTCCGAGAGCTACGGACGAATCGCCTGCCTCCAGCGCCTCGTCCCGCTGATCCTCAGAACGAACGAGCACACCTACCTCTCCACCCCGGAACGCGACGATCCGCTGGGCGCCACGTGGCTGGAACTGGGATTGCGCGGTCTCGAGAATCTGCACGAGCGCTTCCGCCCGAAGGTCCGAAGAGCCGCCGTCATCGGCACCGGCAGTGGCCTCGACGCGATCGGGATCGCGGAGATCTTCTCGCCCGAATCGATCGTCGCCTCGGACATCCATCCCCGGGCCCTGGAGGCGGCACGCTGGAACGTCGCGGGCTACCTGCGTCCCGAGGTCCGGTGCGAGCTGCTCCGAAGTGATCTCTTCCGCGGGTACTCTTCAGACACCACCTTCGATCTCGTCTTCGAGAACCTTCCGAACGTTCCGGAGGACGAGGCGACGGGCGCGAGCCTCCTCGAAGGGATTCGCAGCTCGAGCTGCTACAACGCGTCGGCCTACGTGGCGGATCCGCTCGTCGATCGTCATCTCCTGACGCTGCACTACAACTGCCTTCTCGAGGCGCGCGACCATCTGACTCCCGATGGCTGGGTCGTCTCGCTGATCGGCGGCCGGATCCCGTGGGCGGTCGTCGTGGAGACATTCCGCAAGGCGGGCTTCGGCGCGCGCGTCCTCGAGTTCGGGATCAAGACGCAGACCGAGCCCGGCATCGTCCTGGAAGGCTACGCGCGCGCGGAGGAGGATGGCTCTCCGCCGTTCCTGTACTACTACCCGCCCGAGTCCTGCCTGAATGCTCTCCCACGCGGGCGGGATGGACGCGGCGATGGCGCCGACCCAGCCGGCACGGTCGAGGAGGGGAACGCCGCCCTCGATGCGTTTCGCGTCAGCGCCCGCGAAGCGCTCGCGCTCCACCGCAGAGGAAAGAAGGTCTGCCACACCGTCTACGTCGTGGGGGGGCACGCCCTGGGGGGCCGCGTCGCTGGAGGGACGCCGGCAGCACGCGCGACACAGGCGCCGCCTGCGCAATGACCGCGCCCGAACCGTTCACCGATCCCGAAGCGATCGACCGGATGGAGGCGGAGCACAGGCCGCTCTGGTCGGCGTTCGTCCGCAGCTTCTCCCCCCTACTCTTTCCCGGCGCCCGTGTGCTGGATTTCGGCTGCAGCGGAGGGGGACTGCTCCGCCTGCTGTTCGAACGGCAGACGGAAGGGGCCATCCCGGAGATCGCGCTCGCCGCCGGCATCGACGTCGACGAGCCGGCGATGAGAACCGTCCTTGCCCGCGCTGCCGGTCGTCCTCCACGGGATCTCCCGATCGTCTTCACAACGGGGCGCCTCGCCGCCTTCCCGGAGCAGTTCGACCTGGTCGTCTCGCACGAGGTGGTCTATCTCCTTCCGGATCTCCGCGAGACATTTGCGGAGATCCGAGCGGCGCTCCGCGATCAAGGGCACTTCTGCTTCACGACCGGGTGCCACACGGACAATCCGCTCTTCGCGCGATGGAGGCGCTCGCTCGAGGCCGAAGGCGTCGCCGTCCATGCGCGTGCCGCGGACGCGTACGAGCGGGCGTTGCGCGATGCCGGATTCATCGAGATCCGAGACGACCGGCTGCGCCTGCGCGAAGAGGAGTATGCCGCCTGGGCCGCAGCCCGTGGCACGGCGCAACCGAATCCCGCCTGGTTCGCGAGCTCGGCCGAGGAGCGCGACTATTACGTCCGAACCGGCAAGCTGCTTCTCACCGCGCAGAGGGGGTGATGAGGATGGGCGGGTACGATCCGGCGGCGATCGAGCCCAAGTGGCAGGAGCGCTGGCGGGAGAGACGCACCTTCGAGAGCCGGCGCGACCCGGCGCGCCCGAAATACTACGTGTACAATCCAGCGCCTTACGTCACCGGCGCGCTGCACATGGGACATGTCCGCAACTACGCCTGCGGGGACTTCGTGGCGAAGGTCCACCGTCTGAAGGGGGACGCGGTCCTCTACACGATCGGCTTCGACGCGTTCGGCCTGCCGACGGAGATGGCGGCGATCCGCAACTCCGTCGCGCCGGAGCAGTGGACCGCGGACTGCCTCGAGCAAATGCGGCGGCAGCTCTCCGCTCTCGGATGCGGCTTCGACTGGTCGCGCTCCTTCCTGACCTGCGAGCCGAAGTACTACCGGTGGACGCAATGGATCTTCCTGCAGCTCCATGAGAGAGGGCTGATCTACAGCACGGTCGGGACGACCCTATGGTGTCCGGAGTGCGACACCTCGCTCGCGCGCGCGCAGGCGGAGGAGGGGCGCTGCTGGATCTGCGGCTCGACGGTCGAGCGCCGCCGGGTGCGCGAGTGGATGCTGCGCGTCTCCCCTTACCTGGGGCGCCTGCTGCGCGGCCTCGAGAAGACCACCGACCGCAGCGGTCTCGCAGAGCAGGGACAGGGCAACCTGATCGGCCGCCAGGACGGTTTCGCCGTGCAGCTCCGCGTCGAGGGGGTGAGGGAGCCGCTCACTGCGTTTCTCCCCGACGGCGCCTCGTGGGCGGCGCCGTGCGTGATCGCCGTCGACGCGCGGGACGAGGAAACGCTGGCCGCTCTCGCCGCGGGCGGGGGCGGGGGTGAGGAGGGAGCGCCGATCGCCCCGGCGCTCGCCGATGCGGTGCTCGCCGCCCTGCCGGGCGCCCGGCTGACCGGCTGGATCGCGGTCGAGGAGCGGACGGGGAGGCGTCTGCCCGTCGTCGTCGCCCCGCTCTCCGATCCGGCCTTTCTCGATCAGCCGCTCGTCGTGCCCCTCGCGCAGGCGGCCGGCGAGGGCGCCGCGCCACGGTCGCCAGCGCCGGGCTTCCCGCCCATGACCGTCTACCGGCAGAAGGACTTCTCGATCTCGCGCCAGCGGCTCTGGGGCACGCCGATCCCGATCGTCCTTTGCGAGACGTGCGGCGAGGTGCCGGTGCCGGTCGAGGAGCTTCCGGTCGTGGCGCCCGGGCTCACGATCGATCCGGGCACCGGCCGCCTGCGCCGCGAAGGGGATTCCTGGGACCTCCGGCGATGCCCGCGCTGCGGAGCGCCGGCGCGGCTCGACCCGCAGGTGATGGACTGCCACATGGACTCCATCTGGCATCCGTTCCGCCCATGCGCGCTCGAATCGACCGAGTTCCTCTTCGATCCCGACGAGGTCCTCTACTGGATGCCGGCGGACATCATCCAGTTCGGCCGCGACGTGATTCCCTTCATGCTCGATCTGCGCTTCTTCTCCTACTTCCTGCACGATCTCGGGCTCGTTCCGTTCGAGGAGTTCTGCACGGAGGTGCTGGCGCACGGGCTGATCCTTCACGAGGGACGGAAGATGAGCAAGCACCTCGGGAACGCCGTCACGCCCGAGGAGGCGATCGAGCGGTTCGGCGCCGACGCGCTGCGCTTCTACGCCCTCGCGCACGAGGAGCCGAAGAGCGACTGCCGCTGGTCGGAGGAGGGGATCGATCGCTACCGCGCGCTCCTCGCAACCTTCCATGGCCTCGTCGCATCGGCTCCGGCGGTGGAACGACCGGCCCCGCCACCCGCGACGAGGGACCGGGAGCCGGGGGCGCGCCGCAGCAAATACGCGAACGTATTCCTGAAGAAAGTCGCCCGAGAGATCGAGGGGCTCGCTTCGTACGTGGAGGAGACGCGGTACGACCGCTACGCGAGCGGCGTCGCCCGGATGATCTCCTCGATGGAGTTCTTCGCGACGAACCATCTCGCCCGCGAGCGCGATCCTCACGTTTCGCGCCTGTGGCGATCGATCCTCGAAGACGCCGTGGCGTATCTCGCTCCCATCGCCCCGCACCTGGCCGAGGAGTGCTGGGAGATGCTGGGGAAGGAGGACTCGATCTTCTCCGCCGCGCGCCCGCCGGCGGTCACCGCACAGGCGATCCGGGACTTGCTCGAGGACTCGCGCCACATCACGACCCAGGGAAGGGACGCATGACTGGGAGAAGGGACGCATGACGCAGACCGTATTCGATCGATTTCGATCCGCCTTGGCGTCCGGAATCGAACGGCTGGAACGCGCCCGTCGGAGCGGCGAGCCGCGCGCGCTCTGGCGGGAGGCTCTCGCGCTCGAGCACGTGATCCAGTGCGACCTCCTCTCCCTTCGAGAGGAAGAGGAGGTGATCGGCACGCTCGAGCCCGAGCGAGTCGCCCTCTGTCGCGACATCTTCTGCGTCCTCGAGACGCAGATCGAGAGCAGCTTCGCCGCGATGGCGCTGTCCGGCGGCGACGCGGTCCTCGCGCGGATCGACGGGATCACCGAGAACTACCTGGTCCGCTACGAGGAGCTGGCGCGAAAGGAGATCGCGCTCGCCGGGATGACGGGGCGCGATCGCGTTCTGTTCATCGGGAGCGGCCCGCTGCCGATCACCGCGATCGAGTATCACCGTCAGACGGGGTGCGAGGTGGACTGCGTGGACTTCTCGCCGCAGGCGATCGACACCTCGCACGAAGTGCTAGGGCGCCTGCGGCTCGATTCGGCCATCCACCCGCAACTTCTCCGCGGCGAGAACGTCCCCGCCGGCGGCTGGACGGTCGTCCTGGTCGGTGTGCTCGCCCGTCCGAAGAGGGAGATCTTCGAGAATCTCGCGAGGGTGTGCCCGGACGGCTGCCGCGTTCTCGCGCGGACCACGTTCGGCCTCCGCGGCCTGATCTACGAACCGATGGGGTGGGATCCCGCGAGCCTCGGCGGCTTCCGGATGACCGGCACGAACGAGGCGCGAGCGGACCAGATCATCTCGGCGATCGGCTACGTGCTGGGGCGTTGAGGCGGGCGGGGCGTCAGAGGTCCAGCTCGTCGCTGACCCCCTGCATCGCGACCAGCGCAATCCCCGCGAACTCGGCCGTATCGATGCCGATCTCCTCGCACTCCCGGATCGTCTCCCGGTTCACGCTCGAGGCGAACCGGTCGTCCTTGATCCGCTTCGCGACCGACTTCGCTTTCACGGAGGCGAGCTTCTTGTCCGGCAGGATCAAGGCGGTCGAGACGATGAGGCCCGTGATCGTCTCCCCGGCGGCGAGGGCGTGATCGAGACGGCTCTGGCGCGGTTCGGTCGTCGATAGCCGGTTGTGCCGGCGGATGGCGGCAACGACCTCCGGCTCCACCCCGTTCGCCTCGAGGATCGGCGCGCTCCGGCTGCCGTGAACGGCAGGATCGGCCTGCGTGATCTCGATGTCGATGTCGTGCAGGAGTCCGGCGATTCCCCACACGTCCGGGTCCTCGCCGAGGCGCGCCGCGAGAGCGCGGAGCACCGCCTCGGACGCGAGGCTGTGTTTGAGGATTCTCGGGTCGGCGACGTGCTGCCGGAGTAGCGCCAGCGCCTTCTCACGATCGATGCCCGCGGACATGCGTTCCTCCCGGCTGGAAAATCGTCCGCGAAGGATCGTACCAGACGGGCAGCCGTCGCGGAAGCGGGCGGGCGAACCGCATGGCTATCGCTGCGCGACGATTCGCATCCCGAGAGTGCGCAGCAGTCCGCCGCCCAAATCCCAGCGAAGCTCGTCGGGGGCTTGCCCACTGACCCGCAGGCGACCCTCGTGGATCAG
>JBHGAY010000018.1:0-117336 GCA_041946735.1 Candidatus Eiseniibacteriota bacterium
CCCCCAGCGTCAGGCCTCCCGTCGTGCCCATGCACAACCCTAAGTAGAAGGGAGATCGTATGTTGAAGCAGAAGGAGTTCAGCGTCAGCGACCTAGCAGAGCTCCTCGAGATGGATCGGCGCACCGTTCTGCGCCGGATTCATGCGGTGAAACCGACCCGGACGCACGGCCGCACCCGGCTCTGGACGCTCCCCCCGATCCTGCAAGCGATCTACGGCGGATCGGGCGATCCCCGCGCCCGGCTGGCGGAGGCGCGGGCGCGGAAGGTGGAGATCGAGGTGGAGCAGCTCGAGGAGCGCCTGGTCGATGCCCACGCGGTGGCGCGCCGGGTGGAGGAGCTCGGCCGCCGGCTGCAACGGCGTCTCCTCGAGATCCCCGCGCGTGTGGCGCCGCAGATCGCCGGCATGAGCGACGTCGGAGCGATCGAGAGGCTGCTGCGAGACGAAATCACGCGCGTGCTGAATGAGCACTGCGCCGACGACTTCTTCGATTCGCCGGCTCGTGAGAAGAAGGAGGCTACCCGATGATCGAGAACCCGACCCCAACGCCGGCGATGCCGACCCGCGCGCCGCTGGTCTGCCCGTCCTGCCAGAACCAGCCGCACCATGAGCTCGACCCGGGCGGCGTGAGCTTCTACTGCCCGCACGTCGCGGGCGGCGTGTGGGCGATCCGGCTTCCGAACGGGAAGTGGAACGTCGTCACGGGTCTCTCGATCGAGAGGTACAACCGGATGGTCGGCGCGACTGCGCGCGCAGCGTCGCTGCTGACCGCCGCGCAGATCGCAGCGGCGAAGATGGTGGATCGCGTGGAGGCCGAGCAGCTCGTGCGCAACGCGAAGCGGGTGGCGGTGGCGATCCGGGATCGTGCTCTTCTCGGCCTTGACACGAAGGACGATCAGCGCGAAGGTGAATCGAGTTGACGCCCCGACGCGCGGAACGCGAAGAGGCGCAACGCAGATCTGAACCGCAGTCCAACCGCCGTGGAACGGCGGCCATGAGACGCGAGGGGCAGGAACCCCAAGCGCCCGGACGACGCGGGAACGAGAGGAGCACGCAGGTGCTCTCCGATCCTGTCTCGCCCGGGCGCTCTGCTTTTTGCCCGGCGAGACGCCAGAAGGAGGCGTCTATGCCACCGCTAGGATCCGTGATCGGCCAGCGTGAGCGCCGGACGATCCACCTACTCGGGGAGCGGGTTGACGCGAAGCAGCGCACCGTCCCCGCATCTCTCTCGAGCGAGAATCCGGTGCTCCGTTTCTGGGGCCGGGAGATCCTCTCTCACGCGCCCGGCGCCGTCGACCTCAGCCGGGCGACTCCATCGCTCCCCCTGCTCGCCTCTCACAACGCCGACGAGCTCCCCCCGATCGGTCGCGTGGAGAACGTCCACCTCGACGGCAAGAAGCTCCGCGGCGTGCTCCGCTTCGCGCGGACGGCCCGCGGCGACGAGCTGCTCCAGGCGGTCGAGGACGGCGATCTGAGGAGCCTCTCGATCGGCTACAGCATCGACGAGGTGGAGCAGGCGGAGAAGGGCGCGGACGGCATCCCTACGTTTCGGGTGACGAAGTGGACACTACTCGAGGCGAGTCTCGCGAATGTCCCGGCTGATGCGTCAGTCGGCATCGGCCGCTCGCTCGCAGGAGGAAAGAAGACCATGAAGCTCAAGCACGGACAGAACCAGGAGCCGGCCGGCAACGTCTCGGTCGGCGAGGACGGGGCGGTGAGGAAGGAGCGCCACCGGGTCGAGGAGATTCTCTCGATCGGTGAGAAGTGGAACTGCCGCGAGCTCGCGCAGCAGTACATCTCCGAAGGCAAGCCCCTCGACGCGTTCCGCAAGGCCCTCGTGGACGAGCTCGGCACGCGCCAGGCGCCGTTGAACCCCGACGTGCCGTTCTCGAGCGGGACGCCCGATGCGAGCCTCGACGGAGGCATCGGGCTCTCGAGCCGCGACTTCCGCCGCTACTCCCTCTTCGGTGCGATCAGCGCGCTCATCAACGGCGACCGGCGAAGCGCGGGGTACGAGTTCGAAATCTCGCAGGCCCTCGAGCGGGCCTCGAATCGTCGGAGCGAAGGACTCATCGTGCCGCTTGGAGTTTTCGCTTCGCGCGTGTCGCCGCAGAGGCAGGTTCGCCAGATCACAACGACGACGGGCGCGGCGCTCGTGGGCACCGACCACATGGACAGCGAGTTCGTCGACGTCCTGCGCGCTGCTTCCGTCGTCGCCGCCGCTGGAGCGCGGACGCTCACGGGGTTGCGTGGCAATGTCTCGATCCCGCGAAAGACCGAGGCCGGCGCGCTTCTGTGGCTGGACGAAGACGATGCGGCCTCTGAAGACAATAGCGTGTACGACGCGGTCACGATGACGCCTCACACAGTTTCGGGACTTCAACATTGGACGCGGCGGACGATGTTGCAGACCAGCCCGGCGATCGAAGATCTGTGCAGGCAGGACTTGCTCGACAGTGTCGCGGGCGAGATCGACAGAGTCGCGCTCAACGGGCTGACCGCCAACAAGGAGCCGGTCGGCGTGTTGAACACCGGCGGCATCGGCGACGTGACGACGGGCGGAGCGCTGACCTGGCAGGCGGTCACCGAGCTGATCGGCGACGTCGCAAGCGCGAACGCCTTGACCGACTCGTGCGCGTTCATCTGCTCGCCGGGCGTCTATGCCGCGGCGCTGCGCACTCCAAAGGACCCGGGCAGCGGCGCCTTCATTTGGGATGCGCAGAACAAGATCGGTCCGCACCAGGCGTTCGTGACGTCTCATGTGCCGTCGACGCTCGGCGCGGGCACCCTCAGCGCCCTGATCTTCGGCGCCTGGGATTCGCTTCTGATCGGCTTCTGGTCCCAAGCGGAGATCCTTGTCGATCCATTTACCGGATTCACACAAGGCAGGGTGCGGGTGCGCTGCATGCTCGATTGCGACGTGGCGATCAGGCACGCGGACGCCTTCTCCGCGGCGCAGGACATCGACCCGACCGCGTAGCAACGACGCGGGGCCCCGCGGCGGGCTCCCCCCGGTGGTATCCCAGTCCCACCGGTGCCGCTCGCGCGGACCCCAAGCTGGGTGCCCGACATTCTCGAGAGAGAAGATCCTCCTCCTCGATCGGTCGGACCCCGGCACCCTCGGGATCCCGGGCGGTGCGATGGCTCTCGCCGCCCGGCCCCGGGGGTAGCAGATCAGGAGCGGCGGCGTGCGGAGGCTATCGCGGTGCTCACTTCCCGTCGACGCATCGGCCGCCGCCACGCTCCTCTCCTCCTCGAGCACCAGGTGCACTTCCAGCACGATTCGCAGCAGATCGACCTCCTCGAGCGGATCGGCGCCGAGAACCGACGCGCTACGGAGCCGTCTGCCGGGCGATCGCAGGCGCTAGGTGCGCGGGCCAGGACCCCCCGGAGAAAACGCCGTGTGCGTGCGCGCGTGCGGTCGTAGCATGCACTCGTGACCGACACCCCACCGCAACGCCGCTATCTCCGCGCGCGCGAAGTGGCCGCTCGCATCCGCGTGAGTGCCGCCACGCTCCGACGCTGGCGAGCAACCGAGCACGCCGGGCCGGACTGGTCGCGCATCGGCGGCAGGATCCTCTACCGCTCCGACTGGCTCGAGGAGTGGGAAGCGAAGCGGATCCGACGCGCAGCGCCGCGGGCGTGACGCATCGCCGGCGCGTCTCATCTCGAGGCGTGAGAAACCACCTTCACCACGGCGAGAAGACGGCCGCTCCCGAGAACCCCGCTCTGCTAGCCGCCACGCTATCCATGCCGTAAAAAGAGATCCCGCTCGGCTAGCGAGCGGGACCTAAGTTGTTGTCTCTCAATGTGGAGCTGATCGGGATCGAACCGACGACCTCATGACTGCCAGTCATGCGCTCTCCCAACTGAGCTACAGCCCCGAACGATCCGCGCAGGGCGCAAGACCTGGAACGGATCGTATCGGCCGGGATCGCGGGGCGTCAACCGAAAAGCCGCTTGCCTAGCGCGCCGGGGCGGCGTGTATCCTGTCCTGCGCAACGCGCCGGAGTGGTGAAACTGGCAGACACGCGGGACTCAAAATTCCGTGAGGGCAACCTCGTGTGGGTTCAAATCCCACCTCCGGCACCATCGCTTCCACCGCCCCGTCCCGGCCGACTGTCTCGCCCGGCCTGCTCTCTCGCTCGCCCGCGGCATGTGTTAGGCTGCCACGGGCGCCGTGCTCGCCTGGAGGAAAGAGCCTTTTGCAGGATCTCGGGCTGTGGATCGGCTTTTGCGTGGGAGCGACCACGCTGTTGGCCCTCGATCTCGCCGTCGTCAACCGGAAGGCGCACGTCGTCCGTCCTCGCGAAGCGGCGATCTGGAGCGCCGTCTGGGTTGGATGCGCCCTGCTCTTCAACCTCGGGATCCTGGTCTTCGACGGTCCCAAGCGCGGCCTCGAGTTCCTGACCGGCTACCTGATCGAGCTGTCCCTCTCAGTCGACAACATCTTCGTCTTCGTCCTGATCTTCACCTACTTCCGCGTCCCTCCCGCCTTCCAGCACCGGGTGCTCTTCTGGGGGATCGTGGGGGCGGTCCTGCTTCGCGGCGCGTTCATCGCCGGCGGGATCGTCCTGCTTCACTACTTCCACTGGCTCGTCTACATCCTCGGCGCGATGCTCGTCTACGGCGGACTGCAGCTCTTCCGCAAGCAGGAGAACGCCGGGGTCGACCCCGGCAAGAACCGCCTCGTGCGCGTCTTCCGCCGGTTCGTTCCGATCCTTCCCGAATACGACGGAGCCCGTTTCTTCGTGCGGCGCGACGCCCGCCTGCTCGCGACTCCGCTGATGGTCGTCCTGCTCGTCGTCGAGACGACCGACATCGTCTTCGCGCTCGATTCGATTCCCGCGATCCTGGCGATCACCCGCGATCCGTTCCTCGTCTTCACCTCGAACATCTGCGCAATCCTGGGGCTGCGTTCGCTCTACTTCCTCTTCGCGCATCTCGTGAACCGGCTGCGGTTCCTCCATTACGGACTGGCGGCCGTCCTCTGCTTCGTCGGCCTGAAGATGATCACCTCCCGCTGGATCGAGGTGCCGATCGGCATCTCCCTCGGGGTCGTCGGCGCGGTCCTCGCAACGTCGGTCCTCGCCTCGCTCCTCGGCAGCCGCGAGGCGGACGTCGCCGGGCTGCCGGGCGATGTGGAAGCAGACCGTGTCGCCGCGCTCCCGGGCGAAGTGGAAGCGGACCGTCAGGAATGAGCCCTCCCGGCGCACGCTGGTCGGAATCGGTCCCGCTCGCGCCGCTGACCACATGGAGAATCGGAGGACCGGCGCGCGCTCTCGCCGAGCCCTCGACGCCCGAGGAGGCGGCCGAGGCCCGGCGCGCGGCGGATCTGCGCGGCTGGCCGGTCTGGATCCTGGGAGGCGGCAGCAACGTGCTCGTCGCCGATCAGGGGTTTCCCGGCCTCGTGATCCGCTATGCCGACCGCCGCCGCGCCATCGAAACGCGCGGCGAGGAGGCGCTCGTGCAGGTGGGATCGCGCGCCCCCCTCGCCGGCCTCGCTCGCGCCACCGCTCGCGCCGGCTTGCGCGGCCTTCAGTGGGCCGAAGGAATTCCCGGGACGGTCGGAGGCGCGATCGTCGGCAACGCGGGAGCCTATGGCGGGGAGATCGCGGAAGCGCTCGCGGAGGTGACGATCGTCACGCCGGACGGCCGCATCGAACAGCGCGACGCGGCCTGGCTCGCGTATGGGTATCGCACGTCACGGTTGAAGTCGCTGGACCCCTCCTCTCTCGTCGTCAGCGCCCGGTTCCGCCTCACGCGCGACGACCCGGCGGCACTGGCGGCCGAGGTCTCCCGCATCGGCGCGGAGCGGCGCGCTCGCACCCCGGTCGGAGCCAGCTGCGGCTCGGTGTTTCGCAACCCTCCGGGGACGAGCGCAGGACGGCTGATCGATCTGGCGGGATGCAAGGGACTGCGGCGCGGCGGCGCCGTCGTGAGCGAGCTTCACGCGAACTACATCCTCAACACAGGCGGAGCCACGGCGCGCGACGTTCGAGAGCTGATCGAGGAGATCCGCGCCCGCGTCGGGGCCGCCTTCGGCATCACGCTCGAGCTCGAGATCCGCACGATCGGCTTCTCCTGAGCCCGTCCGCTACCCCAGGCGCACTTTTGACCATGGGAACGTGGAACGGGAAGGGAGCAGCCTCTCTCTTCCCGTTCCACACGCACGCCCTGCAAACGTCTTGTTCGCCGGGGATGGGGTGTCCGGCCCGTCCTGGCGCGCTACCGATAGATGGCGCGGACCTGTCCCCAGGTGGTCGACTCGGTCGCGGTCTCCGCCTCGACCTCGATCTCTCCCTCCATCATCGGGCAGTGCAAGGAGCAGAAGTAGTAGTAGTCCCCGGCGCCGCTGGCGACCCACACGAACGTATCGCCCTGATTCAACGTTCCGGAATCCCAGAGGCCGTCGCTCGTGCAGTCGACGCCGCTGGTCGAGGTGTGGGGAATCGCGTCGAGATTCGTCCAACGGACACTGTCACCGGGCGCGATCGTCAGCGTCGAAGGGTTGAACGCGAAGTTCTGAATCTGAACGTCGTAGACGTCGGCATGGGCAAAGCCGGCCACGAGGGCCGACGCGGCCAGCGCCGCGAGCACGAGGAGCGATCTCTTCATCGAAGCCTCCTTCACTGAAGCATGAGATGGGAAAAGTGAAACTCACGGGCGCACCTCCACGCTAGCAGCGTCGCGGCCGGGACGGAACCGATACGGATGAGCGCCGGCTCAAGAATGAGACCGTGGCGACGCGGCCGCCGCCGCGGCGTTCGCCGAACAAGTCGCGGGCGCGCGATGCGAGCGCGGTTCGGGCGCGCCGAGCGCGCGCTGCGGCGGCGTCCACCGGATGCGAACGGAGGTCCTCCAGCGATCAGCGCGACGGCGGTCGGTCAGCGCCGCTCATCCGCCGGCATCGCGAGGAACTGGCCGATCCACGCCTCTTCCGCCTTGCGAAGGTCGGCGATCGACAGGTTCGCCGATGGGGAAGCCTGCTGCAGGATGGCGAACGCCCATCTCGTTCCATCGGGATGGTCGAGATAGCCGGCGATCGAGCTGACTCCCGAATCCCCCAGCGTTCCGGTCTTCGCGCGCAGGGATGGCGCGCGACCTTCGCGGAAGCGACGCTCCAGCGTCCCTTCGTCTCCTGGACGAGGGAGCGAGGCGTAGAGATCGGGAAAGACCCTTTCCTTGGCAGCCGCCCACTGCAGCAGAGCGACGAGCTGCGCGGCGGAGATGCGATTCTCGACCGAGAGGCCGCTCCCGTCGACAAGCCGCGGCGCCGGTGAGGCGGGCACGGCTTCGGCGAACCACGCGGCCACGCGTGCGCTCCCCGCCGCTGCGCTCCCCTGCTCTCCGATGTCGACGAGCAGCAGATCGGCCATGAGGTTGTTGCTGTATCCGTTGACCGACCGGACGATTTCGCCGAGCGGCAAGGACGACATCTCCGCCAACACGCGCGCGTCGACCGGAGGAGCGCCCCCGCGGATGCTTCCCGAGCTCGACACCCCGTTCTGCGCGAGAAGCCCGCGCAGGATGCCGCCGGCGAGCATCGCCGGATCGGAGCAGGACCGATACACCCCGCCCCCGGGCGGTCCCGCCATCCCGACGGAGCCACGCACCACCCACACCTCGCCCCCGGCTGGATCGCGGCGCCGCGACACAGCGACCGGCTCGCCTCGTCCCGAGCCGCTCGTCGTCACCGCGGCGTCCACGGCCACGCCGGGGATCGGGAACGGATCGAGGAAGACTTCGGCCGGCGCGCCGTCGCGGGAGCCGGCCCGGATGCGGAGGAAGAGGTTGTTGAAGTCGACGGCGAGGATCGAGACGGGGGCGGCGTAAGGGCTGTCGGTGTTCTCGGCCGATCGTCCTTCTTGCAGATCGAGGACGATCGGAGCGTGCACGACGAGGTCGCCCGCCACCTCTCGCAAGCCGGTCGCGGCAGCCGCCTCGTGAGCGAGGAGCCATAGGCGCTCGTGGACGAGGAATGGATCCCCCTCGCCCGACAGGTAGAGATTCCCCTCGAGGCGTCCATCCTGAAGAGGGCCGTCGGCCCAGAGGCGCGTGACGAACCGGTGGCCGGGCCCGAGCAGATCGAGCGCGGCGGCCGTGGTGACGATCTTCGCGACGCTGGCGGGAGGCAGAAGGCGGTTCTCGTCGAGCGCGATCGCCGGCGATCCGCCGGCGATCGGAGCGAACGCCACGCTGGCGGCGACGCCGGGCGCCGGCCGGGCGAGCGTCGCCGCGGCAGCGCCTACGCTGCCGGCCGGAAGCAGAAACGCCAGCGCGAGAAACGATGCGGGTAGGAGCCGGCGCCGCGCGAAGAAGCGCACGCGGCGAACGTTCCGGGCAGCGAGCCGGCGGTCGGTCCGCAGTGGCAGCGGCGGCGGCGGCGCGATCCTCTTCGGCTCTCTCTTCGTCTTCGTCTCCTCCTTCCCCTTCGCCGGAGCTTCGCTCAATCCTCGAGCGAGAAGCGAAGCCGCGGAGGCATGCCGCCGAGCGTCTCGATCGAGATCTCTGCGAGCACCGCGGGATTCTCGAGACCGAAGGCGGCCAGCCGCTCGGGGTCCACCTCGCCGAGGATGCCGGCCGGCGTCCCGTCCTCGGTCTTCACCGACGCGCATCGTCCCGCCAGGAACGGAGGCGCTGCGGCCGGCTCCCAGACGAGCGAGCGGCCGAACTCGCGCGCGACCGCTTCGACGATGGCGCGCACTTCGGTGAATCCCGCCTTCGGCCCGATCATGCCGATGCCGAGCATGCGATGCTCGCGCGCGCCCGTCTCGGCCCCCTCGTCGAGCCAGGTGACGTCACCGACCTCGAAGACGCGCTGCGGCAGCGGCTGGTGCCGGTTGTGCTCGAAGAGGGCGAGGAGTCCCGGGAGCAGGCTCGTCCGCACGCGCGTCTGCTCGCCGGAGATCGGGTTCTCGATCCGGACGGCGCGGGGATCCGGCGCGCGGCCGAGAGCCGCGTCGTGCGCCTCGTCGGAGGTGAGGACGATCGAGAGCGTCTCGAAGAATCCGAGGCCGGTCATCGCCCGCCGCGCGGCGGCGCTGCGCGTCTCGAGGGGCCGGGGGAGGCCGACCGTCCGCGCGGGAAGCAGCGACGGCAGGATGTTGTGGTAGCCGTAGCCGATCGCCACGTCCTCCATCAGGTCTCGCTCGTGCAGGATGTCGTTGCGGTAGGCGGGAACTTCGACCTCGATGCGTTCCTCGGAGAGAATGCGCGCCCCGTGACGCATGCGAAGAAGCTGGCGCCGCGTCTCGGCCGCATCCAGCGGCACGCCGAGGAGCTTCGCGGTGGCGGCGACGCCGATCGTGACCGGTTGCGGGGCGAGATCGGGCGTGGCGACCGGCCCGGGCCGCGCGGCCTTCCCTTCCGGATCGCTCGCCCCCTCGATCGTGACGGCCCGCAAGCGGACGCCGGGAAGGCTCTCGAGGAGCGACGTCACGAGGACGTTCAGCGTCCTCTGCACGATCCGCTCCCCCGTTCCGGTCACGTCGGCGAAGAGCCGGCGCGAGCCGGCGTGCACCCGCGTCCCCTCGCTGTTGATCACCGGCGGCATCGAGAGCACGCGCCCTTCCGCGTCCCGCAGGATCGGATAGCGGGCGAGCGGGGCGAGCAGATGGCGGTACGCCCGTCCCTTCGGGTGCTCCTCGAGGATCTCGCGAAGCGTCCGCGCCGCCTCCGGGCGGCCGGCCGCGCCGACGGCGCCGAGCGGCACGAAGCGGTAGCGGTCTGGATCCTCCGTCGTGTATTCGAGGTCGTTGGCGATCGTGTCGAAGTCGTAGACCCCGATCGAGGCGAGCTTGCGGTTGCGGCCGAGCGCCCAGTGCAGGTTCTCCTGCAGCTTCATCAGGATCTTGATCGAGTCGCCGTCGAGCCGCACGTCCTCGAGGACCGCACAGGCGAGAAACGGCCTCGACGACCGGGCGTCGCGAACCGACGGATCGACCCGCACGCGCGCCGCGGGCGGACCGACATCGTAGGCGACGGGACCGACCTCCACGTCGAGATATCCACGGAGAGCGCGCGCGAGCCCGCCCGGATCGAACATGTCGGGGCGTACGGCGAGCAGCTCCATCCGCACGACCTCGAGATCGGGGATCTCCTCGAGCGTCTCCGGCTCGGCGCGATGATCGGCGTCGCAGGAGGGACAGCGCGCGGGCAGCGCTTCGGTCTGCGTCCGCTCCTCGATCCATCCGCACCTGCGGCAACGCGTGCGCGGCAGCCGCGCATAGCCCTCGACGTCGCAACCGATCTCCTCGAGGACGCGAAGCAGACGCTCGGCCGGGATTTCGGTCCCGAGGCGCGCGCGCAGGGCATCGACCGGAATGCCGATCACCGGCATAGAGGCACCCCTTTCAGCCATTCCGTGTCGGGAAGGTAGAGGTCGCGAATGTCGTTCAGGTCGTAGCGCATCATCGCGAGCCGCTCGAGCCCGAGGCCCCACGCGAGCACCGGCGCGCGGCAGCCGACCGGCTCGGTCACTTCGGGCCGGAAGACGCCGGCCCCTCCCATCTCGACCCAATCCTTCCTCTTGTCGAACCAGATGTAGACCTCGACGCTCGGCTCGGTATACGGGAAGAAGCCGGGGCGGAAGCGGAACTGCTCGAACCCCATCTTGCGGTAGAAGGCAGCCAGCGTCCCGAGCAGGTTCGCGAAGGACGCTTCCGGGTCCACCACGATCCCGTCGACCTGATAGAAGACCGGCAGGTGCTTGTAGTCGATCGTCTCGCGACGGAAGACCCTCCCGACCGTGAAGACGCGGCGCGGGCCGATCGGGTCGGCGGCAAGGGCGCGCATCGTCGTCGCCGTCGTGTGCGTGCGCAGGACCGTCCGCCGCGCCTTCTCGGGATCCCAGCGATAGCGCCACCCGATCGAGCCGGTCTCCCCTCCGTCCTCGTGCGTCCGCATCACGCGCTCCACGAGAGCGGGATCGCCCGGCAGCGGGGCCGATGCGGGCGCGGAGAGGTAGAAGGTGTCCTGCATCTCGCGCGCCGGATGGTCCTGTGGCTGGAAGAGCGCGTCGAAGTCCCAGAAGGCGGACTCGACGATCGAGGAGCCGATCTCCTGAAAGCCCATCTCCAGGAAGACGTGGCGCGTCTCGTCGAGGATGCGCTGAAGCGGATGCTCCTTGCCGGGAACGACCGGCTCGGTCGCGAGCGTCACGTCGTAGGGACGGAGGCGGACCTCGCGCCACTTGCCGCTCGCGAGCAGCTCGGGGGTGAGCTGGGTCACCTCGATCGCCGCCTCGATCCCCGCGTCGAGACGGGAGCGCCCCTCCGGCGTCAGCCGCGCGACGCGGCGCGCCTTCTCGCGCACCTCGCACCACGACGGCCGTCCCTTCAGCTGCGCGAGCGCGTCGCCGAGCGCGACGCCGGCCGCTTCCAGCTCCGTCTCGGTCGCCTTGCCGCCCGCCGCATCGAGGGTACGCAGGAGCCGCTCGTCGTCGGTCGGAGGCGGCTCGGCGCCGATCAGCGCCTCCAGGCGCGGGCCGTCCTTCCTCGCCCAGCCTCGCCCGGTCAGCCAGCGCAGGCTGCTTCCCGCCTCCTTCGGATCGAGGCCGGACCTCGGGGCCACCTCAGCCATCGCGAGCGATCCGCCCGCCTCGCGCAGCGCGCGCAGCACGCGCCGTTCCGGCAGGCCTTCCTCGATCCAGCGCCGTCCGTCGGGACGAAGGACGATCTCTCGGTACGGTTGCTCCTCCACCGCGACCCATCCCTCAGCCTGCAGCAGCACGGCCGCCGCCGCCACTCGCGCCTGGTCGATCCCCAGCGCTGCCGCCGCCTCGTCGATCCGCTCCCCCTCGGGCCGCGCGCCGAGGCGCTCGAGCAGGCGGACCTGCTCCTCAGGCAACCGCATCGGTCGTTCCCCTTTCTCGTTGATCGTCGTCCACTCCGCCGGCGCCGCCGCCGGGGCCGTCCCCGCGACGCAACTCCTGCCGGAGATGATGCAGCCCCACGATGGCGGCGGTCTCCGCGCGAAGGCGCGTCGGCCCGAGGCTCCAGAAAATCGCCCCCGCCACGCGCAGCCTCTCCCTCTCCTCGGGCGAAGCCCCGCCTTCGGGGCCGATCAGCAGGCGCACCGGCGAACCGCGCGCAGCGCCCGCGGCGCCCGCAGCGCCCGCCATCGGCGGGAGCGCCGCTTCCCCCTCGGGATCGGCAAGGATCACACGCGCCTCGCCTCCCGGCAACTCCGGCGGCTCGGCGTCGCGGAGATCGGGCAGCCAGCTCCGCTCCGACTGCTTCATCGCCTCGCGCACCATGCGCTCCCAGCGGCGCCGGGCGGCCGGCGTCATCTCTCCGACGTTCCGCCTCCAGAGGATCGGCACCAGCGCATCCGCCCCGACCTCGACCGCCTTCTCGAGCATCCACTCCATCCGGGCCCGGTTGTGGAGCAGGGGGAATCCCAGCTCGATCTCCGGCGCCGGGCGGCTCTCGTGGCGGGCTTCGAGGCGGATGCCGTCGAGGGCTTCCAGCGTCCCTTGAAGTCGCACGACGTAGATCCCACCCATTCCGTCTGTTACGCGGCACGTGTCGCCGGCTCGCAGACGAATCACCCGCAGCAGGTGCCGCGCTTCTTCCTCCGGAAAGCGGACGCTCCCATCGGGGCGGAACGATTCGGGCGGGATGTAGAAAGGGTGCGGATCGCGCGCCATCGGATCGCCGGGTCGGGTTAGGAGAAGGTGTCCCGCACCCGGTCGAAGAATCCCTTCTCGGCCTTCGGCGCGTGGTCGCCCTCGAGACGGCGGAGCTGCTCGTACAGATCCTTCTCTCGCGCGGAGAGCTTGTCGGGGATCCGGATCTCGACGCGGATCAGCTCGTCCCCCGGCTGCTTCGATCGCAGCGAGCGGATCCCCTTGCCGCGCAGCCGCAGCACCTTCCCCGACTGGATGCCGGCCGGCACGTCGACCAGCACGCGCCCGGTCAGCGTAGGCACCTCGACCTTGGTGCCGAGCGCGGCGAGCGGCGGCGTGAGCGTGATTCGGGTCAGGATGTCGTCGCCATGGCGCTCGAACACCTCGTGCGGCTTCTCCTGGAAGATGACGATCAGGTCGCCGGGTGGCGCGCCGCGCAGGCCCTGGTGCCCGTGGCCACGCATCGTCATGTAGTTGCCTTCCATCACTCCCGCCGGGATGTTGACGCTCACCGTCTCGCTCCCGTCGATCCGCCCTTCGCCGCCGCACTGGGTGCAGGGATTCTTCACCATCTGCCCCTCGCCGCGGCAGCGCGGGCAGGTGGTGACGTTGACGATCTGCCCGAAGAACGAGCGCTGCACCTGGCGGATCTGTCCGGACCCCTCGCATTGCGGGCAACGCGTCACCGACCCGCCCGGCTCCGAGCCGCTGCCGTTGCACCGAGGGCAGAGGACCTTCTTCTTCACGCGGATCTTCTTCTCGGCGCCGGCCGCGACCTCCTCCAGCGTGAGCTTCAGACGAATCTGGATGTCGCCGCCGCGCATCTCGCGCCGCGCGAAACCTTCCCCTTCGTCCTCGAAGCCGAACCCGCCGCCGAAGCCGCCGAACTCCCGCATGAACGCCCGTAGCGCGTCGGAGAGATCGAACCCGGGGGCGGTGCCGCCGCGCGTGCCGCCTGCCGCGTAGCTTTGATCGACCCCCGCGTGCCCGAAGCGGTCGTAGGCCGACCGCTTCTCGCTGTTCGTCAGGATCTCGTAGGCCTCCGTGGCCTCCTTGAACTTCTCCTCCGCCTCCTTGTTGCCGGGATTGCGGTCGGGATGGTACTGCAGGGCCAGCTTGCGGTACGCCTTCTTGATCTCGTCAGCCGCGGCGGAGCGTTCCACGCCCAGCACCTCGTAGTAGTCCCGTTTCGCCAAGCTCGAAGCCTCCTTCCACCCGTGCGTCCCTTCGCTCGCGTCCTGGGAATCCGCCGGAGGCGAGGGGACCGCCCGATCCTATCCCATCCCGCGAGCCCTGCGCACCCGCGGCCGTTCGGATCGCTCGAGCGTCTACTCCGCGCCCTCCGCGGATCGCCGCCGCCCGCGGAGCGCCCGATGCACCTTCGAGGGAAGCGCGTGGCCGAGGCGCGGCTCGATTGCGGCCGCCGCCTCGACGACGGCGTCGAGGTCAACGCCGGTCTCGATGCCGATCCCGCGGAGGAAGTAGACGAGATCCTCCGTCGCCAGGTTGCCGCCCGCTCCGGGGGCGTAGGGGCAGCCGCCGAGACCGCCGGCCGAGCTGTCGAACGTCGCGGCTCCCTCGTCGAGCGCCGTCGCGACGTTGACGATCCCCATGCCGTAGGTGTCGTGGAAGTGGAACGCGAGCTTCTCGATCGGAAGCAGCGCGCGCGCGGCGGCGAGGAACGCTTCCACCTCGCGCGGCGTCGCGGCTCCGATCGTGTCGCCGACGGACACTTCGTCGCAGCCGAGGGCGAGGAGCGACGCCGCGATCGAGACCGCCTTCGCCGGATCGATCCCCCCTTCGTAGGGACAGACGAACGCGGTCGATAGATAGCCGCGCGTCCGAAGCCCTTCCACCCGCGCCCTCTCGAGGACGGGACGGAAGCGGTCGAGCGACTCGGCAATCGAAGCGTTCGTGTTGCGCCGGTTGAACGTCTCACTCGCCGCGGTGAAGACGGCGATCGAGCGGATGCCGCAGGCGAGCGCGCGCTCGAGCCCCTTCTCGTTCGGAACGAGCGCCGTGTAGACCGTCCCTTCGCGAGGGACGAGGGCCCGCGCGACCTCCTCGGTCGCCGCCATCTGCGGCACCCAACGCGGGCTCACGAACGCGCCGACCTCCACTTCGGGCAGGCCGGCGGCGGCGAGGCGCGCAACCAGGCGCACGCGCTCCTCGACCGGGATCGGCTCCGCCTCGTTCTGCAGGCCGTCGCGCGGCCCGACTTCGACGATCCGCACGCGCTTCGGCGTTCGGGCGGATCCCGCGCCGGTCACGTTGCGGAATCCTCTTCACGCGCGTCCGCGGAATCGTCCGGTGTGCCGCCGGCCTCCGGAAGCGGATCGAGGACGAGAAGCACGTCCCCCTGCTGGACCGGACGGCCCGCCGCGCAGGCGAGCCGCGAGACCGTGCCGGCGAGGGCCGCGCGGATCTCCGTCTCCATCTTCATCGCCTCGAGCACCAGGAGCGTCTGCCCCGCTTCGACGCGCTCCCCCTCGCTCACGCGCACCTCGCGGACCGTCCCCGTCATCGGGGAGCAGACCGGCCCGTGCCCCTTTGCCGCGCCGCCCGCTACGCCCCCATCCGCTCCGGCGCCGCGGCCGCGGCTGCGGCGGCAGAGCTCGTAGCGGTGGGTCCGGCCATCCACGTGCACCCAGACCTGCGAGCCGCGGCGGGCGGCGTAGGCGAGGCGCATCGCGTGCCCGTCGTGCAGGAGGAAGCCTCCTCCGGGCAGACGCGAGATCGAGTAGGAGACGTTCCGCCCGCCGACCGAGAGCAGGAGCGTGTCGCCGCGCAGCTCCGCGGCGACTTCGCTCTCGAAGCCGTCGCAGCCGTAGATCCGCTCGATGCGCACCGGCTAGATTCCTCCCCTCCACGGCGAGTACGGATCGCCGCCGGAGCCTCCGAGCGCCGCTCCGGCGCCCGGCGCGCCGCCCGCCCCTCTTCCCGGCGCTTCGAAAAGCTCGGCCATCGCCGCGGCCGCGAGGCGCTGATCCGGCGCTTCCGGCTCGCAGCCGGTCCATCCGCCGAATGCCTCCTCCACGAAACGCGTCGTCTCCTGGCCGGCGGCGAAGCGCGGGTGCGCCAGCACGTCCTGCAGGAACGGGAGGTTCGTCGCGACGCCGAGGACGACCATCTGCGAGAGCGCGCCGCAGAGGCGGCGGCGCGCGAGGTCCCGCTCCCCATGGTGCGCGATGACCTTCGCGAGGATCGGGTCGTAATGGACGGTCACCTCGCTGCCCGCGAGAATCCCCGAGTCGACGCGGATCCCCGGTCCCGACGGCTCGCGATAGAGCAGGACCGTGCCGGCGGCCGGCAGGAAGCCGTTCTTCGGATCCTCCGCGTAGACGCGCGCCTCGATCGCGTGTCCTCGAAGAACCACGTCGCCCTGCGTGACCGGGAGCGGCTCGCCGGAGGCGATGCGGAGCATCGCATGGACGATGTCGATCCCCGTGACGGCTTCGGTGACCGGATGTTCCACCTGAAGCCTCGTGTTCACCTCGAGGAAGTAGAAGCTGCCGTCGGGGGCGAGCAGGAACTCCACGGTCCCCGCGTTGCGGTAGCCCGACTCGCGCGCGAGGGCGATCGCCGCCTCCCCCATGCGCGCGCGCAGGCGATCCCCGACCGCCGGCGAGGGGGACTGCTCCACGATCTTCTGATGGCGGCGCTGGACCGAGCAGTCCCGCTCGCCGAGATGGATCGCGCGCCCGCCCGCGTCGCAGAGGATCTGGATCTCCACGTGACGGACGTCTTCGAGAAGCCGCTCGAGGAGAAGCCGGCCGTCCCCGAAGGCCGCCTCCGCTTCGCGGCCCGCGGCGGCGAGCGCAGCAGGCAGATCCTCGAGCCGGTCGACGCGCCGCATCCCTTTCCCGCCGCCGCCCGCCGAAGCTTTCACGAGCAGGGGGAAGCCGATCTTGCGCGCTTCCTCGAGCATGCGGGCCGGATCGTCCGCATCCCCCTCGTAGCCGGGGACGACCGGCACCCCCGCGCGCATCGCGAGGCTCCGCGCCCTCCGCTTGTCGCCCAGCGCCTGCATCGCCTCGGCCGGGGGACCGACGAAGCGGAGGCCCGCCTCCTCGCAAGCGGCGGCGAAGGCGGGCGATTCCGCGAGGAAGCCGTAGCCTGGGTGGATCGCGTCGGCCCCGGCGCGTCGCGCGGCCTCGAGCAGCGCCGGGATCGAGAGGTAGCTCTCGAGCGCGGGTGCGGGACCGATCCGCTCCGCGCGGCCGGCCTCGGTGAGGTGCCGCGCTGCAGCGTCCGCGTCGGAGTAGACCGCGACCGTGTCGATCGAAAGCTCCCGCGCGGCCCGCAGGATTCGGATCGCGATCTCGCCTCGATTGGCGACGAGGAGACGGCGAATCGTCATCGCTTCGCCTCCGGGTGCTCCGGGTGCCAGGATGGCTTGCGCTTCTCGAGGAACGCCGCGAGCCCCTCGCTGCCCTCCTCCGACGCTCGCAGGCGCGCGGTCCAGGCCGAGGTGAGCGCCGCGCGATCGTCCGGGGAGGTGGCCGGCAGCACTTCGAGAAGCCGCTTCACTTCGGCCTGCGCGCGCGGTCCGCCGGCGAGCAACGCGGCGCCGACGAAGGCCGCGACCGCGGCGTCCAGCCCTTCGTCTCCCGCCACCACCTGCACGAGGCCGATCCGCATCGCCTCGCGCGCGTCGAACGGCTCGCCGGTGAGGAAGTAGCGGCGCGCGCTCGCCGGGTCGACCTTTCGCAGGACGAACGGCGAGATCACCGCCGGGATGATCCCGAGCCGGACTTCGGTGAAGCCGAAGAGCGCGCCGGGATCGGCGATCGCCACGTCGCACGCGGCGACGATCCCCGCGCCGCCCCCGAGGGCCGCGCCGTGCGCCCGCGCGACGACCGGATGCGGGCAGGCGGCGATCGACGCGAACATCTGCGCCATCCGGAGCGAGTCGGCGCGATTCTCCTCCTCGCTCCACGCGGCCGCGCGTCGCATCCAGCCGGCGTCGGCGCCGGCGCAGAAGTGCTCCCCCGCACCCTCCACGACGACGACGCGGGTCGCGTCCCCGCGAACGTCGTCCGACTCGAACGCGGCCATGAGCTCGGCGATCAACGCCTCGTCGAACGCGTTGCGTCGCTCGGGCCGGTTCAGGCGCACCCGCGCGACCGCCCCTTCGCGAAGAACCTCCACGCTCGCCGCCATCGCAGTGTCTCCTCTCCTGAGCGCGGCTGGAACTACATCCGGAAGACCGGGAAGCGTGTGTCCGGAATCGGCACGCCGAGAACGACCGACAGACAGAGCGCGAGCGTTCGCCGAGTCTCGACCGGATCGAGGATGCCGTCGTCCCAAAGGCGCGCGCTCGAGTAGTACGGATTCCCCTCGCGCTCGTACTTCTCGAGGATCGGATCGGCGATCTCGCGCTCCTGCTCCGGCGTCAACGTCTCCCCGCGCGCCGCGAGCTGGTCGCGCTTCACCGTCACCAGGACCCCGGCCGCCTGCTCCCCGCCCATCACGGAGATGCGCGCGTTGGGCCACATGAAGAGGAAGCGCGGATCGTAGGCGCGCCCGCACATCCCGTAGTTCCCCGCGCCGAACGATCCCCCGACGATCACCGTGATCTTCGGCACCGCCGTCGTGGCGACCGCCTGCACGAGCTTCGCTCCATCCTTCGCGATCCCGCCCGATTCGTAGCGCCGCCCGACCATGAAACCGGTGATGTTCTGCAGGAACAGCAGCGGGATCTTTCGCTGGCTCGCCAGCTCGATGAAATGCGCCCCCTTCTCGGCGCTCTCGCTGAAGAGGACCCCGTTGTTGGCGAGGATTCCGACCGGATAGCCGTGGATCCTCCCGAAGCCGCAGACGAGCGTGGGACCGTACAGCTTCTTGAACTCATGGAAGCGCGAGCCGTCGAGCAGCCGGGCGAGGAGCTCGCGGATCTCGAACGGCTGGCGCAGATCGGCGGGCAGGATGCCGAGGATCTCCTCCGGATCGTAGAGCGGGTCCTCCGGCGCTGCGATCTCCGCCTCGATCCGCTTCGCGCGATTGCTGTGCGCCAGGATCTCGCGAACGATCTCGAGCGCATGGCCGTCGTCGTCCGCCATGTGATCGGTGACGCCGGAAATGCGACAGTGGACGTCGGCGCCTCCGAGATCCTCCGCGGTCACCTCTTCGCCGGTCGCCGCTTTGACGAGCGGCGGTCCGGCCAGGAAGATCGTCCCCTGATTGCGGACGATCACCGTTTCGTCGCTCATCGCCGGCACGTAGGCGCCGCCGGCGGTGCAGGAGCCGAGCACGGCAGCGATCTGCGGGGCCCCGGCCGCCGAGAGGCGCGCCTGGTTGAAGAAGATCCGGCCGAAATGCTTCTCGTCCGGGAAGACCTCCGCCTGCAGGGGCAGGAACGCGCCGCCCGAGTCGACGAGGTAGATGCACGGCAGGCGGTTGTCGAGCGCGATCTCCTGCGCGCGAACGTGCTTGCGCACCGTCACCGGATGATAGGTTCCTCCCTTGACGGTCGCGTCGTTGGCGACGATCACGCACTCCTGCCCGCTGACCCTCCCGATGCCGGTCACGATCCCGGCGGCCGGGACCTCGTCGCCGTACATCCCCCAGGCGGCGAGCGTCGACAGCTCGAGAAACGGAGTGCCGGGATCGAGGAGCCTCTCGATCCGGTCGCGGACGAGGAGCTTGCCGCGCTCGACGTGCTTGGCGCGCGCCCCCTCCGGACCGCCGCGCCGGACGGCAGCGAGCCGCTCGCGCAGCTGCTCGCGCAGCCGCTCGTGGTGCTCGCGGTTCTTCCGGAAGGCGGCGTCGGACGCCACCACCTGCGATTCGAGGATCTCCATCGCGCCTCCGTCGAGCGGCCTTCGCGCCGCCGGCCGGCCGCCGGCGGGCCGCCGGGCCCGTCGTGCCGCTTCCACGCAGCCGGTGCGGCGCAAGATCGTCTCATCCTACGGAACGAAGGAAGGGCAGGCAACGGGCGGCGGGGACCAAGGGTCAAGCGAGGCCGCGCCGGCGTCGCTGCGGCGTCCGCGTCCGCGGCGCCGTCCGGCGCGTCCCCGGCGCGCCGCTTCGCGCCTCAGCTTCCGCGGTGCGTCACGACGGCTCGCGCCGTCATCAGCAGGATCCGCACGTCGAACCAGAGCGACCAGTTCTCGATGTAGTAGAGGTCGTAGGCGGTCCTCTCCTCGATCGGAACGTTGCCGCGCAGGCCGTTCACCTGCGCCCAGCCGGTCAGACCCGACTTGATCCGGTGGCGGCCGTGGTAGAGCGGCACTTCCGCGTAGAAGCGCTCGACGAAGTGCGGCCGCTCGGGGCGCGGCCCGACCAGGCTCATGTCGCCGCGGAAGACGTTCCAGAGCTGCGGGAGCTCATCCAGGCTCCACGTGCGCAGGAAGCGGCCGACGCGCGTGCGGCGCGGGTCTTCCGCGCTCGCCCACACCGGCCCCGATCCTGCTTCGGCATCGCTCCGCATCGAGCGGAACTTCAGCATTCGGAAGACGCGCCGGTCGCGACCCATCCGCTCCTGCCCGTAGAGGACCGGCCCCGGCGAGTCGAGCCGCACCGCGATCGCGCACGCGGCGAGCGCCGGCGAGACGAGGACGAGCAGCAGGCCGGAGATCACGAGATCGAAGGTTCGCTTGACCACCCCGTTCCAGCCGGCGAGAGGCAGCCGGCGGGGCCGGACGACCGGCAGTCCCGCCACTTCTTCGACCTGGATCCCGCCGCCGAACGGGAACGCCATCTCCGGAACGACGTCGACCTCGAGATCGAGCCGCCGGCACGCGGCGATCCACCGCTCGAGGTCGGCCTGGCGGGACGCGGGCAGCGCGAAGAGGATCCGGTCGAGCGAGAGCCGCTGGGCCTGCTCCTCGATCTCCGCGGGCGCGCCGAGGTCCGCGATCCCTTCGGGCGCCGGAGGATCGTCCGACTCCCGGAAGAGGCCGCAGAGCCGGTGAGGAACGACGCCCGCCCGCGGCAGGCCGAGGGCGAGCTTGAGCCCCGCCTCCGACGGGCCGACCAGGGCGAAGCGGATCGGCGGCACCGCGCCGGCGCGCACGAGAAGCGCGAGCGAGGCGCGTCGCAAGGTCCGGAGGAGCAGGAACGTCGCGAGCCAGATGATCGGCGCGGCGAGCCGCGAGAACGACGCTTCGCGGTAGAAGAACGCGACGCCGGCGTTGAGCAGCATCCCGAGGCCGGTGGCGCGCAGCAGGACCGGGGTGCGCAGGCCGCGCCGCGTCCCCTCGGCGCGATAGAGTCCCAGGAGATGAAAGAGGACGATCCAGACGACGGCCGCGACGAGGCCCGCGCGCAGGTAGAGCGAGATCGACGGCACCTCCGACGGCGCGGGGAACCAGCGCAGCACGAGCGGAGAGAAGCGCACCGCGTAGCCGAGGAGGAAGCCGCCGGCGATCGAGACGGCGTCGGCCAGGTGCCAGACCGCCTCGATCCGAATGACCCGCTTGCGCCGCTCGATCTGTCCCACGCCTCACCTTCCCGGAACGGGGATGGCTTCGAGCGCCCCCGCCATCCCCGCTAGAACGGCAGCCGGGATTGCGCGGGCGCGGAAGCCGGAGCGAGAGCGGGCGGCCGGCCGGCTTCGGCCAGCCAGGCGTCGATCGCGCTCTCGAAACGGTCGCGCCCGAAGCGGAGCGCGTGCTCGCGGATCGCGAGCGGATCCCAAGGCGTCCGCGCCATCCTCTCGACAGCCGCCGCGAGGGCGTCGGCCGACGGCTCGTCGAAGAAGACGCCGGTCATGCCGTCGACGATCGTTTCTCGCGCCCCGCCGCGCCCGAGCGCCACGACCGGCTTGCCGCAGGCCATCGCCTCGACCGGCACAATCCCGAAATCCTCTTCTCCCGGGAAGATCAGCGCCCGGCATCCCTGCATCAGACGTACCGCCTCGGAGGTCTCGAGCCAGCCGAGGAAGCGCGCGTTCGCCGGCGCGATCCGGATCAGCCTCTCCCGCTCGACTCCCGTCCCCGCGATCACCAGAGGCTCTCCGCTGCGCGCGTACGCCTCGAGCGCGATCTCGATCCTCTTGTAGGGGACGAGGGCGGAGAGGATCAGGTCGTAGCGCCCGGGGTGCGCGTGCGCCGGCGCCGTGAAGCGTTCCACGTCGACCCATGGATGGATCACGCGAGCCGTCCGGCCGTACCAGCGGCGGATTCGCGCCGCGACGTGCTCGCTGTTCGCCGCGAAGGAGTCGACACGCACGCACGAGGCGACGTCCCACGCGCGCAGCCAGGAGGCGGTGACCGGCAGCAGCCACGAGGCGGGGGCGCCGATCCGGCCGTCGCCGAAATACTCGTCGTAGGCCGCCCAGACGTAGCGCATCGGCGTGTGGCAATAGCAGAGGTGCAGCGTCCCGGGATGGACCCTCGCTCCCTTCGCTACGCAGTGGCTGGTCGAGAGGACGAGGTCGTACCCGCGCAGATCGAACCGCTCGATCGCCGCGGGCAGCAGCGGCAGGTAGCGCTGGTAGGACTCCGCGCCGCGCGGCAGCCGCTGGACGAAGGAGGTGTGGATCGGGTGGGATTCGATCGTCTCGCTCACCGTGCCCGGGCGATGGACGATGGTATAGATCGGCGCGTCGGGGAAGCGCTCGCAAAAGGCTTCGAGCACCTTCTCCCCGCCCCGCATCCCGGTCAGCCAGTCATGGACCAGAGCGACCCGCAACGCTCCCCGCGCCTCCCCTTCCGTCGGTCCGATGCGCCGCCGCGTCCTCGCCGCCGGCCGGACGTGCCGGTCCGCGAGCGAGAGCGGCGGCCGGGCCCGCCGGCTCGCGAGCCTCGGCGGCTTCGAGAAGCTCGGCGACCAGGGCGTTCATGACGAAGAGCCCTTCCGCCGCGACCCGGAACCGGCCCCCGCCCGATTCGAGCAGCCCCGCATCGACCCAGCGAGCCGCATGCTGGCGCAAGCGCGCGGTCCGCTCAAGCCCGAACTCCGCCTCGACCGTCCTCCAGGAGATTCCCTCGTGGAGCCGCAGCCCCAGAAGGAGGAGCTCCTCGCGCCTTCCGACCTCGTCGACCGGCTGCGTCTCGTGCGGCGGGTCCTCCCCCGCTTCGACCGCCGCGAGGTAGGCGGCCAGGTCGGGCCGGTTGGCGCGCCGCGTCTCCCCCGCGTAGCCGTGCGCCCCAGGTCCGAGCCCCAGATAGCGGCCGCCGCGCCAGACGTGGAGGTTGTGGCGGCATGCCCGCCCCGGACGCGCCCAGTTCGAGATCTCGTAGCGCTCGTAGCCCGCGCCGGCGAGGGTCGCTCGCGCCGTCTCGTACTGCGCGCGCGCCTGCTCGTCATCCGGCAGGACGATCCGGCCCGCATCCCTGGCCCGCCCCATCGCCGTCCGCGCCTCGAGCGTGAGGAGATAGGCGGAGAGATGCTCCGGCGCGAGATCGATCGCCGCGCGAAGGGAATCCTCCCAGCGGGCCGCGCGCTCCTCGGCCCGCCCGCCGCCGCCGGGCGGCGCCGGCAACCCGTAGATCAGGTCGAGGTTCACGTTCTCGAAGCCGGCCGCCCGCGCGCGCGCCACCGCGAGCCGGGCCTGGTCGGCATCGTGGAGGCGGTCGAGCATCGCCAGCTCCGCCGGATCGAACGACTGCGCCCCGAGCGAGAGGCGGTTCACACCGCCCGCGAGCGCGGCATCGAGCAGCTCCGCGTTCGCCGACTCGGGATTCGCCTCCATCGTCCACTCGGCATCCGCGCCGATCGGGAGCCGCTCGCGCAGACCGCGCAACAGCCGCTCGAGCCGTTCGGGACCGAGCAGCGACGGCGTGCCGCCGCCGAGGAAGACGCTGTCGAAGCAGCCGTGGGGCCACGAGCCGGCGCGCCGTTCCGCCTCCTCGAGAATCGCCTCGACCGTCCGCGCGCGGATGGCGTCGTCGCGGATCTCGACGTAGAAATCGCAGTAGCCGCAGCGGCGCCGGCAGAACGGAACGTGGACGTAGAGGCCGGGACCGGTCCGGATGCGCGCGGTCCCGTCGCCCGCGCCCGGCGGCCCTTCCCGCACGTCGGGAGCCGGCATCAGTGGATCAGGCGCAGCATGCGGTTGAAGCGCGGAAGATGCTTCTTCGCGTCCCACGAGAAGTAGATGACCTCCGCCTTCCCGCGAATCAGACGAACGTCGAGCGGTCCCCAGAAGCGGCTGTCTTCGCTGTTGTCGCGGTTGTCCCCCATCATGAAGATGTTCCCCTTCGGCACGCGGTAGGGGCCGAAGTTGTCCCGGTAGGGCCGGAGGGTTGGGTCGATGTGCTTTACGTAGGGTTCATCCCTCCGCACCCCGTCCACGTAGAGCACCTTGTTCTTGTACTCCACCGTCTGGCCGCCGACCGCCACGCACCGCTTGATGTAGTCCTGCTTCGGGTTCTTCGGATTCTGGAAGACGATCACGTCCCCCACGCGCGGTTGGCGAAGGCCGGGGAGCCGCGTGTGGGTGAAGGGAATGTTCGGCCCGTACGTCAGCTTGCTGATGAACAGGAAGTCGTGGACGAGGAGGGTGTCCTCCATGGACGGCGACGGGATCCGGAACGCCTGGAACGCCAGGGAGCGGATCACGGCGAAGAGGACGAACGCCCAGAGCAGCGAACGCATCCATTCGCGCGCCTGCTGCTTCAGCGTGCCCTCCTCCGCGCGAGGCATCGCCATCTGCTGGCTCTTCCCCATCGTTCACTCCGTCGTCTTCAGGAGCGCCAGGAACGCCTCCTGAGGGATCTGCACCGTCCCGATCTGCTTCATCCTCCTCTTTCCTTCCCGCTGCTTCTCCAGCAGCTTGCGCTTGCGCGAAATGTCCCCCCCATAGCACTTCGCCAAAACGTCCTTGCGAAGCGGCGAGATCGTGGAGCGCGCAATCACACGCCCGCCGATCGCCGCCTGCACCGCAATCTTGAACAACTGCCGCGGGATGAGCTCCCGCAGGCGGTCGACGAGATCGCGCCCCCGCTCGTAGGCTTTCTCCTCGTGGACGATCATCGACAGCGCGTCGACCGACTCCCCGTTGAGCATCACGTCGAGCTTCACGAGCTTCGTCTCGACGTAGTCGTACATCTCGTAATCGAGCGTCGCATAGCCGCGGCTGCACGACTTGAGCCGGTCGTAGAAGTCGTAGATCAGCTCGCCGAGCGGGATGAAATAGGTCAGCTTCGCCCGGGTGGGGTCGAGGTACTGCATCTCCTGGAAGTCGCCCCGCTTCTCCTGGCACAGCTTCATCACGTTGCCGACGTAGTCGGTCGGCGTGAGAATCGTCGCCAGGACGAACGGCTCCTGGATCGACTCGATTCCGCCGGCGTCCGGCAGCTGGGCGGGACTGTCGACCTCGAGCTTCGTCCCGTCGATCTGCGTGACGATGTAGGGGACCGTCGGCGTCGTCGCGATCAGGTCGAGATCGAACTCCCTTCGCAGGCGTTCCGCGACGATCTCCAGGTGCAGCGGACCGAGGAAGCCGGCGCGGAAGCCGAAGCCGAGCGCCAGCGAGGTCTCCGGCTCGTAGACGAGCGCCGCGTCGTTCAGCTGGAACTTCGCGAGCGCTTCCTTGAGCTTCAGGTAGTCGTCGGCGTCGACCGGGAAGATCCCCGAGTAGACCATCGGCTTCATCGGCTTGTAGCCGGGAAGCGGCGGCACGTCGGAATCGAGGTGCGCGACGGTGTCGCCCACCTTCGCGTCGGCGACGTTCTTGATCCCGGCGACGACGTAGCCGACATCGCCCGCCTCCAGGCTCTCGACCGGGACCATCCGGAGCTGGAAGATCCCGACCTCCTGAACCTCGTACTCCTTGCCGGTCGAGAGCAGCCGGATCTTCTCGCCGGCCCGGATCGTCCCGTCCACGACGCGCACGTACGCGACGGCGCCGCGATAGGGATCGAACGCCGAGTCGAAGATCAGCGCGCGCAGCGGATCGAACGGCTTTCCCTTCGGAGGCGGCACCTCGCGCACGACCGCCTCGAGGATCTCCCGCACTCCGATCCCTTCGCGGGCGCTCGTGAGCAGGATCTCCTCCTCCTTCGCCCCGAGCAGGCTCTGCAGCTGCGCCCGCACGTCGTCGACGCGCGCCGCGGGGAGATCGATCTTGTTCAGCGCGGTCAGGATCGTCAGGTCGTGATCGAGCGCCATGTGAAGGTTCGACAGCGTCTGCGCTTCGACGCCCTGGGAGGCGTCGACCAGCAGCAGGGCTCCATCGCAGGCAGCGAGGCTGCGCGAGACCTCGTAGGAGAAATCGACGTGGCCGGGGGTGTCGATCAGGTTGATCTCGTAGGTCTTCCCGTCCGCCGCGTCGTAGAACATGGTGATCGCGTGGGCCTTGATGGTGATGCCGCGCTCGCGCTCGAGATCCATGTCGTCGAGGACCTGCTCGCGCATCTGCTTCTTCGACAGCGTTCCGGTGATCTCGAGGAGCCGGTCGGCCAGCGTCGACTTGCCGTGGTCGATGTGCGCGATGATGCAGAAGTTGCGGACGAGGGAGCGATCGACCGTCAAAGGCGCACCTCGAACGAGAGGAGGATCGCTTCGTCCTCCTGGCGGAACTCGGCGTCGAAGCCTTTCAGGTGCGCATCCACGTAAGCGTCTCCCAAGCTGAGGAGGAGCGTGAACGCCCCCCACCAGAGATAGTCCCGTTTCAATCCCGCGTGCTCGTCGGCATCGTCGTATCGCCCCTCGTTCCACGCTTTCCAGCGCAGGTCGTCCTCGCGCACGATGCCGTAGAGGAAGGCGCTCTCGGCCCCGCCGAAGAGGACCGCCTTGAGCCACTGCCCATTGTGCGCCTGGCCCCACCCCGGGATCACGGCGGAACGCATCATCACCCAGAACGGCCGGTCGAACCCCTTCCCGCGTCCGATGCTCGTCGAGTCCACGCCGTCGCCGTTCGGCGCTTCGGCCCCGGTCGCCGGCTCGGCCGCGACGGCCGGAGCGGCGATTCCGGCGCAGACGGCGAACGCCAGCGCCGCGGCGATGGCGACCCGTCCGATCCCGAGGCTTCGCCGGGGGACGGTCCGCCGCAAGACGGCTCGCCCGCGAGCGACCCGCCCGAGGACGATCCGCCCTAGGACGATCCGCCCGAGCGCGACCCGCCCGTGGGCGGCCCGCCCAAGCGCGATCCCGAGGAACTCAAGCGCAGGGGAATGGCGGGAACGTGTGGGAATCGAACCCACCTCGGACACGGAGATGCCCGACAGAGGATTTGAAGTCCTTGGGGCCCACCAGAACCCATTCGTTCCCGCGCCCTTCGACGCCACCGAGCGAGGATACGGAACAGCCGAACACCGGGTCAACGCAGCCGGATCCGCGAGGATCAAGAACTCCGCGGCCGCACCGAGGCGATGACGTCGAGCTCGATGCGCGCGCCCTTCGGCAGCGCGGCCGCCGCGATCGTGCTGCGGGCCGGCAGCGGAGCGCCGACCTTCTCCGCGTAGAGCGAGTTGACCAGGCCGAAGTCCGCCATGTCGACGAGGTAAAGGGTCGAGCGGACGATCCGGTCCATCCCCGAGCCGGCCGCTTCGAGAATCGCCTCCACGTTCTGCAGGACCCGGCGCGCCTGGGCCTCGATCCCTCCGGCCACCAGCTCGCCGGTCCCCGGGTCGAGGCCGATCTGGCCCGACGTGAAGACGAGCCCCAGTTCGGGGATCGCTACCCCCTGGCTGTACGGCCCGATCGCCTGCGGAGCGCCGGCCGTCTCGATCCTTCGGTGCGTCAGATCCATTCGTTTCCTCCTTCCGGCTCCCGGCATCTTTCCGGGCCGGACCAGGCGCGTCAAGTCCGGGGACCGCCAGCGCCGAGCCCCGGCCGGCTCGGCGCCGGCCGGGGCTCGCGCGGGTCTCGAAGCGAGGGCTCGCGTCACGGAGCGGCTTTCCCCGCTCCGGCTCGGGCTCCTTGTTCCCCCGTCCTGCTCACTCGAGGACGAGAAGCTTGCGCTCTTGCTGCCCCTCCTTGGTCTGGAGACGGTAGAAGTACACCCCGGGAGCCACGCGGCGGCCGAGATCGTTCCGGCCGTCCCACGCCACCTCGTAGCTCTCCTTGGTCAGCTCGCGATCGACGAGGAGCCGCACGAGGCGCCCCGAAGCGTCGTACACCTCGAGCCGCGCCGGACCGGGACGCAGCATCGAGAAGCCGATCCGCGTCTCGCCCCGGAACGGATTGGGACGGTTCTGCCCGAGGAGCAGCCGCGGCGAGATCCCGGCGTCTTGCGCGGTCGACGGATCGTCGGGGAAGTCGCGAACGAGGATCCACTTGGACTTGGCCCGCTCCGCGGACGCGCGCAGGTCGTCGTGCGACCCGGCGCCGAGGATCGCGAATCCGGCGTGGATGGTCTGCCCCGGATCGAGCGTGAACGGGCCGGTCACGATGAGCATGCCGATGTCGCTGTCAGGAATCTCGGTCCGCTCGAACCCCGAGAAGAACCAGGCCTTCTTGTTGCTCTCCGTGTAGCTCTCGGCGGTCGCATACAGGGCGCGATAGGTCGACACCCCTTCGGGATTCAGCACGCAGACGCCGGTCTGCACGGCGGTCGACGGGTCGGAGACCCAGCCGAGCTGCACGTCGGCGTCGTAGTGCACCCCGTTGTGCTCGTAGAAGGTCTGGAGATCCCAGTCCATGAACAGTCCGACGTGCAGCCCTTCGATCCTCGCCTGCGAATCGTTGCGCACCCTGTACAGGAGGACCGAGTAGTTGCCGTCCGCCCCCGATGGCCAGAGGAAGGAGCGCTGCGTCACGAACACGCCGTAGGTCGACTCTCCGCGCGAGTCGTCGTAGGTCGTCGTCGTCACCTGCAAGGGATCGGTCCCGTCGTAGACCTCGATCCCGCTGCGCTGGAGGAAGTCGCCGTCCTGCCCGGCTGCGACCCGCCGGAAGTCGTCGGACAGCCCGGCGCCGGCGGCGGTGCCGAGCGCGAGCCCCCCTTCGAAGAGGTTCGTCGTGCCGATCGGGTACTCGAACGAGCGGCCCCAGCGTCCGCCTTGCCCCGTGTAACCGAAGTTGCCCGAGTTGTTCACCGTGAACCCGATCTGGCCGTTCGTCTGATCGAAGTAGAGGTACTCCTCGGAAGCGAGCGAGTAGAGCTGCTGCAGCCCGTTGATGTCGTCGACGTAGAGCGACTCTTCCAGGCGGCTGCACGGGGCGATCGTCGCTTCCATCGTCGCCAGCGGGTCCGGCGAGTGCCCGAGGCCGAGCAGGTGGCCGATCTCGTGGGTCGCGACACCGATGACCGAGAACTGGTTTCCGGTGCAGTTGCCTTCCGACGGGCTCCAGAAGTTCGTCGTCGGGTTGAACAGGATGTCGGCGTCCCGCTTCGCGATGGCGTTGACGAACCCGTCGGGACCGAGCTGCCACATCTGCTCTCCCTGGGGATCGACGATCGAGCGCGTCACGGCGAGGCAGCTGCCGGTGCAATTGTTGCCGCAGTCGTCGAACGAGACCTCGTTCAGCCCGTTGTCGACGAAGTTGCAGTTGGTTGTCGCCGGCCCTTCGTAGAACGCGAGCCGGGTTCCGATGTCCTGCCAGGCCTGGAACGAGGTCCGCAGGTCGTCGAACTCTGCGTCGCCGGGAATGCTGGATTCGTTGCGTCCCAGGTTCAGCCGGTACTCTACCGGCTCGTCGGGATCCCCCCACTTGTGATTCGGACTCAACAGGACGTAGCCCGCGGCCGCCGCGAGCGGCAGCACCGTGAACAGGAGCGCCGCGCCGAGGAGCAGTTTCGGGTGCCTCATGGCTAGCGCCTCCCTTCCGCCTGGTAGTGGTGCGCGATCGCGTCGACGAACGGATCGAGAGCGAATCTCCCATCAGGTCCCGGCGGGACGATGTCCGCGCCGAGCCCGGCCTCGACCGCCGTGGTCCCTTCCGGCGTGGAAGGCCGGATCAGACGCGCGCCGGCCCCATCGCGCAGAACCGGCAGCGCGCCGAGAAACATCCCGAAGGTCTTGTAGTGGCCGTCCGGCCGGCGCTCGACGAAGACGAGGACCTCCTCGCCCACGAAGAAGCGAGGAACGCCGTCGACGATCGAGACGACGGAACCGGCCTGCCCGCCGATCTCCTCGAGGGTCAGGAACGGCTCGGCGCCCGCCCATCCCCACGAGTCGATCACGTCGAGGGTCGTGTAGGTGTAGATCTCGCGGTCTTCCCCGGCGTAGCGGGCATCGTGAAAGTCCGCTTCGTCGGCGACGACCTTGCCCAGGATCACGAAGTCGCAGTCGGCGAGGAGCTTCTCCGTCCCGTAGTAGACGAGGCTCGTCGCCTGTGTCGTGGAGACCGGACCGGCGATCGCGAGCAAGCCGAGGAGAACGGCCGCCGCGGGGATCGCCCGTCGTAGCGATGGATTCATGGAAGCCTCCGTTTCTGTCGGCCCGTGACGCCGGCGCACACCGGAGCGGGGCCGGGAAGAGAGACAGAAAAGGGATTTCGCGTGCAGCAATTGAACACATTTCCGTGGCCGGCGGCAAGAGCGGAAGGCCGATCTGCGGAAGACCGATCGGCTCGATCGGGGGCGGCGGGGCGAGCGCGCACCGGCGCGCCGTCCGGGACCGTAGACCCCGCCGGCCTGGGGCTGCGAGCTGCGACGGGGCTGGAGCTTGGCCTGGGAGAACTGCTTGGCGGCTGCTACTCGACCGTGACGCTCTTCGCCAGGTTGCGGGGCTGATCGACGTCGCATCCTCGCAGCACCGCCATATGATAGGCGAGCAGCTGCAGCGGGATCACCGAGAGTAGCGGCGTCAGCGGGTCGCAGGTCCGCGGAATGTGGATCACGTGGTCGGCCCGCTTCTCGATCGATGTGTCTCCCTCGGTCGCGATCGCGATGATCCGGCCCTTGCGGCTCCGCACCTCCTCCATGTTCGAGACGATCTTCTCGTAGGCGGAATCGCGCGTGCAGATGAAGACGACCGGCATGTTCTCGTCGATCAACGCGATCGGCCCGTGCTTCATCTCCGCTGCCGGATACCCCTCCGCATGGATGTAGGAGATCTCCTTCAGCTTGAGCGCCCCCTCGAGCGCCACCGGGAAGTTGTAGCCGCGGCCGAGGTAGAGGAAGTTGTTGTGCCTCGCGTACACTCTCGCGATCGGCAGAATCGCGTCGCTCTGCTCAAGGCAACGCTGGGCGAGAGCCGGGATCTCGAGGAGCGCGTCGGCAAGGACGCTCGCCCCCGTCACCGGCCGCCCCCGCTGATCGGCCAGGTGAAGCGTCAGGATCATCAGCACGGCGACCTGCGTGGTGAACGCCTTCGTCGACGCCACGCCGATCTCCGGCCCCGCGTGCGTGTAGATGCCGCCGTGCGCCTCGCGCGCGATTGGCGAACCGACGACGTTGCAGATTCCGAGGACCGTCGCCCCGGCGCGCTTCGCCTCCCGCACCGCGGCCAGCGTGTCGGCGGTCTCTCCGCTTTGGCTGATCGCGATGACGAGCGTCCTCTCGTCGATGACCGGGTTGCGGTAGCGGAACTCCGAGGCGTACTCGACCTCGACCGGGATCCGGCACAGCTCCTCGAGCATGTATTCGCCGATGATCGCGGCGTGCCAGGAGGTGCCGCACGCCGTCATCACGATCCGGTCGAAGGATCGGATCCTCTCGGGCGTGAGATTCAGACCGCCCAGGCGCGTCTCGCCGGTCGCCGCCGTGAGCCGGCCCCGCATCGCGTCCCGCAGGGCGCGCGGCTGCTCGAAGATCTCCTTGAGCATGAAATGCGGAAAGCCGCCCTTCTCGATCTCCGACAGCTCCCAGGTGATCTCCTCCACCGTCTTCTCCACCGCCACCTCGTCGAGCGTCTGCGTGTGGTAACCCTCCTTCGTGAGGACCGCCATCTCGTCGTCGTCGAGGTAGATCACCTGCTTGGTGTGCTGCAGGATCGCCGAGACGTCGGAGGCAAGGAAGTACTCGTTCGTGCCGATTCCGACCAGGAGCGGGCTGCCGCGCCTCGCCCCGATCACCTTGCCGGGATCGAGATCGCTGACGACCGCGATCCCGAACGTTCCGCGGACGGTCTGCAGCGCGGTCGCCACCGTTTCCTCGAGCTTGCCTGTCCAGGATTCCTCGAGCAGGTGCGCGAGAACCTCGGTATCGGTGTCCGTCGTGAAGACGTGGCCGATCCGCTGGAGGCGCTCCTTGATCGCCTCGTAGTTCTCGATGATCCCGTTGTGCGCGACGGCGAAGTGCCCGCGGCAATCCATGTGGGGGTGCGCGTTGCGGCGGCTCGGCTCCCCGTGGGTGGCCCAGCGGGTGTGGGCGATCCCGACGCATCCGGTGAACCGTTCCTCTTGGAGGAGCGTCTCGAGGGCGGCGATCTTTCCGACGTCCTTGACCACCGTCAGGTGTCCGTCCTCGATCATGGCGATCCCGGCGGAATCGTATCCCCGGTACTCGAGCCGCCTGAGTCCTTCGATCAGGATCTGCTGGCAGGAGCGAGATCCCACGTATCCGAGGATGCCGCACATCGCTTACCCCCTGTCGCTCGACGGAACCTTCTCGAGAAGCGCCTGCATGAGAGTCTCGACCCGCTCTCTCGTCGACGACTCGGCGACGATACGAACGATCGGCTCGGTCGCCGAGGCGCGCAGGTGGACGAATCCGTCGGGGAACGACCACCGCAGACCATCCCTGCGGTCTTCAGCCGCGCCGAGCACCGGCTCGAAGGCGGCCGCGAGCGTCTCCAGGGATACCTCCGGGGCGAGATCGAGTTTCCGTTTCCCAACGTAGCGTTCCGGAATCGCGGACGCCAGCCCCCTCAATCCATTCGCCGATTTTGCTTCGGCCTCGAGCAGCCAGGCGGCCGCGACCGCGGCGTCGCGCCCGAAATGCACCTCCGGATCGATCACCCCTCCGTTGCCTTCGCCGCCGAGCACGGCGCCCGCCTTCCGCATGCCCGCGACCACGTTCGCCTCCCCGACCGGCGTTCGCTCCACCCGCGATCCGTGCGCCTCGGCGACCGCCTCGAGGCGCGTCGAGGTGCTGAGGTTGGTCACGACCGGACCGCGCCGGCGGGTCAGCAGATGGGCCGCGACGAGGGGAAGGGTCCACTCCTCCCCGACGATCGAGGTGCCGGGAATCGCGAGGGCGCAGCGATCCGCGTCGGGATCGACGGCAATCGCGAAGGAGACGCCGCGCCTGCCCGCCTCCTCCGCGAGAAGATCGAGAACCTCCCCGCTCGGCTCCGGGTGCGGCGGCAACTTGCCGGTCGGCTCGGCGCGCAGCGTCTCCACGCGGGCCCCGAGGTCCTCCAGCAGCTTCGGGATCAGCACGCCGCCCGCCCCGTGCACGCATTCGACGAGAACGCGCGGGGCGGCGGCGCGGATCGCGGCGGCGTCGATCCCCGCCCGCACCAGGGAGGCGTGGAGGGCGAGCGATTCCGCCCCGCGAGCGAGGGCGGCGCCCCATTCGGGGTAGGCGAGGAACGACCCGGACGGGTCTCCCGCGTCGGCGAGCGCGCGCAGCCGCTCGAACTCCGGGCCGACGAGGAAGGAGCCGGACGGGCCGACGAACTTCATCGCGTTCCAGTCGCCCGGGTTGTGGCTCGCCGTGAGGATCAGGCCCCCCGCCGCGCTCCAGCGCTCGACCGCTACCTGGACGGTCGGCGTCGGCACGATCCCCAGCTCCCAGACGGTGCGGCCCAGGCTCCCGAGCACCTCGGAGGCTATGGAGGCGAACAGGGCGCCGCTCGGGCGCGAGTCGCGGCCGAGGACGATCGGGCCTGGCCCGAGGAACCGGGAGAAGGCGGCGGTCCAGCGGGCGACGAGCAAAGGATGGAAGTCGGGACCGACCGTCCCGCGAACGCCGGAGACGCTGACCATCAGAGGGGGCAAGGGGGACCTCCCGCGTGTCGATCGGATTCCGCCCGCCTGCGGCTCGCCGGAGCCCGTCGCGCGCACGGGCGCCGGGACGCGGGCGGCGGCCGAGTCCCAAGGAAACGACGAAGCCCTTCCCCGGAAGGGAAGGGCCCGCTTCGATTCCGAGCGCGGAGCCTGCGCTGCGTGCTTTTGCGATGCGCTCCGCTCCGGCGCCGATCGCGGTCCGGAGGGAGATGGAGAAGGATGGAGCTGGTGAGCGGAATCGAACCGCTGACCTGCTCATTACGAATGAGCTGCTCTACCGGCTGAGCTACACCAGCATCCTGTCCATCGAAGCGCGTCGCGGCCGCCTCCCGGCTTCCGCCCCGCGGCGCCTCCAGCGATGCCGGAGACGCGTCGGATCGATCAAATCATTTGGTGCGGCCTCGCAGAGTCGAACTGCGGACTTCCAGATTTTCAGTCTAGCGCTCTACCAGCTGAGCTAAGGCCGCACCTCGGTCCGATAGTCTTCCCGAGCGGCGGCCAAAGGGTCAAGCCGTTTTTCGCGCGGGCGGATCCCCGCGACGGCGTCCCTCTCTCGCGCGCCCGAGTGCGTCGCGCACCGCCCCCTTCAGTTCGCTCAGGTCCGAGGACTTCACGACGTAGCGGTCGGCGGCCCAGGAGCCGAAATCGGAGCGATATCCTCCGTAGGCCGAGTTGAGGATCACCTTCGTGGCCGGGCGCAGGGCCAGCACCTGGCGCATGACGTCCAGCCCGTTCATGCCGGAGAGACGGACGTCCAGCACGAGGGCGTCCGTCGGCGCGTGGGCGAACCGGCGGATCGCCTCTTCCCCGCTCGCGGCCGTCGAGACCTCGTAGCCTTCCTCGGCAAGCTCCTCGAGATAGAGCCGCCGCAGGTGCGGATCGTCGTCGACGACGAGCAGCGTCGGACGTTTCGGCGCTCTTGCGGCCTGGCCCCCGATCTCCATCCATCGCTCGATCCGGATCGGCGAGCGTCCCTCGCGTTCCCCCGCGCCGCCCTCCGTCGCCTCCCCTCCGCGCCGGCGCTCCCAGTCCTGCTTCTCTGGCTGCGGCCTCGGCATCGTCCTGCCCTCCCGGGACGCGCAGCCGCCGCGCGGCCGCCGCCCCTTCGCGATCCCGCCGGTCACGCGGCTCGATCGCGGTTGCGACGCCTGCGGTCCTGTCCCCTCCGCCGCTCGGCGTTCGAGCGGATCGGAAGGCTGACCGTGAAGATCACGCTCCAGCTCGGGTCGGTCCGCACCCGGATCTCGCCGCCGTGCTCCCGCACGATCTGATCGGCGATCGCGAGCCCCAGCCCGCTCCCCGCGCTTCGCCCGCTGGCGAACGGGATGAACAGCCTTTCGAGCGCTTCGGCCTCGAGCCGTTCCCCGTTGTTCGCCACGTCGATCTGCGCCCATCCCTCGGTCGCGCGGGTCATCACGGCGATCCGCTGCCCCTCGCGCGTGCTCTGCATCGCGTTGCGGACGATGTTGAGCAGCACCTGCTCGAGCCGGTCCGGGGCGAGGAGCATCGGCGGGATCCCCCCTTGGTACTGCTCCCGCAGATCGATCCCTCTGCCCTCGGCCTCCTCGCGCGCGATCTGCACGGCCGCGCGCACGACCTCGTTGAGATCGACCATCGCCACGCGGGGCGCGATCGGCTTCGCGAACTGCAGTTGCTCGGCCACCATCGCCTCGAGGCGCTCGATCTCGCGGACGATGATCGACGCGTAGTCCCCGTTGGGATCGTTCGCCGGCAGCCCCTTCTGGATCCGCCGCGCGAACCCCCCGATTGCAGAGAGAGGGTTGCGGATCTCGTGGGCGAGCTTCGCGCTGATCTCTCCGAGCGCCGCCAGCTTCTCGCAACGCAGCCGGTCGGTCTCCGCGTCGCGCAGCCGCGCCTCGGCCTGCGCGAGCTTCTGCTGCACGCGGGCGAGATGGATCGCCATCGCGAGTTGCCCGGCGATCACCGTGAGAAGCCCCTCCCCCGCCGGACCACACCACGACTCCGCCGGAGCCGCCTCCGCATCGGGCGCTGCATGGCCGTCCTCGCGGGCGCCGGCCTGCCCCGTCCCGCGCCGCCCGCTCTGGTGGATCGCCGCGGACCGAGGACCGAGGAGCGCCATCGCGCCGAGAACCGTGTCATAGGCCTGCAACGGGACGATCAACGCCTCGACCGGCGGGGCGGCGGGAGCACCCGCAGCAATCCGGTCGTGGACGAGGCACCGGCGGCGCACCGCGCGCTCGGCCGCCTCCATGCCGGGAGGCCACGGGGAGACGGACCCGCTCTCCGCTCCCAGCCGGACGGCCGGCCGCAGCTTGCCCCCCTCGCCGTCGATCAGCCAGATCATTCCCTCCGGCGAATCGAGGGCCTGTGCCGCTCGCCGCAACGCGAGCGCGAGGACCTCGTCGAGGCAGCAGGCGGTCAGGAGCCTCTCCTGCGTCGCGCGGACAGCGTCGAACCAGGCCGGATCGACCGAGGGATGCGCGACGGTCGCGCCGCGAGCGCCTCCGTCCCCGTCGATTCCTTCGATTCCTTCGATTCCTTCCGCTTCCCGGGACTGCCCGGCCGGCCGGCCCGTGGACGGGTCGAAGAGGCTGGGAGCCTGGGAGTTTTGCGATGCCTCGCTTTCGGAGGCTCGGATATACTTCGGTTTGCTGTTCATCTTCTCTGGGCGCCGGCGGGGTGGCGCGCGTTCGGGCATCGGCCCGAACGAACGCGTGGCGCCGGGGTCGGGTTGGATGTCGGGGTCGAGGGTCGAAGAGCTTCCGCGGCAGGACTCCCGCCGTGCCGCGAGACCGAGGTGCCATGGTGGAGATGCGCTGGCTTCGGCGAGGGAAGGCCGTGGATGCTTCGGGGAGGGAACTGATGGACAAACCGGCGCCGCCGCAGCCAACGCCCCCGCCTCCAGGTTCGATCCAGGTGCAGATCGAGCCGACCGAGGCGGAGGGGATCTACGCGAATCTCGTCCTTCTTGCCCATTCCCCTTCGGAGTTCATCCTGGATTTCGCCCGCATGATGCCCGGCGCTCCCAGGGCGAAGGTCTATTCGCGCATCATCCTCACGCCGCAAAATGCCCGCTCCTTGCTCCGCGCGCTCGAGCAGCGGATCGAACAGTACGAGGCGCAGTTCGGCAAGATCCGGGTCCAGGGGGAGACTCCCCCTGCCCGTGATATCGGGTTCAAGCCCGAGACTCCTTAGCGCAATCTTCGCGCGATGCCGTCCGTTACGGCGCGCGCGAGACGGAACGGCCGATTTCGAGGGATCGCATGGGAGGTGCCGTGATGGGTGGTCTGACGATCTCGAGGCGAGGGGAGTCGGTTCCCCCCTCGCCGATCCGCAAGCTGGTGCCCCTGGCCGACGAGACTCGGCGCCGGGGCGTGCACGTCCATGGGCTGAACATCGGGCAGCCCGATATTCCGACCCCCGACTGCATGTGGGAGGCTCTCCGCCGCGACCTCCCCCGCACGCTCGCCTACTCCCCTTCGGGCGGGATTCCGGAGCTGCGCGAGGCGTTCTCCGGCTACTACGCCCGGCACGGGATCGGGCTTTCGTCGAACGAGATCCTCGTCACCTCCGGCGGGAGCGAGGCGATCCTCTTCGCGATCGGCGCCATCGCCGATCCCGGCGAGGAGGTGCTGATCCCCGAGCCGCTCTACGCGAACTATCTCGGGTTCTCGCGTTTCCTCGGCGTGCAGGTCGCCCCGATCACCTGCGATGCGGCCAACGGCTACCATCTGCCCCCCGCCGAGGAATGGGAGAAGCGGATCACGCCTAAGACCCGGGCGATCCTGCTCTGCAATCCGGGCAATCCGACCGGGACGGTCTACGAGGAGTCCGAGGTGGCGATGGTGCGGGAGCTCGCGCTGCGCCACGATCTCTACCTCGTCGTGGACGAGGTCTACCGGGAGTTCTGCTACGACGGCCGCAAGCACCGCTCGATGCTGACCCTTCCCGGGATCGAAGACCGGGTCATCCTCGTCGACTCGATCTCGAAGCGGTTCAGCGCCTGCGGCGCGCGGATCGGCTGCCTCGCCACGCGCGCGAAGCCGGTCTTCGACACCGCGATGAAGTTCGCGCAGGCGCGGCTCTCCCCGCCCGGGCTCGGCCAGATCGCGGCCGTGCCGGCCCTCTCGCTGCCCGAAAGCTACTACCAGGGGTTCGTGCGGGAATTCGAGGCGCGGCGCAACCGGGTGATGGAGATCCTGGAGCGGGAGCCTTCGATTCGCTGCCGGCGCCCGCGCGGAGCGTTCTACGTCATGGCCACGCTGCCGGTCGATGACGCGGAGTCGTACGTCCGCTGGATGCTCACCGAGTATCAGAAGGACGGCGAGACGGTCATGGTCGCTCCGGGCGACGGGTTCTACGCGACGCCGGGGATGGGGAAGCAAGAGATCCGGCTCGCCTACGTGTTCGAGGAGAAGGTGCTCTCCCGCGCGGTTTCGATCCTTGTGGAGAGCCTCGCGCACTATCCCGGCCGCCGCCGCTGATCCAGCGCTCGATCGCGAAACGGGAGGAGCCGATGGCGACGAAGACCGCTCTGACGCAACCCGAGGGGGGGGCCGCCGCCGGCCCCCCTTCCCCGTATCGGCCGTACATTCCGGCCGAGGTCCGGATCCCCGAGCTGACGTTCCTGCCGCTGCTGGCGGGGACCCTCCTCGGCATGGTCTTCGGCGCCTCGTCGCTCTACCTGGTGTTGAAGGTCGGGCTCACCGTCTCGGCGTCGATCCCCGTCGCCGTCCTCTCGATCACGCTCTTCCGCATCCTCTCGAAGTTCGGGGCGCGCAACGCGACGATCCTCGAGAACAACATCGTGCAAACGGCGGGATCGGCGGGCGAGTCGATCGCCTTCGGTATCGGGGTGACGATGCCGGCGATCATGATCCTCGGGTTCGACCTCGCCTTCACCCGCGTGATGCTCGTCGCCGTGCTGGGCGGCCTGCTCGGCATCCTGATGATGATCCCGCTGCGGCGGGCGCTGATCGTCCAGCAGCACGGAGTCCTGAAGTATCCCGAAGGGACCGCCTGCGCGGAGGTCCTGAAGGCGGGCGCGTCGGAAGAATCGCGGGAGATCGCCGCCCGATACGGGACCGACGAGGCGGCGGCGAGCGGGTCGCAGATCGGCGCGAGGACGATCTTCACCGGGTTCGGCATCGGCTTCCTCTACCAGGTGGCGATGGCCGCCTTCCGCTTCTGGCGGGACATCCCGGAGAAGGTGTTCGGGGCGCCCTACAAGGCGGCATCGATCGGAGCGGAGATCTCCCCCGCCCTGCTCGGCGTCGGCTACATCATCGGGCCGCGCATCTCCTCGATCATGTGCGCGGGAGGGGTGCTCGCCTATCTCGTCCTGATCCCTGCGATCAAGTTCTTCGGCGAAGGGATGACGACCGCGCTGCCGCCGGGGACGATCCCGATACGCGAGATGAACCCCAACCAGATCCGGGGCGCCTACGTCCTGTACATTGGCGCCGGCGCCGTCGCTGCGGGCGGAATCATCAGCCTGGTGCGGTCGTTCCCGATCATCTGGCACGGCATCCGCGAAGGGATCCGCGACGTGCGGAGCGGCCGGGCGAACGGGTCCGCCGAGGTGCTTCGTACCGAGCACGACATTTCGATGAAGTACGTGATCGGCGGGATCCTGCTGCTCATGGCCCTGATCATGGCGTTCCGGACGCTTCACATGCACCTGGCCGGCGCGATCATGATCGTCGCCTTCGGCTTCCTGTTCGTGACCGTCTCGTCGCGGCTGACCGGAGAGATCGGATCGTCTTCGAACCCGATCTCCGGCATGACGGTCGCGACCCTGTTGTTGACCTGCCTGATCTTCCTCGTCGTCGGCTGGACCGGCCCCTCCTACTACGTGACCGCGTTGTCGGTCGGCGCGATCGTCTGTATCGCGGCAAGCAACGGCGGGACGACCTCGCAGGACCTGAAGACCGGCTTCCTCGTCGGCGCGACGCCGCGGCTGCAGCAGATCTCCATTCTGGTCGGCGCGCTCGCTTCGGCGGTCGTCCTCGGCCCGATCCTCCTGCGGCTGAACGACGCGGCGACGGTGTACGTGCCGCCGACATCCTTCGAGCAGGTCGACGCCTCGACGGCCCGCGACGTCGCGATCGACCGGCAGGTCCTGGACGGGCTGCCGGTCTACCGGCCGGCCGGGGAGAGCGGCGCGCCCGCGGCGATCGCCGGCGGCAACTACCGGCGGCTCGAGGTCGGATCGGACGCGGCGCTCGGCGGGATCGCGGCGGGGACGTATCTGGTCGACGAGGCGACGGGACATCTCGCCTGGCGGGAGGAGGCGAACTTCCCGGCCGAACTGCGCGCGCCGGCCGGGGAAATCGGGACGAAGGAGGAGCGGGTGCGCGGGCCGCAGGCGGCGAGCGATTCGCGCGCCTATCGCTCGTGGCAGAAGACCGACGAGATCGGCGGACCGAGCGGCAAGTACCTCGTGGACGAGACGGGGCGGCCGGCCTACCTCGTCGATCCCGGCATCAACGGCGTGCACCGCGTCCGCCCGGACGGCTCGACCGTGACGAAGTACGATGCGCCGAAGGCGACGCTCATGTCGTACATCATAAAGGGGATCCTGAATCGCCAGCTCCCCTGGGGGCTCGTGCTGATCGGGGTCATGATCGCGATCGTCCTGGAGATGGCGAGCATCCCCTCACTCGCGTTCGCGGTGGGCGTCTACCTGCCGCTCTCCTCCTCGACGCCGATCCTGGTCGGCGGCGCCATTCGCTGGCTCATCGACCGGCGACTGCGGCGACGCATGGCGGGAATGAGCGAGGAGCAGATCCAAGCCGAAGGCGACAAGAGCCCCGGCGTGCTCATGGCTTCCGGCTACATCGCCGGCGGCGCGATCGCGGGAATCGTGATCGCCTTCATGGCCGGCGTCCTGACCGACGTCAACCGCTCGATCGAGGAGTGGTCTGCGGCGAACAATCCGTTCTTCGGCGGCGCGCATGCCGACGCCCTGTCGATGCTCCCCTTCCTCGGGCTCGCTCTGCTGCTCTGGCTGACCGGGCGCGAGACGATCCTCGCCGGGAAGCGGAAGGCCTGAGGCCGGAAGGCAAAGGTCCCACCGAGGCGTAAGGGGAGCCGGCGCGAGCCGGCGAGCCGGCGAGCCGGCGCGCCGCTGCCGCCGTATCCCGGCTCTCACAGTCCTGTATGCCGGGGTGGACCATGTGATCCCGCCGGACCTGTGAGAGCATCCGCCGCCGGTAGTTCTATCCGCCGGCCGAACAGCTCGTTGCCATCGCGCCCAGGACACGCCCCACCATGGCACCTTCCCTGCTCTCTCCGATGCATCGAGGGAGGGAGGGCAAGGTCATGGACAGGTCGGCCCGGTCGCACGCCTCACGATCCACCCGCGTTCCGGCACGCAGTTCGACGGCGGGTCTTCGGCGGCCCGGAGCCGCCGTTCTCGTTCTTCTGCTCGCTCCATGGATGTCGCCGATGCTCCTCGCGTCTCCGGCCGAGGCACTCAGGCCCGATACCTTGTCCGACCACGTCCGTTTGAGCCCGGAGCGCGACCGCCTCCCGTTCGCGGGAAATCCGCTCCCCGCCCGCTACCCTTCGTTCGGCATCGGTTACGGCGTCGGGCTGGACCTCTCGTCGCTCGACGGCGTCGAGAAGTCGTTCCAGCGCATCGAGGACCGGCACCGGGCGGAGGGCTGGGTCATCCAGGATCCCCCCGATATTGCGCTCGACCCCATGCAGCTCTGGACGGTCGCGATCCGCGTGGAAGAGCGGCTGGAGTTCGCCTGGCAGATCGGGCGTTCCGGCGGAGACGAGAATCAGCTGAACCTGAAGGGGCTTCTCGTCACGGGACACTACACGCCCGGCCGAGATCCGGCGTTTCAGTTCTCCGCCTCGATCGGCGCCGGCTGGTACGGCTTTCACTTTCGCAAGACCTACGGCGACAAGATCTCGATCGTCGATTCGGGCGGGCACTACACCTCGCTCGACCACGTCACGCTCGACGGTGGCGGCAACTACTTCTCGGCCGGCGCCGGCATGACGGCGCACCCGACGCTCTATTCCGCCATTGATTTCTATGCTCAGTATCTGCGCGCGCCCGACGAGTCGACCAGCGCCGGGGACGACTCCCCCCGGCTGTCGGTCAACCTGGGCGGACTCCTCGTCGGGGTGCGGCTCTCGATCTTCCATCCGCTAGGGAAGTGAGAAGGGGGATACGGTCATGAGACGCGATCGCAACCTGATCCTGCTGGGGCTCATCGCCGCGCAGATGGCCGCCATCCCCGCGTGCCAGACATCACGAAAGATCACGCTGCGCAGTCAGCTCGCGGAGACGGCACGCACCAGCGGGACGGAATCGATCACCGTGTTCACGAAGGACCGGGAGAGCTACGAGCTCGTCTGGTACTCGCTCGAGGATTCCGTCCTTCAAGGGACCGGGATGGTCCGGACCGATCGCGGCGGAGCCGACTTCGCCGGCGAGATTCCTCTGTCGGACATCTACGCGATCCAGGCGAACTCGACGAGCGTCCTCAAAGGACTCGTAATGACCGGAGCCGTCGCTGCTTTCATCGCCGTCTCGGCTTCGGAACCGGAGATGGGCAACGGTCTCGACCCGATCGAGGACATCCAGCAGCACGGCCCGGGCGGCGGTGGAGGAGGCGGGACATCGTGCCCCTATATCTACTCTTGGAATGGGAAAGGGTACGTGCTCGAGGCGGAGCCGTTCGGCGTCGCGCTCGGGAAGGCCCTGGAGAGGACGACTTATCATCTGCTCCCCTCGGCCGTCGCGCAGGACGGCATCGTCCGCCTGCGCCTCACCAACGAGAGGCAGGAGACGCACAGCGTGAACGCCGTCGGGCTCGTCGCAATCGAGACGGACGGGCCGGCCGAAGTGGTGCTCGATGCCGCCGGGACGGCGTGGCCGGTCACCAGGCCGCAAAGTCCTCGCTCCGCAGTAGACAATTCTGACCGAGACATTCTTGATGATGTCGCAAGCGCCGACGGAAGGATGTGGGAGTGTGGCCCTGCGTCGGTGAACCCGACCTCGGAGTACGAGGACGTGCTTGAGCTGGCCTTCGCCGCTCCGTCTCGATCTGCGGATCGTTCGCCGGTCGAGGTATCGCTGATCCTGCGCGGCATCAACACGCGCTTCTCGACGGTGCTCTACTCGCAGATGTCGCGTATGGCCGGCGATCAGGCCCTCGCGCTCGTGCACGCGATCGACACCGACCCGGAGATGATCGACCTCCTCCGCCGATACCTCGCCGACGCATCTCTGTCGATCTCCCTCTGGAACGGCCACGCTTGGGAGCCGGCGGGAGCCTTCGAGCCCGAGGCGAACGCCGTCCCGTTCTCGCGCGCCGTTCGAATCCGCGTTCCGCAGGATGCCGGAGACGATCTTCGCATCCGCCTGCGCAGCATGGCGGACGTATGGAAGATCGACGCGCTCGCCGTCGACTGGACGCCCGCCGCCCCGCTGCCGGCGCACCCGCTGCCGATGCTCTCCGCCGAGGCCGACGACGACGGCGCCGACATGCTCCCGCTGCTCCTCGGCAGCGACGACCGCTACGCCGTCCTCCTTCCTCCCGATGCCGTGGAGCTGCGCTTCGGCGCGCAGGCGGCATCCCCGGGAAAGAAGATCGTGTACGCCGTCGCGGGAAGCGGCTATCTGCACGAGTGGATTCGCACCGGGACTGCGGGAGCGGGCGCGGACCTCGCGGCCGCCTCGCTCGCCTCGATGGTCCCCGGCGGCCAGCGCATCGCCTTCCTGAAGAAGATGCTCGCGAACCGAGCGATGGCTTTGGGGCCGGCCTACGCGGAATGGTTCGAAGCGCGCAGGCAGGAGCGGTGATGCCCCCAACCGGCCGCTCGGCGCGCGCCGGTTCGATCGGTCAGAGCGCCTGGCCGCGCCAGGTCGCGCTTCCCTCCCCTGCCTTGAAGAAACGGGTCGTCCCGTCGGCGACCCGCCGCATCATCACCAGGCGGACGCCTGGATCCCCACGGAAGTCGCCCCAGCTCCACCCGGCCTTCGCACGCGGCGGCGCCGGCCAGACGACGACGTCCTCTTCGTCCGGCAATCGGATCTCGAGCGCCAGTCCGCCCCCCTCGATCGGGGATTCCTTCACTTCCGGGATCCAGGGAGGCACCCAGCCTGGGAAGCGCGCGGCGCTCGGGGCGGCAGTCGTCTCGGCATTCGCCGTCCCTTGCCTTTCCTCGGGTCGGAACGGAATGAGCAGCGTTGCGATCGCCTCCGGCACGGCCGCGTCGCTGTCGATCAGAACGGCCGGTGCGGGCCGCTTCGCGTTGTAGCCGGCCGCTGTCCATCCCTGGATCGGATCCTCGCTCCCCTCGACGATTCGCAGACGGCTCTGCGCGCCCGGAACGATCAGGAGGTTGCCGGCCCCCCCGCTGTCCGTGGCCGCCCACGCCCCATCCGGAGCGACCTGCGATCTGCCGGGAGAAAGGTGGAAGATCCTCGTCAGCGCGCGGCGGCCGGCAGCAGCGTGGCCCGCTCCGTCCCCGGAGCCCGCCCGCCCTTCGAGACGGTCGAGCACGATCCAGTATTCCGGACGCACGAAGAGAACCGCCCGAACGTGGCGCACCGAGCGATCGAGGGGGAGTCTCCACCCCTTCGGGCTCAGGTAGCCCTCGTCATAGATTCCCTCGGCGTACTCGCCGCACTCCCCTTCCGCCCAGAACGGCGGCGGATCGGCTTCGAAGCGGAACGAGCGGCGATAGCGGCTGCGCGACTGCCCGCAGCCGTCGACGAGCACCGAGTTGTGCCCCGCGGTCGCGCGAAAGTAGCGATGGAAACGGTTGGCAGGATCGTACGTGTAGCTGCCGTTGTCGACGATGAGCGGCCTGCCATAGCCCCAGCAGGTCACCGACAGCTTGTCTTCGTGCCCGTGCGGTCCGCCGAAGGCGCCGGCGTCGAACGTCAGCTCCAGGTCCTCCGGGGTCCACCCGGTCCGCATCACGATCTGGCCGGCCTGCGGAAAGCAACGCGACGACCAGCGCGGGCGCGTCCCCTCGCGCCCCGCCGTGCCCGCGTAGATGAAGTCCGGGCGATCGAACAGCCCGCCGACCCGGACCAGATCGTCATCGACCTTCGCCACCGCGCCGTCGTTCAGGCTCGGCACGATCCCGTCGGGCTGCACGACCGACGCCAGGTACTCCCACATCGCCTCGATCCTCTCGTCCAGGTCTCCCGGCAGCATCATCCCATGCGACAGGATCGCCGCACGCGCGAGCATCAGCTCCTCGAGAACGAGCCGGTGGTACGCGGGCGACAGCTCGACGTTCACGCCGTCGTCGTAGACCTGCGCGCGGACCTGCTGCTGCAGGCGCCCGAGCGCGATGTCCAGCCACTTCCCGGACCGGCGGAACTCCGGATAGTGCAACGCGGTCTCGAGCAGGCCGTTGATCTCGATCAGGAGATGGTTCGCGTCCCCGCGGAAGTGCGCGAGGAACTGCGCCTGATCGTGGACCGATCCGAGATAGTCCACCCAGAAACGATCGTCCAGCTCGGGGCGATCGCGCAGCGCCTCGCTCGTCTGCATCCAGGCGTTTCGCATCCGCAGGCCCGATTCGACGAGCCGCCAGTGGGGGCTCAGCTCGTTCTTCCAGCGGAGCGGCTCGGTGCGGGCCGTCCAGTCATGGAGCAGCGTCACCACCTCGCGCACATACTTCGGATCCCCGGTGCGGCGCCAGGCGCGGGCCATCTCGACCCACTGGGTATGCCGATTCAATGTATAAGCCCACTCGGCGTCCTGCACCTGCGATCCGGTCCAGTCGATCTTCTTGCCCTCCTGGCGCTCGAAGCCGGTCATCCGGTAGCGATGCGCGAGCGCGGCGTCCGCGATCTCGAGCTGCGCGTCCGTCGCCGGACCCACCTCGATCCCGGGACGCATCGGCGGGACCGGCCTCGTCCGGAAATGTTCGGCGAGCGCATGGATGGCTCCCGCGCGGTCTCCGCGGCCGGCCAGGCGGAAGACCTCCTCCATCCCCGGCGCGTGACGATCGAAGAGCTCCAGGAAGCGCTCTTCCGAGAAGCGCTGGTGAGGCACGAGACGGGTCGTCGGATGCCCCGCCAGCGCGATCAGAGACAGGACGGCCAGCGGTCCGGCGACGGCCAGCCCCACCGCATTCCAGCGAACGGCGGCGACCGCGCGATCGATCCTCGCGAAGAGCAGGAGGAACGGGGCGCCGGCGATGATCCCGACGGCGGCCGCGAAACCGGTCACAGGCAAACGGATCGTGGGGGGGAGCGGGACGCCGTAGCGACGCGCGACCACGAACGCCGCGCCCGCCGCCGCCGCGGCGAAACATGCCGATGCGACGGGACGCCGCCACGGCCCCGCGGCGCGCAGCACCACACCGACAGAGGCGCCGCAGACCATGGCGACCGGCGCGACGCGCCAGAGCGGATAGGTGAGCAGATGCAGCCCGATGAACGGAATGTCCCCGGGGAGGTAGTGCCGGCGGACGATGTAGTAAGCCGTGAAGGCGAGGGAGGCGGCGATACCGGCGAGTCCGCCCAGGACGGCGCCGCGACCCGCGGCGGCCCCCCAGGCTCCGCTTCGCGATCGCCGAGATGGGCGTGGGTCGCCTCGCTCACCCCTCCTCCGGACGGAGCCCTCGCGTTCGCCGGCGTCCCCCACTCGCCCCACCGTCCCCCGGGTCATCGCCCCTCCCGTTCGCGCATCGCTTCACATCCCGCACTTGCGCGGCCGCGCACGAATCTACGCCCTCGTCTGGCGGCGATGCATACCGCAGGCGCATCCCGCGCGCGCCGCCTCGCCCCCCGCTCCCGCTACGGCAGCTTCAGCGGCACGACCAGACCCTCGAGGACGCGCCCGGGCAGCAGGAGGATCTCGCGGAGTCCCCCTCGCGGCTCCCCGTCGCTCGGCTGCCCGTCTGCGTTGGAGTCCCGGAACGCGAGGACGCGGTACGTCCCGGGATCGACGTCGCCGAACGTGAACGTCCCATCTCCACGATCCTCGGCGACGAGCGAGGAGTCTTCCTCGCTTCCGCCGGCCTCCTCCTTGCGAACCTCGCGGAACAGGCGCACGAGAATCGGCGCAGCGCATCGAGCCGAGTCGGCTCGCGCCACGGCCATCATCGCCTCGATCTCCACGATCCGCGCGCGGATCGCCGTCGTGTCGACCGGCGCAGGGCGCTTCTCCGCGAACGCCCGGAGCGTGTCCCACTCCGCGGCCGTCGTGTCTGCGGCGATCCTTGCCCGCAGGCTGTCGGCCTGCAGGCCGAACCGGCGCAGCGCCACGGCGCCGCGTCCGATGCACGTCGAGTCGATCGCGGTGCCACCGATCGTCCCCGGCTCTTCCGGATAGACCAGATAGAGGTCGATCCCCGCCACCGCCCGCGTCGTGTCTCCGACCCGGACCGGCTGCTCCAGGCAACCCCAGACGTCTTCGTCCGCGTCGTAGACGCGGTCGCCGGCCCGGTCGTAGAGCGCGCAGATCTCGAGGTCGGTGTCGCGCGGGAGCCATTCCATCCGGAAGCTCCCGTCCTTGCCGGTCGGCGCGACCCGCAGGGCGGGCCGGATCTCCCCCGAGCTCGTGTCCGGCGGACCGTCGCTCCACGGCCAGGCGTAGAGGTCGACGCCGGCGAGCGGGATCCGCCCGACATGCAGCTTCCCCTCGACCACCCCATCGTCGAGCGTCGGTCCGGTCGAGAACGGGGCGACCCATGGTCCGAGCGCGTTGCCCCGGCGATCCTTCGCCGCCGCGCTGATCAGGATCGTGTAGGTCTTCGCGGTGTCGGGCGGCTCCCGCAAGGGGATCGCGAGCAGGTTCCCGCGCCATTCGGGACGGCCGAGCGAGAGCGGCGGCGTCACTCGGATCGACTCGAGAACGCTGCGGCGGTCCATCTTCTTCGAGAAGAGGATCGAGATCGTGTCGGGCCGCACCTCGACCGCGCCTGAATCGGGAGACAGGGCGAGGACGCGCGGTAGGGTCTTGTCCTCGGGACCGCCGGACGGAGCTTCGACCTGGGCGCACGAGGCGGCGAGAAGCGCGCCGAGCGTCGCGAGCATCAGGCGGAGTGTCGCGACCCGCGGGGCGGAAGTCGGGCGCACGGCGCCGGCAGAGGGCACGAAGCCGGCAGACGGCACGACGCCGGCAGAGGGCGCGAAACCGGCGCGCCCGCGACCTGGTTCTCTCACCGCAGCCGCCCCGCGCCCCGCGCCCCTCGCCTCGCCCCTAGCCCCTCGCCCGGGAGGCGCCCATGCAGTGCACGAGGATCGCCTTCTGCAGATGCATCCGGTTCTCCGCCTCGTCGAAGACGATCGAGTGCGGGCCGTCCATCACTTCGTCGGTGATCTCCTCCCCCCGATGGGCCGGCAGGCAGTGCATCACGAGAACGTCGGGCGCCGCCTTGGAGAGCATCTTCGCGTCGACCTGGAATCCGGCGAAGGCCGCGCGGCGCTTCGCCGCCTCGGCTTCCTGCCCCATGCTCGTCCATGTGTCCGTGTAGATCACCCTGGCCCCGCGGACCGCCTCGTCCGGACGCCGCACGACCGTCACCTTTCCGCGCCCGCGCGCCTTGACCGCCTCGATCGCCTTCGGATCGGGGTCGTATCCTTCCGGGCAGGCGAGGCGCAGATCGATCGCGTAGGAAAGAGCCGCGTCGATCCAGCTCTTCGCGACGTTGTTGCCGTCGCCGATCCAGGCGAGCGACAGCCCATCGAGCGCCACCCCCTTCTCGCGAAGCGTGAACATGTCGGCGAGGATCTGGCAGGGGTGATCGGAGTCGGTAAGGCCGTTGATCACCGGCACGCGCGCGTACCGCGCGAGATCCTCGACGTCCGACTGGTGGAAGGTCCGGATCATGATCCCATCGACGAAGCGGGAGATGACGTTCGCGATGTCGTGGATCGACTCGCGCTTCCCGAAGCCGATCTCCGCATCGGTGATGTAAAGCGAGTGGCCGCCGAGCTGGTTCATTCCGACGTCGAAGGAGACGCGCGTCCGCAGGGACGGCTTGTGGAAGATCAGCGCGAGGGACCGCCCCGCGAGCCGCGGCTCCGGGCGCCCCGTCCTCCACGACTCCTTGAGCGTCGCAGCCAGATCGAGGATCAGATCAAGCTCCTCGCGCCCGAACTGCGCGAGGGTGAGGAAGTCCACCTTGCCTTTTGCCATCTCTCCCCTCCCGTTCCCTAGCCTCTACCGCTCAAGAGCCGGCTACAGGATGAACCGGCTCAAGTCCTTGTTTCCCGCGATCGGCGCGAGCCTCGCCTCCACCATCGCGACGTCGATCGTCACCGTCCCCGCGACCGTCTCCGGCGCGTCGAAGAGCAGATCTTCGAGAAGCGTCGTCAAGACGGTGTGGAGCCTCCGCGCCCCGATGTTCTCGGTCGCCTCGTTCACCTCCGCCGCGATCGCCGCGATCCGGTCGATCGCCTCGCTCAGGAAGACGACCTCCACGCCCTCGGTGCGCAAGAGAGCCTGGTACTGCTTGATCAGCGCGTTCTGCGGTTCCGTCAGGATCCGGATGAAGTCGCCCTCCGTCAACGGCGAGAGCTCCACGCGGATCGGGAACCGTCCCTGGAACTCCGGAATCATGTCGGAAGGATCGTTCTGATGAAAGGCCCCCGCTCCGATGAAAAGGATGTGGTCGGTCTTGACCACCCCGTGCTTCGTCGTGACGTTCGACCCCTCGAGGATCGGCAGCAGGTCGCGCTGGACTCCCTCCCGGGAGACCTCCGGCCCCGCCCCCTGGTGCTTCCCGGCGATCTTGTCGATCTCGTCGATGAAGACGATCCCCCTCTCCTGCGCCCGGGCGAGTCCCTCCTGCACGATCTGGTCCATGTCGACCAGCCGGTTCGTCTCCTCCTGCACGAGGATCGCCCGCGCCTCCGCGACCCGGATCCGGCGCCGCTTGCGCCGCTTGGGAAAGACGGACTCGAACGCCTCCTGGATCGAGCCGTCGGAGTCTTCCATCCCCATCTGCGTGAGGATCGGGATCCCCGGCGAACGGGCCTCCACGTCCACCTCGACCATCCGGTCGTCGAGGAAGCCATTGCGCAGCTGCTCGCGCAGCCTCTCGCGCGTGCGGCTCCGCGAATCCTCCTGCGCGCCGCCGCCCTCGCCTGCCGCGCCGGCTTCGCCTTCGGTCGTCGTCTCGTCGGCGAAGGCGGCAGGACGGCGTCGCGGGCGCGGCAGCAGCAGGTCCAGGATCCTCTCCTCCGCCTGCGCCTCCGCCTTCGCCCGCACCTCCTCGGCCGCCGAGGCGCGCACCATCGAGATCGACAGCTCGACCAGGTCGCGCACCATCGACTCGACGTCCCGCCCGACGTAGCCGACCTCGGTGAACTTCGACGCCTCGACCTTGACGAACGGCGCCTCCGCCAGCCGCGCGAGCCGGCGCGCAATCTCCGTCTTGCCGACGCCGGTCGGTCCGATCATCAGGATGTTGTTCGGAAGGATCTCCTCGCGCATCTCCCCGCTCACCTGTTGCCTTCGGAACCGGTTGCGGAGCGCGATCGCGACCGCCTTCTTCGCCGCCGCCTGGCCCACCACGTAGCGGTCCAGCTCGACGACGATCTGTCGCGGGGTGAGGTGCGAGGAATCCATCTAGGCCTCCGCGGGCAGGCTCTCCACCTGGATCGTCCCGCCCGTGTAGATGCAGATCTCCGCCGCGGTCTTCAAAGCCTCCTCGACGACCTTCTCCGCCGCGAGATCGGTGTGCCGGATGAGGGCGCGGGTGGCAGCGAGCGCGTAGCCGGCCCCCGAGCCGATCGCCAGGATGCCGTCGTCGGGCTCGATCAGGTCGCCGCTTCCCGAGAGGGCGAACCCCCGCTCGGCGTCGAGGACGATGAGTTGCGCGTGAAGATGCCGAAGCATCCGGTCCGTCCGCCAGAGCCGCGCGACCTCGACCGCCGCCCGGGTGAGGTTCCCGCGGTGCCCCTCGAGGCTCTTCTCGAACCGCTCGAAGAGGGTCAGCGCGTCCGCGGCGCCGCCGGCGAATCCCGCCAGGACGCGACCGCCGCCGAGCACGCGGATCTTGCGCGCCGTCTGCTTGACGATCGTCTCGCCCGCCGTCACCTGCCCGTCGCACGCGATCGCCGCGCGGCCACCGTGGACGAGCCCCAGGACGGTGGTTCCCCGCATCGCCGGCATGGATCGCTTCATCGTTCGCCCCCTCTCCCTCAGGATCCCCGCGGATGGAAGCGCTCGATCGCATCGCGCAGCGCCTCGATCGAGACATGGGTGTAGACCTGCGTCGTGCCGAGGTTCGCGTGACCGAGCAGCTCCTGGATCGCCCGGATCTCGGCGCCGTGATCGAGCAGGTGGGTCGCAAAGGAGTGCCGCAGCGCGTGCGGCGAGGTGCCGCCGGCGCGCGCGAGGCGCCCGAGATGGAGCGCCACGCGCCGCTGCACCGTCCGCGGGTGGATCCGCCGGCCGTTGGGACCCGGGAATAGCGGCGCTCCCTTCCGGTCGGCTGCCGCCGCCGCGGCGAGATGCTCGCGCAGGGCGCCCGCCGCCGGCGGCCCGAAGCAGACGATCCGCTCCTTGCGTCCCTTGCCGAGCACGCGGACCGTCCCTCCCTCGAGATCGACGTCCTCGCGGTCGAGCCCCACCAGCTCGGACAGCCGAATACCGGTCGCGTAGAGCAGCTCGAGAATCGCATGGTCGCGCCGCGACCTCGGATCGTCTGCCCAAGGACCGTCGAGAAGCTTCTGCAGCTCCGGCTCGGGGATGAAGCGAGGCAAGCGATGGCCCGCGCGAGGAAGGACGAGACGCAGCGCCGGATTCTCGGAGAGCAGGCCGCGGCGCTGGCAGTAGCGGCCGAAGGCGCGCAACGCCGCCACCTTGCGGATCACGCTGCGCGGGCTGGTCCGGCGGCTCGCGAGGATGCTGAGAAAGGCACGAAGCACGGGAAGGCGGAAGGCCTCGAGCCCGCTCTGCCCGCGCGAGGCCGCCCAGGAGAGGAACTGGCGGACGTCGGAGCGATAGGCGCGGGCGGTGTGCTCGCTCTTGCCTTCGACCTCGAGCAGCTGGCGACCCGCCCAGTTCTCGACGGCAGCCGCCAGGGGCCCGCTCGGCCCCGGCATGCCGGCCCCTTCCCCGCGGCGGGCGGTAGGGCCGGACACCTCAGTCCTCCTGTGGCCGGGCCGCCATCTCCGTCTCGAGCATCTCGACGTGGCGACACTCGCGGCGCGGGCACTGCAGGTGGAATCCCTTCGCCTTCGTCACCTTCTCGACCATCAGCGGGTGGCCGCAGGCCGGGCAGGGCCGGGCGACGGGGCGATCCCACACCGCGTAGTTGCACTTCGGATACTGATCGCAGGCGAAGAAGAGCCGCCCGCGCTTGCGCCCGCGCTTCTCGACGAGCATGCCCGGGCACCCTTCGTTGGGGCACGGGACGCCGGTCGAGACCGAGGCGGTCGTACGGCACTCCGGGTAGTTCTGGCAGGCGACGAAGCGGCCGAACCGGCCGGTCCGCATCACCATCGGCGCTCCGCACTTCGGGCAGCTGTCCCCGGTCGGGACCGGGATCTCTTCTTCCTTGAGCGGCTTGGTGAACTTGCACTCCGGATAGCGAGGGCACGCGAGGAACGGGCCGTTGCGCCCGAACTTCTTCACGAGCTTCGAGCCGCACAGCTCGCACTCCTGGTCGCTCTCCTCCTGGACCGCGCTCTTCAGCTCCTCGCGCCGCGACTCCGCCGACGTGAGGTCCTTGCGGAACGGATCGTAGAAGGAGCGAACCACCTCGCCCCACGGATCCTCTCCCGTCTCGACCTTGTCGAGCTCCTCCTCCATCCGGGCCGTGAAGTCGACGTCGAAGACGTCCGGAAAGACCTGGACGAGCAGGCGCGTCACGGTTCGGCCGAGATCGGTCGGCTTGAAGCGTCCCTTCTCCTTGTGGACGTACTCGCGCTTGGAGATCGTCGCGACGATCGTCGCATAGGTCGACGGGCGGCCGATCCCGCGCTCCTCGAGAGCCTTGACGAGCGACGCCTCCGTATAGCGGGGCGGCGGCTGCGTGAAATGCTGCTCCGGGATGGAGGAGCGATAGCCGAGCGGCTGTCCCGCCTCGACCGCCGGAAGCTTGCCGCCTTCTTCGTCCGGCCCGAGCTTCTCGGCGTCCTCGTCGGGACGGTCCTCGTACACCTTCGTGAAGCCGTCGAAGACCGGGCGGCTGCCGGTCGCGCGCAGCAGGAACCGGCCCGCTTCAACGTCGATCGTCGTGACCTCGCTCACCGCGGGGTTCATCTGCGAGGCGACGAAACGGTTCCAGATCAGCGTGTAGAGGCGAAGCTGTTCGCTCGTCAGGTACTTCTTGAGCGACGCCGGGGTGCGCGTGACCGAAGTCGGACGGATCGCCTCGTGCGCCTCCTGCGCGCGCGCCCGCACCGCATAGGTCGGCGGCGCGTCCGGCAGGTATTCCTTGCCGTAGGCGCGCTCGATGTACGCGCGCGCCTGCTCCTGCGCCTCCCTGCTCGTTCGGGTGGAGTCTGTGCGCATGTAGGTGATGAGACCCACCACCCCTTCGTCTCCGATCTCGATCCCCTCGTACAGCTCCTGAGCGACCGACATCGTCTTCTTGGCCGGGAAGTGCAGCCGGCGATACCCCTCCTGCTGGAGGGTCGAGGTGATGAACGGAGCGAACGGATTGCGGCGCCGCGGCTGCGTCTTGACCTCGGCGACCCGGAATGCCGCCTTCTCCAGCTCCCGCAGCAGGGCATCGACCGCCTCACGGCTCGGCAGCGACGGCTTCTCGCCGTCGACCTTGACGAGCCGCACGCGCAACGACTCCTTCTGCAGCGTCGCGAGCAGGACGTCGAGCGTCCAGTATTCCTGCGAGCGGAACGCCTCGATCTCGTCCTCGCGATCGCAGATCAGCCGCAGCGCGACCGACTGCACGCGTCCCGCCGAGAGGCCGTAGCGGATCGTCGTCCAGAGGAACGGCGAAACGAGATAGCCGACCAGACGATCCATCACGCGGCGCGCCTGCTGCGCGTCCACCAGGTTCTGGTCGATCGGTCTCGGGTGCGCCAGCGCCGCCTGCACCGCGCTCTTCGTGATCTCGTGGAACTCGAGCCGCTCGATCGGCTTCTTGCCGTTCCCCAGGTAGTCGGCCAGGTGCCAGGCGATCGCCTCTCCCTCCCGATCGGGGTCCGGGGCAAGCAGGATCCGCTTCGCGCCCTTCGAGGCGTCCTTCAGCTCCTTCAGCACTTTCGCTTTCGAGCGCAGCGTCTCGTATTGGGGGGTGAATCCGTTGTCGAGGTCGACGCCGAGCCCGGACTTCGGGAGGTCCCGGATGTGCCCCATCGAGGCGAGGACCTTGAAGTCCTTGCCCAGGAAGGTCGAGATCGCCCGCGCCTTGGTCGGGGATTCGACGATGATCAGAGAGCCAGCCATCGGATCGAAAAGACCTCCTGCCTTGAGGCTATTCGGTCGCCCCGCAGCACTTCTTGTACTTCTTGCCGCTACCGCACGGACACGGATCGTTGCGGCCCACTTTCGGTCCCCTGCGCACCGCCGGAGCGGCTACCGGACCCGAGGCGAGAGGCGCGGCGACAGAGCCGCCACCCCCACCGCCACCGTCCGGTTGGGCTTCCGCGCCGCCTCCCCCGAAGGACGAGACGCTCGCATGCACCGACTGCGTCGCGCCCGCCACCACCCGCCGCCTCTCCGGGATCCCCCCGGCGAGAACCGGCTCCCGAGCGGGGGCCGTGCCGCGCGAAGCGGCCGCCTGGTGCCGGGCGGCGATGGCCGCCGCTGCCTGCTGCTCCTGGGCTTGGGCTTGCGCCTGCGCCTGCGCGACCGGCATCGGGACGACCCGGAAGAGCAGCTTCACCGTCTCCTGCTCGATGCTCGTCATCATCTCTTCGAACATCCGGAACGCCTCGCCCTTGTACTCGAGCAGCGGATCCTTCTGGGCGTAGGAGCGGAGGTAGATGCCCTCCCGCATGATGTCGATCTCGTGGAGATGGTCGCGCCACTTCTCGTCGATGATGGCAAGCAGGACCCGGCGCTCCACCTCGCGCATCTGCGGCCCGAACATCGCCTCCCGATCGGCGTACGCCTCGCGAACCGCGTCGAGGCAGCGCTGCCGGACCTCGTCGCGCCCCGGAGTCTGCATCTTCGTCAGAGGGACGGACGCGAGGAGCATCGCTTCCATCTCTCCCTGCAGCGCCTCGAGGTCCCAGTCCTCCGGCTTCGATCCCTCGGGGACCAGCCGTGACATCTTCTCGTCGATCAGGCTTTCGATCATCTCGAGGACGCGGCTCTGGATGTCGTGCCCGTCGAGCACCTCGTTGCGGAGGCCGTAGATCACCTCACGCTGCCGGTTCATCACGTCGTCGTATTCGAGCAGCCGCTTGCGGATGCCGAAGTTCTGCGCCTCGACCCGCTTCTGCGCCCGCTCGATCGAGCGCGTGACGAGAGGATGGGTGATCACCTCGCCTTCCTCGACTCCGAGCCGGTTCATGATCCCGGCGATCCGGTCGCTCCCGAAGAGGCGCATCAGGTCGTCCTCGAGCGACAGGAAGAACCGGCTCATTCCCGGATCCCCCTGGCGCCCGGAGCGCCCGCGCAGCTGACGGTCGATGCGACGGCTCTCGTGCCGTTCGGTCCCGATGATGACGAGACCGCACGGCATCATGTCGCGGCAGGCGGCGACCGACTTCGTCGCCTGGCAGTCGCCCACCCCGCCCGCCGAGTTGACGAGGCACTTGCGTCCCTTCACGACCCCCGGGCCGAGCTTGATGTCGGTGCCGCGGCCGGCCATGTTCGTGGCGATCGTGACGGCGCCGGGCTGCCCGGCCTTGGCGACGATCTCCGCTTCCTGCTGGTGGTACTTCGCGTTGAGAACGTGATGGGAGATCCCCTTGCGCTTGAGCATTCGCGAGAGGGTCTCGCTCACCTCGACCGACACCGTACCGACCAGCACCGGCAGGCCGAGCAGGTGCACGCGCTCGATCTCGTCGATGATCGCGTTGTACTTCTCGCGCCTCGTCCGGAAGATCCAGTCGTCGTAGTCGACGCGCCGCACCGCCTCGTTCGTTGGAATGACGACGACGTCGAGCTTGTAGATCTGGAAGAACTCGCCCGCCTCCGTCTCGGCGGTTCCGGTCATTCCGGCGAGCTTCTCGTAGAGGCGGAAGTAGTTCTGCAGCGTGATCGTCGCGAGGGTCTGGTTCTCCCCCTCGATCTTCACGCGCTCCTTCGCCTCGATCGCCTGGTGGAGGCCGTCCGAGTAGCGGCGCCCCGGCATCAAGCGGCCGGTGAACTCGTCGACGATCAGGACCTTCCCGTCCTGGACGACGTACTCCACGTCCTTCTCGAATAGGCAGTAGGCGCGCAACAGCTGCGTCACGTTTGCGAGCTGCTCGCTCTTGCGGGCGTACTCGCGGTGGAGCTTCTCCTTCGCCTCCGCCTTGTCGCGCGGGGTGAGGTCGTCGCGCCGCTCGATCCGCCCGACCTGCTCGGAAAGATCGGGAAGCACGAAGAGGTCGGGATCGTCGGGCGGGGCGAGCTTGTCGTTGCCGATGTCGGAGGTCGCGATCGTGTGCCCTCGCTCGTCGACGTAGAAGAGGAGATCCTCGTCGAGCTCGTGGAGGCGCTTGTCGCGCATGTAGTCGGTCTCGACCTGCTGGATCAGCTTCTTCAGGTCCCCCTCACTGATCAGCTTGAGGAACTTCTTGTTCTTCGGCGCGCCGCGCTGCACCTGGAGCAGCCGGATGCCGGCGCGATAGCGGGAGTCGGCATCGCCGCGAGCGAGCAGCTCCTGCGCTTCCTCGAGGAAGCGGTTGACCAGGACGTTCTGCTCCCGGACGAGGTTCTCGACGAGGGGGCGGAGCCGGTCGAACTGCTGATTCGAGCCGACCACCGGGCCGGAGATGATGAGCGGTGTCCGCGCCTCGTCGATCAGGACCGAGTCGACCTCGTCGACGATCGCGTAGTGATGGCCGCGCTGCACCCGCTCATCCGCCTGGACGACCATGTTGTCGCGCAGGTAATCGAAGCCGAACTCGTTGTTCGTTCCGTAGGTGACGTCGCAGCGGTAGGCCTCGCGGCGCGTCGCGTTGTCCATGTCGTGGAAGACGCACCCGACGGTGAGCCCCAGGTCTTTCAGGATCTGTCCGACCCATTCGGAGTCACGGCGCGCCAGGTAGTCGTTGACCGTGATGAGGTGGCACCCCTTGCCGCTCAACGCGTTGAGATAGAGCGGCAGGATCGCGACGAGGGTCTTCCCTTCTCCGGTCGCCATCTCCGCGATCTTCCCCTGGTGCAGGACGATCCCACCGATCAACTGCACGTCGTAGGGGACCATCTCCCACCGGATCTCCTGCCCGACGACCAGCCAGCTCTTTCCCACCCGCCGGCGGCAGGCGTCCTTCACGACGGCGAACGCCTCCGGGAGGAGATCGTCGGTCGTCGCCCCCGACGCGATTCGCGCCCGGAACTCGTCGGTCTTGGCGCGCAGTTGTTCGTCGGTCAGGGAGGCGAGCTTCGCGTACTCTTCGTTGATCCTTCGGACGAGAGGGTAGAGCTGTTTGAGGTCCCGCTCCGATTTCGTGCCGAAGACCCGGGTGACCGCACGGTTCCCGGTATTCTTCAATGCTGCCCACATCTTCTTTCTCGATCCTCCTGTCGGATCCCGGACTGGAAGGGTATTCCGGGAAAATCACAGCCCCGAACCCCTGACGGGTCCGGGGCGATCCGCATCCCGCGCGGAGTGTTCGTGCCCTTTACACCGGCACTGTGGCGACGGTTGCACGAGGTTCGCGGCATTCTAGGCACCCTCCGGAGGACCGTCAAGCCGGCTCCAGCGCCCCTTTCCGCGAACCTGGCCCGTTCCCGCCGCTCACCGTAGCAGCGTCATGGCGAAGCCGGCGCTGAGGGAGATCCTCATATTGTCGTCGAGTGGGATCGGCACGAGCTCGAAGATCGTCGCCGCCGCAGCCCCACCGACCATCATACGCCAGGTGAACGGGTCCCCCGGATACAGGACCGCGAGCGCGAGGCAGGAAAGGAAGCAGGCGAGGGATCCTTCCAAGGTCTTGCCGAAGATGCGGATACGGCCGATCCGGCGCCCGACGATCGCCGCCATGCCGTCGCCGACCGCGAGGAAGGCCATGGCCACGATCGCGATCGGGCGCTCGAAAGCCCAGGCGCAGAGCAGCCCCGCGATGAGGACGTAGGTCGATCCGAGCAGGTTGTGGCGCTCGTGCTCCCGCACGATCTTTCCAAAGAGGTAGTAGAAGACCGTCCGGACGCGGGGCTCGTTGAGGCGGATCACGTCGAGGACGAGGGCGACGAGGGTGAGGTAGAGGAGCAGCTCCTTGCCGATCCTCTCGGGAATCAGGTAGTAACCGATCGGGACGACCATCCCGGTGAGGTGGAACGCCTTGCGGCGCAGCTCCGAGAGCCATCTCATCCCTGCGGCTCCGCTGTCCCGCCGCCCTGCTCCCCCCCGCTGCGGCCGTAGGCGTTTCTGTATGTCCAGACCGCGTCGAGCACGTGCCGGACGTACTCGCGTGTCTCCCTCCATCCGATCCGCTCGATCAGCAGGTCCGGGTCGTCGCCGAACCGCTCGACCCATTCCGAGGCTTTCGCCGATCCGGCGTTGTATGCGGCGAGCAGGGCGGGAAGCGGCCAGTCCTGCCCGTCGGCAAGGTCCCGGAAGTGGCGGATCCCGAGGGCCAGGTTGCGGTCGGCCCGCTCGAGCGGACCTGCCTCGATCCCCCACTTCGACGCGGTCTCCTGCGCGGTCGGCGCCATCATCTGAAGCAGTCCCCGGGCGCCGGCGCCGCTGACCGCGCCCGGATCGAAGAGCGACTCGCGTCGCGCAATCGCCCAGACCAGATCCGGGGAGACGGAAACCTCCCGGCAACGCTGCTCGATCCATGACGGAAAGGGCCGTGGATAGCGGAGCGAGACGGGCGCGGCCGCGCCCCGCGCCACGGCGACACGGACCGCCAGGTCGGGCAGCCCGAGGCATAGAAACGCCTCGGCGCGGCCGCCGACGGGGAGCGCCGACTCGAGCCGCTCTTGATCGGGCGACGTCCAGTCCGCGCGTCCGAAGCGTCGCAGGAGGCGCAGGCGTGCGGCACGCCGGGCGGCCTCCCGGTCCAGCCGATCGCAGGGACCGGCGGGAGACCCCGCGCTCGGGGACCCCGGATCGAGGAGAGCCGCTTCCGCGACCCGAGCGGGACGGAGCGCCGCTTCGCGTTCCAGCGGCCAGAAGCGATCGGGCGGGAGGGAGCGAGCGAGGAGGTCCTGCTCCGCGCGGGCGCGGTGGGCGTAGTACCCCTCCCCGGACGTCGCGGCCGCGGCGAGGGATGCTTTCGCCGCATCGAGGTCGCCGCGCCGGGACTCGAGGCGGTAGCACCAGAATCGAGCGGCGGCCACGTCGCCGGCCGTCGCGCCGACGGCGGCCGCGGCCGCCCGGAAGTCCCCGAGCGCAGCCGCCTCATCGCCGGCGGCGTAGCGCGCAATCGCCCGGCGCAGGCGCCCCTCGACCTCCGATCCCGGCAGGGCGAGCAGAGCGGTGTAGACCGAGTCGGCGCGCGCGTCGCGCCGTGCCGACTCCGCCTCTCTCCCCCACTCCACCAGCGCCGTGCGCCGCGTCTCGCCGCCGAGCCGGGCCGCCGCCCGGTACGCGCGCTCCATGGCGTCCCACTCGCCGGAGTTGCGCGCGGCGCGAGCCCGCACGAGGAGCCAACGCGCGCGGAGCGCCTCCGGCCAGCCGGCGTCCGGGCGCATCGGGTCGGAGAGGATCGCCTCGTACTGCCTCCCCTTCAGGAGCGCCTCCAGCCAGGCGACGCGCAGAGAGTCGGGGGAGGAAGGCATGCGGGAGAGGAGGCTGTCGGCCGTTCCGAAGAGCCGATGCTCCAGGAAGACGGGAAACAGGAGCGTCCCTTCACGGCGCGCGGCGAGAGCGGGGGCCTCGCGGAAGCGCCGGAGCGCTTCGAGGCGCGCCGTGCGCGTCCCCGGATAGCGCCGGAGGAGCGTGTCGGCGGTCGCCCGCGCGGCGGCCGGCCGCCCGAGCGCGAGGAGCGCGCGCACGCGCGCCGCCGTCTCGTCCGCGCCGGGGCCGAGCGTGCGGCGCATCGCCAGGCTCTCGCGCAGCAGGCCCTCGGAATCCTTCGCATGCTCCCGGGCGGCGAGAACCCGGCGGGCTGCGGGCATCGTCCATTCCGCGCGCGGATAGGAGGCGCGGATCGACTCCGCGATCGCCAGCGCGCCGGCCGAGTCGCCGAGAGCGTCGTGGATCTCGAGGGTCAGGAGGGCTCGGGGCCGCGTCTCCTCGTCGTTGGGCCGTCCCGACGCGAGCCATTCGAGCGCGCGGTCCCCGCGTCCCTGCTCGTGAAGAGCGAGCGCGGCGGCCAGCGGGAGATCGCCGTCCGGATCGGCGGCCGCCCATTCCGACGGCGCATAGCGAGCGAACGACTCGATCGCCCCGGAGGGCGGGAAGCAGAGCAGCAGCCGGATCCAGGAGACCAGCCGCGCGTCCGCCTCCCCCGGAGGCGAGGGAAGATCTTCGGCCGCGAGCGTCCCGGCCAGGACGACGAGAAGGGAGTCCTGGGCGCGCATGGCGGCTACCGAGGCGATCTCGGGAGTCGCCTCCGGGAAGATCGGGTCGGCCGCGAAGCCGGGCCACGCGGAGCCGCCGCAGCCTTGCGGAACGCCGAGCAGGAGTCCGCCGAGGAGGACGGCCAGGCCGAGGAGGGAATCGGCGCGGCCCGCCCGGCGGCGCCGCGGCTCCGGCGCCCGCGCGTTCACTCCCACTCGATCGTCGCGGGGGGTTTGCTCGTCACGTCGTAGACGACGCGGTTGACCCCTCGCACCTCGTTGACGATCCGGTTTGCGGCCGACTCGAGCAGGTCGCCCGGCAGGCGGGCCCAGTCCGCCGTCATTCCGTCGATCGAAGTGACGGCGCGCAGCGCGATCGCCATGTTGTAGGTGCGCTCGTCTCCCATCACGCCGACCGATTGCACCGGCAACAGGACTGTGAACGCCTGCCATACGTCGTCGTACGAGCCGCTCCGCCGCAGCTCGTCGATGAAGATCGCGTCGGCCGCGCGCACGATCGCGAGCCTCTCCTCGGTCACCTCGCCGAGGATCCGCACGGCGAGGCCGGGACCGGGGAACGGGTGCCGTCCGATCAGCTCCTCCGGCGCGCCGAGGCGGCGGCCGACTTCGCGCACCTCGTCCTTGAACAGCTCGCGCAACGGCTCGACGAGCGCCAGGCGCATCCGCTCCGGAAGCCCGCCGACGTTATGGTGGCTCTTGATGCGCGCCGAAGGTCCGCCGGCTCCGCGCGACTCGATCACGTCGGGATAGAGGGTCCCCTGCACGAGGAAGTCGACCGTTCCGGCGCGCCGCGCGGCCTCCTCGAACACCTCGATGAAGGTGCGGCCGATGCGCATCCGTTTCTCTTCGGGATCGACGACGCCGGCCAGCTCGTCGAGGAAGCGGCGCGAGGCGTCGACGACCTCCAGGCGCATGCCGAGCGGCGCTAGCCTCTCGGCTACCCACGACGCTTCTCCTTCCCGCAGGAGGCCGGTGTCGACGAAGATCCCGTGCAGGCGATCGCCGATCGCGCGATGGCAGAGAAGGGCGGCTACGGTGGAGTCGACTCCTCCGCTCACGCCGCACACCACCTGCCCGTCTCCGACCTTGCGGCGGATCGCGGCGACGGCCGTCTCGACGAAGTCCCCCATGTCCCATCCCGGACGGATGCCCGCGATGCGGAAGAGGAAGTTCGAGAGGATCGTCGAACCCTGCGGGGTATGGCTGACCTCGGGGTGGAACTGCACGAGATGGATCCGCCGCGCGGCATCCTCGGCGACGGCGTGCGGGCAGGTCGCGGTGCGCGCGGAGGTGGTGAAGCCGGGAGGCGGGGTCTCGACGAGATCGCCGTGGCTCATCCAGACCTCGACCGGATCGCGCAGCCCTTCGAGCAGCGGCGTGTCGATCGTCTTCTCCAGAGTCTGCCGGCCGTACTCGCCGGTGCGCCCGCGCACGACGCGCCCGTTCATCAGGTGGCTGACGACCTGCATGCCGTAGCAGATTCCGAGGATCGGAAGCCCGGACTCGAGCAGCTCGCGGCGCGGCAGCAGCCGGCCGTCGAGCGCCGAGGCGGGGCCGCCGGAGAGGATCAACGCCTCGACCCCGCGCGCGCGCAGCGTCTCCATGTCCACGTCGAACGGGAAGAGCTCGGCGTAGACGCCGAGCTGCCGGACGCGGCGGGCGATCAGCAGGTTGTACTGGCTTCCGAAATCGAGGATTCCGACCAAGCTTCTCCCTTCGTTGTGGCGCGCGCCCGCCCGGGTCCGCGCCGCCCCGGGCGCCTAGGCCGTCCGCGCCGCCCAGGCCGCTCGCGCCGCCCAGGCCGCCGGCGGCGGATCGCTGCATCAACCGTGACGGAACGCGCGCGCCTCGTTGACGACCATTGCGAGACCGAGCCGGTCGGCCGCTTCGACCGATTCGGAGTCCCGCTTGGAGCCGCCCGGCTGGACGATCGCCGTCGCACCCGCCTTGGCCGCCTCCTCCACGCAATCCGGAAACGGGAAGAAGGCGTCGGACGCCATTACAGATCCGGCCGGATCGTGCCCCTCGCGACGCGCCTTGTGCAGCGCGATCGTGACCGAATCGATGCGGCTCGTTTGCCCGCCGCCGATACCGATCGTGCGCCGGCCCTTCGCGAAGACGATCGCGTTGGAGCGGACCATCCGCACGATTCTCCAGGCGAAGGCGAGAGCCTGCCGCTCGGCTTCGGTCGGCGCGCGTCGCGTGACGACCTTCCATCCCTCCTCGCCCAATCGCGGACGCATCCGATCCTGGACCAGGATCCCGTTGCCGAGATCGCGGAAGGAGAAGGGAGGCAGAACCGGATCGTCGAGCGGCGCGAGAAACTCCTCACCCTCGAGGAGCACCAGGTTCTTCTTCGCCGCGAGGATCGAGCGCGCTTCGGGGTCGAAGCGCGGCGCGACGACGAGCTCGAGGAATGTCTTCGCCAGCTCCTCCGCGCAGGCGCGGTCGACCGGCCGGTTCACGCCGACGACGCCGCCGAACGCCGACAGCGCGTCGCCGTCGCGAGCGTCGCGGTACGCTTCGGCGATCGAATCGGCGCACGCCGCCCCGCACGGCGTCGCGTGCTTGATGACGACGGCGCCCGGCTCCGGCATCAGGTCCCGCGCGAGCGTCGCGGCCGCCTCCATGTCCTGCAGATTGTTGAACGAGATCTCCTTGCCCTGGAGCTTGCGCATCCCGCCTGGATATCCCGCGGGGGGACCGTAGAAAGCGCCGCGCTGCGAGGGGTTCTCGCCGTAGCGGAGCGCCCACAGGCGGCGCTCTCCCCGCGCGAAGGCGTCCGGCAGGCTCTCCTTCGGCTGCAGGTAGGAGGCGACGCGCGCGTCATAGGCGGCGGTCGTCTCGAACACCTTCACGGCGAGCGCCTCGAGCAGCGGCTCGGCGAGCGATCCCCGCCCCTCGCGCAGGGCGTTCGCGACCGCGCCGTAGTCGGCCGGATCGCAGACGACGGCGACGGAGGCGTGGTTCTTCGCCGCGGCGCGCAGCATGGTCGGCCCGCCGATGTCGATCATCTCGATCGCCGCGGCGCGCGCCGACGGATCGCGGCGCGCCGTCTCCTCGAACGGATAGAGATCGATCGCGACGAGATCGATCGGGTCGATCCGGAGCGCTTCACGGTCCGCTTCGTCCTGGGGATCGCCCCGCCGGTAGAGGATCCCGCCGTGGATCGAGGGATGGAGCGTCTTCACCCGCCCGCCGAAGCGAGAGGGCAGGCCGTAGCGCTCCTCGAGCGAGACGGCGGCGAACCCGCGATCGAGGAGCCAGCGGTAGGTGCCGCCGGTCGAGAGGATCTCCGCGCCCGTGTCGCGCAGAGCCGCGGCAAGCTCGTCGAGCCCTTCCTTGTGGTAAGCGGACAGCAGCGCCCGGCGAATGCGGATCATCGCGCGCCCCCTCCCGTCCCGCTCGCCTCGCCTCCGAGCCGCGGTGGCGGACCGCTCGCGCCGAGCCGATCGTGCACGAGCCGGTAGCGGCGATAGGTCTCGGCCACCTGCTCGGGCGGCAGCGCGGGCGCGGGCGGATTGCGATCCCAGTCGAGCGTCTTCAGCCACGCTCGCACGTACTCCTTGTCGAGCGGGTCCGGCGGCGAGGCGGACCGCGCGCCGTCCCAGTAGCGCGAGGAGTCGGGCGTGAGCGCCTCGTCGATCAGGGAGAGGCGCCCATCGATCCATCCGAACTCGAACTTCGTGTCGACGAGCAGGAGCCCACGCGCGCGAGCGTACCGCTCGGCGAGGTCGTAGACGCGCAGGCTCGCCTCGCGCAGCCGCTCCGCGAGCTCGGAGCCGACGATGTCGCTCAACTCCTCGAGCGTCACGGGCCGGTCGTGCCCGACTTCCTCCTTCGTGGTCGGCGTGAAGAGCGGGGCGGGAAGCTTGCCGTACGGCGCGATTCCCGGAGGCGCGCTCATCCCGCCGATCGTCCCCTTCCGGGCGTACTCCTCGATCGCGGAGCCGGCCAGATAGCCGCGCACGACGCATTCGACGTCGATCCTCTTCGCCTTCCGCGCGAGCATCCATCGCCCGCGCAGCTCGGGCAGAAGAGGCTTGAGATCGGCCGGGAAGTCGGAGTCCTGGTCGGAGAGGAAATGCGTCGGCAGGTGCGGCTCGAGACCGCGAAACCACCAGGCGGAGATCTCGTTGAGGAGGATCCCCTTGCCCGGGATCAGCGTCGGTAGGATGCAGTCGAACGCGGAGATCCGGTCGGTGGTGACGAGCAGCAGGCGATCCCCGAGATCGAGGGTCTCGCGCACTTTCCCGGAGTGGGAGGGCGAGAGGCCGAGGTCGGTCATGGACCGGAACGCTTCCTTCATCGGTCACCCCCAAAGCGCCCTTTATAGCACGAGGGCGGAGAGGCGACAACCGCCCCGCCCGAAGAGGAGCCTTCCCCCTTCCCAGCGGAGTCGCAGCGCCCCGTCGCGATCGGTGCGCGCGAGCGGGATTCCACGAGTCGCGCAGCGGGCTCGCATCGCCGGCGAAGGGTGTCCGTAGCGGTTGTGGGCGCCGCACGAGACGAGGACCAGCCGGGGTTCCAGGCGGTCTAGCCAGGCCTCCCCGGTCGATCCGCCGCTCCCGTGATGGCCTGCCAGCAGGACGTCCACCGTTCCCGGATCGATGCGGGACAAAAGCGAGCGCTCGCCGGCGACCGGCAGGTCCCCAGCGATCGCAAGCGACCCGCCCGGCCCTTCGATCCGCAAGACCAGCGAGGATGCGTTGCCGTCGCGCGGCGGCTCTCCGCTCGCGGGAGCGAGCAGGCGGATCGCGAGCGGCCCGGCGCGCAACGACCAGGGAGCCGCGAGGGCGCGCACCGGCGGGGCGCGCGAGCGGGGTAGCCGAACCGTCCCGCGCGAGGAAGCCGAGACGTAGAGCGTGTCGATGCGGATCCCAGCGAGCAGAAGGCCGTGCAGTCCTCCTGCATGATCCTCGTCGGGATGGGTGAGGAGGACGCCGCGCAGGTGGCGCGCGCCGAGCGCACGCAGGGACGGAGCGAGGCGCCGGGCGCCAAGGTCCCCACGCGTTCCCCCCGGACCGGTGTCGATCAGCAGGTTCTCCCCCGCCGCCGTCCGCACGAGCGTCGCGTCTCCCTGCCCGACCGGCAGGATCCACGCTTCGGCGGCGGCGGGCGGCTGCAGCCGGCAGTTTCGCGTCGCGCAGATCGCAGGCACCGACAGGATCGCGGCGGCGAGCCAGAGCCAGGGGGCGGCGCGCGCCACGTGCCCGCTCGCGCCCATCCGCTTCGCGCGCGACCGGGACGATGCGGCGAGCAGCGCCAGGAAGACGAGCGTCGAAGCGATTCCTCTGCCCATCCCGCACGGCACCCAGAGCTGCGTCGCCTCTCCGGCCGGGACGAGCGCGGCGAGCGGCCGGATCCAGGCTTCGGTGAGAATGCGCGCCGGTCCCCAGGCGATCGCCTGCAGCCACGGCGTCTCGGGGTTCCCCCACGCCAGCCCCCAGAGGATCGAGACGAGCGCCGGAGCGAACGCCGGAACCCCGACCAGGTTCGCCACGACCGCGAACGGAGCGCACTGGCCGAAGAATCCTCCGAGGATGCCGGTCGTCGCGAGGACCGCGATCGCCGAGGTGGAGAGCGCCCCCCCGAGGGACGCGACGCGCGGCGAGAGGATCAGCGCCGCGGTGCCGGCGAAGGAGAGCAGCGCGCCGGCGCGCGCCAGCTCCCCGGGATGGACGAACGCGACGAGCAGCAGCGCGGCCCACCAGGCAGCCCCGGTCCTGCCGGGACGGCCGAGCGCGCGCGCCCCCGTGATCGCGAGCGCCATCACCACCGACCGCACGACCGAAGGGATCGGCCCGACGAGCGCCGCGTAGGCGAAGAGCGTCGCGGCGATCGCCATCCAACGCAGCGCCGGACGATGCAGCACGAGGCGGAGCAACGCTTCGAGGAGGACGGCGACGAGCGAAACGTGCAGCCCGGAGATCGCGATCAAGTGCATCGTGCCGGTCGCGCGGAAGATCCTCTCGAGCCGGAGCGGGATCTCCGCGTCCTCCCCCCAGACGAGGATCGGAACGAAGGCGCGCGTGTCGGCGGGGAGCGACGAGCCGATCCGCGACGCGAGGCGGTGCCGCCCCGCCCTGCGCACGATCCCCTCCCAGCCAGCCTTGGCTGCGCTGTCGGACCACGCGGCCGAGAGCCGGATCGTTCCGCGAAGCCGGTCCCACCGCGCGCCGCGCGACGGGTCGGCCAGCCCCGGCATCCCGTACGGAACGAGCGGATCGAGGTACGCCTCTCCCAGGAAGGTCGCCTCTCCTCCCATCGATCCCCCGAGCAGGCGGAACCTCCCGGGGATCGGCAGCCATCGACCATCGCGCGCCATTGCGACGTCGCGCGCCTCCATCCCGGAGGAGCCGGCGACGACGCGCCCGTGCAGGACGAGCGGCGGCAGTCCATGCGGAAGCGGGGCGGGACGGGGAAGCGTCGCGCCCACCCCGAACGCCAGCGCCGCGCAGGCGAGCAGGATCAGCGCGTCGCACCGCCGCCGGTGTCGCCGCAGCGACGCCGCGGCCGCCGCGAACGCGACGGCCCCGACGGCGCCACATGCGGCGAAGGGAGCGACCGGCCGCGTTTCGAGCGCGAGCAGGAAGGCGGGGACGGCCGCGACCGCGAGCGATGCCAATGCCGGCGCCGGAGGCCCGGACGAAGCCGCTCCGAATCGCTGCCTCGGGTCGATGCGCTCCGCAACCATGCCCGCCAGACCGAGCAGCCGCGATGCCAGGAGGCGGGCACGAAACGCGCGGCGCCCCGGAGGTCATCCCCGGGGCGCCGCACGAACGAAACGATCGAGACGAGCGCGACGAGCGAGACGAGCGCGCGCCTCGTCCGCGCGCTACTCGACGAGCAGCATCTTCCGGACCGCCTTCTCCCCCTCCATCTGGAGCGAGTAGAAGTAGACGCCGGTCGCAACCGAGCGCCCGCTCTCGTCCGTTCCGCGCCAGTAGACCTGATGCTCGCCGGCGCTCATCGTCCCGTCGAGGATCGTGTCGATATGGCGGCCGGAGGCGTCGACGATGTCGAGCCGGACCGGACCCGAGTGATCGAGGGCGAAGGAGATCTTCGTCTTCGGATTGAACGGGTTCGGGCTGTTCTGGTCGAGGCGCAGGATGCGGCCGGCCGGAATGTCTGCCACGTCGGTGGGCACCTGGCTCGTATAGGCGCTGAACACGAAGTCCTTGCCGCTCGAGCCGCAGGCGCGCTTCATCGGAGTCGCCATGAAGAGGTACTCCGTCTCATCGAATCGCAGCATCTCGAAGACCGCCGTGCCGTCGACCGCGCTGACCGGAACCGTCCACTCCTCCCAGACCTGCTGGCCGGCGAGCTTGCGGACGAAGCCGATCGAGTTGCCGTAATCGCAGGAGTTCAGAGCCTGGAACTCGATACGGATCTTGTTGTCCGCAGAGCCGACGTGCGGGCGGAACCTGTTGTAGTTCGTGCCGAGCCCTTGCGGCATCCAGGTCACGGTGGGATGGAGGTTGACCGCCGGGTAGTTGGTGACGTCATTGTCCGGAACGACATAGCGGTTGTACTGGCCGCCCTCGGCATAGTGCTGCCCATCGTTGCGCGTGCCTGTGAAGATGTTCCACCGCGACCAGTCCGCCATCGCGCTGTCGAAGTTCAACCCGTGCGGGGCGAAGGCGTCGTCGAGGCAATCGTAGATGTTGCCGTATCCGAGGCAGAGCCAGATGTCGCGCACCATCGCATGGCTGCCCCAGTTGTCCTTCATGTAGGTCGGCCAGATGAACGTGGCGTACTCGAAGCAGCCGTCGAACGTCCTCAGCCCCTTCCAGGGGGAGCCGAAGTAGCAGCTGAGATAGTTGTAGTTGTCGTTGATCTCGTCGTAGACCTCGTCCTCGCAGAACGTCGCGGTCTGCTCCATCCACCAGTTGCCGCCGTTGACGTTGATCCCCATCTGCACCACGTGGTTGTACTCGTGGGCGACGGTCACCTTCATCGGCAGCGTCCGGTCCGTGTACCCGAAGCCGGTGTAGTCGTTGTCGATGTGGAAGTAGGCGGTGTAGTCGTAGGGATATCCGCCCGGAACCTGGCTCTCGGAATAGGTCACTCCATACACGCCGGAGAGGTTCAACACGTAGACGTCGATCAAGCCGGAGCCGCCGCCCATGCCGCCGTCCGACGGCGGGGCCGGCCAGCCCTGCTGCGTGTGATAGAAGTTCCAGCAGGTCTCGACCGACGTGCAGACAGCGTCGCGATACGCCGTGTTCGGCCACTGGTAGATCACGTTGGCGCCCGACGTCGCGTAATGGACGCGGAAGTGCGCCGTGTCGATGTAGGAGTCGAGGTTCGGCCGCGCCATCATCGCCTCGGCTTCCATCCGGATCCCTTCGGGGAGCGAGTCCAGGTTCTCGCGGATCTCCTGGGCGATCGCCGTTCCGCACTTCACCGGGATCCCCTCGCCTTGATCGAAGCGCGCCGGCAGCAACGGCGAATGGTGGATCGCGTACAGCTCGTACAAGGCCGCTTCGCCCTGGGAGATCTCTCCCGACTCGAACGCCTGCTGGATCGACGTCAAGGTCGGGCTAGAAAGCTCCGACTCCTCCGGAAATGCGGAGGCGGTCGCCGGCGCGAGGAGCGCCGCCGCGGCGGCCAGACAGAACACCACCCGAAGAGATTTCATTCTGGAGACCTCCCCTTCTCGGGATCGTGATGCCATCACGCGGATGCTCCCTCGATGCAGGACCGTGGGGGCGTAATGCTCCAATAACTATAAGCCAGAGTCGGACTTGGGTCAAGGAGCCGAACGGACGGTCCGAGGTTGGGCGAGCCCAAGTGCCGTAGCGGCGGGGCGATGCGCGTGGGCGCGGGAGCGCCGTCGAGGGGCTGGGAGGCCGGCCGCGGCATTCTCCGCGGCCGGTCCTGCCATGAGGCGGGGCGGGATCAGCGCCGGGTTCGGAGCGACAACTCGGAGACCGCGGTCAGCGTGTACAGCTCCGAGCAGGCAATGTCCCCCGAAGGCCCCTGGACGGTGAAGTAGTAGAGGACCGGTCGATACAGCGGGACCGACCGGGGATCGACGATTCCGACATAGGTCCCCGCCACCGGATCGACCGGCGAGAGCGGGAGGTCACGCACTCCGGCATCGAGCAATGGCAGGTGCAGGCGCGGGTCGCGCGCCGGCATTCCTTCCGGCATCGCGATCGAGGCGGTCAACAGGATCGGTCCTCGCACGAGGACCTTGCCCGGCTCCTGATGGTCGATCACCGGCCAGGCTTCCATCCCGAACCGCGGGGACAGCACCCGGCTGGCTCCCGCCGGCATCTCCACCACCTGCGTCCAGATCCTCCCCTGCTCGCCGGAGACTCGCACACCGTGAAGGCCCGGATCGACGTCCGCCTCCCACGGCGTGAATCCGGCCAGCCGGCGATCGATCAGCACGCTATCGCCGTCGGAGGAGACGATCCCTTCCCCTTCCCGGTACGACCACGACTCGACGCGCAGATGCGCGCGTCCGGAGGCGACCGCGTTGGCGATCCGCACCCGCGTGGTCTCCCCGCAGCGAACGAGCACCTGACGCTGCCAGAGAGGCACGCGATCGTCTTCGTAGAAGATCTCCTGCCAGCCGACCTTGACGCTGTCGAAGCGGCAGGGCGCGGCCATTCGCGCCGCCCCACCGCGCAGCCAGACGGTTCCGGAAGGACGAGGGTCCGCCACCTCGATCTCGATCGCTCCGGTCGCGACCGGTCGCAGCTCCACCGTCTGCCCCTTCCGAACGTTCACCGGCATCTCCAGCGAGCCGAACCATCCGAGGTCGAGACGGACGAGGTGCGATCCGCCGGAAACGCCCGTGAGCGTCGCCGGAGAGGAGCTTCCCTGGTCGACCCCGTCGAGGAAGATCGCGCGCGCAGGAGGATCGCTCACGATGCGGACGACTCCGGCCCTGCCGCCCGAACCGGGCCGCAGCGCCTGCATCCCGCGAGGCACCGCTACCAGCGCTGCGAGGACCGCGACGACGATCCCGAAGGCGATGGTCCACGACCGGGACGGCCGCCAAGGGGACGGGGAACCTCCTCGCGGGGTCTCAGCGCGAGGGGGCGCCGGGGGGCCGCCGGACGGCGGAACGGACGGCGGAACGGAGGTCGGGCCTGAGGTCGGAACTGAGGTCGGAACGGCGTCGAGCCGCGGCGGAACCTCCGTCGATGCGGCCGGAGCCACGGGCGACACGACGGCGTCATGCACGGCGACAGCGGCGACCGACTCGCGAGCCCGCTCCGGTCCGCTCCACGCGGCCACCGCCTCCGCCACCGCCTCCGCGACCGCTGCCGTCTCCGTCTCCGGCTGCTGCTCCGGCACCTGCCCGGGCTCCGGGAGAGCCTCCGACGGCTGCCCCGGCTCCAGTCCCGTCAGGGCCTCGGACCGCCACACGAGTTCCGGCTCCGGCACGGGCTCGGCCTCCGGCATGGGCTCCGGCGCTGACACTGGCCCCGGCGCCGCCTGTGGCCGTGGATCCCGCGCGGGCTCCGGCTCCCGCTTCGGCTCCGTCTGCCGCACGCGCAGGTCCGGCACGTTCTCCAGGAACGAAGGAAGCTTCACCTCGTCCGCCGGTCCTCTCCATGACGAGCCCGCCGGAGCTGCGTTGAAACCGGAAGGTTCGCGCTCGGCGTTCGCAAAGGGCGGCCGTACCGCCTGCAGCTCGCTGCCGAGGTCCTCGAGCGGATTGTGCAGGCGGTCCGACGCCGCCGGCGCGCCGATCGGAACGAAGCGCAGGGCGGCCGCACCGGCGCCCGGCTCCTGCATCCCGAAGAGGTTCACGAGGCCGTCGCAGGCGCGCTTGAGATCCTGCGTCTCGTCGAAGACGCGCGAAACGGCCCGGCGGTCCGGGGCGGATCCGGTGTCGGCGGCGAGAAGCAGCAGGATGTCCTTCGGCCGGATCTCGACGGAGCTCAACGCGAGGGCGAGCTTCTGCTCGCTTCCGAGAGCGGCGGCCGGCGCGTCCTCCGCCGCTCGATCGCCCAGGCAGGCAAGCGTCGCCGATCCATCGCGCAACAGGAAGACCCAGCATCGCGTCGCCTTAAGGAAGAAGACACGCTGCTCCTCCACCACCGCGATCGCGAGACGGACGGTACGCGGATCGCGGACCGCCGAGCGATTCTCGCGGAACAGCCGCCCGTGCACCTGGCGCATCCGATCGAGAAGCGTCGCGACGCGCGGCGGAAGGCCCGGAGGCGCAGGAGCCTCGCCGGGGCGATCCAACTCCGCGAGACGGGGCTGGACGAAACGGGCGAAGGTGTCGCGCGGGCGCGACCAGGCGACGCAAGCGACCACCTGCTCCGGATCGGCCCAGGAGAGGAACTCCCCTCCCTCGCTCTCCGAGGTCGCGATCTCGATCCGCATCGGGGTCCCGAGGTTGTCTTCGTGCATCATCCCTCCGACGGGGCGGGGCCGCCCCGAACGAATCGTCTCGTCCAAATCCCTGCATGCTGGACGCGGGTCGCGAGCCCCGGATCGCTCGCGCGGCCGTCGTCTCCGTTGCCGCCCGGACCGCTCTCGCGGCCGTCACGGCGCCGCGGTGGCCGCCGGCGGCCGAGCCTCAGCAGCTCGCGCAGCGCGCGCGGCGAACCGACCGCGCCGGCGATCTCTCGCGTCGCTTCGCGAACGAACCCTTCCCGCAGGTACTCGAGGCCGAGCGCGACGCGGAGCCGCACGGAACGAGGCGCGCCGGAGAGTCCGGAGGCGATGCGCCTCAAGGCCGCTTCCTCGTCGCCGTCGAACGGCGCGAGGCGCACCATCCGCGACGCGAGCCGACTCGCGTCGGGATCGAGACGGAACGCCTCTTCCCAGGCGGCGCGCGCGCGGTCCGCGAATCCCGCCTTCAGCGCCACGCGCGCGATGCGGGCGTAGCCGGCGGCGTGGAGCGGATTCCAGAATGGCCCGGCGGCGAGCCGCGCGAGATGCGCCGGATCGAGCAGCGGGTGGGCCGCGTGGAGCCGGTGCGCTTCACGCTCGGCCGACGCACGATCGCCGCGCGCGCTCGCGCAGGCGTAGCGGAGCATCGCGCGGAACAGATGGCCTCGCGGCCCGGCGGCGGGGGCTTCGAGCAGCTCCGCGAGATGCGCGCCATCCCGGCGCCGGAGAGCCGCCCACGCAACCGCGTAGCGGCGGTAGCGGTCGGGCAGCGGGGTGACCGACGCGGTGGGGTCCCAGCCGTCGAGGACGAGCGAAGGCTCCTCCCCCAATCCTTCCACGCGCGCGTGGAGAAGCAGCAGCCGCGCCCGCGCGCCTTCGGGGTCTCCGCGAACCGCCCTCTCGAACGCCTCGGCCGCCTGCGACCATCGACCACGAAGCGCGAGAAGGATGCCGAGCGGCACGGGAGCCGCGCCCGCGGACGGTCCCGCGCGCGCGATCCTGCGCCGTAGCCGCGCCTCCTCTTCCCGCGCGAGGCTTCGCAGAGATGGCGGCATCCCCTGCGGATCGCGGTCGGTCCTGCTGCGAGCGGCGGCCCCTTGCTCCTCGGTCGGCCTCATCTTCCCCTCCTGGGAACGGGGGCTTGCACGGGCAAGGGGAATGCCATCCTGGGGAACAACCCACAGCCAGCCGCAGATCGTTGAGCCGGAATCGATTGCCGGCGCACGGGCGGTCCAGGGCGACGCGCTCGGGTGATCCTTCTCGGCAGGAAATGGTCCAGAGGGCACGCGACCGGCTAGAAAGAGGCCGCCCCGCCGCGAAGGCGACGGGGCGATGGAAGCGCTCACCGGTCGAGACGCGGGGGGATCGTGGGGCCCCGCGATCGAACCGCGGCATCGAGCCGCGGCAAGCCGCGCGTCCTAGAAGCGGAGCGACGCCGAGATGCGGTGCGTGTCCCCGAGATCGTCGTGCGGAAGGAAGGCGTAATCGGCGCCGAAGCCGCGGTAGCGGATTCCGCCTCCCGCCGTCCAGTCCCCCGCCGTCGTCCCGACGCGCGCCGCGACCGCCCGCGAGAACCAGTACTCGACTCCGCCCTGGAAGTCGCCCGCCACCGTTCCGCCGCCGAACTGGCTCGCCGTTTCGCGTCCCTCGAACGTGAACGCGAAGTCCCCGGCCACCGTGACCTCTCCGCGAAGCCCAGCCAGCTCCCGCGTCCACTGCGCGCCGAGCGCCATCGAGGGATTGATCACCTCGCGCGTCCCCGTGTCCCAGGAGATCCGCGTCGTCGTAACGTCGGCCAGTCGCGCGCCGATCGTCAGATCGCGCCGCACGGAGTAGAGCGCTCCCAGGTCGACCCCCATGCCGAAGCTCGTGTTGTGGAGCAGACCCTGGCGCACCACCTTCAAGTTGCCGCCGAGCTGCAGCCGGTCGCTGGCGCTACGGGCGTAGGTGAACAGGACTCCCCACTCCGTGTCGCTCGCCTTGCGGAAGTCGTCCGGATCGAACTCGCCGGGGTCCGGCTTTCCGTTGCCGTTGCTGTCCGTCCAAGCGTCGCGCGTGATGGGGATGTCGTCGACTCCGTAGCGGATGACAGCGAGTCCGACCGAGGTGCCGGTCGTCCCGGGCAGCGGCTGCACGTATCCGAAGAAGTCATGGTTGGCCAGCTGCCCGAACTGCTCCGCATGCATGAAGAGGACTTCGGGGCGCTCCATCTGGGCGAGCCCCGCAGGATTCCAGTAGGCGGCGGAGGCGTCGTTCGCGAGAGCGGTGAATGCGCCGCCCATCCCGAGAGCGCGGGCGCCGACTCCGATTCGGAGGAACTCGCCGGCGTACTTGTCGGCGATTGCGTCGCCGGGGGAGAGCGCGAGGCCAAGGCCCAGGCAGAGGCAGGCGCCCAGGCAAAGGCACAGGCAGGCGCGGGGAGCGATTGCGGCGGCGGGAACGAGAAGGCGGGCGAGCGCGTGTGACCTCACGAGAACCTCCCGGCTATCCGCGAGAGCGGGAGCCGAAGAGACAGTATCGGAGCCTCTCGAAAGGGGTCAATTCCGGAAAGGCCGCGACGGGGTTCGAGCCCGCTTCTTCCGCTCCGCGGTTTCGCCGCTCCGCCGCGTCCCGGCTTCGCCACTCCCCCGTCGTGCCTTCGCGCCGCCGCGGCGCCGCGGCAAGCCTTCAGTCCCCGGGACCCTCGACCGCGTCGGAGAAGCTCTCGTCCGGATCGGGCGACATCACCGTCTCGTGCCAGTCGATGTAGCGCTCCAGGAAATCGCGATCCGCGGGCCGCAGGCTCGTGAACGCGGCCGCCATGGACCAGGGCAGCACCCCGTCCGGCCGCTTCTCGCAGCGCACGACGATCCCCTCGCACTCGATGGTGCGCGGCGTCTCTTCCGCGAAGGCGGGGAAGTCGAACCGGAGCGCGAGGCGCGTCAGCGGCCGGACGGCGCGCCCCATCCAGCAGGAGAACCCTCCCGCGCTGAAGTCGACCGTCTCGATCCGCGTCGGCGAGACCGGGTCCCCGAACTCGCTCTGCAAGCGGATGGCCGCCCGCTTGTGCCGCCTGCGATCCGTCACTCCATCCCAGGTCATCGAGCCCTCCCCTTCCTTCGCCCGCTCTTGCCCCCGCGGCCGGGCCGTGGTCGCCTCTGCGGAGCTTGTACCTTATCTCGATCGGCACGTCGAGCCTTCGTCTTGACCCGGGCGCGCGACGGCGGGCCGGGCGCTTCGTCCCGCCGGCCGCGGCCGCGCGCGCGCCGCGACTTCCCCGCCTCCGCGGCCCCCGCTTTCGAATGCGGCCGCTTGCCGCGACCCGCCCGCTCTTCGCCCGCGGTGGGCCCGGCGCCGCGCCCGCGCGCAGCTTCGCGGTCTCCGCGCCCGCGCGCCTTCCTTCCCCCTTCGCGCCGCACAAGCTCCAGGTCGAGGAAGCGATCGCGAAGATCGACCCGGACGATCTGCGCTTCGACCCGGTCCCCCAGACGCAGCTCCCACTTGCTCCGCTTCTCGACGAACGCGAAGCGCTCCTCGACGTAATGCGCCGCGGGCGGCAACGTCGCTCGGGCGATGAACCCCTCCACCGGCACGTCTTCGAACTCGACGAAGAGTCCGCTCGGCGTCAGTCCGGTGACCCGTCCCGCGTGCACCTCGCCGATCCGGCTCTCCGCCCAGCGCAGGACCTTCAGGCGAACGATCTCGCGCTCCGCCTTCTCGGCGGTGCGCTCCGTCTTGGAGGAATGGATCGCGTGGACGGTCGCCGCTTCTTGCCAGCGCCGCCCGGTCGCGCCGGCCGGCTCGTCGGCATCCGCCTCCGGGTGCCGGATCAGCCAGCGCACGACGCGGTGGTTGAAGAGATCCGGATAGCGCCGGATCGGCGAGGTGAAGTGGCAGTAGCGATCGATCCCGAGCCCGAAGTGACCGAGATCGACCGCCGAGTAGACCGCCTGCTTCATGCTCCTCAGGAAGAATGCGTGGAGGATCGGGGTCAGTCCTCCGCGCGGAAGCCCGACGAGGAATCGCCGGAGCGCAGGAAGGGTGGCGACGTCGCTCGCGCGCGTTCCGGGCAGCAGCGTGAGTACGAGCTCGGCGAACCGTTCGAGCGCGTCGGCGTCCGGCTCTCCGTGCACCCGAAAGAGCAGCGGCAGTCCGCTCTGTGCGAGCTGGCGACCGACCATCCGGTTCGCGAGGATCATGAACTCCTCGATCAGCCGGTGGCTCGGGAGCGTCTCGTGGCGCCGGAGCCGGACGGGCATGCCGCTGGCGTCGAGATCGACCTCCGTCTCGGGGATCTCGAGATCGAAGCCACCCCGCGCGAACCGCGCCGCCCGCAGCTTGGCGGCCAGCTCGTCCATCAGCCGGACGGTCGAGACCACTTCGGACGGTCCGGCCCCGCTCTCGATCATCTCCTGCGCCTGCTCGTAGTGCAGGCGCGCGGCGCTGACGATCGATCCTTCATGGAAGGACGCCGCTCGCGGGGCGCCATCGAGCGCGAGGTCGATCTCGACGGTGAGCACGCGGCGCGGCTCGCCGGGGACGAGGCTCGCGGCGCTCGTCGAAAGCGCTTCGGGCAGCATCGGGATCACGCCGCCCGGGAAGTAGATGCTGTTGCCGCGCCGCGCCGCCTCGAGGTCGAGCGGCCCCCCTTCGCGGACGAACCAGGTGACGTCGGCGATGTGGACCTGAAGGCGGTAGCCGTCGGCTTCGCGCTGGATCGAGATCGCGTCGTCGAAGTCCTTCGCGGTCTCCGGATCGATCGTGACGACCAGCTTGTCGGCGTAGGAACGACGGCGGGCGCGATCGTCCGGATCGTCCCGCGCGACGGCGGCCACCGCCTCGTCGAGCGCTTCGTCCGGGAAACGGCCGGGAAGCTGGTAGGCGGTGGAGACGACGAGCGCGTCGAGCGCCGGATCGTTCGGATCGCCGACGACCTCCGTGAGCTTGGCGACCGGCGTCTGGCCGATCTCGCGCCCCTCGAGACGGAAGAGGATCTTCGAACCGATCGGCGCCACGCCGGGGCCGGAGCCGGAACCGGGGCCGATCTTCAGGCGCAGGCGCGGGGGAAGGACCGGAATGTCCGGGACGACGAACAGCGTGCGCGCGAGCTTGATGACGTTGCCGCTGTAGAGCGGATCGGGACGATCGAGGATGCGCTCGACCGCGCCTTCCGGGCGGAAGTCGTACGGCGCGCGGCGGAAGAGCGACGCCTCCACGCGATCGCCGTGGATCGCCCCGGCGAGGTTCTCGCGCGAGATGAAGATCTCCTCGCCCCCCTCGTCGGGAGCGAGGAACGCGAAGCCCTGGCGTGTGCCGCGGATCGTCCCTCGAACGAGCAAGCGTCGAGCTCCTCTCGGGCGCAACGGCCATTCGATCCGAAGAGGGCGGGCGGACCGGGCGGAGCCGGGTCCGTCCCGGAACCGCGCGGCCACGGCGAAGGGTACAGCAAGAGCGAGGAGCCCGGGGCCTTCACGAAAGACCCCGGACTCCTCGAACGAACCGAGCGCCGGAACGAGATGCGCGAGCTAGCGGATCCGCTTCTTGTGGCGGTTCTTGCGCAGCCGCTTCTTCCGCTTGTGCGTCGCGATCTTCTTCCGCTTCCGCTTCTTCCCACAGCCCATCGGTGCCTACCGATCCTTTCCTGACTCCGACCTCGCCGGCAGATCCGGCGCTCCTCCTCTGCCGGCCGTACGAAGCGACCGAGCCGATCGACCAAAGAGACGGGGCAGTCTAGCAACCGCCTCGAAGGGGTGTCAACGCCGCCTTCCGGCTCGGCCGGGCGCCGGTGTGGCGGAACGCCGGTGATTGCTGGACGGGCCGCCGGTGGACCGGCGGCCCACGGCGCCCGCTCCTTCGTAGACCGGCTCCCGCGCTACCGCAGGACTGCGAGCCGCTCCGTCCGGCTTTCCCGCGTGCCGTCCTGCCCGGCGACCGTGACGCGATAGAAATAGACGCCGTTCGCGATCCGGTCCCCGTCCTCGTCCCGACCGTCCCACGGAATGCCGAAGGCCCCCGCCTGCTCGATCGAGACGTTGCTCGCCTCGATCGTGCGGATCAGATGCCCGGTGTTCGTGAAGATCCGGATCGTCGCGTCGGCCGGCTGCGTGATCTCGAGGAAGAACGTCGTGTCCCGGTCCATCGGATTCGGGACGTTGTAGACCCTCCCGAGCGCGAACGCTTCCGCTGTTCCGCCGACGACGGTGAACTCGACGGAGGAAAGCGAGCGCAGATCGCGGTTGTCGGACGCCTCGATCGTCATCGTGTAGCGACGCCCCGCCTCCAGCTCGGCCGGCAGGCGGAAGGAGACTTCGCCGCGCTGGTAGTCCTCCGGAAAGACGACCTCGGCGGAGAGGTCCTGGAGATGCACGAGCTTGCTTCCGTCCTCGATCTTCAACAGGACGGAGCGGGTCGGGATCAGCTGCGTGATGTTGATGCCGCTCGTGTCCTCCAGCATCGCCTCCCAGATCGATCCCGCCTCGATCGCCGCGAGGTCGCCGGGGGGAACGATCTCGATCCTCGGCCCCTCGCGATCGGCAGCGGCCGGGGGCGCGATCTCGGGCACGGCGAGTCCGCTCGTCCGCCCGCCGATCGCGACCGTCTGGCCGCCGGAGACGACGGAGGCGTACGCCTGCGCGGAGCCGCGATCGCCGAGCCGCAGCGCGGTCGGAGCGAGGAAGACCGATTCGAACCGTCCCTCCCGCACAGGAGCGGTCCCGCGGAAGATCGTCGCGCCGCTCAGGTTGTACTCGAGGAACGCGCTGACCTTCCGGACGATCTCCGAGTCGTAGACGCGGAAGGACGCCTCCCCGTCGACTCCGCTCTGCAGAGAGCCGCTCGCGTCGACGATCTCCCCCGCGATTCGGACCTTCTGTCCGCGCAGGATCGTGTCGGGCGCGGCGGAGCCGTCCTCGCGCAGCGCCTCGATCGTGAGCCGGACGCGGTTGCGCGGCTCGGAGAGGCGGACCAGCGGGTCGCCGAGGAGCGGGTAGCGGCGGCTGTTCAGCTGCTGCGTCGGGTTGACGAGCGTCGACTTCGCGACGAGAGCTGCCTGGCCGAGCGGAAGATCGACCAGGTAGTCGCGTCCGGGCCAGATCGCCTCGAAGAACTCCTTGTTGAGGAGCGCGTTCGAGCCGGAGAAGGCGACGGCCGAGGCGGAGAAGACCGCGATCGCTCCTCCCCCCGGATGCCTCACGAGGGTCTCCCCGAGACCATCGCCGATGAAGTCGTACTTTCCGACCGAGCAGGACGCGGTCAGGAAGAGGAAGAGACGGTCCGCGTTGCTCATTCCGGCCACGCCGGGCGTCTCGAGGACGCGCTCGTCGGCGAGCTGCCCCTCGCTTCCATGGCCGGTGTAGTTCACGACCAGCGTTCCCGCGTCGATGCTCGCGCGCAGCGCGGCGGCCGCTGCGGGCTTCCGGTCGTAGAGACACTCCTTGCCGTACTCGTAGAGGAAGACGCGATCGCGCTCGATCTCCTCCGGAAGGATCTGGTCCGCGAGATCCTCGGTCTGCGACATGTGGAGCGTGCTGAGACCGTCGGGGCGGATTCCCTGGCAGACGTCGTCCGCCACGAGCGTGAAGCGCTGGCGCCATCCGCCCGGCGCCTGCGCCGTCTCGTAATCGATCGCCTTCTGCACCATCGCCTCGGCCGAGGCCGGACTGTCTGCCGGGAGCCGTCCGATGGCGAGATCGAGCACCGCATCGTCCTGCGTATCGAAGTCGAGCAGGCCGAACCAGTCGTCCGAGGCGAACTGCGGGCTGTAGGCGGAGCGGCGCAGGGTCGGATCGTAGTACCCCTCGTAGGTCGGGATGAAGAGCAGGCCGCGCGCGAGGCGATCGCGAAAGTCGAAACTCGCGTCGCCGAAAAGCAGCACGGAGGACGGCGATCGGCCTGGATCGCCTCCGTTCCAGCGATCGCGCGCGAAGTCGAGAAAGTTGCGAATCGCAGCCGGATCGACGCGGCCGGCCGAGAACTCGTCGTAGACGTCCTGCACGTCGACCACCTCGATCCGCAACGGGTCCCCCGCCTGCTCCGCCTGCTCCTTGCGGAAGTCGGCGAGGCGGCGGGCCGCGTCGAGGAACGCTCCGTGCGCGATCACCAGCGCGTCCACCGGCTCTTCGCGCTCCCGCAGGTAGCCCCCTTCGGGAGGAAGATCGACGTGGATCGCCGGCGTGCGGGCGCGCGCCGAGCCGACGACGAGCATCCGACGCTCCCGGTTCGCCTCGGGGTGGACGGTGAACGAGACCGCCCCCGCGGCGATCGACGGCGTGATCCTCTCCGGCCGCAGAGGATCGGTCGCGTCGAGGACGATCGTGGCGGAAGGATCGGACAGGCCGCTGACGCGGAAGCCGCGCGCCGCCGAGCCGGGTTCGACGAGGAAGGCGAGTGAATCGCGCTCCGCCTCGAGCCTCCGCCGGTAGTCGAGTTCGAACCATGCGAGGTAGGAGCGATCGAGCTTGCCCCGATAGGGAGCCAGCAGGCGGAGATCGAGATCCTCCTGCGCCAGCGCGACACCGGGAATCTCGAGGTCGAAGTGGCTCACGTCCCCCCAGCTTCCCGCCGCGAGCGAGTCGTCGCCGAGATAGACGACGATCTGATGATTGCGCTCGGTGAAGCTCGGGGTCGCTCCCCAGAAGCGCAGGAGCATCCGCGCGGGCGAACCGGCGAGCGGGCGAGGCACGTGGAACGGCACCGTCGTCTTCAGATCGCTCGCGCTGGCGATCAGCTCCTTCCAGAACCAGCGCTCCCATTGCGGGAACGTGTCGGGGAACGGCCACCGGCCGGCCTGGTACTCCGAGGGGCGGTAATCGTGGGCGAGGTCCTTCTCGAAGTGCAACCGCGCGAGCGCCGCCTCTTCCACCGTCCCGGGGAGGCTCGTTCCGTCGAGGACGGTCCAGCGCATCGGCTCCCCTTCGAAGCCGCCCCAGCTCAGCCAATACGCGTTGACGTTCGAGTACAGGTCGGTGTGGTAGCGCTCGTGCTTGCGGTCGGGCAGGCCGTAGTCGGCGAACCATCCATCCGGCCCGAGGCCATAGAAGAGGATGCGGTCCTGCGGATCGAAGCTCCCGTCCTCGCCCCCCTCGATCTCGATTGCCGTCTCGTGCAGCCACGGAGGCAGGTCGTTGTACGGCGCCGTCTCGGGAAGCTCGACCCCGGTGCCGGTAAAAAGCCGAAGCTGCTCGGGAACGATCGACCCGAGGTCGACTCCGGCGGCCTGGAGATCGGTGCCGCTCACCGCCTGCAGTCCCGTGCGATCGACGGAGAGGACGATCCACGGTCCGCTCGCCGTCGAGTAATAGTCGGCGCCGTTCCGCCCGCCCGCGCGCGCCGCGCGCGGAATCGACGGGCCGCGCCATCCCCGCGCCTGCTCGTAGTTGGCGACCGTCGCGCGGTAGACCGGCTCGAAGCGGTCGGAGACCGGCGGCGGGGCCCCTCGGTCCCCCGGATCGTCGAAGCGCACGGTGACGGAGATCTCGCGCTCGAGCGCGGCGCCGCCGCCGCTCGCGCGCCGGACGACCGGATGCCACACGATCGGCACGACGCGCTGGCCGCGCATCCAACTCGGCGCGCCCCACTCGATCGACCGCTCCGGCAGGCGCGACGCCGGAATCGGCTGTCCGTTCGCGTCGACGGCCGGGAGATCGACGCGGTCGCGCGTCTCGAACGTCACGGTCGCGCCACCCGACGGCGGAATCCCGACGAAGAAGGTGCGGGCCGGGATCGTGATCTCCCCCGACGGATCGGGCTCCTCCAGGAAGCCGTCCAGAACCAGACGGAGCTGTCCTTCCTCCGCCGGGACGATGACCGGGCCGGCCGCGCCGGTGCGCAGGAGCAGACGCGCGAACCCGGGTCCGGTTTCCACGTCCGCGATCCCCTCGGGGAACGCGGCGGCGAGGGCGGGGACGAGGCAGAGGATCGTCAGGACGAGAACGGCGGCGAGCGGATGGCGGAGCAGATCATCCCTCCTTTCGAGGGGCTCGAGGGCCGGAGTCCGCGTCGAGCGGCTCGGCCTCCTCCACGAGCATGATCGGAATGTCGTCCTGGATCGGGTAGCGGAGCCGGCACGCATGGCAGATGAGCTTCTGGTTCTGCGGGTCATACTCCAGATCCCCTTTGCACTGGGGACAGACGAGGATGTCGAGGAGTTCCTTGGCGAGCATCCTACCTCCCGGGGCGCGGCGGCTGCAGGACCGCCCCTTGCCGCCGTTGACCCTAACAACCCATGCCGGAAGCGTCAACGCGCCCCGGCCTCCACACCGTTCGCCGCCGTTCGTTCCCCTCCGGCTTCGCTCGCCAGGAGGGCGGCCGGCCCGGCGCGCGGTCCCGCCTCGAGCCAGGCTCGCAGTGGCCCCCGTTCGAAGAGCCGGGGGAAGAGAACGCGCCGGACCAGCAGATCGGCGGCCAGCACGTAGGCGATCGCAAGCAGAATGTCGATCAGGTAGTGATGGTTCAAGTAGACGGCCGAGAACCAGACCCCGAGCGGGAAGAGCGCCACCGGCAGCGCGCGCCGGCCGAAGCGGCGCATCGCGTGGAGGAAGATCAGGAGCGGAAAGGCCGAGTGGAGCGAGGGGATCGCGGCGAACTTGTTGGGGTTCAGGTGCCGGTACATCGACTCGAACAGCGGGATCCCGATCCAGCGGTCGGTCGCCACGAGGTTGCCCGCCCCCGCCCCCTTGAAGTTCGCCTCCGGCTGCACGAACCCGAAGTCGCGCACGTACCAGGGCGGCGCGGCCGGATAGGCGAAGTAGGTCGCGAAGCTCGCCCAGGTGACGATCGAGAAGGCGAGGATGAAGAGGAAGTAGGCGCGGCGGTCTCGCAGCGTGTGCCAGAAGATCCACGCGAGGACGAGCGGGGCCGCCATGTGCATCGCGTAGAAACCCGACGCCATCGCGTCGAGGAAGTGGCGCAGAGCGGTGCCGTCGATCCGCTGGCGCCATTCGAGCATCGCGAAGTTCGGGATCGTGCCGCCGCCGAGCCATCCGAACAGCGCCTGCTCGAGCCGGAACGGCGCGACGATGTGGATCTTCCCCGCGAGATCGTCGGCGATCCCCCGCATCGAGTCGTAGGCGATCCAGAGGGCGATGAACGGGCTCCAGTCGATCAGGAAGCGGCGGGCGTTGCCGAGGACGAGCGCGACGATCAGCAGCGAGAGGAAGGCGTGATCCGGCCGCACCTTCATCAGGTTGTCGATCTGCACGAAGTAGAGGACGACCAGGAGAAGGACGACGAGGCGCCAGAGGTTGCCGCGCTCGGCCGGGCGCCGGCGGCGCCCACCGGCGAACCGTCCGATCAACGCGACCCGTTCTCGGCGAAGACGCCCATCCGCAGATACATCGCGTGGCGCTGCTTGAGCAGATCCTCGGGGGAGAGCGACGTCAGCCGCTCGAGGCTCGCGCGGATCTCGCCGCGCGCGATCTCCGCCATCGCCTCGACGTCGCGGTGGGCGCCGCCCAGCGGCTCGCGCACCACGCGCGTGATGAGCGAGAGCGAGGAGAGATCCGGAGCGGTGAGCTTCAGCGCCTCGGCCGCATCCTGGGCTTTCGCCTGGTCCTTCCAGAGAATCGCGGCGCACCCCTCGGGGGAGATGACGGAGTAGATCGCGTTCTCGAACATCAGGACCTCGTCGCCGACCGCGATCGCGAGCGCGCCGCCCGAGCCTCCCTCGCCGATGATGAGCACGAGGATCGGCACGCGGATCGCGGCCATCTCGAGGATGTTCCGCGCAATCGCCTCCGCCTGCCCGCGTTCCTCGGCCCCGATCCCCGGAAAGGCTCCGGGCGTGTCGATGAAGCAGATGATCGGATTGTGGAACTTCTCGGCGAGGCGCATCAGCCGGAGCGCTTTGCGGTATCCCTCGGGATGCGGCATCCCGAAGTTCCGCATCAGGTTCTCCTTCGTGTTGCGCCCCTTCTGATGTCCGACGACCACGACCGGGCGGCCCTCGAAGCGGGCGAGGCCCGCGACGATCGCGCGGTCCTCTCCGAAACGGCGGTCGCCGTGCAGCTCGGTCCAGTCGGTGAAGAGCCGCTGCACGTAGTCGAGGGTGTACGGACGGCGCGGATGGCGGGCGATCTGGACACGTTGCCAGGAGGTCAGGTTCGCGTAGATCTCGCCGCGCAGCCTCTCGGCTCGCGCCTCCAGGCGGTGCAGCTCCTCGCTGAACTCCAGGTTCTCCTTGTCGGCGAACGCCCGCAGATCCTCGATCTTCTGCTCGAGTTCGATGATCGGCTTCTCGAACTCCAGCCAGCCCGTCTCCATTCCCCTCCCCCTCTCCTCGGCCGCCCGCTCCGCTACGGCGCCTGCACCAGCGTGAAGCTCGAGAGCCGCCGGGCCGCGTTCCCGGCGCGATCCCGAGCGCGCATCTCCCACAGGTGCCTTCCCGGCTCGACCGGATTCTCGGGCCGCGCCGTGACCGTCCGGGACCAGGGGTTCCACGCCGACGGCAGCGGACGGCCGTCGAGCAGGATCGACAGATCCTTCGCGCGCAGCCCCGAGCCCTCTTCCCTCACTCGGACCTGCAGGGTCGGGACCGTCGCCACTCGCTCCCCGGGCGCCGGCACCAGAGCGTAGATCCAAGGCTCCGTCCGATCTTCCAGAAGGATCCATTCCTCGAGTCGATCGACGACGGCCACGACGGCGCTACCTGTCCAGACGCCGCCGCGGCAGATCCAGGGACTTCCCGGATCCCTCCTCCCGTAAATCGCGAGCCGCGCCGCCTCCTCTCCGGTGTCGGGCGGCGTCCGGGGGCGCAGCGTCACCCGGAAGAAGCCATCCAGTTCGAGATCGCCGGGCTCGAGGCGGTAGGAATCGCTCGCCACCCGGAGCACCTCGTCTTGCCCGGCCGAGGGACGCGGAACCTGCAGATCCTTCGGAGCGACGATCTCCTCGGGCCGCTCGGTCCTGGTCCATTCCAGCCACACGGGCGCGTAGAACGTAGCAGCCGGGATCTCGACGGTCAACGCGCCGTCCGGCGAGGTCCAGAGCATCTCGGACGATGGGGTGCCGAGGAGTAGCTGCGGGAGGTCCCAGGTCTGTTGTGACGCCTGGTCGAGAGAGAGGGAGAAGCGGGGCGAGCGTCCGGACGCGCCGCGCCGCGCCGGGATCGCGAAGCGCCAGGACCGGTCCCCTTCCCCCGGCGGGACCTCGATCGGCTCGTGGACCGACCGGCGGCTGTCGACGATCCAGATCGCCTTGGGCATCTCGGACGGCAGGCAAGGGGGATCGACGGAGAGCTCGCACCAGCGCGGGCGTGCGCGCGCCCGAGGAGCCGCGGCCTCGCCTGCCGGGCACGGGAACGAGGCGTCGAGCCGCACCGCCGGCTCCCACGCCTCGATCCCCTGCTGCATCTGCATCCGCACGCGCACTCCCATCGGTCCCGACGGCTTCAGCGAGGCCACTTCTCCGAGGAACCATCCCTCGCCAAGGTGGCCGAGAAGGGAGCGCACCGGGAAGCGGCGTCCATCCTCGGTGAGATCGACCCAGACCCGAAAGGTCTCGGGATCGGTGGCGGGGCCGGTCGCGACGCGGACTCCGAGATCCCACGATCCGCCTCCCAGGGGGCGCGAGATCCATTCGACGACGCGGGGAGGTGCTTGCACGAGCAGGATCGTGTCGACGCTGTCGGCGTTGCCGGCGGCGTCGAGCACGGAGATCCGCAGCCGGTGCCGGCCGGGAGCGACGGAGGTGCCGCACAGCAAACTCCCTCGATCTCCCAGCGGAGGCTCGTAGAGCCGTTGCCGGAGCGTGTCGGGGAATTCCGGGTCGGGAGCGTCGGGCAGGATCTCGGCTCCGGCGATGCGGCGCCCGATGTCTCCCGCGTACTGCAGCCTCCCATCCACCGTCATTCGGAGCGCCCAGGGAGCGGCGCGCTCCGCGCCGGCCGGATCGTCCGCCTCGGTCTCGATCCCGATCGGCCCCCACACGACCGACTCCGCGAGCGGCGCGTCGTTCTTGCGCTCGGCCGGCAAAGCGAGACGCAACGGGGCGAGGCGCCCTTGCACCCGGGATGCGGCAGCGAGCGGAACGATTCGGATCGCGCGGATACGCGGCGGCGACGGATCCGGAAGCGCGCAACCCTCGGTCAGAGGATTGCGCGGCGTGCCGTCCTTCCACACCTCGAGATGGAGGATCGGGCGCCCGGCCTCCGTCTCCCCCGTCCTGCCGATCCATTCGCCGCGGGAGACGGGGAAGCTGCCGCGCGCCGGCCTCCAGTCGAGCTCGTAGGAGCCGGCCGCGCGCTGGCGCCGGTCGCAGGAGTCCTCGATCGCAGGCGGGAACGAGGAGAGATGGGCGTAGACGACCTCGCGCCCGTCGGCGAGCCGGAGATGAAGGCAGCGCCCGTAGCCGCCGCCGCTCACCCGCACGCGAACGATCTCGCCGTCGGCGGCGGCGGCGATCGGCTGCGCTGCGCCGAGCGTCGGCAGGTCGATCCCCGGATGCACCACCCCCGGCGCCAACTCGCCGTAGGTGGCGACCGGCGCGAGGCTGCGCGGCAGAGGGGGAAGCAGATCGCTCGGGCGGGCGAAGGCGGCCACCGAAAGCCAGGGAATCGAGCAGAGGACCGCAGTCGCAGGGACGATCGGCAGCCCTGCGCTCACCTTCCGCGTCCGGCGCCATTGCCGATTGCAGATCCGGCGCGCGGAAGATGCATCTTGCGAGGCGCGCGCGAGCGCCTGCCGCGGGGAGCGTTCCACACCGGCCGGACATTCGAGCCGGAACCGGCGCCGCGCGCCGTCCGCAGCGGACCGCGACCCATCCCGCATCTTCCCACCTGGATGCGCGATCCCTCCTCGTGCGGATCGATCCTCAGCCCTCGAGGGCGGCCTGCCGATACCTTGGGCGATTTCCCCACCGGCATTCGGCACGCGGATTGCACCTCGGGACCGCACCAGGGCGGATCGAACGAGCGGGGCAAGGCCCCCCGCGAACCGCCGACCGAGTGGAAGGAGGACCCAGGCATGTGCGTTCGTCGTGACCGACCTAGCTGGCAGCGGTACGTTCCAGCCGCCGCTGTTCTCGTTCTGTCCCTCGTCGCCGGCTGCGGCATCGACCGCATCCCTTCGAATCCCGCCGGACCGATCGACGAGGCTCCGCCGCTCGTCCCGACCGGCTTCCAGGTCACGGCGACGAGCGACAACAAGTTCGTCCTCTCGTGGCTCGACAACACAGAAGCGGATCTCGCCGGCTATCGCGTATACCGATACGACCCGCGAACCGAGATGGTCAGCTCGTTGACTCCCCATGCTCCTCTCACCACCCCGTCGATCACGGTCGCGGGGACCTACGGGGAGACATACTACTTCCGCTTCTCCGCCGTCGATGCAAGCAATAACGAGAGCGCGCTCAGCCCCTCGTTCCAGTACCTGTTCGACGCGACGCGCCAGCAGGCTTCGGTCCCGGGATCGGGAGGGGACGGCCCGCGCTTCCCGGAGGAGCCGAGTCCGGATCACGACGATCTGCCGGCGAGCGACGGCCGCATCCATAGAGAGCTGTAGCAAGAGAGTCGCAGCACCCAGCAAAAGGAAGGGTCCGCCGATCCTGCCTCCTCCTGGTGTTCGTGGAGCGGGGGCGTGCCGCGAGGGGTTCCGCGGCCACCCCCGCTCGATCGTTGCTCGCGCATTCCTCGATCGCGGTTCGCGGAGCCGCTCCTGGATCGCGAAAGTCTCGGGCGCGCCCCGAACGCGCCGCGCGCTTGACCGCCGCCGGCCGCCGACCTAGATTGCCCGCCATGGAAACGAACCGTTCGACCGAGGCGAGCCGCTCCGGCCTCCTGGATCAGATCCTGAAGCTCTCCTTTCAGAGGGGTCGCTTCACGCTCTCGAGCGGAGCGATCAGCGACTACTACCTCGACCTGCGCCGTACGACGCTCGATCCTCATGGCCTTCGCGCCGCGGTCGAAGCGCTCTGGCCGGTGATCGAGGAGGAAGCGATCACGGCCGTCGGCGGCCCGACCCTCGGAGCCGATCCGATCGTCGCAGGGCTCATCCTCGAATCGCGGACTCGAGGCGGGCACCTGCAGGGCTTCCTCGTCCGCCCTGCGGTGAAGGATCACGGCACCGGGCGCCAGATCGAAGGCCACTGTCCCGCCGGCGCGCGGGTCGCCGTCCTGGACGATGTCGTCACGCGTGGCGGATCGATCCTGCGCGCGGTCGACGCCGCGCGGAGCGCCGGGGCCGAGGTCGCGCTCGCTCTGGCTCTCGTCGACAGGGAAGAAGGAGGCCGCCAGGCGCTCGAGCAGGAAGGGATCCGCCTCTTCGCGCCGCTACGCGTCGCGCAGGTGCTCGAGGAAGCGGCCCGGCGCGGGCTCTGACGATGCGCGTCGTCTGCCCGCATTGCGGCCGGGCGATCGATCGGCTTCCGGTCGTGCCGTCGACCGTCGACGCGATCCTCGAACTGGAGCCGGGCAAGGTCGTGCTGATCGAGAGGCGTTTCGAGCCGCTCGGCTGGGCGCTTCCCGGCGGGTTCGTCGATCCGGACGAGTCGCTCGAGAGCGCGTGCCGCCGGGAGGTGCGCGAGGAGACGTCTCTCGAGGTCGTTTCCCTGCAGCAGATGCACACCTACTCCGAGCCGGGACGCGACCCGCGCCGCCACACGATCTCCACCGTCTTCGTCGCGCAGGCGACCGGCAAGCTCGAGGCCGGCGACGACGCGGGCGGCGCCGCGCTCTTCTCCCTCGATTCGCTCCCCCGCCCGATCTGCTTCGATCATGAGCAGATCCTCGAGGACTTCCGAACGGGCCGCTGGGGGATCGCGCCACGCGGCAGGCCTTCCCGCAGCCCCTAGCTTCCCCCGACCCGATTCTGCGGTTATGATCCAGCGCGAGGACGGTCGGCAGCCGGGACGGCCTCCCCCACACGATCCGATCGGGGTTGGATGGCGTCTCCCTCGGGGAGAAGAGCGGAGGCGCGCGGGAGGAACGATGAACGTGCTGCTCCGCACCGCTGCCGCGATGGCTGCCGCATTGGCGGCCCTTCTCACCTCCGCATACGCCGCCGCCTGCGCCGCCGTCTGCGTTGCCATCGACGCTGCCACCGACGCTGCCGTCCGCGCCGCCGCCTCCGCGGGAGTCTTTGCCGTCTTCCTCGCAGCGTCTTTCTCCGCTCCCGCTCTGGCAGACGCTCCCCCCGAACAGCTGCTCCACGACGAGATCGACGGCCAGGAGTACCAGACAGCCGTGACCGCGGCCACGCATCCGGACGGGTCGTGGACGACCGTCTGGGTGGACTACCGCTCCGGCTACCCCGCGCTCTTCTCGCGCATCTTCGAGGCGAACGGATCGGCGCGCGGCGATGGGAACCGTCTCACGGACGGACGTTCCCTCTTCCAGCTCGATCTCAACGCCGCGCAGGTCGGCGAGCCGTCGATCGTGAGCCTCGGCGACGGTCGTTCCCTGCTCGTTTGGGACGACGAGCGCGACGACCGCGACCGCATCCGCGCCGCTCTCCTCGACACCGAGGGAAGGGTGACGGCGACGCGCACCGTCTCGAGCGATTCCCGCCCTGACTCGCGCTCCCGGCCGCAGGTCGCGATCTCGGGCGATCGAGCCCTCGTCGTGTGGCGGGAGGGAGAAGCGTCCTTCTCACGCGTCTGGGGGCAGCTGATCGCGCTCGACCTCGACCTCATCCTCCCGGGGAACTTCCGCATCGACCCGGAGCAGGACGTGCGGCAGGCCGATCCCCGCGTGATCCCCTCGCAAGACGGTTGGATCGTCGCGTGGGTGGAAGGCGACGCGGAGGCTCGCGTGCGCCTCCAGCGGCTCGATTCGATCGGCACGGCGCAGGGGGATCCGGCGGGCGTCGAGGAGCAGCCGGGCTGGTCGCAGGGGCAGCCGGCCGTGCTTGCGGTCGACGACGGCGCCTTCGTCGTCTGGACCTCGTCGAACGAAGGTCAGGTGGACCTCCGCGCCGTGACGCTCGACGAGAATCTGCAGCCGCTCTCCCCCGCATTCGCCGTGATCTCGCTCGGAGCGACCGTGACGCCGAGCGATCCCGCCGCCGGACGCCTCGATGCGACGACGCTGCTCGTCCTGTGGACGGGAGGGCCGGCCAGCCACTCGCGCTTCTACGAGCGGCGCGTCGAGCTTCCCGGCTCCCCTGAGGGCGACTTCGCGATCGTCGACGATCCGGAGAATCCGCCGGGCGACGTGCTGATCCCGCACAGCCTCGGCACGGCGGGCGGCGGGGATCTCCCGCTGCGTCTCTCCTGGTCGGACGACCGCGACGGATGGCAGTCGGTCTTCCAGGTGGAGGTAGGAGAGGACGGCTCTCCCCAGGCCGATCCCGAGCGGATCGAGCCGGTGGAGGGGTCGGCGAGTCAGGTGCTCCCCTCGGTCGACCTCTTCGCCGACGGGCGCGCCTTCGCCGTATGGGAGGACTTCCGCTCCGGCGCGCTCTCGATCTACGGTCGCTATCTCGACGACCAGGGACGGCCCGCCGGAGCCGCCGCGTTCCGCATCAGCGAAGGGACCGGCGGCTCCGTGAGCGCGCCGTCGGAGAACCTCCGCGATCTTCTGCGCAACCGGCCCTCCGTCGGCGCGCTCGCCGACGGCCGCGCGGTCGTCGCGTGGACGGCGATTCTGCCCGGCGGAAGGCCGAGCGTCGCGCTGCAGAACTTCGAAGCTTCGGGCGAACCGCTCGGGAACAACAGCGGGTTGCCGGAGGTGCCGGAGGCGCGGCAGTCCGACCCGCGAATCCTGCCGCTGCCGAACGGCCAGTACATGATCGTCTGGCGCGACACCTCCTTCGAGACGGCCGGCGACATCGTCGGGCAGATCTTCGACAGCGACGGGACGCCGGCCGCCGGGGAGGACACGATCCAGATCGTGCCCGCGCGCTACCGCGGAGCCTCGCAGTACGGCCCGGCGGTCGCCTCGGCGGACGCGGGCGAAGTCCTGGTCGCCTGGCTCGACGACCGCGCGCTGCTCGGCAACTACGACGTCTACGCGCAGCGGTTCAACCAGTCGGGACAGAAGATCGAGTCGAATTTGCGGATCACCCCGCCTGAGGGCACCCGGCCCATCGTCCAGGCGAACGTGACCGCCGGAGCGTCGGCCGATCGCTACGTCGTGGCGTGGGACGAGGACCCGCTCGGGACCGGCACGATCGCCGGCAAGCTGGTCGTCCTGCCGACGCTGAAGAACGGCGCCGGCGACAGCGGCGGCCGCGGCGGCGACGCCAGCAGCAGCAGCGGTAGCGGCAGCGCCACCGGCGGGCAGGCGATGGCGGACGAGTATCCGTTCCTGATCGGCAACGGGCAGCCCGGCTACAAGTACCCGAGCGTCGCGATGGAGCCGGGCGGGCGCTTCGTCGTCCTCTACTGGGACACGTCGGCCGATTCGGTGCGCGCGATGGCGCAGCGCTTCGACGAGCAGGCGAGGCCGATCGGCGAGCCGTACGCGGTCGCCGCGCCCGGCGGGGCGATCGCCTCGATTCCCGGCGCCGTCGCCGCGGACGACGCGCAGATCCAGTTCGTGACGTTCGACTCGCGTCGCGATCGAGGCTGGGACGTGCGCGCGCGGCGGGTCGACTGGAGCTTCGCCGGCGACGTGACGGCGATCCAGATCGCCGGCGCTTCGCTGCTCGCGCGGGAAGACGGGCTCGCGCTCTCCTGGTCGGTCCCGATCGATCGGGCCGGGGCCGCCTTCCGTGTCTGGCGCCAGGCCGATCCGGCCGGCGAGCCGGGGCCGGCGCCGGGCGACGGCGCGTGGCTCCTCGAGGAGGCGTGGCTTCGACCGTCCTCTCCCGGAGGCGCCGACTACTTCTTCCTCGATGCCGAAGCGCGCCCGGGCATGCGCTACGCGTACTGGATCGAGGACGAAGAAGGCTCGTTCGCCGGACCGTGGATCGGCGAGCGCCCGGGCGGCGCCGCCGCTTCGCTCGCTCTACGCTCCGCGTCGCGCAATCCGTTCCGCGACGCGGTGCGCCTCTCCTGGTCGGCTCCCGCCGGCAGGGGTCTCCGCCTCTCGATCGTCGACGCGGGTGGCCGCCGCGTGCGCCAGCTCCTCGATCGCGGCGGCCTGGCCGGCGCGGCCGGCTACGCCGTGTGGGATGGAAGGGACGATCGCGGTCACGCAGTCCCGGCGGGGACGTACTGGGCGCGTCTCGAGGCGGATCGCGGCGAGGAGCGGATCGTCCGGATCACTCGAATCCGGTAGGGGCGCGAGGGGAGCCGAGCGGACCGATCGACTCCGGCAACGGATCGGCCACCGCGACTCGATCGAGCCGCTCGACCTCGAGCGACGGCGCGCCGTAGGCGCTCTCGACCCTTCCGCTCGCGAGCAGCAGAGCGCCACCGCGCACGCGGTCGCCGTAGCGCGCGTAGACCGGCGGGAAGAGGACGCATTCGGCGAGGCCGGTGTCATCCTCGAGCGTGAGGAAGAGCATCGGCTCCCCCTTCTTCGTCAGCAGGCGTCGCGCCGCCGAGGCGATGCCGAGAACGCGCGCCGTCCCCTCGTCGGGCAGGAGCGCGGCGGGCGTTGCCGACGGCAGCCTCCCCTGCTTCCGCAGGACGGCCACCGGATGCGCCGTGATCGCGAGCTCGAGCGTTTCCAGCTCATGACGCACGCGCCGCGCCTCGTCGAACTCGTGCCACGGCCCGCCCTGCGCTGCGCCGCCGGCGGCGGCGCGCGGTTGCGCGAGGCCGAGGCGGGCGGACCCGTTGCCGCGCGGCGTATGGCCGCTGCGCGCGAAGCACTCGAGCCTCCACAGCCGGGCGGGACGGGGTCCCGGCCCGACGCCGTCCAGAGCCCCGCAGAGGACGAGCGAGGCGGTCTCCGCGAGGCTCGCTCCGGTGCGCGCGAGGAAGTCCTCGAGATCCTCGAACGGCCCCTCCTCGCGGCAGCGGAGGATCGCGTCGAGCGTCCGCCGGGTCAGCCGCTTCACTTGCGCGAGACCGCAGCGGAGGCGGGAGCCGTCCTCCCACGACCAGCCTGCCTCGGAGCGATGCACGCACGGCGGCGCGATCGCGAGGCCGTGGCGCCGCGCGTCCTCGAGATGGACGCGGAGCGGGTACATCCCCGCCTGATTGTTCAGGAGCGCCGCCCAGAAGGGGCCGGGATGGTGCGCCTTCAACCAGCTCGTCTGCCACGCGAGAACGCCGTAGCCGGAGGCGTGCGCCTTGCAGAACGCGTAGGAGCCGAACCGCTCCATCTCCTCCCACACGGCGCGCGCCACGTCGGGGGCGATGCCGTTTCGGATCGCGCAGGTGAGGAAGCGGTTCTCCAGCTCGCGCATCGGCCTGCCTTTCCACGGATCCTCGCCGTCGCGCCCCGGATCGGGCACGCGCGGGTACGGGCGCTCGCCGAGGGACGGGTCGGCCGAGACGGCGGCGGCCGAAGCGATCGCGCGCCGCAGGAGGTCGCCGAGCGCGCGATCGAAGCCGCCGATCACGCTCGCGACGCACAGGACGTCCTCCTCGAACAGCAGGATGCCGTAGGTCGAGGAGAGGATCGGCTCGAGCGAGGGATGCAGATAGGTGGCCGGCTCGAGGCCGCGCGCGCGGCGCACAAACCGCTCCTTCATCCCGGAGCTGGACGGTCCGGGACGGATCAGCGAAAGCGCGGCGATCGTTCCCTCGAGATCGCGCGTGCGGAGCTGCTTCAAGGCGTTGCGCATCCCCGGCGACTCGATCTGGAAGCAACCGAGCGCGTCCCCCGCCTCGAGCATCCGCCCGGTCGCCTCGTCCTCACCGGGCAGCGCGTCGAGGTCGGGCGGCTCTCCCCCGCTCGCGCGGATCCGCTCGCGCGTCTCGCCGATCGTCGTCAGCGAGCGGTTGCCAAGCAGATCGATCTTGACGAGACCGACCGCCTCCACGGCATCCATCTCGTACTGCGTGACCACGATCCCCTTCGTCGCCTGCTCGAGAGGCACCCACGTGTCGAGAGGACCGGGACCGATCACGATCCCGCCCGGATGGATGCCGAGCGTGTGCGGAAGGCCGAGGATCCGGCCGGCCGCGGCGACGGCGCCCGCGAGGGGAGGCGCGTCGAGATCGAGGCGCCGGCCGAGGGGGGTCGAACGGATGGCCTCGGCGATCGGTCCGTCGGCGAAGGAGGGGATCGCGCGCGCGAGACGATCGATCTGCGCGCTGGTGATGCCGAGCGCCTTCGCCGCCTCGCGGAACGCGCCGCGCGCCCGGTAGAACGCGTGGGTGGAGATCATCGCCACCCGGTCGGCGCCGTAGGTCTCGTACACGTGCCGGATCACCTCGTCGCGCCGCCTCCAGCAGAGATCGATGTCGAGATCCGGGAGATCGCGGCGCAGCCGGTGGAGGAAGCGCTCGAACGTGAGGCGGTAGCGGATCGGATCGACGTTCGTGATCCCGAGGAGATAGGAGACGAGCGAGCTCGCGCCGCTGCCGCGGCCGACCATCGGAATCGCGCGGGCGCGCGCCACCGCGACGATCTCCCCCACGACGACGAAGTAGTCGGTGAAGCCGAGCGTGTCGATCTGCTCGAGCTCCCAGGCGAGGCGCTGGACGATCTCGCGCGTCACGGCCCGGTAGCGGCGCCGCAGCCCGTCCTGCGCCATGCGATGGAGGCGGTCGTACGCGGTCTCCCCTTCCGGGAGCGGCAGCTTCGGGAAGAGGCTTCCGGGACGGGCGAGGTCGGCCGCCGAGAAGCGGCACGAGAGCGCGAGGTCGCGCGCGGCCGCGAGCAGCCACGGATCGTCATGGAAGAGGTCGAAGACCTCGCCCGGATCGGCGAGATAGCTCGACGGCGGCGCGAGCGCCGCGTCGGGGAGGCGGGAGACGAGATCCAGCTCGCGAATCGCGGCGAGGACGCGATGCGCCTCGGCTTCCTCCGGAGCCGCCATGTAGACGTCGACGGAGCCCAGGAGCGGGATGGAGCGGCGTCTCGCCTCCTCTCGCAGGCGCGCCTCCGCCTCGCGGTCCGGCGAGGGACGGACGATCAGCGCGTGCAGCGCGCCGCGCGGGAGCCGCCCGCCGAGCGAGGCGAGCTGCTCCGGCTCGCGCGCGAGGACGGCGATCCCCTCGCAATCGTGGGCGACGGACTCGATGAGGTCGAACTCGGGCGCGAGCGCGCGCGCCGTCAGGATGCGGCAGACGGACGCATAGCCCGCCGGCTCGCGGACGAGCAGAACGAGGGCTCCGGCCGCCGCGCACGGCCCGCGCTCGCAGCCCCGCAGTCCCGACTCCGGACCGGGGAGGAACGGGCCGCCCGAGCGCGGCGAGACCTCGACGCCGAGGACCGGATGGATCCCGGCCGCCGCGCACGACTTGAGAAACGGGATCGCTCCATAGAGGTTGTCGCGGTCGGCGAGCGCGAGGCCGGGGAATCCGAGATCGGCCGCCCGCGCGACGAGGCGGTCGGGGAGCGCCGTGCCGCGTCCGATCGAGTAGGCGCTGCGGGCGAGCAGCGGAACGGGGGGCGGCCCCGGCGCGCCGCGCGGCGAGCGGACGCCGGCGCTCGGGCTCGGGCTCGGGCTCCGGCCGCGGCCGGGGCCGGAGCTGGGGCGGGCGCTGGAGCGGCGCGGCACTTGTCCCTCCTTTCCTCTCCCCCTCCGTCATACCATACGAGTGTTTGTGTCTACAAGAGCCCGACTCTCTGGCGCCCGGCGCAGCGGGCGGAGAAACCGCATGAGGATCGGCGCGGGATCGACTAAAGAACAGCGAGTTAGGCGACGGGCGGAGCGGCGGAATCCCGGCAGGCGGCGGCGACCACGTCGAGCAGCTCCGGGAAGGCGCGGACAACCCAGTCCGTGTCGCGAGGGCGCGTCGCGGCAACGGCCGGAAGGGTCTCCTCGAGCATTCCGAGAATGAGGACGGTGCGCATCCCGGCGGCGCGCGCCCCTTCGTGCTCCCGGCTTCCTCCGTCCCCCACGTAGAGACAGCTCTCCGGCTCGACGCCGATCCGGGAGGCAGCGAGGCGGTAGATCGCGGGGTCGGGCTTCGCGATCTTCTCATGGCAGGAGAAGAGAGGGACGTCGATTCGCAGGGCGAGCGGCGACTCGGGCCAGGCGGCGATCTCGTCGTAGTAGGCATTGCTGATGAGGCCCAGCGAGAGACCGCGCTCGCGCAACCGGTCGAGCGTCTCGAGGACGTCCGCGCGCACCTCGAGGAGGGCATGCCGGAAGCGAGCGGCGCGCCCGGCGACCGCCTCGCGGACCTTCTCGTCCGGGATGGCGGGGTCGATGCCATGGACGATCGTCCGCACCGATTCGAACGGATCCTCGATCGCCCCGAGCGCGTGATGCCGCGATTCCTCGATCACGCGCAGATTCCAGCGAGCGGGATCGAGGCCGAGGATCTCGGCCGTCGAACGGCCCGGAGCCCGGTTGACGTCGATCAGCGTGTGGAAGAGATCGAACAGCACGGCGTGCAGAGGCATGCCCGCACTCTAGCGGTCCGCGCTCTCCCGCGGCAACGAGGCGTGATGATACGATCCCCGGTCCCGCCGGCGGGACGCCCGCGGTTGCGGGCGCCGCGGCCCCGCCTCACCGGCGGCAGACGAGACCGATCACCCACGACCGACGGAGGTCCCGATGCCAGTGAAGCCGATCCCGGATGGATACCACGCAGTCACCCCGTACCTGATCGTCCACGACGCCGCGAAGGCGCTCGACTACTACCAGAAGGTGTTCGGCGCGCAGGAGACGTTTCGGATGGCGTCGCCGGACGGCAGGATCGGCCACGCCGAGATCCGGATCGGAAACTCCGTCGTGATGCTGGCCGACGAGCACCCGGAGATGGGCTATCGCTCGGCGGCCACGATCGGATCGACCCCGGTCAGCCTGCTTCTCTACGTCGAGGACGTCGACGCCATCTTCCGTCGCGCGATCGAGGCCGGTGCGCGCGAGCTGCGCCCGGTCAATGACCAGTTCTACGGCGACCGGACCGGCACCCTCGAGGACCCGTTCCATCACGTCTGGACGATCGCGACCCACAAGGAGGACCTGAGCGAGGAGGAGATGCTCCGCCGCCAGAAGGAGATGCGGGAGAAGAAGGCGGGGGCCTGAGCCTCCCCTTGCCGATCGGCCGGTCCGGACCCGGCCGGGGTCAGAGATCGCGGCGGCGGAACGATCGGACCGCGAGCCATAGCAGGACGGCCGCGTAGAGCGCCGCGTAGATGACCATCGCCGGGCTCGGCGCGGTCGCGGTCGCGAACGGCCCGAAGCCGAGCTGGCGGATCGCCGGCGGCTGCATCAGATAGGCGGCCCGCCGCCAGAGCGCTTCGCTCGGGGCGAGCAGGCTGACGACGATCCCGAGATTCGCGAGGGTGGCGTTGCGCAGGAACGCGCCTATCTGCTCGCACCATCCGCCGATGAACGCGAGCGCGTAGAGCATGAAAACCACGACGCCGTTGGCGAGCGTCGGCATGCGCGTGCCGCCGAGGATCGAGAGGCTCAGGATCACCATCCCTTCGAGGATCATGAGCGCCAGCGCCTGCACGGGGTTCGGCGGCACGTAGCCGCTCAGTCCCCAGACGATCGCGATCATCGCGGCCCCCATCAGCGCGACGAACAGCGCGACGAGCCCTGCGAGCCCGAGCCAGCGCCCGGCGATGATCTTCCAGCGAGCGATCGGCTTCGTGACGATCGTCTGGATCGTCCCGGAGGCGATCTCTCCCGCGATCGCGTCCACCGAAGCGAGCACGGTGAGCACGACGGTCAGGAAGTTGACCACGTAGAGCCCGGTCAGCAGGAAGAAGTTCCAGACCTCCGGCCGCTCCCCGACGATCGAGCCACCCGCGCTGCGATGGACGAAGTAGAAGCCGATCGTGAAGAGCGTGAGGAAAACGATCCCCATCAGCGCGACCGCGAGGACGAGGCGGCGCCGGCGCGCTTCGCGAAGCGTGAGCCGCGCGATCGTTCCGACGCCGTGCCCGGGGCGCCGGATCGTGGCGTCGCGATCCGGGTCGATCGACGTCCGGCCGCCCGAGGGAGCCACAGGCGCGAGGCGGCTCATCGCGCATCCTCCAGGATCCGGACGAACATCTCCTCGAGAGAGAGCCGGCGCGGCGCGAAACGATAGAGGCGCGCCCCGCCGGCGACCAGCGCCTCCGCGATCGCCGGGAGATCCTCCTTGCGCGCGACCAGCAGCCGCGCGCGCGACCCGTCCGGCTCGGCCGTGGCGACGCGCCCGCCGGAGAGCGCGAGGCGATCGAGCAGCGCTGGGGTCAGGCCGTCCGCGTGCACCTCGACCTCCAGCTCGCCGGCCGAGAGCTGATCGAGCGTCCCGAGGCGGGCGATCCTCCCCGCCTTGAGGATCGCGATCCGGTCGCACGTCGACTCCACTTCGCCCAGCAGGTGCGAGTTCAGCAGCACCGCCGCTCCGCCGGCGCGCTGCTCGCGCAGGATCTCGCGCACCTCGCGCCGCCCGATCGGATCGAGCCCGGAGGTCGGCTCGTCGAGGACGACCAGGTCCGGGTCGGGCAGAATCGCCTGCGCGAGCCCGATCCGTTGCGACATCCCCTTGGAGAACTCGCCGAGGCGCGTCCGCGCGCGATCGCCGAGGCCGACCCTCTCGAGCAGCTCCGGGACCCGCACGCGCAGGCGCGCCGCATCGATCCCATAGAGGCGGCCGTGCATCTCGAGCAGCTCGGCGGCGGTGAGCCATCCGGGAAAGCGGAAGTGCTCGGGCAGGAAGCCGACGCGCGCCATTGCCTCCGGATCGCCCGGACGCCTCCCGAGCACGCGAGCCTCGCCCGCGCTCGGACGCACGAGCCCGAGCAGCATCTTGATCGTCGTCGTCTTGCCGGCGCCGTTGGGACCGAGGAAGCCGAAGATCTCGCCGGGACGGACATCGAAGCTGACGCGGTCGACCGCGACGATCGGGGTCGCGGCGCCGCGGCGCCCTCTCGAGCCTCTCGAGCCTCTCGAGCCTCCCGAACCTCCCGACCCTCCCGAACGCTCCGCGCCGCCTCCGCCCGCCGGGGCGAAGGTCTTGCGCAGATCACGCGTCTCGATGACCGGCCCCTCGATCCTCATCGCATCGACTCGGCGATTCGCAGAAGCTCCGACGCGGTGATGCGGCTCCCGGCGAGCGAGGTGACGACGCCGTCCCGCTGCCACAAGAGCATGCCGACGCGGGCGCGCTCCGCCTTGCGCTCCGGCTCGGCGCCTTCCCGGTCCCCGTCTTCCCGATCGCCGTCCGCTTCGCTCCGTCCCCGATGCTCCCCGGTGATTGGCTCGGCGGTTCCCTCCATGTAGAGCGCCGGAGTCCCCCCCAGATCGATCTCACGGAAGTTGAACATCCCCGCCGGCATCGGAATCACGAGCGTCGAGGTCCAGTCGATCGCGCGCGCGACGCGCTCCGCATCGGCGCGCGGCAGCCCGAGCATCTCGAGGTAGGTCGTCCCGAGGGCCGCGGCGTCCACACCGGGCGGGAAGGTCACGCTGGGGGCGGGAGCCTGCACGATCTCGATCGAAGCGGTCTTCTTCTCCGTTCCCGGCTCGCCGGCTTCCGCGGGGACCGTGTAGACCTGGCGCACGATGGCTGCGACCTCCGCTCGCACGCTGGCCGGCGTTCCCTCGGGGAGCTCCGGCAGATCGATTCCCGAGATGCCCGCCGCCGCCAGCTCCGCTTCGACCGCCCGCGGGTCGAACTCGAACCGGAGCACCGGTCCGGGCGATACGACGGCGAATCGCTCGAGCGCGGTCCCGGCGGGGAGCTCCGAGGGGGCGAGGACGTCGAAGCCGGCGAGCGCGGAAGCCTCCGACGCCGAGGCGGCATCGCGCGGCTCCCCCGGCTTCCGGTCGACGATCGGCCGGACGATCCCCCCTTCCCGCAACCGCTCGCCGAGAGCCGCCAGCTTCTCGAGCTGCGCGCGGTCGACGGAGACGGCGGAGAACTGCTGCACGCGAAAGATGCCGAGGAAATCGGCCAGGACCTCGCGGGCCGGGGCATAGGAGATGCAGGCGAGCAACGCAGCGGCGGCGGCGAACGCGACGGCCGCGGCACGCCAGCGCAGCGGGGCAGCGCGCAACCGCTCGCGCCACGAAGCTGCGTGCTCCTGCTCGTGCTTCGGCGCCCGTTCCTGCTCGTGCGCCGGCGCCGCCGCGGCAGGCTCCTGCGCGCGCGCGCGGAACCGCTGGTACGCGAGGGCGACATCCGGCCGCGCGTCCGATCCTTCCGCATCGAGAAGGGCGAGCCTCTCAGCGGTCTCGCGCTCCCGCGCCTCCATCGACTCGAGCGTGCGCCGGCATGCCTCGCACTCGCGCAAGTGCGATTCCACTTCCTCGCGCTCCTCGCGGTCTTTGGCCGGAAGGTCTCCCGGCTCCGCGCGCCCGATCCGGTACGCTTCGAGCCTGTCGGGTTCACACCTCATGTCGATCCTCCTTGGGCCGGCTCGATCGAGCCGCCGTTTGCGCGCTCCGCCCGCTCTTCGAGAGCAAGGCGTGCAGGAACGCCTCTTCGGCGCGGGCGAGGAGCGTGCCGATCGACGCCGGAGAGACGTCGAGAATTGCGGCGATCTCGCGGTAACGGAGACCCGAGTGGCGGAGCAGCAGGATTCGCTCCTGCCGGTCGGGGAGCGAGGCGAGGACCTCCCGCACCGCTTCGCGCTCTCGCTGCCGGACGAGCGTCTCGGCCGGGTCCAGCCCGGCGCGCCCGGCTCGTTCCGCCTCCTCCGCCTCGCCCGCCCTGCGATCCCGCACGAAGCGTCGTCGCCGGTCCCGGCGGGCATTACTCGCCAGGTTCATCGCGACACGATAGAGCCACGCGCGCAACGCTTCCGCGGCCGGCTCCTTCCCGTCCCCCGAGGAGTCCGGGCGCTCGTCGCGCCCTTCGGCGGCCGCCGCCCCGCTGCGATAGCAGCGGAGGAAGGTCTCCTGGGCCAGGTCCTCGGCTTCGGCTCGCGATCCGGTATGGCGATAGAGGAGGCGGTAGATCCCGTCGTAGTGGGCGTGAAAGAGCTGCTCGAATCGAGTCTCGTCCCAGCCGCTCCCGATTCCCGACTGCCGTCCATCCAACCGATCCGGCCCTCCGTCCTGCCCGCCATCCGATGCAGAACACACCGCGGCGACCCGGAATGTGACACGCCTTCGCAATTCACCGGACGCCTGTCGCCGCGGCCCGCGCCGGCGCCGCAACAGGCCCTGCCGCTACGAGCCGATCTTGATCTTCGCGAGCCGCAGGACGCTCGCCACGTCCTGCTTCGTCCGGACCTCGACGCGCACCGCTCGGCCTTCGGGATAGCGGCGCGCCTCGTTCACGATCCGGCGCACCGCCTCCGGCAGCTCCTCCCCGGACGCCGCCTCCACGCATGCCTTCTCGTTGAGAGCGAAGGCCGCCGTCACCTGTTCCTTCCCGGGAATCAGATAGAGGACCGTCCGCTTGCCGTCCTTCAACGCGAGCGACCAGCCGTACGCCTTCCCGCCATAGCTCCACTTGCCGGACAGCCGCGGGACGATCGCCCCGACTCCCTCCACGATCCCGCTCCACACCGCCGCGGCTCGCCCGAGCGCCCCGGCCAGATCTTCCTGGCCGGGAGGCGCCTGGCGATCGAGAAACGCGCTTGGCACTCCCACATTCCCCCTTTCCCTTCCGTCCCGGGACGATCTGACCACAGACCTCGCGGCGCGGGAAGGGAGAGACGACCGGCGGCGGGACGGGACCCGATGGAACGGAGCGGAATCGGGATGGCAGGGGACGGAATGGGAAGAGACGGAAGGGATGGGACGAATGGGATGGATGGGACGGCCGCGATCACGCCCGCGCGCTCAGCCGGTCTCGCTCGACTCTCTCGACAAGCGCCGGCGGCGCAACCGCGCCATCCGGGCGAGCGACGCGATCGCGGCGACGAACGCCACCTCCTCGATCGGCTTGGCGAGATGCATGTCGAAGCCCTCGAGCAGCGCCTTCGTTCGATCCTCGGCGCGCGCGAACGCCGTCAAGGCGAGGGCGGGGATCTCGCCCCCCTCCTCGGGTGGCCTCTGGCGCACGTCTCGGATCAGGTCGTAGCCGTCCGCGCCGGGCATCCCGATGTCGCTGACCAGGAGATCCGGAGCGAAGTCGTCCAGCCCGCGCAGTGCCTCGGAAGCCGACCCGGCCCCGCGGACGACCGCTCCCCGTCGTTCGAGCAGACGGGCGAGAAGGCTCCGCGCGTCCGCCTCGTCCTCGACGAGAAGAACGCGCACGCCGGAAAGGACGAGCGGCGGGCGCGGAGCGTCGGGGACTTCGGACCTCACCGGTCCGGAGAGCGGCTTCCGAGCCGCCTCCTCGTGCAGATCCAGCACCGCCATGGGCAGGGTGACGCGGAAGGTCGATCCTCTCCCCAACCCCTCGCTGGTCGCCAGCACGCTCCCCCCGTGAAGCTCGGTGAGATGTTTGACGATCGCCAGGCCGAGCCCGAGGCCGCCGAACCGGCGTGTCGTCGAGGCGTCCGCCTGGCGGAACCTCTCGAACAGGTGCGGTAGAAACTGGCGATCGATGCCCTGGCCGGTGTCGCGGACCTCGATCTCGACGTGAGCGTCCCGCCGTTGCGCCGAGAGCCTCACGCTGCCCTCCCGCGGCGTGAACTTCACCGCATTGGCGAGCAGATTCCAGATGATCTGCTGCAAGCGCCCCGGATCTCCCTGCACCACGCCGAGCCGCGGGTCGATCGACTTCTGCAGGTCGATTCCTTTCGCGTCCGCCGCCGGCTGGACCGTCGCGAGCGCCGCCTCCACGACTTCCGCGAGATCGACCTTCTGGATGTCCAGCCGCAGCTTGCCGGAGACGATCCGGCTCATGTCGAGCAGATCCTCGATCAGCTGCCCCTGCGCGCGCGCGTTGCGCTCGATGATCCCGACCGCCTCGGAGAGATCCTCGCTCGCGCCGACCGACGGCGTGCGCTTGAGCACCTGCGCCCATCCGAGAATCGCGGTGAGCGGTGTGCGGATCTCGTGGGAGATCGTCGCGAGGAACTCGTCCTTCATGCGGTTCGCCTGCTCCGCCTCGCGCCGCGCGGAGCGTTCGCTCTCGAGCAGAAGGTCGCGCTCCTCCTCGGCCCGCTTGCGATCTTCGATGTCGACCATCGCCCCGTACCAGCTGACGATCCGCCCCGCCGCATCGCGCACCGGGGTTGCGCGCGCCACGAAGGAGCGATACTCCCCGCTCCGGGCGCGCACGCGCAGTTCGGTCTGCAGCGGCTCGCCGGCCGCCCGCGCCTTTCGCCAGCTCTCGATGCGGACCGGCACGTCGTCCGGGTGGATCGCTCGCAGCCATCCGTCCCCGCGCGAGGCCTCGTCGTCCATCCCCGTGTACTGGCGCCACTGCTCGTTCCATTCGAGAGCCGCCCCTTCTCCGTCCGACACCCACACGAACGCAGGGATCGTGTTGCGCAGCACCCGCAGCCGCTCCGCCGCCTCGCGGACCGCCGCCTCGGACTTCTTGCGTTCCGTCAAATCGAGCATCGATCCGATCATGCGGTAGGCGCGACGCGAGTCGTCGCGCGCGATCAGGCCCCGATCGACATAGACGCCGTACGATCCGTCCCTGCGCCGGAAGCGGTACTCCTCGCTCCAGCGGCTCGCGCCGCTCTCGATCGCCTTGCGGATCGACTCCGTCACGCGCGCCGCGTCCTCCGGGTGGATCCGCTGCAGGCGGTTGCGGGAGGTGTTCCCGGGATCCTCGGAACGGATGCCGAAGGCCTCTTCGGCCACCGGACTCCAGTGCACCCGATCGGTCACGAGGTCCCAGTCCCAGAGGACGTCGTTCGTCGCGCGATCGGCGAGGTCGTAGCGCTCGTTCGCGCGCCGGAGCGTCTCGTCGTGCGCGGAGACGCGGTCGAGCATCTCGTTGAAGACCTTCGTGAGGGAGCCGAGCTCGTCCTCCGCGAAGACCTCCGCCCGAGCGGAGAAGCGGCCCCCCGAACCCACATCCTTTGCGACCCGGACCAGTTCGTCGACCGGCTTCGTCACCCTCCGTCGAATCGGCGAGGCGACGAGCACTCCGACTCCGACCGCGACGAGGGCCATCAGGAACGCCCAGGCGACGTTCGTCCAGAGCTCGCGGGTCAGCCAGGTCGTGTCGTACGCGAGGACAAGGGTGCCGATCACGGCGCCCTGATGCAGCACCGGCTGCCGCAGCAGCATCCAGCTCCCGCGCCGAGCGTCCCGCGGTCCGCTGGCGGGCAGCGCCGGCAACGAACGGGAATCGGCTCGATCGAAACGGGCCATCACCCGCCCGGCCGCGTCGTAGAGGACAGCCGCCTTCAGGTTCTCGATCGGCTCCAGGGCATCGATCGTCTCCTGCGCCGCCGCCGGATCGCCGAAGCGAAGCGGCGCCGCGCAGTGGATCGCGAGCATCTCCGCGTCGCTGCGAACCGACTGGCGCACGTCGGCCAGGTCGCCGACGTAGTTGCGGGAGAGCAGAAGCGCGGAGACGAGCAGCGCCGTCACCGTCCCCGTCAGAAAGACGAGGAGGACGAGTCGTCCCCGATAGGAATCGAGCCGCTTGCGCATCATCCCTCGGCCCCCACCACTCTGCGGGCGAGACGCAGAACCTTCGAGCTTACCGCGAGCCTCGCTCGCTCGATCGCGCCGGGATTCGCTTCGAATCCGAGCCGTCCCTCCTGCACCACCAGGCCGAGCATGCCGCCGCGATCGGCGAACCCGGGCGCGTCGCTGACCGTCAAGACGGGGAATCCATCCGCGTCGTGGAGAATCGACGGGATCCGGCCTTCGATCGAGCGGGCGACGTAGAGGAGGTGGATCGCGCGCACGCCGGCCCCGGCGGAGGACCATTCCGCAGCAGACCGCTCGACCAGGATCTCCCGGAGCCCGCTGTCGATACGCTCGTCACGAACGATTTCCTGCAGGTGGTCGGCCAGCCGCTCGTCGCCGAGAACGACGACACGCACCGGATCGGTCGGGCCGGCGAAGCTCTCGGGCGGCCACGCGGTGAACCGGAGGAAGTTCAGGACGAAACCGGCCTTCACCCAGCTCTCGCGCACGGGGTCGATCTCCTGGCCGAGGGAGGGGCGAGGCAGCGCCAGCGCCGCGCCCGCGGCCAGCGCCGACGACGACAGCAGCAACAGCAGGAACCGCGAGGCGCGGCCGTTTCCGCGGATCCGCCTCATGGGCGCCAGCTCGCCTCGACGTAGAAGCCGCGTGGGACTTCCTCGTCCCCCAGCTCGCGCGTCCGGCCCTGCTCCAGGTGCTGTCCCCACAATCCGAGCGACCATCGGGGGCTGGGATCCCACACGATTCCGCCGTCGAGACGGGTGTAGGCGCCCACGTGCGACTGCGGGAGATCGCCGGCGTAGAAGGCGAGCAGGTTCAGCTCGAGAGCGCCGGGGAGGGCGAGGCTCGAGCGCAGCTGCCCGAGATGGCGCGGCGTGTTCCCCTGCTCGAACCGGAGCACGTCCCCATCGTGCTGGACCTCGGTGAAGGCGTATCCGGCCTGAAGGAACCACTGCGGGACGGGCCGCCAGGAGCCGGACAGATCGACTCCTCGGCTCCGGCCCGATCCCCCGTTGTCGAAGCGTCCGAGCTGTCCGGGCGGCACCGAGATCAGCCGGTCGTACTCGTTCCAGAAGAGCGAGGTGGAGAGCGTGATCGATCGGCCGGCGCGCATCCGATGCCCCAGCTCGTAGGCGAGGAGATGCTCCGACAGCAGGTCGCGATTCCCCTCCACTCCGAGCGGGACGTAGGTGCCGGTGGGCGGGCCGCCGGCCAGGATCCCGGGATCGACGATCCCCAGGACGAAGCGACCGTCGAGCTCGATGCGGGTCGGAAGCCGGATGGGCCGTGACAGGGCAACCCAGAGCATCTGCGAGTCGTTCGGCGTCCACCAGAGGCGGGCGCTCGGCTGCGCCTCGAATCCGGTGAACGTCTGCCTCGTCAACTTGCTGCCGAGCATCACGTGCAACCGATCGCGCGCGAAGTCGCTCGTGTTCTGGAGAAACCCGCTCCACAGCTCGATCGTGCGGTCGGCCGGATCGAGCCCGATGTCGCCTCCCGGCTTCGTCCGGTCGCTCGTGCTGCGATACCCGATCCCCCAGAGCAGCTCCTGCCCGCGCCGCCACCGCAGATCGTGCCGCAGATCTACGTCCGCCGTGATCCTGTCGACCTCGAGGCCACCGATCCTCTCGCGATCGGCCCGGTCGAGGTAGGCCTGCGCCGCCAGGCTTCCCGCGCCGGCGAGATCGCGCCCGAGGCGCGCCAGCACGTGGCCGCCGCGCACTTCGTCGTCGCCGGAGAGGACCTCGTAGCGCAGGTGCGCTCCGTCCACCGGCACGCGGCGGCGCGCGCCCAATGTCGGGCTGGCATAGAGGGACGATTCGAGGAGCAGGGAGGTCCGGGGATCGGGCTCGGAGTCGAGACGGAACCCGGCCTGCGCCAATGACCAGTCGTCCCCCGCGCCTCCGTCACCGATTGCGTGCATCTCGTCTCGCGCGAATCCGCTCGCGTAGGCGCGGATCGAGCTTCGGCTCCCGAGCGAGGCGCCCGCGCGGAGCGTCCCGAACGCCCGCAGATCGCTGCCGCCGCCGGCGGTGACGATCACTCCCTTCGTCTCGGACGCTCTCCGGGTGATCACGTTGATGACCCCGTTGACCGCGTTCGGGCCCCAGAGCGTCGCTCCCGGCCCGCGGATCACTTCGATGCGCTCGATCTCCTCGACGACCGGCTGCTGCACGTCCCAGAAAACGCCGCCGAAGAGCGGGTCGTAGACGATGCGGCCGTCGATCAGGACGAGGCTGCGCGGACTCGGCAGCGACGCTCCGGTGAAGCCGCGCGGGCCGGCCCGCCAGAAGCTGCTCGTCTGATGTCCGACGAACATTCCAGGGACGAGCCGCAGAATCTCCGGAAGGCTTCGCAGCCCGCTGCGGCGAATGTCGTCCGCGGTCAGCACCGCGATCGCCGCCGGCGTCCGGAACCATTCCTTCGGCAAGCCGGCCAGAGAGGTGACGTCGATCGCCATCAGCTCCTCGAGCGAGAGCCTGCGGATCCGGTCGAGATCGAGAGGCCGGTCGCTCCATTCGGGCTCCGCGAAGGCGCTCGAGGCGGGACAGAGGAAGGTCAGGAGGATGGCCAGCGCATACGCGAGGCGGAGTCCATTCGCCCTCAGGACGATCGAACCGCCAGCGCGCACTCCCGGCATGAGCCTCCTCTCGATTGCGGCCGCGGCGGAGCGGTCGCGGCGCGGAATCGTTGCGAATCCGCAGCTGCCCGCCGGCCGGTCGAGAAGCGGCAGGGACGCAGGCGAGCGGCGACATGGAGGGACGGCGATGCGACCGCGGCGACGCGCGGGCGCCTCGCAATCCACCGCGGACAATACGTGAGGCGAAAGCGCAGAGGAAATGGCTCGATCGCTGGAAAACAGGCGTTCGGGCGGCCCTCAGATCGGCCGTTCGCCGTCTTCACGAAAACGGACCGCCGCGGCCGCCGCTACTCCGGCCCGCCGTCCGCTCGACCATGCCCACTGGAAGTTGAAGCCGCCGATCCTCCCGTCGACGTCGAGCATCTCGCCGGCGAGATAGCAGCCGGGCTGCACGCGCGACTCCATCGTGCGCGGATCAATCTCGGCAAGATCGACGCCGCCAGCCGTCACCTCGGCGAAATCCCATCCACGCGTTCGTTCGACCGGCAGCGCGAGCTCGCTAAGGGCGTGCGCGAGCCGGCGCCGCGCATCGCGGCCGAGCTGCGCGAGCGGGGTCGAGGGATCGATCCCGGCGTGTTCGCACAGCGCGCCGGCAAGGCGCTCCGCGAGCCGTTCGCCGACCACGCGCCCGATGCTTCGCCGAGGCGCCTCGCGCGCGCACGCGAGAAGCCATCGCTCGGCCGCCTCGAACGGCTCGCGCAGCAGCGACACCCGGATCCCCGGCTCCTCGCCCCGCACCTGTGCGGCTCCCCACGCGTGACTCGCGTCGAGGACCACGGGGCCGCTGACGCCGAAGTGCGTCCAGAGCAAGCCTCCCTCGCGCTCCTCGATCCGGCGCCCCGCGGAGAGGACGGTCAGGCGCACCACCTGCGAGAGGCCCGACAGCCGGCCGTGGAAGAAGGATCGGTCGAGGACGAGCGGCACCAGCGCCGGATGGGTCGGCGTGACCGTGTGGCCGAGCGAGCGGGCGATCGCGAGCCCGAGGCCGTCGCTTCCCGTGCGCGGGAGCGAGCGACCGCCAGTCGCGAGGATCGCCGCATGCGCCTCGATCTCCCCTCCTGCGTGACGGACGGCGAATCGTGGTGCCGTCGTCCTCACGCCCTCGCCATCCGCCCGCTGCATCGGCACGATCTCCTCGATCCGGCACCCCGTTCGGATCGACACGCCCAGCGCCTCACAGCGAGCGAGAAGCGCTTCCAGGACGGTGGCGGCGCGCTGGCTCACCGGAAAGAGCTTGCCGGCCTCCTCGCGCTGCAGCTCGACTCCGAGGGACGCGAACCACGCGATCGTCGCGGGAACGTCGAAGCCGGCCAGGACCTGGCGGACGAACGGCAGCGAGGAGGCGTGGAAATCCTCCGCGCGCACCGTCTCGTTCGTGACGTTGCACCGTCCCCCTCCCGAGACGAGAATCTTGGCGCCGAGCTTCCGCGCGCCATCGAGCAGGAGAATCGCCGGGCGGGGCGGGCGCGGCGCGTGTGACGCTTCGCCATCCGGCCGATCCCACGCCTCGGCCGCGAAGATCGCCGCCGCAAGACCGGCCGCGCCGCCTCCGACGATCGCGATGCGGCAACGCTCGTTCATGGAGGGGAGGATACCGCCGGGGCGCCGGCCTCGCCGGAGGCCTGCGCGCGGGAACCGAGGACAGCCTCCGTAGTTCGATCCCGGTCCACGAACCGGGGAAAGGAGTCGCCGTGATTCCGAAACGCTCGTCCGGCTTCCGTCCTTCGGCCGCATCGACGGCAACCACCGCCGCGCTGCTGCTCGGCCTCGCGGCCTGCCTCGCCCTGCCTTCCCCGGCATTCTCTTCTTCCCCGGCGATCGCGAGCACGCCCGGCGCGCCGCGCCTTCCGGTCGAGCCCGAGCATGCGCGGATGCGCCTGATCGCCGACTGCACGGCGCTGCATCCCGCGGAAACCGCGCACCTCGGCATCCTCTTCGATCTGGATCCCGGCTGGCATCTCTACGGTCCCGGACGGAGCGATAGCGGACTGCCGATCGAGATCTCGCTCGACACTCCCGATGGGATCGTGGCGGGACGGACGCTCTGGCCCGCCCCCGAGCGGCTCGTGTCCCCCGGCGGCATTCTCGATCAGGTCTATTCGGGGACGGTCCTCGTGATCCTCCCGATCCACGTCTCGCCCAATCTGCCCCCCGGCTCCCCGGCCTCCTTTCGCGTCGATGTCTCGTGGTTGGTGTGCGGCACGGGCTGCCTTCCCGGCGAAGGGGTCGACCAGATCACCCTCCCCGTTCTTGCCCGGACCGACTCTCCGCGGCCGTCCCCGGAGGCGCCCCTCTTCCGCGAGACGTTCGCCCGCATTCCACGCGAGATCTCCGCGGCCGACCCGGTTCGCTTCCAGTGGCGGGAGGGAGCGTGGACGGTCCGCGCCTCGGGCGCCCGGCGCATGACCTTCCACCCCGCCGACTCCTGCGCCGTCCTGCTCGATCCGATTCGCGACGGCGCCGCGAACGGCCCGCGCCTGACGCTGCGCACCGCGCCGGTCGCGATGCCGCCTCCCCGCCTGTGCGGGGTGCTCGAGGTCGGCTATGCCGGCCGGAACGCCTATTACCAGATCGAAGTCCCCGGGCGCCCTATCGAACCGCAAAGGATCGAGCGGCGACCGGACCAGCCGATACAACGCCCCCAGCGATCGATCCGCTCCTAGCATCGAGCGGCTCGAGGAACACCGAGGAGGAGAAGACCGATGATCCTGCGCCTGCCCACTCGCCCGCGCCTGCGCGCCCGCGTCCCCGCCGCGAGCATCCGGCCGTTCGCCTTCCCCGCCTTCCCCGCTATCGCATCCGCCACGATCGCCTTCGCCGCGATCGCCACCGCTGCTCTTCTCACCCCGCCGCTGCCGCTGCCGCTCGTGACCGAGGCCGCCGCCGCGAGCGACGTGGCGACGCCCGGGGCCCCGGCTCCGGATTTCACGCTGAAGGACCTCGACGGCAAGACGCACACGCTGTCCGAGTACACGAAGCAGGGGAAGGTCGTCGTCCTCGAGTGGTTCAATCCGGACTGCCCGTTCGTCCAGAAGCACCACAAGCTCACTCGGAACATGCTCGACACCGCGGACCGCTACCGCGCGAAGGGGATCGTCTGGCTGGCGATCAACTCCGGCGCGCCCGGGATGCAGGGGGCTGGGCTCGAGCGCAACCGCAGCGCGCGCGACGAGTACGCGATGGACTATCCGATCCTGCTCGATGATTCGGGGGACGTCGGCCGCGCGTACGGAGCGAAGACGACGCCTCATATGTACGTGATCGACGCGAAAGGGACGCTGGTCTACAAGGGGGCGATCGACGACGACAGGAGCGCCCGCGCGCTCGGAAAGACGAACTACGTCGCGCGCGCCTTGGACGAGCTGCTTGCCGGCAAGCCGGTGACCCAGGCCGAGACCGCCTCCTACGGCTGCTCGGTGAAGTACAAGGCCAGCTAAGCGGCAGGCCACCGGCGCGGGCCCCGCGGCGGCACTGCGGCGGCCCAGCGCTCGATCGCCGCGAAGGCGAGGGCGATCGCGATCCCGGCGATCGTGTCGAGGGCGAAGTGCCAGCGGCCATAGACGGTCGCAAGGAGCATTCCCGCCGTCGGCAACAGCGCGATCGTGAACCACCGCCTCTCGTAGCGCCACGCGAGCAGGAGGGCCAACGTCCCCAGCGCCGCATGGCTGCTCGGGAACGCGCCTCCCACGACGCCACCCGCCCGCGCCGCCGCATGCGTGAGACCGTAGAAGACCCCCCGGTCGAGCGGCGGCGGCAGCGGCGGGTAGGCGTAGAGCGGACTCGTCGCCGGTAGCCAGACGTAGAAGATCTGGCAGAAGAGGAAGCAGCCGGTGAGCCACGCGACGACGCGGCGGAGGTTCCGTTCGTGGCCTCGCACGGCGAGCAGGATCGCCGGCATCGGCACGAGCAGGAAGTAGGCGAAGTAGCAGGCATGCAGGACTTCGGAAAGCGCCGGCCAAGGCATCGCCTGCGCGAGGAACAAGCTCGGCTGCCCGCCGAAGATCGCCCCCTCCAGCCGCTCGAGCGGCCCGTCCAGGATCCAGCGATCGAGGCCGACATTGATCCTGCCGCTCAGGCCGTAGAGCGGCGGGAACAGGGCCAGCGGAACCAAGGCCCGCGCCCGGTCGAGCGCCGGGATTCCGGACGCCCGGGCCCGCGCGAGCGCAAGCAGCGACGCGCCGCCGAGACCGGCAACCAGCACGATCGCCAGCGCGCCAGGCGGACGCAGCGCCGCGGCCGAGGCGGCCGCGAAGAGCAGCCAGGCGCCGAGCAGCGTTTCCGCGACGAACGGCGGCCAGGCCGTCGCTATCCCTCCCTCGGGGCCGGCGGGAGCGGCGCCGGCGGCGGCGCTGCAGGTGGCGGTGCCGCCGGCGGTGGCGGCGCGGCCGGCGGGGATCCGAAGAGGTACCGCCGTCCATCCCACAGGACCGGGATGCCGCGGACGATCGCGAAGACCGCCGTCGCGTAGACGAGGACGTTGGTCGCCACGCGGAAGCCCGAGGCGAAGCCGCCGTGCGCTCCCATCCGATCGAGGGCGAGGACGACTCCGAGCGCGCAGAACGCGACCGCCTTCAAGATCCCGTAGCTCGCGCGGCTCCATCGCGAGGCGGTCAGCTCGCGAGCCCAGCGCGTCTCCATCATCGTCTTCTTCCCGAAGGGGGTCTTCCCCTTCTGGAAGGCGAGCGATCGCACCATGTCGGTCAGAACGGTCCGCGTCACGATCGCGACCGGCACCCAGTAGGGAACGAGCGGCTCGCCCGAGGGCCCGCGCCGCACCGCGAAGAAGACCCACAGCACCAGCTCGACGATCCGGTCGCCGGCGATGTCGATCATCGCGCCGGACTCCGAATCCTCGTGCCGTTTGCGCGCCACCCAGCCATCGACCGCGTCCAGGAAGATCACGACCGCCAGCAGGACGACCATCGCGAGGTCGAGTCCCCACCAGTGAAGCTGGGTCTTGCGCGCCCAGACGAGGATCGGCACGAACAGGAGGAGGACGCGAGCCAGCGTGATCAGGTTCGCCACGTGCGCTCCTCCCCGGCGAACGGCCGGCGGCGTCGAGCCGCCGGCCGCGCCGGAAACGTCAGGAGATCACTCCGAGCCAGTCGCGCATCAAGAACAGGAAGCGTCCGATCGCCAGCGAGACGCGCGCCATCACGGTGAAGCCGAACGAGGCGCCGAAGCCGACCATGATGTAGATGATGCCGGTCTGCGCGCCCCACTTGACGACGCCCTTGTGCTCCATCGAGAAGAAGAAGTAGGTGAGCGTCCCGAGCACTCCGACCAGGACGAGGATCGCCCAGAGCCCGTCGATCGCCGTCGCGAAGCTCGCCTGCGTCACGAGCGTCCCGCGCAACTGCGGGAAGAACGTCCCCTCGAACGCCGCCGGCACCGAGAGCCCGGTGTAGTACCCCATGAAGATTCCGATCGGGATCCGCACGAGCCACGCCCGGCCCGGGACGAAGCGCATGAAGTACAAGAGCCCGATCAGCGCCGGAACGATCAACAGGAAGTTGTGCGGCGCCATCGGATTCAGCACCGACCAGCTCCAGCCGGCCTTCAGGTCGGTGAACGAGGCGAGAAACGGCTTCAGCATCACCGGGACGATGACGCGGTGCCACATGAACCCCACCGCGTAGCCGTTGGAGATCCCGACGAAGAGATGCTCCGCGAAGCGGTAGAACGGATTGTCCCGGTACAGGAACGAGAAGACGCAGAGGGTCAGGAAGACGCCGATCCACACCCACAGGTCGTGGCTGATGTTCATTGCGCCTTCCTCCTCTTGCCGGCGAAGTAGGCGATGTTGCCGACCACGACGAACGCCATGATCAGCAGGTGGGCGAGAGATTGCGAGCCCATCCCCTCCATGGCGCGTCTTCGCCCGTCGACGTGGTAGGTGTTCTCGACGAGGGTCTCGTACTCGGCGGCCCCCTTCATTCCCCCGATGATTCCGGAGAACTGCCCGGTCGCGAAGTAGGGGTAGAAGTCCGGCGCGCTGACCGCCGTGCATCCCGCGCCGACCTTGACGCCGAAGCGGGTCTGCGCGAACTGCACGAACCAGAGCGGCGAGCTGCCTCCGGAGATCGCGCAGATGATTCCGACCTGGTCGTAGTTGCGCACTCCCCGCATCACCGGGAGCGAGTCGGTCGCCGTCCCGAAGAAGTCGGTCGGGTAGATCGCGGAGATGGACCGACCCATCGACAGGATCGGCACGATCGGCGGCGGCTGCCATCCGAGGAAGGCGATGTCGCGCCCGTACACCACCGAATCGGCGGGACTGGTCGCGCGGCTGTTGAACTCCTCGATCACCTGCTGCATCGCCGCGTTGGCGAGACCCGCCGACTCGATATAGAGGCTGATCATCAGCACGCGCACGTGCCGCGCCATGGCATGGCGGATCAGCGCGATCGTCATCGGCTGGTTCTCCGCCTCGGTCTGCGGCACGTAGTCGGTGGAGATCATCAGGACTTGCCGCTCGGGGTCGATCGCTTCGATCGCGTCGAACAAAGACTTCGTTGGCTTCTGGATGTTCATCGGCTGCTCGAACGGAAAGATCAGCGGGACCAGGATCACGAGCGCGAGCGTCAGGAAGATGATCCGGCGATCGATGTGCAGGAAGCGCTCCCAGTTCACTTGCCACCTCCCAGCCAGCTCCGCTCGATCCCGGTCAGGATCTTCAGCAGCGTCGCGGTGGCGCCGAGGGTGACCCCGAGGTCGATCCCTCGCTTGGAAGCGGTGTTCGGGACCGCCATGATCCAGGAGGAGACCCGCGGCAGGTAGGGCGAGATCGCCTCGCCGATCGGCACCTGCCCGAGCATCACGACGAAGGCTGACCCGAGGAGCAGCGCGGCCATCGCGTTCTTCGCGCGGAACGACCGGTACGCGGCCGACGCCATGTAGAAGGCGAGCAGCGCGAAGAGGGTCGCTCCGAGCGGCGTGATCATCTGGTTGTAGATCGTCTGGATGTCGTACTTGAAGCCGCCGACCTGCGTCGGAAGCCAGCCGTCGCCCGACACCCCTCCGAAGAGGCCGATGAAGGACACGGCGAGCAGGCCGAACAACGTCGCGTACGAGTGCCGCCAGAACTGCCCCTTCCGGCGGATCCGATGCCAGTGGTGCTGGATCAGGTTGCCGAGCCCGAGGATCAAGGCGAAAGCGCTGATGATCCGGAGCAGCGTGTCGCGCAGGTAGGCGTTGAATGTCTCGGCGTTCGGGTGCGGCAGGAACCGCGACGTCAAGCCGAGGATCCCCATGACGATCAGGAGCGTCAGCGGAAGCTTCTCGCGCATCCTCCCCTCCCCCCTAGTATCCGTGTGTCGAGAAGATGACGCCGGCGTCGATCCCCGCGAGCAGCGAGACGATCGTCCCGCCGATCAAGAGGATCATCATGAGCAGCTTCGCCGCGTCCTGGCCCTTGAGCGCCCCGAGCATCAGAGGCTCGCGGGCGATATAGGCGGAGGCGGCGTACAGCTCCTCTCCCATCAGCGTGTAGTCGCAGGCGACGACGAAGAACGGAAGCTGCGTGACCTGGTCGGTCCCTGCGATCTGGATCGCGCCGGTCGCAGCTCCGGTCTCGGCCAGGATCAGCGATTCGCCGTAGAACGGTCCCATGAAGAAGTTCGCGGCCGGCTTCTCGCGGACCATCAGCCCGCCGACCGCCGCCGCGTAGGCGAGCGCGTTCTCCACGATGAAGAAGACCGAGTTGGGATCGAAGGTGTCGGGGCGCCCGACCGCCTCGTGGGAGCCCTTCACCACCTCGCGCGCGACGGTGTAGACGACCGGATCACGGCCGGGAACTCGGATCGTCGTCCCGTACTCCGCGGTCTTCTTCGCCACCTCCCCGAGGAGGTTCAGCGAGGCGACCGTCCCGATGTCGGAGATGTATCCGGTGCCGGGAATGTAGAGCAGGGGCCGCCCCATCTCCGTCGCGCGGCCGACCGCCTCGTCCACGGCGTCGAGCCCGGCGATCTTGCGGATGAAGAGGTGGATGCCGCTACGAGCCTTGCGGATGTAGAGAAGGATCACGCCGCCGAAGGCGAGGATGGCGATCGCCACGCCGATCAGGTCCGTGTTGAACCATCCGGTCGTCGCCACGGCCGGCGCGCTGGGAGGCGAGACCGCTTCCCCGCCGGGGCCCACGGCGACGACCCGGTAGCGGAAGGCAACGCCGCGGGGCAAGCCCTCGTCGTTGATGCTGGTCGCCGTCGCGCCGACTTGATCGACCGAGGCGAACGAGTCGACCGCGGCCGGTGAGCGTTCGATGCGGAACGCGGTCGCTCCGCTCCCCCCGCTCCATGCGATGTGGAGCGCCGTCCCATCGTCGTTCGGGACGTCGGAGACCGTGACCGAGCCGGGCGCGACGGGCGGCGGACCCGCTGGAGGAACGACGGCGACAGCGGTCGCGCTGTCGGGTGGGCTCTGATCGACGGGGGGCGCCTGCGCCACGCTGACTGCGGTGAACAGAAGCAGCAGCAAGGCCAAGACCCCCAGCTGTGCAGTCCATCGTCTCATGGGATTCGACCCCTCTTCTTTCGACCCCTCTTCTGTGGAAACGAGCGCTGGTGGGATGGCGGACGGGCGCGTCGTGGGACGGGCGGCGGGAGTGTGCGGAAACCGCGAGCGACTCGCGAGAGGCGAGGCGGCAGCCGAGGCGGAAAAGCGGTCCCTTGTGGCTTCCCCCCTCCGCATACCTCCCTTTCCCCGCCTGGCGGCGCCGGTCGACCCGGCCCGCCGCGGCTCCCCGCGCCCCGGCTGCACCGCGTAGAAGATTGGCGGAAAGGAGCGTGGGGATCAAGGAACATTCGCCCCTCCTTCCTCGGTCACGGGCGTTTCATTCCGGCCTGGCGCCCTCGCATTCCGTGGCGGCCGCCCGACTCCGTCCCAGTGGTCTCGCTGGGGAGGCGGCCGTCTCTCGAGTGAGCCGCCGTCGCCGATCAGTCTCGAGCCCGGATCTCTCCTCGGCCCATGTAGAGGAAGAGCGCGATGCCGCCGGCAAGGAGCAGGTTGATCACCGCGCCCGTCTCGACCGGGCGGCCATAGAGGAGCGTGCCGTTGATGAACCCGCCGGCCACGAACAGGACGATCGTCACGATCGTCAGCAGGATTCCGACCCTCGCGCGACGCCAGAGGAGCCAGCCGGAAAGGACGGCCAGCGCGGCGACGACGAGCAGCATGATGCCGACGGCCGCCAGCGGAGGGTCGGGAGCGACCTGCTGCTCGGTGATCGCGCGCTCCCCGGCCAGGAGCAGCACGAGCCCTCCGGCCCCGCGTCCCAGGGCGAGGAGGAACAAGAGGATCGAGGCGGAGCGCAGCGGCGTAAGCGTCCGCCGTGTGGAGGGCGGCGGCGCGCTCACGCCCCGCTCCTCTTCCGGTACGACCAGCCCGACCCGGGCTCGCGGATCATCTTGCGATGAGACATCGGCGCACCTCCCCTGGGCGGACCTTACCGGCGACGTCGAGGGGCGGCAAGGTCTGGCGCGGCGGGCGCGGGCAAGCTACCGTCGGCCGGGACGGAACGACGACGACGGCGGCGTGGGGGAGTGCAAGGGCAGGAGGAGGGATCATGCTTCGCGCGTTCTTCATGAGCTTCGGCCTGATCTTCCTGGCGGAGTTGGGAGACAAGACACAGCTGGCCACGCTCGCGCTCGCCGCCCGCACGGACGTGCCAGGCGGACGCTGGCTCGTCTTCGCCGGCTCGGGCCTGGCGCTCGTGGCGACGTCCGCGCTGGCGGTCGTCGCCGGGAGCCTGCTCGATCGCACCGTCCCACCGCACGTGATCCGGTGGGTTTCCGGCCTTCTCTTCCTCGCCGCGGGGCTCTGGACTCTCCTCAAGGGGTAGGAGTCGACCGGTCCCCGCTCTTGCCCTCCTCGGCGACGACCCTCTCGATGAAGCCTGTCTTCGCCTTCGTGTATGCCTCCCTGTCGCCGGCGAACCGCACGGCGAGAGCGCTCTTCAGCGCAGCGTAGGCGGCGGCCGTCGCCGGGTCGCGGCGCAGACGATCCCGGAAGAGCAGGTGCCTCTCCCAGTCCGGCGTGTCGACCGGAAAGAAGTGCGCGTGGACAATGGAGCGGCCATCGCGGCGTCGAACGAAGTAGAAGCGACCCGGGATCCCGAACTCCCCCTTGTACTCGTAGCCGAGCGCCTCCATCGGCGCGATCGACGCCTCGCCGTCCTTCGGTGTGCGGATCCCAGGCATCAGATCGAGGATCGGCTTCGCGAGGAGAGACGGGACCGAGGTGCTGCCGATCCATTCGACCCGGACGACGCGCGGGCCGCAAGCGTCGCGGATCCGCGCCGCCTCGAAGGCGAAGAGCCATCCCCAGGATGGACGTGTCGGCACCAGTTCGACCCGATTCTGCTCGCTGCCCAGCGCTTGCCATGGATCGCGCGTCACGGCTCCCCCTCCTACTGCACGACCGCCGAGACGAGGGCTGCAAAGCCGGCGAGCGCGCTCCAGGTCCGGACGGTGTGGAATCGCTCCCATCGATCGCGAAGTGCTTTCCAGTCGGCAGGGAGCGAGGCGGCCGACCAGGCGCGAATCTTCTTGTCGATCGGGACTTCGACGGCGAGCGTCACGATCAGGGCGACCAGATAGAGCGCAAGTCCGACGGCGATCAAGGCGGAGGCCACTCGTGGTCCTTGACCGAGTGTCGCCACGAGCAGGGCGACCTGGGCGATCGCGGCCAGGATCGTCAGGACCGGCATGATCGGGGCGAGAAGCCGGATCATCGTCTGCCCGATCGAGAGGAAGGTCTCGGGCGGCAGGGTGCGCATCGCCCGGCTCAGGCCCAGCCACGGACCCCAGAAGACGCCGGCGACGAGTGCGACCAGAACGATCGTGACCCATTGAAGGATATCGAGGAGCATTGCGGGTTCCTCCGGTCGGCGGTGCGCGGCCGCCCCCCGTCTTGCTGCACTCTATCGCAGATCGCCGAGCGCGGTCGGATCACAGTGGGCGGGCCGCCGCGACCGCGCGGGCTCAGATCTCCTCCTTCTCTTCGCGCGGCGCGATGCGCTCGCCGAAGCGCTCGATGATGCGGTTGCCGAGCAGCCGCAGCA
>JBHGAY010000019.1:0-113593 GCA_041946735.1 Candidatus Eiseniibacteriota bacterium
GTAGTAGCTCACCACCGGCAGGTTGATGAGGAAGCCGAAGACCCCGGCGCCGAGAAAGTTCCAGAAGCCGACCGCGATCAGGAACAGGACCGCCCACTTGTGCGGGAACTCCTCGGAGGAGATGGAGAAGGCTGGGACTCCGGCTCGTCGCGAGCCGAGCTGCATGAAGCGCCACGCCTCGTACGACAGCAGGACGAGCGGAATCACCTCCATCGCGGAGAAGAACGCCCCGAGCGCCATATGGATCGAGGGCGCCCCGGAGAAGTACAGGTGGTGCATCGTCCCGACGACGCCGCCGATCGAGTAGAGGATGATGTCGAGATAGACGACCCGCGTTGCCGTCCGCATCTGGACCACGCCGAGCAACACGAAGATCGACGCGACCATGATCGTCGTGAACAGCTCGAGAAAGTCTTCGACCCAGAGGTGCACGACCCAGAAGCGCCAGAAGTCCATGACCGCGAAGTCGACGTTCTTCCCGAAGAGGATCCCGGCCGCGTAGAAGAGCGGGATCGTGATCGCGCTCATGAGGAACAGCCAGGGCAGGTTGCTCGGGTGCTCCGTCGCAAGTCTGGCCCGGAGACCGCGGAAGAGAAGGAAGACCCAGAAGGCCATGCCGGCGATCAGCAGGATCTGCCAGAGGCGGCCGAGGTCGAGATACTCCCAGCCCTGCGCGCCGATCCAGAACCACGGGCCCTCGAGCGGAATGCGGCCGCGCAGGCTCGCCCCTTCGCCGAGCAGGCTCCCGATGGCGACGAGGACCACGGCCGCGAAGAGCGCGAGCGCGAGCGGCTTCTGCCCCTTCGGCTCCCTGCGGGCGAGCATCGGGGTCAGGAAGATCCCGAGCGCCAGGAAGCTCGTCGCGACGAAGAGCAGCGCGAGCTGCAGGTGCCAGGTCCTCGTGAGGTTGTAGGGGAACAGGCGGGCGAGGTCGAATCCGAAGAAGCCGGATGGCTCGGCGTGGTAGTGCGCGTTCGCGCCGCCAAGCAGTCCCTGCACGAGGAAGAGGCCGGAGACGACGAGGAAGTACCACGGGACGGCCCCCTGTGACGGCGTGAGCTTGATCTGGTCGGGCGGACGGAAGCGAAGCGTGCCCTCCTCACCCGAAGCGGGCTCCGAGCGATGCCACCCGAGCAGGTCCCACTTCCCGAACGCGTAGAAGACAGCTCCGAGACCGGCGAGAAGGGCGACGAGCGACAGCGCGCTCCAGAGCACGGCGTCTCCGGTCAGGGCGTTGCCGGCGGCGGGCTCCGGGGGCCAGTTGTTCGTGTAGGAGTATCGAGTGCCCGGACGGGTCGCGGTCGCCGCCCACGCGGCCCACGAGAAGTAGGCCGTGAGATCGTCCACCGCCCGCGGATCGGAGAGGTGCGGGCGCTGCAGCCCTTGCTGCTCCGCGGCCGGACCGAAGTAATCGCGGTAGAAGTCCCGCATCGCCTGGAACGCCGATGCCTGCGAGGCGGTGAAGGCCAGATCCCCGCTCGTGGGATCGTAGCGGTTCTCCTTGAAGTCGCGCCGAACGCGCTCCCGCACCTCTCCCGCCGGCCATCCCTCCGTGGCGTGATGCTCGGCCATCGCCCCCGCGGCCGCGTGCAGGTACTGAGCCGTGAAGTCGGGACCGAGATACGCGCCGTGGCCGAAGATCGTCCCGTACTGCATCAGGCCGTTCTTCTGAAAGATCTGCTGGCCCGTCCGCACGTCGCTCTCCTCGAAGAGGACGGTGCCGTCGGGCGCGACCACGCGGTCGGGAATCGGCGGGTGATCCGTGTGGACGAGCCAGGCGAGCAAGATGAGGATCGAGAATCCGAGCAGGAAGGTGCAGAGCGCGGCGGCCGGCCAGGCGGCGGGAAGGGTCCTCTCCCGTCTCGGCGAACCCATGCGGACCTCCTATTCCCTCGGCGCTTCGCAGGCGGGCGGCGGACGCGGACGAGGCCGCCGCCGGGGTCTACCGGCCCGTCATCGAAACAGCAGGCGCAGGCGCGTCCAGGTCGACGGCCGGGCCGGCTGCAGGCCGGAGCAGGCTCCCTGCGATGCGAGCGAGGCGTGCGGCGACTCTCCCCCGCCGGCGATGACGGCGGTGGCCTCGCCGATTTGCGAGCCGGCGTCCTCGTCCCAGATCTCGATCGTCCACTCTCCGGCCGCGAGACCGGCGATCCAGTAGCCGTGATCGAAACAGCAGAGGCAGCGACACGGCTCGCCCCCGTCCGATTCGTAGACGCGCACGACGCTCCCTTCGACTTCCACCCGGATCGCGAGCTCCAGGCAGCAGTTCTTCCAGGCGTTGTCATGCACGATGTGGACGGTATCGGCGACGACGGCGGCGACGATCGTGTCGGCTCCGCAAGGACCGCCGGCCGCCTCGCCCGGCGCTCGGGAAGTCGCGGTCGCCGGAGTTGTGAAGCAGGGCAGGCCGACGAGAAGAAGCGACAGGAGCACCAGGAACATCTCGGTGCGGCGCGAGGCGCGCGGCCAACGGTCCGGAGCGAAGACGGCCATCTCCGATCTCCTTTCGATCCGGCCCTTTCAGGACTGGCGTCCTTCCGGGCTAATGCCTCCATCGGCGACGGAGTCTAGGTCGTCTCGGGCCGCCGCGGCAACCGCGCCGGCTTCTCCGTCCCGCCGGCCGACCCCTCTGCCGGCAAACCGCTCCTCCCGGTCCGGCCGCGGAACGAGCCTAGGAGCAGATCCACGAAGGCGCGGCCGGAACGCGACGGCGGCCCGGCAGGCGGAAGAAGGAGACCCGAGGTGCGCGTGAGGTTCCAGCCCTGGACAGCAAGGATCTTCAGCAGCCCGCGCCGGGCCTCCTCGCGAACGCTCGCTTCAGGGAGGACGGCGATGCCAAGGCCGCTTCGCGCGAGGCGGCGCAAAACCTCGGGGCTCGAGATCTCCATCGCCACGCGCGGAACGAGACCGTGCGCGCTGAAGAACGACTCCACGATCGACCGCGTCACCGATCCCGCCTTGTGCTCGAGGAGCGGAGCGCGGGCGACCGCGTCGAGCGTGAGACGCTTGCGCGAGGCGAGGGGATCGCCCGGCGACGCGACGAGGACGAGCCGGTCCTGGTAGAGGGGCTGGACCGGACCCGGGGCACCGGGAAGCGGCAGCGTCACGAGCGCCAGCTCGATCTCGCGCGCGCGCAGCGCCGTGGCAAGCGAAGCGCTCCCCTCGATCACGATGCGCAGATCGACGGCGGGATGGTCGCGCCGGAAGCGGCGCAACAGCGGCGGCAGGCGGTGGAGCATGACCACGTCGGTGCTCCCGATCCGCAGGGAGCCGGAGAGCGGCCCCTCGCCGATCGAGCCTTCGAGCCCCCGGACCTCGTCCAGGATGCGGCGCGCGCGCACGAGCGCGGTCTCCCCGGCCGGCGTCGGGCGCACGCCGCGCGCCCCGCGCACGAGCAGGCGGGCGCCGAGCGCCCGCTCGAGCGAGGCGATCTGGACGCTCACCGCCGGCTGGGAGAGGCCGAGGGAACGAGCCGCGGCGGTGAGGCTCCCGAGTCGCGCCGCCGCCTCGAGGCAGCGCAGAGGCAGGATCTCGATCGGCTTCATCCTTCCGGTCCTCCAGGCTCTCGGCCCTTGCCGCCGCGCCGCAGCGTCGCCAGCGAGAGGCCATACGATTCGGTTATGGCAGCCCTCACGACTATGCCGTGGACCGATGAGAACCGCCAGGGGATCCTTCCGGGGAATCGCGGGCGGGACCGGACAGGAACCGGACCGGCGCCCGGGAAGCGCAACGGGAACGAAAGGAGTCGATCCGATGAGTCTGACGATCCAGCCCGCGAGCGGGAAGCTCGGCGTCCTCCTCCCCGGCCTCGGAGCCGTGGCCACCACCTTCATCGCCGGCGTGGAAACCGTCCGCTCCGGAAAGGGGCAGCCGATCGGCAGCCTGACCCAGATGGGGACGATCCGCCTCGGAAAGAGGACCGAGAACCGCGTGCCGGCGATCAAGGAGTTCGTCCCTCTCGCGGACCTCTCCCAACTCGTCTTCGGCGGATGGGATCCGATCCCGGACAACGCCTACGAGGCAGCGCGCAAGGCCGGGGTGCTGAAGTCCGAGGATGTCGAGAAGGTTCGTCCCTTCCTCGAGAAGATCTCCCCGTGGCCGGCCGTTTTCGATCAGAAGTGGGTCAAGAAACTGCACGGAACTCACGTGAAGACCGGCAAGACCCTGATGGAGAAGGCCGAGGCGCTGCGTGAGGACATCCGCCGCTTCAAGCGCGACAACGCCCTCGACCGGATGGTGATGGTCTGGTGCGCGTCGACCGAGGTGTTCCTGAAGCCCTCGGAGGTGCACGAGACGATCGAGTCGTTCGAGCGCGGGCTGCGCGAGAACGATCCGAACATCGCGCCGAGCATGCTCTATGCCTACGCGGCGATCCAGGAAGGGATCGCCTACGCGAACGGCGCCCCGAACCTCTCAGGGGAGATCCCGGCCCTGGCGAAGCTCGCTCGCGACAGGAATGTCCCGATCGCCGGCAAGGACTTCAAGACGGGGCAGACGCTGATGAAGACGATCCTCGCCCCGGGGTTCAAATCCCGTCTGATCGGCGTCGGCGGATGGTTCAGCACGAACATTCTCGGCAACCGCGACGGCGAGGTGCTCGACGATCCCGAGTCGTTCAAAACGAAGGAGGAGAGCAAGCTCTCCGTGCTCGACTCGATCCTCCAGCCGCATGTCTACCCGCAGCTCTACGGCGATCTCTATCACAAGGTGCGGATCAACTACTATCCGCCGCGCGGGGACGAGAAGGAGGCGTGGGACAACATCGACATCTTCGGATGGCTTGGCTATCCGATGCAGATCAAGGTCAACTTCCTCTGCCGCGACTCGATCCTCGCCGCTCCGATCGTGCTCGACCTCGCGATCTTCCTCGACCTCGCGCAGAGGTCCGGCATGCGCGGGATCCAGGAGTGGCTCTCGTTCTACTTCAAGAGCCCGATCCACGCTCCGGGCCTCTATCCCGAGCACGACCTGTTCATCCAGCTCATGAAGCTGAAGAACACGCTGCGATGGATGCGGGGCGAGGAGCTGATCACCCACCTGGGGATCGAGTACTACGACTAATCGAGCGCTGCGCTGGATGGACTCTTGCGACGCATCGCGCCGGCGGCCGCTTCCCGCTGTTCGGGAGGCGGCCGCCACTCAATCCAAGACCTTCGACGCTCGGCCCGAGCCTCAGTCGCGGTACAGCGTGCGGATACGGCCCCACGTCGTGGGAGTGGCGGCGACCGGCGGGCAGCCGAGGACCATCGTCCCCTCGCCGCTCACCCCCTGTACCCATTCGTAGTCGAACTCCGCGGGCGGGTCGTACGGGTCCTCGCAGTCGGCGTGCCAGGTGCCCTGGGCGATGAAGTAGCGACTTCCCGGAACGACCGGGGGATCGCCGACGATGTCCGCCTCGAAAATCCACGGGCAGCAATACGTGCACGTCGGAATGCTGATCTGCATGTTCTGCGCGTAGACGGGATCGATCTCGAATGAGTCGAAGTCGGCTCGCGCCCCGTAGTGGGCATCCATGTTGGGATCGTTGACGCATCCTTCGGTGATCGTCGCCCAGATGTGGACGCCCCCGATCGGCTCGGAGCCGACCTCGAGCACGAACCGAGCCGTCCCCACCGTTTCGCCCAAGGGAAGGGTCGTGCGGATGGTGTACGGATCGCCGTCGTCGTCGAAGTCCAGATAGATGACCGAATCCTGCGCGAGGCCGGTCGAGAGGGGCAGGGCGAGCCCGAGAAGCGGGACCAGCGCGGCCAGACGGTTGAGCTTCATGGTTCCCTCCAGAGTGAGATGTACGATCCGAGCCGGAAAAAGGATATCAGGTTCCCGACGCGAAGCGTTAGGCGGAAGGCGGGCGGAACCCGGGCGGAAGGCCGGTCAGCGCTCCGCCTCCACGGGATTCTCCAGAGAGCCGATTCCCTCGATCTCGATCCGCACACGGTCGCCGGGCTTCAAGAAGACCGGCGGGTCGCGGAACACCCCCACTCCGGAGGGGGTCCCGGTCGCGAGAACGTCTCCCGGCTCCAAAGTCATCTGCATGCTGACGTAGGAGATCAGGGCGAAGACGCCGAAGAGCAGCCGGTCGGTCCGGCTCTCCTGCATCTTCACGTCGTTCCAGAAGGCGCGGATCGCGAGCGCGTGCGGATCGCCGATCGCCTCGGCCGGGACGATCCAGGGGCCGCACGGCCCGAACGTGTCGAAGCTCTTTCCCCGGAACCACTGCTTGTCGCCGTACTGCGCCTCTCGCCCCGAGACGTCGTTGAAGATCATGTAGCCGAGCACGCAGGACTGCGCCTGCTCCACCGTCACGCGTCGCGTGCGTCGCGCGATCACGACCCCCAGCTCCGCCTCCGCGTCGACCCGGCCCTCTTGCGGCGGAATCCCGATCGGATCGAGATGCCCCGCAAGGCAGCTCGGCGCCTTCGCAAAGAGCAGTGGCGATTCGGGGGGCTTCTTCCCCTGCTCCTCCGCGTGGTCGCGGTAGTTCAACCCGACTGCGACGATCTTCGACGGATCGGGGATCGGGGGGCCAAAGCGCGCGCCGCCCAGCGGCTGCCACGCCTCGCGGGGAACCTGCAGCATGCGGCGGCGCTCCGTCTCGTATCCCCCCGCCTCGAGGATCCGTCGCCAGGACGGGCCCTCGGCCGGAAGGAACGAATCCCCCGCGTCGTCGATCCAGACCGGCGCTTCCGATCCAGGCGCTCCGATGCTCGCGAGCTTCCGCCTCATCCCGTCGCCTCCTTCCGCGCGCGCGCCGCTTCCGGCCGCGTCTTCCACCTCCGGTGCATCCAGAACCACTGCTCCGGATAGCGCCGCACCTGCTCCTCCAGCATTCCGCTCCACAGTCGCGTGCGTTCCGCGACGATCGCCTCGGCGTCCCCTTCCTTCGGGACGGTGAACGGCTCGGCCCACTCGAGTCGCACCCGCCCGCCGGGCAGGTGCCTCGCCACCGCGAACAGGACCGGCACGCCGTAGCGTTGCGCGAGCCGGATCGGCCCGACCGCGGTCGATGCTTCGCGCCCCAGGAACGGCACGAAGATGCCGTCCCGTCCCGCGTCCTGATCCGCGACGATCGCCAAGAGCGACCCGCCGCGCAGCGCCGCCGCGATCCCCCGGAGGTCCTTCTCCACCGAGAGGACCGAGAGGCCCCGGCTCTCTCGGATCGCGTCCATCCGCCTCGTGACGTAGGGATTGTGCTGCTCCCCGGCCAGAACGTGCACCCGCCGCCCCAGAACGGGAAACACCGCCGCGGCGAGCTCCCAGTTGCCGAAGTGCCCCGTGAGGAGGATCGCGCCGCGATCTGATCGCAGGATCCTGTCGAACGCCTCGCCGGGCGGGATCTCGACCCGCGCGCGCACATCCTCGTCGGAGAGGAACGGCAGCTTCGCGAACTCCATCGCGGTTGTAGCGAAGCAGCGGTAGCAGTCGCGCGCGATGCGCCCGATCTCCGGCTCCCCCTTCTCCGGAAAGGCCGCGCGGAGGTTGGCGAGCGTGACACGCCGGCGGATCCGCACGACGTCGAAGAGGAGGTCGCCGAACAGGCGGGCGCTGGCGAGGGCGAGCGGCCACGGGGCTCGCCGCCAGAACGCGAAGAGCGCCCCGAGCGCCGCCGACTCGAACCGCGCGGAGACGATCCTCACGGGACGCCTCGCTTCACGCGGGCTCGGGGACCCGGCGGAGCGCGAAGCGCATCCCCGGAGCCCGCCGCACGGCTCCCAGCAACTCGAGCTTCGCCAGCGACGCGAGGACCTCGCGCTCGCTCCGTCCCGCCTCCCTCGACAGGAGCTCGGCCGAGCGGCTTCCCTTCGCCAGCAGATCGAGGAGGCGTTGATCGGAGTCTCCGAAGATGCCGCGCGAGCCGCGCCGCTCGGGGAGCAGCGCGCGCACGTCAGCCGCATCCCGCACGGGAGTGGCGCCGCAGCGCAGGAGCGCGTTCGGCAGCGAGGAGCCGGCATGGATCGGATCGCGCGGGACGGCCGCGACCTCGCGGCCCAGGGCGAGGGCGTGATCGACCGTCGAGCGCGCGCCGCTTCTCGTTCCTCCTTCGACGACGAGCACCACCTGCGCCAGGGCGGCCAGGATCCGGTTGCGTCGCGGGAAGTGGAGGGGACGGGGATGGCAACCGGGAGGGAACTCGCTCACGAGCGCGCCGGCGCGCGCGATGCGCCTCGCGAGATCCCGATGGCTCGCCGGCGAGGGAACGTCCAGGCCTCCTCCAAGGACCGCGACGGTCGCGCCGCCAACGTCGAGCGCCCCCGCGTGGGCCGCCGCGTCGATCCCGAGGGCGAGACCGCTCACGATCACGATTCCCTCGGCCGCCAGGCCTCGCGCGATCGTCCGCGCCAGCTCCCGCCCGTTCTCCGAGGGATGGCGCGTACCGACGATGGCCACCGCGGCCGCGTCCGGATCGTGCAGCGTTCCCTCGACGAAGAGCGCCATCGGCGGATCGCTCATCTCTTCCCAGAAGCGGGCGAGCCATCCTCCATCCTCCGGAGTGAGGATCGCCTGCACGCCGCTGGCCGCAACGGAGGCGTCGAGCGATCGCGCGGCGGCGTGCGACGGGCCGCCGGCCAGAAGCTCCCGCTCGAGCGGCCTCGGATCGGGGCCGGCTCCCGCAGGCAGCGGCCGCGACGCGGGCCATGGAAGGTCAGGGGGATCGCCGTCGAGGGAGCGCACGAGCGAGGCGAGCAGCAGCGGGCGCACCTGCGGCCGCAGGGCGCCGGAGATCCAGCGGATCCGGCGGCTCGGCGCCTCCTCTGCGCCGGCGGCGCTCTCGGCACCCTCGGCGCCGGCGCTCGCGCCAGGCTGGTCGCCTTCGAACGGATCACGCACCGGAGTCCCCCCCTTCGGACGATTCCCTCGCCTCCGGATCGATCTCGTCGGCCGGAGCGATGAACCAGCGCCTCGGCCATGGCTCCTCCCCCAGCGGCTCTCCCCGATCGACCCGCCAAGCGAACGGGAAGCGGGACGTCGCCACCGGGACCACGCGCTCCTCTTCGACTCGCTCCGGCGGGACGGCCTGCAGGATCGCCCGGATGCGGTGCAGGAGCTCGCCGATCCCCTCGCCCGTCTGCGCGCTGAAGCGCATCGGCGTCTGCCCTTCGACCGTAGGCTTTGCGGATTCGTCCTGGGCGAGATCGCTGCGCGAGATCGCGACGATCTGCGGGCGCCGTGCCAGCTCCGGGCTGAAGGAATGCAGCTCGGCGCGGAGCATCCGCAGGTCGCGCTCCCGATCGCGCGAGAGGGCGTCGATCAGGAACAGGAGCAGCCTCGTCCTCTCGATGTGCTTCAGGAAGCGGATTCCGAGGCCGCGCCCCTCGTGCGCGCCCGCGACGAGCCCCGGGATGTCGGCCATCACGAAGCTGAAAGATTCTCCGACGGCGACGATCCCGAGATTCGGCTGCAGCGTGGTGAACGGATAGTCCCCGATCCGGGGCCGTGCGTTGGAGACGCGCGCGAGGAGCGTCGACTTCCCGACGTTGGGCAGGCCGACGAGGCCGACGTCGGCAAGGAGCCGGAGCTCGAGAATCAGCTCCCTCTCGGTCCCCTCTTCGCCCGGAGTCGCGATGCGGGGCGTCCGCCGCCGGGCCGACTTGAAATGGACGTTCCCCTTGCCCCCTTTGCCCCCCCGTGCGACGGCGATCGAGGCTCCGGGCTCGACGAGGTCCGCGATCCACGCTCCCGTCTTCGCGTCCTTTACGATCGTGCCCGCAGGAACGCGGATGAGCACGTCGGCGCCGTTTCGCCCGAAGCACTGCTTGCGTCCACCGTCGGCGCCGCGCTCGGCGGCGAAGCTGGTCTGATGCCTGAGATGGAGGAGGGTGCGCAGGTCGGGATCGACCAGCAGCAGGACGTCCCCCCCTTTGCCGCCGTCGCCACCGTCGGGGCCGCCGCGCGGGACGAACTTCTCCCGGCGGAAACTGACGCACCCGTCGCCGCCGCGTCCCGCAAGAACGCGAATGCGCGCCTCGTCGACGAACATCCTGCTCTGGTTCCCCCGCCCGTGGCGCGGCCTCCACCCGGATTCCGGGGGTGGCCGTCAGTCCTTGCCGGCGCTCGGGCCCGAGGAGGAGGGCTTCGTGGACTTCGACTCGCCTCCGCCTCCCCCCGTCCCGCCCGGCTTCTTCGCTTCGCCGCTCCCGCTTCCCGCGCTCCCGTTCGGCTTCTTCGCCCCGCCGCTCGCGCCGCTCGTAGACGCCGGCACGCTCTCGGCCTTCGCCTTCGCTTTATACTCGGGACTCCGGTAGTCGGTGATGTAGAAGCCGCTCCCCTTGAAGAGGATTCCCGCCCCGGTGCCGATCAGGCGACGGAGCTTGCCGTCGCAGCGCGGACAGACCTGCTCCGGCGGATCGCTCATCTTCTGGAACAGCTCGAACGCATACCCACAGTGGTCGCACACGTAGTCGTAGGTCGGCATTTCTCCTCGATCCTCGCTGCTCTATCGTTTCGTTGCCGGTCGCTCTCCTGCCGGCCGCGGCCACTTGCCGGACCCGGGCGGCGCACCGGCGCCGCCCGCGTGGGAATTCGCTATCAGCCTACCCCATCCGAGCCGCCGGCCTTCGCCCGGCGAGCGCCTCGCGCATCCGCCCGAGACCGCGCTCGAGCGTTTCCTCGGACGCCGCGAACGAGATTCGCATGTACCCGGGAGCCCGGAACGAGGCGCCGGGCACCGTCGCCACTCCGGTCTTCTCCAGCAACCAGAAGACCAACTCGCGGTCGGTCGTGAGCGCCGGCGCTCCCGGGGCTCCCTGTCCTGCGGGATCGAGCAGCCCCACGATCCTCGGAAAGAGGTAGAAGGTCCCCTCGGGACGGAACAGCTCGAGCCCCGGGACCCCCTCGAGCAGCCGCATCACGAGGTCCCGGCGACGCTCGAACGCCCGGCGCATCGCTTCGGCCTCCTCGTCGCACGCGTGGAGTGCGTGACGGACCGCTTCCTGGGAGACGGAGCAAGGGTTGCCCGCCTGGTGGCTCTGAATCGCCGAGGCCGCCTGGATCCAGTCCTTCGGTCCGGCTGCGTAGCCGATTCTCCATCCGGTCATCGAGTAGGTCTTCGAGACGCCGCTGACGACGGCCACCGACTCGCGCAGCGCCGGCTCCACCGTCACGAGCCCGGCGTGCCGCCTTCCGTCGAACAGGATCTTCTCGTAGATCTCGTCGGCGACGACCCACAGCTTCTTCTCGAGGATCACGGCCGCGAGCGCGCGAAGCTCCTCCGGGGCGTAGACCGCGCCGGTCGGATTGCACGGGCTGTTCAGGATCAACCCGACGGTGCGCGGGGTGATGGCCGCGCGGAGCTTCTCGGCGGCCATCTTGAAGCGGTCCTCGAGCGCCGTCTCGACGTAGCGCGGCTCGCCGCCGAGCAGCGCCACCATCGAGGGATAGCTGACCCAGGCGGGGGTCGGCAGGAGCACCTCCTCTCCGGGGCTCAGCACCGCCGCGAGCATGTTGTGGATCGAGTGCTTCGCGCCGCTCGAGACCAGGATCTCGCCGGCCGGGTCGTACTCGAGCCCCTGCTCGCGCCGCATCTTTTCCGCAATCGCCTGGCGCAGCTCGATCGTCCCCATCGGAGAGGTGTAGCGGGTCTTCTGCTCGCGGATCGCGCGGATCCCCGCCTCGCACGCGGACTCCGGAGTTGGGAAGTCCGGTTGCCCGACGCCGAAGTTGTACACCTCGAGCCCCTCGCGCTTGCGCGCGCGCACCAGTTCGTCCACCGCCCCGGTCTCGGAGAGACCGACCTTCGATGCGAACCGAGAGATCTTCATCGTCCCCTCCCCCTGCCGTTGCCTTTCCCCACCACCTCGCGAGCCTGCAAGCGGTACCGCTCCCGCAGGCGCCGGCCCACCAGCGGAGGAACGAGCCCCCGCAGGTTGCCGCCATTGCGCGCGATCTCCTTCACGATCCCCGAGTTCACGAACGAGAGATTCCCCGACGGCATCAGGAAGACCGTCTCGAGCTCCGGCGAGAGCTTCTGGTTCAGCGTCGCCATCTGGAACTCGTACTCGAAGTCCGAGATGAACCGGAGTCCGCGGACCACTGCCTGAATGCGCCGCCGCCGGGCGAAATCGACGAGGAGCCCCTCGAGCACGGTCACCTCGACGGAGGGCTTCAAAGCCTCCGGGATGACCTCCCGGATCATCTCGATCCTCTCCTCGAGGGTGAAGAGCGTGTCTTTCCGGCGGCGGTCGGACGGCGCGACCGCGACGACGATCGAATCGAAGAGGTGCAGGGCCCGGGTGAGGACGTCGAGGTGCCCGAGCGTGACCGGGTCAAACGTCCCCGGAAAGATCCCCTGTCTCTCCATCCTTCCTCCCCTCCCATCCGTAGAACAGCAGGACGGCGTCACCGGCCGGGTGCGAGCGGCGCCGCAGCAAGCCGCCGATCTCCTCGGGGATCGTCCGGCGCCGCGAGGACTCCAGCACGAGCGTTCCGGAGGGCGCGAGGACTGCGCCCGGACCGCCCCTCGCCAGGCGCGCCATCCAGCTGCCCGGGTCGGCGGCATAGGGCGGGTCGGCGAGCACCCAGTCGAACGAACCCTCCTGATCTTCCAGGATCTTCAGCCCGGTTGCCACCCCTGTTGCGAGGACGTGGGCTCGCCCCTCGAGCGCCAGTTCCTCGAGATTCCTGCGCAGGCAGCGCAGCGCGCCGCTGTCGCGTTCGAGGAACCACGCCTCCCGGGCGCCCCGGCTGAGCGCCTCGATACCGAGGGCCCCGGTCCCGGCGAAGAGATCCAGCACGCGCTTGCCGGCGACGCCGGCGGCGACGATGTCGAACAGGACCTGACGCACCTGGCCTTGCGTTGGACGGGTCGGACGCCCCGCCGGGGTGTGAAGTCGCCTTCCTCGAAGATCGCCCGCGATCACGCGCAGCATCGCACCTCCCTGGACGACCGGACGGCCACGCCGCCCCGGCCACGATGGCGACGGTTACGGCACGAGCATGGGCTACCGCTAGGGCGAGCCGAGAAGCGGCAGGCCGAGCTGGATGGCGAGCTCCTCGGCGATCGAGGCGACCGTCCTCCCCTCGGTTTCGACGGTGAGCGCCGCCTCGCCATAGAGGCCTTCCCTCGCCTGCAGCAGCCCAGGGACGACGATGCGCGGATCCCGGCCGGCGAGGAGCGGACGGGTTTGCTCCGGCCGGGATTCGAGACGCCGGAGCAGCTCGTCGGACGAGGCGCGCAGCCAGACGGCCACGCATCGGGCCTGGATCCGAAGCCGGTTTCGCGGATCGAGGAGCGTTCCCCCGCCGCACCCGAGGATCCAACCTTCCTCCTCGCAGAGCGCCTCGAGCACCTCCGACTCGCGCTCGCGGAAGTACGGCTCGCCTCGTTCCGCGAAGATCTCCGCGACCGACCGTCCCTCGCGCCGCTCGACCTGCTCGTCGACGTCGGCGAACGGCATGTGCGTCAGGGCGCTCAGCGCTCTGCCGACGCTCGTCTTGCCGGAAGCCATGAATCCGATCAGCGCCACGTTCGCCCGGCCCGCAATCATCACGATGGATTCTCCGGCGGCGGATCGCGGTCTTGGCCTTCTTCGAGATCGGCGGATTCGCGTGGCGCTCGCGCGCTCTGCGGCGCGCTCCCCTCCTGTGCTTTCTGCCCCGCTTGCGCTCCTTGCGGCTTCGCGGAGCCGGCCGCGGGGATCGCCCCTTCGGCCGGACGGATCCGCACCTCGCCCGAAGGCGGCGACCCCGCCGGCTTGCGAGGAGGCTCCTCGAGCGTCTGTCGCAGGCGCGGGATTTCCGACTCCGCCCTGCGGACGCTGTCCTCGACCCCCTGCAACGCCCGGCGCAAATCCCCCAGCCCCTTGCCGAGCGCGTGAGCGACCTCGGGAATGTGACGGGGACCGAACAGCAGGAAGACCAAGAGGAGAATGACGAGGAGTTCTTGGGTGCCGATGTTGAACACGAGTCGACTCCGCGGTTCGTTCCTGGGACGACAGGGGCAGCGTACGCAGAACCGGCGGGAGGCGCAACCGAGCGCCCTGGAAACGGCGAGGGGGCGGAGCCCGAAGGTCCCGCCCCCTCCCCTGCGAACGTGCCCTTGGCCTAGAAGACGAACTTGAGCGCGAACATCTGGTTGTCGTCGAAGAAGTCGTCCACCATGCGTAGCGTGTAGTCTGCGACGATTCGCGACTCGCCGCCGATGGGGACCGAGAAGCCGACGCCGAAGGCGGGGCCGAAGATGTAGTCCTTGTTGTCCGTCAGGACGCCGCCGGCGCGCAGGAATGCGATCTGGCGGTACCCGAACTCCGCCCCGAGGTTGAAGGCGTCGTTGGAGAAGTTGTTCGACTGGAAGCTTCCGAAGCCGGCGATCGTGCTCGTCTCGCCGAACGAGGCCGAGTAGCGAGCGCCGATCTCGAAGTAGCTCGGCAACTCGAAGGAGGCCGACTGCGTCGCGAGGGACCGGTCGTTCGCCTGCGGGTTGTCCGAGGTGCGATGGAAGCTCTCGAAGTCGCTCCCGCGGAACTGCATGTTCGGTCCGAAGTTCTTGAGCACCAGCCCCGCCCAGATCCCTTCCGGACCGGGCCGGTACTGGATGCCGGCGTCAAAGCAGACGCCGGTCGCGTGCGCCTGCAGAATCGACTCGTTGATCAGCTTCACGGTGCCGCCCACCGTGACCACGTCGGTCAGGAACCGTCCATAGGAGAGACCGAGCACGGAGAAGTTCGGGGAGATGGTCCGCCCTGTTCCCTCCGGGCTCTCTTCGGTCGTCTCCATGATGTCGCCCAGCGAGAACACGTCAGCCGAGATCGAGATCGTCCCGAATCCGGTTCTCGCCGCCACCGCAACGTAGTTCTTGTCCGTGTCGGCGAGGTAGGACAGGTTCGTGAAGTAGGCCTCCACGTTCCGCACCCCCGCGATCGCCGCCGGGTTGTAGTACAGCATCTCCACTCCGCCGGGATCGGCGACCATGCCGCCTCCCAGCGCCAGGCCGCGGGCGCTGTTGGGAATCAACAGCTCCTGCGCGCCGGCCGTCCCCTTACGGTCCGGGTTTCCTGCGGTCGCGCCGCTCACGGCCAGGGCCAGGAGCAGGACCGCGCCGAAGAGAATCCGCATTCTCATGAACTTCATCCTCCTCACGGTTTCCGCTCCAGGTCCTAGAAGCGGTTGAGCCGCTCCTTCTCCACGAACACGATCATCTTGCCCGTCTTCGAGCCGACCCCCTTCGCGTCGACGTGCCAGAGGTAGACGCCGCTCGCGATCGGGATCTGCTGGTCGTTCTCGAGGTCCCAGGGAAGCATCGAGCTGGTCGTGTCGTCCCTGTGCAGCGTGCGGATCAGCTCGCCCGAGAGCGTGAAGATCCGGATCGTCACCGGCACGGCCGGAAGGTTCGTGAAACGGACGATCCGGTCGAACTGGTTCAGCTCATAGGCGCTCTGGTTCAGGTACGGGTTCGGCACGACGCGGATCTGATCCAGGTCGTTGCCGACGACCGTCCCCGCCCTGGAGCCCGGAGCGAAGGTGCGGAAGCGGAAGACGTCGGCCGGCGTGTTCGGCTTCGTGGTCGAGAACTGGATGACGGTCCCCTTCGGTGGCAGAACCGGCGGATCGACGTTCGCGAACACCTGCAGCCGGGCGAACAGCTCGTTCTGCGTGGTGTCGTTGTCGTAGGTGCCGTCGGCGATGTCGGCCAACAGGGCGTCCCAGTCCCCATCGAACGTGTAGGCGTAGATCCAGTCGGTCGCGGCCGCGCCGAACTGGCCGTCCGGCGTGTCGGGCGAGAAGTCGAAGGCTCCGATCGTCCCGCCGCCCGAAGAAAGGGCCGGAACGAGGCGAGTCTCTACGCCGGTCACCGGATCCTTGAGGTAGAGGCCGAACGGGACCGGGCCCCACGACTCGTCGTCGAAGACCCACCAGCCGACGTTGTCCTCGGCATAGTCCCACTTCATGATGATGTCGGCGCCGGTGAGATTGGCAAGATCGGCGCCGTCGCGCGTGAAGCGGCCTTCCCCACCGTTCCCGCCGCCCGCGGAAAAGCCCCACTCGGAGGTGGAGTTGATGCTCCACCAGAGATCGTTCCCGGGGCCACCCCACTGATCGGGAGTCACCGGAGTGCCGCCGCCCGTTCCGTCACCGTGGATGATCTCGTCGATCATCGGACGGGACGGATCGCGGAGGTTGCGCTTGAACCCCGGCGCCGGGCCGAGCACGCGGACCATCATTCCATCGACGATCGGGTAGCCGTACTCGTTGGGGTTCGACGACTGGAGCGTCTGCCCCTCGAGCACCTTCTCCCCGGTCGCGACGTTCGTCAGGTCCCAGACGCTGCCCAGCTCGGGATCGTCGCGGAACGTGACCTCGTACTCCCCATTCTCGATGAGGTTCGGATCGGTGAAGGTCACCTGGACCGAGCCGTCGCTCGTCCCCGACACGCGATCCGCGGCCAGCGAGAGCACCGCGGAGGACGACTTCGGGATCGCGACCACCCCTTGCGGGGAGTTCTCGAGCGCCGGCGTGATCCATCCGACCTGGTTCGGCCCGATGAAGAACGGGTTGACGTGGTTGACGTCATAGGAGTAGGCGGTGACCGCGTAGAAGTACTCCTTGTAGTTGCGCAGGGGACCACCGAGGATCATGTCCTGCGTCAGGTGCACCTGATGGACGAGACCGTTGTTCGTCCCGTTTTGCAGGATCACCCGCTGCGGGCCGCCGAGATCGACGTTGAACTGGTCGCCGTAGATGAGCCCGACCGAATCGGCAACGTCGAACGTGAAGATCTTGTGCCAGGGCCCTGCGATCGACTCGCCCTGGTAGACGTTGAACCCCTCGTGGTGATACTCCTCGCCCAGTTCCTCGCTGCTCTGGACGTTGTTGTCCGCCTCGGTGCCCCAGATGAGGTCGATCGCCTTGTCGCCGGGAACGGCGTAGAGGCTTGGCCGCGGTGGGGCGGAGGGGATCCGGAAGTTCACGTCGAACACCGCCTGCGCCTGCTCGTCGTAGAGCTTCAACAGATCGACGCTCGACAGGCGGTTCGATCCCTGCGCCACGATGATCGCCGTGACGACTTCCTGCGTGTCGCCCGGCGCCATCGTGAACGGACCGGACGAGAGCATGAGACGCCGGTCGGCCGCGTTGTCGTCCAACCAGCCGGTCCCGGCGACCGGGTCGCCCGTATGCATGAAGGTCGTCACCCGGCCGGTGACCGGGTTGATCAGCTGCGATCCGTCCGCCTTGAGCCCCTGCATGTAGTTGTAGCTCTCGTTCGGGCTCGTCGGGTCGGTTCCGTTGATGTACTTGGCGAACGACGTCATCGGGAGGTTGCGATAGTCCGGGACCGGCCGGCCGCTGACGTACGCGGTGTCGCCCGGGCTCGGGACGATCGGACCCTGGAAGAAGTCGTAGCCGACGGCGGGAGGACTTCCACCGTAGATCTCGTCGTTGTTCGTGTCGTTGTAGACGTACCCCATCGAGAGCGTCGTGTCGGCACCGACCAGGTCGTCGCCGGCGCCGCCGAGGTCGGGGTCCGACCAGACGGAGACGTAGGCATCCTCGAGGGTGTCGTTGCCCTTGTTGATCATCTTGAGCTTCACGAAGATCATGTTGCCGAGCGGAGCCGGCCGGTCGAACGCGAAGGTCGTCTGCTGGACCTCCAGGTCCATCGGCGCCGTTCCGGCGGCGTTGTTGGTATGCGTCGCCGGATTGGCGTCGTTGTACACGGCCCACAGCGTCTGGTCGCCGACGAATTGAGGGTTGCCTTCCGCGTCGACCGGAGCGCCGTCCGCAACCGGCCAGTTGAGGTAGTCCTCGCTCTCCGTGTCTCCCTTGACGATCTTGTACACCCGTAGCCGCGGATCAGCCGGGCTGTCGTAGGTGATCGTGCCGTTGTCGTTGTAGATCTTCCCCGGCTGGTATTCGAGATCGTACTCGGCCACCGTCACACGGACCTCGCCGTTGACTTTCGCGCCGACCCAGAGGCCGGCCGCGTAGACCGCGGTCTTGTCCGTGCCACGCGGGAAGAACAGGCCGGACGGGCCTCCCGGCGATTCGAGATCGCGGGCGAAGCCGCCGCTGTTCGTCACGAACATCGCGATGTTGTTGACGTCGATCAGCGTGTTGTTGTCGACGTCGAGTGGAACCCCCAGGTCCCCGGAGGGGACACCGGTCACCGCCGCTGCGGTTCCGATGAAGGCGAGCATCGCCCCCAGGACCAGCCCGGCGGGGATCCAGCATCCTGCCCTATTCATAGAACCTCCTTGTGGGGCCGCTCGTGATTCCCCGCGAGCGCCCCGATCCTCCGCCCACTTAGAAGCTGGTCTTCAGGCCGAACCGCACCATGCGCGGGCTGTCCCAGTTGTTCGGATTGCTCTGCGCGAGCTCGTAGAGCGCCCTCGCCTCGTCCGTGTTGTACGACGCGGCACCCGTCGGCTGGCTCAGCCAGCCCGTTTCCTCGGGGTCGCCGCTCGACGCGTAGACGCTCGTCGGATTGCGCCGATCGAACACGTTCAGCACCCACACGTAGGCGCCGAGATCGAGCCCGCCAAAGCGGAACGACCGGTCGACCTTCATGTCGACCCGGTAGCGCCACGGACCGTATCGCGAGTTGATCGGACCGGCCGGCTCGATGTTCACCGCCGCCAGCGTCACTTCGTCGTACGGCTTCGTCGGGGTGTAGGGATTGCCGCTGCCGATGCTCGCCAGAACGTTCAAGCCGGTGTTCTGGAGCACCTTCATCCCACCCAGCTCCGGGCCCGCGTTCGGACCCAGCCGCCAGTCGACGTTCACCGAGAGCTTGTGCCGCTGATCGAAATCGAGCGGCGCCGTCTGCTTCGGCGAGATCCCGCCGGTCCAGGCGATGTTGCGTTGGGTGTTCGCGACCGAGCCGGTGCCGTTCGCGAAGGAGAAGGTGTAGTTGACGGTCGCCGTGATGTTGTTCGTCCGGCGGAGGTCGAAGGTGAAGTCGAGCCCCTTGATGGTCCCGTAGTCGGTGTTGCGATAGGACGAGTAGGAGTTCGGGGAGGAGCGGATCGACTGCACCTGCACGAGGTCCTGGACGTTCTTGTAGAAGAGCGTGACGTCGAAGCGCGCGTTGTCCGCCATCTGCTGCGAGAAGCCGACCTCGTACGCCGTCGTCGTCTCGGGAATCAGATTCGGGTTGCCGAACGCGTAGTAGTAGCCGCCGACCCGCGCCTTGTACGCGAGGTAGTTATAGCCGGCGTAGAGGTCCTCGAGATTCGGCTGCTGGTAGAAGATCCCGTAGTTCGCGTGGAACTGCGTGCGATCCGAGACCGGGAAGGCGACGCCGAGGCGTGGCGAGAGCTTGTTGTGGGCCTCGCCGGTCTTCAGGTCCTGCGGATCCAGAACGGCGCGGTCCTCCCCGAGCGGAAGCGTCTCGTTGGCGAGCACCTCGGTGTCGACATCGAGATAGTCGTACCGGAGTCCCGCGTTCAATACGAACTGGTCCAGCTCGTACTTGTTCTGCAGGTAGACCGAAGCGTCCTTCGGATGCTTCGCGCCGTCGAGCCCGTCGTCCAGATGCTTCTCCGGATCGGTCAGGTCGTAGCCGAAGCGATCGACGTCGACGACGCTCGTCCCCTCGTTGACCACGTCGCCGTTCTCGTCGGTAACCACCTGCACGGGGAAGAGGTGCCGGTAGCGGCGCAACGTGTGGTAGCGGTACTCGACTCCGAACTTCGCCGTGTTGTTCTGCGTCCACTCCGACGAGAGGTCCCCCTTGAATCCGTAGTACGAGGATTCCCGGTGCAGGTAGTCGTCATAGACGTGGGCGGTGGAGTCGTTGACCGAGCCGTCCTCCCGGATCGTCGGACCGTAGAAGAACAGCGGCATGCTCGGATCGTAGCGCGGATTCCCGAGCGGCCGGCCGTAGGCGCCCAGGTCCTTGAACGCGACGCCGTCGCCGCGGAAGCGCTCGGTGTAGAAGTGGTTGACGCCAACCGTGTAGAAGGTCTTCGGGTTGAGCGTGTGTGTCATCGTTCCGAAGACCGACCAGTTCGTGTCCTCGTAGCGCGGCATGTGGGAAGCGTCGAAGAGGTACTGGTGGTGGTACTCCTGCCAGTCGTCCTTCGAGGCGAGCCCGCCCACCCGCAGCTTCATGGCCGGGTTCAGGTCCCACGAGAGCTTCGCCTGTCCGGTCCACCCGCCCAGCTCGTTGGACGGCAGATGGTCGTCCTTGTAGAGGCTCAGGTACTGGTTCGGGAATCCCAGGTCCCCGATCGGCCGGGGATCCCGGTCCCGCTGCCAGCGGCGCTCCCCGCTCACGAAGAAGTTCATCTTCGGATTGCCGGGAACGATCGGCCCGCCGAGGGACAGGTCATACGTGTTGTAGTCGTAGGACTTCGCGCCGATCCAGTCGCCGGCGAGCGCGTCGGTTGCCACCTCCGCGGCTCCAAAGTACTTGGAGGCCCCTTCGCGGGTGATGACGTTGACCGCGCCCGACATGATCTTGCCGTATTCGGCGTTGAAGCCGCCGGTCATGACCACGATCTGGTCGATCGCGTTCTGGTTGATCGAGGTGGTCGACAGACCCGTGAGCGGGTCCTGCTGCGAGAACCCGTCGACGAAGTACGCGACCTCCTCGGCGCGGCCTCCCCGAACGTGCAAGCTCGGGTTGTTGCTGCTCTCCACGTCGAGGTCGCCGTAGAGGTCCTGGTTGATCTGGTTCGAGGTGATGCCGGCCTGGAGGCTCGCCGCCTCCTGGTAGCCGCGGGTCGGCAGGTTCTCGATCTGCTCACGATCGACGAAGCGCGTCGTTCCCGTCAGGTCTTTCTGGATCAGCGGCTTCTCCGCCTTGATCTCGATCGTCTCGATTCCACCGAGCACGGTCTGCTCGAGCTGGAAGTCGAGCGTGGTGGTGAAGTCCGGGACGACCCGGACCTCGTCCACCACGACGGGCTGATAGCCGACGAGCGACGCCTGGACTCGATAGGTGCCCGCGGGGACGTTGAGGACCGAGTAGCGGCCCTCCGCGTCCGCGGTCGTCCCGATCAAGGTCCCCAGGAGTGAGACGTTGGCATTCGGGAGCGGCTGTCCCGATTGCTTGTTGGTCACGACCCCTGAGATCTTCCCCACCGTTCCCGCCCATGCCGCCGTCCCCACGACGAGCGCGAGCAAGGCGAGCAGGAGGATCCGGTGGAGCCGGTTCTGCAGGAACATTACGACCCCCTTTTGCTCGGAAGCGAGCTTCCTTCGGACTCCGTTCCACGGGCCGCGTCGGCCCGAGCGCCGCGGTCTCTCGTGCCCGGCGCGCACATGCAAAGTGGCTGCACGAAGACCCTAGGCTAAGGGCGCTGGCAAGATAGGTTGCGGGTCGGCGGCTGTCAAGAAATCTTTCGTCGCCCGGCTCCCGGTGCCCCTCCTCCAGGTCGCGGCGTGCGATCCGCACGATCCGGTCGTGCCGAATGCACCGACGCCGCCCGCCGGTCCTGTTATCGGCCGCCCGCAAGCTCAGCTTTTGTGGTCTGGCGGAGGACCCCGGAGCGCGGGAACGGAAGATGCTCCCGCTCCCAGGAGCCGGAATCCGGACGGGGACGCCTGCGCCGTCCCGCGCCGGAGGGGGGGACTCATGAAGCCGATGCCGGAACCCGGCGGGCGCAGTCGTGCCCAGGCCGGTTTCACACTGGTCGAGCTGATGGTCGCGCTGACCATTCTGGCCATCGGGATCCTCTCGATCGGCCAAATCTTTGCCGTCTCCGCTCGCCACGCGATTCACGGGAAGACGGAGACGACCGCAGTCGCCCTCGCGCGCGAGATCGAAGAGAAGATCTTAAGCGAGTCCGTCGATCAGGTAAAAACGATGTTCGACGAGGTGGACACTTCGGTGCCCGCGTCTATTACGACCCCCTGCGAGGAGTGGGCCGCGCACGTCTCCACCTACCTCGGGGGCGTGGGAGGGCGGGGCCGGATCCAGGTCATGGACTCGACCGAGGACCCCGGCTTGATCCCGGGGATGATGGGGGTCCGGATCCAGATCCAGTGGCTCGAGCGGGGGGACACGCTCGTCGTTCCCCTCGAGTTCGCGACCACCTCGGTCGGCTCCTGAGGAGGGTCCTGCGATGCGACGGAGCGGCATCCTGCTGGAGGGGAGGGAGTGCGGATCCGCGCTCCTCCTCGCGCTTCTCATCCTCGGAGCCCTCTCGATCCTGGGCGGCTCGATCGCCTTCGTCTCGATGAACGACCGCAACCTCTCGCGCTACGACCGGGAGAGCGTCGAGGCGCTCGCCGCCGCGGAGACCGGGGTCGCCTTCGCCAAGCGGAACATTCGCGACTTGACCGCCCCGATGGAAGACGAAGACGGCGACGGCCGGCCCGATTTCCGTCTGGCCGACACGCTTTCCTGGGGCGGCTCGTACAGCGTGGTCTGCGAGGCAAGCGACGTGAAAGGGCTCGGCATCACCGCCTACCAGGCCAACGGCTTCACGATCCTCTCCGAGGGGAGCTTCCATGGAGCGAAACGGCGCGTGAAGTCGGAGATCGTCCACGACAGCTTCCTGAAATACGCTCGCTTTACGGCGATGTCGGACCTGACGTACGCGTGCGACGCCAACATCACGGGGGAGGTATTCGTCAACGGCGACCTCAACATTCCGTGCGGCTGCGCGCTCGGGCGCCAGTGCCGCTTCCTCGAGTTGGTCACGGTCGTCGACGGCATCCCGAACGCGGGGTGCGGCGACTTCTATCGCGGATACGTGACGGACGCCGACCCGATCGACTTGCAGAATTCCTTCAACTGGACCGACATCCGCAACAAAGCGCGAGGTCTCGCGGCGGACAACGCGTGCGAACGGAAGGGCAACATCGGGCTCTACTTCAACCTTCCCGGCACCGACCCGCTCGGCTTGCACGCTCAGGCGGGAGCCGATCTCGACGTCCTCGTTCTCGACAAATTCGATTTCCAGGACGTGGTCACCGCTCCACCCGACACCATCGTCCGCTACAACGGAAACGTGGTGATCAATCCGAATACCGGGCAAGCGCTGCGGACCCGTGACTTCAACGGCATCATCTTCTTCGAGAACCTCGGCACCCTGCGCGGGACGCTGGACGGCGTCAGCGCCCACAGCATCACCGTCTACGCGACGAACGACATCTACGTCCGCAACCACGTCGTCACGGGATCGACCGGGTACGACCCCGTCACCCGCCTCCCGAACCACACCGGCGATCCGGTGAACGTCGGCCTCGTCGCCGAGGACTACATCTACATGCACAAGAACACCCCGCGGGTGCTCCGCGTCGACGCGATGCTCCTCTCCCGCACATCGAACTGGTCCGGGCTCGGGCTGGAATCCGACCACCCGGTCGCTCCGGCAGGGCCCCTCGACCTCGACATGGACGGGATCGCCGGCGAGACGCCGCACAACGACGATCCGGTCCCGGGCGAGGGGTGGGACGAGATGAATATCACCGCGAACACCTGGGTGCTGAACATCAACGGCGGGATCATCACCATGGGGACGGGAAGCGCCGCGCCGTGGAACAACGCCAACGTACTGTTGAACGCGACCGGCCCGACGCGGCGTTACAACTACGACCTCGACCTCACGGCCTATCCCCCGCCCTGCTTCCCGGTGCCGCTCAACTTGTACAAGGACGTCTCCTGGACGGAGATCTTCGACGTCCAGCATCCGCTCGCGGATCATCTGCCCGACTAGAGGAGGCAGCGGGATGACGGCGAAACGGCGATGCGGGTCGCGCGGCTTCACGCTCGTCGAGGCGATGGTGGTCCTCACCGTCCTCGGGATTCTGTTGGCGACGGCGATCCCGGGGTTCCGCGGGTCCAACGAGCGACGGCGGACCGAAGGGGCCGCGCAGGAACTCTCCTCGCGGCTGCAGCTCGCACGTCACCGCGCGGTGGCCACGCGCTGCCCGATCCGTCTCATCGTGGACGAAGAGGAGCGCGCCTATCAGTTCGAACGGATGGTGAACGATTCCACCTGGGCCACCGATCCGGCGGAGAGCTACCACGTTCCCGACCGGGTCGGATGGGCGGTCGAGACGGCCGACGGCGGCGGGATCGTCACGTTCGAGAGCCGCGGAACGGTCCAACAGCAGGAGGCTCCCCTTCGCGTTCACTTCTGGAGCGCGGCGGGGGACAGCTTCGTCGTATCCCTCGTCCGGACCGGACGCGTCTCCGTCCGCGGGGAGGGATCGTGAACCGGGAGGAGATCATGAGGCGCCGCGCCGGAGCGCCCGGCTTCACCCTGGTCGAGACGCTCGTCGTCGTCCTGATCACCGGGATCGTGGCCGGAGGGCTCTACCAGATGTTCTACGCCGGCAGGCGTAGCCACGACGTCCAGAAGAACCTGATCGAGATGCAGCAGAACGCGCGCGTCGCGATCTCCTCGCTGGCGGACGACTTCCGTCACGTCAGCTATGGAAAGGATCCGACGCAGCCTTCGATCCGCTATGCAGGGCCCGACTCGATCGTCTTCATCGCCGACCTGATGCCGGAGGTCGGCGGTGCGGAAGTGATCTCCTACTACCTCGACGGCGACGGTGACCCGGATACGCCCAACCCGAACGACACGATCCTGATGAAGGCGGTCGCCGACAGCGGCGGCAACGTCCTCTTCGCGCAGCCGCAGTCGTACGGGATCCAGACAGGCGGACTGGCGATGCGGTACTTCAACGGCGGCGGCACCGAGCTGGAGAACCCGGTCCCGCAGCCCGAGCTGATCGGCGAGATGCTGGTCGAGGTGACGGCGACCGAGGCGGCGTCGCGCACCGGGGAGTACGCGACGATGCCGCTCGCCGCAACCGTGTATCCGAGGAATCTCCCTCTCTCGCCGGCCCGCAGCCGTCCCTCCACGCCCGGCCTCGTCTCCCTGACCCACCCGAACTGCAGCGCGGCGACGATGCAGTGGACGACGCCGACGACGAACACCGACGGCAGCGATCTGCCCCTGTCCGAGATCAGCCACTTCAACTTCTACATCGGGACCGCTCTCGACGACATGTCGCTCAACGCGCGTCTCGCCCGCACGTTCAACGAATGGACCGTCTCCGGCCTCGGATGCTCGACCTACTATCTGCAGGTGACGTGCGTCAGCCGCAGCGGCGTCGAGAGCTACCCGTGCACGAGCCAGTTCACCGTCTCGGGAGGGAGCCTGCCGAAGGCGCCCGCGGGGCTCTTCGCGGCCGACTCGGTCGGGGTGCGGTTGACCTGGCCGCCAGTGACGCAGTTCGTCGACGACACCCCGATCACGGCGCAGGTCGAGTACCTGGTCTACCGGGATACGACGACCCCGTTCACGCCTTCGGAAGGCAACTGCATCGCGGAGGTCGGAACGGCGACGCAGTATCACGACGAGGCATCGAACAACTGCGCCACCTACTACTACCTCGTGACGGCGCGTGTCTGCTGCGAGGAGGGGGCCCCGTCCCCCGAGGCGAGCGCCGACCGTCCCTCCCCCCCGCAATGCCCGACGAACCTCGTCGCCTCCAACGGCCCCGAGCCGGCCTCGATCGACGTCTCCTGGACGCATCCGGTAGTCCGCGAGGATCTCTCCCCGCTCGACGCCTCGGACATCGTCGCCACCTACGTCTACTACGACACGCTCGCCGGCTCGGACGCGAACGTGGCGGTCTTCAGCGGAGAGGCGACCTCGGGCACCCTCACCGGCCTGAACGCCTGCCGTGACTACTACGTTCACGCGCGGACACAGGACGCCTGCGGGCACATGAGCAGCAGCGAATGCCTCGTCAACGAGACGGCGTTCCATCTCGGCTCTCCGTGCGACGACACTCCTCCCGCGGCGCCGACCGACCTTCAGCTCGTGGCGCAGGACGACCGCCTGCTGCTGAAGTGGCCGGCGAACACGACCGACTGCGACTTCGAGGGCTACGAGCTTCTCTACGGGCCGGTGAGCGGCGTCTACAATGGAACCGGCGCCGTCGAAGGGAACTCCCCGATCTGGATCGACTCCGGCATCGCGCAGAACGGCGTTTGCGAGTTCGCCCTGACCGGCCTCGCGGAATGTACCACCTACTACGTCGCCGTCCGGTGCGCCGACTCCTGCGATCCACCGAACGTGAGCGAGCCTTCCCCGGAGCGTAACGGCGTCACGAGCTGCACGCCGTGCCAGATCCAAGCGTCTTGCCCCACCTGGGTCGCGACGCCGAACGCCACCTATCGCGACCTCCACCTGGAGGTCTACTCGACGAGCGGCACCGACCTGACGCTCGACCGCCTCTCCCCCGTCTTCGAGGGGGGCGCGAACATCCTCTCCGTGTACTACGGACGGCCGCTCGAGAAGATCTGGAGCGCGGACGGAAGCGCGGGCGAGGACGGTCCGGTCGGGCCGCGGCCCTCGGGGAGCGTGCTCGAGGTCGACGACGTGACGGTCCCGGGCTGGACCGACGAGGAGGACGGCGAGCCGCTCGCCCTGCTCTTCGACGCGGACATGCGCGACGTCCCGGTCACGATGCGGTTCAAAGGTCCCTCCGGCGCGTACTGCACGTCCGACGGGACCGGCCGGGCCGCCTCCGTCTTCGACGACTTCGACGACGGCAACATCGACGGCTGGACCGTCCGCAGCGGGACGTGGACGTCGAACAACGGGGAGCTCCTCCAGTCCTCGACGACCAACATGCGGACGCTGATCGGCAACAGCGTCGTCGCCGACATCACGTGGGAAGGAAAGGTCAAGATCGTGACCGGCACGCAGGCCTACCTCGTGTTCCGCTACGGCGACGACAACAACATGTACATGGCGGGGATTCGTAGCGATACGAACTATGTCCGCCTCCTCCGCCTGCGTTCGGGAACTCTGACCGAGACGAAGAGCGTCTACGCTCCGATCTCGAACAACACCTGGTACGACCTGAAGGTGGTGGTCGCGGCGAAGACGGTCCGCGTCTGGCTGGACTGCGTGGAGATCCTCCAGCTCACCGACATGAACATGAGGGACACGGGCAAGATCGGCTTCCGGACCTCCTCGACCGCGGCCCGCTGGGACGACATGCGGTGCATGACGTCGGCGCTGCTCCCGTGACCGGGGCGCGTCGCGCGGACCGGCATCCGGAGCGGGCCGCCAGGCTCCTGCCGCTCGTCGCGCTCTGTCTCCTCGGCTACCTCGCGTCGCCCGCGGCGGGGAAGGCGCACGCCGCCTCCCCCGCCGCCGTGCTGCGGATCGCCTACACGGCCGAGTTGCGCGGCAACCTGCAGCCTTGCTCCTGCCCGGCCAATCCGCTCGGAGGGCTCGCGCGTCGCATCGGGTTCCTCGACTCGCTCCGGACGGCGCCGGATCCGGCGCCTCTCCTCGTCCTCGACGCCGGGCGGATGCTTCCCGAACGGGACCGCTTCCCCCGGCTCCCGGCCGGCGCCTTCGCCCGGCTTCAGGACCTCACGATCGAGGCGGCGGCGGAAGCGTCCTACGACGCGATCCTCTCCGACGACGGCTCGATTCCCGATGCCCGTTGGATCCCTCCGCTGCAGGCGCGCCGCGTGGAGATCGCCGGCAAGCGGATCGGCATCTGCGCGCTCGAGGAACGGTTCGACCCGCTCGAGGCCCGAGAGGCGGTAGGGGCGCTCGGGCGGGTCGACCTCCTGATCCTCCTCTGCTCGGCGGATCTCCACTATGCGATGCGCGCCGCGAAGCTCCTCGGCGCCCGGGCGGCGATCGTCGCGCGCGGCGCGGACTTCGACCGTCCCGTTCTGCTCGACGGGGTCCTCTTCTTCGGGCCCGGACGCGACGGAAGGCACACCGGCTACGCGCGGATCGAGGTGCGCCGCGGCGAGGCTCCCCGGGTGCTCGAGGGAAAGCTGCGCGCGATGGACGGCTCGACGCCGGTCGATCCGCAGTGGCAGGACCGCGTGGAGCGGCTGCTCCTCGAGATCGATCAGGAAAGCCCCGGGGCGCTCGCCTGGGGCGAGTGAGGCCGCCTCCGATCAGTAATCGGTGCGCCAGGTCAGGTTCGCGCCCGACTGATCCTCGCGTCGCGTCATCGTCTCGAGCCGGAAGCCGGCGCCGATCCAGTACTCGACGGAGACGGAGTAACCCTCCTCGCGCTGGAGGTCCTGCTCGTAGGTGACGAGCAGCCGCGGATTGAGATACTTGCCGACGGTGACCGACCTCCCGCCAAGCGAATCGCCCGCCGAGCGCTCGAACTGCAGCACGTCGATCCCCAACTCGCGCGACAGGCGGGACGTCAGCCGGTCGGCGGCGTACTGCTCCGCCGTCGCCATCACCCGGTCCTCGAGCCGCTGGTTCTGCGCATTGCTGAGCTGATCGACCGGGCGCCCGAAGAGGAGCATCGCCATGATGTCCGCCTCCGACATCGGCGGATCGGAGCTCATCGCGAGGTTCGGCTGCTTCAACGTCCCCGTCAGCCTCACCGTGATCGCAACGTCCCCCACCCGCTTGCCGAGCGTCAGATCGAGCGAGGGATTCAGCTCCGGGCTGCCGTAGAACGTCACCGTCCCGCTCTCGATGTCGAGGCTTCGTCCCTGGAACTCCATCGTTCCGCGCTCGGCCCTCATCGTCCCCAGAAGGATCGGGATCCCGTTGCGCTGCGTCACCTGGATGTCGCCGGTCAGCTCGACGTCGAGCCCGTGCCCCTTCAGTCGCACGCCGGACGGAATCCGCAGGTGGACCTCGATCGTCGCCCGCTTCATGATCTCGCTCCCCCCCTCGGCCTCTCCCGCGGCCACCGCCCGATTGCGCGCCGAGGCCGAGTCGAGCTGCGCGAACACCGGCACCGCCGCGATCGCTCCCGTCTGCTCGGAGCGGAGCGCGCGCACGTCCTTCGCGACCGTCGGCGCCTGCGCCATGTCGGGTCTCACCTCGACCGTCTTGCCTCCCTCCCACAGCAAGGCCTCGCCCTGCGCCGGGTAGAGGTTCTCCGGCGTCTCGGGGATCTGGATCGTCCCGTTGTCGACCGTCACGTTTCCGCGGACCTCCGGCGCCTGGACGCGCCCCGCGATATAGACGGTCCCGTGTAACGTTGCGCGGGTGCCGTCGGGCAGCAGGACCCGCAGATCGGGGATCGTCATCGACCCGTCGAGGTTCGGGTCCTTCGCCTCCCCGGTCGCCTCGACGTGGAGGCGCGCCGAACCGTCCAGCCGCTCGACCTGCGGGATCAGCGGCGTCAGGTCGCCGAGCGGGAGGCCGGGGGCATCGAGCGACGCCCGCATTCCCTCCCCCGCGACCGGCTGCGCCGAGGCGGGAACGAGCGAGACGACGACCGGATACTCCGCCTCGCCGTGCAGCAGCTCCCGATCCCCACGCACCGCCGCGAGCAGCGCGTGGAACCCGTGGCGATCCCCCGCCTGCTCGGTGATCCGGCCGTAGAGCGGGCGTTCCGCGAGATCCGGAGGGAAGGACGGAGGGGCCGTCCCCTGCCGCAGGATCGCCTCGAAGCGAACCTCGGTATCGCGCAGCTCCCGGTACTGCGGGAAGAGAATGCGGCCGCCGAGGTAGGCATCGGGAGCGCCCGAGGTGCCGGTGACCACGGCCCGGCCGTCGAGCTTCGGCGTGCGCTCGACCGGCGACCTGTCGAGGTAGCCTGCGATCCCGCCGCCTCCCGCCGCCTCCGGCGGCAGCGGAAAGCCGCTGAGTCTGCCGTCGACCGAGAAGACCCCCGGCTCTCGAACGAGCCGGAGCGCTCGAAGGTCGACGTGCGCTGGAAGCAGCGCCTTCGCCGCGACGAGGCTGTCGCCGTTGGAGGCGACCAGGGCGAGCACGGCGTCCACGCGGTCGGGCTGCCCATCGAGGGCGAGAGATGCCTCGAGATCCTTGCGGTCTCCGATCTGCAGCCCCGTGGCCCGCAGTCGCGCGACGGTGCTGTCGGCCGTCGACGCATGGACGCGCGCGGTCAGCTCCGCCGGCCAGATCCCCGCAGGGACGGCGGCCGCCCATGCGGGAGCCTCGGGGAGCGTGAGGTCGGCGACCACGTCGGCGCGCACTCCTTCGGGGCCCTTGGTGAAGTCCGTGGAGAGCGAGCCGATCGATCCCTCCATCCGGAGATTCTCGACGGCGAGCCCCGCCGGCGGGCCGCTCACGATACGGAACGGCTCGGTCGCGTGCAGATCGTCCCCATCGAAGGAGACAGCGAGGGTGTCGCCGGTCACGGTCGTCTGCTTCCCGGACCGCACCACGGCGGCGACCAGTCGGCCCGAGCCGTCCTCCCCCGCCGCCTGCACGCGCAGGCTCGCCGCGAGAGACGCGCCGGGCGGGCGGGCGATCGGGCGGTAGTCGACGCGGATCGAATCGAGCGAGGAGGAGCCGATGCGGATCGACTCGCGCGCGACGAAGAGCGCTTCGGTGGGGCCGTCCCGCGTGACCGCCGCCTCCCCGCGAAAGTCCGGCAGGGCGAGCGGCGGACTCCAGAGAGAGCCGGCGTAGGAGAGCCGCGCGAGCGGCCGCTCCTTCGTCCCCGAGAGGCCGGCCGTGAGGGCGAGCGACAGCTCCGTCGACTCCGGGACCGAGGCGACGAAGCGGCGGACGAGCCTCGGGTCGTCGAGACGCGCCTCGAGCGAGCCGCGCAGCTCCTGCGCGCCGACCGCCCCCTCCCCGCCGATCCTCAGTCCCGGCATCGCCAAGGCCAGCGTGTCGACGATCGCCTCCGCTCCCCTCCCGCGCGCGCGCATCCCGGCGTCGAGCCACGAGGTGCGATCGAGGTCGACGAACGCGGTCCAGCTTCCGGCGCCGCCGCCTCCCGCGGAGGAGGGATCGAGCGCGAAGGCATAGCTTCCCTCGATCGGCCCCCACCCCTCGACGTTCGCCCCGGCCGGGAGCAGCGGGCGCGCGCCGGACGGGCCGGGGAGCAGGATCGTCCCGCGCGCATCGATCGCCATCCCGCCGGGTCGCTTGCGCAGGTCCGCCTGTCCCGCCACGCGGTAGCTGCGGTCCCAAAGCGCGACGAGCTGCGCCCGCGCGTCGGGCTTCGCCTCCAGCCGCCGGTAGAGGAAGGCCGGCAGGGAGGGCCACGCGACCTCGTAGCGAAACGTCCCGCCCGCGTCCATCGCGAAGGAGCCGTCGACGTCGATCGCGCCGAAGTCGCCCCCCACCTGCACGTGATCGACCGTCACGCGCCGCGCCTTCTTGTCGTAGACGAGCGTGCGGTCGCCTCGCATCGCCTCGAGGAGCGAGCGGCGCGCGGTCCCCGCCGCCGGAAGCTCGGCGCGCGCGGAGAGCCGGCCCACCGCTTCCATCACCGTGGCCTCGGGCAGCGTGACGCGGATCGCCTCCTCGTCCTGCCGGGCGCGGCCGATCGCGTGCAGGACCAGATTCTCGTAGCGAGCGGCGAGCGCGAAATCGATCGGCTCGGTCACGTCCGTGCTCCCGCGCGCCTCGACGGAGACGGCCGGCAGCCGCACGCCGCCCTTGCGCACCGCGCCTTCGAGCCGCGCCTCGATCCGCTTCGTGCCGGGCAGCGTTGCCGCGCGCAGGTCGAAGACGAGGCTGTCCGGCCGGCTCTCGGGCGGCACGAAGGGCGCCATCCATGCCGTCCCGCTCGCGCGCGCCCGCACGTTGCCGCTCACTTCCGAGCCGCGAGCCGTCGCGGCGCCGGAGACGAACAGATCGCGCGCCTCGATCCGCAGCGTGTCGACGGTGACCGATCCGGGCGCGAAGCTTCCGAGCGCGAAGCCGCCGGAGACCCAGTCGTTGCCGAGCAGATCGACCGAGAAGCGGCCGTTCGTCCCTCCCTCGAGACCGATCGTCGCGCGCCCGCGCGCCCGCAGCCCGTCGAGATGCGGCGCGCTGGCGAGCTTCTCCCCGATCGCCGGGATCTTCGCCAGGTCGCGCGTGCCGGGAGTGCGCAGCGCGAACTCGACGAAGACTTGCCGCAGCTCCTTCCCCTCGCGCACGAACCGCCCGCTCAGCTCGCATCCCTCCCCCTCGGGCGGCGCCGGCTCCCCCATCCTCCGGATCGACAGCGAGTAGTCGCCGTCGGCCTGCGTCGTCCCCGCGATCGTGAACGGCCACTCCGGACCGAGACGGCCCGCTCCCCGCGCGGCGAGCGAGCCGCCGTCCTCCGTCGTGTACAGGAGGCCGGCGTTCTCGAGCGCGACCCCGTCGGCCGGGATCTCCAACGCGAGGGGATCGATGCGGACGTCAGGGGACTTTCCGTGCAGGGCGGAGAGCTTCCCCCGCATCACGAACCGTTCCACGGACCGCTCGCCGCTGAGCACGATCCGCGGCGCGTCGATCGCGAGGGTGTCCACGGCGATCGAGAGCAGCCCGGGGATCGAGCCGCCGCGGAAGAACCCCTGGCGCGCCTGCTGCACGACCGTCGTGTCGGCCTGCGGCTTTTTCGGGAACCGTTCGAGGATCGCGGGAAGATCGGCGCGCACGTCGCGCGCGAGCAGCCTCGAGAGCGACAGGTCGTGGCGAAGCAGCTTCAACGGCCGGACGGCGATCTGCAGCGTGTCGAACGAGGCGAGGGTGTCCCCTTCGTCGGTCCACACCGCGCCGGTGAAGCGAAACGCCAGCGGCCCGTGCCAACGCGCTTCCTCGAACGTCAGGTTTCCGGGAAGGATCTTCTCCACCCTCGCGAGTCCGGCGCCTAGCACCGAGCGGCGCGCGGCGGGAAGCAGGAGCACCAGCGGAACGAGCACGAGCAACCCGAGCGCCGTCGCGGCGATCGCGACCGGCACCGCGAGGATCGGGCGCAGGACGCGCCGGGTCGTGCCCATCGTGCCTCCCCTCTTCCTAGAAGACATGGCCGATCGACAAATGCGGGACGGCGTGGGGCTGCCCCGAGCGAAGTCCGCCGAGCGGAAATCCGACGTCGACGCGGATCGGCCCGATCGGCGTCTGCACCATGATCCCCGGACCGACCGCGAAACGGAGGTCGCGCGGCCGCACCTTGTCGCGCCGCAACCAGACCTGTCCCCCGTCGACGAACAGCGCGCCGCCGAAGCGCCACCAGATCGGGAACCGCAGCTCGGTCGAGAACTCCGCCTTCACGGTCCCTCCGATGGGCGTCCCCTCGGAGTCGAGCGGACCGAGCATGCGTCGCTCGTAGCCACGCATCGAGCTCGTCCCGCCTGCGTAGAAGCGCTTGTTCGGGAGCAGCGCGGTCGCGTTGCGCATCGGCGCCGCATAGCCGATCAGCGCCCGGGATGCGAGCGTCCAGGTCTCGGTCACCGGCGTGTAGAGGATCCCCTGCGGCTCGAGGCGCGCGTAGTTCTCCGTCGTCTCGAACCCCGGCATTCCCAGCTCGAGAGGGGCGGAGAGGTACCGCCCGTCGTGCGGCGACAGACGGTTGTCGAGATCCTCCTGCGACCAGGTGAGGCTGAACGTGCCGAGGCTCGGGCCGGGATTCGCGAACGCCGCCGCCGAATCGGTCTTCGCGTCCAGCGTGTAGCTCGAGAGCGCCACCGCGCCGCGGAGTGTGCTCGTCACGGAGTAGAGGTAGAAGGCGGCCAGCTCCACCTCGCCCGTGTTCAGCACGTAGGTCTCCTCGTCCTCGCGTTGCCCGCGAAGGGTGATCGAGCCGTAGGTGCGCGAGCGGAAGAGCGTCGGGCGCCAGACGGAGACCGAGGCGTCCTGCAGGAACTGCGAGTAGCTGCCGTCGAGCGAGAGCCCGCGCCCCGCCCGGAACAGGTTGCGGTGCTTCCAGCTCGCGCTCGCCCGCACCTGATCCTCCGTCCAGTAGCCGATCGACGCCTCGATCGTGCGGTACGGTCTCTCGTCGAGGTCGGCGACGACGTGCAGGCGCCTCTCCTGCGCCGCCTCGGTATAGATGTGGATCTTGCGGAAGAGGTCGAGCAGGCGCAGGTTCTGCTCCGCCCGATCGAGCGCCTTCGGCGAGTAGGTCGCGCCCTCCTCGATCGCGATCGCCCGCTTCGCCACCTCCTTCAGGTCATCCCCGACGCCGATCACCTCCGTGCTGCCGAAGGTGAAGACCGGACCCGCGTCGACGACGAAGACGACGACGACGTGCGTCGGATCCTGCCAGTCGAGGCGGGTCGTGATCTCCCCGAACGCGTGCCCCGCCTCTTTCAGCACCTGCGTCAGCTCGGCCAGCCGGCGATTGACCTCATCCTCGGTGAAGATCTCGCCTTCCTTCAGCTCGAGGATCTTCTTCGCCTTCGGCTCCAGCTCCTCCGGAAACGCCTCTGTGACGTTGTCGGCGACGCGCACCGCCGGTCCCGCATCGACCTGGATCGTGACGGCGAGCTTCTTCTCCTTCTCCCCGGGATGAAGCCGCGGCTCGACCTTCGAGCCCGGATAGCCGTTGCGGGCGAGGAACAGGCGCGTCCGGTCGAGATCGTCGGCGAGCTTCTCCGGCGTGAAGATCGGGTAGTCGGTCCAGAGGATCTTGCTCTTGCCCGCCAGCTCGAGCCCGTCCTTCAGGTCGCCGCGGAGATCCTTCGGCGCCCCGCGGATCTGGAAGTCGGAGATCTCCCAGCCTCGGAAGCGGGAGGGATCGGGAGAGCGGCCGGCTTCCTCGTCGCCGGCCGCGCGCGCGGCGGGCGGCGGAAGGAGCCACGGGGCGAGCAGCAGAAGCAGCGGCAGCAGGAGCGGCAGCGGCGGGCGCCGCAGAAGGATCGACGGAAACGCCGGTCTGGCGGGCGCCGGACGGCTCCGCTCGGAAGCGATCGCCCCGAAGGCGCAACCGTACCGGATCTGCTCGCGCAGCCGCATGTCCCGAAGCCTACCAGACGGTCGCTTCCCGATCCCCCGCGCCGGCGGTTCGCACCGTGACTTCCCGTTCATCGCGCCGGTGTGTGGCCCCGGCGCAGCGGAACGTCAGCGGAGCCGCACGAGACGGACCTTCGTTCCCGCGGCGACGACGGAGTAGACGCCGGCCGGCACGGGCCGCCCATCGGCGCCGGCGCCGTCCCACACGAGGACCGAGGGGCCTTGGCCCTCGCCGGCTGCCGGCGGCCGCGGCGCCGCAAGCTCGCGCACGAGACGGCCGGCCACGTCGACGATCCGCACGGTCGCGGCGCCCGGCTCCGCCCCGGCCGCGAGGGCGCTTGTCAGGACGATCCGCACGGCGCCGCCCGGCGAGGGGTTGGGCGCGATCCACGCGACCCGCGCCGCCCCGGCCATCCCCGCTTCCGGGAGCGCGGCGGCGACCGGCGGCAGGATCGTGAAGGCGCGCGGCGTGATCGTCTCGGCGATCTCCCCGTTCACGTCGACGCGCAGGCGCAGGCGCGCCTGGTCGGTCGCCGGGAGGACCGGGACGCGCCACTGATAGCGCCCGCCGTCGGCGAGGCCTGCGGCGACCGGGATCCACGGCCCGCCCGCACCGTCGAGCGACAGGTCGATCGACACGCTCCCCTGCGCGCCGCCCGGGATGCTCGTGATCCAGTCGACGAACCGCACGGAGCCCGCGACGAAGCGCTCTCCGCCGCGCGGCGCTTCGGCGCGGATCGCGAGAGCGGCCGGCGCGGATCCCTCGCGCAGCACGTGGAAGACGTTCTGCTCGCTCGGCCAGCTTCCCTCCTCGACGATGAGCGCGAGGTCGGGCCGTCCGTTGTGATCGACGTCGCCGCCGGCGCGCAGCGCCGTGAAGTTGCCGGGCGACGCGAACTGGCGGGAGTAGGCGAGCGTCCAGGCCGTCCCGCCGTTTCCGAGCCACACGCGCAGCAGCCCGTTGCCCAGCCCGATCACGTCGATCCATCCGTCGCCGTCCATGTCGCGCAACTGGGTCGCCGCGATCCCGCTGGCCGGCAGTCCGGCCGACGCGTTCGCCCATGCCCCGGGACCGTTCCAGAGCCACACCTGCAGGCTCGCGTCCGACGCTCGATAGGCGAGGTCGAGATCCCCGTCGTTGTCGACGTCGCCGAGCGAGGGGCCGGTGCGGTACGCTGCGCCGCCGGGGAGCCCGGCGTCCGCGTTGACGAATCCGCCCTGTTGATCATTCAGATAGACGGTCCCGTACTGCTGCGCAGCGACGAGATCCGGAAAGCCGTCGTTGTCGACGTCGCCGAAGAGGAAGTCCTGCGAGGAGTTCCCTCCGAGGAAACCCCACGTGTGCGTCCAGCTCCCGTCGCCGTCGTTCGCGTAGACGTGCAAGCCGGCGCAGCAGCCGAAGGAGACGGAGCCGACGTCGAGGTCGCCGTCATTGTCTATGTCGGCCAGGTCGGTCCCGAACATTCCCCAGTCTTCGCCCGCGGTCGCCAGGCCGTCGTCCCACGGCGTCCACGCGCGCCCCGTCCCGTCGCCGAGCGCGACCTCGAGGAGCTGGTCTCCCAGGTCGCCCGGCGCGTAGTCGTGATGCATCCCATAGGCTGCGTCGATGAGACCGTCGCCGTTCACGTCGCCCAGCGCGACGCCGCCGTAGCCGAACTGCCCCGTCTGGAAGCAGGACCAGCCGCCGAGCCCGTCGCCGAACCACACCATGATCCCGTGCTCGTCGGTGTTGACGTAGGGATTGCCGTGATCGCCGATCGAGACCAGGTCGAGGCGCCCATCGGCGTTCACGTCGCTGAACTCGACCTCCGTGCGCCCCGCCTCGAGCTCAGGCGGGGTCAGCCCCGTGGACGATTCGACGTATTGGAGATCGGCAAAGGCGGCGGGCGCGGGGGCGGCGAGCAGGAAGACGAGGACCAGGGCGGAGCGGAGCGGCACGGCGTGAAGCAGCGCGGCGAAGCGGCGATGGATCATGGGGAACCTCCATTCGAAGCCGGGACGATTCTACCACGCGGCGGGCGGTCCGCGGCTGCCGCTACCTCGAGGCGCGCGGGCGGCGCGGACGCGATGTCAGTCGAACGAGAGGGTGAGCGAGGCGCCGACCGTCCGGCCTCCGTCGCGCACGAAGGGAACGGCGCGAAGCTCGCCGTGATTGCGCAGGGAGCGATTGTGGTCGCCGACGACGCCCGGCAGGCGCGCCATGTCGTAGATGCCGTCGATCAGGACGAGGGCGCACCCGCCCGCGGCGACGCCGAGGGTCGTTTCCACGCCGGAGAAGTCCAGGAAGCCTCCATGCGGCTGGTTCGCGGAGACCAGCGCCGTGATCACGGTCGCGCCCGCGGCGATGCCGAAGCGGATCGCGATCCCGGTAGCGCCGCGCGACCCCTCCTGCGCATACACATAGCCGCCGGATGGACCGAGGATCAGCCCGGAGCCGAAGAGAACCCCGCCGTAGGGCCACGCATCCTCTTCCGCGGCGGCGATCGCCAAGCCGCCGACCATCGGGAGCAACGTCGCGGAGACCGAGGTCAGCACGGCCGTCGTTGGGCTCCTCGGCGTTCGGAGGACTTCCTCCTTCTTGGCCGACCAGGACGCCGCTCCGGCGGCGTTTGCGAGCGCCCCGAGGATCAACACGCCGCTTGCGATTCTCGACGCCGGGATGCTCCAGGAGTGAGCGCCGGGCTTCATGACCGCCTCCTCGGGATCGCCGCGGACCCCGAGGCCGCATAAGAACCAGGAGCATGCCGGTCCCTAAGTGACCTCAGACTCGCGAGGAGCGGCGCCGCGGGCGCACGAAGCGTATCCGCGCGGTCACGGAGCTGTATCGAGCGCGCCACGGACACCGCGGGCCGCGCGGACGACGCGGAACGTGATCGAGTAGCGGAGGGACTTCACGGCGGGGATCGTGTGCTGCCAGCTCCAGCGCGCCGGCCCCGACAGCGCGTACAGCGATCGAGGCGCGATCGGCAGCGCGTAGACGACGCCCCCGCCCTCCTTCGCGCGCCGCTGCCGCAAGCGCATCACGCAGGGCGCGAGCAGCGAGACGCCGGCGACCGGCTCGCCGAATCCCGGCGCGTCCCGGTGCCACCCGATCCCCGCGCCTGCCGGGTAGCGTGTGACCAGCACCTCCCCGAACTCCGCGCCATCGACGCCCGACTCGCGGGCGGCGCGATCGCGCAGCGGGCGCAGGAACTCCGGAATCGGCTCGGCCGGCGTGATCGACCAGGACTCGTAGGCGTACGACCATCCGAAGTGCGCGGTCGTGCGTTTCGCCGCCACCCCCTTCATCCGCACTTCCGCGAACGGGAGCGATTCGACGAGGGGCAGAAGCGCCGCCTCCTCCTCGATCGAGAGGAAGTCGGGAACGTAGCGAAGCCCGTCAGGGGGCGTCTCGGTCCGGATCCAGCGCGGCATCGTGGCCCGAGCGTAGCAGCCGTGACCGCCGATGCCGCGCGTCGCCGAAGCTGTCGCTACTCCACCCGCACCCAACGCACCGCGTCGCGGCCGCCGGCCGGGCGGACGAGGTAGATCCCGGGCGCGACGGCGCGGCCCGCCGCGTCCTTGCCGTCCCACTCGGCCGCGCCCGGAGCGAGCGCGCGCACGAGCCGGCCTCCGGCGTCGAAGATCGACACGCCGGCCGACAGATCCCCCTCGATGCGCACGCGGTCGATGCCGGGATTCGGCGAGACCCTAAGCAGCCCCCGCACCGCGGCGGCCGCCGCGCCGTCCGGATCGTCGATCGCCGCCGACGGCCTTCCGAGGAAGCCGGTGTGGTCGATTCCGAGGTGGTAGTACGGCCACAGGATGTTCGCGTCGACCCAGGCGCCGGGCGCGTCCCATGCGTAGACGGTCTGGTTGTAGGCGAGCAGGAGCTCGACGCGTCCGTCGGCGTCCATGTCGGCCAGCGCGGGGTACGGCGGCGCCGCCGTTCCGAGGTTGACCGGCCAGCCCGAGTACGTCGTGCCGTCCGCGTGGAAGAGATACGCCTTGCTCTCCGCGACCGAGCAGCCGAACGGCGTGAAGCCCGACCCGGATCCGATCGCGATCTCGATCGTCCCATCGCCGTCGACGTCGCCCACAGCCGGCGAGGATCCGTCGACGACGCAGTTGACGAGGACCGGCCACCCCTGCGCGACCGTCCCGTCGGCGTTCCAGACGTAGACGGTGCCGCACTGGCCGCAACTGCCGTCGACGATCTCCAGGTCGCCGTCCCCGTCGAGGTCGCCGACCGCGGGCGAGGAACTGACGTGCGAGCCGCTCGCCGGCGCGCGCGGGATCGTGAACGGCCAGCCGGCCACCTCGGTCCCGTCGTGGTTCCAGACGTGCATCTTCGCGTCGGTCTCGTAGGTGCCGACGATGATCTCGTAGTCGCCGTCCCCGTCGAGGTCGGCGAGGGCCGGCGAGGCGATCACCGAGGTGTGCGTCTCCGTCAGCGTCGGCCATCCGGAAAGCGGGGTCCCATCGTGCGCGAAGCCGTAGACGCCGCCCGTGCTGCCGGGCTGGTAGTCGTACCAGGAGCCGACGAAGACCTCGAGGTCGCCGTCGCCGTCGACGTCCCCCACCGCGGGCGAGCACCGCTCGATGAAGTTCCCCGCCGTGACCGGCCAGCCGGGGACCGGCGTTCCGTCGCCGTGCCACGCCTGGAGCGTCCCGTCCTGCACGCCGACGATGATCTCGAGGCCGTCGACGGAGGGATCGAGATCGGCGAGCGCCGCGGTCGAGCGGACGTTGCCGCCGACCGCGATCGGCCAGCCAGGCAACGGCGTGCCGTCCGCGTGGAGCGCCCAGACCTCGTTACTCCCCCACGCTCCCACGACGATCTCCGGCTCGCCATCGCCGTCGACGTCGCCGATCGAAGGGGAGGCTGCGACGAAGAAGCCGATGCTGATCGGCCAGCCGGGCATCGGCGTGCCGTCCTGGCGGAAGACGTAGAGGTTGTTGCCGCTGCTGAGCGTCCCGACCACCGTCTCGAGCCCCGGAGAGGTCGGATCGAGATCGGCGCAGACGGGAGGCGCCGCGCCGCCGAGAACCGACACCGGCCAGCCGGCGTGATCGGGGAACACGAGCGGTTCCGGCGAAGCCGGTAATGCCGGTTCGCTCGCCGCCGGGATCGCGCTGCCGAGCGCGTGCAGGAGCCCCGCCGCGTCCGGAGTCGCGATCGACGCGCCGGCGGGAAGCTCGGCGACCGCGATCGCGCCCTCGGACTCTCCAAGGGCGGGGACTGCGGCGAGCAGGAGGAGCGGGACGAAGACAAACGGAGCGAGCTTGCGGGACGAAGCGATCTTTCTCATGGGTACCTCCGTTTCGGTGCGCAACAAGGATACCACAGGAGCGCCGCGAATCGGACGGTCAGCTCGCGCGCAACGTCCGGGCGAGGAGGCGAACATGCTCCGGTGTCGTGCCGCAGCATCCCCCGAGGATGCGCACCCCGGCGTCGCGCAGCTCGAGCGACTTCGCGGCGAACGCCTCGGGCGAGAGCGGATGCACGAGCGCCGAGCCCCGCCTCTCCGGCAGGCCCGCGCTCGGCCGGAAGTAGAGCGGGAGATCGGTTGCCGCGCGAAACTCGCGCGCGAGCGCGACCATCTCCTCGATCGACGGAGCGCAGTTCGCGCCGAGGACCTCGGCGCCCGCTGCGGAGAGCGCGTCGCAGATCGTCCGCACGTCCTCTCCGCCCGCCGCCCGGAAGGGAGGCCCTCCACGGGGAAACGCCATGGTCGCCATCACCGGAGTCTCCCCGTCCGCCGCTTCGCGCGCGGCGTCGACGGCGATCACCGCCTCGCGCAGGTCGGTCATCGTCTCGACGGCGATCGCGTCGACGCTGCCCGCGTGCAGGCGCATGGCGGCAAGGAAGCTTTCCCGCAGCTCCTCGGGGGTGACGTCGCCACCGGGTCCCAGGCGCCTGCCGGAAGGGCCGCAGGAGCCGAAGACGAACCTCGGGATGAACTGGACCTGCCCGGCTCGCTTCCCGCGAGTCCACTGCTCGACGACGGCCATTCGCGCCGCGGCGATCCCAGCCCTGACAACCTCCTTGAGTTCCCCGGACAAATCGAGGGAGGCGAGGCGAAGGGGCGTCGCTCCCAGGGTGTTCGTGGTGACGATCTCCGCGCCGGCCTCGAGATAGCGCCGGGCGATCTCCTGGACCATCGCATAGCGCGCGATGTTCCACGACTCCGGCGGCGGCGGCAGTCCGCGCGCAAGAAGCTGCGTGCCGGTCGCGCCGTCAGCCACGCGGACGATCCCCTCGCCCAGCCACCCGCGTAGGAAGCTCCCGCGCCGCTTCGGATGGTCCGGGCGATCCGCTCGCGCTCGCATGACGATCCTCCTTCCCTCCGCGAGCAGGATGGAGCCGGACGGGCGGCAAGGGCAAGAGCGGCACGAGCGGCAAGAGCGGCGCGAGGGCAGAGCGAGGGCGGAGCGAGTGATCGCTCCGCCCCTGCGCCGCCTTCCTCGAAGCTTCCGCCGGCTTCCTATTTCAGAAGCGTGACGGTGCGGACCGAGAGGGCGTCCGGCGTGTCGAGCCGGACGAAGTAGACGCCGGACGGCAGCGGGCGCCCCGCGCCATCTCGGCCGTCGAAGTAGATCGTGTGCGAGCCGGCCGCAACCGGCCCGTCGACGAGCCGGCGCACGACGCGCCCGCTGACGTCGACGACCTCGAGCCGCGCCGCCATCGCCCGCGCGATCGCGAAGCGGATCGCCGTGCGCGGGTTGAACGGATTGGGCCGGCAGTCCTCGATGGAGGTCCTGAGAATCGTCGCGCCGTCCTCCGCGCCCGTCACCGGCCGCCGGTTCGCCGTCAGCTGGAAGTCGTCGACCGCCGCCTCGACGAGCGATCCGGGCGCGACGTCGCCCGCGACGAAGCGCACGCGCACCTGATCGGTCAGCGCCACGTAGGCGGCCAGATCGAACGCGTAATGCGTCCAGGAGTTTGCGCTCTCCGTCGTGTGCTCGAGGTGCACCCAGTTCGCCCCGTCCGCGGTCACGTCGACGTCCCACGTGTCGAGGTCCGGGCTGTTGCCGAGATCGTTCGTGTACCAGCGCCAGTACTCGATCGAGGCCGAGGTGGCATCGCCGAGATCGAACACCGGCGACAGCAGCGTCGTCTTGCCGCCGTCGACGTCCGCCTCCCCCGCCGCGCCGCCGACCGACCCGTTGCCGGTCACGAAGCAGATCGTCCCGGGAGTCGAGGTGTGGTCGTCCTCCGGCTGGCACGGACTGCCGTTGTAGACCGTCCCGACCGGATCGGCCCGCGTCCAGCGCCCGCTCGACGCGTCGTCGTCGGGCGCGGCGAGCGCCCATCCACGGTCCGCCTCCGCGTCGTCGACCCACGCGCCGACGAAGACCTCGTACTCGAGGTCGGTCTCGTACCCCATCGGACAGGAGATCGCGAGCTGGAGCGCGAGCGCGCTCGGGCTCGGGCAGCCCGGAAGCACCCGCAGGCCGAAGCCGCCGATCACCCCCTCGCCGCTCGCCGTCACGCGCAGGCAAACCCCCTCGCCGTCCGTCACGACGACGTTCGGATCGGAGCAGGTCAGCGTCCCGGTGAGGTTGCACGCGTCGGCGTGGCCCGCGTTCGCGACCTCGGCGGTGAAGAAGACCGTCTCGTCCGGATCGATCCCGCCGTCGCCGTTGCCGTAAGGCGCGGAGTCGTCGATCCCCACCGGCCCGGAGAGGAGCGCCGGAGCGTGGACGAGGGTCGAGAACGCCGAATCCCAATCGCCCTGATCGGCGTGCGCCGAGGCGGTCCACGCGATGACGTAGCCGTCCGGCGCGTGGCCGGCCACCCGCACCCCCTGCCCGCTCGGCGAGACGACGACCTCGCCCGGCGCGATGTCGCCGAAGTCCAGTTCGTTGGAGGTGATCACGACGAGCGGATCGGCGCTCGCCGCCGAGCCGGTCACGTGCGTCGCCGGCTGCGTCCCGACGTTCTTCAGCGCCAGCTTGAGCGTCGCGTCCTCTCCCGCGTCGAGGTAACCGTCCGCGTCGCCGGTGAGAGCGTCCTCGATCACGACGTGATCGAGGACGAGATACGGGCCGCTCGGCGGGATGACCTGCGTGGTCCCCTCGAACGGCAGGAAGTCGTGCGCCGCGACGGTCAGGCGCAGCGTGCAGGGAACCACCGGCTGCGGATGCAGGACGACCTGACCCGCCAGGTTCGTCACGCCGGTGTCGTAGACGCCGAAGCTCTCGTCGTAGACCGTCACCTGCGCGCCCGCGATCGGAAGGCCGCCGAGTTGCGTCACCGCGACCGGATAGTCGGGATTGCCGATCACGAACGCCTGCGGATAGCTGACGCTCGCCGTCCGCGGCGCCGCCGTCCACAGGTGCATCGCCGGATCGCCGAAGAGGTTCAGCTCGTAATAGCACCAGCGATTCGCGCCGTAGTCGATCGCCCAGAGGACGTCGACCCTCGAGTCGTCGTTGACGGGGCCGATCGCGTAGATGCGCTCGGAGAACATCGCGTCGAAGAACTCCCGGTCGAAGAACTGCGAGGAGCCGTTCGTCCCGCCCGGATCGCCCCATCCGTAGCGGGAGTTCATGACGACCGCGGCGGCGCCGTGGTCGTCGGTCTGGAACTCCTCGGCGAAGCAGTCGCTGCCGTAGCCGCCGCCGTCGCCGCGGTTGTCGAACGATCCGCAGTAGCAGCCCTGGCTGTAGACGAAGTTGTAGCTGTGGGTGACACCGTCGTTGTCGAAGGAGGGGATGTCGGTATTGTACAGCTTCATCGCGTAGTCCACGTTGGCGTGTCCCAAGTGGTTCACGATGTTCATCCCGCTCTCCATCCGCTGGATCAGCTGCGCGCCGGACCAGGTCCCCTCGTGGTCGTAAAGCCACGTGACGTTCATCGAGCCGGGGAACCCGACCGTCGTGTAGCCGTTGGCGCTCGAGCCGAGACGCACCTCTTCCTTGTACGTGTCGCCGTAGGTGAGCGGGTTCGACCAGAGCAGCTCGCCCGCCATCATCGCCTCGCCGCTTTCCGCGACGACCGGCGCATTGGCATAGCGCGTCGTCTTCGTCACGAACGCGCTCATCTCGGCCGCCTCGTCGACGCACGCGCGTCCGACCGCGACCTCCGGAATCATGTCCGCCTCGGCCGGCTCTCCCCAGTAGCCGTCGCCATCGGTGTTCCAGTTGCCGTCGAGGCCTCCATAGTACAGGTCGGCGGGAATGTCGCTGTCGGAGTCGCCGTAGTCGGTGCTCGAGTAGAGCCCGCGATGCGGGATTCCGTTGGCGTCGCGCGCGTCGCCGACGAGGAGCAGGTAGTCGGAGCCCCAGGTCTGGTACGCGTCCTTCACGAACTCGCGAATCTTCGCCTGGTCGTCGACGCCTGTATAGTTCGCCACGATCCAGGACATCAGGAAGATCGCCGCCTTATGGCCGCGCGCGCTCTCGAAAGCGACGAGCGGCGCGCACCCCGCCGCCCAGCTCTCGGTGGTGACGATCAGGTAGGTGATCCCGAGCGAGGGATCGAGCGCGCGGCTCCCGCCGGCAGGCTGGACCAAATCGTAGGCGCTCGCGTCGCCCGGATTGTCCACGCGCCCGGCGAGCGTCTCGCGGGTCGAGGCGTCCTTGCGCAGCATCGCTTCGGTCTCCCGGTACGCGGCGAGGCTCGGAGCGGTCTCCACCTCGACGTCGAAGGAGCGAACGACCGACAGCCGTCCCTCCGCGGGAATGTACTCGAAGGGATGGAGCACGACGGTCAGGATCCGGTAGCCGCGATAGAGCGCGGCGTGCGGCTCGTCGTTCCACCGTCCGGGGAAAGGAAGCGACGAGCCGTAGATCGCCGGATCGCCTTCGACGCGCGCGGGCGGCTCGCCGGAAGAGAGATGCGCCTGCGGCTGGCCCGGAGCGATTTCGATCCCGCTCCCGAGCTCGTGGCGCTCGCCCGGCAGGACGGAGATGCGCACCAGCTCCTCCCCGGGGGGAAGCAGCAACCGCGCGCCGATCATCGGAAGGACCGGCTCGCCGGGCCGGCCGAAACTCCACGCTCCCTCGAGCGTGACCTGGACCCCTTGGCCGGTCCGCTCCAGGACCGGCTCGGCGAAGTCGTAGTGCTGGCGGAGAACGGTCGCGCCGGCCAGCGTGGCGAAGGTCAGGGTACCGAGGATCGCCAGGGCGATCCCCAGCCCAATGCGGGCGGTGCCCGCGCACGGCCTCGCGAAGTGCATTCCTGCAGACCTCCTTGGATGGAAGAAGCGAGGCCGGCAGACCCGCCGCCGTGCGGCATCGGGGCGAAAGAATCGGGTCGTGGGCGGCCTCTCCACACCGCGCCTGCACGCCGGGCACGCGATCGCCGGGCGCCCGAGGGGGACGCGGGGAGAGACGGGAAGGTCGGTTGCGGCCGTCCTGCGGTCCACGCGGCCCCATGCCGCGTGCAAGCAGGGGCAATTGTACAGGCGACGGCGGGGCCCCTCAAGGCGGGAGGGAGGCGCCGGATGCGGGAGGGAAGCACACGGGAGGGAAGGGAGGGAGGGACGGAGGGGGGCGCTCGGCGGGCCCGGCGGTGCCGGCGCCGTCTTCCCGGGTCAGCGCGGCGCTCGCACGCCTGCGGGCGGCATGTTCCCGCGTCAACACGGCGCTCGCACGCGCTCGCGAGGCAGGTTCCCGCGTCACCATGGCGCTCGCACGCGCTGGCGAGGCATGTTCCCGCCGCACCTTGGCGCTCGCACGCGACCGTGAGGCAGGTTCCCGCGTCACCTTGGCGCTCGCACGCGACCGCGAGGCATGTTCCCGCCGCACCTTGGCGCTCGCACGCGACCGCGAGGCAGGTTCCCGCGTCACCTTGGCGCTTGCACGCGCTCGCGAGGCAGGTTCCCGCGTCACCATGGCGTTCGCACGCGCCCGCGAGCCAGGTTCCCGCCGCACCATGGCGCTCGCGCGCGCTCGTGAGGCATGTTCCCGCCGCACCATGACGTTCGCACGCGTTCGGTCGCCGTATTCCCGCCGCAACATGGCTGTTCTCCGCCAATGTGCGCCGCGGCGCGGCCGCAGCGCCGCCCCCTCACGCCCTCCAACGCTATCGTTATTCTTTTTCTCTTCGAGCTTGCGACATCCCCGTTTATGAAATCGACCTCTCCACAAAAATAAATTTCCGGGGCAACTCCAACATTCCTGGCAACTTGCACGAAACCGCCCCCGCTCGCGTCCCTGCGCCGCGTATCCTTTCGACCCCCTCGTGCGTATGGGATGTAGAGCCTCGCCGGCCGGGCCCCGAAGGTCCTTTTCCCGGCGGGGTGGGGAGGATCAGATGAGACTGCCATCGCGGTCCACCAGTGCACGGATCCTGCTCGTCTTCTACGGCGCCTACCTCATGGTCCGGCTCGGCGTGGAGTCGCTCCTCGCCGAGATCCTGGAGTTCTTCCGTCCCTTCCAGGAGCGGCTCACCTCCTGCCTGGAGGCCTACGACCGGGCGGTGCTGCGCGCGCAGCAGGCGCTCGCGCTGCGCGATCACCGCGACTTCCTCCTGGATCGTGAGATCCTGATGCTCTACAACGTGCTCCTCGCGCGCGTCGGCGGAGACCGCGACGCCGCTTCGTTCCGGGCCTACTTCCCCGACGGGCTGCCCGCCGTCACCCGCGTCGCCGCGCCCTACGAGCTGCGGCGCGTGGCGGTGCTCCAGCAGAAGCTCGCCGAGGAGGCGATCCCGGAGATCGCGGCGTACGGCGCGCCGATCGCGGCGGCCGCGCAGGCCCTCCAGGAGGCGCTCGACGGGTACACGCAGGCGCTCACGGCGCGCGAGGCGGCGTCCGGGCTGCTCGAGGTCGAGAAGGCCAAGTGGCTCGACGGCTACGCGCAGACGTTCCGCCGCCTGCAGCTCCACTTCCACGACGACCCGAAGCGGGCGGAGGAGTTCTTCCGGGTCCGCCCGCGGAAGGGAACGCCCATCGAGGAGCCGAAGGCGACGGCGCCCGAGCCGGCGCAGAGCGCGACGGCGACGTCGTAGCCGCGGGCCGGCTCCCGGTCTAGACAAGGGCGCGCTCCGGGCCGGGGGTCCCGGGGCGCGTCTCCTTGCGGGCGGCAGGCGATCCGGAACCTTCTCGCTCGCTCCGTCGGCGTCAGCTTCCCAGCGGAACCGTGACGGAGACGAGCGGAGGGACGGGAAAGGCCCCGGCCACGGGAGAGCCGAAGCGCTGCACGCCGACCCCCGCCGTGATCGCCCACTCGATCCGACCGGACCGCAGGCGGACCGCCGGGAGCAGCAGCAGCGTCGAGTCGAAGCCGTCGTCGGCGCCGGCCGCTCCCCAGAGGGCCTCGAAGCCATAGGTCGCGCGGCCGCGCGTCCACTCCCCGGCGCCGAAGAAGGAGACCTGCGGATTGCTCCAGTCGTAGCGCCCGCCGGGATACTCGGAGCCGGGCATCGAGTGGACGGCGAGGCCGCCGTGGAAGCGGGCGGGACGCACCGGGGAGCTGACGAGCGCCGCGACCGCGTCGATCCTTCCCCCCTCCCCCTCGCCGCGCGAGACGACGAAGCCCCCGATCGACTGGGCGAGGATCGCGCTCCCCCACGTGTCACCGTCCGGCACGGTGAGCGACAGCTTCGCCGATGCGGACAGCACGCCGCCGAAGGTGTCGAGGAACCAACTGCCGCCGAAGTAGCCGGAGACCGACAGGCGGGGAACGACGGGAACGGCGAGCTCCGCGACCAGCGCGGGCGGAAAGACGAGCGCGTGCCCGGCGATCTCCGGCTGCGGGATCGGATCGGCCGTCGGCATCAGCGCGACGACCGGACTCGCCGCGGCCGGCGCGGCGAGGATCGCCCACGCGGCGCAGGCCGCCGCGAACAGCCGCCCGCGCGCCACGGCGCCAAGGGGCATCTACTTCTCCCCGCTCGTCCCGACGAACCAGTCCTCGCGATCGGCGAAGAGAACGTTGAACGTGGTGAACGTCCCGTAGACGCGCGAAATGTAGGCTTGCAGCTCCACGCGCTCCGCGTCGTTCAGCTTCGGATGGTTGTTGATCTTCTGCTCGAGCACGCGGAGCTTCTCGCGGGCCATGACGAGCTTGTGGAAGAACGCGTCGATCGGGACCGACTTCTCCTGCGTCCCGGCCTTCCCGGGACGCAGCACGATCTCGCCTCCCTCCCAGCGTCCCGCGAGGTCCGGCTCGCGACCGCCGAACAGGCCCGCCTCCTCGAAGCTCCGCCGCATCTCCTGGCGGATGACGCCGGCGATCTCACGTATCGATTCGCTGTCCATCGCATCCTCCTCCACGCTGTGGCCACGGGCCGGGCCGCCCTTCGCGGCCGGGGTCCACCGGCGGTGCCGGCGCGCGGCGCCGCCCGGGTCGACAACGATAACGGAATCGCCGGCGCCGGGAAGCGGCCGCCGGCGCGGTTGACGAGCCGGCCTTTCAGGGAGGATCTTCGGTGGCGTGCGGTCGGCCAAGCAACCCGCAGGGAGGTGTGGAATGCAGGGGTACGAGGCGTTGGAGCCGAAGGCGGTCTGGCAGATCTTCGCGAGGATGAGCGCGGTCCCGCGCCCGTCCGGGCACGAAGGCGCGGTGATGGAGAGCCTGCAGAAGTGGGCGGCGGAGCGCGGCCTCGCGACGCGGCGCGACGCGGTCGGGAACATGGTCGTCTCGATTCCGGCCAGTCCGGGGCGCGAGAAGGCGGCGCCGGTCGTGCTGCAGGGGCACGTCGACATGGTCTGCGAGAAGAACGCCTCGGTCTCGCACGATTTCCACGCCGATCCGATCCGCATGAAGGTCGAGGACGGCTGGGTGCGCGCCGAAGGGACCACCCTCGGCGCGGACAACGGAATCGGCGTCTCGATGGCGCTCGCGCTCGCCGCCGACTCCTCGGTCACGCATGGACCGGTCGAGGTCCTGATGACGATCGACGAGGAGCGAGGGCTCTCCGGCGCGAAGGGGATCCAGGCCGGGTTCTTCCAGGCGAAGCGGATGATCAACCTCGACTCCGAAGAGGACGACGCGCTCTTCATCGGCTGCGCGGGCGGGCGCGACTCGGCGTTCGACGTCCCGTTCCTGCCGGGCCACGTCGATCCGCACTGGACCGGTCGCGCGGTGGCGATCTGCGGCCTTACCGGCGGGCACTCCGGCCTCGACATCCACCGCAACCGCGGCAACGCGATCCGGATCCTGACGCGCCTGCTCCTCGCCGGATGGGACGCGACCCCGCTGCGCATCGGCGCGATCGCCGGCGGACAGCTCCGCAACGCGATCCCGCGGGAGGCGAGCGCGCTCGTGAGCGTGCCGGCCGACCGCGCGGCCGCCTTCGAGGAGGCGGTGCGCGCCTGCTTCGAGCGGATCCGCCGCGAGGAGCTCTCCGGCGTGGACGACGGCGTGACGATGGCGATCTCCGAGGCGGAGGTGTCCGAGGCGGTCCTGCCGGAGGAATCGCGGCGGATCCTCGACCTGCTCGCCGCCGTCCCGCACGGCGTCACCGCGATGTCGCAGGCGGTCCCGGGGCTCGTGGAGACGAGCAGCAACCTCGGCGTCGTCCGGACCGCGCAGGGCCAGGTCGACGTCGTCTGCTGCAGCCGCTCCTCGGTCGGCGCCTCGCTCGATGCGCTCGCCGCGCAGCACCTCTCGATCGCGCGGCTCGGCGGCGTCGGGATCACGCAGGAGCCCGGCTACCCGGGCTGGAAGCCGAATCCGGGGTCGGACCTGCTCGGGATCGTGCGGCGGCAGTACCTCTCGGTCTTCGGGCGCGAGCCGGACCTGAAGGCGGTGCACGCCGGACTCGAGTGCGGCCTTTTCACCGAGCGCTATCCGGACCTCGACATCGTCTCCTTCGGGCCGAACATCGTCGGCGCCCACTCCCCCGACGAGCGGGTCGAGGTGGCGTCGGTGCAGCGCGTCTGGAAGCTCTTGGGAGGCGTCCTGGAGGCGCTGGCCTAGCGCGGCCGCCCTACGACGAAGGCGGGAGACGCTCGGACAGCGCCGCCGCCCAACGACGAAGGCCCCGTCCACGAGGGACGGGGCCTTGCGCCGGGAGGTCACAACTCAGGCTGCCATGCGCGCGTCAGGAGCGGCGCGGGAGACCGCCGCTCTGGTCGGCGGCCCCCCGCGTCCGTCAGGTCTTCTTTAGCGGTCGCCCGCGTCCGCCATGTGCCGCACGATCTTCGGAGTGACGAAGATCAAGAGCTCGCGGCGGTCCTTCTGCGTCTCGCTCGTCTTGAACAGGTTGCCGAGGAGCGGGATGTCCTTCAGAACCGGGATCCCCTGCTCGAAGACGGTGTCGTTCGTCCGGATCAGCCCGCCGATCACCGCCGTCTGGCCGTCGTCGACCATGACGCGCGTGTCGGCCTCGGTCGTCGTGAAGACGATCCCGCCCTGCACCGTCGCCTGCGACGAGAGATCGCTCACCTCGGGATGCAGGTCGAGCGTGATCCGCTTCTCGGAGTTGATGTAGGGGGTCACCTCGAGCGTGATCCCGACCTTCTTCAGCTGCGTGATCGGGTTGCCCGCCTCGTCGAGGACGATGAGCGGGATCTCCTTGCCGACCAGGATCCGGGCGAGGCGGTTGTTCACCGTCGTGATGCTCGGGTTCGAGATGATGTTCGCCTTGTTCGTCCGCTCGAGGGCCTGGATCGTCGCGTCGATGTTGCCCCAGTCGCGGACGACGCCGATCTTCATCTCGGCGGCGGCGGAGGTTAGCGGAGTGCTGTGCGTGATCCCGCCCGAGATCCGCTCGGAGTTCGAGTGGAGGTTCTGGATCGACCATTCGATCCCGAACTGGCGCGACGCGGTCGCGTCGACGTCGACCAGCTTCGCCACGATCTCGACCTGGAGCGTCTCGCTGTCGAGCTGGTCGATCGTCTGGCGGATCTGGTCGATCCGCTCCGTGATGTCGGTCACGAGGATCGAGTTCGTCCTCGAGTCGACCTCGGCGCTCCCCCTCTTGCTCAGCAGGAACGAAACCGCCTGGCGCAGTTCGGTCGCGTTCGCGTACTGGATCGGGAAGATCGCCGTGTCGAGCGGCAGGAACTCCTCCTTCTTCCGGTCCGCCGACTGCTGGTCCAGCTCCTCGTTGAGGTAGGTCTCGTGCGTCGTGACGCGGATGACGTCCCCCCGCTCCATCGAGCGCAGTCCCGCCGCCTCGTTGACGATGTCGAGCGCGCGGCGCCACGGCACCGACACGAGCCGGACGCTGATCGGTCCGGAGATCTCGCGGTCGGGGACGATGTTCACGCCGCTGAACTCGGAGATCGAGCGCAGGACGGTCCGGATGTCGGCCCCCTGCACGTCCAAGTTCATCGGCTTGCCGCCGCCGGCCGGGTTGGTGACGCTCGATGCGGGCGGCTCCTCGCGGACCGCGGGGAATCCTTCCGTGCGCTGGGCGAGCTGCGGGAGGCCGGGACCCGGCTCTCCCGTTCGCTTCGCGGGCGGCGGAACGGCTTCGGCGAGCTGCGAGTCGCGCGCCGTCTTCGGCGCGACCTCCCGCCATCCGAAGGGCCGTTGCTTCCCGTGCTGGACGAACTGCGCGAGACGGCCGGGCGCTCCGGCCGAGCCGGCGACCACGCGAGCGGCGGGGGCGGACTTCGCCGCGCCGCTCTTGGCCACGGTCGGATCGGCGGCGCCGAGCGGAGGCGCGGCGTCCAGGGGTGGCCGGCTTGCCGCCGCCCGCGGCGCGCCCGTGGCCGTCACATCCGCCGTCGCTCCCGCCTGGTTCTCCGAGAAGTCAGGCGGCGTCCAAGTCCCGTCGGGCGGGGCCGTCGCGGCGGACGCCCGCGTTGCGCTCGCCGGGGTGGCCGGCAGATCCGATTCGCGGACGCAGAGGCGCAGATGCTCGCCGTCGGCCATCACGCTGTACTGCGCGCGGCCCTTCGTCTCGAGCACGTAGCGCCACGCGGGACGGGAGGGATCTTCCTCCCAGCGGGACGAGCGCATCGCGACGAGCCATCCGGCGGCGTCCTGCCCTGCGATCTCCGGCTTGCCGGTGACCGAGGCCTCGAGCACGTCGAGGACGATGCGATCCGGTCCGGTGAGCTGGAAGACCTCGTAGCGGATCGTCCCGTTCGCCGTGAGATCGAGGGTCGCCTGCCCGGCTCCCTTCTCGAGCCGGACCTGCTCGAGCGAGTATCCCGCCCAGACGGGCGAAGCGACCGCCGCCGCGAGGATCGCGGCGAGGAAGATCCGCCCGAGGAGGCTATCGGTTCCGCGAACGTGCATGGTCATCCCCCCTCTGCTCCAGCGGCAGCGAGACGTTGCGCGAGGTGCCGTATTCGGTCACGTGGATCACCACCCGGTTCGGAAGGATCTCGATCACGGTTCCGTCCCCGACCGGATCCCCTTCCCGGAGGATCATGCTCTTCTCGTCGTCGGTCTCGATCAGCGCGAAGCGGTCCTTTTCGGCCCAAAGGATTCCGACGACGTGCAGCTGCGAGCTGACCGGAGCCGACGGGGGGTTGTCCTCCCGGTACTGCTCCGATACGAGGCTCACGAAGATGTCGCGGCGTCCGAGCCCCTGGTAGTAGTACGGCTCGGGCGAGAGGAGCAGGCCGTCCAGCTCCGCGTCGAACGGGATCGTCTCGTCGGTGGACGGCGCGGCGGGCGCGTCCGCCGAGACCCCCGTCGAGGGCGCCGGCGAACCGGTCTGCCCGACCTGCCCTGCCGCGGGCCTGCCGGTCTGCGCCGGGACGGGCGTCTCCGGCGCGCCACCCGGCTCCGCGGCGGGCGCCGGAATCTCCGCGACCTTGTTGGCGGCCGCGCGCAAGGCGTCGCCCGGCGTCCCCTCCCCGCTTCCGGCCGCCGTCACGGCGCACGGAAGCGCGAGGAGCGCCGCGGCGCAGAGGAGCGCGAGCCCGCCGATTCCACGGTTCGACTCACTCCCCATGATCCGTCCCTCCCGTCTGCTTCTTCGCGAGCTTCTTCGTCAGGTCCTTCGCCTTGCCGACCGCCTGCGCGGCCGTCCCGCCTTTCGCCCCCTTGCCCGCCTTGCCGTCCTTCCCCGCCGCGAGCGCGTCGCTCTCCTGTTCCGGCGGCACGCCGGTCCCGCCGAGCGTGTAGGTCTTGGCGATGAACGAGGCCTTCGCCGGCGGGCCGTCCGGGCTGCGCGTGTCCTCGAGAGTCAAGCCGCTCACGACCAGGATCCGCTCGAGGTTCGCGATCTCCCCGAGGAAGGTCCCGATCTCGTGGTAGCCCCCCTCCACCTGCACCTCGACCGGATGCTCCGTGTAGTACTGCGCCGCCTGCTCCGGGAGCGGACGGAAGAGGACGAAGTCGATCCCCGACTGGTCCCCCAGCAACGTCACCGCGCGCAGCAGGGAGGCCATCTCCTGCTCGTCGGGCAGGAGCGCCTCCGCGGAGAGCCACTTGCGGTGCAGCAGCTCGTACTCCTGCTCGAGGTAGGCCATGGAGTGGACCGTCTGGCGCGCCTTCGTGAGATCGCTCGAGAGCTGTGTGTAGCGCCCGTTCAGCTCGCCGATCTGCGCGGCGCTCGCCTTGTAGGTGAACGGGAAGAGGCTCGTCAGGAAGTAGACGTAGAGGACGGCGAGACCGAGGATCGTCGCCAGGGCCGCCTTCTGCGTCTTCGGATCGTTGAGCTGGATCGCCATCGTGTTCTTCCTCCCGCCCGGCTACGGCTTCACCCGCGTGGACAGGGTGAACTGGACGACCTCGACGTCTCCGAGCTTCTCCCGCTCGGCCACCATCAGCGAGACGTTCTCGAAGATGTCCGCCTCCTCCATGCGCATCATCAGCTCGGCGACCAGGAGGTTGGAGAACGTCCTGCCTTCCAGCTCGAGCTGCCCCATCGTCGTGTTGCGGTAGTTCGTGAACCACAGGTAGTCGGGGGTGCAATCGGCCAGCTCGTCCATCACCTGGACCGGCAGGTAGCGGTCGCGCGAGAGCGACTGCACCGTGATGAGCCGCTCGTTCACCTGGTCGCGCTCCGTCATCAGCTGCTGGATCTTCTGGATCTGCGGCTGGAGCCGGCGCGACTCCGCCTCCGCCCTCGCGATGTCCGACTTCAGGCTCGCGATCTTCATCTGCTGCATCGCGCCGATGCCGGCGAGCGGAAGGAGGACGGCGATCGAGAGCGCGAGCGGGAGCCAGAAGCCGCGCTTGGGGAGACTCAGGGAGAGGCCGGGGCGCGAAGCCTCCTGCCTCTCCTCCACCGGGAGCAGGTTGACGCGGATCACCGCTGCCTCGCCTTCCGCAGCGCGAGCCCGATCCCCACCGTGAGCTGCGGGGCGACCGCGCGCGCTTCATCGGAGCCGAACAGCTCCGGCGCGTAGGTGATCTTGCGAAGCGGGTCGACGAGATCGACCGGGACCTTCTGCCGCTCCGCGAGCGCTTGCGCGAGGCCTTGCAGCCGCGCGCCGCCGCCGGAGAGCAGGATCCGGTCGATCCTCTCCGCCTCGCCGCTGGAGCGCAGCGTCGCGAGGCTCCGCTCGATTCCCATGCCGAGCTCGTCGCCGAAGGAGCGCACGATCGGCTCGAGGTCGAACGGCGCGCTCGATCCCTCGTACGTCCGGCACGCGTGGACCGCCTCTTCGCGGCTCACCTGATAGCGCTTCTGGACCGTCTCGAGGAAGCTGTCGCCGCCGACCGAGAGATCCTGCGTGTAGAGCGGGACGCCGCCGCGGACGATGTTGACGTTCGTCAGCTCGGCGCCGATGTTCACCAGCGCGACGATCTCCTCGCGGACGAAATCGTAGTTGCGCTCCGCGGCGTTCTGGACCGCGAAGGAGTTGATGTCGATCACCGACGGGATCAGTCCCGCTTCGCGGATCAGGTCCGCCTGCATCGAGACCAGATCCTTCTTCGCAGCGACCAGGAGCACCTGCATCTGCTTGGGTCCGACATCGAGGTCGAGGATCTCGAAGTCGAGGGAGACGTCGTGGACGTCGTACGGGACGTGCTGCTCGGCTTCCCAATGGATCGCCTCGCGCGCGTCCTTCGGGTCGAGACGATCCATCGTGATCTTCTTGACGATCACGCCGCGTCCCGCGATCCCGGTCGTCACACGCTTCTGCCGGATTCCCGCCTTCTCGAAGAGGTTCTGGATCGCCTCGATGACGAGTTGGCGATCCATGATCTCCCCGTCGACGATCGCCTCCGGGACGAGGTCGACGACGCCGTAGTGCACGAGCCGCGTCGTCTCACCGCGCGTCTCCAGCTCGACGGCTTTGATGGTGCTGGAACCGATGTCGAGACCCACCGTCGTCTTGCCTTTGCCGAACACTCCAGACCTCCGGCTTCGTGTAGGAAAGCGGACGCGTGGGCTGGTTTCCCCAACGGGGAAGACCCTGCCGCAATCCCTATATCGGTCGAGCGGGCTGGGATGTTTACCGACTTCCCGGGGTGAACGGCGCGAAGAGGCCCAGGTACCAGGTGAGCGCTCGGGAGCCGGCGAGAAGCACGACCGCCGCGGCCGGGGCCAGGAACGTTCCGTACGGAAGCGCGGTCCGGCCGTCCGCCCGCCGGGCGAAAAGCAATGCGATTGCGAAGAGCGAGCCGAGGAGCGAGCCGAGGAAGATCGCCATCAGCACGCCCTTCCAGCCCAGGAAGGCGCCGAGCATCCCGGCGAGCTTCACGTCCCCCATCCCCATTCCGGCGGCGCCACGGATCGCCCGGTAGGCCGCGGCGACGGCCAGGAGGGCGCCCGCGCCGGCGGCGACGCCGATCGCGCCGTCGAGGCGAGAGACCCCCATCCAGGGGCAGAGCAGCAGGCCGGCGGCGACGCCGGGCAGGCTGATCTCGTCGGGGATGATCCGATGATCGAGATCGATCCAGGTGATGACGAGGAGCGCGAGCAGAAACGCGGCGCGGATCGCCGCCTCGGCCGGTCCCGGCGCGCTCGCCGCGGCGACGAGGACGGCCACCGCCCCGGCGATCTCCACGGCGGGATAGCGAAGCGGGATCGGCGCCCTGCAGCGGCGGCAGCGCCCGCGAAGGAGCAGGTAGCTCGCGACCGGGACGTTGTCGTAGGGGGCGATTCGGCTCTCGCAGCGCGGACAGCGCGACCGCGGGCGCACGAGCGAGAGGCCGAGCGGGAGCCGGTGGATCACGACGTTCGCGAAGCTGCCGAGGCAGAGGCCCAGGATCGCGAGCAGCGGCCAGACGCCCGGCAGGCCGTCGGTCCAGTGCGGGGCGCTCATCGCGCCTCGCGCACGGGCCGCGCCTCGCGGGCAGGTCGCGCGTCGCCCGCAGGCAGCGCCTCGCGCGCAGGTCGCGCGCCGCCCGCGGCTCCGGCCGCCGGCTCCGGGCCCGCCTCTTCCAGCTCCTGGAGACGGCGCCGCGCCACCTCGCGGAGGCTCTCGTCCTCACCCACGGCGATCTCCTGCCAGAGGCGGACGGCCAGCTCGCGGCGGCCGACCTTCGCGAACGCGTGGGCCGCCATCCGTGCGGCATAAGGGGCGGCGCCGGGACGGCGCGAGGCGCGCTCCATCTCGATCGCGCCGGTCTCGAGATCGCCCCGCAGGTACTCGAGGAAGCCGTGATGGAACGGGATCTGCCAGTCGAGCGGATTCTCGCGGGCTCCGCGCGCGAAGAGAGCGCGCGCCGCCGGCAGGCTCGCCGCGTCGTCGCCGAGCACGAGGCCGCCGAAGATGTAGGCGTTGCGGAAGCGCGGATCGAGGTCGGTCGTGACGCGGAAGAGGTGCTCGGCAAGCGGGTAGCGGCGATCTCCCAGCCGGTGGCGACCGTAGTACTGGATCGACTCGAGCCACGCGAGATCCGCGGCGAGCGTGCGATGGCCGAGCGAGAGGATTCCGAGGAGCCGGCCCGACGGGAAGAGCGCCATCTCCTCGCTCGCGCCGGCGGCGGCGCAAGCGCGCGATCGAGCGGCATCGAGGCGAGGCGCGAGGAGTCCCGCGGCCGCGACGGCGAGGATGCCGAGCACGAGCGCGGGAAGCGGCGCGTGAAAGCCCCGCAGCAGACCTCGTGCGCTTCGGCGCACCTTCATCCGACCAGCGAGCGGCGCGCGAACGCCACGCGCGCGAGGAGCAGCGCGCCCGTGGCGTAGAGCGCAGCGTAGCAGACCGAGAAGAGCCACTGCTCCGGCGCGATCCGGCCGCCGTGCACGACGGCCGGCGCCGCCTGGAAGAGATCGAAGCGCGGGACGATCCAGAGAAGCGCGCGGGAGAGCGCGCCGGCGCCCCCCTGCGGGAAGAGTTGGCCGAGCTGCGTCAGGCTGCCGGCTGCGTTACCGATCAGGAACGCGCCGGCGACGAACAGCCCGGCCAGGATCGGGGAGGCGAGCGCGGCGAAGAGGATCGCCAGGGCCGCGAGCACCCAGAGCTCGAGCAGGACGAGGGCGATCGCGCCGGCGAAGACGGCGCCCACCTCATAACCGGAGAGAACGAGGACCAGGAACAGGACGATTCCCATCCCGGCGACGGCGCCGGCGAGGACGGCGGCCAGGCCGAGGAACTTGCCCGTCACGAACGATCCGCGCCCGAGCGGGCGGCTGAAGAGAAACGCCGCCGATCCGCGCTCCAGCTCGCGGTAGACGAGGGAATGTCCGACGAAGACGATCAGGAGCAGCCCGAAGAGCGAGAGTCCGGCGAGGCCGATGTCGATCGTGACGCGGCGTCCCTCGCCGAGCGCGAGGGGCGCCAGGACGCGCGAGGCGGCGCAGGCGAAGAGCGCGAAGCCGGCGAGCAGGTAGAGGACCTTCTCGCGGACCGCCTCGAGGACCGTGTTGCGCGCGATCGCGAGAGTCGCTTCCGGCAGATCGAACGCGAACCTTCCTTGCGCCGCCATCTCAGCTCCCTTCCGCCGCGCCGCGGCTGGCGGCGGCGGCGGCGGCGCCGGCCCGGTCCGTCGCCTCGCGGCTGCCGGCGTCGGCTTCGCCGCGGCCCGTCCGGTAGGAGTCGACGAACACCTCCTCGAGCCCGCGGCGCCGGCGCAGCACGGAGCGGACCGTCCCGCCGCGCGCGAGGATGCGCGCGAGGAGAGCGGAGACCGCGAGCTCCTGATCCGCCTCGACGCGGGCCGTCCAGATTCCCGCCCCTTCGCGCAAGACCACGGGAAGCTCGCGCACGAGCGGGGCGGGATCGACCGGGAGGCGGAAGACGATCTCGGTGCCGGTCTCGCTCCCCTCGAGCAGCTCTTCCGCCGTCCCCTGGAGGGCAATCGCGCCGTCGCGGAGCATCCCGACCCGGTCGGCGAGCGCCTCGACGTCGGGGAGCATGTGGCTCGCGAGGAGGACGGTGCGCCCCTCGTCGCGCCATCCGCGGATCCAGCCCTTCACCTCGGAGCGCGCAAGCGGATCGAGGCCGCTCATCGGCTCGTCGAGGATCAACAGCTCCGGCTCGTGCACCGCCGCCTGCGCGATCCCGACCCGCTGGAGCTGCCCCTTGCTGAGCTTCTTCACGGGACGGTGCGCGAGGGCCGCCAGGCCGAAGCGCTCGAGCGCGCGATCGACCGCGCGCGCGCGATCGGCGACGCGCGAGAGGCGGGCGGCGAGATCGAGCAGCTCGCGGACCGAGAGGAACGGGTAGTAGCACGGAGCCTCGGGCAGGTAGCCGAGGCGCGCGCGCCCGCGCCGGTCGCCGAGCGGCGCGCCGAGGATCGTCCCGCGCCCCGAGTCGGCCCGCACGAGCCCGAGCAGGATACGGAAGGCGGTCGTTTTGCCCGCGCCGTTGGGGCCGACCAGCGCGTACACCTCTCCCGCGGGGACGGCGAGCGACAACCCGCGGAGCGCGGGCACCGCGGGCCGCAGGATCCCCGGGCGATAGGTCTTGCGGATCTCCTCGAGGACGATCGCCGGTTCCAAGGCTCCTCCCTGCTTCGATGGCGGCCGCGGGCGAGACGCTCGCGCGGCCGCGGCTCCTCGCTTCTGTGATCGGCCCGGGCGGGTTGCGACTTGACGCGGCGAAGGGCGGCGGTGGGGCAAGGCAAGGCAAGGCAGGGCAGGGCGGGACGCGGCGGCATCCGGCGGCGGGACGCGACGCAACCTATACGACGAACCGGCCGTCATTCGACGGCCGGCCCGGGGTCCGAACGGCGGCCGGGGCAGGCGCAGGACCTCGCGGGACCCTGCACTCCCGCCCCGACCCGACGGTTCGTTAGTTGGTCGTGTTGCTCAAGGTCAGGATCGGCGTCCCTTCCTTGCCGTTGGCCGTGATCACGTAGCTCGTGAAGTCAGCGGAAGGCGTCCAGTAGACGACGCCCACGTCGGCGCCGGCCGCGCCGTCGGCGAACGGATCGCCGCCGCCGAACGGGTTGGTGTACTCGAGGTTCAGGACGGCCGCCACGGTGGCCGGGTAGACGCCGTTCGCCTTGACGCCCTCGTCCTCGCCGTAGAGCTGGCACGCGTGGGCGTTGCCCTTGACGCTTCCCTCGCGGGCGCGGTCCTGCATGCTGACGTAGTTCGGGATGGCGATCGCCGCGAGGATGCCGATGATCACCACCACGATCATCAGCTCGATCAGGGTGAAGCCTTGCTTGTTCCGCAACATGTCACACCTCCGTTGCCGACCAGGTCTCTCTCTCCAGTCGCCCCGATCGAGTCCGGGGCCGGACCGGCTTGGGGTCCGGTCCACCGGGCCTGCGGCGACTTCGCCGTTGCCGTCTCCAACCATTGGCCAGGGTCGTGCCATCGCCACGTCGCATCGCAACGCGATGGCAGCGCGGCGCTTGCGGCCGGCGTGCCGCGCGCCCGGCCGCCACGCCTCGTCGTCCTGCATGTTTGGGGTTTGCAGTTCGCAATCCGTCCGACGCCGCGCAACGAGAGCGCGGCGAGGCGACGCCGGGCTCCTCACGCCGCCTCCGCCTGCTGCGAGTCCTCGAAGCCGGGCTCGAGCGCGCCCTTCCCCTCGTGGTCGCCGATTCCGTAGGAGAGGAGCTTGCGGTAGAGCGTGGACGGGTTGATCCCGAGGATCTCGCTCGCCCGCTTCTTCTGCCATCCGGTGTGGTCCAAGACCTTCAGGATGTACTCGCGCTCGAGCTCGTCGAGCGTGAGCGTCGGCGTGTCGATCACGAGCGTCCCCTGGCGCGTGGGTCCGCGGATGATCTTCTCCGGCAGATCCTGCAGGCGGATCGCGCCGCCTTCGTTCAGGATCACGGCCCGCTCGATCACGTTCTCCAGCTCGCGCACGTTTCCCGGCCAGTCGTAGCGGAGCAGCCCCTCGAGCGCCTCGTCGTCGACCGTCTTCAGGCCGGTCGGCCCGGTGAAACGCTGCAGGAAGTGCTCGACGAGCAGCGGGATGTCGTCGCGCCGCTGGCGCAGCGGCGGCAGGCGCAGCGGGATCACGTTCAGCCGGTAGAAGAGGTCGGTCCGGAAGCGCCCCTCGCTCACCTCCCGCTCGAGGTCGGCGTTCGTCGCGGCGATCAGGCGCACGTTGATCTGGATCGGCTTCGTCCCGCCGACCGGGATGATCTCGCGCTCCTGGAGCGCCCGGAGGAGCTTCACCTGCGTCGCCGGAGTCATCTCCCCGACCTCGTCGAGCAGGAAGGTCCCGCCCTCGCTGACGGTGAAGAGGCCGGGCTGGTCGCGCACCGCGCCGGTGAAGGAGCCGCGGACGTGGCCGAAGAGGTTCGACTCGAGGAGGTCCTTCGGGAGCGCGCCGCAGTTGATCGAGACGAACGGCCCCTGCGCGCGCCGGCTGCAGTAGTGGATCTCGCGCGCGATCAGCTCCTTGCCGGTGCCGCTCTCGCCGTAGATCAGGATCGTCGCCTCGGTGTCGGCGACTTTCTCGATCATCTTGAAGACCTTCGCCATCTCCTCGGACTTGCCGATGATCTTGCGTTCGGAGTGCGTGCGCCGCATCTGCCGCTTCAACGTCTGGTTCTCCGACTGCAGGCGTCCCATGGAGAGGGCGTTGCGCACGACGAGGAGGATCTCGTCGTTCTTCGCCTTCTTCTCGATGTACTGGTACGCCCCCTTGTTCAGCGCTTCGATGGCCGAGGCGGTGGAGGCGTAGGCGGTGAGGATGACGACCGGCGTCTCGACCGACTTCTGCTTCACCGCCTCGAGGATCTGGATGCCGGTCGCGTCGGGCATCTTCAGGTCGGTGATGACGAGGTCGAACGACTCCTCCTCGAGGAGCGCGAGCGCGGCCCGCCCCGTCGAAGAGGAGACGACGCGATGGCCTTCCTTCTCGAGGAGGACGGTCAGGAACCGGCGCATCGACTCTTCGTCATCGATGATCAGGATGCTCGTCTTCTCCACGGTCTCCTCCGGTTGTCAAGCCACCCGCGCCAGCGCCGTCCCGCGGGGCAGGGAGAGCCGCGCCCTCGCTCCGCCCCCCTCGCGGGGTTCCAGCCGCACCTCGCCGCCCATACGGCGCGCGAGCCTGCGCGCGATCGAAAGACCGAGTCCCGTCCCCCCCGCCTTGTGGGAGCGGAACGGCTCGAACAGCCCCTCCGGATCCCCCTCCGGAAGCCCCTCGCCCGTGTCCTCGACGAGGATCGCGAGCGCGCCGTCTGCGGCGTCCGCGGCGTCCGCGACGTCGGTGGCGTCCGCGGCGTCCCCGGCAGGCTCCCCCTCCGCCACGCGCACCCGGACCTCCCCCTTCGGGGTCGCCTCCAGGGCGTTCAGGATCAGGTTGCGGAGGACATCGCGCAGGGCGGAGCGGTCGGCGCGCGCCGTCCAGCCTCCGCCGTCCACCACGATCGCGACCTCCGGAGAGCGCGACGGATGGAACGAGAGGGCGGACGCCTCCTCACGCAGGAGTGAATCGAGATCGATCTCCTCGATCGTTAGCGATTTGTCCCGAGCGAAGGTCAGGAAATCGCCGAGGAAGGTCTCGAGCGCCGCGGACTCGCGCAGGATGATCGAGAAGAGCTCGCCCGCGACCCCTTCCTGGGGGATCTCGCGCGAGAGAAGCTCGATCGATCCGACGACCGGCTTCAGGGAGTTGCGGATCTCGTGCGCGAGATGCCCCGAAAGTTCCCCGAGCAGCGCGAGGCGTTCGCGCCGCGCCGCCTCGGCCTCCTGCTCCTTGTGCGTCGTCAGGTCGTGCAGGAGAAGGACGAGGCCGCGGGGATCGCCCTGCGCGTCGCGCACGTGCGAGGCGAACAGCTCGAGCGGGACCGGGGCCGCCCCTGGAGTGAAGGAGGTGGCGAGGCCGATCTCCTCGCCGGCCAAGGGCAGCCCCAACATCGTCTTCTCGATCGCCGCCAGTAGCGGCGCCAGCCTCTCCGGGTCCCCCGCTTCGTCGAGACGCTTGCCCTCGAAATCGGGATGGAGGGCGAGCAGCGAAACGGCGGAAGCGTTCGCGCGGCGGATCCGCCCGGTCCGATCGAGGCAGAGGAGCGGATTCGCGAGGCTTTCGACGATCGTCTCCGCGTCGAGCCGCTCGTGCTCCAGCTCTCCCTGAACGCGGGCCATCTCGCGCGTCTGCCTCTCCATGCGGCGCCCGAGCAGTCCGACGAGGAGTCCGAGCAGCAGCAGGAAGAAGCTCGTCAGGACGGAGGGGAAGCCCGAGTCGACGCCGGCGTGGGCGATCCCCGCCCAGGTCGCGCCGGCCGCGCCGAAGGCGGCGACCATCCCGCCGGCCAGGCCGAACGACATCCCGGCGCAGCCGATCGTGAGGGTGAAGAGGAGCAGGAACGGCGATCGCGACAGCCCGGTCGTCGCGACGGCGGCCGCTTCGAGCAGGAGATCGAGCGCGAGCAGGATGGCCAGGATCGTCGCACGCGACGACGGAGAGCCTCTCCGCAGCGGGACCGCCGCGGCGAGGCTGCTCGCCGCGGCCGCCCCGATCAGGAGGGGGGCGAGCCCGCGCGCCGGCGCGTCGAACCAGAAGGCCAAGAGCGCCCCGATCCCGGCGGCCAGCAGGACGCGGGTCACCAGATAGCGGATCAAGGTGCTGGAGGCGCGCATCACGAATCCGCCCCGGGCCGGGTCACTTCGAGCCGGCGACGACGTTGATCAGCTTGAACATCGGCAGGTACATCGCGATCACCATCCCGCCGACCAGAACTCCCATGATGACGATCATGACCGGCTCGATGATCGAGGTCAGCGTCTCGACGGCGACGTTCACCTCGTCGTCGTAGAAGTTCGCGATCTTCTCGAGCATCTTGTCGAGCGCGCCGGTCTCCTCGCCGACCGCGATCATCTGGACGACCATCGGCGGGAAGACGCCCGATTCCTTCAGGGGGGCCGCGATCGTCTCCCCTTCGCCGATCGAGCCCTTGGTCGTCAGGATCGCCGCCTCGATCACCTTGTTGCCGGCCGTCCGCGCGGTGATGTCGAGGGCGGTCAGGATCGGCACGCCCGAAGTGATCATCGTCCCGAGCGTGCGCGTGAAGCGGGCGATCGAGGACTTGCGCAGGAGCGATCCGAGGACCGGCGACTTGAGGAGCATCCGGTCGATGCGCATCTTGCCGGACTCGGTACGGTAGTAGCGGCGCAGCGCGGTCACGAGCGCGAAGATGACCCCCGCGATCGCCCACCAGTACGCCTTGAGCCCGTTCGACATGATCATGACGATCCGCGTGGGGAGAGGCAGCTCGCCGCCGAAGTCGGCGAAGATTCGCGCGAAGGTCGGGATGATGAAGATCAGCATGAAGACCGTGGCCCCGATCGCGACGGTCATGACGACCGCCGGGTAGGTCATCGCGCTCTTCACCTTGCGGCGGAGCGCCTCGGCCTTCTCGAGGTAACCGGCGAGACGCTGGAGGATGTCGTCCAGGATACCGCCCGCCTCCCCCGCGTCGACCATGTTGCAGTAGAGGGTGTCGAACACCTGCGGGCGGCGCCCGAGCGACTCGGACAGGGTCGAGCCGGCCTCGACGTCGTGCATGACCCCCGCGATGATCTGGCGGAAGTTCGCGCTCTCCGCCTGCTTCGACAGGATGTCGAGGCACTGCACGAGCGGAAGCCCCGAGTTGATCATCGTGGCGAACTGCCGCGTGAAGATCACGAGGTCCTTCATCTTCACGCGCGCCGCCGCGACCTTCAGCCCGAGCGTGATCGGTTTCGGCTTCTCGCGAATGTAGAGCGCGATGATCCGCTTGCGGCGGAGATAGGTCACCGCCTCGTCGCGCGAGTTGAACGTGAGCTCCCCCGCCTGCGATTCGCCGGCGGTCGTCTTCCCCTTCCACGCGTAGACCGGCATCGGTCGAAACTCCTCTCGGCACCTACCGCGGCGCCAGCGCCTACCGCGACGTCAGGCTGACGCTCTGCGGCCGGTAGCTCGGATCCGACTTCTGGATCATCTGCTCGAGCTCGAGCATGTTCGAGCTGTGGCCGATCGCGCTCTCGAGCGTGATCTTCTTCTGGACGTAGGCGGCGAAGAGCCCCTGGTTCATCGTTTGCATGCCGAACTTCTGCCCCGCCTGCATGAGCGTGTAGATCTGGTGCGTCTTCCCTTCCCGGATGACCGCGGACACGGCCGGGGTGCAGACGAGCAGCTCGCTCACGTTGATCCGGCCGCCGCCGCGCGCGCGCGCGATGAGCTGCTGCGTGATGACTCCCTTCAGCACGAAGGCGAGCTGCGAGAGCACCTGCCGCTGCTGGTTCGGCGGGAAGACGTCGACGATGCGGTTGATCGACTCGAACGTGGAGTTCGTGTGCAGGGTCGCGAAGACCAAGTGGCCGGTCTCCGCGATCGTCAGCGCCGCGGCGATCGTCTCGAGGTCTCTCATCTCTCCGATCAGGATCACGTCCGGGTCCTGGCGGAGGACGTACTTCAGAGCCTCCTGGAACGACCGCGTGTCGGAGTTCACCTCCCGCTGGTTGACGATGCACCGCTTGTGCGGATGGATGTACTCGATCGGGTCCTCGATCGTGATGATGTGTCCCGCGCGGTTCGCGTTGATCCGGTCGAGCAGCGCGGCGAGCGTCGTCGACTTGCCGCTGCCGGTCGGACCCGTCACGAGGACGAGGCCGTTCGGCAGATCGGAGAAGTTGCGGACGACCGGCGGGAGGCCGAGCGCGTCGAAGTCCGGGATCTCGTACGGGATCTTTCGGATCGCGGCGGTCGTGACGCCGCGCTGCAGGAAGACGTTCACGCGGAAGCGCGAGAGGCCCTGGATCCCGAAGGAGAGGTCCAGCTCCTTGTTCATCTCGAAGCGTTTCTTCTGATCGTCCCGGAGGATCGAGTAGATCAGCGACTCGCAGGTCTCCGGAGTGAGCGGCTCATGGGAGGTGGGGAGGATTTCCCCATCGACCCGGAGTTGCGGCGGCACCCCCGCCGTCAGATGGAGGTCGGACGCGTTCTGCTCGATCGCTTCCTGCAACAACATGTGCAACGTCAGCATGCTCATCCCCCTGCGCGCTCGCCGAGCGCCGTCCGGCCGTGGAATCCCCTAGCGTTTTCGACCGTTCCGGCGGGCGTCTTGAGGGGGGATCCGGAGGCGGCCGGATCGGGGAATTGCGCCCGGCCGCCGGAGGGGCGCGCGGGCGAAGCGGGGCGATGCCGCGGACCCGGTCTAGGTCGTCTGCCGGTCCGCCCAGGCGAGGACGGTGCTCGCGACGTATTCCCGCTGCTCGGGCGTCACGTCGGGATGGACCGGCAAGGCCAGGACTTCCCCGGCGGCCTCCTCCGCGACGGGGCAGTCCCCCGCGCGGCCGCCGAGCGGCGCGAAGCATTCCTGCAGGTGCAACGGCAGCGGGTAGTAGATTCCGCTGTCGATTCCGGCATCGGTCAAGTGCCGGCGCAGGCCGTCGCGGCCGCCGCCCGCAACGCGGATCACGTACTGGTGGTAGACGTGGCGGCGTCCGGGCAGGACGGCGGGAGGGAAGAGGGCGGGATGGCCGGCGAAGCGAGCGTCGTAGAAGCGGGCGTTCTCCTCGCGCGCCTTCTGCCACACCGGGAGCCTCGACAGCTTCACCCGCAGGATCGCCGCCTGCACGGCGTCCAGGCGGCTGTTCGTCCCGACGACGCGGTGCACGTAGCCGCCGTCGCTGCCGTGCGCGGCGTAGCGGCGAACCGCGGCGGCGAGAGCGTCGTCGTCCGTCGTGACGAGCCCCGCGTCGCCGCAGGCGCCGAGGTTCTTCGTGGGATAGAAACTGAAGGCCGCGAGATCGGCCAGATCGCCGAGCGCGCCGGCCGGCCGGCCGTCGAGCGTCGCGCCGATCGCCTGCGCCGCGTCCTCGAGGATCGCGATCGGTCGCGCGGGGAGTGTGGGGAGCGCGGCTCGGATCGCGTCGTAGCCGGCGCACTGTCCGAAGAGGTCGACCGGGATCACCGCCTTCGTGCGCTCGGTGACGAGGCGCGGCAGCGCGGCGGGATCGAGCGTCATGCCGGCGGGCTCGACGTCGGCGAAGACGGGCCGGGCGCCGGCGTTCACCACCGCTCCGGCGGTCGCGAAGAAGGTGAAGGTCGGGACGATCACCTCGTCCCCCCGTCCGACGCCGAGCGCCTTGAGGGAGAGCAGGAGCGCGTCGGTCCCCGACGCGACGGCGATCGCGTGGCGCGCGCCGAGGAGGCGGGCCATCTCCTCCTCGAGCCCCTTCACCTCCGGCCCGCCGATCCATCCGCCCGAGGCGAGCACCCGCTCCACCGCCTCGAGGATCGGCTTGCGCAACGATTCGAACTGAGCCGCCGTGTCGAGCATCCGCACCCGCATCGTCCTCTTCCCTCCCCGCCGTCCCGGCCGGCATTCCCCGCCGAGGTCCCGATTGCGGCCGTGACCCGCCGTATCGTAGCCCAGCGGCGGCAGGACGGAACAGGAGAAGGAGCGAGGGGCAGCGGCCGCCTTCGCTACTCGTCCGGGCCGGTCTCCTTGAGAATCTCCTCCGCGCTCGTGATCCCCCGCTTGAGCTTCTCGAGCCCGTCCATCCGGAGCGTCAGCATCCCCTCGCGGATCGCTTGCTCCTTGATCGCCTGGGTCGAGGCGCGGTCGAGGATCATCTGGCGGATGCGCCCGCTGACGGTCAGGACCTCGTAGACGCCTTGCCGCCCGCGGTAGCCGGTGTTGTTGCAGTCGTAGCAGCCGCGGCCGCGATAGAACGTGACGCCGGCGGCGCGGGCCGGATCGAGCTGCAGCTCTCGCAGCACCTCGGCGGAGAGATCGACCGGCTCGCGGCACTTCATGCAGATCCGGCGGATCAGGCGTTGCGCGAGGATCAGGTTCGTCGAGGAGGCGACGAGGAACGGCTCGATCCCCATGTCGATCAGGCGGGTCAGCGTCGAGGGGGCGTCGTTGGTGTGGAGAGTCGAGAAGACGAGGTGCCCGGTGAGCGCCGCCTTGACGGCGATCGAGGCGGTTTCATGGTCCCGCATCTCGCCGACCATGATGATGTTCGGATCCTGCCGCAGGAAGGAGCGCAGCGCGGCGGCGAACGTCAGGTCGACCGCCTCGTTGACGTTGACCTGGTTGATGCCGTCGAGGTTGTACTCGACCGGATCCTCCGCGGTCATGATGTTCACCTCGGGCGTGTTCACCTTCGAGAGGGCGGAGTAGAGCGTGGTCGTCTTTCCCGATCCGGTCGGCCCGGTCACCAGGATCATCCCGTACGGCAGGACGATCGCGCGCTGGAAGCCCTCGAGCGCGCCCGGCTCGAAGCCGAGCTTCGTGAGATCGAGGGACAGGTTCGATTTGTCGAGGATGCGCAGGACGATCTTCTCGCCGTGGATGCACGGGAGGCTCGAGACGCGCAGGTCGACCTGGCGATTGCCGAGGCGGATCTTGATGCGCCCGTCCTGCGGGACGCGGCGCTCCGCGATGTCGAGGTCGGCCATGATCTTCAGGCGCGAGGTGATCGCGGCGCGCAGCTTGTGCGGCGGGGACATCATCTCGTAGAGCGTGCCATCGATGCGGAAGCGGACGCGCAGCGTCTTCTCGTACGGCTCGATGTGGATGTCGCTCGCCCCGCGGCGCACCGCCTCGGCGATCAGGCTGTTCACGAACTTGACGACCGGCGCCTCGCCCGCGCCGACGGCCCCCGCCTCGATCGAGAGGTCCTCGTCGATCGTCTCGACGACCTCGACCTCCTCCTCGACCGTTCGCATGATGTCTTCCATCGAGCCGGCGGAGTCGTAGTACTTGTCGATCGCGCGCTTCAACTGCGCTTCGGTCGCGACGAGCACGCGGACGTTCAGGCCGGTGATGAACTTGATGTCGTCGATCGCGAAGAAGTTCGTCGGGTTCGCCATCGCCACCGTCATCTGGCGGCCGTTGCGGGCGATCGGAAGGACCTGGAACTTGTTCGCGACCTCTGCCGGGATCATGCGGACGACGGTGGGGTCGATCTCCGCCTGATCGAGTTGCACCGCCTGGATGCCATAGAGATCGGAGAGGAAGGCGAGGAGCTGCTCGTCGCTCACGGCGCCGAGCTTGACGAGAGCGGTCGCGACCGAGCCCCCCTCCGCCTTCTCGATCTCGCGGGCCCGGCGAAGGGCCTCCTCGCCGATCAATCCGGCATCGAGGAGCTTGCGACCGATGTCGTGCTTCAACCGCGCGCCTCCGAGGAAAACGACACGGACGGCACGACCGTATCCGCGGTCGTGCCGGGGCGACCGGACGCAAGGGCTACCAGAGGCATGCCAGAAGCGCGGGCGGAACCGCTCAGGGAAGTCGCGAAGAGGCGCGGGGTTGCGATCCGGAGGCCGCCGGGCGGCCGCGTGCGCCGCGTGCAATCTGCATCGAGGAATCGGCGAAAGAGGGCGAATCGCCCGGAGCGATCTCGAAGCTCAGAAGCGGCGCGAGACGTTCCACCGTCCGCGGACCGATCCCCTTCACGCGCCGCAGATCGGCCGGCGCCCGGAACGGCCCGCCCTCGCGGCGCGACGCGACGATGCGGCCGGCAAGCGCCGGGCCGATGCGCGGGAGCGCCTCGAGCGCCGCTTCGTCCGCCTCGTTGATCCGGATCCGCCCTTCACCGGCGAGGCCGGGAGGCGCCGGCGCGAGGGAGGTGCCCGCGGCGGAACCGGGCGGGGCGGAGGACGTCGCGAGGCTCTCCGCCTCCTGCGCCAGCAGCACGAGCAGGGAGTCGCCCCCGCAGGCGGGGGAAGGAGCGTCCGGGAACGCCACCCATGCGAGGAGGCCGAGAGAGAGAAGCCCGATCAGCGCGAGGAGCGCGCGTCTCTCGTCGGGAGTGAAGAGCATGATCGCCTCGGCATTGGCGTGACGTAGCGCCACGCCACGCCGCGCGGAATCAGTCGAAGAACGCCCAGCGGACGCCGGCGCGGTAGTGGCGTCGCGGCATCGACATGAACGAGCCGTCCCAGCTCCAGGACGGAGTGTCGACGTTCGTCAGGTTCGCGAGGACGAAGAAGAGCTCGGCGTCGCCGATCCGACCTCGCGCCTGACCCTCGAGCCACTCCATGGCGGGAAGCGTGCCGTAGGGGGTCGCGACGCGCGAGCGCCCCTCCCCGGTCACGCGGAGATCGAGATCGAGGCTGCGGCGGAAGAGCGCGCCTCGCCATCCCAGCCAGCCGTTCCAGCGCGCCTCCGGGACGCCGGCGTGCGCGCGCACGCCTTCCTCCGCGATCGTTCCGCGCGCGCCCGCTCCCGCGAAGAAGCCGTACCGCAGGCGCGACTCGATCCCCGCCCACGGAGAGAAGAAGTGGGCGGAAGCGTCGAGCTCGGCCGGCGAGAGTTCCCGCTGGCGATCGATGCCGAGGAGCGGCACGACGGAGGAGCCGGGCGCCAGCGAGTGATCGGTGCGCAGCGCTTCGACGCCGGCCGTGACGACCGCGCGAGCGGAGCGATCCGTTCCCGCTTCGATGCCGAGCGTCAGCGCCGACGCCGGCGCATCCCCAGGCTTCGAGCCGGCAAGGCCGATTCCCTGCAGAACCCAGGCGCGCCCGTCGGTCGCCAGACGCGGCAGCGACGGGGCGCCGACACCGCGGCTCGCGTAGAGGGCGAAGTAGGGAACGATGCGGCCGCGCAGCGACGCTTCGGCGCCGAAGATCGGGGAGGGATCGAATGGCGCGATCCGCGCGAAGCCGGCGGAGAGCTTCGCGTCCCAGCCGCCCGTCCCACCGCCCTCCCATCCCCCTGCCAGGCCGAAGGAGAGGTCGCGGTGGCGATGGTGCCCTCCCCCGTCGATCGCGTAGCGCGTGCGCGCGGCGTCGATCTCCGCGACCGCGACGCCGGTGCCGGCGGCAAGGGGCCGCTGGGCGAGCAGGCGGGCGAACAGCGACCGGCTCTCGCGCTCGTTCGGGCCGAGGCCGCTTGCCCATCCCGCCTCGACGTCCTGGAAGGTCGCGGCCGCTTCGATCGACGTCGCGATGGAGTCCGGCCTCTGGTAGCGCACGGTGACCGCGTTGCGGTCCCACGTCCCCTTGCGCGTCGCGGGAAGCGAGAACTGCTGCTCGTCGTCGTCGTAGCCCCACTCGAGGACGCCGCGCCCGGCGCGGTGCGCCATCCGCAGGCCGATCGTCTCGCCGAACTGGCGTCCCCAGAGCCGGCGTCCCGCGCTCTTCGTGTCGCCGTAGTAGAGCGAGAAGAGGAGCGGGCCGACCGGGCGGCGGAGCGCGATCTCCTCGGCGAAGGTGGCGTAGTTCGCGCGGGTGAGACGGACGACGCTCTCGGCCACGTCGGAAGGCGGGCGCGCGAGGCGCACGTCGATGCGTGGGCCGCCGGTCTGCGAGAGAGGTCCGTCGGCCGGCGAGAAGCGGCGGAGGCAGACGCTGTCGACGGCGACGAGCGGCACCGGAAGGAAGAGCGTCTCCGGCCAGCGGAGCGGATGCGCCGGCAGTCCATCGATCCGGATCTCGGAAACGTCGCGGCCCGGGGCGACGAGGAACAGCGGATCCGGAAGGTTCGGGCTGCCCGCGGCAAGCGAGGGGATCTCGAGCCGGACCTGCGCCGCCTCGCGTGGATCGCCGATCGCCGGGAAGTCCGGCGTGCCGCCCGGACGCATGCACCGGATTGCGGAGCCGCGCGCCGCGGGGAGGATCGGCGCCGGCAGGACGAGCGGCTGCTCGATCGTCGCGCGCGTGGTGTCGACCGCGAGCGACTCGGGGAGCGCCGGCAGAGGGGACGGAGGAAGGCCTTGCGCGAGCGCGACGCGCCCGCCCCCGTCGAGGACGGTCGAGCCGGACAGCGGGAGTGCGGCGCCAAGCGCGAGGACGAGGAGGAGGACGCGACGGAGAGAGCGAGCGCGGGACGAAGCGAAGGCAACGGCCGCGACGGCCAGGGCGGTCGCGACGGCCGCGGCGGCGAACGTCGCGAGGACGGCGGCGATCAGCCTCCCAGGCGCTGCAGGCGCTCTTCGAGATCGGGGAACGCGGCGTGCTCGATCGAGAGCGCGCGGAAGAGCTGCCGCGCCTCCTCGATCTCCCCGCTCGCTTCGAGCAGGCAGGCGAGACGGTAGCGCACCCCTGCGGCGTTCGGCGATTCCGCCGGGTCCTGGCCGAGAATGCGGCGATACTCCGAGGACGCTTCTTCGGTGCGGCCGAGCCGTTCGAGGCAGATGCCGCGCATCTCGCGCGCCTGGGCCGCCCGTCCAGGCGGCAGCGATGGCACCGCGAGGACGAAGTCGAACTCCTCGATCGCCTCCTCGTAGAGGCCCATCTCCTGATGGCTCACGCCGAGGTCGTAATGACCCTCCACGTCGTCCGGCCGGAACTGGCTGCGCACCCCGGCGCGGAACTCCTCGAGGAGGGTCGAGAGATCGACCCATTCCGGCCCGCCCGTCCCCTCCTGCTCGAGGACGGTGAGCGGTACGCGGCGCGGCGGCGGGGACGCCTCCCCCTCGACCGTATCCGGGATGCGCTCCCAGCCACGGACCCGCATCTCGCGGAACCGCGCGAGACGCCGGCAGGCCGTCGCATTCTCCCGTTCGATGTCGAGGACTTGGAGGAAGCAGTCGAGCGAGCCCTCCAGATCCTCCTCGTTGATCCGGAGATCGCCGAGAAGGGTCAGGTAGCGTACCGCGGCCAGTCTATCCCCCTGCCCGCGTGCGGCGGCAATCAGTTTCTCGACGATCCAGCTCTGCTCGGGCTGCTCCTCGTGAAGGCGAAGCAGCAGGTCCGTGGCGAGCGAGAAGTCTCGCTCCTCGAGAAGCCTCTCGATCCTCTCCCGTTCGGTGCGCGTCTCCGCGTCGCCGGCGGATCGCGCGGCCGGATCGATGGCAGCCGGCTCGATTGCAGCCGGATCGAGGGCCGCATCGGCGACCGGACGCAGGTCGAAGACTCCCCCGCGAGGTTCGTGGCCGTTGCCGCCGCTGCCGCCGCTGCCCGGCGTCGCGGACTCCTCCGCGCCTTCGCATGCCGCCGCCGGTCGCGCCGTCCCCGCCTCCGCCCGCTCGTGATCCTCCGCCGGCGCTTCCGCATCCGCCTCCGCCGGCGAACCGGCAGCCGCCGTAGCGCCGGAGATCTCGAGGTCCGCCTCGACGGTGAGATCGAGCGAGAACGGCTCGCGCGGGGGTCCGAACGGGGCGGGAGGCTCCACGCAAGGCTCGAGCGCTCGCGGCATGTCCTCGACGATCGAGGCGGCCAGGTCCGCGACCGGATCCGGCCCCTCGGGAGGCGTCGCGCAAGACCCGGGATCGAGCCCGTCGGCCCTCTCCCGCAGCGGCAGGGCGATGTCGAGGGCGCCGGCCGCCGCGGCCTGGTCCGCCACGCTGCGGAGCAGCATGGCGGCGCGATCGGCACGCCCGGCCCGCGCGCAGAGGTCCGCGAGGCGCAACGCCACTTCCGCCTTGGGACCTGCGATCTCCGCGACCCGCTCGAGGACTTCGAGGAACTCCTCGCCGGTCGCCTCTCCGCCGGCCCGGTCCAGGAAGATCAGGAAGTGGGCGATCGCGTCGCCCATCAGCCCCTCGCTGGCGTACAGCTCCCCGAGGCGGCGATGCGTGCGCGGCCGGGCGGGATCCGTGCGGAGGATCTTCTTCGCGATCGCGATCGCGTTGCGGAAGAGACCGACGCGCTCATAGGCGAGCACCGCCTCCTCGTAGGAGGCGATCGCATCTTCGACGCGGTTCCCGCGCGCGAGGAGATCGCCATGAAAGACGAAGTCGTACGGATCGGTTTCCCCGCCCTGGAGGACCCGCTCCATCTCCCCGATCGCCCGGTTCAGCTCGCCATCGCGGGCCAGCTGCTGCGCCTTCCTTCTCGCAGCGATGCTTCGATCCAAGCGGTTCTCCTGGTCCGCCGTCGCGCGGCGCTCCTGTGGGAATCGGCGCTACCCCGTCTTGCTATCGGACGATGCGGGGCCCCTCTCCAACATTTCCCGCGGGACCGCAAGCGGCGGGGAGCGAGGAACCTCGCGCTCGTGGGGAAGAGTCCCCGGTCGCCCGAGGCGGTTCGGCGCTCTTCAGGCGGCGGCCATGTCCTTTCCCGCCTTCACGACACGCTCGGGCCGCAGTCCCCCCAGCCGATAGACGATCGCCGCCGGGGTGGAAGCGCGAAGCACCTGCAGGTCGGCCCGCATTCCAGGAGCGATCCGGCCGATCTCGCTCTCGAGGCCGAGCGAGGCGGCCGCGTTCACCGTCACCGCGGTGATCGCCGCCCCCACCGTCATCTTCATCTCGAGGACGGCCAGCGTGATCACGAGCGGCAGGCTCGTCGTCATCGAGGAGCCGGGGTTGCAGTCGGTCGCGAGCGCGATCGGAATCCCGAGCTCGCGCATCCTTGCGGCGGGGGCGTAGCGCCGCTTGCCCATCGAGAAGGAGGTGGCGGGCAGGAGGATCGCGATCACGCCGCCGTCGCGCATCGCCGCGAGCCCTTCCTCGTCGATCTCCATGAGATGGTCGGCCGAGAACGCCCGGAGCGATCCGGCCAGCGCGGCGGCCCCGCTCGGCGCGAACTCGTCGGCGTGCAGCCGCGGCTCGAGCCCGGCAGCCCGCCCCGCCTCGAGGATCTCGCGCGCCTCCTCGGGCGTGTAGACACCCTTCTCGCAAAAGACGTCGCAGAAGCGCGCGCGCGTCGAGCGCGCGACCTCCGGGATCATCTCTTCGACGATCCGGCGGATGTAGGCGCGGCGGTCGGAGCGGAACTCGGGAGGAATGTCATGCGCGCCGAGGAAGGTGCCGACGAGATCGACCGGATGCTCGTCGTCGAGGCGATCGATCAGGCGGCACGCCCGGATCTCCTGCTCGACGGAAAGGCCGTAGCCGCTCTTCGCCTCGATCGTCGTCGTCCCCATCGCGAGCATCGCGTCGAGGCGCGCCCGCGACTGGGCGAGCAGATCCGCGTCGCTCGCCTCCCGAAACGCGCGCACCGACGAGGCGATGCCGCCCCCCGCGGCGGCGATCTCCATGTAGCTCTTCCCCGCCAGGCGCATCTCGAACTCGCGCTCGCGCGAACCGGCGAAGAGCACGTGCGTGTGGGGATCGACGAAGCCGGGCAGGACGGTCCGGCCGGGAAGCTCGAACGTGCGCTCCGATGGCGCGGCGAAGCGGCTCTCGATCTCGGCGGTCGTGCCCGCCGCGACGATCCGCCCGTCGCGCACGGCGAGCGCGCCGTCCTCGATGGTGCCGAGGTCGTCCGCCTCGCTTCCCCGCCGCGGGATTGCCCCGCCGTCGAGCGTCGCGAGGCATCCGATCCGCTTCCAGAGGAAGTCGACCGCTTCGCGCATCACTGCGCCGCCCGCGCCTAACGGTCCCCGGGCGCGCCGCCCGGTCCCGGCGTATCGAGCATCGGAATGCGGACGCCGCTCGCGCGCGCGAACTCGATCGCCTCCTCGTAGCCGGCGTCGGCGTGGCGCGCGACCCCCATCCCCGGATCGCTCGTCAGCACCCGCGAGAGGCGCTCCGCCGCCTCGCGCGTGCCGTCGGCGACGACGACCATCCCGGCGTGGATCGAGTTGCCGATCCCGACCCCGCCGCCGTGGTGGATCGACACCCAGGAGGCGCCGCACGCCGTGTTGACGAGGGCGTTCAGGAGCGGCCAGTCGGCCACGGCGTCGGAGCCGTCCTTCATCGACTCGGTCTCGCGATAGGGCGATGCGACCGATCCGGAGTCGAGATGATCGCGGCCGATCACGATCGGCGCCGACACCTCTCCCCGCGCGACCAGATCGTTGAAGGCGAGGCCCGCCTTCTCGCGCTCGCCGTATCCGAGCCAGCAGATGCGCGAGGGCAGTCCCTGAAACGCCACGCGCTCCTCCGCCATCCGGATCCATCGCGACAGGCTCTCGTTCTCGGGGAACGCCTCGAGGATGGCGCGATCGGTGCGCAGGATGTCGGCGGGGTCGCCGGAGAGCGCCGCCCAGCGGAACGGACCCTTTCCCCGACAGAAGAGGGGGCGGATGTAGGCGGGAACGAAGCCGGGATAGGCGAACGCGCGCGCGAAGCCGGCCTTCTGCGCCTGCCCGCGCAGGTTGTTGCCGTAATCGAAGACGATCGATCCCGCGTCGAGGAAGCCGACCATCGCCTCGGTGTGCCGCGCCATCGACGACATCGAGGCGTCGATGTACGCCTTCGGATCGCGGCGGCGCAGGTCGAGGGCGGCCGCGAGGGTCATCCCGCCCGGGACGTAACCGTTCAGCTCGTCGTGCGCGGAGGTCTGGTCGGTCACGACGTCCGGCTTCTCGCCCCGCCGCAGCAGCTCGGGCAGGACTTCCGAAGCGTTGCCCGTGAGGCCGATCGAGACCGCCTGGCGCGCCGCGACCGCCTGGCGCGTCCAGCGGAGCGCCTCGTCGATCGAGCCGGTCGCGCGATCGAGATAGCGGGTCTCGATGCGTCGCTGGATGCGCGCCGGATCGACCTCGACGCAGAGCGCGACGCCGCCGTTCATCGTGATCGCGAGCGGCTGGGCGCCGCCCATCCCGCCGAGGCCGGCTGTCAGGGTCCAGGTCCCCGCGAGCGAGCCGCCGAAGTGGCGGCGTCCGATCTCGGCGAACGTCTCGTAGGTCCCCTGCAGGATCCCCTGCGTCCCGATGTAGATCCACGAGCCGGCCGTCATCTGGCCGTACATCATGAGCCCCTTCGCCTCGAGATCGCGGAAGACGGTCCAGTTCCCCCAGGCGGGGACCAGGTTCGAGTTCGCGATCATCACGCGCGGCGACATCGGGGTCGTGCGGAAGATGGCGACCGGCTTGCCCGACTGCACGAGGAGCGTCTCGTCGTTCTCCAGCGAGCGGAGCGAGGAGACGATCGCCTCGTAGCAGTCCCAGTTGCGGGCCGCCCTCCCCGAGCCGCCGTAGACGATCAGCTCGTCGGGCCGCTCGGCGACCTCCGGGTCGAGGTTGTTCATCAGCATCCGCATCGCCGCCTCCTGCACCCATCCCTTGCAGGAGATCTCCCGCCCGCGCGGCGCGCGCACGGGGCGCGGCCCGGCCGTCGTCTTCATCGCTGCCTCCCCTTCTCGCCTACCCTCGGTCGATCGGTCCCTCGGTCCAGAGTCCGTCGTCGATCGGTCCATCGGTCCATCGGTCTATCGATCTATCGGTTCCTCGGTCCAACGGAACATCGGAACGTCCGTCCATCGGAACGTCCGTCAATGACGGAACCACGCCTCGGCCGCCTGGACGAGCGCGTCCCAGGACGCGGGCGCCTCGACCGGGATGCCGATCGCTTCCCGGAAGCGGCTTCCGTAGCGCCGCGTGAGGATCCGCGCGTCGAGGACGGCGAAGACGCCGCGGTCCTCTCGGCTGCGGATCAGCCTTCCGAACCCCTGGCGGAAACGAACGATCGCCTCCGGCAGCATGTAGTCGTCGAACGCATCGCGCCCGTCCTCGCGCAGCCGCTCCGCGTACGCCTCGACGAACGGATCGGTCGGCACGGGGAACGGTAACCGCGCCATCACGAGGATCTCGAGATCCTCGCCGGGGAAATCGACCCCTTCCCAGAAGCTCGCGGCGCCGAGGAGCACCGCCCGCTCGCTCTCCACGAAGCCGGAGATCAGCGCCTGGCGCCCGCCCGCGTCGCGCCCCTGCGCGTAGACGCGGACGCCGCGATCCTGAAGCGGCGTCCGGATCCTCTCCTCCACGCGCCGCAGCGTCTCGTGCGCCGTGAACAGGACGAGCAGCTTGCGTGGCAGGGCGGTCGCGAGCTTGACGATCCCTTCGGCGAGGTCCGCCTCGTGTCCCGGCGCGGTCGGCTCGGGCATGCGGGCCGGAACGAGCGCCTTCACCTGGCTCGCGAGATCGAATACCGGCGGCAGGATCAGCGAAGGGGTATCCGCCGGCAGGCCGCACTGGCGCGCGAAGAACTCCGTGCCGCGATCGGCGGCGAGCGTCGCCGAGGTGAGCACGACCGCCCGTCCCGAGACGAGGCGCTCGCCGAGCGGCCCCGACATCTGCAGCGGGCGCGAATGGAGCGACAGGTCCTCCCCGTCGCGCTCGAACCAGTAGACGGTCTCCGCGGCGTCCGCCTCGACGAGGAAGGTGAGCGCATCGAGCGCTTCGCGCGCGGCGTCGAGCTGCGTCCGGATCTCGGGAACGATCGCCTCGGCCACCTGCTCGCCCGCCGGCATCGGAGCGATGGCGGGAAGGACATCCCGCAGGATCTGTTCGTGACGATCGAGAAGCCCCGAGGCCGCTTCGAGGAGCGGATACGTCGACTCGGGGAACGGTCCCCCCGAACCCGCTCCCTGCCGGTAGCGCTCCCGCCCCGTCGCCGGCGGCACCTCGGCCGTCGCCCGCAGATCGGCGAAGAAGGCGCGGGATCGCTCGAGCAGCCTGCCCAGCTCCGACTCGACCTCGCGCACGCGCCGGAGCCGCCGCTGCCGCTCCTCCTTGTCCGGGATGGCGCGCGCGAGGCGCCGGTACAGGTCGCTCGCGCCCGGCTCCCCCTGCCCGCCAAGCCCGAGCATCGCGGCGTTCCACGCCCGACCGCTCATGCGGCGCGCGAGCGCGTCGCCGGCGATCCGCGGAAGGTGATGCGCCTCGTCGAGGATCGCCCCGTCCCAATCGGGCAGCCCGACGCTGCCATGGAGCAGATCGAGGACGAGCAGGCTGTGGTTCACGAGGACGATGTGGGCCTCGCGCGCCCTCTTGCGGGATAGCTTGAAGAAGCAGCCGGAATCTGCGTCGCAGCCGGTAGTTGCGCAGCTACGAGCGTCGGAGGAGATGCGCGAGAGCAGCGGGCGCAGGCGCGGCGGGACGATCGGTCCCTCGTCGAAGTCCCCGCTCTCGGTGACCGGGATCCACCCCTCCATCAGCCGTACGAACGCCTCGCCGTCGGTCGTCCCGAGCAGATCCTCGCGGGCGACCTGCCAGCGCCGCCGGCAGAGATAGTTCGCCCGCCCCTTGAGGACGGCGGCCTCGATGCGCCGGTCGGTCAGCCGCCGGAGCAGCGGCAGGTCCCGGCGGAGGATCTGGTCCTGCAGGTGCCGCGTGTGCGTCGAGACGAGCAGGCGCTTCTGGGATCCGCGTGCCCAGAGCGCTCCCGGCACCATGTAGGCGATCGACTTGCCGACGCCGGTCGGCGCCTCGACGATCTGGATCGAGCCGTCCTGCAACGCGGAGGCGACCGCGTCGGCCATCTGGGCCTGCTGCGACCGCCACTCGTAGGACGGCAGCGCCCGAGAGAGGCTCCCGTGCGGGGCGAAGATCCCCGCGACCTGGCTGCGGAGGCTCAGAGTGCGCCTCCCTCCGGTCGGGGCGGCACCGCGCCGCCGGTCGCCATGGCGCTCGCCGCCGCCCTCGGCATCGCTGTTCCCGGCGCTCCCGCCGCTCCCGAATCTCCGCCGCCGGTGCGCAGCAGCGCGATCTCCTGCGCGAGCGTGCGCATCGCGGCGGAGAGGCGCGACAGGCGCACGGTCAGGTGCAGGACGATGAAGAGCAGCACGATGATGCAGACGAAGAAGAAGAATGCGGGGGGATAGTCGATCCCGACCAGGCGCGACAGCGCGTCCGCCTTCTCGGTCCAGAAGGCGGCCACGACGGCGAACCCGGTCAGGAGCAGCCAGAGGATCGAGTACTCGAGCCCGAGCGCGCGCCGCCGCGACATGCGCAGCACGACGAGAAAGAGGATCGCCGAAAGTCCGGCGACGAAGATCCTTCCGGTCAGCGTCACGTTCCCTCCTTCTCGGGAGTCGAATCCCGCCGATCGCCGCCGGGAGCCGAGCGCGCGGTCGAGAGGACCAACACGATCGAGAGAAGCATCTTCGCCACATAGTAGAGGGGGGCCAGACCGCTGTGCATCGACGCTCCCCCGGGCTTCTCGTACATCGTGACCGGGACCTCCCGAATCCGGAAACCGGCGCGCGCGACGAGGATCAGGACGTCCGCGTCGGGATAGTCCGACGGGAAGTGCTCGCCGCCGGCGTGGAAACGCACGAGCCGCTGCGACAGCGCCTGGAAGCCGCTCGTCGGATCGGTCACGGTCTGATGCAGAGCCGCCGTCGCAATCGCTCGAAAGAGGCGCATCCCGATTCCGCGGACGATCCCGGCCTGATAGGGGCGGGCGCCGGGCGCGAAGCGTGAGCCGAGCACCAGGTCGGCTCCTTGCTCGAGGCCGGCGAGCAGGACCGGAATCCCGGCAGGATCGTGCTGCCCGTCGCCGTCGAGCTGGACGAGACGGTCGTAGCCCCGGCGATCGGCGAAGCGGTAGCCGGTCAACAGCGCCGCGCCGTAGCCGAGATTGACCGGGTGGCGGGCCACGATCGCGCCTCCGCCGCGCGCCACCTCGCTCGTGCGGTCGCCGCTGCAGTCGTCGACGACGAGGACGTCGGTCCCGGCGGGGGCGTGCGCCCGGATCCCCGCGAGGACGCGAGGCAGGTTCTCCTCTTCGTTGTACGAAGGGACCAGCACGAGAGTGCGGAGAGTGGGAGGAGCGCCGCGACGGGGATCCGGCGCGGCGTCCGGAGCCCCTGCGAGGGCCGCCGGAGCGACCGTTCCCACCGTCTGTCCCGGCCCTGTCATCGGTCTGCAAGACTAGCGGAGGCCGCCGCGGCGCTCAAGCGAGCACGCGCGCGTGGCACGCGCGCGCAGGGGCTGGCGGTGGCCCGCGGGGGCGTCAGTGGCGGCCCGGCAGCGCATCCCCTAGCATCGTCCGCATGACGGCGGAAAGCGGAGACGAGCGCGGGCGCCCCGGCGCCGCCAAGCGCGAGACGGCGCGGCGGCGCGCGGAGGAGCTGCGCCGCGACATCGCTCGTCACGACCGCCTCTACTACGTGGAGGCCGCCCCCGAGATCTCCGACGAGGCATACGACGCGCTGCTCCGCGAGCTGGAGCGGATCGAGGCGGAGCATCCGGAGCTGCGCGTGCCCGACAGCCCCACGCAGCGGGTCGCGGGCGAGCCGATCGGTGCGTTCGAGACGGTCGCGCACGGCGTGCCGATGCTCTCGTTGCAGAACACGTACGACGAGCAGGAGCTGCGGGAGTTCGACGCGCGCACCCGCCGATTCCTCGGGACGGAGGAGCCTCTCGAGTACGTGATCGAGCTGAAGATCGACGGTCTCGCGATCTCGCTCTTGTATCGCAACGGGGTCTTCGAGCGCGGCGTCACGCGCGGCGACGGCTACCGTGGCGATGACGTGACCGCGAACCTGCGGACCCTGCGGTCCCTGCCGCTGCGACTCGCTCCCCCGCCCGCCTCCTCCCCCGCGGTGCCGGAAACGGTCGAGATTCGCGGCGAGGTCTACTTTCCCCGCTCGGCCTTCCAGCGGATCAACGAGCAGCGGGACGCCGCCGGGGAGCGCCCGCTCGCCAATCCCCGCAACGCGGCTGCAGGGACGCTGAAGCTTCTCGATCCCAGGATCGTCGCGAAACGTCCTCTCGCCCTGTTCACCTACGGCCTCGTCCGCGCCCGCGAGATCGGCTTCGCCCGGCACTCCGAGACCCTCGCCTGGATGCGCGCCGCCGGGTTGCCGGTCAATCCCCACATCGTGACGGTCCTGGGGATCAACGACGCGCTCCGCCATGCCGAGGTCTGGGCGGAGAAGCGCTGGGAGCTGGACTACGACATCGACGGCCTCGTCCTGAAGGTCGACCGCCTGGACCTGCAGGAGCGGCTCGGCGCGACGGCGAAGGCGCCGCGCTGGGGGATCGCCTACAAGTTCGCGACGCGCGAGGCGGTGACGCAGCTGCTGGCGATCGAGGTGAACGTCGGGCGGACCGGGACGCTCTCCCCCGTCGCGGTCCTCTCGCCTGTCGAGATCCTCGGAACGACGGTGCGGCGCGCGACCCTTCACAACGCTGACGAGATGGAGCGGCTCGGCGTGCGGGTCGGCGACTGGGTCGCGATCGAGAAGGGGGGCGAGGTGATCCCGAAGGTGACGCGCGTGCTGGCGGAGCGGCGCACCGGCGAGGAGAAGCCATTCGCCTGGCCGGACCGCTGCCCGGTCTGCGGCGAGCCGGTCGCCCGCGAGGAGGGAGAGGTCGCGATCCGCTGCGTCAACGAGCTCTGCCCGGCCCAGCGGCGGCGGCAGATCGAGCACTTCGTGTCGCGCGGAGCGATGGAGATCGACGGCCTCGGAGAGGCGACGATCGATCGTCTCGTCGAGGCAGGACTGCTGCGGGACGCGGCCGATATCTACCGCCTGCGCGCGGAGGATCTCGTTCCGATCGAGCGGATGGGGGAGAAATCGGCGGAGAATCTGGTCCGCGCGATCGATGAGAGCCGGCGCCGCCCGCTGCACCGCTTGATCCACGCGCTCGGGATCCGTCACGTCGGCGCCTCGCTCGCCCGGACGCTCGCGGAGCGGTTCGGCACGCTCGACACTCTCGAGGCCGCATCGGAGGAGCAGCTGCGGGCGGTCCCGGACGTCGGAGGCGTGGTCGCCGCCTCGATACGCCGCTACTTCGCCCGCCCCGCGACGCGCGATCTGCTCGCCCGTCTGCGAAACGCCCGCGTGAACACGGTCGAGCCGCGCGTCGATCGCGCGGGGGCCCGGCCGCTCGAGGGCAAGACCTTCGTCCTGACCGGCACGCTCCCCTCGCTCTCGCGGGCGGAGGCGACGGCGAGGATCCAGGCGCTCGGCGGGCGCGTCACCGGGTCGGTGAGCGCAAAGACCGACTACCTGGTCGCGGGAGCCGATCCGGGCTCGAAGCTCGAGAAGGCGGGCTCGCTCGGAATCGAGGTGCTCGACGAGGAGGCGCTGCTCCGGCTGCTGGGATGACGAAGGGGGTCTCTGCGCGGAGAGGGCCCGGGTCGCGCCGAGGCGCGCCCCCGAACCCTCTCTCCGTCTCTCGTCCGGCCCGGGATCGATCTCCCGGGATCGATCTTGGCCGGGCCTATCCCTTGTTCGCGCCGGAGCCGGCCGGCACCCGGTCCGGATAGATCTTCAGCCCCATCTTCTCGCGGGATTCCTTGACGAGCTGATCGACTCGCTCGCCGGTCTTCTGCTCGTCGAGAATCGTTCGAAGCTGCACGGTCAGCTTCTCGAACGGCTGCATTCCCTCGTGCTCGCGGTACTGCACCCGGCCGACCGCCCACCCGCGATCGCCGTAGCGCGCCGGCCCGACGATGTCTCCCTGCTCCGCCGCCTTCCCCTTCTCGCACAGATCTCGCATCTCCTCGGGGATCGTGCCGGAGTAGAGGATCTCGTCGCCGTTCTCCTGAACGAGCACGTCCTGGCGCTTCTTCAGCTCGGTCATCCGATCCGCCCACCAGAACGGATCCTTCTTCGCGCTCGCCTCGGCGTAGAACTTCGCCGCCTCGTTAGCCGTCGGGAAGACGACGTGCGCGAGCCGGATCTTCTCGTAGTTGCGGAAGCGGTCCGGATTCTCCTCGTAATACTTCCGCATCTCGTCCTCGGTGATCGTCACGTCCTTCTTCACCTGCTTCGCGACGAACTGTTCGAGGAGGACCTTCTCCTCCTCCATCCGGTTGCTCGCGAGAAGCTTCGGATCCTTGTCGAGGCCGGCGCGGCGCGCGAGGTCGATCTCGACCTGCACCAGCGCCCGGGTCTCGATCAACCGGACCAGATCCTCCGGCGCCCCTCCGCTCGGCCAGAGCGAGTTGGGGACATCGGGCAGGCCCTCGAGATACTCCCGCAACGTGTAGGTCTTCCCCTGCAACTTGTAGAGCGGCGTCTTCAGCTCCTCGGGACGGAATGCGGAGAGCGGAGCGGTGCGCAGGCGCGGGACCCCGCGCGGCAGCGGCGGCTCGTTCTTCTTCAGCGAGTCGTAGTAGGCGGCCATCCGCGTCTGGACCATCGGAAGCGGGTCGCGCAGGACCTCGATCTGCGAGGCGGTCTTCACCGAGTCGATCCACGAGGTGATCCGCTGCCGGACCCGGATGCGCGTGGCCGTGATGCGCGTGAGACGCTCGAAGTCCGGGTCCTGGCTCCTATCCACCGGCGCGATCGAGTCGATCTGCGCGAGCTCGATCCCCTGCATCGTGTGGATGATCGGACTGAGGTACCCCGGCTGCCGGTCCCCCTTCAGCCACAGGTCTTCCGCCATGTCCGTGTCGACGGTGTAGGGGACCTTCCAGCCGACGTCGCCGCCGAGAGCGGCGGTCTTCGGCTCGAGCGAGTACTTCTTGGCGACCTCGGCGAACGGCGTTCCCGATTCGACGAGCTTGCGGGCTTCGGCGCTCGCGGAGTCGGACGTCATCAGCATCATCCGCAGCTTCATCTTGCGGCGGAACTTCTCGAGCAGCGGATCGAGGCCGGCGCTGTCGCGCTGCACCTTCTGGACCAGGCTGTTCTCGAGCGACTGGAGCAATCGCGCGTCGCGGCCCTGGCGAATCATCTGCGCATAGTTCGGCTCGAGTCCGCCCGCCTCGCGAGCGAGGCGCAAGAGAATCTCCTTGCTGCCGATCGTCTCGAGGAAGTCGCGCTGCTCTTCGCTCGAGGCGGCGTCGAAGCTCTGTCCGTCGTGGCTCCGCGCGTAGAGTTCGCGGACCTCCTCCAGCGTCACCTTTCGATCGCCCAGTTCCACGACCACCGGCCCGCCCCCCGCCCGGTCGGACGTGCAGGCGATCGGCAACAGGACGAGACAGGCGAGAAGCACACTCGGTACAGGAATCAAGCGCAAGAACGACACGGGGATGACCTCCTTTTGCCATTGGGCCCCTTGGGGAGGGCCGCGGTCCATCCTACCGGCAGCGTGGGGAGGGAGTCCACGGCCGGATCGGCGGTTTCGGTCGGGGTTTGGCGACGGCTTCGCAGGCGCCGGTTGCCCAGGCGACGGCTGCGCAGGCGGCAGCTTCGCGTGGGCCGGCCGGGCAGGGCTGCCGGCCGTGCCGCGTCTGCCAGGGGCTGCCGGGGTCGCTTCAGAAGCGGGTCTCGAGACGGAAGTGCAGGCGCCCGGCGAGCGGGGGTTCGCCCTTGGGAATGCCGTAGTCGAGGCGGATCCAGCCGCCGGCCCCCCGTACACGAACGCCCGCTCCGTATCCCCAACGCTGCTCCGTCTTGCCGGTCCCCCCCGGCCACGCGCGGAAGAAGGCGCCGTCGGCGAAAAGGTAGAGCCGGTTTCCCTCGGGAAGGATCCGGATGCCCGGCTCCACGCGAAGACGGCCGTAGCGGAGGGCGCGAAACGCCCCGTCTTCGTATCCGCGCAGCCCCGCGCTTCCACCGAGGTCGAAGGCGTCGGGCCGCGGGAGGGAGTCCGGTCCCTCGATCCATCCCCCCTCGACTTCGAGGCGGAGGTGCGCCGAGCGTCCGGCCGGGAAGTTCTCCTCCGCGGTCGCGACGGTCCGCAGGAGCGTCCCTTCTCCGCTGGCGCGGCGCGGCGAGCGGTGCAGATCCCCGCGCTCGATCTCGATCACGGCGCGATCGCCTCGGGTGGCCGACTCACGCAGCCCGTCGTGGCCCAGCCCGAGGATCGTCGAGACGATCGAGGTGCGGTACGGATCGATCCCGGACGCGACGTTGCGGCGCGCGGCGAGACCGGCGCGAGCGAAGAAGCCGCTTCCGAGGTCGCCCTCGAGTCCGAGCCGCGCCTGGTCGGACGACCAGGTCGAGTCCTCGACCTCCTGCGAGAGCGAGGCGTCGGCAGCGACCGGCAGGTTTGCGAGAAACGGCTCCCGGTAGGCGAGGGAAAGCGCGGAGCGGTCGCGCGTGAGGCGTCGCCACGAGGCGGCCGCGCTGCGGCCGGTGCCGAAGAGGTTGCCGAGTCCCACCTCGAGGTAACCGGACATCGTGCGGCTCTTGCCGTCGTAGCCGAGGGCGCCGTCGATCCTGTTCTGGGACTGGGGGACGAGGCGGTAGACGAGGACGCCCCCGCTCTCTCCCGCGCGGCGGAGGTAAGGGCCGTCGACCTGGCGGAAGAGCCCGCTCCGCTCGATCCGCTCGCGCGCCTCGCGCGCTTCCTCCACCCGGATCGGATCTCCGACCCGCAGCCCCGAGATGCGCGCCAGGTAGGAGTCGCGCGTCCCTCCGGCCCCTTCGAAGGCGAGCCCGGTCAAGCGCAGGCGTGGGCCGTCGTGCAGGCGCGCGCGCACGCGCATCGACGTGCCGTCCCCTCCCGCTTCGAGAATCTGGATCGAGGCGAGGGGATGGCCATCCTCCTGCACCTCCTCGAGGAGGCGCGAGATCTCCTCGCCGCGGTGCTCGGGCTCCCAAAGGCCGGGCCGCGGTCCGTCCGGGGGATCGTCCGAGCCGACCCATTCCCAGCTCGAGAGCCTCGCGGGCTCGAGGCCGCGCAGCGTGAGGCGCGCCCGCCATCCGGAGACGGAAGTCGAGTCGATTTCCGCCTCGATCTCTCCGTTCCCCCATCCTTCCTCGACGAGGCGGCGGGCGACCGCCTGCGCGAGCGCGACGGGATCGATTGCGCGGGCGGCGCTCGCGGGCTGCCCCGGAGCGGCTTCGCGGAGATACGCGGCGGCGGCGTCCTCGGCGGTCGCGCGTGCGCCGGCCGGGCCGCCCGCGACCTCGATCGCAGCGGCGGCCGCGGCCGAGGCGGCGTCGAGCGGAGTGGCGGCGGCGGCCGCTGCGGGCGCGAGCGCGGCGGGAGCGGACGCCACGAGCGCGACGACGAGGACGACCGGAAGGGCATGGGTTCGTGCACTCGCACGGACTCGGGCGGGGACACGCGCGACACGCGCAAGGAGGCGCGCGGGCCGCATCAGAAGCTCGCCCGCAGCTCCATCCGCGCGTTGGTGCGCGATGGAGCGCCGTCGGGATCGTCCCAGTCGAGGAGAAGCGAGGCGTCGAGCGAGCTTCGCAGCCGCACCGCGAGCGTGCCCCGCGCTTCCCATCCGGCCCGCTCGAGCCCGAGGACGCGCGCGCGCGGGCCATCGTGCCAGGTGCGCTTCGCCTGGAGGTCGAGCCGCATCCGCTCGCGCGGGATCCACTGGACCCCGGGGAGGATCTGCACGATTCGCACGCGATCCCCCTCGGCGGACGCGTGGTGGCGAGTCCTGCCGATCGTCCCGGCGCGGAGCGTCCACGCCTTGCCGGCCCTCCAGGCGGCGGAGAGCCGGAGCTGCGCCGAGCGCCATCCGTAGGCCGTCTCGGGGGAAGAAGGGGAGTCGAGCCAGCGCGCGAACTGGAGGTCGCGATCGATCTGCACCTCCTGCTCGAGCGTCCAGCCCTCGCGCGGTGTCGAACGCAACTGGAGCGCGGCGAGGTCGCGTTCGATCCGCGACGACGCGTTGGAGAGCGCGGAGGAGCGGCTCCGCTCCCGTTCGAGGCGGATCTGCGGGCTGGCCCATCGCGCGCGCGGCAGCGCGCTCCCTTCCATCCGCAGCCGGTGCGAGGCGAGCGGAACGCCGTCGCGGCGCGCGAGGAGCAGCTGCGGCAGATCGCGCCAGAACGAAGCGGCCGATCCGGTGGCGCGTGTCGAGAAGCTCGCATAGAGCAGCCAGCGCGAGGACGACCAGAGCCGCGTGGCGAGCGGCACCCCTTCGCGCTCGCCCGGCCCCTTCGGGACGAAGTCGACCCGCCAGGAGCCATCGAGACGGCGCTCGAGCTGACGCAGTCCCGAAGGAACGAGGACGAGATCGTAGTCGCCGTCGCCGACGTAGACGCCGAGGGAGTCGTAGCGGCCGGCGCCGGGTCCGACGTAGCGCAGCGAGCGCGACTTCCCTTCCTCCTCGTTCGTGCTCAGGTCGGCACGGAGCTGCTGGCCGAACCATCCGTCCCCTCGGTCCTGCGACCAGAGAAGCGCCGCGACGTCGGAACGCGTGTCCCCCTCCTCGAGCCGCGTCAGGGTGCGCCAGGTGTAGCGCGCGTCGAGGAGCTTGCCGGGCGGGCTGTAGGCGGCGTGCGCCTCCCACGTGCGGGCCCGGTCCGAGTCGCGCTCGTCGCCGGCGGCGATCGTGCGATCCTGGCGCGCGGTGCGCGAGAGCTCGAAACTGCCGCGCTCCTCCGGCAGGCGGTAGACCGCGCCGAGGCGCCACTCGTCGAAGCCGTTGCCGCTCGCTGCCCCGGCCTCCCCGTTTCGGGTGCGTTCGCGCCGGAACGCGACCGTCGCCTCGGTCGCGGCGAGACGCCCGCCCAGCATCCCCGAATCGACCGATCGCTCGCCGGGCACCTCCGCTCCGCTCGATCGGTCGCGCGTCGTCGCGCGCGCGCGCTCGGCGAAGCCGAAGATCGCGCCGCTGCGCCGGATCCCCAGGCGGGAGCGCTCGCCTTCGAGATCCCGGCGGTTGGAGAGCGTCTCGTACGCCCCCTCGAGCTGGAATCCCAGCCCCGGCTCCTGCGTGAGGACGGCGGAACGCCGGCGATCGCCGCGCGCGAGGCGCTCCTCGGCGACCCCCCATTCGTAACCGGCCCACGATGGATCGACGCGTCCGATCGCGCGGAAGCGATCGTCGCGATCGCGCGTCTCGATCCGGAAGCCGACCTTGCCGAGCGAGACTCCTCCCGGAGCGAACGGAAGGACGTCGCGGCCGAAGCGCAGGCGCATCGCCCCTCCGCGTCGGTCGCGATCGTCGCGGCTCGACAGCGTGTTCGGATCGTCCTGCGATCCCGCCGCCTCGATCTCGCCGGAGAGCCCGGACGGACCGATCCAGCCGGCCTGCAGATCGAGCATGTCGCGTTGCGACGGCCGTGGGACGGCGCGGCCAGGCAGCCAGCGTCCCTGGCGGTAGCCGACGTAGCGGAAGATCGTGTCGCCGGAAGGCGCGAGGCTGTCGGCATAGTCGCCGTTCTTCTCGCCGACCAGGTCGAACCGGACCCGGCAGGTTCCCTCTCCGCGTCCCACGTAGCGCAGGAACCGCACGTCGAGCGTGTCCGCCTCGACCCATTCATAGTCCCCGTCCCCCGGGCTTCCGCATTCCACGCCCGATGCGAGATCGGTCGTCACGCTGTCTCCGGCCGCCTGGAGCGCGTCGCGTTCGCGGTCGCTCAGCGCTCCTCCCACCGGATGGCCCACGTCGTCCCGCTCGGTGAAGAGGCTCGCGCGGAAGCCCAGCCCCGGCTCGCGCGAGGAGATCGCGCGGCCGAAGGAGATGTCGGCGGCGTAGGCGTTGCGGCGGTACGGCTGATCGCTCCGCTCGAGATCGACCGTGATGCGGGAGTCCTTGTCGATCAGGCGGCGCCCGGTGAAGGTGATCGTGCCGGCGGCGTAGTCGATCACGTAGTCGCGGTCCTCGCCCCGCACGAGCAGTTCGCCGTCGACCCAGACCTTCTCGCTGCCGGCGACGATCGGCGAGTCGAACAGGCGGCCTCCCGACGGAACGAGCCGGTAGGGCCCCTGCTTCCCTTCCTCGCCGAGAAACTCGAACGAGACGAACTCCCCCGGCACCTGCGCGGCGGCCACCGAAGCGGATGCCGTCCCGCGGCTGCCACGCAACGAGATCCCTTCGAGCTGGCGCTCGTAGTTGCCGAAGAGCCCGCCCGGCCCGCGAAGCTGGAAGTCGCCGAGGAGCATGCTCGCTCCCCGTCCCTCGACCTGCAGGTAGACGCGATCGAGGTCGGACAGCTCCGTCGTCCGTCCCTCCGGCTGGAGCGGCGTCTCGCGATCCGAGAGGACGCCGCGCACCGTCACGCCCGGCGCGATCTCGCCGGTCAGCGCGACGTCGAGCGACTGGCGGAGCGTCAGGTCCTGGGACGATCCGATCTCGAGGCTCACCGTCTTGCTCCCCCGCAGATCGAGACGGGCATGAGAGGGATCGTTCGCGCGCCCGGAGGAGCCGCCGCCGGGATCGCGCGGCGCAATCGCCGTGGAGGCCGCGCGCACGCTGTCGAACGGGATCGGCTGCTGGAACACGCGGCCGATCGCGAGCGGCACGATGCGGTAGGTGACGCGCAACTCTCCCGCTCGCTCACGCGCGCCGGGCACCTTCAGGATCCCTTCGGCCGGCTCGAGCTGGTAGTCGGCGCCGGCGCGCAGGGTCTCGGCGCCGACCGTCGCGATCAGGCTCCCGGCAACGATCCACCGTTCCGGAAGGTCGAAGCGCGTCGTGTCGGCCGGGAGCGAGACGGTCCAGATCCGCAGATCGAGCGGGAGGCGCACGTGGGCGCGGCTGGGCGGCGGCGCTACGGAGGAATCGCCGGCCCGTGCGATCCCTCCCGCGCCGCTCACGAAGGCGAGCAGGAAGAGGAGGCTTCTAGCGCGCGTCGTCCCCTCCCGCGGGGGGCACGATCCGCCAACGGAGAATCTGGCCCCGGGTCGGATCGGCGCGATAGAGGATCCCCTGGCGATCGACCAGGATCGGGTGGACGCCGGAGGTGCGCTCTCCGCCGGGCGGCACGCCCTCCCAGCGGGGAGGCCCGCCGCCGCGCGGGAAGATCCGCACCACGCCGCTCGCATCGAGCACGACGATCTCCCCCGCCGGCGTCGTCGCGAGCGAAGCGGGAACGGGGAGCGTCGGGCCGATCGAGCGCGCCGGCAGGATTCTCCCTTCCGGATCGAGACCGGCGAGACGCGGAGGATCGGCGACGAGGAGGCGGAGCGTGTCGTCCTCGTCGAGCGCGAGGTCCTCGATGAGGGACGGACGGTCGGGCCCGGCGAGCGCGTCGAGCGGAGCCTCGAGAAAGCGGCCGCGACGGTCGAAGTGCAGCAGGTCGCCGCTGTGGAGGTCGGCGAGCCACAGGTCGCCCGAGCGGCCGACGATCAGGCGTGAGGCCAGGAATCCTCGCCGCCCGGCGCGCTCGATCTCGCTGGACAGATCGACCCGGTCGCGAAGGTGGCCGTCGAGATCGAGTAGTGCGATGGCGGGGACGGCGGGATCGAGCAGATAGAGGAACGTGCCGCTCGCAGCGAGATCCGAGTAGGGAGCGCCGGCCGCGTCGCCCGTCTGGGCGGCCGGGCTGAACGAGAACCCCTCGCCCGCGCTCGGCCCCTCCCGTCCGGGATCGAGGCGCAGGACTCGGCCGCGTGATCGATCGAGCACCCAGATCCGGTTCAGCGGATCGAGCGCGAGGGCGTGGGGCGTGAGGCGGATCCCGGCCTGCGGATCGCGCGGCGTCATCGCCGGCAGCGCGACGAGCGAATCGAGCGCGGCCCGCGCCGTGTCAGCAGCCACCGCATCGGGGCCCGCACCGATCGCCTCAGGCGCTGCAGCAGCCACAGGGGCGAGCACGGCGAGCAGGAGCGCGAGTCGGAGAAGGACGGGGCGCATGCGCAGGAAGGTCGCGCCGAGCGGCAGCCGGCCGCGCGGCGCCGGACGGAGAGCTGCTATCGGAAGCGCAGGGCGAGGCCGATACGCGCAGCCAGCTCGGGATCTCTCGGATCGGCGGAGAGGATCAGCCCCATGGCCGGCTCCTTCCCCTGGTTGTTCGCGATCCGCACCGCGTCGATCGCCGCCACGAGACGATTCGCCACGGCAATGCCGAGCATGTAGTTCGCGCGCTTGCTCGCCTGCTGGCTGTCGCTCCGCTTCGCGCGGTAGCGATCCCATTCGGCTGTCGAACTCCACGACCATCGCTGGTCCTCCGGGACCCGGTGGCGCTGGTAATAGTCCTCTCGCGCCGGAAGATCATCGGGATAGAGGGCCCGGGCGTCGCGCCTCACCTCGTCGTCCACCCAATCCGAAGAGGGGTACCTTCCGAGCTGGCGGTAGTATTCGTCGGAGTGCCCGCTCGCGTCCTTCACGCCGGCGAACAGCTCCGCCATCTCGATGTAGCTGTCCTTCCGCAGGTGGGACTGGACCTCGAACACTCCGAACCCGCCCCAGATTCCCGCTTCCGTTCCAAGGAAGATGGCGCCCCGCGTCTCGCGCCCCAGCGCGCGGTGGCCCAGCCCCGGGACGAGAAGCGACAGCCCGAGGACCTTCAGGCGGGACGGCGGATCGTGCGATCCCAGCGCGGCCGCATCGCTCGCCTGCGGCGCTACCGCCCCCGATCCACCCAACAGCCCGCCGAGGAGCAGCGCCAGCGGCGCCAGGATCTTGAGCCTCGGAGTGAGCCTCGGGGAGCGCCTCGGGGTCACCATCGGAGAGAGCCTCGAGCGGCCGCTCACCAGCGCTTCCTCACGCGCAGGGCAGCGCGCGGCCTCTCCAGCGAGCCGCCGAAGTCGAGCTCGAGGTCCGTCCCCTGGGCGATCTTCAGCCGCGCGCCGCGCGCGGTCCGGTAGGCGTCGACCGCCGAGACGACGCGGTTCAAGAACGCGAACGTCGTCGCAAAGCGCGCCTTGTCGAGGTAGGAGTTGCTGTCGTCGCGCATGCTGCGGTACTCGCCCCGGTTCGGCGAGATCACGATCGCGTTGGGATCGGCGGGACAGGGAAAGTCGTCCCATCCCCCGCGGTAGGCTTCGAGCTTGCCGATGTCCTCGTAGTAGTGCTGGTAGTTCTCCTCGTCGAGAAAGTGGATCAGCGTGGACTCCGCATCGGCCCGGTTCACTCCCGGCGGGATCGCGGTCAGGCAGCTGTCGGCCGTGGCGCGCCAGCGGTCGAGATCCCAGTGGCGGCGGGCGTACGCCTCGTACTCCCCTTCCTTCTTGTTCCCCGCGTCGAGCCAGGCGAAATGCGCGATCCACGCCATCGTCTCGGCGCCGAGATAGGCGAAGGCGCGGTTGCGTCCCTCCAGGAGCTGGCCGGCGCCCGGCAGGATCGCGCTCGCGAGGAACGCGAGGCCCGGCGAAACGCGGGACGCTCGATCCACCGTCTCCACCCTGCCGGTCATCACTTCCCCGGCCGACGGGCCGCCCGCCTGCGCGAGATCGCGGCGGTAGCCTTCCTCGGCGCTGCGAAGCCACCGGTCGCGAGCGCTCGAGGCGAGAGCGAATGCGAGTGCCGACCGAGAGGAACGAGGACCGGATGCGCCGTCCTGCGCGCTCGCCATCGCCGCGTCTTCCGCGGCACGCGCGTTCGCGCTCGACCCGGCGCACCAGCCGGCGAGAGCGGGAAGGAGCGCCGCGAGCACCAGGCAAAGCGACGGTCGCCCAGACCCGCGAATCCCGCGGAGCCGTCGCGCGGTAGCAGCGATGATTCGCCTTCCGGCCATGCCGCCGATCTTACGGGCCGCGCTCACTCCTGCCAACCCGCCTCCCGTCGCTCCCCGCGATGCTCCCCGCGCCGCCGCCTCGCCCCGCGCGTCTCGATCATCGGACCACCGCGATCATCTTGCGGATCGTGCGCGACTCCCCGTCTCCTTCGACTCGCAGCTGCACGACGTACGGCCCGGGCGCGAGCGCGCTCAGGTCCCAGCGATAGACGCTCCCCGCGGCGCCCGCCACTCCGTCCCAGCGGGCCGACGCGACGCGCCGGCCGCTGACGTCGAACGCCTCGACTCGCATCCGCGCCGGCTCGCCGAGCGTGTAGCGGATTGCCAGCACATCGCCGCGCACCGGGTTCGGCGCGAACACCACCTGGCTCGGATCGAGGAACGAGGGCGCCGTCGCGGGCACCGGCACCATCGCGGGATCGAGCGACCCGGCGCGATTCGGGCCGCCGCCCGGGCCGGGGAAACAGCCGACGCAATGGTCGGCGACGCTCGTCCCGGCCAGCGGGGCGCCGGCAAGCGCGGTGATCGTGTCGGAGAGCGCCTCGGAGAAGACGAAGGCTTCGTCGCCGAGCGGCGAGAAGAGCCGGATCGGTCCGGAGTGCCCGAGCGCGCCGCTGGCGAAGGGCCACCCAGGGAGGTTCTTCCCCTGGGAATCCCACACGAGCAGGATTCCGTCGCCGCGAAGCTGGATGAGCTCGACGCTCCCGTCCGATCCGACGTCCCAGAAGCGCGGGCCGCTCGTGCAATCGGGCCGGCGGAACTGGTCCGGATGCCAGACCGACTTGGGCCAGCCGCGTTCGGTGTTCCCCCCGAGGTCCCAGAGGAAGATCTCGCCGGAGCGCGTCGTGACGGCGACCTCGAGCGCGCCATCGCCGTCAGGGTCGCCCACGGCCGGCGACCCGGCGAGCGAATCGCCCGCCTGCTGCGGCCATCCGTCGACCGGGAGCAGATCCTCGCCTTCGACCCGCAGCAGATCGACCGTCCCGTCGCTCGTCGTCGCGAGGACCAGCCGCTCCGCGTCTCCGCCGAAGAGGCGAGGCGCGCGGAACTGCAGGAGGTCCTTCACGGAACCGGCTCCGATCGAGACGGGGCGCGATGCCACGTCCTCGTCGGAGATGCGCGCGACGTTCCCATTCTCCGTGCCGAGCACGACCACGCCCATGATCGCCGAGACAGCCGTCGCGGCGCCGGTCAGGCCGGCGTCGCGCACGTATGCCTGGTCGAGCGAACCGTCCGGTCGCAACGTGAGCGAAGCGGCCTTGCCGTCGCTCGTGCCGGCGACGATCGCCCCGGCGGTTGCGATCGGGCCTGCCGTGACCTTCCGCTCCGTCGTGTCGGCGGGCCAGGAACCGAGGAGCGTCCCCGCCGCATCGAGCCACCACGCCTTCCCAGCGGCGCGCTGCAGCACGGCGGGCGCGCCCTCTCCCGTCCATCCCGTCACGACCGCAGGACCGGCTTCCAGCGTGTCGGGGAAGCTCGCGAAGAGGACTCCCTCGCCCCCCTGCGTGAATCCTGTCCCGTCGTAGCGGATCCCGAAGAGCGCGTCGCCCGCCGCCAACAGCACCTCGTCGAATCCGTCCCCGTCGAGGTCGATCTGGTTCAAGCCATCGCGGACCGGCACGCCGATCAATCCGACCGGGAAGCCGGCGAGCTGGCGCTCGGAACCGGCGCGAATCCGCATCTCGAGTCCCGGTGGATCGAGCACCTCGATCGACACGCCGCTCGGGGATCCGTCGTTGGTGCGGGAGTCGGGAAGCGTCTCGGGCCCGAACTTCGTGTAGCCGCCTGCGAAGTAGGGATCGTACGGGCCGCCGAGGAACTCCGGCGAGGCGGTGCCGATGTCCTGGATTCCGTCCGCCTCCTCGACATCGACTCCCCGCCGGTCGGAGTAAATGTTCACGCCTCCATACGGGGAGTTCAGGCCGGAGATCGCCGCCAGCTCGTCGATGTGCCAGACGAGGATGCCGCTGCCCGGCAGCAGGTAGTCGTACTCGAGCCGCGCGAGCGGATCGTTCCCGTTCTCCTCGGCCGGCTCGGGCCCGAGGATCACCCCGGTCTCGGGGTCGGCGCGCAGGACGATCGACGAGTCGCCGTTGTAGTCGATCTCCCGGTTCTCGGCGAGGAAGTACTCGGACAGATGGACCGGCAGATAGAGGACGTCGCGCTCGAGGAGCACCGCCTTCTGCGAGACGGTCTGCTCGGGACCGATCTCCAGGAGGTTCGTGTAGTCCGGGAAGAACAGCACCCGGTGCCACGGATCGAGGCTCGCGGGCAGGATCCCGCGCACCGCGACGACCTGCGTCGTGTCGTACGGATCGGCGACGAGCCCGTACTCCCCCTCTCCGGAGTCCATGAGGCTGAACACCCCGACGACCGGCAGGCCGCTGAAGACGTCGTAGAGATCGAAGAAGCCGAGCTGATGGCCGAACTCGTGCGCGAGGACCCCGTTCATCGCCCCGGTGAATCCGTCCTGGCTCACCGTCTCCGGGACCACCATCACGAGGTTGATCTTCACCGAGTCAGCGCCGCCGACGGTCACGGCAAGCGAGTCGGTCAGTCCCAGGTTGAAGCTCGGAATGTCGTAGGGGGTGTCCTGGTGGATGTCCCCCTGGAAGTCGGTCCCCGCGTGGAAGACGAGGAAGGACTGGTAGCGCTTCCAGTCGATCGACCGATCGAGCGAGTCGGCGAGCATCACGCTCTCGCGGACGAACCGCTCGGCGCGCGTAAGGATCGAATCGCTGCTGACGCTGAAGATCCAGGGGCCGTAACGATCGGTGTCGGGAAGGTGATACGCCGAGTCGGGCTCCTGCGGAAAGACGTCGTACTGCAGGACGAGGCCGCCGCCGGTCTGCACGTCGTAGTAGCGGCGGAGCGCCTCGAGGTGCCGCTCGAAGTAGAGCTTGTTGTGCGGCGGAGGATCGATCGCCACTTTCGCGCTGTCAGGGTCGCGCATGTCGAACCGGCCGTCCCCCGTCGTCTGGTCGCCCGCGGAGTTCTTCGCGAAGTCGACCCGCAGCGCGAGGATCCGCACCGTCTCGGGCTCCGCGACCTCCCGGAGCTTGGCCATCGCCCGCAACGCCGACGCGGGATCGCTTCCGCGATCGGAGAGCATGGCCGGCATCCGCCGCAGGACCGTCGGACGCATCGTCTTCGAGGAGAGCGTCGCGTTGCCCGTCCGCCCGAGGCCATCGGTGGAGCCGATCGCCCCGCGCTCGAGCAGATGCGGGAAGGGACGGAGCGACGGTGCGGCGAGGCCCGCACGCTCGGCGCTCGCCGGAGCGGCGGGGCGCACGTGGAAGGAGCGCGCAAAGGAGGCGGCCGGGAAGAGGAGCCCGGCCGCCAGCATCAGGATCCCGAGAGTCTTGCGCAAAGCGGCGACCTGATCGATCAGAACCGGTAGGTCAGGGAGAACTTGTTCACCCGGTCGAGCCCTCGCGCCTGGGGCACGCTCGCGTAATCGAACGCGAGGCTCCCGATCTGCACGCCGAAGCCGAAGCTCGGATCGCGGATATCGCCGTCCTTGTCGTAGATGTAGCCGGCGCGCAGGGCGGCGTAGGTCGAGTAGCCGAGCTCGACGCCGCCGTTCAGGATCGGCTTCTCATCGGAGTAGATGAGGCTCTTGTTGACGTCGAACTCGCCGAGAGCGCGGAAGGTGCCGTTGTCGAACGGCTTCGCCGCCACGCCGACCTTGAGGTTGCGGCCGATCGGGTCGGACTGGTCCGCGTCGATGAAGGCGATGTTCGGGCCGAGGTTCTGCACGTTGACGCCGACGCGCACCGGGACGCCGGGCACCTCGTAGAGAGCGGCGAGGTCGGCGGCGAAGGTATCGCCGGTCCCGGCCTGGCCGTCCTGCGTGACGTCCGCCGGAGCGAGGTTCACGTAGACGTACTTCAGCGTGATCCCGGCCGACAGGCCCTTCGCGATCTGCGATCCGAGCGAGATCGAGGGCGCCACCTCGTAGCTCGAGAAGGTCCCTTTCTCGATCCCCTGCTCGTCGGTCGCGACGCTCTTGCCGTAGGTGAGGAAGATCAGGCTCGCTCCGACGCCGCCCCATCCCTCCAGGTGCTGGGCGTAGCCGAGGTACTCGTAGTAGACGTCGTCGGCGAGGCCGGGCACGAGCTGGGTGTGCATCAGGGAGAAGACGCGTTGATTCAGTCCTGCCAGAGCGGCCGGATTCCACCAGTTCGCGGTGGCGTCGTTGACGGTCGCCACGGCGGCGCGGCCCATCCCGTCCGCGCGGGCGCCCGGGGTGATGTTCAGCGAGGCGGCGCCGCTGGTGCCTTGCGCCATGGCGTGAGCGGAGAGTACGAGGGCGAGACCGGCGGCCAGGGCGGCCGCACGAGAGAGAATCCGACGGTTCAACGAACTACCTCCTCGATTCCCGGGAACGTCGCCACGGCAAAAGCCACGGCCGACTAACCCGTACCGGCCGGTCGGTTCCCGGGATTCTAGCATCGGCGCGGAAGGCCCACAACGTCACCACAGATCTGTACGGTGAAACGAGTTTCGTGCGGGCGCCCGTCCGGATCGCGGTCTCCGCCCCGGTTGCTCCGGGGTCTTTCGGGTTTCGTTTCATGTTCCGAGCGGCACCGAACGGACCGTACCACCCGCTCGGCGAGGGGGTCAACGAAGGGACGGCGCAAGGCTCGGCGGAAGGGCACGGCGCGGGCGAGACCAAGGGATCAAGGGACAAAGGCATAGCCCCCGCTCGAGGGTGCCGTCTCCGTTGCCGAGATCTCTCCACGCGCCGATGGATCTGAACCGGGGACGTTGTTTGCACCCGTCTCGCAGGGGCTCGCCCTGAGACCCTTCCCATCCGGGTCTGCGCGGGAGAGAAGCAGGTCGCGTGCCGGAGCGCGACTCGAGAACCGCCCGGGGCCCGGCAACGAGTTACGGCCGCGAAGCGGCGCGGATCGCGGGCGGGCAGGCTCGCGAGACGGGCGGAATCCCCCGAGATCGGGGAATCCCGCCCGCGAAGCGCAGCCGATCGATCCCGGATCTACGGCAGCGTGATCGTGATCGGCCACGAGCAAGGCTCGATGCCCTGCACCGTGAAGGTGAGAGTGACCACCGGCATCGAGGGGCAGTCATTCCCCAGCGGCGGATAGAAGACGTAGGGGGCGACGCCGTCCTTCGTGACGAGGGTGCCGTTGCGCCCGTCGATTCCGGTCACGAGACCGCCGGGGCTCGCCGACACCGAGACGACCGTGCCGTCCTTCACGGCGTTGCCGTACGCGTCGGTGACGAAGGCGACGGTGCTCTCGTCGCTCACCATCCCGCCGCCGCACACGAGCTGCGCCGGTCCTCCGCACTGCAGGTCGGCCGGAGGTCCGGAGGCGACGTTCACGCCGACCGCCTCGGAGACGACCGATCCGGCCTCTGCGGTGATGCGGACGGTCCCGGTCAGGGTGCCGGCGGTCAGCACGGCGCTCGCCGTCCCGGAGCGGAAGGTCGGCGCCGTGATCACGGCGGCTCCGTTCTCGAAGCGCTCCCCGCCTCCCGGCCCGCCGACGATCCGGAAGGTGACCCTCGCCCCCTCGCCGACCAGATCTCCGGACGCGTTGGTGACCGTCGCGGTGAGGATCGTCTGCTCGACGCCTCCCGCTCCGTAGACCTCGATCTCCGGTTCGGCCGCGTCGAGCGCGATCGCCGCCGGGTCGCTCGCCGTGTTCGGAATCCCGATCACGCAGGAGCCATGCTGCGCGTCGACTTCGCAGCCGACGACGGCGATTCCGTCTCCGCCGGGGAGGAGCCCCGACGCCGCGTAGACGGCGCTCGCGCGCCCCCCTTCGGTTCGTGAGTAGAGCGCGCCCGGATAGGCCGTCCCGGTGATACGCCCCTCGTCGACCGAGACTCGGACCACGGTCGAGTCGGCAACCGGATTGCGGTAGCGATCGAGCACGCGGAAGTGGACGGTCGTCGTGTCGTCGAGCGCGACGGTCGCGTCGGTCGCCCAGACGGTGAGGTCCTCGGCGGGCCCCGGAGCGATCAGGAAGTTGCGGCGGTTGCTCTCCATCACACCGTAGCGCGCGACCAAGGTCATCGGACCGGGGAGCGTCCCGGTCAGGAGAGGCACGAGGACCTTGCCGTCGGAACCGGTCGTGCGCGTCACCTCGCGCGTGCCTGCGCCTTCGATCCCCTCTCCGCCGTTCGGGCCGGAGACGATCGACACCTCGATCGGGAATCCGGCTCCGCAGGGGCGTCCCTGCGCGTCGATCGCGATCACCTCGAGCGTCGTCTCGTCCGTCCCTCCGGCGTCCTTGACGACGAGCCGGGTCGCCGGGCTGGTGAGCGTGAGCCCGGCGATCGACACCGGCGAGGTCGGGATCCTCACGAGGGCGATGCAGGACAAGTCGGTCCCTTCGGCATGGCAGGTGATCCGCGCGATTCCATCGTCGCCGGGACGGGCGACGGGGCACTGGAAGAGGGCGCGGGCGACGCCGTTGCTGGAAATGCTCGTCGCTGGACCGTCCATGCCCTCGATGATCCCCCAGTCCGACTCGAAGCGCACCCACGCGCCATCGACCGGATTGTGCCGCTCGTCGTAGAGATGGACGAGGATCTCGGAGGTCCCTTCCGTGTCGATTTCCTCGGGATTCGCCTCACAGAAGAGGCCGGCCGGAGGACCGGACGCGATCTGCACGGTGATCGTGCGCTGCGCCGCTCCGGCTTCCGCCAGCACCTGCACGAGCCCCGGCGCGGTCCCCGCCTGGAGCACGGCGATTGCCTCCCCGTCGGCGTTCGTCTGCGTCGTGAAGACGCCTTCCTGCCCGCCGAGGATCGTCTCCCCTTCGTCCGGTCCGGACGCGATCGTGAAGCGGACGGTGAGGCCGGCCGGGACGCGCGCGCCGAGAGCGTCGAAGCAGGTCGCCGTGAGCGTGGCCGCGTCGTCGCCACCGCTGCCCCGCGTGCGGATCGACTCGTTGTCGGTGACGAGGTCGAGCCTCGTCACCGGCGGGAGCGAGAGGAGCTGGATCGTGATCTCCTCGGAGACGCCGTCGACGGTCGCCTTGAGGGTCGTCTCGCCAGGCTCCATCCCGGAGACGAGATCCACGTAGGCGCGACCGCCGTCGCCGGTCACGACGCTCGCCGGAACCGAACCGATCGCGTTCCAGGTGCGGTCGCCGTTCTGGTCGCGCCGGAGCCGATCGACGCCGGGGGTCCAGACTCCGTTGCCGTCGACGTCGTCGAACGGCTCGCCGGCCGCGAGGAGGATCCGCTTGCCGGGCAAGGCCGTCTGGTTGACGTCCCACACCTGGATCGACACCGGCGCACGGCTCGTGCCGTCCGCGTAGATCGGTCCTCCCTCGGCCTCGAGAGACATCCGGTAGGCGGAGGGCATCCGCAGGAGATGGACGATCGCCTGCGCCTCGACGCCGCGCGTGCGCGCCTGGATCGTCACGTCTCCCGGATCGACGCCGGCGCGATAGAGCACCGTCGCCGTGCCGTCGTGCTGGGTCGTGGCGTGGGAGCCGATCGCGCCCATCACGTCCCACCGTCCGTTGCCGTTCGTGTCGCTGAAGATGTCGGTGGGGTCGGTGTACTGCCCATCGCCGTCCAGGTCCTCGAACGGCTCGCCGGCCGTGAACTGCACCACCACTCCCTGCACCGGACGCCCCTCCCAGTCGGTGACGATCGCGTAGACCTCCGACTCGCGCAGCCCGTCCGCCATCATCTCCGACTCGACCGCGTGCACCTCGAGGAGCAGCGTCGTCGGGTGGAAGACGATCGCGAAGTCGGTCTCGCCGTCATCGGACGAGGCGTGAACCCAGGTGGTGCCCGGCGTGGAGGCCGCGCGGATCGTGAACTCGGCCGTCCCCGATCCGTCCGTGACGACTGCCGCGGGAACGGTGCCGAGCGGATCCCAGGAGCCGTTCTGGTTCAGGTCTCCGCCCTGGAGGAGCTGATCGCCGCTCGTGAAGGCCCCGTCCCGGTCGTTGTCGACGAAGCGGTCGCCTGCCGCGAGCCGCACGGTGGCGTTCGCGAGCGGTTCTCCATCGAGCCCGCGCGTGACGTGCACCTGCAATGAAAGCAGGCTCGTTCCGTCGGCCGGGATCGCGGTCGCGTTGGAGGGCGAGGAGATGGTCAACACGTCGGAGCCGGCCTGGCTCGCCTGCAGCAGCAGCTGCACGTAGCTCGTCGACTCGCCGCTGCGCGCCTTGAGCGTGACCAGGCCCCAGTAGCCCCGGTCGGCGCGGTAGAGCGCCTCGGCCCAGCCGCTCGCGTCGGTCGTCGCCGCCTGCGGCGCGAACGTGCCCGACTCGCGGTCGAGCATCTCGCCGAAGAGCACCTGCTTACCTGCCGCTCCGGTCACCCCGTCGTCCAGGACGACCCGCGCTCGCACGAGCGTCGAGTCGCCGGGACCGAGGATCGCCGTAGCGACGGTAAGGGTTTCCATCCGCCAGGTTTCCCCGGAGGACGGACCGGTCGAGGAATCGTCGCCGCAGCCGCCGGTGAGCGACAGCAGGACGGCGGCCGCGAGGAGCAGCATGGATGAAGCGATCGGATGGGACGCGCGCACGGCAACCTCCTGGGTGGACCTACCCGCAACGGGTACCCGAGTCCCGCTGGGAGCGGGACTCCCCCCGGAGGTTTTCGACCACTCGGACGGATCCCTACACCGTTTCGATGAAGGAGGCCGGCTTCGAACGCGGAACGGAGAAGAAAGCGGGCCGGATTGGGGAATCCGGCCCAGCGAAGGCGCGGCGCCGCCTCACGGACGGCTCAAGCGGTCTTCTCCTCTACCTGGAGCTTGTCTGCCTGGAGTTTGCGGACGGCGGTCGCCTTCGCGCCCTTCGGCCCTTGCGCGAAGTCGAACTCGACGGCGTCCCCTTCCGCGAGGCTACGGAAGCCCTCTCCGTCGATCACGCTGAAGTGGACGAAGACGTCCCCGGAGCCGTCCTCCGCCTGGATGAATCCGTAGCCTTTCGCATCGCTGAACCACTTGACCCGTCCCTTCGGCATTCCGTCCCCTCCTCGAATCGGGCACGTGGGGGGGGCGGCGCGCTTGCGGCCCAGCCCCCGTCGTTGCGGGCGGCAGAACCGTGCCGCGGCCATCGAGACGATGCGGCACGCTCTGCGCGGCGGAGTCTACCATCGCCGTTGTCGGCGGTCAATCGAACGCGGGGACACGGACGCGGGGCACGAACGGCGACCGCTGCGCTGCTGCACAGTCACTCCGCCGCCGGTGGTCAGCGGAAGAACGCCCCTGCGATCGAGTGCGGAGCGTCCCGGAACAGGAAGGTGAGGCGTCCGATCAGCAAGCTGATGCGAGCCATCACCGTGTAGCCGTAGGAAGCGCCGAAGCTGACCATGAGAAACCAGATCCCGAGCCTCGCCGTCCCCCCCGCCACGCCGCGGTGCTGCACCGAGAAGAAGAAGTAGAAGAGCGAGGCCAGGAGGCCGATCACCAGGATCCAGTTGTCGATCGTCGAGCCGATGTGGCCCGTCCAGAGCGGCACGAGGTTCGCGCGGATCTGCGGCACGAGATCGCCCTGCGCGAAGCCGATCACGGCGAGCCCGGAGTACGCTCCGATCAGCAAGCCCATCGGCCACCGTGACAGCCAACCGATCCGGTCGACCAGGCGGGTGAAGAGGAGCAGGACCAGCGCGAGCGGGATCAGCTCGAGCAGGTCGCCATCGTGCACGAGCGGGTCCCACAAGTTGGGACGGAACACCTGGTGGAACTCGAGCGCCAGGTAGTAGCCGGCCGCCAGCCCGACGAAGAGATGCTCCGCGAAGCGGTACACCGGGTTGTCTTTATAGAGGAAGGAGAGGATCGCGAGGGTCAGGATGGCCCCCACGATCGCGCCGAAGGCGTCGCCGAGCCCGGTCATCGCGACTCCCCCGGCTTCCGCCTTCCGGTCCAGGCGAGGACGTTGCCGGCGATGATGAAGAGCAGGATCACGAGATGGCCGAGGCTCTGCGCGTCCATTCCGCGCACCGCGTCCCCCTCCGTCCCGAGAAGCTCCTCGTACTCCGCCGCCCCGGCAAGCCCGCCCAGCAATCCCTGAAGCTGCCCCGCCTGCACGTACGGGTAGTACTCCGGGGCGCTCACGGCGGTCGTCCCCGCCACGATCGGCACGTCGAATCTCGTCCGCACCTGCTGCACCCATTCCTTCGTGCCGGGATAGCCGGCGGAGATGTTCACGATCAGGCGGATCTGATCGAAGTTGCGGATCCCGCGCATCACCGGCAGCGCCGTCACCGGGTTGCCGCGCGCGTCCCGCGGATACGTTCCGGGGATCGACGTGCCGAGACGCACCATCACCGCCTCGCGCCCCTCCTTGAAGCCGAGATTGACGAAGTCGACGCCGTATCGCTTGCCCATCCGGGCGCCGGTCTCCTCGAACGCGCGGTCGACGAGCGGCGGCGCGGCCGGCCAGAGGCTTCCGGAGACGACGCGCAGGTCCTTGCGGAACGCCTGCTGCATCGAGGAGACCAGCATCGGGTAGAGCTCCGGCATCGATCCCGGATCGAAGTCGGTCGCGAGGTAGATGACGCTTCCCGCCGGCAGATCCTCGATCGCCTTCTCGTACGCGATGACGAACGGAGTCGGCCGGATCTGGAAGCCGATCCGCACGAGGAGCGGAATCAGCACCGCGATCCCCACGGCCAGGAAGATCCAGCGGCGGTCGAGATCGAGGAGGAATCGACGCACGCTCATCTCACTTCACTCCGCCCCGATCACGCCCCGCTCGAGCCCGAGCAGGATCTTCAGCCCTGTCGCGATGGCGCCGAGCGCGGCGCCGATCAGGATCGCCCGCTTCGCGGCGAGCTGCGGGTAGTTCATGATCCACTCCGAGACGGTGGGGAACCGGTCCCAGATCGCCGCCCCGACCGGGACGCGCCCGATCATCACGAGCACGGCGGCGACCGCCAGGAGCCCCGCCTCCCAGCTCCGGATCCGGAACGCGCGGTAGGCGGCGGAGGCGATGAAGAAGGCGAGCAGCGCGAACATCGTCCCCTGCATCGGCACGTAGGCGTTGAGGTAGAGCCAGTCGAAGGGGGTTCCCGGATCGATCCCGCCGATCAATCCGATCGCCGCCATCGCCACGACTCCGGCGAGGAGCGGGATCGAGTACGGCCATCCTCCTTCCTTTCGCTGCAGCTTGCGCAGGTGGATCCGCCCGACGTTCGCCACACCGAGAACGACCGCCGCGGCCGCGATCACGATGATCCACTCCTGCAGCCGCGCCGAAATCGTCTGCACGAACGGCAGCGGCGAGAAGAACTGCAGGATCATGAACCATCCGAAGAAGATCGCGAGCAGCAGGGGCACTTCGCGGCGCATCGCTTACTGCGTCTCCAGCCAGTGGCTCAGGCCGCTCAGCTGCGCCGTCTCGAGGACGGCGCCGACGACGAGGAGCACGAGAATCAACACCTTCATCCAGTCGGTCCCCTTCAGCGTGCCGACCAGGTCCGGCTCGCGCGAGAGGTAGGCGGAGGTCGCGAAGAACTCCTCGCCGATCAGCGTGTAGTCGCACGACACGACGAAGAACGGAAGCTGATGGATGTTCGCCGTCCCGGCGATCTGCACGGCGCCGGTCGAGAAGCCGGTCTCGGCGAGCATGAGGCTCTCCGCGAAGAACGACCCGAGGAACAGGTTCGCCGCCGGCTTCTCCCGCAGCATGATGCCGCTCGTCGCGGCGGTGAACGCGAACTGCTCGTCGCTGAGATAGCGGATGTCGTCGCGGCGGAACGCGGAGGGCCGGCCCGCGTCGAGATACGCCTGGCGCACCGTCTCCTCCGCCATCGGCACCACGAACGAGCGGCAGATCGGAACGATCAAGCGCGTCTCGTACTTCGCCACCATCTTCGCCACGTTGCTCAGGATCACCATGCTGTAGATCGTCTGGATGTTGTTCGCCTCGTCGATCCCCGGCACGTAGAGGACCGACCGGCCCATCTCGGTCGCGCGCCCCACCGCCTCCTCGATCGCGTCGAGCCCGGGGATCCGGCGGATGAAGAGATCGGCCCGCCGTTTCGCGAGCCGCCGGAAGTAGAGCAGGAGCGCAAGGAAGACGGCGAGGAAGAGGAGCAGGTTGAACCGGGCGACGTCGAAGAGGCTGCGGCGCGGAACGGCGCCCGCGGCGCCGGTGAGCGCCGTGCCGAGCGTGTCCTCGAGGCGGTAGGCGAAGGTCTTGCCGTCGGCTAAGCGCGTGGAGTCCCCGTCGATCCAGGAGCCGCTCGTCGCCAGAACGCGCGCGACGGGAACGAAGCCGTTCCCGTCGTCTCGAGCGATCGTCAAGACCCCCGCCGGCGCGACCGACGCGTCGGCGGGGGTCCACTCGAGCTGGATCCGCCCCCCTCCATCGTTCGGTATGTCGCGAGCGGTCAGGATGAGCGCCCCCGCGCCGTCGGGCGCGAGTGTCGCGAGAGTCGCGGCGGCCAGAACCGGGAGGATCCGGCGGATCATCTTCCTCCGATCTCTACGATTCGATCATTTCCACATTCGCCCTCGGCAGCACCGCCTCCTCCCCACCATCGAACCGCACCTTCAACACGCGGACCTTCGCCTCGGTCTCGAGCTTCTGCAGCTCCGGCGGCAGCCCCACGACCTCGCCGAGGCGCCCGAAGTACGGCATCCGGATCACGCGGACCGGCGAGCCGATCGCGAGCCCCTCGTTCGCCACCTCGCGCGCCGCGCTCGCCTTCTCCCCCGACATCGGGATCACGATCTCCGGCCGCATCACGCCGGCGCGGATCTGCGTCGCGCCGTTGACCGACACCTTCTTGCCCTCGAAGCGGCCGAGCAGGTCGAAGGTCCTCCGCGCCATCGTCATCGCGCCGAATCCCTCGGTGACCACGATCGTGGCGCCGATCGACTCCTGGCCGGTGATCGCAACCCCGAGATCATACCCGAGAAGCGAGCGAAGGTCCTGGTCGTCCAAGCCTCCCACGACGACCGCCTTCACGCCGAGCTGGATCGCCCGCCGGAGGGCCGGAATCCGGATCAGCGACCCGCCCACCACGACCTTGCCGGCGTGCTCCGGCTTGAGGTGCGCCTCGGTCAGCTCCACGTCGGGCGATGGGACCACGATCTGCAGCTGGCCGACCGTCTCTCCGCCGACGCCGAAGATCCCCTGGAGGAACGCCCCCTCCGCCTCGACGACGACCCCTTCGCCCGGCATCACCTCGCCGACGACGCCGTCGATGTAGGCCTCGACCTGCACCGGGATCGGCGGCTCGCGGATGATCACCTGCCCGGTGACGTCGGAGATCGATTCGACGGTCCCCTCCACCGGGGAACGGCAGTGGGACTTGAAGAGGCCGAAGAACGACTTCGAGGTGGCGATCACCTCGTCTTTGGCGACCTGGTCCCCTTCCTTCTTGAGCATGAACTCGCGGAGGTCCTGCTGCGCGACCCCGAGGATCGAGGCGGCCTTGACCGGCTGCACGTTCCCCGGCAGGTCCGTCCGCGCGACGACCGTCTCCGCCTGGACCTTGTCTCCCTTCTTCACCACGACCTGTCCCTTGAGCGGGAGGCGGCGGACCTTCAGGATCCGCGTTCGCTCCGTCACCCGGAGACCCGGCGTATAGGCATGCGCCACGACCTTCCCCCTTCCTTTCCCTTTCCCTATCCGCGCGCGCGCCGGCTACCGGCCCACGCCCGCCGTCGCCGCCGCGGCCGCCGGAGCCGCCTTCGCCGCAGTCGCCGCGATCGTGCGGAACTGCCCCGGATAGACGTCGAGCGCCTCGCACCACTCCACCAGCTTGCGGATCCGCTCCTGCCGCTCCTTCGGCAGCGCGAACGGGCGTCCGCGGCCGTCGAAGATGATCCCCGCGACGCCGCCCTTGAGCGTCGCCTTCATGCTCTTCCCCTTGCCCGCGCCGATGTCGAAGCCTCCGGCCGGCTCGAGCGTCGCCTCGACCGTCTTGCCGACCTCGAGCGGGATCAGCCGCATCCCGCCGAACGGCAGGTCGATCTCCTCGGTCTTGCCGCCGGGGAGCGCGAGCGTCGCCTTCAGGCAGCGCTGCCCCTCCTTCCCCTGGCCGATCGGAGCGACGCTCGTCCCGAGCCGCACGAGGCAGTCGAGGAAGAAGACGTCGGTGGCCGCCTTGCGCCGCGCCTCGGCGAGCAGATCGCTGTCGGGCGCGTCGGCGAGAACGCCGAGCTGCGGCATCATGAAGATCGAGTCGACCGCCAGCTCCGTGATCCCCTCGGGGAGGAACGCGTCGAGCATCATCAAGGCGGACTGCACGCGGCGCGGCGCGTGGGAGAGCACCCCGCCCGATCCGACGAGCAGGTCCAGGTCGCGCATGTTGATCAGCGACTCTCCGCTCGCCGTCTGGTCGAACGTGTCGGAGATCGTCCGCTCCTTCTGCACTCCCTTGAGCCCGACCGCGAGCGACTTGTGCTGCTCGAAGGCGAGGCGCAGCGCCTCGCGCGAGATCGCCTGCTCGATCAGGAGCTCCTCGAGCGCCTGCGGGATCGTCGTCGGCCGGATCATCTTGTTCTTGATCCGGTTGCGCAGGTCCCCCTCGTCGATCGGGAACGGGATCCAGCGCAGGATGTTGTCGAGCCCGGCCTCGGCGAGGACGTTGGAGATCGAGTAGCTCATCCCGAGGTTCGCGCTCACCGTGCGGACGAAGACGTCCTGGAAGTAGCTGAAGACGTCGGTCGTGGCGCCGCCGATGTCGACGCCGATCACCTGGATCTTCTCCCGTTTCGCGACCGCCTGGATCATGTCGCCGACGGCCGCCGGGGTCGGCTTGATCGGGTTCGGCGCCGTCCAGTCCATGAGCTTCTGGTAGCCCGGCGCGTGCTTCATCACGTGCTCCATGAACTGGTTGTGGATTTCGTGGCGCGCCGGCATCAGGTTCTCGCGCTCCATCACGGGACGGATGTTGTCGGTGACGACGAGGGCGCACTTGTCGGCCAGGCGCTCCTCGATCTCCTTGCGCGCGTCTTTGTTGCCGGAGTAGATGATCGGCAGATCGTAGCCGGCGCCGAGGCGCGCCTTCGGGTCGGCCGCAGCGATGATCTCCGCCAGCTCGACGACATGGGTCACCGTCCCGCCGTCGATCCCGCCGGAGAGCAGGATCATGTCGGGGCGCAGCTCACGGATGCGCCGGATCTTCTCGTGCGGAAGGCGGCCGTCGTTGCTGGCGATGATGTCCATCACGATCGCGCCGGCGCCCAGAGCGGCGCGCTCGGCCGATTCGCCGGTCATCGACTTGACGACGCCGGTCACCATCATCTGCAGCCCGCCGCCCGCGCTCGAGGTCGAGACGTACAGGTCGACCCCCTCCGTGTCGGTCGCGGGGGACATGATGCGCTCGCCGTCCAGGATCTTCCGGCCGGCCAGCTCCTCGACCTCCATGATCGCGTTCAGCACCCCGCGCGTGACGTCCTCGAACGGAGCCTCGACCGTGGTCGGAGCCTCGCCGCGGAAGAGCAGCCGGTAGACGTCCCCCTGCTTTCCGATCAGGATCGCCTTGGTCGTCGTCGATCCGCAGTCGGTCGCCAGGATCCAGTTCAGCCCTTTCCCTTGCGAAACCATCGCCTCCCCTTTTCCCCCTTCTCGGCCCGCTTCCGAGCCTTCTCTTCCCGCTCGGCGCGGGCTCTCTCCTCCTCGAGCTCCTCGACCCTGCGGATCAGGCGCTCGACGTTCTTACGGTCCTCCATGAGGGCCGTGAACCGGTCGTAGCTGGCGACGTTCAAGAACGCCTTCACGAACGGCTCGAAGAAGACCAACGCCTGGCTGCCGACGAAGGAGAGCGGCTTCGACGACTCCAGGAAGAAGACCGCCGGGACGGCGAGCCCCATCCGAACGATCTTCGTGGCGACCGCGGTGAGAAGCTTCTCGTCCGGGTCCGGCTCCACTCCGTCCGGCGGCGGCGCGCCGCCGCCCTGCGGCTTCGAGCCTCCGGGCGGCGAGCCGCCCGGAGGCGGTGCGCCCGCAGGCATGCCGCCGCCCGGCCGCCTCACGCCCCTTTCGCGTCCGCTCTCCACCGGGGATCCTGCACCCACTCGGCCGTCGGCTGCACGTGCTCTCGAACGAACCGGACGACCTCGTCCCGCTCGCGCGGGCCGAACCGGAGCCGGATCGCCCGGTACTCCTCCAGCCAGGACGACTTCGAAAACGGGCTCAGCGTCAGCCCGTTGCCGTCGAGCAGGCAGCGCCGGAAGGCGCCCCACTCCCTCTCGCTCTTCGAGAAGCGGCGGATCACCGTCAGCTTCGCGTCCTCCAGAACGAACCGGGTCGGGAAGTAGAACGACTCGAGGGAGAGGAACAGGACCGCGAAGGAGAAGAGCCCCCAGTAGACGTGCCCGGAATAGAACGACGCGCCGACGCTGAAGGCGAGGATCGCCGCGAGCACGGCGATCCCCCTCCTCCTGCGCTCCGCGAACGGATGGATCGTCCAGTCCAGGACGGTCTCGCTCACTCCTTCTCCTTCGGCTCCCACCGAACGATCAGATTGCGCGCCGCGGCCCCCTCGTCCAGCCTCCGGACCGGCGTGTCATGCGGCGCTCCGGTCACGATCTCCGGCTGCTCGCGAACCTCCCGCGCGATCTGCCGCAGCGCGCCCGCGAACTCGTCGAGGCTCGTGCGGCTCTCGCTCTCGGTCGGCTCGATCATCAGGCAGTCGTGCACGATCAGCGGGAAGCTGACCGTCGGGGCATGCACCCCGAAGTCCAGCAGCCGCTTCGCGACGTCGATGTTCTTCACCCCGTGCTTCTTCATCCAGGTGCACGACACGACGAACTCGTGCATGCAGGGACCGGGGTAGGCGACGGGGTAGTCGGCCTCGACGAGCTTCATCAGGTAGTTCGCGTTGACGATCGCCGCGCGGCTGATCTCGGCGAGACCGTCGGAGCCGAGCGACCGCAGATAGGCGAACGCGCGCAGGATCATGCCGACGTTGCCGGCATACGGATGCAGGCGCCCGACCGAGCGCGGCCGGTCGGTATCGAGGTAGAAGCGGCCGTCCGCCTCCTCGATCACCGGCGCCGGCAGGAACGGGATCAGCTTCGCCTTCACGCCGACCGGCCCGGCCCCCGGTCCTCCCCCGCCATGCGGCGTCGAGAAGGTCTTGTGGAGGTTGATGTGGACCATGTCGGCCCCCATGTCGCCGGGACGGGTCAAGCCGAGCATCGCGTTCAGGTTCGCGCCGTCCATGTAGAGGAGCCCGTCGACGGAATGCAGGATGTCGGCCGCCTCGCGAATCTCGCTCTCGAAGTGGCCGAGCGTGTTCGGGTTCGTAACCATGAGCGCGGCGGTCTCGGCGTTCACCGCCTCGCGCAACGCGGCGATGTCGAGCCGGCCGTCGGGCCGCGACTTCAGCTCCCGCGTCTCGTAGCCGACCATGTGCGCCGTCGCGGGGTTCGTCCCGTGCGCCGAGTCGGGGATCAGGACGACCTTCTTCTTGTTCCCCTGCGCGTCGTGATAGGCGCGGGCGAGCCGGATGCCGAGAAGCTCCCCTTGCGCTCCGGCCGCCGGATGCAGGCTGACGGTATCCATTCCGACGACAGCGGCCAGCTCGCGGGTGAAGCGATGGAGAATGCCGAGCATTCCCTGGACCAGCTCGGGCGGCGCCATCGGGTGGAGTCCCGCGAGTCCCGGAAGGCGAGCGAGATCCTCGTTCACCTTCGGGTTGTACTTCATCGTGCAGGAGCCGAGCGGGTAGATCGCCTTGTCGACGTGATGGTTGAAGGTCGAGATCCGCACGTAGTGGCGCACGACCTCCGGCTCCGGCACCTCGGGGAGGCGCGGAGCCTCGGAGCGAAGCGCCCCGCCGGGGATCATCTCGGCGAGCGGCCGCTCGGGGACGTCGTTCTCCGGGAGGCGATAGCCTTCGGCTCCCGGGAACGACCGGTCGTAGATCAGACGAAAATCGCGCGGGGTCATGCCAGCACCCTCCTCATCGCCGCCGCCAGCCGGTCCATCTCCTCGCGGGTCCTCTTCTCGGTCACGGCGACCAGGAGCCGGTCCTTCCATTCGGGACGGACACGGCCGAGGTCGATGCCGGCGAGGATGCGCTCCTCGTCGTAGATCGCGCGCGCGACCTCGGCCGCCGGACGCGGCAGGCGCAGCGCGAACTCGAAGAAGAACGGGCCCTGCGGCTCGCGCCGCACGCCGGGGATCGAGGTGAGGGACTTCTCGAGGTAGTGAGCCTTCTGCAGGCAGAGGTCGGCCATCCGGGAGAGACCTCCGGGGCCGAGCAGGGAGAGCGTGATCGTGAAGCCGAGCGCGACGAGCGAGTTGTTCGTGCAGATGTTCGACGTCGCCTTCTCGCGGCGGATGTGCTGCTCGCGCGTCTGGAGCGTGAGGACGAAGCCGCGCCGTCCTTCGCGGTCGACCGTCTCGGCGACGAGGCGGCCGGGCAGGCGGCGGATCAGCTCCTTCTTGCAGGCGAAGAGGCCGCAGGCGGGACCGCCGAAGGCCGGCCCGCCTCCCAGGTTCTGCCCTTCGCCGACGACGATGTCGGCGCCGAGCTTGCCGGGGGCCTCGAGGCGCGCGAGCGCGACCGGATCGGAGGAGACGACGAGCAGCGCGCCGGCCGCGTGGACCGCGTCGGCGATCGGCCCGAGCGTCTCGATTCCACCGAGGAAGTTCGGCTGCTGCACGAGGAGCGCGGCGGTCTCGCCGTCGAGGTGCTTCGCGAGTTCGGCGGGCGAAAGCGGCCCTTCCGTCCCGACGTCGACGAATGAGAGACCCGGCGGAACGCCGTAGGTCTCGAGGATGGCGCGATGGTGAGGGTGGAAGGTGCGGGCGACCAGGATCTTGTTGCGGCCGGTCGCGCCCGACGCCATCAGCGCCGCTTCGGCGGCCGCGGATCCCGCGTCGTACATCGAGGCGTTGGCGACCGGAAGGCCGGTCAGCTCCGAGACCATCGTCTGGAACTCGAAGATCGCCATGAGCGTCCCCTGGGAGACCTCAGGCTGGTAGGGCGTGTAGGCGGTGTAGAACTCGCTGCGGAGCAGCATGTGCTGCACCGCGGCGGGAACGTCGTGGTCGTAGAGGCCTCCACCGAGGAAGGAAGGCGTGGTCGCCGGGTCGTAGTTCTTGATCTCCGCTTCGCGGAAGAGACGCCGCACCTCGAGCTCGCTCTGTCCCTTGGGAATGTCGATCGGACGGCCGAGCCGAAGCGACTCCGGAAGGTCGGGAATCAACTCCTCGAAACGCGAGACGCCGATCGCGCGAAGCAGCTCTTTCTCTTCCCCGGGACCGTGTCCCGTGTACGGCATCAGGCGCCTCCCTCGAGGCCGCGGACCATCTCCTCGTACGCCTCCGGCGTCAGGAGCGCGTCGAGCTCCTTGGCGTTCTGGATGCGCGCGCGGATCATCCACCCCTCGTCATAGGGAGAGCGGTTCACGACGCTCGGATCGTTCGCGATCGCCTCGTTCACCTCGGCCACTTCGCCGTTCACCGGACTGAAGAGGTCGCTCACCGTCTTTACCGCCTCCACCGATCCGAACGGCTGCATGTGATGCAGAGCCGTCCCCGCCGACGGCAGCTCGACGAAGACGATGTCGCCGAGCGCGCCCTGCGCGTAGTCGGTGATGCCGATCTTCACGTGGTCCGGCCCGTCGGGACGGACCCACTCGTGCTCGTTCGTGTAGCGGCAGTCCTTCGGAATCATCCTCCCTCCCTCCTCCACCCTCAGCGGTGAGACGCGTTCTTGTAGAAAGGCCGCTCGACGACGACGGCCGGGACGCTCGTCCCGCGCACGTCGATCGAGAGGCGGGTGCCGACCGCGGCGAGGTCCGGCGGGACGTAGCCGAGCCCCATCCCCTTGTTGCCGAGGCTCGGGCAGGGTCCCCCGCTGGTGACCTTCCCGACCGCGCGACCTTCGTGCAGGATCGTCTGGCCGTGGCGGGGCATCCGCACCCCCTCGACCTCGAATCCGGCGATCGTTTTGGGCAGCCCCTTCTCCTTGAGGCGGAGCAGCGGCTCCTTTCCGAAGAAGTCAGGCTTCTTGAGCTTCACCGTCCAGCCGATCCCCGCTTCCAGCGGCGTCGTCTCGCGGTCCAGCTCGTTTCCATAGAGCGCGTACCCCATCTCGAAGCGCAGGGTGTCGCGCGCCCCGAGACCGATCGGGCGAACGCCGCGCTCGAGCAGCGCTTTCCACAGGTCGCTCGCGCCCTCCGCCGGGAGGTAGATCTCGAAGCCGTCCTCGCCGGTGTAGCCGTTCCGCGAGATCAGGACGTCGGGGACGCCGAGGACGGTGAAGCGCCCGTAGCGGTAATAGCCGATTGGATCGAGATCGCCCGAGACGAGCGGAGAGAAACGCTCCTGCGCCCGCGGTCCCTGGACGGCGAGCTGCGCGATCGCGTCGCTCTCGTCGACCAGCGTCACGTCGGCCGGCTTGTGGGAGGCGATCCAGTCCCAATCCGGCTTGCGGTTCGACGCATTGACGACGAGCAGGCAGCCGTCCTCGAGCTTGTAGGCGGTGACGTCGTCGATGATCCCGCCGCTCTCGTCGCAGAGCGCGGCGTAGAGAACCTGGCCGACTGCGGCCTTCTCGAAATCGTTGGTGATCAGCTTCTGGACGTAGGAATGGGCCCCGGGACCGCCGAAGCGGAAGCGGCCCATGTGGGAGACGTCGAAGACGCCCGCGTCGGTCCGGACGATCCTGTGCTCCTCGAGCTGGCCTGTCGGATACTGGATGGGCATCTCCCAACCCGCGAACCCCACCATTTTTGCGCCCCCCTCGCGATGGTTCGCCCACAAGGGGGTCCTGCGCAGCACCTCACCCATCTCCATCCTTCCCTGGTGATGAAACGTGGTAATCGTTGAACGCGCAACGCGTTCATGCTAGGGGCGCTGCCGGAGGGGTGTCAAGGCCGGCGGTCCAGGAGCCATCATCAGGAAAGGACATCGGGGGACATCATGAAAGCGACGCATCTGCTTCGCCCGCTCGCGCTGGCGAGTCTGCTCCCGTTCTGCACCCTCCCCGCCGGCTGTGGCCGGGGGGATCCGACTTCCGATCCCACGGCGCCGGGCGTGGAGTCCGACCCGCACAGCGTCACCCCCGGCGTCGTCCTGAACGAGGATTTCACGGACCGTCAGATCTTCCCGCCGGACAACTGGTGGAATCTCGAGGTGACGCAGGCCCCGGTCGATCCGCGATCCCAGGAGCTGATCGACTGGATCAGCGGGCGGACGCCGGAGGATCCCGACGCGGTCGCGCGGCTGCATCCCGACTTCGGCCCCCCTCCGTATGGAATGCCGTACATCGGCGTCTCGGGGACGCAGCCGCTCGAGCCGGTCACGTTCGTGATCTACCCGGAGGAGAGCGACCCGGGGGCGCCTGGGATGCCGCCCGGGTATCCGATCCCGGTCGAGGCGCGCGAGCTTCCGAACTACATCGAGGGGGGCGTGCCGGGCGGAGGGGATGAAGGTGACCGCCACATGCTGATCGTCGACCGGGACCATTGGCTGCTGTTCGAGACGTGGGCGACCTCGTGGAACGACGAGCGGCAGCGCTGGGAGGCGGGATCGGGGGCGGTCTGGAACCTCTCGACGAACGACCGGCGCCCGGAGGGCTGGACCTCGGCCGACGCTGCAGGGCTCGCGATATTCCCGGGATTGATCAAGTACGAGGAGGCCTACGGCGAGGAGCCGATCCGCCACGCCTTCCGCTTCACGACGCGCGCGACGAACGGCTACGTCTGGCCGGCATCGCACGAGGCGGGGGACGACCCGGAGGCCCCGCCGATGGGAACGCGGTTGCGGATGAAGGCGGACGTCGACCTGTCCGCGTTCCCGGAGCCGCTGCAGCGGCTGTTTCAGGCGATGAAGGAGTACGGCCTGATCCTCGCGGACAACGGAACGGACATGTATATCCAGGGGACCATGGATCCGCGGTGGGACAACGAGATCCTGAACCCCGCCTTCCACTCGCTGCACGCCGACGACTTCGAGGTGCTCGAACTGGGATGGAACCCGGTCTCCTCGGGAGTGACGGAGGAGTAGGCGCACGGCGGTCCGCTCGGGGTCAGCGACTCGCTACGATTCGCTGCCCGCGCGTCCGGAGGAGGCCGCCGCCCAGGTCCCAGCGAAGCTCGTCGGGCGCGGTGCCTTCGACCCGCAGGCGCCCCTCGTGGATCAGCTTGTGGTGCGCCGAGCAGACGCACACCTGGTTGGCCGCGACGTCCGGGCCGCCGAGACCGAGCGG
>JBHGAY010000002.1:0-265622 GCA_041946735.1 Candidatus Eiseniibacteriota bacterium
CACAATCCCTCGCAATCGTCAAGCCTCCACACGAAAAAAGTGCAGAAAATGTTCGGACCGATGCGCGCGGGCGGTTCGCGACGGCCGCGACTCGATCGACGGACCGGCGCGCGGCCGGATCTCGACGGCGCGCGCGCCGATCGACGGACCGATTGCCCGGTCATTGATGCACCATCCAAACTGCCGGCGGCCGCCCCCTCGTCGAGAGGACGGCCGCCGTCTGTCAGCAGGCGATGTTCCGGACCGCTTCGGCGTTACCGGATCACCGCCACCTGTCGCACCTGCGTGATGTCCGGCGTCTCGAGCCTGAGGAAGTAGATCCCCGAGGAGATCTTCGCGCCCGCATCGTCGAGCGGGGCGAAGCGGATCGTGTGCTCCCCCGCCGCCGCCGGGCCGTCGAAGAGCGTGCGCACGCGCCGTCCGCCGATGTCGTAGAGATCGAGCCGCACCGACGGCGCCGCGGCCGCGAGCCGGAAGCTGACCGAGGAGCCGCTACGAATCGGATTGGGACGGAACGGCCCGAGACCGCTCGGAAGCGTGGCCTCTTCTTCCGCGACGCCCGCTGCCGGCGGCCGGACGATCGTGACCTGGATGTCGTCGACCGCGGCCTCGATCAGCGAGCCGGGGGCGACATCGTCGGCGACGAAGCGAAACTGGATCGTCCCGGTGAGCGGAACGACCGAACCGACGTCGAAGGCCTGCTCGGTCCAGCTGTTGGCGCTCTCCACCGTGTGCTCGAGATGGACCCAGTTCGTCCCATCGGCGGTGACGTCGACGTCCCAGTAGTCGAGGCCGGGGCTGTTGCCGAGGTTGTTCGTGTACCACCGCCAGTAGCGGATGTCCGCAGATGCCGCGCCGGACACGTCGAAGACGGGAGAGAGAAGCGTCGTCTTGCCGCCATCGACGTCAGCCTCGCCCGCCGCGCCCCCGACCGATCCGTTGCCTGTCACGAAGCAGATATGGCCGGGATCGGTCGTGTGATCGTTCTCCGGCTGGCATGGACTGCCGTTGTACGTCGTTCCGACCGGGTCGGCCTGCACCCAGATCCCGCTCGTGGCGGCATCGCCCGGAGCGCCGATCGTCCAGCCCCAGTCGAGCTCGACGTCGTCCAACCATGGGCCGACGCTGAAGAGCAGGTCGAGCGGAACCTCGTAGGCACCGCTGTAGCCGTGCAGGGTGAGATCGAGGTGCGCGGTATAGACCGGCGGGCAGTCCGCGGAGACCGTGACCTCGAAGCCGCTGGCGAGCGCGTTCAGGCCCGGCGGAATCATGCCGACGTGGTGCGGACCGCCGTCGGTCGTGATGTACCCCTCCCCCTCGAGCGTCGCCCACATGGCCGGTGACGAAGCGCTTCCGACGTTCTCGATCTTGACGATGACGCCCATCGTCTCGCCGGGATCCGCGATCCCGTCGTTGTCCCCGTGCTGGTCATGGATCGCCTGCACCGACAGACGGTACGACGGAGCGGTGGCCGCGAGCGCCAGCGGCAGGATGCCGGGATCCTCGGTGACCTGGAGGGTGAGCAGCAGCGGCTCCCCATCGGGAACGTCGTTCGCGACCTGGAACACGAACGGCTGCGCGTTCGAAACGGTCTGCTCCGAAGGGATCGACCCGAAGAGGCGCTGGCTCGCCGTCACCGTAACGTACGGCGACTCCGTGGCGAGGGTGCCCCACACATTGACCGCGTCGGTCAACCCCATGTTGTGGAGGGCGACCGTCAGCTCGATCGTCTCGCCATAGTCGATCTCACCGTCGCCGTCGCCGTGCGACGCGCCGACGTTGTCGTCGTTGACCGTCGTGTGATCGACCGCGAGGTAGACCCCTTCGAGGTTGCCGAAGAGGTTCAGCATGTCGCCCAGCCCTTCCGGCGTGCTGCTGTACTGCGGGGTCTCCTGCTCGTGGTCGTTCGCCTGCGCGTAGAGGAACGCCTCGTGGATCGACACCATGTTGTCGTTGTTCGTGTCGGCGTCGACAGGCTGGCCGGCCGGGGTCTCCCAGCCGACCGCCGAGGTCCAGTGATAGACGAAGGTGTCGTAGGTGTAGTCGGGTCCCATCGCCCAGGAGTACTCGTCCCAATTCGCGGCCGTGGCGATGACGCGCCCGTCCGCGGTCAGGTCGTCGACCATCCCGCCGCTGAAGCACTGCTCGAACGTGCAGATGATCGTCTGGCAGGGAAGCGCCGCGATGTAGGCGGCCATCTGGTCGTCGCGCAGCTCTTCGTAGTTCCAGAGGTTCAGGTAGCAGTCATGGCCGGACTCCTGGCCGCCGTGGTCCGTCGTGAAGATGAAGAGCTGATCGGAAGCGGTCAACGTCGCCGCCAGCTCGCCGAAGACCTGACCGACGAACTGCAGCGTCGCCGGGTACTCGGTGTCGGCGTCCCCGTCGCCATCGAGATCGACCGGCGAGTTCGTCCCGTTGGAGCGGTCGACCGCCGGGTTGGTTCCATCCGACATGCAGACGCGAATGTGATCGTCCGCGTAGCCGTAGTAATCGACCAGCGTGCGGTAGATGAACGATATGTCGTTCCAGTAGCGGATGTGGTTGTTCCCCGGATCCGCGCCGCCGCTGATCAGGAAGGCCCAGGCCTGTCCGCGGTCGCCGCCGGGCTTCGGAAGGCTTCGAAGCCTTTCGCTGAACCGCTCGAGCGCCGCCTCGGACACGCCGTCCGGCGGATTGTCCCGCCCGTTCGTGATCTCCGTGAGCCTCGCGAGGCTTCTCGGCGGGGTCATCGCGTCGAAGCGCTGCACCGTCCCGCTCGCGCTCTCGACGAAGAAGTAGGAGCAGGGATGCTCGTAGTTCGCTCCGGGAACGAGGTCGACGAAGACGAACCAGCCGGCGGCCGGAGCGGTGAACACGTCCTTGTGCCACGTGGCGATCGTCTCGCCGGGCGGCAGCATCTCGGAATCGACGAAGAGCCGGACCCCGTCCAGAGATCCGCCGAGCTGGGTGCGCGTGACGATCGAGACGGCGTCGTCTCGATCGACTGGAGGCGCCGCGCTGGCGATCGTCGCGGGCAGGAGGACGAAGGTGAACAGGCCCAGAAGCAGAGACGCCAGCCCGAGGATCGGAAGGTGCGGCGTCCGGAACGGCACGGAACTCCCACGCATCGAATCTGCTCCCCCTTCTTGAGTCGCGCCACGGAGGGCTGACGCTCCCCGTGGCCGCGAGCAGGATGTCGCGTTGGTCAGGACGGACCGGAAGATGGTCAGAACGGACCGGTACAAGGATAGCACCGTTCATCCGTTCGAGAAAGCGGCGGTCTTGGGAATGGGCGGCGATCTCTACGAGGCGCTCTCGGCTCCCGGCTTGTGGCCGCGCTCGCGCGTCCGCTCGATCATCGTCCGTCGAAAGCCGAGGCGTTCGAAGAGGCGGTCGGCCTCGGCATTCTTCGCCGCAGTCCAGAGCAGCACGCGCGGAGCTCCCAGATCCTCGAGCCTGCGGACCGTTTCCTCGACCAGGCGCGTGGCGATGCCTCGACGGCGGACACCCTCGTCGACGACGACGTCATGGACGAAGCCGGCGGCGTCGCGCAGCTCCTTCCAGGAAAGCGGCTCCATCTCTCCATACGCGTATCCGAGGATCTCTCCTTCGCGCTCCGCAACGATCAGGACGACCCCGCGCTTGCCGATCCGCGTGCCGAGGAACCAGGCGTAGCCCTGCTCGAGGTCACCTTCGGGGGCGAGGAAGCGGTCGGGATCGAAGCGGTGATGCAGGCGGACCAGCTCGGCGCCGAGACGGCCGACGGCCGGAAGGTCCCGCTTGGTCGCGGGGCGGATGGTGATGTCTTCGCGCAGCATCGCGAGCGCTAGGATACACCCGGATGCAGTCAGAACGAGGTCCCGACCTCCAGTGCCACGTCGATTCCGGGATTCAGCGCAAACGCCTTGTACCGGCTCAGGAAGTCCCGATAGCGGCGATTCGTCGCGTTGCGCACGCGCAGACTCGCGTCCCATTCCCGCGAGAGGAACGCACGGCTGACGGATGCGCCGCCGTTCAGGAGCGCGTAGCCACCCGTGACGACCTCGTTGGCAGCCGCGTCGCGCGCCTTCTTGTCCGCGACCATCTCGACCTCGAGCTCGATCTGCAGCCGATCGGCCCACGAGAGTCCGCCGGTCGCCAGGCGCGCGCCAACGGCGCCGCGCATCGGAGGGATCGATGGGAGCGGAGCGTCGCTCGCCTCCTCCTCGCCCTTCACGTAGTCGATTCGGCCGTGCAGCCAGAAGGGGCCGGAGACGCGCGTATCGAGAGCAGCGTCGACGCCGAGCAGCACCGCATCCACCTGCCTGTACTTCCAGACCTGCAGTCCGTTGATCTCCTCGCTCGTCGGGCTGAGGACGATGAAGTCGTCCACGGCGTTGCGATAGACGGAGATTTCGCCTCGTCGCTCGGGCTGCTCCAGACGAATCGACCCGTCGAGATCCAGGCTCGTCTCCTGCCGGAGCCGATGATTCGCGAAGAGGAATCGCGCCTCGGCGAGCAGCGGACCACCCCCGTACAGCTCGAAGAAGGTCGGCGCGCGCCACGCGCGCCCGACGTTCCCCGCCGCTGCGACCGCATGGGGCAGGCGCAGCACGATCCCACCGTTCGCCGTGATCTCGTGGAAGGACCGGTCGACGTCGAGGGAGTTCGCGGCCGGGTCCTTCTCCCGCGTGAAGCTGCGCGCCTCCGTGCGCGCCCCGCCGAGCAGACTCAGCCTCCCGAAGCGCGCTTCCTCGTAGAGAAATACCGCGCCCGACTGCGTCGTCAGATCCGGCACGAGCGGGATCGGGCCGCGCGAGTCGTTCGACTGCAGCTCACCGCTGGCGCCGATCGTCCCGCCCACGCCGGAGCCCAAATCATGATGCGCGAGGAGATCGAGCGTTCCGGTCTTCAGGAGGAGATGGAACGCCTCCTGCTCCGATCTGGATGCGACCGGCAGCGACGGCATGGTCGCCGGGCGGAGGCGGGGGAAGTCCCGCAGACCACCACCCCCCACCTCGTCCGACAGCTCGATCAGCTCGTGCCGCTCGAGCTGCGCCTTCGCCTCCAGGCGCACCGGCCCTACGGGGAACTCGGACTCGAGCTGCAAGCGATCGTCGGATAGCTTGCGCTCCGGCCCCCCCTCCTCGCCCTCTCCTTCCTGACCGCCGCTCGGAGGCCCGCCCGCCTCGAGCAGCTTGAACTCGCCTCCGTAGCGAACATAGCGCAGTGTCGCGCCCCCACGCGGCCCATGCCATCCGACCGCGGCATCTCCGGTGAACGCACCGAACCCCGTGTTCTCCAGCTCTCCCTCCGGAGTGTGCAACGCCTCGGCGAGGCGGCCGGCGCCGGAGAGCCGCCAGCCGATCGCGCCGCGCGCCCCCTCGAGCCTCAGCTTCGCGCCGGCCTCGCGGCTGTTGCTCGCGAAGTACGCCGCGGCGAGACCCCGCTGCATGCTCCTGCCGGGCCCGGTCCGCATCAGAGCAGGAGGAACGGCGTTGACCACTCCCCCGAGCGCCTCGGATCCGTACAGCACGCTCATCGGCCCGCGGATCACTTCGATCCGCTCGGCGCTCGCGGGATCGATCGAAGGGCCGTCCTCGTCGCTCCATGAGTAGTCCTCGAGCCGATGCCCGTTGTCGAGGACGAGCACCCGCGGGCCGGTCAGGCCGCGGATCATCGGCTTGCCGATCTGCCCGCCCGTCGAAACGGTGCGAACACCCGGGATCTGCTCCAGGGCATGCGAGACCGAGATGCTCGTTTCCCGCTCGAGATCGCTTCCGCTCAGGAAGGAGATCGGTAGCGGGGAATCGAGGACCGGCCGCGGCATGCGAGCGGCGGTCACATCGATCGGCTCGAACGCGTAAGGGGTCGGGGAGAGAACGACGTCCCGCGTCGCCGGTCCCGGCAAGGCCAGCTCGAGCGCGACCGGCGCGAACCCGACTCGCTGGAAGAGGACCGTGTAGCGGCCCGCCGGAACGCGGTCGAACGAGTAGGAGCCGTCAGCCGTGGTCTGGGTGCGGCGCGCCAGTTCCGTGAGCGTCACTTGGACGCCGTCGATCGGCCGGCCGGCGGTGTCGGTGACCTTGCCCTCCAGCTGGACCGAGTCCGCGAACGCGCCAGCCGGAAGCACGAGCGGAAGCACCAGGAGGAGGAAGAGAAGAGTCGCTTCGAATGCCGGACGAGATTTCACGGGGCCCTCCTGCATGCAGACCGCGCAAGACGCGGGTGAAGCAGCTGTTTCGCTCTCGGTCGAAGAGTAGAGGGCCGAGTGCCCGAGCGGAAAGAGAGAGGCGGAACGTCCGGCCCAGGGGTCGAGCGTCCCGCCTTGATTGCCTTCGTCCCCTTCGTTGCCTTCGTCCCGCCTTCGTCGAACCGGCCACGGCGGGCGTCGAGCGGAAGGGGGCGGCTCTACACCCGTTCCGCCCGCTCGCTCTTCAGCGCTTCCTCGGCGCGCCGGGCCGTGATGAGAGGCTCGGGGAGTCGCATGCCACGATAGAGCAGCGCCGCGAGGACCGCGCCGATCAAGGGAGCCACGATGAAGAGCCAGAGTTGACCGAGCGCCCACCCGCCGACGAAGATGGCCGGCCCGATGCTGCGCGCAGGATTCACGGACGTGTTCGTGACCGGGATGCCGATCAGGTGGATCAGCGTCAGGACGAGCCCGATCGGAATGCCCGCGAACCCGGCCGGCGCCGTGATGTCTGTAGCGCCGAGCACCGTGATCAGAAGCAGCGCCGTCAGCACCACCTCGGCGAGGAACGCGGCGCCGAGCGCATATCCGGTCGGGGAATGCTCACCGTACCCATTCGCCGCGAATCCCGCAGTCGAGGGATCGTAGCCGCCCGGGAGCCCCTTGGCGATGATCAGCAGGATCGCGGCAGCGAGAATGCCGCCGAGGATCTGCGCGACGATGTAGCCGAGCGCGAAGCGCGGCTGGAACTTCTTCGCCGCCAGCAGCCCGACCGTCACGGCGGGATTGATGTGACATCCGGAGATCGGGCCGATCGCATAGACCATCGTGAGAAGGGTGAGCCCGAACGCGAGCGCGACCCCGAGGAAGCCGATCTTGTCCCCGGCGAGAACAGCGCTCCCGCAACCGCCGAACACCAGGACGAACGTGCCCACGAGTTCTGCCAGATACCGTTTCATCACCGCTCCTTTCGGGAAAGCCGTCTTCGCCACCCGTCACGCCGCGGACATTTCGGAGCGGAAGCTGGTTGCGAGTCGGAGCGTGCGGGCTCTCGCCGATCCCTACCGCGTGTCGCGCGATCGGGCGCGCATCGCGCGACGCCGCGGAGAGGCGGCGAAATGAAGTTAGAGCGGTCCGAGGTGCCGCGAAACAGCAGAATTCGGTCGGAACTCGATCGGAATTCGGTCGAGGAGATGGGAGGAAACGAGATCCGGCAGCGGGAAGCGGTCTCTCTTTCTCCAGCTACGGCCCGGATCGCGTCGAGGAGCCGTGGCGCATCCAGAGGTTCGGATCCTGGTAGATGCCGCGGTCCGCTTCCCGGTCGATCTCGACCGGCTGCAACGCGCCCGGGACGCAATACGCTCCGCTCCCCGGAAAGGCGAGGCCCGTCCATCGCTCCCAGTCCGCGACCGTGCCCCGCACCTCGAGCGTCGCAGGCGCGACTCCGAGGGTCTGCGCGCCCAGAGAGCGATGGACCCGGATCCACGGGTCGAACGGCGCTCCGTCAGGCCGCCGCCACTCGGCGTAACGATCCAGCGGGATCAGAGGAAAGCGGTCCTTCCAGATCGGACGCACGGGAGCGATCAGCGACGGAAGGCCGAGCGTACCGGCATGACCGCGCATCGCCTCGACGAGCATGCGGCTCAGTCCCCTCCCGCGAGCGGACGGGTCGACCATGGCGGCAACCGCGCAAAGAGCCCCGGCCGGGCGTGCGGCATGCGCGCCGCCCTCATCCACCTGCTCACGGTCCACCTGCTCACGGTCCACCTGGTCACGGTCGAGCGCTCGCTGCACGCACTCCTCGATGGTCCGCGGAAGATCGCCGACCGTGCCGTCCCACGCGATCGGCACCGTGTGCCCTGCAGCGACGAGCCGGCCGCCGTCCCGATCGAGAAACAGGATCTGGTGGCCGGCGAGCCGCCCGAAGAGCTCGCGCCAGCCGCGGATCGTTGCGTGGAGCAGAAACGGCGGCCAGACGCGCTCGCTCAAGCGCTCGATCGCGCTCGCGAGATCCGGACGATCCGACAGGTATGTCCCCTCGATCTCCATCTCGACGAATGGATACTCTCGGGACGCGACGCGGGCAACCGCGGCTTTGCCGCCCCTTTGCGATCCGCTATCCTCGCGGCATGAGTCATTTCGAGGACGGTGGCTGCTCGCGCGGGATGCGGCGCGAAGCCGCCCGGGCCGGGCCAGGGCCCGGGCCCCTACCGTCCGGCGTTCCGAGATGGGGAGGCAGTGCCGCCGCGCGTGAACGGTAAAGGATCCGTCGAATCGCGCCGGGAACTCCGGGCGCAATCACCGGCCGGCGGCGCACGCGCGAAGGGCGTGAAGCCGGAACGTTCCCGTCAATCGGCTCGAGACGTCTCGTCGCCGGCCATCCCGTCTACCATCCCTTCCGCCATCTCTTCCTCGGGCCGGGAGCTTCTCCGGATGAAGCTCGTTCTCGCGGCGCTCGTGGTCGCCGTCTTCGCTCCCATCCTCGCGAACGGCTTCACCTGGTGGGACGACGACGTCACGATCCATCAGAACCCGCGCATGAATCCTCCGACCCTCGAGGGGGTGGCCTGGTACTGGGGCCATGCGGAGCAAGCGATCTACATCCCGCTTACGCAAACAGTGTGGGGCATTCTCGCGGCGGTCGCGCGGCGTCCCGGCGGAGCGGACGAGGCGGGAATCGCGCTGGCTCCCTGGGTCTTCCATGCGGCGAGCCTCCTCGCGCACCTGGCCACCGCTCTCGCCGTCTTCGCCCTCTTGCGGCGCTTCACGGCCCGCGCACTCACGGCCCTGGCCGGCGCCGCGCTCTTCGCTCTCCATCCGGTGCAGGTCGAAGCGGTGGCGTGGGCGTCGGGACTGAAGGACGTCCTCTGCGGCCTCTTCACGATCCTCGCCCTGTGGCAGTACGCGCTCTTCGCCGGCGCTTCGGACAGGGATCCCGCAGCGCCGCTCTCGAAGCGCTCTTTCCACTATGGGATGGCTCTGCTCGCGTTCCTCGCTGCCTGCTTCTCGAAGCCGACCGGAATGATCGTTCCGGTCCTCGCGGCGATTCTCGACCTCTGGCTGATTCGGCGGCCGGCCGCGCGGGTCGCTCGCTCCCTGGCCCCCTGGCTCGTCGTCTCCGCCGTCTTCGCGATCGTGGCGCGGGTCGTCCAGCCGGGGACGGGACTGCCACCGGTGCCGGTCTGGGTCCGTCCTCTGATCGCCGGAGACGCGCTCTCGTTCTACCTGTTCAAGCTCCTCTGGCCTGTCGCGCTCGCGGTGGACTACGGGATGCGTCCGGAGCTGAGGATCGGCTGGACCCCCTGGATCTATCTCGCCTGGCTGCTTCCGCTCGCGATCGGCTACGTCGCCTGGAGGCATCGCAGGCGCGACCCGCGCCCGTGGTCCGCGGCGCTGCTGTTCGCGGGCGCGCTGCTGCCGGTCCTGGGATTCGTCCGGTTCAAGTTCCAGCTCTACTCGACCACCGCCGACCACTACCTCTACCCGGCAATGCTCGGGCCTGCGCTGGCGCTCGCCTGGCTCCTCGACCACCGCCAGGCGCAGCGCCGGTGGATCCTCGCGGCCTGCGCGATCGTGCTCGCTGCGTTCGGCGCGCGGAGCTTCACGCAGGCGGCGCACTGGCGCGACGACATCGCGCTCTGGCAGCAAGCGCTCCGGGTGAACCCGCGCAGCTTCATCGCCGAAGCGAAGCTGGGGGACCTCGAGTGGAAGCGCGAGCGCGTCGACCGGGCGGGCGAACATTGGCAGGCAGCGGCGCGGCTCAATCCCGATTTGTACAAGATCCACGAGGCGCTCACCGTCTACTACGCGAGGATCGGGCGGATGGAGCTGGCGGAGGAGGAGGCGCGCAAGACGATGCAGGTCCTCCAGCGAAAGACGCCGGATCAGATCGGCGGGGAAGCGTGGCTGCTTGTCATGCTGGGCGACGTGTGGATGGGCCGGGGCCAGCCGCAGAGGGCGCAGGAGCGTTACGAGGAGGCTCGGAGAATGGATGCCTCCCTCCCGGGGATCGACCGGAAGATCGAGCAGGCGGCACGAGCGGCGGCGGAGCGCCCACCCGACGGCTCTCGTCCCTAGGTCGGCAAGCCGCGTCTATCTGATTCCATACTCCACGAGCCCCGCGCGAAGCTTCCGAGCAAACACGCGGCCTCGCTCCTCGAATCGTTCACGGTCCGGCCCTCCCGTCCGTCCTGCCCCTCATTCCTCTCATGCCCCATCGATCAAGCATCTCTCCCGATCCTGCGCATCGCCGCCAGCGCCCGCCGGCGCGCCGCGTCATGGTCGACGATCCGCGCCGGCCGGGGCTCCGCCGCCGCCCAGCGCCTCACGTAGGCGCCATCGGGATCGAACCTCGCCTCCTGGAGGGCCGGGTTCAGGATGCGGAAGTACGGGGCCGCGTCCGCGCCGCAGCCGGCCGACCATTGCCAGCCGAGCGTGTTGTTCGCGAGATCCGCGTCGACGAGGGTGTCCCAGAACCAGCGCGCGCCCTCCCGCCAGTCGATCAACAGGTCCTTCACGAGGAACGAGGCGACGATCATGCGGGCGCGGTTGTGCATCCAGCCGCTCGACCAGAGCTGGCGCATTCCGGCATCGACGATGCCGTATCCCGTCTCGCCCCGCTGCCACGCGCGCAGCGCCCGGCGGTCCTTGCGCCACGGGAACGCGCGGAACTCCTCGCGCAACGGCCGTTCCGCGGTGCGCGGAAAGTGGTGGAGCAGGTGGTAGGCGAACTCGCGCCATCCGAGCTGGCGCAGATAAGCCTCCGCCGCCGCGATCGTTCCCGGAGTACGGTCGCGCGCCGCCCGCGCCTCGATCGCACGCACGATCTGGCGAGGTCCGATCTCGCCGAAGTGCAGATGGGGCGAAAGGCGCGAAACGCCTTCACGATCGGGACGATCTCGCTGCGCCGGATAGGCGGCGAGGGAGACGCGAAGGAACCGCCTCAGCCGTTCCGCTGCCCCCTTCTCGCCCGGCTGCCACTGCTCGCGGATCCCGGCGGCCCAATCGACGACCGGCAGAAGCCCGAGCGAGTCGAGATCGACGCTCGTAGGCCATCTTTCCGGTGAGCGGAGCCTTCGGGGAGCGGGAATCGGCACGGCGGGAGGGACCTCCGCCGCGAGGCATGCGCGCCAGAACGGGGTGAACACCTGGAACGGTCCGCCGGAGCGGGTGCGGATCGTCCACGGCTCGTGAAGAAGAGACGCGTTGAAGCTCCGAGCCTGGACTCCGTCCGCCGACAGGCTCTTCTCGACGTCGGCGTCACGCCTCCGCGATGCCGGTTCGTAGCGGCGGCTCCAGTGGACCGCATCGGCCCCCGTTTCGCCGGCGAGAGCGCGCAGGACTTCCGCGCTCCTCCCCGTCCGCACAACCAGCCGCGAACCGATGGCAGAAAGCGACGCGGCGAGGCTCCCAAGCGAGCCGTGGAGCCACCAGCGCGAGGCCGCCCCCGGCGGCCAGGCTCCCTCTTCCTCCGGCGCCCAGACGTAGACGGGGATGACCGGCCCCCCCCGCGCGGCCGCGGCGGCGAGCGCAGGGTGGTCCTGCAGGCGGAGGTCCTGCCGGAACCAGACGAGCGTGGGTTTCGGAAGCGGCGCGGCGGGCGGCGGCATCGTCATGGGATGGGAGTAGCCTTCGCCGGCCGCCGCGTCAACAGCTTGCAGGCCGCAGCTTGTCGCCTGCCGGCCGCCAGGCGGCCTAAGTGTGTGCCGGCCGGAAGCCGCGGCCGAAGCGTGCCGGCAACTCTACTTCGTCTCGGTCGGCTTGCTGTGATGCTCGATCTTCAGCAGCGCACTCTCGTAGTTGAACGCCACCGCCGGATGCCCTTCCGGGAACGGCCCCCCGTGGCATTGCATGCACACCTGCTCCGTTGGAAGGACCAGGCCCTTCTCCAGCGCCGCCGGCCGGCTCTTCATGACCGCCATTGGCCGGTACTCACTCCCCGGACCGTGGCAAGCCTCGCACTGCACGTTCACCATCTTGTCGGGCGTGACTCCCGCCGCGAGAGCCTTGCCGAAGCCGGTCGTGTGGCAGCGGAGGCAGACCTCGTTCTTCTGATTCTCCGCGCCCAGCGCCTCGAACGCCTGCGCGTGCGGGCTCGCGAGCCACACCTCGTAGATGGAGCCCTTCGACGCTCCCTTGTGGCAGATCGCGCAGGCCTGAACCCCGACGTACTTGAAGTTCCCTGCAGGGGCCGCGGCCGGGGCAGGAGTAGTGGCCTCGGTCGGTTTCTCCGTCGTCTCCGGCGGGCTCTCGGGGCTTGGACTGGACGGCTCCGCCGCCTGGCTCGGCGTGCCGCCCGGAGCCGTCTCGCGTGTTTCCGCATCTCCCCCGGAGCCCCGGTTGTCCTGCCCGTCCTGCTTGCCCTGCATGCCCTGGGAAGTCGCGGCAGGCGGCGTCGTCTGCGGCGCCGCCTCCCGTTCGGCCGCCTCCACCGCCTCGCGCTGCGCCTCCGCCGCCGTCTGGGAAGTGTCGGTCGAGGCCGCTCGCGTCCCGTTCTCGCTCCCGGACCGGTTCCCGCAGCCTGGGATCGCCGCGAACGAGATCAGGAGGAATGCCAGAGAGAAGAGACCGCAGAAGAGGAAGAAGAGGATTCCGCGTTCGCTCGCAAGGGATCGGTTCCGCATCGCGCTCACCTCCTGGGATCGGTCGCTCGAGATTTGTTCGCTCGCGATCGAGTTGCGGACGCTCGCAAGATCCGCCATGGCCCCGCCTACTCTGACGCTGGCGAGACGCGCTGGGGTTGTCAATCCTCTCCCGCGCCGAACATTCGTCGCATGCCGGCGACCAGGGCGCGCGCCCGAACACACCCGGCACGAAGACCGCCGGGTCGAACGCCATGCACGAATGGCAGACTCTCGCCGTGAATTCCGTATGGATCGAGTCGGGTCGGCCGGTTCCAGGCGCCGGAACGTCCCAGCGGCGCACATCGCGTCCGCTTCCGAACGCACGAACAACCTAAGGAGTGCCGAGAGTGTCGAGAGTCATGCATCGACGAGTATGGATGCGATCCCGAAGGATTGCCCGGATCACCCTCCGTGCCCTTTTCCTGACACCTTTCGCAGTCGGCCTCGCGACGCTCGCAGCCTCTGCCGCGGAGTACGAGTTCTCATGGAGGCTACCGACGCCGCAGGGAAATGCGATCTGCGGAACGGACTTCGAGAGCGAGACGACCGGCTATGCCGTCGGGCCGCGAGGCACCGTACTCGTCACGGCCGACGCCGGGGTCACATGGACGCCGCGCGACCTCTTCCCCGACTTCGACGCCGATCTCCAGGACGTGCTCGTCCTCGGAGCCGGGCACCTGCTCGCGGCCGGCGCACCTCCCGGCATCTTCGAGTCGACCGACGCCGGAATCTCCTGGTCGCCCGTCGTCAATCCGTCCACCGGGACCTTGAACGATCTCGAGGTCGTCAGCGGGTCGATCCTCAGCGCCGTGGGCTCCGGCGGCGAGGTGATCCGATCCACCGACTCCGGCACGACATGGGCGCTTCTTCCTTCGCCGGGATCGGAAGATCTGAACGAGCAGCTCTGGCTCGATCCGGCGAACGGCTACGTGTTGGGCAAGTTCCTCGCGCGCCGCACGACGGACGGCGGCCAGACGTGGGCGCCGCTCGACGGCGTCACGGAGTTCACATCGTTCAACGAGGCATGGTCCACCGACCCCGCCCACATCACGATCCTGAACGACTTCGAGATCTGGAGAACGACGAACGGCGGCGTGACGTGGACCGGCAACCCCGTCGGTCCCCTCACCTACATGGGCAACACGGTCGTGCTCGGCCCTCTCCACTACCTCGTCGCCACCAACCTGGAGGGGGCATTCGTCTGGGAGACGACCGACGGCGGCGACACTTGGACGGAGCGGCTCTTCGGAAGCATGGGCGGCTTCCTCGACTTCGATCGTCTGAGCGACGGCACCTTGATCCTGCCCTCGAGCGACGGCGACATCTACCGCTCCACCGACGATGGACAGACGTGGACGAACGCGACCCACATCGCGGCGGGCCCGGAGCGCGGCGCGATCGGAGCGGTCGCGGTAGGACCCGGCGGATCGGGCGCGGCCGGCACCACCGGCTCTCCTCCCACATACTGGTTCCGCACGATCGACGGAGGATCGAGCTGGCAGGCGGATCCGCAGGGCCCCGCGATCGCCGCAGCAGCGGGCATCGGATACTGGGACGTATCGCGCGCCGTTGCGGCGGGCGACTCCGGACGCATGTGGCGCACGACCGACGGAGGCGCCTCCTGGTCGCCGGTCGATCTGGCCGGCGCCCCGGCGGGCGGGCGTGCCGGCGATCTCGCGCTTCCGGCTCCCGGAGTCGCCTTCGTCCCGGTCATGAACGACAACGAGTCGAAGGTGTACCGGACGACGGACCATGGGGAGACGTGGCAGCCGCGAAGTGCCGGAATCCTGGCAACGAGCGGGCTTCGCGCGATCTCCTTCCTGAACGCCAGCGCGGGTTTCACGGGAGGCTATCTGGGGAGCGCGCCGGTCTTGTACAAGACGACCGATGGCGGAGGATCGTGGAGCGGTGTGGGCACGACGGGCCTTCCGAGCTGGCTGAACGACATGCACTGGAGCGACAGCCAGACAGGATTCGTGACGCTCCACACCGGCTCGCCGGGCATCTACAGGACGACCAACGGCGGCGGGCTCTGGACGAATGTGTGGCCGTTCGCCGTGCACCGCATCGCGTTCTCGCCCGATGGCGTGCACGGGGCGGCCACGCAGCTCGAGTTCTTCCCGAATGGCACGCTCGCCGTCACCGAGGATGGCGGCGCGACGTGGGAGAGCCTGGCGCTGCCCGCAACGACATCCGGGACCTGCATCACTGCCACGGAAGAAGGCTTCTGGGTCGGCGGCTACGGCAACTGCATCCTGGAGATGACGCGGATCGATCCGGCGTCGTCCGATGATCTGCCGCCGGCGCCCGGAGACGAATCGCGAATCGCGGTGCGCGCGCGCCCGTCCATCGGCGACCGTTTCGAAATCGAGTACCGGGCAGCCGGAGCGGGTTCCGTCGACCTCTCTGTCTATGACGTGCTCGGGCGGCGCGTGGCGGCGTTGGTGAGCGCAGGCGCCGCGGATTCCGGCATCGATGCATCCTCCCGGACCGTCTCGTGGAATGGCCTGGCGAGCGATGGACGGCCGGCATCGCCGGGCATCTACTTCGTGCGGTTCGAGGCTGGCGGCGAAGTCCGCGCCGTGAAGATCGTCGTGCGGCGGTGATCGGACGGCGCACGCGCCCCGGCCGCCGGTTCCAGTGTCATTCGTCCCAGGCGAGGCCGAGGGGCTCCAGCGCCGCCTGCATCCCCTCGAGATCCCAGACGAGGATCTCGCGCCCGGGCGTCATCGCGGCGAGAAGGCGTGCGTCGTCGGAGAAGGCGAGATCCAGGATCGCCGCGTAGCTCGGGTTCGGAAGCGTGGCCAGGGTGTGCCCGTCGGGCACCGACACGAGCTCGACCTGGAACCGATTCGGCGTGAGGGCGAGAACGTGGCCGTCCGGCCGGAACGCGGCGAGCCCTGCAAGATCGCTCGTCTGAGGAGTGAGCGCGAATCGAGCCGCCTCTTGCCAAGTGCCAAGATCGAGAAGGCGTGCCTCGACCGCGCTCGTGACCAGCAGGTGCCTGCCGTCCGGAGCGAAGAGGCCGCGCACATGCGGGCCGGGGAAGGTAAGGATGGCGTCTCCCGTCTGCGCGTCGAGGAGGCGGGATTCGCCCCCCTTCCAGCTTCCGAGGAACAGCCATCGGCCATCGGCGCTCATGCAGGAGGTCACGAGCCCTCCGAAGCCGGGGTAGGAGCGCAGGACTGCGCCGGGCGTCGCGCCGGTATCGAGCAGGATGACCCGGCCTCCTCGCTCGACCACGGAGAGAACGGAGCCATCCGGCCCCCGGTCCACGTCCATCGCCTCCTCGCCCCGCCAGAGATGCGAGGGGGCGGCGAGCACGAGATCCTGAGCGCGCGAGAGATCGTGCTTCCATGCGAGAAGGCCGCGGGGCGAGAGGGCGACGAGCAGCCCGTGATCGGGAAGCAGGACGGCGGAGCGGGATGGTTCGTCCGAGAGCACGGCGCTGTTCCCCGTTGTCAAATTCCAGAGGCGGACGCCCCCGCGGACCGACGCCGAGACGAGATGGCGGCCGTCCGGCAGGAACGAGGCATGGCCGACTACCCCCGATTCCACCGGAGAGCGGAGCACGCGCATGCCGTAACCGGGCGAGAAGCTGTAGACGGCCAGCGTGCCGGATGCGTCCTGCAGCGCGATCCGATCCGCAATTCCAGCGAGGGAGCGGCCGTACAGGGGATCGAGAAGCTCGGAGGCCGAGGACAGGTCCCAGAACCGGACCGTGGCGTCCCACCCCGCCGTGCAGAGAACGCGGTCCCCGACGAACCCGACGTCGACGATCGCCGACTGATGCCCGGTCAGGAGGATCGGTTCTGCATCGCGACGCGGCGGCTCCAAATTCCGAGGTGGCAGTGATGGAACTGGAGCGGTGCCCGACCCGAGGCGGAACACTCGCGCCTGGAAGTCGCTGCAGCCTGCTGCGAGCTGCTCGCCGTCCGGGCTGAACGCGAGCGCGTAAGGGATCCCCCCGGGATCGAGCACTCTTGCGATCCGTCCCGTCTGGAGATCCCAGATCTCGATCCCGCTCGACGACAGGCTCGATGAGGCCAAGCATCTTCCGGACGGATCCGCCGCGAGGCGAAACGGCGGCGCGGCGCCGCGCAAGGTCCGGAGAAGCGCCCCGCTCTCCTGCGAGTAGCAGCGGATCGTTCCGTCTGCAAAGCCGACGGCGATCCACGGAATCGCCGACTCGAGGGACGAGAACGCGACGATGCTGGACACCCGGCCCGTTGCGCGAGATCCGCGGCCGAGGATCTCGCTCACCCTGTCCCCCGGGATCGTCTCGTGGATGCGGAGGATCGGCCGGCTGCGCGCGATGTCCCAGAGCCAGAGCGCCTCCTCGCCCTGGCGGTCGTATCGCACCGCCAAACGAAACCCCTCGGGCGAGAAGCGGACGTTGGTGGGCTGGAATCCCTCGGGGCCGACGAGCCGGGCGAGGTCAGCACCATCCGGGAACGCACGCACAGCGACGCTTCCATCCTCCATCAGGATCCCGCAGCGCTCGATCCGTTCGAGTCCCTGGCAGAAGACTCGGCCATGCCCGGCGTCGAGCCTCCCTTCGAGGCGCAGATCGGGGAGCGCCATCGCCGCCAGCGCCTCGTTGCGGATCGCGAGGCTTGGCCGGCGCGCGGCCGCGCGCGCCAGCACGTCCATGCTCTCGAAGCGGCGGCCGACTGCGCGGCTCGATCGGAGCGCGCGCGCCTGCGCTTCATAGGAGTCGAGGAGCCGGTCGGCGGCCAGCGAACGTGCCCTTTCGGCCGAGGCGTAAAGCATCCAGGCGACGGCCGAGGAGGCGAGGAGGACAGCGATCCCGAGCGTCGCGATCACAACCGGCAGCCGGTGGCGCCGGACCTGGGTACGGAGCACATACCATCGGCTGTCTCTCTTGGCCTCGATCGGCTCCCCGGCGAGATAGCGCTGGAGGTCCCGGGCAAGATCTTCCGGGGAGGAGTACCGGCGCGCCGGATCCTTCTCGAGACACTTCGCGAGCATCGTCTCGATCTCCGAACCGAGCTCCGGCCGGAGCTTCGTCACGGGGGCGGGAAGCTCGTTCGCGATGCGGCGCGCCGCCTCGACGATCGGCAGCTCCTGCACGTCGAGAGGAAGCCGGCCCGTCAGGAGTTCGTAGAGCATCACGCCGAGCGCGTAGACATCGGAGCGCGTGTCGGCGTCGGAGGAACCGCCCGAGAGCTGGAGCTGCTCGGGGCTCATGTAGGCGAGAGTCCCCAGCACCTCGCCTGTCGCGGTTCGCTCCTCCAGATCGAGCGGGTCCCCCTCGAGCCCGATGGCGCGCGAGACGCCGAAGTCGAGGACCTTGGGATTCCCTTGCTCGTCGACGAGCACGTTCGGCGGCTTCAGATCTCGATGGACGATCCCCTTGCGGTGCGCGTGCTGCACCGCGTCGCAGATCCGCACGAAAAGCCGCAGGACGTCACGGGGAGGCAGGCGGCGGTCGCGAACGTGAACGTGGAGAGGATCGCCGCGGATGAACTCCATGACGATGTACGGGACCTGGGAGCGAAGCACGCCGGTCCCCAGCTCCTCCATCCCCGCCTCGTAGACGTGGGCGATGCCGGGGTGCTGGAGCCTTGCCAGCAGCTCGCTCTCCGTCCGGAAGCGGCGCAGCCGCCGCTCGGGATGCAGACCAGGCCGGATGAGCTTGATGGCGACGGTGCGGCGCGGCGCCTCCTGCTCCGCTTCGTAGACGACGCCCATTCCGCCTTCGCCGATCTTCCGCAGGATGCGGTACCGGCCGATCCTCTCGGGCTCCTGGCCCTCGAGACAGTCGAACCGGCTCGCCCGCAGCTGCTGGGGCAGCGGGAACGCCTCGAGGCTCGTCGCCTCGCCGTAGTGAAAGAGAAGCGACTCGAGTTCCTCACGGACGGCGGAATCGGCGGCGTGCGCGTCCAGGAAGCCTGCCCGCTCTTCCTCGGAACGATCGAGGAGTTGCTGGAACAGCTCCTCGACCCTCTTCCGTTGGTCCTCCGCCGCCATGGAGCCGCCCCCCCGATCTCTCAGGAGAGCGCGTCGCGCGAAGCCTGGATCTCCCGATGCAGCCACGCCCGCAGGTAACGCCATTCGCGGTCGATCGTGCGGACCGACAGGCCGAGCGCCGCTGCCACCTCCTCGCGGTCCAGCCCTCCGAAGGAGCGCAGGAGCGCGATCTCCGCCTTCCGCGGATCCTCCTTCTCCAGGCGCTCCAGCGCGCGATTCAAGGCGAGCACGTCCTCCTCGGGGGGATCGATCGCGAGATCGACTTCGTCGGCATCCACCCGGCGCATCTCCCCGCCGTGCTTGCGGGCCGCCTTTCGCCTCGCCTGATCGACCAGGATCTGGCGCATCGCCTGGGAGGCCGCGCCGAAGAAGTGGCCGCGGCTATCCCACAAGCGGCCGTGACCATCCGGCCCAGTCACGAGTCTCATGTACGCTTCGTGCACGAGGGCGGTCGGCTGCAGCGTGTTTCCGCGCGGGATGCGGGCCATGCGCGCCGCGGCGAGCCGGCGCATCTCGTCGTAGAGGACGGTGACCAACTCGGCTCCGTCCATCCTTCCGGCAGACGCTTCTTCGGTCATACGGTCGCATCCTCCTGTGAATGGGAACGCGGGATTCTAGCGGTCCGACCGTGAATCGAGAAGCTCAGCCGTCGCCGCTGGCTGTCGCCCCCGGGGGTCCTAGCCGGGCGGTCGAAGCCGGGCGGTCGCGCTGGAGGTCGAGACGATCGCGCGGCGCGCTACCGCGGGTCGCCGGCTCGCTCCAGGGCCCTCGGTCGCGCGCCGCCTCCTGCTCAGTCGATTCTCACCACACGAACCGTCCGTGTGGCGCCCGGCGTCCAGAGTCGTACCCAGTAGGCGCCGCTCGGGACGCGCCGGCCGGCGTCGTCTCGTCCGTCCCAAACGACTTCGTGCCACCCGGTCGCCGACGGAACGGTCCGCAGCTCGCGGACGACGCGGCCTTGCGGATCGTGGATCGAGAGCCGGCTGGTGAGGGTGGCGGGGATCATGTAGCGGATGCGGGTTCCGGCGCTCGCCGGATTGGGAGTGACGAGGATCCCGGCCGCCGCCTCACGCGCCGGATCGCTCGCGCCGCTCGTGGCCCGGAAGTCGAAGCGGAACGCCGGGCTGTACATTCCGCGCACCTCGGCGTCCTTGGCGAACGCACGCCAGTAGTACGTGCCGCTGGGGAGAGGCGGATCGACCTGCCAGGAGGTCGCTCCCTCGCCGGAGGCAACCTCGTCGACGGAGGCGACGAGGTCCGTGAAAGCGGCGTCCGCGTACACGCGGAAGCCGTACGTCAATGGATCGCCTTCCGGATCCTCCGCGTTGCCGACCGTCAACGTGACCGTCGAGACGACCATTCCGCCGTCGGGAGGATCGAGCGGAGTCGGCGGCCCGGGCTGCTGATTCGCGCTGCCGACACTGTAGAGGGTGAAGTCGTCGATCCCTCCTTCGATCGTGTCCACCGCCGTCATCCGGTCCGAGACCTGGATGCGGAAGCGCACCTGGTTCGTGATTGGAATCAACTGCGCCAGATTCACGACCAGGTTCTGCCATATCGCTGCCGATGCAACGTCCCCGAGATGGAGGAGGTTCACCCAGGTCCCCCCCGCGTTCGGCGAGACGTCGATGCGGAAGAAGTCTCCGCCGCCCGGATCGTCCCCCGCGTCTCGCTGGCCGTGGAAGTAGTTCATCGACAGCCTCACGTCCGGGCAACCGCTCAAGTCGAAGTCCGGGGACCGGATGGCGGCGATCCCGACGTCGACGTCCTGGACGCTCTCCAGTCCGTTGGGATTCTGAGCGGTGACGAGGGCATAGACCCCGTCGCCCGGAGTCGCGTCGTCTTCGGGCTGGAACGTGGTTCCCACAGGGTCGATCCGATCGAAAGCGCCGGTCAGCGCGTTGTCGGTGACGTCACGCGACCAGTCGGACCCCGCCTCGAAGTCGTTCGAGTAGACGACCGGCAGCTCGCCGATCTCGAATGTGAAAGGAACCTCTACATGGATGCCGCCCGGAGCATCCGCGACGACGACGAAGGTGACGACTCGGCCGGCGGGGCAGTCCGGCTCGACCTCGATGCGGAACGGGTCGGCCGCGTTGTCCCAGCTCCCACCCCCCGGAAGCGTTCCGATCGCATCGTCGGCATGAAGCAGGGCGATGTACGGGTCGTCGCAGGTCAACCGGAGCGTCACTCCCGGAACGTCGTCGCGGCCGTCATTGCGGACAGCCGCGACGAGATCGATCGTGTCGCCCGGATCCAGATGGCCGTCCCCGCCCGATACCGTCAGGTCCGCCACGGTGACGAATCCGCCCGCGATCGCCGTCGTGTAGAGGATCGAGTACAGATTCTCCTGGAGCAGGCCCTCACGTTCGCTCTCGAGGGGCCAGAAGCCTGAGCCGCCGATCTCCGTGGAGAAGGAGAAGATCCTCGCGTGCTCGGACTCGTCTCCATACATCCAGTCGATCGATCCGCCGCTCACGATGTACAGGATCTCTCCCGGCTGGCCGACCAGGTAGCCGTTGTCTCGGGACATTTCGGCGCCGATCCGCCGCAGCCACGGGTCGTCGGGGGTGTGGGCCAGCGTGTAGCCCCAGGGGAGCAGCTGCATTCCCACGACCGAGTGCCAGGAGTTGTGCGTGGCGAAGTGGTGCGAGTTGACGAGATTCATGATCGCCTGGTTCTCGGGCTCGCTGCCGGGCGAGGGTCCGCGATAGCCGTCGGAGCACGGATCGCCGTCGGATCCCTGCCCTCCCCAGAAGAACGGATAGTTCCGGTTGTTGTCGACGCCGTAGCAGCCACCCCCGTTGACGCGCCGGTTCTTCCTCCACATCCCGCCTCCGTCGGGGTTCGTCAGCTCGTTGTAGACGAAGCCGTCCGGATTGACGATCGGGACGAACCACACCTGCCGGTTGTCGACCAGGAAGGTGCAGAGGGGATCGGTGCCGTAGTTCTCGCACAGATAGCGCGCGAAGTAGAGACAGACCTCGACCGTCATGATCTCGCGCGCGTGATGGACGCCGTCGTACAGCACGTCCGGTTCGTCGTCCTCCTCGATGCCCGGATTGTCCGAGACCTTGATCGCCCAGACATTCCGCCCTTCGCTGGTCGTGCCCAGCGAGATCGGCTCCGTCGTCAGGTTGGGATACTGGGAGTGCAGAAGGGTCAGCTCGTCGATCGTCTCCTGGTAGGTGTGCCACACGCCGTAGTCGCCGTCGCGGCCCTGCCGCGATCGGTAATAGGACTCCAGATCGTGATGGATCACCTCCAGCTTCCAGCCGTTCCGGAGCAGCGCGTCCGTGATCGAGGGGCGGGAGAGGACCTCCACCTGGCGCTCGTCCCCTCTGTCCATCAGCTGGATGTCGGGATCCGAAAGGAGCTGCTGCAGCGTGCGGTCGGGCGGCGCCAGGAAGACACGGATCTGCTGGTAGGCCTCTTCGGCGGCCGCAGGGGTCGCGAATCCCAGCATGAGGGCGAGTGCGAGGGCGAGTGCGAGGGCGAGGACTTGAATACAGCCGAGGGCGGAAACGGATGGTCGGAGCGACGAGAAGCTGCGGCGCATGACGTCCTCCTCGAGGTGAGCCCGGTCGGACGACTCCACCAACCCCGACGACGAATTGTAGAGACTCTCAGCGCCGATCTCCAAGAATGCCCGGCGTCCGGGATAGCGGCTGTTTTTCTCCATCCCGGCCAGGGCCTGAGAAGATGCGAAGCGCGAACCTCGAGGAATCGCATGCATCGACGGTCGTGCCGTCCTTGACCTCTCCAACCACGCACGCATAGAATCCGCTCGCGCGCATTTCAGGCTCCCATGTGAAGGCTTCTTTCCTGTCGTGGTCCTGGATGCTCGGAGTCCTCGGATCGTTGACTGGGCGGGCGATGGCCGACCCGTCGCACGGACGAGTCGGCGAGGCGCCGGACGAGACGCTTCGCCGGCGCTACCCATCTCGACCTCGAAGACTCCAATCAGCGAAGCCAGACATCTCGAGAAGACCGGGCCGCGGGAACGAACGGTTTCGCTTCCGGGAGCCGGACGGGGACAGCGAGGAATGAGAAACCGGCCGGTGGACTTGCGCCGTGGAAGCCGCGATGTCGCCGCGACTCGCGGGACGAAGCGCTTGCCCGATTCTGACATGCGCCCGCCGAGCACGTCGTGAGCGCGGTCTTCTGCTTCTTGCTCCTCCTGACGCCGTCCCTCGCGATCCTCTGCGTCGCCGGGACGGTGGGCCTCCACTCCCGGCTGATGGCGACGGTGAGCTGGGTCCTGGGGCCCGTGGCGTGGGCTTACCTGGCCATCGCATTGCGCGCGCTCGGGCTCGCCCCTGACGCGTCGAGGATCGCCGCGCTCGTGTTCTGCCTGGCCGGCATCGCGATCGCCGCTTCCCTCTCACGGTGCCGGTCGGCTGCGCGGAACGCGATCTTCCGAGCCGGTAGCCTGCGCCGCGTTCTGCCCTTCGCGATCCCCCTTCTGCCGCTCCTGATCTTCGTCGCCGCGAAGGGCGGAGCGATGTACGCATGGGACTCGCAATACCACGCCCGCCTCGCAACCTATCTGGAGCGCGCGACGATCCCTCCGGGCAACCCGTTTCTCGCCGGCAGCGGCTTGGCCTATCCGTGGCATTACGACTTCCTGGTGGGCCTCCTCGCTCGGACCTCGGGGCTCTCCCCTTACGAGGTCTTTCCGATCGTGAACCTTCACGCACTGATCGGCCTCGTTCTTGCCATCTCGCTCTGCATGCGATCGGTCGGCAGATCGTCCCGCATGGCATGGATTCCCGTGTTCCTGGCGATCTGGGCGCCCAACGCGCTGGGATGGCTCGTATTCGTCGCCCGCCTGCTCACGGGTCGCGCGGCCGGGGCGACCGCGATCGGCGAAGCGGCTTCGAACTTCGATGTGGTCCTCTCCCAGATGGCTCCCGGCTACGCAAGGTTCCTCGCCTTTCCGGCTCACAAGTTCCTGGAGGGGACGCCGTTCTGCGTGATCCTGCCGTTCCCGTTCCTTCTGATCGCGATCGGGAGTCGGATGTTCCGCGAAGGCGAGACCCGGGATGGCGCGGCACTGCCACCTCCGTTCTTGTCGATCCTCGCCGTCTCGCTCCTGATCGCCGCGTGGATCCACCTGCACTTCATGAGCGCGCTTCTCCTCTTGCCGGCCCTCGGGATCGCCGCGTGGATCGGCGCCGGGTGGCCGAAGCCCGTCTCTCGGGCGCCTGCCGGAGGGAGGGAGGCCCGGCGGATCCTCGTGATCTCCTACGCGGTGGGGCTCGCCGCGAGCGCTCCGTATCTCTGGGTGACGCTCGGCAAGAGCGTCGGAGGAGGCGGCTGGCGCCTGCTCGGCTTCGGACCGAGGGCCGAGAACCTCCTCGGTCTGGCCGTCGTCGGCCTTCCCTATCTCGCCGCCGCTGCCCTCGCCACCCGGATCGCCCGCTCCCACGCATCGTCGCCTTCCGGATCGATCCGACGGAACGGAACGGCATGGCTTCTGCTTTGCGCCGCGGCACTCGCAACCGTGGGAGCGATCCTTGCCCTGACGGACCACAACGAGGAGAAGGTCCTCATCCCGGCCGCGATGCTGGCGCCCTTGGTCGCCTGGCCGGCGATCGAGAAGGGTCTGAAGGCGGCCTCCGCTCTCGTCCGGACGCTCACGTGGTCCTTCGTCGGGTCGAGTGTCTTCGGCGTGTTCGTTCTCGTCGCCTTTGCCTGCGCCTGGGATCCGCGACCCCAGTATCGCGACGATGGGGCAGTCGCGCGCGCGATCGAACGAGCCGTTCCCTCCTCGGCCGTCCTCGTCAGCGACGTTTTCGCTCCCATGCCGCAGACGAGAGCGGCGTACCTGCTGTTCCCGGAGCTGCAGGGGCTGTGGGGACACGTCGCCGAGCTGCGGGAACGCCAAGGAGTCATAGAAGCCTTGAAGGGAAGCTCCTTGCGGAGGCCGCTGGGCCTGGGGGTGACGAGAAGCGGCCGATGGCCCGAGCCGGTCGCGTTCTCGATGGAAGGGGCGCTGGCGGAACTGAGGCAGCTTCCCGGAGGGGCCGTCCTCGTCGCGCCGGCGGGCAAGTGGAAGGTGATGCGCGAGGTCGATCGTGCCGGGAGCCTCCAGCGCTTGGAGACGCCGGAATGGGACGTGATCGTCATTCCCCCTCAGTGAGGCCCGGGAAGAATCCGATCCGCCGCCGCGGACCGGGGGGAGCACGGGGATTGCCGACGAGACATTGCAGGCCGTCGTCCGGGTGGTGGCTGTCGTGCGGGATCTTGATCGCGCTGGCAGCGCTCACGATCGCGTCGCCACGGCTGTTCCCGTTCAACATGGACGAGTTCGGCCATCTCGCGCCGGTCGGTTGGTACGCGTATCCGCTCAACGAGACGCTCAACGACTTCCGGGAAGGGTCCCACCTCTATGACATGCGTCTGCCCTTCACGAACGTCTACCTTCCCTTGCGGACGTATCCGTACATTGGAAACCTGTCCTTCCTCCCCTACCTGCCGTTCTGGCTTTTGATCCGCGACCCGGTCTCCGCACGGATCCAGGGAGTGGTCTTCTTCTCCATCGCCATCCTGCTCCTCGCGCGGTTGGCTCGGGCCCGGTACGAGACCGCTCTCCTGGCCGCCCTGGTCTTTCCGATGTTCTTCTTCTCCTTCATGCTCGATACCGGACCGACCGGGCTGATGCTGATCCTGCTCTCCGGGACGTTTCTGTCGCTGCGGCGTGTGCTCGAGCACGGGACGCCGGCGAAACCCGAGGACGCGACGCCGCCCCGCCACGACGCGCATCCCTACCTCTTCGGCGCCTTGGCCGGCATCCTCGCCTTCCTTGGCTGCTTCTTGAAGCTGGTCTTCTTCTGGTTCGCATTTCCGATCGCGGTGTTCGCTCTGATCCTCGGATGGAGGAGCCTCGCGCGCAGCGCCCGGACACGCAAAGCCATCGTCCTCGCGATGGCCGTCTTCGCCGTGCTCACGGGCGTTCTGCTGCTCTCCCGGACGAGAACCGGCGCGTTTTACTACCACGAGTTCGGAAAGCAGGTAGACCAGTCGGCGGCGACAACGATCGAGACGGCGGCCAGGATGTCGGCCTTCTTCTCCGATGGCACCACCTTCGCGACCCGGCACCTCCACATTCCGCGGAGCTTCTACGACGTCTTCCCTCTCCTGCTCGCAGCCGCCCTGATCGCTCGGGCCCTCCTTTGGCGCAAGGATCGTGGAGCGGTCCTGCTCGCTGCCGGCCTCGGCATCCCCGTCTTCGCGATCATGTGCGCGTCCCCCAAGGCCTGCCATCCGCATCATGCCGTCCTGGCGATGTTCTTTCTCGTCTGGGGATGCGCGATCGCGATGCGCGACCTGGCCGGGCGGCCGAAGGCGGCTCTCTTCGTCGCGATCCTCCTCTACTGGGGCGCGCTGGGATTGCGCCTGCCGCGCGCGGAGATCGACCCGTTGGCCGACTTCGACAAGGACCGCCTGCTCGAGACGATCCGCTCCGAGCGGCTCGACGCAGGCGCGGTCCAGATCCACGTCGGATGGGGGACGTACTACATCAGCAATCTCTTCGGCAGCCGGGACCAGGCGGTCGTCTACCTCGACTACGACCGCGGGATTCCGGAGCGATCGGAGCTCGAGATCGTGAAGGCGAAGGCGGAGGGCTTGGGCCGCGGGATCCTCGCCGTCACCGACGACCCGGCGACCTTCCTCGAATCCGACTGCGTCCACGAGGTGCTCGGTCCGCCGTTGCGGCAGACGATCATGGGACATTGGGGCGCGATCCGCTATGTCCGCTGATCGCCCGACACCGCCGTCCCCCGCTTTCATCACGCGTCCTTTGCACCTGCGGTGGGCCAATGATCCGTGTGGCGAGGGCGATCGTGTTCGGCTAGGATCCCAGACGGTCGAAATCGTTCCCGTGCATGCGGGGCCGCGCCGCGCTCTCGGCCCGGGGCTCCGCGCTTCTCACGAGGAGGAACCCATGGGCCGAACGGTTCGTCCGCCCGCTTGCGCCGTCCACCTTCTTCTTCCACTGATGCTGATTTGTCTCCTTCCCACTTCCGCCCGCTCGCTCCAGACGTTCAAGGACTGGATCCCGGTGCCGCGGGAGCAATGGACGATCGCCGAGAGCGACAGCCCGGCGGTCCATCACGCCGTCATGCTCTACGACGGCCACCGGATCGACGAGTCGGACCGCTCCGGACTCACCACATACAGTCGCTACTTCCGGGTCCGCGTCCTCGACTCCAAAGGCGTGGACGATTTCCTGACCGTCGAGATCCCGTTCGAGAAGGGATGGAAGATCCAAGGGCTGCATGCCCGCACGGTCAAGCCGACCGGCGAGACGATCGAGGTCGGCGAGAAGGAGATCTACGACAAGACGGTGTTCGCGATCGGCAAGAGAAGGTCGAAGGCGAAGGCGTTCGCTTTCAAAGGGGTCGAGCCGGGCGACATCGTGGAGGCTTTCTTCACGCTGCGCTACGACGAGATCATGCCGATGCGGATCCAGCTCCGCCATCGGGTCCACGTGGTGGAGTCCTCGCTCCGTTGGTACTACTTCCCGCAGCCGAACCGGGCGGCGCTCGTCGACGCCACCGAGGAGGAGCTGGACAGCTACAGCTACGCCCCCGCGTACGTGATCCCAAACGGGAAGGCGTTTCACGCGGCGGTCCAGGAGTTCGGCGACCCGAAGGATCCCGAAGGGCTCGAGGTCTCCTTCCACGACCTGCCCGCGCTTCCCGACGAGACGCTCATGCCTCCGTCGGCCGTGCTTGCCGTCTGGTTCGCCGGCCACTATCAGTTCCCGCGGCGCGAGGCGAAGAAGCCGTACTGGGAAGACGTGGCCAAGCTCTGGGGCAAGTCGACGGTCGACTTCCTGCGCCGGCAGTCCCAGCTCGCCTCCTGGATGCAGGACATCCTCGACCGTCCTCGCTCGCTCGAGGACGATCTGCGCCTATGCTGCGAGCGAATCCATCGCGACATCGCAAACTCCGACCTGCTCGAGGACAGCGAGCTGCCGGAGGACCTGCCCGAGAACGACACGATCGACGATCTGTTGAAGGAGCGGATCGGCGACGGCCTGCAGATCGACTACCTCCTCGTCGCGATGCTGGAGAAGCTCGGCTACGACGCTTCGCTCTTCTACAGCCGGAACGTCGAGGACGGCCTCTTCATCCCGGAGCTGAAGTCGGCGCATCAGTTCAACACGACCGGCGTCGCGTTCAAGGAGGCCGGCGGCGAGGTACGGTACTGCCAGCCGCAGTTCGCGACGAGCAGCGTCGAGGCGCTGCCGTGGCAGATCTGCGATACGAAGGCGATGATCGAGGACCGGACCCGGAAGAACGAGTTCGGCCCCTTCCCGACCTTGAACGATCTACCGGCGTCGGAATCGTCCGGCAACGAGATGGAGCTTCGCATGCGGCTGCGACCAACCGCGGACGGGAAGTTGGCGGGGCAGCTGCGCGCCGAGTGGAGCCTTCGCAACGACCCCTACTTCGTCCAGTGGATCGGCCACGTCGCGCATCGCAGCGCGAAGGAGGCGCACGAGATTCTGCGGGAGCGCGCGCTCCGATCCGGCCTGAGCTGGACCGCGTACGGGGAGTCGCTCTCGGTCGGCGCCGACCGCATCGCCTACGCGTGCAGCCTGGAGGTGGATGGATTGATCGAGACGGCGGGAGACATGCGGCTCGTGCACGTCGGCGCGCTGCGCGCCGACGACTTCTCTCTCCCCGAGTCGGACCGATCGACGAACATCCACTTCCACCATCCGATGCGATACGGCTCGCACGTGGAGATCCTCCTGGACGACGGGGCCCAGGTGACGACGGAGCCGCCGGCGCTCGAAGTCCTGGAGAGCTTCGCCGAGTTCCGCGCGACCGGCGCGCGCTCGGGCAGCTCCGTCCTTCTGCACCGCGACCTCCGGATCCCTCATTCGATGTACCGGAGCACCGCGGGACCGGCCTTCCAGCAGTTCTTCCGCAGGATCTACGAAGCGACCGAGCAGCCGCTCGTGCTCTCCGCCGCAAGGGAGCAGGGATGAAGCCCCGCGGCCGGCATGCAGCGCAGCGGCGGCGCAGGCTCTCGGCAGCGTTGGCCGTGGCGATCCTCCTGATTCTCCCGGCGCGGGCGGCGACCGCGTCGGATCTGCCGAAGTGGGCGTCTGCGAGCGTCGCCGCATCCCGGGAAGCGACCGACGCGGCGCTCCAGGTCTTCCCCGATGCCGAGACGGTCCAGATCCTCTGGAGCGAGGAGATGGAGGTGGACCGGGAGAACTGCCGCTCGATCGTCCTGCGCGAGGTCTACCAGGTCCGCCAGGGGAGCGGAGGGGACATCGGCCAGATCGCCTTCTCGGAATCGGACGACACGCGCCTCCAGTCGATCCGGATCTGGCGCAAGGACGCGAGCGGAAGGGTCGAGGAGTTCCACAAACCGGCGGTGAGCCAGGAAGGGGGCGAGCTGTACAGCGACGACAAGAAGTATGTCGTCGGAGCGACGGGCATCGGCGCAGGGGCGACGGTCGCCCGGGAGGTGGTCTATCGCAGCGCGCGTCGCGACGTGTGGGTCGACGACCTGCCGGCGCATCAGGACTTCCCGGTCTTGCGATGGGAGTACCGCCTTCGCCTTCCCGCGGGCTGGCAGGCGCAAGCGTTCTGGAGCGACTACGACTCGGCGACGCTGACTCCGGCGCCGCCTCCGGCGCTCGACGAAGAGTGCAGGGTCTGGACCCGGGAGCGTATCGGCGTCGCGACCGAGGAAGAGCCGTTCGCCCCGACCGACTCGCGCCTCGCCCCGGTGTTTCTCGTGCGCTACGGCCCGGCCGCAGAACTTCCGATGGACGCCTGGCCGGAGATCGCCGACTGGTACGCGGCCTACAGCGTCACCGGCCTCGAGGGGCGCGAGTCGTTGCGCGAGGAGGTTGCGCATCGGATCGAGGGAGCTACGACGCGCGAGGAGCGGATCGCGAGGGTCGCGGAGTTCGTCCGGGCGTCGGTCCGCTATGTCCAGATCTACCTGGGCGACGGCGGCTACCGCCCGCACCCGGCCGCGGCCGTCTTCCGGAACCGCTTCGGCGACTGCAAGGACATGGCGCACCTGGCTGTCGCGATGCTCGACCTTGCGGGAGTCCGGGCGTTTCCCGTGCTCGCACAGACGTGGTCGCGCAACCGGGTGTGGCGCGAGTTCCCCTCCCAGGGATTCGACCACTGCATCGTCGCGATCGAGTCCGAGGGTCCGGCTGCCGAGAGCGGATACCTCTTCTTCGATCCGACCGCCAAGTGCGTCCCGGTCGGGCGGCTCCCGACCGGGCTCGATGGGAGCGCAGCGCTCGTGATCGACGGCAAGCCCGACGGCCGCCTGATCGAGCTGCCGGCGATGAACGCACCGGAAAACGGCACGGCGACGCGCGGCGTGATCGCGCTGGAGCCCGGACTGGGGGCGGTGGCGACGATCGAGCAGATCCGCTTCGGACATGCGGCGCACGACACGCGCGACGCGCTCCGGGACGATACGGCGGAGGAGCGGGAGCAATGGGTGGCCCGGGGACTGCGCGACTCCTTTGCCGGGGCGAAGATCCTCTCGCTCGACTATCCCGATCTCGACAGGATCTCCGACACGCTCACGATCCGGTTCACGGCGCGAATCCCGCAAGCGGGCCGTCCGGCCTCCGGCCTGCTCCTGCTGCAGCCGGACTTCCTGACCGCCCGCGCGGCGCTGCTCTTTCCGAGGAAGGAACGAAGCCGCCCGGTCTCCTTCGCGTCGCTCGAGCGCGCCGAGACGGCGCTCGAGATCCGCTTGCCGGAGGAGTGGACGGCGGAGTCGATCCCGGCGCCCGCGCGCTTCGAGAACCAGGTGGGCAGCTACCAACGGAGCTACGAGGTGGAAGACGGCGTCGTGCGGCTGCGTCGCGTGGAGGAGCTGCGCAGCCGCACGGTCCCGGCGTCGCGCTACTCGCTCGTCCAGGACTGGGACCGTGCGATCGTCGAAGGGGACCGCCAGCGCCTCGCCCTGCGAATGCGCTGACGCGCCGCTGCCCGTTTCCCCTTCCTGGTGTCGCGCTAGAGATTCGGGCGCCGGGGGACGGCGGGGGGCCCGGCCGCCTCGCGCCCGCTTGGCCACGCCGGCCACCGACCCGCGCGTCCTGCCTGCCAACCGCGCGCACCTCGCCCGCCCCGCCGCCCCGCGCGGATTGACACAAAGTTCTGCCGGGCATAGCCTTCTGATTGGTGTTGGGAGAGACGACGGGAGGGCCGGCGAGTTCACTCGGCCGGCGGGATCGTCCACGGGTTGCCCCTTTCCGATCGCCCGCGAGGTTCCGATGATGTCCCGGATGATGCGCTACGCCGGCCGCGCGGCTGCCGCCGCCGACGCGTCGGGTCGCCGATGACCGGCGCGGTACGACTCCGCGCCCCTCGGGAGATCGCCGAGGCGCGCGAGCTGATCGAGGCGGACGGGCTCCAGTTCGAGAACGACGCCGACGACATGGTCGGCGTCTACGACGGGGACCGGCTGATCGCGACCGCTTCGCGAGCCGGTTACGTGTTCAAGATGTTCGCGATCGACCCGGGCTACCGCGGCGGCGAGGCGTTCGGCGAGCTGATCACGGAACTCCTGCGGAGCGGTCGCGCGGCGGGACATTCCTCGTTCTTCGTCTACACCCGCCCCGAGCATGCCCAGAGCTTCGAGGCGGCCAACTTCCGGCTGCTCGTCGCGCATGGCCCGGTCGCCCTGCTCGAATACGGCGGCGGGCTGGAGGCCTATCTCGACGCGCACTCGCGATGGCAGGCTCCCGCTGCGGGCTCTTGCGGGTCGGTCGTCGTCAACGCGAACCCGTTCACGCTGGGTCACCTCCATCTCGTCGAGCGCGCGGCCGCGCGCACCGGCGCGCTCTACCTCTTCGTCGTCCGCGAGGACCGGTCGGTGTTTCCGTTCGCAATCCGCGAGAGGCTCGTCCGCGCAGGAACCTCGCATCTGCCCAACGTCCGCGTGCTCGACACCTCGCGCTACTCGATCAGCGCCGCCACGTTCCCTTCCTACTTCCTGAAGAAGGTGGACGCCGTGGCGCTCGCGCAGATGCAGATCGACCTGCGGCTGTTCGCTTCTCGCATCGCGCCGTACTTCTCGATTCGATCGCGTTTCGTGGGAGAGGAGCCGTACTGCGCGACGACGGCGGCCTACAACCGCGCGATGGCCGAGGTGCTGCCGGAGTACGGGATCGATCTCGTCGTGATTCCGAGGAAAGAGCATGCCGGAGCGGCGATCAGCGCGACGCGCGTTCGCGAAGCGATGGCCGCCGGCGTGCCACAGACGATCGAGGCCTGCGTGCCTCCTTCGACCTATCAATTCCTGCGATCCGCGGAGGGAGAAGCGATCGCCGCCCGGCTCCGTGAGCGGTCGCGTCATGAGAGCACCGAAAGGACCGAGAGGACCGAGAGGTCCGAGAGGACCGAATCATGAAGATCCGACGAAAGGCGAGCGCCGGGACGATGCAATCGAGCGACCTGACGGTGGTCGTCGAGCCGGCCGAGCGGCTGACGATCGAGATCGAGTCGACGGTGAAGAAGCAGTTCGAGGAGCTGATCCGAGAGAGGATCCAGAGCGTCCTCGACCGGCTCGGCGTCGCATCGGGTTCGATCAAGGTATCGGACCGCGGCGCCCTGGACTATGCGATCGAAGCGCGCGTCGAGGCGGCCCTGCGGCGCGCCGGGGAGGAATAGAGATGGAGCAGTTCTGGTACAGGGAGTGCCGGTCCGGGCGCCGGTTCATCATCAAGATCCTGCCCGGAGCGGATCTGCTCGAGCAGCTCCTGTGGTTCGCGCGCACGGTCGGTCTGAAGCACGCGGTGATGCTCTCCGCGATCGGCTCGGTCCGGAACGTGCAGTTCAGCGACATCCAGGCGGGCGCCTGCCTCCCGATCACCGCGCCTCGCATGCCGGTCCACGTCGTCGAAGGACCGCTCGACCTCCTCGGAATCGAAGGGAATCTCGCCCCCAACGAGGAGGGGCGCGTCGAGCCGCACCTGCACATCTCCGGCTCGAAATCCTCGGGAGAGGTGATCGGCGGCCACCTGATGAAGGCGGAGGTCTTCGCGACCTGCGAGATGGTCGTCGCGGAGTACATCGTCGAGGGAGTCGAGCGGCATCGCTCGAGCGAGGGCGGGATCGACACTCTCTACTTCGAGGAGCGGTAGCGATGGACGCGCCTTGGAAGCTCCGCCGCTCCCTCCTCTACGTCCCGGGAAACATGCCCGGGATGCTGCAGAACATTCCGGTGTTCGACGCGGACGGCGTCATGATCGATCTCGAGGACGCGGTTCCGCTCAACGAGAAGGACGCCGCCCGCATCCTCGCCCGAAGCTTCCTCAAGATGTACGTCGACCGCCGCCAGGAAGTGTTCGTCCGGATCAACGGGCTCGACACCAAGTACGGCCTGGACGATCTCCACGAGGTCCTGCCGGCGCTTCCCGATGGGATTCGCCTCCCGAAGGCCGACCGTCCCGAGGTGGTCGAGCGCCTCGACACCATCCTGACCGAGTCCGAGGAGCGGCTGCGCCTGCCGATCGGTCACTTCAAAATCATTCCTTCGATCGAGAGCGCGATCGGGATCTTGAACTGCGTGCGGACCGCGGAGTCGTCGAAGCGGATCGTCGCCCTCGCCTTCGGCGCGGAGGACTACACAGCCTCGATGGAGATCCACCGCACGAAGACCGGCGAGGAGCTGTTCAACGCGCGCACGCGGATCGTCTGGGCGGCGAAGGCGGCAGGCATTCAAGCGATCGATTCGATCTTCTCGGACGTGAACGACATGGACGGGCTCCGCGCGGAGACGGAGCTGATCAAGCGTCTCGGCTTCACGGGCAAGTCGCTCGTCAATCCGCGCCAGATCGAGGTGATCCACGAGGTGTTCCGCCCGAAGCCGGAGGAGATCGAGGACGCGCTCGAGGTGATCGAGGCGATCAAGAGAGCGCGCGAGATGGGAACCGGAGTGATCTCGGTCCGAGGAAAGATGGTCGACGCGCCGGTCGTGAAGCGCGCGGCGCGAATCCTCAGGACCGCCATCGCTTTCGGAATGATCGAGTACGAGCTGACTGACGAGGTGATCCTTGGCCAAGAATAGCCTCGGGCGAGACATTCCCGACACCTGGCACGGCAAGAAGCTGATCCCCTACACCGATCCCTGGTCGCTGATGCCCGACGTAGACCGCGGCACGCGCCCGCTCGTCCGGAGGAACCCGGGCGAGAGCAAGGTGCTTCCCGATCTGCGCGCGGCGATCGAGAAGTGCGGCCTGCAGGACGGAATGACGATCGCGACCCACCATCACCTGCGCAACGGCGACCTGTTGCTGAACCTCCTCGTGCAGGAGATCGAGGCGATGGGGATCCGGGACATCACGATCGCTTCGAGCTCCGTGCACCAGGTGCACGCGGAGATCATCCCGCAGATCCGCAAGGGGGTGGTGACGAAGTTCGAGACGGGGGTCAACGGGCTGATCGGAGAAATGGTCAGCAAGGGGGAGCTGGACTGCCCGATCGTCGTGCGAAGCCACGGGGGCCGCGCGCGGTCGCTCGTGACGAGCGAAGTGCCGGTCGACGTGGCATTCATCGCGGCCCCGTGCTGCGACGAGACCGGGAACCTGAACGGGGTGAGCGGTCCTTCCGCCTGCGGGAGCCTCGGCTACGCCTTCACCGACGCCCGCTACGCGAAGAAGGTGGTCGCGGTCACCGACAACCTCGTCCCCTATCCCGCCGCGCCCGTCAGCATCTCGCAGAGCGACGTGGACTACGTGGTCGCGATCGAGTCGCTCGGGGATCCGAAGAAGATCGTCTCGACGACGACGCGCGTCACGCGCGACCCGGCCGGGCTGCTGATCGCGCGCTACGCCGCGGAGGTGATCGAGGCGTCCGGCTTGCTGAAGGACGGCTTCTCGTTCCAGACCGGCGCCGGAGGCACCTCGCTCGCCGTCGCCGAAGCGGTGAAGCGGAAGATGCTCGCCAACAAGATCCGCGGAAGCTTCGGTTGCGGCGGGATCACCGGCTACTTCGTCGACATGCTCGAGGAGGGGTACTTCCAGACGCTGTTCGACGTGCAGTGCTTCGACCTCCGGGCGGTCGAGTCGATCGGCCGCAATCTCCGGCACCGCGAGATCTCCGCCGATCTCTACGCGAATCCCTTCAATCGCGGGTCGGTGGTCAACATGCTCGACGTCGTGATCCTCGGGGCAACCGAGGTCGACGTGAACTTCAACGTCAACGTGAACACCGAGTCGAACGGCTACCTGCTGCACAATACCGGCGGGCACAGCGACACGGCGGCGGGCGCGAAGCTCGCGATCGTCGTGGCTCCTTCGATCCGCGGCCGGCTGCCGATCATCCGTGACGAGCTGACGACGATCACGTCCCCCGGCGAGACGATCGACGTCGTGGTGACGGAGCGAGGGATCGCCGTCGCGGACCGCCACCAGGAGCTGAAGCAGGAGCTTCAGAAGCGCCGCCTGCCGGTGAAGGAGATCCGGGCTCTCCACAAGGAGATCTGCGACCTGACCGGCCGGCCCCGTCCCGTCGAGTTCACCGACGAGGTGGTGGCGCTGATCGAGTACCGGGACGGATCGATCATCGACGCCGTGCGGCGGGTCAAGGAATGACGGCAGCCGTGTCGCGCAGCGGGTGCTCGAGAAGGATCGAGGAATGACCGTCTCGCGAAGCGATCTCCTCGCGGCGCGTGAGGAGCAGGAGTCGCGCATCCGGCTCCTGGTGGCACGGTCCTGCGACGGCTCGACGTCGCTGGTCTACATCACGACGAACGTCCCGGGACCGGAGAAGGACCGCCAGGAGCTGGGCGGACTGATGGCGCAGGCAGTGCAACGGCTCCTCGAGCGGTTCGACGGTGGGAGAGCGGTCGACACGGGCCGGGGACCGCTCGGCCCCTACGCGGCTGTCGCGTGTCCGGGCGATCCGTCGCTCGTGAAGCGGGCGGCCGTCGAGATCGAAGGAACGCTCCCGGGCGGGAGGCTCCTCGACCTCGACGTCTATGATCGCAAGGGGCGCGCGCTCGATCGTACCGCGCTCGCGCTGCCGCAGCGCTCGTGCCTCGTGTGCCGCGAACCGGCACGCGAGTGCATCCGGGCCGGCAGGCATTCTCCCGAGCAGCTCGAGGAAGCGGTCCGTGAACTCCTCGCTCGTTTCCGATCCCTCTAGGTCGGCTCGCAGGTTGGCTCGCGCCCTCGTGGAAGGGGCGCGCCGCGAGTTGGACCTGACCCCCAAGCCCGGTCTCGTCGATCGCTGGGACAACGGTTCCCATCCGGACCTGAGCTACGAGCAGATGCAGCGCTCCATCGATCTGCTGCCCGTCTACTTCGAAGAGTTGCTCGCGATCGGCGGAGCGAGCGACCTTGCGGCGGCGATCCGAGCGGGGCAGGCCGCGGAGGCTCGGATGCTCCGGGCGACCGGCGGAACGAACACGCACAAGGGGTACATCTTCCTGAGCGGACTGACGCTGCTCGCGGGGTCGCGGGACTTCCACATCTCTTCTCTCCCTGTCTCCGCGATCCTCCGGCCCGCGATCGCTCGCATCGCGCATGCGTTCTTCGAGACGGCCGACCCGCGCCGCGGAGAAGAGGGCGGGATTCGATCGGAAGCGCTCGCGGGTCTCCCCTGCGTCTTCGAGATCGGTTTGCCCGCGTATGAGGAGAGGCTGCGCCGCAACGCAGACGAGACGGTCGCGGCGTTCGAGCTCATGGGGCGCCTCATGATCCACCTGGATGACACGACGGCAAGGCGTCGCTGCGGCCCCGAGGGGAACGCGATCCTGCGCGCGGACGGCGCGCGCCTGCTCGAGATCGTGGACGCGGGCGTCGATCCGCGCCCCTTCCTGGTCGAGCGCAACGAGGAGTACCGGAGGATGCGCCTGACGATGGGCGGCGTCGCCGACTGCATGGCGATCTGCTTCGCTCTCCATCGCATGTAGACATACAGCGAGCAGCGCCCGCCGCGCGGGCCCGCCGGCGACGGCGAGGCGGCGGGAATCGAACTCGAATTCGGGCGAAAACCTAACTTGGTGACGCTGCGCGACTTCGGACGCAACGGATTCGAGGATGAAGAGTTACCGCCGCCTTCGCACTTCCCCTTGGTCCCCTCGGGTCCCCCGCAATCCCCCCTGGTCGTGGAGGTATTCTGGAGGCGTCGGGGCAGGTTCCCGCTGCCTCGGCGGGCAGAAGCCCCTCACGGCCTGCAGCACTTCTTCTTGTGGTGAGCAAGCGCCGATCTCTGCTGGTCCGTGCCTCAGTGGCCAGACATGAATCCAGGCAACGGCCTCCCCTATCCCGACCTGGTCTCCAATCTGTCCAGAAGGAATCTAGGAGGTTGGTGGACCTCCCCACTCGACACCTCGCTCGGTAGCGAGTGGCTGCTCCCGGAGGGGTCGGTCGATCGCGATGGCGTCGATCGCTTCCGTGAAGGCGTCCTGCGCGGCCAGCACGAGCGAAGAGACGTAATCCAGGGCATGCCGCGCGTCGGGTATGTGCTCTTGCTCCGTCTTCCCCGTGTTGATGTTGACGTGCCATGACCCGTCCGCGGTCGTGACGATCCCTAGACGAGCGTAGAGGCGCTGGAACCGGCCCGTCTCTGCCATCGAGATTCCCAAGGAGGCAAGTGCCACCTCGGCCCGGAGCTTCTCAATGGCTTGGCCAAGAGTCAGGGCAACCTTGCCCTCCTTCGCTTGCCACCCCGTGATTTGACGCATCGACCAGTTGTCCTCGTTCGTGCTCTGCCGGAGTGCATAGGCGACGGACTCGAACGCGATCTTCATCGCCACTAGGGTGACGAACGCGTGCCCCTGATCAAGGACGTACGCGGCATCGGCGATGAGCTGCCGCAGGTGCGGGTTTCTGATCGCATCGGAGAGCGCGTATGTGGCAAACACAAAGCCGTACACCTTGTCGAAGGTGGTTGCCATGAAGGTTTCGACCGGAGAGACAAAACGCAGCGCTTCCGTCGGGTCCGGGACGTGAGCGTGATGCTGAACGAGGTTCCGGACCCGGTGGAGCCGATCGAGTTCTTGGTAGTGCGGGAGGCCAGCCAGGCCGACCTGCTTTGCGAGCTTGGAGGCCTCCGTCCAGAGGGAGGACCGCTTTCGGTCGTCTGGCAGTGCCACTTGGGACTCGTGCGGAATGTCGATCACGTACAGATTGAGGGCCTGCTCGACGGCCAAATCGAGAAACAGGACGCCTCGCATTGCCGCCGATGGCTCTCCGACGCCTGCGGCCTTCTTCCCCTCAGTGAAGAAGCCATGGGTCAGAAGGAGCAGTCGCGGATTCGTTGGGGCATGCGGCACCGTGTCATCCTCCCGGGACGGAGGATAACGCGATGCCACGTGAACCTCCACCGGAGGCTCGACCGCATGGTCGCCCTTCAAAGCCCTCACTCACACCCAGAATTCGCGCAGGCGCGCGGGAGCGGGGTCACTCGGGCCTCGGTCTCGCCAGCGCCTTCCCAAGCCCTCTGGCCCTCCAATCACGCCACCCGCTGGCCTCATTTTTTGTTCCGCTGGCACAAGCAGTGCTAACATAGCTCGGCAGTGGACGAGTCTCGCGTTTGCAGACTCGTCCCGGAGCGCAAGTAGCTAGTGACAGTCGAGGAGGTGTCCCACGAGCCAGACGTTTGCGACTCTGATGCGACGCCTATCTCATGCGGGCTTCAAGAGGGAGTTCGCGGCCACGGCCATCCTTCCGGACTGGTGGGAGGAGGCGTGCGCTCAAGACCCCGATCTTCTGCCGGATTTGGAGACACGGGTTGCCCGTTTCCTCGGGATACCGGTCTCCACGGTCCGCGACCCAGACGCACAGCTAGTGGCACCTTCCTATCCGCGGGCGCAACTTCGCCGGGTCCGGGACATCAATCGGGACCGGCTTGCACCCGCCATCCATTCGGCGACGAGGATCGCTGAAGCCGTCGTCCGCTCGCTCCGTCCTGGTGTGCCCGCTCCTGAGGATCCCGCGCCCGACGCCCTCGTATGGCGGCAGAGGATCGTCCCCCGCGGGCCAGTGACTCTCGACCACATCCTCGGCGATCTTTGGGGACACGGCATCCCCGTTGTCGCGATCGAAAGGCTTCCGTCGCCCGCGTTTCAGGGAGCCGCATTCGTCGTTCACGGACGACCCGTAATTGTCGTCGTGCACAAGCATGACGAGCCCGGGCGCGTCGCCCATCTCGTCACCCATGAAGGCGGCCACATTGCGCAGGGTGATTGCCAGGAGGGCCAGCCGGTTGTCGACGAGGAAGACGAGGTGCCCGACAATGATGAGATCGAGGCGAAGGCGGATCGCTATGCCCGGCGCGTTCTCGTGGGAGCCGATACCGTTCCCTCGGTCCAAGGCGGAGATTTCAAACAGCTCGCGACCGAAGCGCTCGCGATTGAGCGGTCGACGGGCGCGGATGCCAGCGCCGTCATCTTCGCCTGGGCGGCACAAACCGGCGACTATGCAGCCGCGTCGATGGCCGTGAGGGCACTCTATCGCGGATCTGGAGCACGGCGTCGGCTCCAGGAGCATCTCGAAAAGAACGTCGACGCCGAACGCGCATCGGAGAGCGATCGCGCTCTGCTCCGCTGCGTGCTCGGTCACATGGCCGATGCTGCTGCTGGTTGACACCGACGCCTTCTGCAAACTGGGGATCGCCGGTCTGCTCGGTGATGTGCCGGGGCTCTTCGACTTAGGTTTCACAGACTGCCGGCGGCTCCCGGCCCTGCTGTACATGCTTCGCCGGGGACGCCTGCCGAAGCTCTACGGCGCCGAGGCGTGTGAGGCGCTTCTCTCCGCCGTCGAGAGAGTCGCCGGCCTTTCGCCGCCGAGTGACGCCTGGCTCGACCGCTTGGCCCATATCCCCGCGATCGATCCCGGCGAGGCTCTCCTCTTCGCCTCCGCGGCCGAATCGGGCCATCTTGTCCTGTCAGGTGACAAGCGGGCACTGGAAGCGGTCAAGGACGTGCCGGGTTTCGCGGAGGCGCTCTCCGGCCGCATCGTGGTCCTCGAAGCAGCGCTTTTGGGACTCTGCGAGCGCCACGGCGCAGAGGTCATCCGCGGCCGGGTTGCGCCGCTCCTCGCATCGGACATGATGGTCGAGGTGTGCTTTTCCCCGGGAAATCCGGACCCGCCAGGGGCCCTCCTGTCCTACTTCACGGCACTCGCAAGGGAAGTCGCGCCCTTGGCGTTGTGGGATCCTCGCCCGGGAGGTAGAGCATGAGCTTCGGACCCGACCACTACGTCCCCGTCCTCAAGATCAAGCGCGGCGAGAAGGCGGCACTTCGGCTCCTGGCGCCGTCGTTTTGGCCGCGGATCACGCCGCTCCTCGAGATCGTGGAGCGTCGGTCGGAGAGGTCGCCAGATGAGCATCTGGAGACCGCTTTCAAGGGCCTTGCCGAGAGTGTGGGCGCATATCCCTACTTCTTCCTCGATTTGCGTGAGCTTGCCCCGGACGGCGCCGCGGTCGCGGCCAAGGTCTTCGGGCGGGCGGCAGATGCCGGCATGGCATTCATCCCGGTCACCGGCATCTCGCGCGGCGCGGACCTGGACGCCGCGAAGGCCCACCGCTCAGGTGGCCTTGCGCTCCGGCTCACGCGCGAGGAATTCGAACGCGGAGATCTCGCGACAAAGCTCAACCGCTTCATGACGACGCACGGTCTTGCGCACGAGGAGACGGACCTCATCGTCGATCTCGGCCCGGTCGATGACATGATCGCCCCGGGCGTCATGGCCTTCGCGGAAGCCTTCCTCGCCGACGTGCCGGAGCATCTCCGGTGGAGGAGCTTCACGATCTCCTCCTGCGCGTTTCCTCGGGGAATGGGCGGCCTCGAGCGCCACTCGTACGACTTCGTTGACAGGATCGATTGGATTGCGTGGCGCGACTGTCTTCTTGCGAGGAGGGAGGACATCCCACGGCTCCCGACATTTAGCGACGGCGCCATCCAGCACCCGGCGGGTGTGGAGGGTTTCAATCCCGCAATTATGCAGGCGTCTGCTTCCGTGCGGTACACGCTCGCTGAGAAGTGGCTCAGGATCAAGGGGCAGGGGCTCCGCACGAAGTCCGGCAGCTTGCAGTTTCCAAGTCTCGCGACCCGTCTCGTGTACGGCGACCTTCGCGGGCACTACGCAGGCCAAGACCATTGCGAGGGCTGCCGGCTCATTAAGCTCGCGGCGGACGGCGCGCCAAAGCTCGGCTCCCTTGAAGCCTGGCGACGGTTAGGAACCGTGCATCACATCGCGGTTGTCATACAGGGGCTTGGGCTGCCGCCCGGGCCTTGAGGGAAACGCAGACGGTCGCCGCGATCTCGTTCAGGTCGAGAACTTCGCAGAGCCTGTCCCACACGAGGGAGCGCGGCTTCGCGCGCGCTCCGCGCGCAGCACCCCTGGAGTCCAGCAGTTCCAGCGCCTCATCGCGCCACAAGAGCTCGACGAGGGTGCGCGGGTCCCGCGCCGGGTTTCTGCGTCCGCGGCGGACCGTGCAGAACCGCGGGCCTGTCAGTCTTTGCTCGATACGGAGGACTCCCCACCAAGGCGGTACCAGTTCCATCGCTCCCGTGAGGTGCCGCGCTGCGACAACAAGCGTCATGCGTTCGAACACCCGGCTATACACTTCGGCCTGTAGACGGAGCCGGCGGAGGGAATCACGGTCGGACTTGATCTCGAACCCATGAAGAAGCCCGTTCACGACCGCGAGGTCAATGCGGACTTGGCCCCGGCAGAGACCGAGTTCCTCGAGCATGACGGTGCCCGCCTCCCGTGCGTGCTTCGCACCGAGATAGGTGCGAAGCGCTTGGCGGATCTCAGGGTCTCCGCATCTCTCCAAATGGTCGTTCGTGGCTACGCCCTCCACGGCTGATGATTGAAGCACATCCAACTCTGGAATGTCTCCATCGTCCTAGTTCCATGGAGGCGGCGGGAAAGAACCCGAGGGCCCGCAGACGCCTAGCTAGACTACAAGGAGATCCCTAGCGCGCAGTCATGTCGGCAGTTACCAATCTGCGGCTTTGCCGCGGCGTCGCGCTGGAACGTGGAGAGATGTTGGAGACAAGCACGGACTAGGCTGCAAGCCATTTCAGTTACATGAGTTATAAGTGGAGGCGGCGGGAATCGAACCCGCGTCCGAAAGGAGATCCGAAAGGACATCTACGTGTGTGTTCGGTCGTTTGATTCTCGTCCCTCGGGCTCCGGCCGACAGGATCCGTTCGGGACCAGCCTCTGAATGTTTCGCCGCGCTAACGAGGCTCTCACGCGACTAGACCGCTGTAACGTCGTCTCTCTGCGACCCAGCGGACGCAATCACAGGAGACGTGGCTACCTAAGCAGCCAGTGCCAATTCAGTGTTGGCAGTTGGTTTTTGCCACAGGATTTACGAGGCCGTGGCGGCTCGACACGCAGTCCTGACTTCCCTCCCCCCGTCGAAACCAGGCGCCCCCGGTTTACTTGCGTCTGCCTTGGTTCGTGGCTCGGTCCGTTGCTCGGAGGGTGGTGCGCCGCCAGGGAATCGAACCCCGAACCTACTGATTAAGAGTCAGTTGCTCTGCCAATTGAGCTAGCGGCGCAGTGCTCTGTGGGAACACCACCTGGGCAGCATAGATCCCGTTCGTTCGACGGTCAAGTCACCCGGATATTCCGAGACGAGGTCGTGCGAGCCCAGGCCGCGACCCGCGGCCGCGCCGCCTGCCGACGCCGGATCCCCATGACGGCTCGGCGGACCGCGCCGAGCCCCGCGATCAGAACGGGAGGTCGCTGTCGTCGTCTCCCCCGACGGGGCCCGGGTCCTCGTCGCCTGGGTACTCGTCGACGCCGGAAGCGCCGCCGCGCGCGACCGCTCCGGCTCCCGCCCCCGCTCCTGCTCCGGCATAGCCGCCGGCGGAACCGCCCGGGCCGCCTTCGCCGCCCCGGCCTCCGAGCATCATGATGTTTTGAGCGACGATCTCGGTCGAGTAGCGGGTCTGTCCTTGCTGGTCCTGCCACTGGCGGGTCTGGATGCGCCCCTCCACGTAGACCTGCCTACCCTTCCGCAGATACTCGCCCACGATCTCTCCCAGCCGCGCCCAGGCGACCACCCGATGCCACTCCGTCTTCTCTTGCCGCGCCTCGCCCGTCCCCCAGATCTCGGTCGTCGCTAGCCGGAAGTTCGCGACGGTCTGCCCGCCCTGGGTCTTGCGCACCTCGGGATCCGCCCCGAGATTGCCGATCAGGATGACCTTGTTGATGCTCCGCATGCCTCTTCCTTCCCCGGCCTGGGCTTGCTGCTGCCCGGCCCGAACCGCTTCCCCAAACCGCACTTGTCAGCCAACGTCCGCCTACCGTACGATCCGTCCTGCGCCCTCGGCCAGGCATTTCGGGGTGTGGCGCAGCCTGGTAGCGCACCTGCTTTGGGAGCAGGGTGTCGGAGGTTCAAATCCTCTCACCCCGACAGACGGTCCCATCGAAGAATCGTGGTGGATGTAGCTCAGCTGGTAGAGCACTGGATTGTGGTTCCAGGTGTCGTGGGTTCGAAACCCATCATCCACCCATCTCCTTTCTCTCCGTGTCCGGGGGCGCCGGCGCGCTGGCGTCTCCGGCATCTGGTCCCGGCCCGATCGGCCGCTCCTCGATCCGCGCGGGTCGGGTGGCCCAGCGTGACCGTGAACGTGACCATGACGGCGGCCGTGGCCGTCCCGGCCGATTCGCTCCTCTACGTCGCATCGCGTGCGCGCCCGTAGCTCAGTCGGATAGAGCAGCGGATTTCTAATCCGCGGGTCGGGGGTTCGATCCCCTCCGGGCGCGCCACTGCTTCCACTCACTCCCCTCGGCGGCTGGACCGAATCCGCGCCACGGACCCTCAAAGCGAGAAGCGTTCCACCAGCAGTGCCCGCAGGCGCCGCATCGCCTGCCCGCGATGGCTGACTCGGTCCTTCTCCTCGAGACTCATCTCCGCGAAGGTTCTCTGCGCGCCCTCCGGCAGGAAGACCGGGTCGTAGCCGAATCCGCCCTGGCCGCGCCGCTCGGTCGTGATCTCCCCCGGGCAGATCCCCTCGACGAGCACCTCGATGCCACCCGGCTCCACGAGCGCGATCACGCAACGAAACCGGGCCGTCCGCGCGCCCGTCTGAACGCTCTCCATCCGCTTCAGGAGCTCTGCGACGTTCTCAGCGTAGCTCGCTCTCGGCCCGGCGAAACGGCTACTGAAGACACCCGGGGCGCCTCCGAGCGCGTCGGCCTCGAGGCCCGTGTCGTCGGCGACCGCCGCGATCCCCGTCGCCTCGCACAGCTCGCGCGCTTTCTTCAAGGCGTTCTCCTCGAGCGTCGCTCCGTCCTCGACCGTCTCCGGCACCGCGGGATAGTCGGCGCGCGTCCGGATCTCGACGTCCAGCCCGACCAAGGCAAGCCGCATCTCGGTCACCTTGTCGGGATTGCCGGTGGCGAGGACGATCCGCGCGGCGGGCCGGCCGCGGGCACCCGCGCCTCCGCTGCTGGCGCCGCCGCCAGCGCCGCCGCGGCCGGCGCCACCGCCCCCGCCGTCCGGCCCGCTCGGCCTCACGTGGACAGCAACGGGCGGGCGGTCCGCGGAGGGAGCGCCAACGCCCGTTCCTGGGCGCGGAACATGCGCGACAAGCCGGCGCGCGAGAGCCGCAGCATCGGCCGGATCTCCGACTCCTCGAACGGATCCCCCTCGGCGGCTCCCTGGATCTCGACCAGCCGGCCGTCCGAGGTCGCGACGACGTTCAGATCGACCTGCGCCGCCGAATCCTCGTGATGGTCGAGGTCGAGCATCCTGCGTCCTCCCACGATCCCCACGCTCACTGCGGCGACGCGCGAGCGGATCGGGCTGCGCGCGATCTTCCCGGACGCGAGAAGCGACTCGACCGCGTCGGCGAGAGCCACCCACCCGCCGGTGATCGAGGCCACCCGGGTGCCGCCGTCCGCCTCGAGGACGTCGCAGTCGATCGTCCAGGTCCGGTCGCCGAGAAGGGAAAGATCGACGGCAGCGCGCAGGGAGCGGCCGATCAGGCGCTGGATCTCGAAGGTCCGGCCTGACGTGCGGCCGCGCGCCACCCGCTCCGGGACGGAGCGCGGCAGCATCCCGTACTCGGCGGTGATCCAGCCATGCCCCCGGCCGCGCAGCCATGGCGGGACCCGGTCCTCCACCGTGACCGCGCACAGCACCTGCGTCCCGCCGAGCCCGATCCAGGCGGAGCCTTCCGCGTGCCGGAGGACGCCCCGCCGGATGCGTACGGGGCGCAGCCGCGCGACCGTGCGGCCGTCCTCACGAAGATCGCCTTCCCGTTCCGCCGACATGGGGACCTCCTCTCGTCGTTGGCTACCCGGCCCCGCGCGACCACCGGACGCCGGAAGGTCCCGCCGAGGACCGGGCGCCTCATCCAGCGCGTCTAGCGCTCGTACCAGGGAATGTCGGACTGCTCGATCCAGTGAAGATTCTCGATCGGCTCCCCGAGGAACCGCTCGCCGATCTGCTGGAAGCGAAGCGGGACGTCGCTCAGGTAGAAAGTGCGCTCCCCCGCTCCCTTCGCCTGCCGCGCCAGGCCGAGCGACTCGAGCTTTTCGCGGACGTCGTGCACCGTCGCCTCCGCAGTATCCACGAGATCGATCTGTGGCCCGAGCGCTTCCCCGATCACCTCGCGCAGGAGCGGATAGTGCGTGCAGCCGAGCACCACCGTGTCGACCCCGCTCCTTCGAATCGGCTCCAGATACGACCGGGCGATCCCGAGCGGGATCTCCCCATCGACCCAACCTTCCTCGGCGAGCGGGACGAAGAGCGGGCAGGCGGCGGCCTCGACCGCGCAGCTCGCGTCGATCTCGGCGATCGCCTTTTCGTATGCGCGCGACCCGACCGTCCCGGTCGTGCCGATGACGCCGATCCTGCGCGAGCGGCTGCGCTGGACGGCCGCGCGCGCGCCCGGGAGGATCACGCCGATCATCGGGATTTCGAAGCGGCGCTCGAGGGCCGGCAAGGCGACCGCGCTCGCCGTGTTGCAGGCGACGACGAGGAACTTGATGCCGCGACGGACCAGGAAGCGGGTGTTCTCGATCGAGAAGCGAGTGACCGTCTCGACCGACTTGCCGCCATACGGCACCCGGGCCGAATCGCCGAAGTAGAGGACGTGCTCGGCGGGAAGTTGCGAGAGGATCTCGCGCACGACCGTGAGCCCGCCGATTCCCGAGTCGAAGACGCCGATCGGCCTCTCCCTCGCTTCTTCTGGCGTAGCGGGAGGCGGAACCGGAGGCGGAACGGGAGGGGGAACGGGAGGCGGGACGGGAACGGTCATGAGAGATCTCCCTTTTCCGGCGAGCCGGAGACACGCCGCGCGCCGCTCATGATCCGGCCTCCGCCTCAGCCTCCGCCTCCGGGGAGAGCCCCAAAGTGGCGAGATCGAGCGGCAGGTCGATCGGGATCGATCCGGGCGCGCGCTCGACGATCTTGCCGTCGACGAGGATCTGCACGGCGCGGATTCCCGGGACGTTCTCGATGAGCGAGCGCACGAGCGACGCGATCGAGACCCACTCGAGCCCGTCGCCGCGCGGCCAGCGAGCCAGCGCGTCGCTCGAGAGGTCGAGATAGCCGGTGCCGTCGGGCATCAGGAAGAAGGACTTCACGCGCGCGCGCGACGACCAGCCGCTGATCCCTTGGGACGATCCGGCGAGCACCTCTCGCGCGACCGCCTCGCCAAGTCGCTCCCGCCCGCCGGGATCCGGCACGGCCCTCTCCTCGCGTACGAGGCCGATCTGGTCGGGCGCTCCAAAGTAGAGGCCGAGGATCCGGACCGGCGCGCCCGCTTCGGTCGTTCCCGCGCCGACGTCGCGAGGATTGAGCGCCACCGTCCCCAGCCCGCGGTACACCACGATCGCGGCGACCACGAGCGCGATGATGAGGAGCCCCCAGAGGATGCGTCCCCTCGTCAGCCTGCCCTCGCCCGTGACGCCCGGCACTCGCCGACGCCGGCGCGTCACTGCAGGTCTCCTCACGGCGGGCCCGCTCACGGCAGATCTCCTTCGGGATGCTGACGTGGCGCGCCGTTACCCGCCGGGAGCCCGCGCGACGGCGCCGGGAACTCCTCGGTCGAGATCGACGCGAGCGCTTCGCCTACGCCGAAGGCGATCGCCTGCGCAAGTCCGGCCCGCTGCCCGGGATCGAGCAGCCGCCCGAGCGAGAACGGATCCCGCACGAACGCCGGATAGATGGTGAGCGCAGGCATCGTGAACCCCTCCATCCAGCGCGAAGGACGGCTTCCGAGCTGGACTTTCCCCTGTCCCAGGAAGGTCTCCAGGTGCGCGAAGAGCGTGCGGGCGAGGCGGTCGCTCTCCCCCCGCGAGAGGATCGGCGCCTCGCTCCAGAGCAGCGGCCGCGGAGCGACCGCATAGGTCCGGCCGGGGGTCTCGTCAAGCAGCTCCCACTTCAGGCGCGGGGCAGGCGTCCAGATCTGGATCTGGTCCGGCGCGTGCTCGTAGTTGTCGAGCCGCAGCGCGATCACGCATCGCGCCTCGAGCATCGCCGCGTTCGACGCGTCCGACCCGGGGTCGATCGCCTGCATGAATGAGGCCGGCTGGCCGAGCGTGTCCGCAAGGATGCGGACGACACGATCGGCGAGATCGAGAAGGGCATAGCCTCCCTCGGCAGGATCGCTCGCCCGGTCGATCAGGCAGGTGAGCAGGATCGGTCCGCGCCGCAGACCGAAGCCGTCGGCAGCGAGGGGGCGCAGGGGACGGAACGATCCTCGATCGACCTCCTGCTGCGACTCCGTGACCTCGAGCTCCCACGCTTGCTCGTGATCGTCGTAACGGCTCGAGACGCCGACCGCTGTAGGTCCGACGTCGAGCGCGATGCGCGTCCCGTTGGCCCATCCCTCGACCTCGCGGATCGACAGGATCGACCGCGGTCCGGCGATCGCGAGGCTTTCGGGGTGCGGCGAGATCCCGTCGAGGATGACCTCCAGGCCGCTTCCTGCCGCCCACAGGATCGAGCTCCGCCGCGGAGCCGGTCCCGAGATGCGAAGCACGCCTCGATGGCCCACCTCGGCGAGCCGCAGCTCCCGGAAGTGCGGGCTCGGCCCTCCCCACACGAAACGCCCCTCGGAGGGAGCCCAGGAGGCGGGGCGCAGATCGGACCAGTCGCGCGAGAGAAGCGCGAGTAGATCGACCGGCATGAGGACCCCGGGGCCGCCGTAGGAAACCGGCGCGTCCAGCTGCGCGGCGCGCACCCCGCGGAGAAGGACCGGGCTGTCGAGGACGAAGCCGATCCGGGTGGTGTCGACCTGCACCCAGCCTCGATAGCTGTAGGGATCCCAGGAGTAGGGAAGACCGAGAGCGCGCGCCAGCGAGGCGAGCGGCACGAACTCCACGCCGTCGCGCTCGTAGCGAGGCACCGGCTGCGCCGGGCGCCCGTCGCCGGGGACGATCAGCAGCTCGCTCGAGCGGGAGAGCGTCGGGTCGGCGAGCGTGGAAGGAGCCGGTGACTCCTCACGCGGTTCCCCCTGCGCATGCGCGGCACGTCCGATTGGAAACCGTTCACCGGGCGCCACGCCGGAGAGAAGGGCGAGCAGCACGAGCAGCCCGGGCAGGACGATCAGCGCCAGCCTGGCGAGCAGCGCGCGCCGGGCGAGCAGCGCTAACGGTGAGAGACGACCTCCCCCCGGTCCTGTCCTAGGCATCACGCTCCCCTCGCCGCGCCCTCTGCATCTCCCTCTCCGCATCCCGCTTCGCCAGGTCCTCTCTACGATCGTGCAAACGCTTGCCGCGCACCAGACCCAGCTCCACCTTGAGATGCCGTCCCTTGAAGTAGAGCGAGAGCGGGATCACCGTCAATCCCTTCTCCTGCGTCTGCTGCTGAATCTTGAGGATCTGCCGAGTATGGAGAAGGAGCTTCCGGGGCCGGAGCGGATCGTGGTTGAAGCGGTTGCCCTGCTCGTAGGGGCTGATGTGCATCTGGAGCAGGAAGACCTCGCCGTGCTCGACCTGCGCGTACGCGTCGCCGAGATTCACCTTCCCCGCCCGGACGCTCTTCACCTCCGTGCCGCGCAACGCGATGCCGGCCTCGATCGTATCGAGGACGTGATACTCGTGCCGCGCCTTGCGGTTGACGGCAACGGTCTTCTTGTCCTCGCCGGCCGGGGCCGATCGGGGGGACGGCATGGGGGGACCTCCGCTTGACTCGCCCGTAACGAGCGCATAGCATAACACCTTGGCCGGTCGACGGTGACCGCGGTTTGCCGCGGCCGGCGGCGCTTCGCGGCACGGCTCGAATCGAAAAGCCGCGGGCGGCGGTTGTGGCGGCTGCGGCGGCGCCGGGTCGACAGGTCCATGCGGACAGGTTCACGCGGAAGTGGCGGAACTGGTAGACGCGCTGGGTTCAGGGTCCAGTGAGGGTTCCCTCGTAGGGGTTCAACTCCCCTCTTCCGCAAGACGAGATCGGCGGGCGAGCCAGCAGGGCGCGCCCGCCTTTTTCGTTCGTCTCCGCGAGCGTGAGGATCGTCAGCGGGCCGCCTCCGCGGCCTCCGCCATCCGCTCCTTCTCGTACTCGTAGGTCCGCCGGACCAGCGGGTCGGACTCGTCCTGCATCCGAAGATCCACGAACGCGACGGTCGGCTCGTCGCCGAGGCGCAACAGCCCGCGCACAGCGGCCGCCCGGTCGGCGGAGCGCTCCATTTCCCCCGCGGGGCGCTCGAGCCCATTCATCAGGATTTCGCGCACGCGCGCCCGAGCCCGCATCGCTTCCGCCGTCCCCGGCTTCGGCAGCTCGGCGGCGATCTCCGCGAGCGTCCGCAGCGCGACAGGACGGTCGGCGGCGCCGCTCTCGAACGCGCCCGCGACCGGTCCGACCGCCGCCGCCCCAAACCCCCGCAGCGCCGACGACGACGCCGACCGCACCGTCAGCAGGGGATCGCCGAGCCGCGCCGCGAGCGCCGGAATCGACGTCGTATCGCGCAGCGCGGCGAGCGCCCCGATCGCCGCGAGCCTCCGCCGTTCGATCGGGTCGGCGAGGTAGGGCCGGATCGTCGGCGCTGCGGCCGGGTCGCCGATCCGCCCGAGCGCCTGGATGACGCGAGGGGCGTGCTCGCGCGCGCTCGCCTCGTTGCGCAGCAGGCGCGCGAGCGGCTCGCGCGCCTCGCGACGCTTCAGCTCGCCGAGGAGCGCGATCACATTGCGCTGCACCGGGAGGCGCGGATCGTCCAGCCGCGGCAGGATGCGGGCGGCGAAGGAGTCGGGGAACGCCTGTCCCAGCTCCACGAGCGCGCGGTACTCGAGCCCCGACTCGTCCCCCATCCGCTCGCTCGTCGCGTAGCGCACCGCCTCGATCCCTTTCGCGAGGAGCGCCTTTCGCGCCCGCCGGACCTTCTCCCGCGCGCTGCCGACCTCCCAGAGCGAGGCGGTGTCGAACAGCTCTTTCACCGAGCGGAGCGAGTCCTCCCGGGTCAGGACCGGCTCGGGGATAGCTTCGGCCGGCAACACGACGTCGCGGTCCAGATCGATCCCGACCGCGTAGAGGTCGGAGGACCAGGCGGCCGCGTCGGCTCCGGCCGCTCCGCGCGGGTAGGTGTCCTTCCCCTCGAGGTCGAGGAAGATCGCGGCGCCGGCGAAGCCGCGCGCCCAGTTGCCGGCTCCCTGGCCGAAGCCGGATGTCGCGTAGAGGTCGTCGCCGAGCCGGTCGAGGAAGAGGCCGACGGAGTTCGTGAGCGTGACCCCCTGGCCGCCGTCGACCAGGTAGTCGTCGTTGCCGCTGTCGTCGATCAGCATCCCGACGGAGAGATCGTGGCCGGTGCCTTGCGTGACGCCGAAGCGGGCGATGTAGGCGTCGTCCCCGCCGCGGTCGCGCAGCGAGCCGACGGCGAGGTGGATCCCGGCGCCTTGCGAGTATTGCGTGGCGATGTAGCGGTCGTTTCCGGCGCGGTCCTCGAGCAGCCCGATCGAATACCAGTAGGCGGCCCCTTGCGAGTAGACCTCGGCGTCATAGAAGTCGTTCCCCTCGTCGTCGATCAGGACTCCGATACCGCCGGCGGCGCGCGGCCGGAAGCCGATCGAGAAGCCTTGCGAGAGCGCCTGGAAGTCGTCGGGCAGGAGAGGACGGTGGAGCGCCCAGCCCCCCGCGCGGTAGGTGTCGCTCCCGGCACGGTCGTAGAGGAGCCCCGCGCCGAAGGTCGAGGCGAAGCCTTGCGACTGGCGGGCGGCACGGTAGGCGTCGTTCTCGTCATAGCGAACCGGGACGGCGCCGGTGCCGGGGACTCCGACGATCCCGCGCTCGTAGGCGAGGTCGGGCTCCGGCTTCGGCGCGGGCGGAGGCACGGCGGAGGCGTCGGAGACGAGCGCGCCGATCCCGAAGGCCCCGGCGCCCTGCGATAGATTGCGTCCCTCGAAGGAGTCGACGCCTCCGCCGTCATAGAGGATCCCGGTGCCGAAGAAGCCGGCGCCGCAGGAGCCGTCGGCGCCGCGATACTGGTCGTCGCCGGCGAGGTCGATCAATGCGGCGACGCCGAAGATCGCGCTTCCGATCGCATAGGGACGGTCCGACGCGTCGTACACATCGTCACCGGAAGCGTCGACGACGAGGGAGAACGGGCGCGTCAAGCCGCCGAGGGCCGAGGCGACGCGCCCGCGGTAGACGTCGTCGCCGCCGACGTCGATCAGGAAGGCGATCCTCGCGAGGGCCTCGGGCTCGTAGATGTTCGTTCCCGGGCCTCCGACGACGAGAGGGCCCAGGGGGGTGTCGACGGATGTGATCACCCCGCCTTTCATGTGTCGGATCATGTGTCGGAATGGCGAAGTAGCGTCGAAGCGTTGAAGACGAGGGTGATCTTCCTGTTCCTCCGCCGCCTGCTCCACGACACGAACGGCGACCGCCACGAACGCGTCGAGCGCCTCGCGGGACGCCTCGGCGAGAGCGCCGCGATCGACGCTCGTCGCGATCGTCAATAGCCGGTCGGCCGTGATCGTGATCGACGTGTCGGCCGCGGCACCGACCTCGAAGTGCAGCTTCCCCTTCCCGTTCCGATCGGGCGAGTCGGGATCCTCCCAGTCGGCCCAGATAACGGGCGCGAGGACGAGAACCTGCTCGCGCTCGGCCGGCGTCAGGCGCGCGAAGGCACGCTCCAGCTTCGCCGCTGCGGCGCCCAGCCGAGCCATCTCGGGTTCGAGCGCCGTGCTATCGATGACGACCGGCCAGGTCTTGATGGTCTCCGCAGCGGCCAGTCCCTCCCGCAGCCGCTGCCAGGACCCAGTCGCCTGCAGCGCCCCGGCCGCGCTCCCCCGTCCCGGCGCGGCCTCGATCAGCCCATGCAACTCGGTCGACAACGCGGCGGCGTCGCCGCTCGCTCCTCGCAGTCCCGCGAACACCTCGTCCTGCCATCCCGGCAGGCGCAACGGATCGCCGAGCAGCTGCTCCACGATCGCGAACCGGAAGGTGTCATCGGGGGCGTAGAGCTTGTCGAAGCCCAGCTCCACCGGCCGCACGTCGAGGATCTCGAGCGCCCGGCCGAGCGTGGCTGACGAGAGCGAATCGAGGCCGTCGACCTGAAGCGGCGCGGCGCAGAGAACGAGCGGCGACAAGAGCAGGCAGAACAGAACGACGATCGCACGAGACGGCATGGCGACTCCTTGCAGGCAAGGCGGCCAAGGGCGGGCGCTCCGATCGGACCGGACCATTCCCGCCCATCGACGTCGCCTTCGACGCCGACCGGAGCGATCGTAGGTCCGGGTGCGGGATGCGGCAAGAAGCGCCCGCGGGGCAGTGGTCCGCCGCCGCGCAACCGGCTACGATGCCGTATGCCTTCCGGCGAAGCGACAGAGCCCGATTCCGCATCGCGGTCGCAGTCGCGGCTGCAACCGCAACCGCAGCCGCAGTCCCACGCGCAGCCGCAACCGCAGCCGCAGCCCCACGCGCAACCGCAGCCGCCCGCGCAGCCGCACGTCGAGCTTCCCCTGCGCACGGTGGTCCACACCTGGTGGCCGCTTGCCGCGAGCTGGCTCTTGATGGGTCTCGAGCTGCCGCTCGTCTCGGCGATCCTCGCGCGCCTGCCGGACCCGAAGATCAGCCTCGCGGCCTATGGCGGTGTCGTGTTCCCGCTCTCGATGATCGTCGAGGCGCCGATCATCATGCTCCTCTCCGCCTCGACCGCCCTGAGCAAGGACGAAGCGTCCTACCGGCTGATCCATCGCTTCATGATGCGGATGGGCGCGGCGCTGACCGTCCTGCATCTCGCGATCGTCGCGACCCCTCTCTTCGACGTGATCATCGTGGGACTGCTCCACGCCCCCGAGGAGATCCGCCATCCTGCCCGCATCGGCCTCTGGATCATGCTGCCGTGGACCTGGTCGATCGCCTACCGCCGGATGCAGCAGGGGGTGCTGATCCGCTTCGGTCGCTCGCGCTACGTCGGCGCCGGGACGATCGTGCGCCTCGGCTCGAACGCGCTGGTCCTCGCCGCCGGCTACGCGATCCACACGCTCCCCGGGATCGTGGTCGGCGCAAGCGCCGTCGCGACCGGCGTCGTCGCCGAGGCGGTCTTCTCGGGGATCGCGGTGCGTCCGGTGCTGCGACATCGGCTCCCCGCCGAGCCGCCGCAGGCCGTCCCGCTGACGTTCGGGACGTTCCTGCACTTCTACGTGCCACTCGCGATGACGCCGCTGATCGTCATGTTGAACGGGCCGATCGGCAGCGCCGCGATCGGACGAATGCCGCGCACGCTCGACTCGCTCGCCGTATGGCCGGTGATCAACGGGCTTGGCTTCCTCTTCCGGAGCGTCGGGGTCGCATTCAACGAGGTCGTCGTCGCGCTGCTCGATTTTCCGGGGGCCGCCCGCGCGCTGCGTCGCTTCGCCTTCTTGCTCGCGACGGCGACCTCCCTGCTGCTTCTCCTGATCCTCGCGACGCCCGCCGCCGCCTTCTACTTCCGCACCGTCACCTCGCTCTCCGAAACGCTCAGCGATCTCGCGCGCTCCTCCGCGTGGCTGATCCTGATCGGCCCCGCGCTCGGCGTGCTGCAGAGCTGGCACCAGGGGACGCTCGTCCATGCGCGCCTCACGCGCGCCGTCACCGAGTCGGTCGTCGTCTTCCTGCTGACGAGCGCAACGGTCCTCGCGATCGGGATCGCCCACGGGCGCCTGCCCGGGATCTACGTCGCCCTCGCCGGGACGATGAGCGGCAACGCCGCGCAGGTGGCGTGGCTCGCCTGGCGGAGCCGGCCGATTCGCCACGCCTTGGGCCACGGCGCGGAGACGGCGAGCCGCCCCCGCGCCGCGCAGGCAGGGACCGGTGGGGTTGGCGGCAACTGATCGTTGCGACCCTCCGGTCCCCCCACCTCCTCAGTGAAGAAGCAGGATGCGCGCGCTCGGCCCTGACCCGGTCGCGGGTCGGACGAGATAGACGCCCGCGACGACCAGCCGGCCCCGATCGTCCCGGCCATCCCAGATCGCCTCGATCGACGCGCCTGCGGCCTCGCTTCGCGCCGCGCCGGCGAGCCGCCGCACCTGCCGTCCCGTCGCATCGAAGACGGCGAGCGCGGTCGACGCCCCACTCGGATTGCCGGGGAGGGAGGCATCGATCCGCGTCTCGCCGATCATCGGATTCGGAAACGCCCGGATCGAGGCGGGGCCGCCGAGCGAGCCGTGGGCAGGCTCCTCGACGCCGGCGCCGGGGCGGGCTTCGTCGATGCGATGGCGCTGCCCGGTCGGTTGTCCGGGAAGGTCCTGCACGATGCCGGTGCCGCCCGATCCCGGCCACACGATCCGCACGTCGACCGTCGCCGCGCCGCCCGGGATGCCGAAGTGCGCATCGATGGCGTCCTGGGCGCTGAAACCCCCGTGCGCCTCGATCTCCCGCATTCCGATCCGGAACGCGGGATCGCCGATGTGGCCCGCCCGATAGACGGTCACGCGCGCGCCGATGCCGTCGCGGTTGGAGTAGCCGGATCCCTGGTCATGGCGGTGTCCGACGAGGTGGAACGAGATCCAGCCCTCGCTCGCAGGATCGAGGTCGTTGAGGTAGAGGTAGTTCGTGCCCGGGCTGTGCTCGTTGCCGGCCGCGAGGTCCAAGTCCCCGTCGCCGTCGGCGTCCGCCCAGACGACGGCATCGGTGCTGCCCATCCCGAAGGCCGGGACTTCGGTGAAGTGGCCGGTTCCATCGTTGACGTAGAGATAGTTCTGATCGGCGGAGGTGAAGTCCCCGTTGCCGACGGCGACGTCGAGGTCGCCGTCGCCGTCTGCATCACCCCAGGACAGCGTGTTGGTGTCGCGCGCTCCGAACTCGGGGCGGCCGGTGAATGTGCCATCCCCGTTGTTCACGTAGAGGGAGCTCGGGCCGAGATTCCAGTTGCCGACGGCGAGGTCGAGATCGCCGTCGTTGTCGGCATCGCCCCAGTCCATCGATGCGGTGTCGAGGGCGCCGAACTCCGGGCGGCCGGTGAACGTGCCGTCCCCATTGTTCACGTAGAGGAAGTTCTGCTCGACGTATCCGAAGCCGCCGTTGCCCACGGCCACGTCGGGATCGCCATCGCCGTCGAAGTCGCCCCACACGAGCGTGCAGGTCTGGCCCGCTCCGAACTCCGGCCGCTCCGTGAAGGTGCCGTCGCCATTGTCGACGTAGAGGTAGTTCTGCTCGGCCACTCCGAGGATGCCGTTGGCGACGGCGAGGTCGAGATCTCCGTCCAGGTCGAAGTCCGCCCAGGCGGTCGAGATCGTGCGCCTCGTTCCGAATTCGTTGCGCTGCGTCCAGGTGCCGTCGCCGTTGTTCACGTAGAGATAGTTCTGCTGGTTGTTCCCGCGCCCGACAGCGATGTCCTCGTCGCCGTCGGCGTCGAAGTCCGCCCACGCGACGGCGAAGGTGGCTCCGCTGCCGAAAGGCGACGACTCCGTGTAGGTCCCGTCGGGATTGCGCAGGTACAGATGGTTCGTCTGCTGGTACCGGCCGACCGCCATGTCGAGGTCGCCGTCACCGTCGGCATCCGCCCAGGCGAGGGCGATCGTCGCACCGCCGCCGAAGGCGAGAGACTCGACGAAGGAGGCCCGCGCGGCCGGCGCGGCGAGCGCGAGGGCGAGTACGAGGGCGAGTACGAAGGCGAGCGCGAGGGCGCACCCCGAAAGGAGCGTGAGCCTCGACAGGAATTCGCGGCGGAGATTGCGATGGAGATGGAAACGGAGATCGAGCGGGCGGCCGAGCGAGGGAAGAAGCCGGCGGTCGAGCGACGGGCCGAGCTGCCGGCCGCCTTCGTGAAGCGAGAGGGAACGGATCATGAGCCTGCCTCCATCGGGTTCGCGGGGGACGGACGGAGCCGTCCCGGTCCTTCTGTTTCTGGATGTCCAGAATGCGTTTCTAAAAATATCAAGAGGCACGAGGCGATGCAAGCGTGTTCTTGCAAAATGCTGTTTTAAATCGGCTTGACTCGCAACAACTTTGGGGCGGTAAGATCCTTTCTAGAAATGAAACGTCGGAGATCTCGACGCCGGTTCCCGGCGCTGCTAGGTTGCAGCGGGACGGGCCACGGCGGCGCTCGTGAGGAGCCGCCCCGCAGAACAGATCCCGGCGCCGAGGGAGGAGCACCGATGGCAGGCGCGAAGAAACGAAGGAGCGACGTGAAGCGGCAACCGCAGCCGCCCGCGAGGCTGCCCGCGGAGTACCGCGAGGTTTGGCTCGCCCTCCACGACGCCCAGCGGTCCTCTCCATCGCGGCAAGCTCTTGCCCGACGGCTCGGGATTTCTACCGCCACGCTGCAGCGCTTGCTCGTGCGCGGCGATGTCCCTCCCTTCCCTTCGACGCGAAGCGTGCGCGTTCGCCGCGCTTGGGCGCGCACGCTCGGACGGCTCGCGATGCGCCTCGGGCACGATCCGGCCGCCTGGATCGAGAAGGTCGGCATCCCGGCGGGCGACGCGCAGCCCGCCCTGGCCCGCCTCTCGTCGCGAAGAGCAGCGGCCCACGCGGCCCAGGCAGAGACAACCGCTGCGCAGGCGCGCCCGGTTCCGCTCCCGCCCGGCGCAACCATCGCAGCCGCCATCCTTCGCCGAGGTATCTCCGCCTCGGTGCCGGGCGCGGCGGCGATCGACGAGTTCCTCGAAGCCTTCCTCCGCCGGCTGCTCGGCGCCGCCGACCCGTCGTCGACCGTCGAGATCCATCGAGTCACCGAAAGCGAGGCGCGCGAGAACCTTCTTGGCTCTGCCTCCGCGGCGGCGATTCTCTGCGGCGTCGTTCCGCGCGCCGAGATCGCCCGCGCCGGAGGCTGGATGCTGCGAATCCCCGGGATCCGGCTCACGAGCGGCGCTCTCCGTCTCGCCGATCGTTCCAAGCCGGCGGCGGCGGTCGCTCCTGCCTCGCTTCGGGAGGCGCTCGCCTCGCGCGCGAGCGAGTCTCCGCTCTTCCTCGTCGCCGGCTCCGGACCCGCGCGCGCGTTCCTCGCCGGAGCGGCGGGCATTCCCGAGGAGCGGATCCTCGTGAGGCAAGCGGCCGAAGATCCGGCAGGACTGGCGGACGCCTTGCTCCGCGAGAGCGAGAGGCGCCCCGAACGGGCCGTGGTGCTCTTCGGCGAGAGGATCGCGGTTTCGGCGACTCGCGAGGCGCTGCTCCGCCAGCCCGGCCTTCCGGACTCGATCGAGATCGTCGATCTCGCAAAGAGGATCGACGAAGCGCCGCATTTCCCGCTCGCCATCGCCGTGCGTTGGGAGGACGCCGCGCTCGCGCGGCTCTTGCGCCAGGCCCGCGATCTCGATCTCTTCGGCGCCGGCGCCTACGAGACCGGGCGGCTCTACGGGCGCTTGATCGGCCGCGCGGCCGTAGTCGCCGATCCTCCGCTTCGCCTGCTGCGCTTCGATCGAGCGGGAGCGAGATTCCGTGACGGATTCCGCGCGGGACTCGCCGCATCGCTCGACCACAGCGGCCGCCTCGACGTCGCGCTCTCCTCGCGGCTCGCCCCTTCCGCGTGGATTGCGGGCGCCGTCGCCGTCCCGACGGCATCCTCGACGTCCGAAGGACAGAGCGCCGGCGAGCAAGGGGGAATCCGCAGGCTCGCCCACTGCCAGTCGTGCGCCGCCTCTCTCCGGGAGGAGCACAACCAGGGACCGTCCGATCGGTACTGCCGCTGGTGTTCCGACGAAGCGGGCAGGCTGCGCCCGCGCGCGGAGGTGACTCGAATTCTCGCGGGGTGGCTGCAGCATTGGCAGGAAGGACTCAGCGCGGATCAGGCTTTGCGCCGCGCGGAGTCCTACATGAAGCTCATGCCGGCGTGGAGCGAGAACTGAGGGCCGTCTCGTCCCGGGCGGGCTCGGCGCCCGCTCGGGACGAGAATGGCTTCTCGGTCGGCTCCAGGGGGAGCGGTTGCACGCGCCCGCCCGGCGCGATAGATCAGCGGTACAGGGCCCGCATCCGTCCCCAGGTCGTCGCTTCGATCGCAACCGGCATCTCCCCGTTCGCCGTGCCCGGCGTGGGCGCCAGCCCGTTGCCGAGCGGCGGGGTGGTCCCGGTGTACGGATTCAAAGCGTCGAACATTTCCCAGGTCAGCGCGCCGTCAGGCCGTCGCCCGCTCGACCGATCGTCCTCGGCCTCGTAGTTGTTGTAGGCATAGGAATCGACGAGGAGCGTGTCGGCGCCGATCGCCTGTCGAAGCTGCACCGTGTCGCCTTCGTTTCCGAGACGCAGCCCGTAGATGTCGAGGCCGTGACTCTGCTGGTAGGCGACCGCAGTGCTTCCGTAGACGATCCGATGCGCGCCGGCGGCCATCGACCCCTCGAAGCCGAAGACGATCGACCCGTCCGCATCTCCCAGGAAGTAGCCGGCCAAGTCGAGGTCGCCCGGTCCCGGATTCCAGATCTCGACCCACTCGTCGTCTCGACTGGACAGCGCGCCACTGCCGTCCCAGTCGATGGCGGGGTCGGCGAGGATCTCGTTCAGGACCGGGCCGCAGCTTCCCGAAGCGGCGGAAGAGGCGAGGGCGATGCAGACGATCGCCCCCATCCAGAGAACACGCATGCTTCCTCCTCGGCGCCGCGACGGTTCGCGGCGCCTGCGTGCCGAGCGCCTCCATGGCGCGGGCGAGGAAGCGGAGGAAGCAAGAGGCGAGCCGCCGGAGGACGAGGGAGGCCAGGAGGGCTGGGCGGCGCGCGGCGGCGAAGCAGCGCGGAAGGACTGAGAGTCCTGTAACGGATCGAGAGTCCTATGCGGATCGAGAGTCCTAACGGACCGAGAGTGCTGCAAAGGATCGGGAGCGCGTAGCGGAAGCGAACGCGAACCGAGCGTCTCTACGCGCGCACGCGCTCCCCGCTCGCGGTGATCCACGTTCCCGCGCGGCCGGCGAGCGAGTCGTGCAGCGTCGCGGGGTTCGTGATACAGATCTCGCGGCCGCCGGAGCGCAGGAACCAGATCGCCGCCGCGATCTTCGGCCCCATGCTGCCGGGCGGGAACTGCCCCTGCTTCAAGTAGCGCTCCGCGTCCTCGACGCTCATCCGCTCGATCCACCGCTGCTCCGGCTTACCGAAGTCGATGGCGACGCGCTCGACGGCCGTGACGATGATGAGCGACCGCGCGCCCAGCTCGAGCGCGAGCACGACGGAAGCGAGATCCTTGTCGATCACCGCTTCCACACCTGCGAGCGTTCCGTCGGGGCGCTCGATGACCGGAATCCCCCCGCCGCCCGCTGCGATCACCACGTGACCCGACTCGTGGAGCTTGCGAATCAGCGGCAGCTCGACGATGCGGCGCGGCATCGGCGAGGGGACGACACGTCGCCAGCCCCGTCCCGCGTCCTGGACCATCCGCCATCCCTTCGACGCCTGGAGCTCGCGGGCGCTCGCCTCGTCGTAGAACGGGCCGATCGGCTTCGTCGGGTGCTGGAATCCCGGATCGGTCTCGTCGACGACCGTCTGCGTGATGATCGTCGCGACCTCGCGCGAGATGGAAGCTTCGCGAAGGAGGTTCTGAAGGGTCTGCTGCATCATGTAGCCGAGTCCGCCCTGGGAATCGGCGCCGCAAACGTCGAGCGGCATCGGAGGGATCTCTTGGCGGACCGCTTCGTTGCGGATCAGGATGTTCCCGACGATCGGGCCGTTGCCGTGCGTGAACACCACGGGGCGCTCGCGCACCAGGTCGATCGTCTGCCGCATCGTCTCCCGCGTGATCCGGAACTGCTCCTCGATCGTCCCGGCCTTCCCGACCGGCAGGATCGCATTGCCTCCCAGGGAGACGACGACCGATGACTCCATCACTCCTCCCGGAAAATGTCCATCCTACCCGAAAGGGTAGGATGGCGTGGGAAGGGATCCGTTCGGATTCCGCGGAGGAAGCGGGCGGATCCACCCGCGTCCTCGCTTCTGAGATCGACCGCCTCCCGCCTGGTCTTTAGGTTTCGGTCGCGACGGCCGGCTTGGCCGGGCTCGCTGGGGCGCGAGGCGCCGCGCGGAACTGCTCCGGGACCCGCTCGGCGCAAAGCGCCTGCCGGCCGGATCCCTCGGGTCTTCCGGCCGGCAGGTACCGTTGCGCTCGGCTACTACTTGGAAAGGCCGGAGATGTACTCCCCCATCCTTTGGAGCGCCTTCTGGATGTTCTCGACGGAGTTGGCGTAGGAGAGCCTCAGATAGCCCATGCCGTAGGAGCCGAACGAGGTCCCCGAGAGGACGGCCACTCCGGCGGTGTCGAGCAGCTCCTTCGCGAGCTTCGGCGACTCCATCGGAACCTTCTTCACGTTCGGGAAAGCGTAGAAGGCTCCCTTCGGGGTCTTGCAGCTCACGCCGGGGATCTTGTTCAGGCCCGCAACGACGACGTCGCGACGGCGCCGGAACTCGGCGACCATTGAGGCGACCTCGTCCTGGGGACCGAGCACGGCCCGCATCCCGGCCCGCTGCACGAAGACGTTCGTGCAGGAGTTGGAGTTGGTCATCAGCCGGGTCACGTGCGCGGCGAGGTCCTTGTGCATGAGGCCGTACCCGAGCCGCCAGCCGGTCATCGCAAAGGTCTTCGAATGTCCGTCGAGGACGATGACGCGGTCCTTCATTCCGGGAATCTGCGCGAGCGAGATCGGCTCCCCCTCGTAGACCATCCGGTTGTAGACCTCGTCCGACAGCACCCAGATGTCGCGATTGCCGATGATCTGCGCGATCCCCTCGAGGTCCTTCCGGGACAGCACGCCCCCGGTCGGGTTCTGCGGCGAGTTCAGGATCAGGAAGCGGGTCTTGTCGGTGACGAGCGAGCGCAGCTCGTCGAGGTCGATCGAGAAGTCCTTCTCCTCACGAAGAGGAAGGGGGACCGGCTTCGCGCCGATGAACTCGATGACCGACTCGTAGATCGGGAATCCGGGGTTCGGGTAGATGACCTCGTCCCCCTCGTCGACGCACGCGAGCAGAGAGAAGAAGATGATCGGCTTCGCGCCAGGCGTGACGACGACGTTCTCCGCGCTGTAGTCGAGGCCGCGGAACTCGCCGGCCTTCTTCGCCAGCGCTTCGCGCACCTCCATCAGTCCGGCCGAAGGACCGTAATGCGTGTACCCCTGGTCGAGCGCCTCCTTCGCCGCATCGCAGATGAAGCGAGGCGTTGCGAAGTCCGGCTCGCCGATTTCGAGGTGCACCACGTCCCGGCCCTGACGCTCGAGCTCCTTCGCTCGTGCCAGAACCTCGAAAGCGGTCTCGGTTCCCAGTCTCGACATCCTCTTCGCGAACATGATCCGTCCTCCCTCCCGAGTCCCCTGGTCGTGCGCCGGATGACTCGCCCCTGTCCCCTCCCCGCGGCCCGCGCGCACATCGTGCCTGCCTAGGGGGAAACCGATCGCGATCGGCGCGCGAGGCCCCCGTTCGAGGAACCGCCCCGCTGCGCACCGCCCGATTCTAGCACGCGAGAAGTGGCCCGATCACGCGCCGCGGTGCGCCGGTGTGCCCCGGAAGGGAGCAAGTGACGCGAACGGCGCCAACGGCGCCAACGGCCCGCGGCCCCCGCACGGCGTGAACGGCGCGGACCACGCGAACGGCGCCAACGGCGCGACGCGGGCACTGGACCGGGCCAAATCCGGGGAGAGCCGGCGGGAAAGGCGCGGCGGCATCGAGCGAGGACCGGCGGCCAAGGGGGCTAGCGCCTCCGATCCAAACCGGCCCGGACGTCCCAGGGCTCCCAGGCCGGACGTTCACGGCGGGCGAGCCGGGCGAGCGCCTTGGCAAGATCCGCGTCCTTCTTGAACTCGTCGAGGATGACCGAGTCGAGACGGGAACGGTAGACCCGCGCGTAACGGGTGACGAGCTCGGACTCGGGCGGCTCGAGTCCGTGGAGCGGACGCTGCGAGGAGGGCAGGTCGGTTTGCTCGCCCGTCTCTCCCGCGCGCCACAAGTCGACGATCTGCGACGCTCGCGCCCGGGTCCCCGGTTGTTCCCCAGCGCCGCGCGGCAGCCGAGTGCGAGCCCACCCCCGTCCTTCTCGAAACAGGAAGACGGACACCTCCCGAAGATCGCCTTCGCATAGCACGAATCCGAGCGTCGTGTCGCGCCTTGCGGGCAGGGGACCGCCCGGATGCACCTCGACCTGCTTGTTGAACGGCGGCATCTCGCGCCGGATCGACTCCGATTCGAGGAGGAGAGCCTCGAGCTCCGAAGGAGCGGTCTCCCAGTCGAGAGAGCGGATCTCCTCGAGGAGCGCAGCCCGTCTCGCATGGTCGCGGCCGAGGGGACGGAAGTAGCTCATCACGCGGCGGCGCAGATCGCGCGACTTGCCGACGTAGAGCAGCCGGTCGTTCTCGCCGCGGAAGCGATAGATGCCGGGTCGCTGCGGCAGATCGGCCAGGGTCTCGCGATCGAAGCGGCATCGCGAGAGGTCGACCGGCACGTTCGCGGTCGACGCCTCGATCTCGTCCTGGATCCAGGAAAGCGGCTGATCGCCGCGTGCCGCGAGGAGGCGTTCCAGAGCGAGACGGCACTGATGCAGGCGCTCGCGGAGGAGCGACGACTCGTCGGACGCGAGGCTGGGATCCTCGACCGAAGCGGAAAGAACGTCGACCCCGGGAATGCGGCGGCGCCGCGCGCCGATCGTCGTGTCGCGGCTCGACGATCTTGGCGCCGCCGGCGCCCGAGGCGGCGGCGGGGACGGCGGCGGGCCGAGACGGAGAGCCGCGGTGAGGTCGAGGATCCGGTCGTGCAGGACCGGCAGGCCGAACCCCTGCTCCCACGCGTGGAGCTGCTTGCGCGTCGCGGCGGCGCTCGTGGTGCAGATCAGCCTCGACTCGAGCAGAGGGGCGCAGCCGGCCAGACCGGCGCCATCCCAGCGCGCCATACGGGCCTCGCCGTCCCTCCCGAATACCGGGTCGACCACCTGCGCCCCCATCGCCGTCCTTCCCGGCTGCCCCGCCGCCTCGATCGTCTCGACGAGGAGCAAGGGATGCGAAAGGAGCGACGGGCCCGGCAGCGAACGCGCGAGCCAGACGCCCGCGGCGTTCTCGCGGAAGCGGATATCGCCGGCGAGAATCGCGCGGACCAGCCGGTCGGTCCCGGCCGAGGGCGACTGGATCTTCAACACTTCGCGGGCGATCTCCTCGGAAGTCCACCCGCGGAAGGACGCGTGCATGAGCGCATAGAGCGAGTCTCGGAGGTCGCCTTTCAACGAGGTCCTCCTCGTCCGCGCATGGGAGAAGATGCCGGGCGGTGGCGAACGCCGGTCCCGACGCAGGCTTTCTGGTTGCCGATCGTTCGCGCGGGGCGTACGGTCGGATTTCCTCCGAACGTCCGGGGCAGCTCGGACTTCGACTGTCGCGTCGGTTCCCACGCGCGCGGCTCGACTCGAAAGCGAAGCGGAGCGAGGGGGCACGCCTTCGGGTCGTGGCCACGGAGATTCGAGGAGTCGCGAGCGGCGGTCCGCCGGACTGAGGAGATAGCTCGCAAACGACGGGGGGTGAAGCGCGCACGCGCCGCCCCCCGATTCTTCGCTCTCCGTCCCCCCGTCCGGGCCTTCGACACTGCGCGGAACATCTCCGACAGGCTAAGGACCGCCTCGCTGCGCTGTCAATGCGACCGCGCGGCGCTCCGTGTCGTCGAGCCGCAGCGCGAGACGGATCTCCGTGGCCCCCGGCCGCAATCCTCTCCGCGTGCCCGGAGCGATCCGCTGAATCAGGCGGAGCGAGCCGGCGACCGGCCGGCGGCCGGCGTTGAAGTCGATCTCGAGCCTCGTCGCCGGGTCGTCCCCGCTCTGATCGTCACCGGTCGCGCCGATTCGATGGGAGCGCGAGCGCGTGAAGTCCTGTCGCAGGAGAAGACGAAGATCGCCTTGGCGCCGCACCCCCCTCCATCCGACTTCCCATCCGAAGCTGCGCGAGGAGGCGTCTTCGCCGGCTCGTGCCGCGATCCGAAGCGCGCCGGGAACGGGCAGGCGCCGCCACGGTGCAGCGAGCGCGAGCGAGACGCTCGTGTATGAGGAGCCGATCGTTGCCCGCGCGTCGAGCCAGCCCGACCTCGCGGGGAGGACCGACCCGGTCAGCCGCGCCGCGGCGCGGCGCGACCCGGAGAGCACGGTAGCGGCGAGCCGCGCGCGCAGGCCTGCGAGGGAGCGATCCAGGCGAAGGTCGGCTCGCGCTGCCGCTCCATCTCGACGACGCCCGAGCGACAGGGCGGCGCCGGCATCGATGCGCTGCTGTCGATCCTGGAAGCAGAACGAAGCGATCGGTGGACAGCCGGAGGGCCTCTCGAGACGAGCCGAGACGTGCAGTCCGGCCGGCGCGAATCCGATTCCGCCACCGGCGCCGCGCCCCGGGCGCATCCCGGCCCAGAGGACGGTGCCGCGGCCGCGCTCCCGGAGGAGCAGAAAGCCGGGCGTCCCCCCTCCCTCCCCTTCTTCGCGCCAGAGTCCCGCGAGAAGGCCCGGGAGGGAGAAAGCCGCCCCGGCAACGGCGCGGTCCTCGCGAAAGACTCCCGAAGGTGCGCAGAGAACACGGGGCGACGCGGATGCGAGCGGGTCGGCCCAGGGATCGCCGCCGCGGACTCCGAGACGCACGGTTCCGGCACGCGCACGCCAGGGCGGGCGCACGCCACGCGCGATCGCAAGCGGGTCGGCGGCCATCTCGATCGCTGCGTGCGTGAGTCGCGAGGAACGCCCGCCGCTGCCCTCGCTCGCGATCTCTGCACGAACACGCCCGGCGGCGACCACCGTGCGGGACGCAATTCGCGCGCGAGAGCCGGCCGGACGCAACAGCGAGAGCCGTGCCGACCCGCGCCCGCCGGCCGATTCATCCGGGAGGTCGAAGCACGGAAGCCACTGCAGCAACCTCTCGCGCGGGATCCCCGTGCGGTCGAGACGCTCTTTCAGGTCTCCGGGTCCCGGCCCGGCGATGGACAGGATCGCCTCGATCTCTTGCGGCAGGATCCCGGGAAGTCGCGCAACTTCGGCCGGATCCGGATCGAGGAGATCGATGCGCGGCGCGGTCTCGATCGATTCGCCCGGACGAGCGGGCGACGGCGCCAGGAAGACGGCGACGAGCAACGTCGCGACACCAGCGCGGCCGGGCCTCAGTCGAATGCGCACTGCACTCCCCATCGAGTGCCGAGGGACGATGCCGGCTCCGACCAGATGCCGACACGAAGCCGGTCGCGCACGCGGATCTCGAGCGCCGGGGCGAGCGAGAGATCGGGAAGCCGCACGATCTGCACGAGGCGGATGCCTTGCGGACCCCACCACGAGATGCCCGCGCGCGCGGCGGGCGCCCGCGCGGGAGCGGGCGAACCCACGGCCCATGCGATCGCCGATTCAACCGCGAGCGTCGGCGCAAGCGGCACCGATGCCGACCCGACGAAGCGCGAAACGGGAGCGCTCGACTGCGTGGGGCCGATCGCCATATCTTGTGCGACTGCGGCAAAGCGGAGTGGCCCGGCGCGCAAGGTCCCGCCGAATGTGAAGGCCGCGCCCTCGCGTGCCCGCGCGCGATCTCCCCAGGCGACTCTCCAAAGTCGTACGCCGGCGCAGAGGGGCCCGCGGCGGCACGAAACGCCGGCCGCCTCCTCTCGATAGAGGTCTTCGCACGCAAGCGTGAACGCCTCGATCTGCCACGCGGTCTTCCTGCGGCGCAGGCCGAGAGTCGCGTGACCCCAGGAGAGCCCGGCCAGCTGCGCGGGCTGCGCGAAACCGAGGGAGGCGGTCCATCCCCCTTTTGTCGCGTCTCGCGCGCCGCTCGCGAACGCGTCGTCGGAGAGGATCCAGCCCCAGTCGCCCATCGCCGCCGGCGCGCGGCCGGGGATCGTCTCGAAGCAGGCCGACACGCGCGATCCCGGTATCGAGAGGAAGAGGGCGAGAGCGAGAGCGAGGACGCGGAGCCCGAGCCTCCGTCGCCTTCCCGGATCGCTCGCCGTCGCGGCCTCGGCGATCGGCGCCATCGTCGCCACCGTCGCCCTCGTCGCCACCGTCGCCCTCGTCGCCACCGTCGCGCTCATCGCGACGACCCGGGCGGAGCGACGGCGATCGCAGCGCGTCGCGCCTGCTCGCGCTTGCCCGCGCGCTCCATCTCCAGCACGACGACGTAGAGCCCCGGCCTGGCCGGGCGCGACTGCTCGTCCGTTCCGTCCCAGAATGCGACCAGACGGCCGGCAACCTTGAGGCCGCTCAAGAGACAGCGGCGCGTGGCGCCACAGAGGTCGAGGATTCGCAGGTCGACGGTCGCCGGCTCGGAGCCGATCTCCGCCTGGATTTCGCACCGGTCCTCGCCAGGCGACAAGACGCGCGGCCGGACGGCGATCCCTTCCGCAGCGGCGATCGGATCACGCGACGGAGAGCCGAGCGCTCCCGGGCTGCTCCCCGCCGGATCCGTGCAGGCGATCCAGTCGGAGGGCGACTCCGCCGATCCCGATCCCCAGCGCTCGAGCGAGATCCCTGCGGCCGGCGAGGGGCCCGGCATCGCCGCATCGAGAACGATCCCCCGAGCATCCCGGAGTCGGATCGTGTCGGCGATCCCTCCGTCGCTCGCGTCGTTTCGCAGGCGCGGCCAGCTCCCTTCGTACGAGAGCAGCCGCGCGGCATCGAGGCCCGGATGGGCGGCGAGCATCCGCAGGGAATCCTCGGCGACGAGCGCGACGGCGCCGCCTTCCGCGCTCGAGTCGGCGGCGAAGCGAGCACGGGCGGCCTCGGTGGGGCGGATCGAGCGGCCTCTCACCTCGATCGAGAATTCGAGGATTGCCGCACCGGCCCGCCGGCCCCCGACACCGAACGCACCCGGCGCAGCGACCGTCGAATCGGGCGGTTGTCGGGGCGAGGCGAGAGCAATCTCGATCCATTCGCAGCCATTCTCGTGCGGCCTCGCCATCACCTCGGTCACCCGCACCGGGGCCGCTCCGACTCCGACGCGAAGCGTATCCGCATCGTTCTCCGGAACCGGGTCCCGGCTCGCGATGCGCACCGTCCATCGGGTTTCCCCCGGATCGCTGGGCGCCCGGAGACGCACCACGCGCTCGCGCTCCTCTCCCGGCTCGAGCGTTTCCCCGAACCCGACGACGACCGCCCCGGCGCCCTGCGTCTCGAGCTCGACGTCGGGCGCTGGACCCCGAAAACGTCCGCGATTCGTCACCGCGATCCTCGCTACGACCTCCGCCCCCTCGCGCGGCCGCTCGGGAGAAATGGCGAGCCAGCGAGCCGACCAGTCCTCGTCGGGACGGTTCGGCCGCCCGGGACTCGGTCGCGCGGACTCGAAGTCGGCGGAGTTGTCGTCGGTGTCGATGCCGTCGAAGCGGCGGGCGAGGCTGCAACCGGATCGAGCGGCGGGCGCGGGACGTCCCTCCACGAAGCTCGGATCGAGCGGAGCGCCATAGCCGATCCTGTCGAGCACGACGCCGTTCTTGCAGAGACGGATGGCGTCGGGACCGTTCTGCAGGCCGAGGTCCGCCTCCTCGCCTTGCCCCGGACCGGGCGCGCCGATGCGATAGAACCCGCCGGGTGGGATCGCCCGCCCGCTGCCTCCTCGCCAAACCGTCTTCCATTCGCCCGGATGCGAGCCGTTGCCCGCCTCGACGGTGAGGCCGTCGAGCGGCGCGGCGAAGACCGAGGTATTCACGAGCTCGACGAACTCCTGTCCCGCGTCCGGTCCGGCGGGATCGTAGAGCAGCTCGTTGACGAGGAGCGAAGCGTTCGAGCCCGCCGTCGCGACGAGGAGGCCCAGCGCGGCAACGAAGAGGCCCAGCGACGCAACCGCGAGCCTCCGGCGCACCAGGCCCGGACCGAGAGCGAGAGCGAGAGCGAACGCGAACGCGAGAAGAGCGAGCGCGAGAAGACGACCGAACGCGAGAACACGAGCGAGCGCGAGCAAAACCGGATCCCTCCCTGCGCGGCGGCCCACGCGGCCGCGCAGGAGAGGCTTTGGCAGGATCGATGCCGGGTGGCAGCGCCGCCCGGCGAGGCGTGCGACCCTTCCTCAGGGAAGCAGGCAGGACGGGATCGTACAGCCGAGCGTCAGGCGAGGCCGGTGCGCCGGCGCAGCACCCACTCGACCGACAGCACGACGACGAACGCGAGGAACAGCGCGAGGTGGTTCCACAGCTCGATCTCGCGCACTCTCGTCATCTTGCGAACGAGATCGGGAAGGCGTGAGAGCAGCTCGTCGATGCCCGCGCGGTCGGTCGCCGTTCCGCCGCTCGCCGCGCCAATCTGCTCCATCGTCCCCGGGTCCGGCCGCAGGCGCGTGAACTCCGGCCCGTTGACGTCGACCCAGAAGCTCGCCGTGGACTTGCCGAGCGTCTGCGATCCGTCGGAACTCTGCGCCTGCGCTTCGACGCGGTATGAACCGGGCGGCAGAGGATCGATGCGGCCGCCGTAGCTCCCTTCGGCGGAACCCGGGCGCAGCTCGAATGGCTGCGCGTCGACCGGCGGAGTGCCGGCGTCGGCAGCCACGACGCGCGCCGTCACGCGCGCTCCGGGAATGGGCGCGTAGCGTTCGTCCCAGAGGCGCGCAGCGAACTCGGGCGCATCGCCGTTCTGGAAGACGCCGCGGACCGGCTCGACGAGGAAGCGCTCGCGTTGCACCGGCTCGGCGAGCCAGCGGACGATCCTCTGCGCGAACTCGGGAAACGGATCGGGCCCCTGCCGCACGTCGCCGTGCGGCAGGAAGTCCCAGCGCCAGAAGTCGCGCGCGTTCAGAGCGGCAATCTTCCCCTCGCCGGCGAAGCCGGCGGCGAGGGCGGGCAGTCCTCCATCCGCCGAAGCGAAGCTCAGCAGGACCGGCGCCGACGGCTTCGCCCGTACCCTTCCGTTCCCGGGCCACACGGGCGGAAGCCCGGCCCAGACCGCATCGGCCCGCCGGCCTCCCTCCTCGAGCGCCGTGATCGGATGGGTCACGCCGGGCGTCTCGAGTCGGACGGTCGAAGGACGATCGAAGATCCCTCCGCCGGCCAGCTCCAGCGGCAGGAGCGGTTCGAGCGGCGTGCCGCGCAGCCGCGACAGGCCGCTGCGGCCCGCGAGGACGAGAACGCCGCCGCCTCTCTGCGCGTAACGCGCGAGTTCCGCGTAGAGCCCCGGGCCCGCGAGCGACGCGGGAACGTCGCCGAGCAGGATAGCCGCGTATTCGGACAAGTCCCCGAGGCCCACCATTCCGGCTCCGGCGGCTCCGGCGGCTCCCGCTGCTCCCGCGGCTCCGGCGGCCCCCGCAGCTCCGGCGGCTCCCGAAGCTCCGCGCCCCTCGGGCGCGCCCCCGGAGAACCAGCGTCCGTCTTTGCCGGCGACGAGGAATCGATACGCGAAGGAGCTGTCGGACTCGAGCGCGCGGCGAAGAAAGGCGTGATCCCAGTCGAGGGTGCCATCGAGCACGAGCACGCGCGTCTTGCGCTCGAGCACCTGAACCGCCACCGACCGCGAATCGTTCTCGGGCACCGGATCGTTCGCCCCCGCGAGCTTGATCTCCCACCGCCGCATTCCGGGAGCGCCCGGGCGCACGTCGAGACGGATCGACTGCTCTCGCTCCTCTCCCGCCTCGAGCGTGACGTTCTGCGTCGCGAGCAGCCGACCCTGATCCTCGACGCGGATCTCGACCGTCTTCCCGGCGAGCCCCGCGCTCGCGATCTCCACTTCCACCGGAGCCGGCTCGCCGGCGAAGGCGACCGGATTCGCGCGGACCTGCAGGATCCTCGCATCGGGAGGCGCAATGGGGGCGCCGACGCGAATCGGAAAGACCGGCACGCCGGTGGCGCGCGCGGCCCCGATCGGATCGATGCCGGACGTATTCGCCCCATCACTCACGAGGAGCACCGCGCCGACCGGCCGCGCGCCGCGCCGGCTCGCGATCCTCTCGAGCGCGGTGCCGATCGCCGTATTGCCGCCCGCATCCTCCCCGCGGCCATCCGCCGCCGCCGCTGTGCTGCTTCCCGCCTGCTCCCTCGGCTCCTTCGACCCCGCGGGACCGCCGGCCTCGTCCCCCACCGGAGGCCGCTCGCTCGGCACGAGCGAGCTGCTGAAACGAAACCAATCGAGGCGGTAGCGACCCGACAGCTTCTGCTCGATCGCTCCGACGATCTCCTTCGCCTCGTCGGCTCGTGATCGCTCCCCCGACACTCCCGCCGGAAGGGCCATGCTGGCGGAGGAGTCGACCAGGACGGCGAGGCCCGGCTTCCCGGGCTCCGGGAGCACGAGCGTCAGGATCGGCTCGGCGAGCGCGAAGAGGACGATCAGGAACGCGAGCCCTCGCAGCACGCGGAGCACGGTCCGGGTCGGCCGCTCGAGGGGTGCGAGCGTCCGGTAGTAGACGAAGATCGCGAGCGCAATCAGCACGGGAGCGAGGACGAGCCAGAGGGTGGCGTGTGAGGAAAGGAATTCCAGGGAGAATCGGCTCATACGACCGCCCTACACCCCTGCCCGCCGTCCCGGTTCCTCCGGGATTCCGATCTCCTCGAGAAGGAGGGGCAGGACCGTGGCCGCTGTGCCTCGCAGCGAGATGTCCGCTTTCGCGGAATGGGGGGTGTCCTCCGGATTCACGTCGATCACGAACGCCCCCGCCTGGCGCGCCATGGCGGAGAACCCGGCGGCCGGATAGACGAGCCCCGAGGTTCCGACGACGAGGCACACGTCGGAGGAGATCGCCGCCGCCATCGCCTTCTCGAGGAGATCGACGGGGAGCATCTCGCCGAACCAGACGACGGCCGGACGCAGCATCTCACCGCACGAGCAACGGGGAACGGCAGCCCTGGGATCCTCCACCGGCTCGGCTCCGCAATTGCGGAAGCAGCGAGAGGCGAGGATGTCGCCATGGATCTCGAGGACGTTCCTGCTTCCGGCCCGCCGGTGCAAACGATCCACGTTCTGCGTGGCAAGGCAGAAGCGTTCGACTCCCCGCTCGAGGCGGACGAGCGCGTGGTGCCCGGCGTTCGGCTCGACGGTCGCGAGATGCGCGCGGCGCGAACGGTACCATCTCCAGACCATCTCGGGATCGCGAAGGAACCCCGCAGGACTCGCGATATCCTCCGCTCGCCTGCCTTCCCAGAAGCCGCCCGAGCCGCGGAAGGTGGGAACGCCGCTCTCCGCGGAGATCCCCGCTCCCGTCAGGACGAACCAGGAGCGAGCGGCGCGCAGGCGGTCTCGCTGGGAGTCGGATGGCAATCGCGAGTCGCTCACCCGCTCGTCTCCCCGCCTCCGCTCTTGCGCCCTCCGCTCCTCGCGGCCGGCGGAGCATCGCCGGATTTCACGGCGGGACCTCCCGCCTCGCGCCCACGGTCCGTCGCTGGACCGGGACGCGCGTCGCGCGGCGTCGGAGCCCCGCCCAGGCGCAGGCCCCAGCGAGTCACGCCGTAGCCGGCTTGAGCGGGCCGGCGGAAGTTGATCCATCCGATCAGGAGAAGATGCAGGGTGGCGGTCACGAAGAGCAGCGTGATCGTTCCCTCGAGGAGAATCAAGCGAGTCTCGGGCCAGTCCCAGGAGCCGCTGAGCATCAAGAGGATCACGGCCGCGCCGGTGACGATCCCGCTGCCGCGCCCGAACGGCGTCGGCTTGATCCAGATCCGGCCCCGCAGCAGATAGAGTCCGAGACATCCGCCGAGCAGAACGCCGTAGCGCAGCAGCACCGCTCCCATCGTCACTTCTCCGATCCGGTCCCGCAAATAGAGCGGGATGAAGACGGCGAGCTGCATGCAGACGTCCCCGATCGGATCGAGCACGAAGCCGAGCCGGGTCTCCTCGTGCCGGCGTCGCGCCACGATGCCGTCTGCCACGTCCGTGAGCGCGATCAGCAGATACGCAGCGGTCGCCGCCACCCACTGCCGCTCCAGGATCAGCCACGCGAGCGTCGGCAGGAATCCGATGCGCAGGAAGCTGAGCACGTTCGCAGGGCCGACGCGCGCGACCGGATTGCCTGCGAGATCGGTGAGGAAACCGATGTTCAGCAGGACGACCCAGCAGACGATCGAGATCCAGAACAGGTGCGCGAGCACCAGAGCGAGCACGCCCCCGGCCGAGAGCAGCGCGGCCAGGGGAATGTCGACGGCGAGCGCGGCAAGCGAGAGCCAGAGGCCGGTCTGGATGACCGCGCGCATCCCCTCGGGATTCTGGCGGAACCCGACCTTTCCCCGGTCCCAGACGAACTGGGTGGCCTGGGAGATCCCCCAGCGGATCAGACCGCTCCGGATCCGCGCCCGGTTCCGCCCCCCGGTCAATCGACTCCGATCATCTGCATCGCGATTGCCTCATGCCGTTCTCGTCAACCCGACCCCTCCCTCGGCGCGAAGGGTCGCCTGCGCCGCGGCGAGCCGCGCGATCGGGACGCGGAACGGCGAGCAGCTGACGTAGTCGAGGCCCGCGTCGAAGCAGAAGTGGATCGAAGCGGGATCGCCCCCATGCTCTCCGCAGATCCCGACCTTCAGGTTCGGCCGGGCCTTCCGCCCCTTCTCGACAGCGATCCGGACGAGCTGCCCGACGCCGGTCTGATCGATGCTGACGAAGGGATCGTGATCGAGGATGCCGACCTCGAGATACTCGCGGAGGAACTTCCCCGCGTCGTCGCGCGAGTAGGCGAAGGTCATCTGCGTGAGATCGTTCGTCCCGAAAGAGAAGAACTCGGCCTTCTCCGCGATCGCGTCGGCGGTCAACGCGGCGCGGGGCACCTCGATCATCGTTCCGACGAGGAACGGGACCTCCACCCCCTCGGCCCGCTGCACCTCCTGCGCGACCTTGCGGACGACCGCCGCCTGGTTCTCGAACTCCTTCACCTCGCCCACCAGCGGGATCATGATCTCGGGCAGCACCTCGATCCCTTCCTTCTTCAGCCGGCAGGCGGCTTCGAGGATCGCCCGGACCTGCATCGCCGTGATCTCCGGATAGGTGATGCCCAGGCGGCAGCCCCGGTGCCCGAGCATCGGATTGAACTCGTGCAGCTCCTCGACACGCTCCAGCAGGCGCCGCTTCTCGGCGATCCGCTGCTCGGGGACCTTCTGCTCCTCCATGCGAGCGATCTCGACGAGCAGGTCTTCCCGGTTCGGCAGGAACTCATGGAGAGGAGGGTCGAGCGTGCGGATCGTCACCGGCAGCCCGTCCATCGCCTTCAGTAGTCCGTAGAAGTCGTCGCGCTGGAACGGAAGAATCGCGGCGAGCGCTTCGTCGAACTTCGCCTGCGGGCCGGCCAGGTCCTTCTGCTTCGCCGCCAGCCGCGCGGCGATCTCCTTCTTGCGGGGGCCGTCCGCCGACGCCATCTCGGCTTCCAGGCGCGCGACCTCGCCACGCAGCTTCTTGGCCGAGGCGGCATAGAGGATCATCTGCTGGACGTACGGGAGCCGCTCGGCCGCGAAGAACATGTGCTCCGTGCGGCAGAGGCCGATCCCCTGCGCGCCGAACTTCCGCGCCTGGATCGCATCGCGCGGCACGTCCGCGTTCGCTCGCACCTTGAGCTTCCGCACCTCGTCGGCCCATTCCATGAAGATCCGGAACTCGTCGGCGACTTCCGGCTCGAGAGTGGGGACCTTCCCTTCGAGGACCTCGCCCGTCGATCCGTTGAGACTGATCCAGTCCCCCTTGGCGACGCGCGTGCCGCCGAGATCGACGTACCCCTCGGCCTGATGCACTTGCGCGGCGGAGCAACCAGCCACGCAGCACTTCCCCATGCCGCGGGCGACGACGGCGGCGTGGCTCGTCATTCCGCCCGTCGCCGTCAAGATTCCCTGCGACGCGTCCATCCCGTGGATGTCGTCGGGTGTCGTCTCGGGACGCACGAGGACGACCTTCTCGCCGCGCTTCGCCCACTCGACCGCCTCGTCCGGATCGAAGACGACGCGCCCGACCGCCGCCCCCGGCGACGCGGCGAGCCCGCGTGCGAGCACCTTCACCTTCGCCGTCGGATCGATGCGCGGATGGAGCAGCTGATCGAGCTGCTCGGGCTCGATCCGGGTGAGCGCCTCGCTCTTCGTGATCAGCCCTTCGCGGACCATGTCGACCGCGATCCGCACCGCCGCCTGCGCCGTGCGCTGCCCGCGCCGGGTCTGCAGCATGTACAGCGTCCCTTCCTCGACGGTGAACTCGAAGTCCTGCACGTCGCGATAGTGACGCTCCAGGCGATTGGTGATGTCGCGGAGCTGCCGGAAGACCTCCGGCATCTCCTTCTCCAGCTCCGCAATCGGCTTCGGAGTCCGGATCCCCGCGACGACATCCTCTCCCTGCGCGTTCATCAGGAACTCGCCATAGAACTCGGGGACGCCGGTCGCCGGATTGCGCGTGAATCCGACCCCGGTCGCCGAGCGGGATCCCTTGTTCCCGAACACCATCGCCTGGACGTTGACCGCCGTGCCGAGATCGTCCGGGATTCCCTTCTGCTTGCGGTAGTAGTTCGCGCGGTCGTTGTTCCAGGAGCGGAAGACCGCGTCGCGCGCCATGTCGAGCTGCTGCCGGGGATCCTGGGGGAACTCGATTCCCGCGTGATCGCGCACCACCTTCTTGAACCGCTCGATCACCTTCTTCAGATCTCCCGCGCTCAGATCGACGTCGGTCGCCGCGCCGCTCTCGCTCTTCGCAGCCTGCAGCTCGACCTCGAAATGGTCCTTGTCGATTCCGAGGACGACGTTGCCGAACATCTGCAGGAAGCGCCGGTAGGAGTCGTAGGCGAAGCGAGGATTGCCGGTCGTCTTCGCGATACCCTCGACCGAGCGATCGTTCAAACCCAGGTTCAGGATCGTGTCCATCATCCCGGGCATCGAGAACTTCGCTCCGCTGCGGACGGAGACGAGAAGCGGATCGTTCGGATCGCCAAGCCCGCGTCCTTGGAGCTTCTCGAGCTTCGCGAGCGCCTCGGCCTGCTGCTCCAGCACTTCGCTGGAAACCTGTCCGCCCCTCTGCAGATACAGATTGCACGCTGCGGTGACGATCGTGAATCCGGGAGGGACGGGAAGACCCGCGTTGGTCATCTCCGCGAGACCGGCGCCCTTGCCGCCGAGCTGGTCCCGCATCTCGCCGTCTCCTTCCGCCTTCCCACCACCGAAGAAATAGACGTACTTCGTGGACATTTCCTCAACCTCCCAACCCGGAGAACGCCGCCGTTGCGGGCGCCCGTACGCAATTCGGCCGGGCCGAACAACCCTTCCGCGCAACGCGCGGCCATCTCGAGGTCGTCTTCGGCCCGGAAGTTTCGAGAACCGACAGGCTCGTGGGCATTGTAGGTACGCCCGTTCACAAGGGTCAAGGCGAGCGGACCGGCGCGAGCGGCTCCAGAGCGCTCGTGAAGAGACGCCATAGCGCGACGCTCGCCGAATCCGGTTCGCCTCCCGGCGGCGCCTCTTGGGCCGGAGGACGCCTGGACGCGAGCGATGCCAGAAGGGCCTTCGCAAGCCCGTCCCGCCGGTCGGGCGGCACCGCCACCTCCCGCAGCAGATCGCCGATCCAGCGGGTGGCGCGCGGCGGATCGAGAGCCGTCCAGGCGGAAGCGCGGAGCACGGGAGCCCGGCCGTCGCTCCATCCGAGCGCGATCGAGGAGTCGAACGCAGCCGCCGCTCGCTCCCAATGCTCCTCGCGCAGCGCGATCAGGCCGCGGTAGTACCAGGCGTAGGAGTCGCGCTGCAGCGCCGGCCGCTCGAGGAGCCGGGACGCTTCCGCGTCCGCGCCCCGCCGCACCAGGCAGGCGGCGAGTTGGAGCGCCGCCGCCGGCGAAGCGGGCGCTGCGCGCACGGCCGCGCGCAGGTCCTCCTCCGCTCCACGGAAGTCCCGGGATTGCAGGCGCAGCGAGCCACGAGCCGTCCGCAGCAGCCCGCCGTCCGCTCCTTCCCGCATGCCGAGATCGAGGATCGCGAGCGCCGCCGGCGCTCCGCCGCTCTCCGCCTCGAGCGATGCCCACCGCTCCCACACGACCTCGCGCGCGGGATCGAGGCGCGCGGCGCGCTCGTAGCCACGCTTCGCCTCCTCGATCCTGCCGTCGCGCTCGAATGCCGCCGCCCATTGCGCCGCCGCGAGGCCGTCCTGCTCGCGCGCCGCCCGGCCGGCCGGGACCAACGCCATGGCGAGGAGGATCGCCGCCGCGATCGAGGCGCGGAGTCGCGCCGGAGGCGGCGCGTCCCGCCACGAAACCAGCGCGCGACCGGAAAGGATCGCGAGAGCGGGGACCGACTCGCACTGGTAGCGCGACGCGACGTAGAAGAGGAGGCAGGTGGCCAGGCCGGTGGCCGCGAACAGAACCAGGAGGCCCTCTCGCCGGTCGCGCGGAGGACGAAGGGCGAGGCCGGCGACCGCGGGGATCCAGAGAAGCGGGAACGGCACGGCGAAGAGGTCGAGGCTTGCGACATCGCCACGCTCGACGGCATAGGAGTAGTTGTCGGCGTAGGCGTGCGGCCCGGCGAAGCGGATCAGCTTCCACCCCCAGAGACGCGCCGCATGCCCGGGATCCGCGAGGAGGCTCGAGAGTCCCGCGCGAAACCAGTGCGCCGAGGCCTCCGAGGGCCGGAGCGGCCTTCCCGCTTCGCGCGAGGCCGCCTCCCGGTCGATCCGCGCCTGCTCCACCGCGTTCGCCGCCGCTCCCACTCGATCGTCCGGCTCGAGCAGGCCGTAGCGCGCCGCCGCGTTGTTGCCGTGGTAGAAGGTGATCCCGCCGTTCGCGCTGACGAGAACGAGGTCCCGCCCGTGCACCGCGTTGTGGAGTGTGGCGGGCGCGATGGCGAGGAGGGTCCCGAGCGCGAGCGGAGCGATCTCCCGGCGCAGGAGGGCGAGACGATCCTTCGACGCGAGAGCGATCGCAGCCGCGCCGACGAGGACGAGCAGCAGATCGGGGCGCGCGAGCACGCCCACTCCGAGCGCCAGGCCGGCGAGGAAACGCGTCCGGCCCGTCGTCGCGGCCGTCCCGAGATCGAGGGCGACGACCGACAGGAAGATCCCGATCGAGGTGGCGAGCAGCTTCGTCTCGTGCGACGCGAGCGGACCGTAGAGGCCGAGCAGCAGCAGAGCGGCGAGCGCCGCCCGCGGACCGTAGAAGCGCCGCGCGATCCGGTGCACCAAAGCAAGCGTCGCGATCCCGAGCAGGACTTGCGCGAGGACGATTCCCGCGGCGGGATCCCTTGCGAGCGCGAGCGCCGGCGCGATCACGAACGGATAGAGGGGCGCGCGGTAGAAGACCGGCTCGGGGAGCGATCCGGCGGCGATCGCGCGGCCGAGGGTGAGATAGGCGATCGAGTCGGCGAGCGGCTGCCGGAGCGCCGGAGTCCGGGCGATCGCTTCGATCGCGTAGACGATCCGCAGGGCGGCCAACGCGAGCCATGCGAGAAGGGCGAGGCGATCGTCGACCGCCCCGCCCTTGCCCAACCCCTCCGGCTTGCGCCCGAGTTTCACCGGACGACGATGAAGTATCCCTTCGCCTCCTCGGAATTCAGCCGGGTCGAGATGTAATAGATGTAGACGCCGCTCGTCACCGCCTCGCCCCGCGCGTTCTTCAGGTCCCAGCGCTTCGCCGAGGAGGTTTCACCGAAATCGCCCGGTCCGTGCTCGAGCGTGCGCAGCAGATCGCCGGAAGTCGTGTAGATCCGGATCGTGGCCTGCTCGGGCAGGTTCCGGAACTCCACGTGCTCGCCAAGCTCGCGATCCCACGGCACCTTCCCCGCCTCGTACGGATTGGGCACGACCACCACGCGACCGAGCAGAGGAGCGCTCGTTTCGGCTGCCGAGTGGGCCGTGACCGGCGTCGGCGGACCGTTGGGATCGGCGCGATACCATCCTTCGTCGACCGTGTTGAGCAGAACGTCGAAGACCGATCCGCCCAGATACTGCCGGCTGAACGCCGTGATGCTGTAGTACCACGGGAACCCGTTGTGCGGTCCGGCGAGCGGGTCCTCGCCTGCCCCCCTACCCGCGACAAGCGAATCGGGGTCTGTGAAACGGCGCTCCGAGCCGACGAACGTCCAGGTCGAGTCGCCGAATCCGAACATCCGGACCAACTGCGCGTCCTCGGCTCGTGGCGTCTCGCTTCGCCAGATCATGTAGCCACCGAAGCAGACGGGATCGCGGGCCGAAGGCTGGCAGAAGCCGGTGCGGTAGTACGGGATCGTCCCATCGGGAAGCGCGACGAAGATCGTGCGGCCAAGGTCCGCGACGCGGGCGGCGGTGATATCCCCTTGCGTCGCGAGATCCGCCTGCCTGTAGAGGCGGCCGTCCTTGCCGTCGTAGATCGCGAAGTCGCCGGTCCTCTGAAGCACGTAGACGAGAGCCCCGTCGGGATCGCGGATCCCGAGCATCGGATCGGTGACGGTGCCGGTCTCCTTGGTGAACCGGCTCGTCCACGAGCGCGTCTCCCATCCGACCAGGCGCCCGCCGGCGTCGAGGGAGAAGAGCCGGGCGAGATCGGCGGAGAAGACGAGATCGCGGATCTCGCTCTCATGCGCTTGGAGGCGCTGGAAGATGCTGCTGCTCGCGATCGGCTGGTAGATGCGCACGTTCCCTTGTGCGTCCCCCGCCGCGAGGAGCGAGCCGTTCGTGGCCAAGGCCATCCGGACGGTCGGGCTTCCTGCCGTCGCGATCTTCCGCAGCAGGCTCCCAGGTCCCGCCCACACCTGGATCGTGTCCGACTCGCCCGCCGTGACGTAGCGCAGCTCGCTCAGCTCGTTCGAGTTGACGAGGAACCGGACGATCCGCGCGTTGGTCCTCTCGGCGGCATACACATCCCACGTATCGGTATCGAGATTCCAGAGACCCACCGTCCCGTCGGCGAAGCCGGCGAGGACGATCCGGCCGCTCCCGTGCACGACGAAGTCGGCGATGGGCGACGGCGGCTGGGGAGAGATCTTCTGGACCGCGCCCGACACCTCGTCGATCACGTAGATCCGTGGGTCGAGCGATCCGACCACGAAGAGCTGCGTCCCGCCGTTGGTCCGCAGCATCGACGCAGCGCCGGCCCCGGCGGGCGCCGGCAGCGTCCCTTCCTCCTCGAGAACCGTGTTGCCTTGGAAGTAGGGGTCCAGCCCGTCCAGCGGCTGCCAGGACCAGGTGATCTTCCGATCTCCCAACACGGGGGGGCCGGAGAACTGGACCTTCTGAGCCCAGGCGCCGCCCGCGACCCCCGCGACCAGCGCGAGAAGCAGCAGACCCGCGAACCCCCGAGACGCGAACCTCATCCCATCCTCCTCCCGGTTCCGGGACCTGCTAGTAGTCCTGACCGGTCATCAGCCAGTTGATCGCCGAGGTCCCCGCATCCGCTGCCGGACCCTCCTGGAACGGATAGGGCTGGAACAGGAACAGCACCACGCGTCCTTGCTGCTGCCCGCGGAGCGTGTCGGCGGCGGTCGACTCGTAGCGCTGCGCAATCACCGATCCATCCCAGGTCGTGGGAGGGAACCCGCCCCAGTTGTACCCGACCGAGGTGTACAGGGTGTCGAGGCCTGCCTCCGGGAAGAACGGCGAGTAGGCCCGATCGAAGAGCACGCCCTCGAAGTCGCGGATTCCGCCCGTAGGAGGCGAGTTCGGGCCGCAGTCCGCCAGCGCCTCGGTATCGTGCTTGGCCGGATCGATGTAGAGATCCGGATAGGCCGGATTCGTCGAGACGCACCGGATGAGGCCATCCCTCCAGGACTGATGCTCGAGCTCGATCGTGAGCGAGCAGCGGAACTGGTCGAGCCCGACGATCTGGCTCCGGATGTGCAGGAATCGGTACAGGAACGAGGTGTCCGAGAAGTCCTGATCCGAGATGCCCGCCTGCGGCGGCAGCTTCGGATAGTCGCCGCCCGGAACGCCGATCGGGCTGAGAATTGCCGAGAGCGAACGCCCGCCGAAGAGGAACAGCTTGCCCCCGGCGGCGAGGTATGAGGAGAGCAGCCGGCGATCGCCGCCGGTGGCCGCCTCGTGCTCGTGCATCCAGATGCCGCTCCTGTCTCCAGTGGTGAAGTTGAAGCTCCACAGCAACGCGGAATACTGCGCCATCTCGCTCAGCTTCAGCGCCTCGTTGTCGGTCGGCGGCATAGCCTCCGGCGCGTTGCCGCGCGGGCGGTACATGCTGCGCTTGTCGAGACCATCCGGCGCGTAGGCCCGGATCCTCCCTATGAAGCGATCGATGAACGCGTCGTGGACCTGGTCTTGATTCGTGCCGTTCAGTCCGTAGAGCACGCGCGCGTCGTCGACGAGCAGAGCGGTGCGCGCGAACCGGAAGGCGACCACCCTGATCACGATCGTGCAGAGCTGCTCGGACGAACGCAGATCGCTCGTATCTCTCATGCGGATGTAGAGGACGTGGGTCTGGCCATCCTCGGTGTCATCGAAGATGAGCGGGTTGACCATCTTGTCCCACTTGCCCCATCCGATCCAGCCGCCGATCCCCTGGGGATCTCGATAGCGGTCGTCTTGTGGATCGGGCACATCCAGACCGTAGTTGACGTTCCCCGGTTTGCCGCCGTAGTAGTCCGCGTCCCCGACCCACCGGAATCGGATCTCCGTGTTCGTCGGGACCTCGACGTTCCAGATCGGTCCATCGGACGGGAACTTGTGCCGGCCGAGGCTTCGCTCGAGCACCGTGACGTACGGCTGGCTCGGGGTGGCGGTCACGTGGAAGCGGAACCAGTTCAGCCCTTCCTCCAGCACCGGCTCCGTGGCGCCTGCCTCGTCGATGGCCCGGACGCCGAAGACGAAGATCTCTCCGCCGGTCTCGGGAAGGTCGCGCAGCGTGCGCTGCAGGACGTCCCCGCCGACGCGGATCCATGCGGTCCGATCGCCGGTCTGAAGCGTGTCGAGGAAGGTGTTCTGGCGCGTGAGCAAGGAGTCGACGATCGCCTCGGGGGTGATGAACGCCGACTTCAGGCGGATCATCTTGTACTCGAAGTACCGGGGCGTCTGGTCGGGCTGCGAGCTGTCGAGATCCTCGCCCTTCCACTCCACGACGAACGTCTTCACCAGGCTGCTCGTGCTCCCCGAAGGCAGTTTCGGGAAGGTGATGGTCGCGGTCGGCGCGATCGTCTTCGCGTTGAAGAAGCGCTTGTCGATCGCGCTCGTGGCGTACTCGTTGTCGACGGCCCGAATGTAGAAGGTGTGCCAATCGGTGAAGGTCCCGTCGTCCGCGTAGGTGTTCGGATGGGAAGCCTCGAACTTCAGCAAGGCATTGAAGCCGGTCGTGTCGTGCCAGGCGGATTCGGAGATCGTGTCGTCGATGGCGTACTGGAAGCGGATCACGACTCCATCGTCGTCCGATCCCCGCCACTGGAAATGGACTTTGTAGTCTACCCCCGCGGAGTCCGCCGTAGCCGCCCCTGCGGTGATGTTGACGCGCGGCGCGCGGTTTTCGACCCGCTCTCCGGTCGGCTTGTCGTCGGGGATCAGCAGGCAGCCGGCAACGAGGAACAGGGCGAGAGCCGCGAGCGATCCGAGCTTCATCCGGAACTTGTCGTTCTTCATGACACGCCTCACACGCCTCAGAAAACTCCTCATCACTCGCCTCATCCGTTCGCAACGACCCGGAACACGACCGAACGCTCACGCGAGCGCGTTCCGCGCGAGCTGCCCCCCTGCTGGCTGTTGTCTTCCGCGCGCACCCAGATCTTGTACGTTCCCGGCTGGAACGATCCCCCCGGGGGCGTCGCCAGGGTCTCGTACGGGACCAGCTGGTTGAGCGTCTGGAAGTCGCGATAGAGGAACTCGCCGTCGAAGCGGTAGCCGTACCGCATCTGCTCGCCGGTTCGCGCATCGCGGTCGGTCGCGAGGAACCGGATCGGCAGGCCTCCGGCGACGTCCTCCAGGCGGAAGGAGTCTCCGGGCATCGGCGTCTGCTGGAACGGTCCGGTGGCGGTGGAGTCCGCCTGACTCACGAAGAGGGGCTGCAGATTCACGAAGAAGAGCAAGGTATCGGGCGTCGACTCGACCCGGTCGAGCTTGTCCACGCCGCGGGCCATCACGACGTAATCCCCGGTGATGACGCCGGCCAGCTGGATCGGCGCATCCGCGGTCACGACTCGCCACGGGTTGAAGACCGCGCCGGAGGTCGACCGCCACTCGATGTTCGTCACGACCGGATCGCCGTCGGGGGGATCCGGATCATGGGAGCTCGCCTCGAGCGTCACGTTGGGAAACGCCTGCGCCGGATCGATCGGCAGCGGAATCGTGTCGCCGCTGAAGAAGGAGACATCGTCGGCCCGGAAGCAGGGGACCGGACCGACACCCGGCTTGTCGCAGCGCTGGATCCGGGTCACCGGATCCTGATTCCAGACGAAGCTGATCGTCTGGAATCCGCTCCCGGAAAGGCCGCCGTCGTCCTGGGCCCGGACCTGCATGGCGTAGTTGGAGCCCGAGGGAACCCGGGTGAAATACTCCGGATCGTACTGGGCGGTCGTGTCGCTCAGCGTCCCCCCCATCCATTCCGATTCGATCGGAAGCAGGCGGCGGAAGAACCGCTCCACGCGACCCACCTGGATCTCCTGCCCGTCGCGGTCCACCGCGCGGTCGCCGTCGCTCCCCGACCAGGCGAACGAGACCCCCCAACCGTAGGGAATGGTATCGGTCGGGAAGTCTGGATTGGTGGAGGTCAGCTCCCGGATCTCGCCCTGTGGGCCGAAAGCATAGTTCCTGTAGAAGTGCACCTCGGGCGGCACGTTGTCGCGAGCGCCGAAGAACACCCACGCGGGCGTCTCATCGATCTTCCCCTCGTTGTCGACCGCCCGCACGTAGAACCGATGCCCGAGCACCTCGCGCGTCTCTTCGACCTGGAAGGTGATGAGGCTGTCGGTCCGCTGCGTGCGTCGCCAGGTGAACTCATCCTCCGTCGGCAGCGAGTCCGTGATTGCGACGTCGTACCCCGTGACCGCCCCATCTCGATCGGCTCCCGACCAGTAGAGCCGGACCCGGTAGAACGTGGTCTGGCTATCGCCGGGCGCCGACGTCAGAAAGGTTTCCGGGGGAGAGTTGCGATCGATCGGCGCGGTGCTTTGCTCCCGGCATCCTCCCAGGAGCCCCCAGAGGGCCGCTACCGCGACGAGCGATGCGATGGAGAACTGGATGCCACGCAGAATCGAGCCGCCAGAAGGAAGACGGCGAGCGGACATAGGACCCCCCATCCCCGAGACCAACCCCAACCGTGCGTTCATCGTACGGTCCGGTTCGAAGGAGTGTCAACGGAGATTCCCCCTTGGCCTTCAAGCCGATCGGAGGCCAACGGCAATCCTCCGGCGAGCCCAAACGACCCCGCAGCAACGCACTTGCCCTCTCGGGCCGGCCCGCGCCGACGTCCCTTCCCGCGTCGTCCGCGAGGACCCCGCTGCGGCGCGGCTCGCCGGCCTGCTCCGCATCGTCAGGGAGATTCCCCGGCCCCGGGGTCCGCGCTTGCCAGCTCCCGGAGCAGGACCGCGACGGCGTTCAAGGTCGGATGGAGGTAGTCGGCGGGGATCGCCGGCCGGCCGAGGGACTTCGGATCGGGCGCGCCGAAGCTGCCATCCGGGTTCTGGCGCTCCAGGAGCACACGGACCCCTTCCCGGTAGGCGTAGGTGTCCCGCATTCCCGCGACCTGCAGGCAGCAGAGAAGCTCCCCCACGATGTCGATGTTGTTCAGGACCGAGTAGAGGACGGTGAAGAACGGCCCGACCCGGAGGAGCCAATCGCCCTCCGCCGGAGAGAGATCGAGGCGGGCACCGGTCGCGTAGTCGGTGTAGGCGAAGATCTCGTGCGTCAGGTAGTACGCGGCGGCCAGGTCCATCGCCGTCTCGTCCGGGCGCGATGCGAGCAGCCCACGCGACCGGAGAGCCGCCGCATCCACTCCGGGATCGATTCCTGCGGCGGGCAGGTAGACCGCGTAGAGAGCGGCCAACGACGGTGGCACCCGCTGGACCTCCCGCCGCAGCCTCGCCTCCCTGCTCCGCAGCGCGTCGCCGATCGGCCCGGGGTCCAGACCGTGGATGCGGCAACGCGAGGCGAGAAGCGCGAACTCGGTGAACGCCTCGCTCCCGCCCGGGGAATCGAGGACCGCGCCGAGCCGGTCACGGTCGAGCGCACGGCGGAGACGCGACTCCACTTCCCGGCGCGCCTCGTCCTTTCGCGGCCCCGGCCGCTCGAAGACCCAGATGCGATGCCACGTCTCGACCTCCGTCACGAACCGCCGGAAGTCCATCGCGTCGCCGGTGAACGGATCGACCTGCACCGTGCGGAGCCAGGCCACCGCACGCCCCGCCGAAGCGGCGAGCGGCGCGCGGTCCATCGGGGAGACAGCGCGGGCGCGGCCGGAGGCAAGCAGCAACAGGAGAAGCGAGGCGAGCCAGAGCCCGCCTCCCGCAGACCCTCGCCGTCTCCTCGCCCGCAGTCGTGATACCCCTCGGCTCCTCAATGCTTCTCCTCGATTCGGTAGAGCAGGATCGACGTTCCCGCCCGCCCGGCCGGGCGCTCGCGGCTCGGCCAATCGATCCCCTTCTCCCGCATCCGTATGACGAAATGCGAGCTGATCGCATAGTCGCCCGGCTCCCGCGCCCCGAGTTGGGCGAGGCTCGCCGGCTCAGCCGGAATACGGTACCAGGCGGGATCCGCGGTTCCGAAGTAGAAGAGCCGGACGCTCTCGAAGCCCGCCGCGCGCATCGCCGCGGGGAGCTGCTTCAGATCCTGGCCCCAATCGATGTTGACGTCGTCGAGCAGGCGCGGCCCGTTCCTCCACCCGCCCGCCGGCTCGTTGAAGTAGGCGAGGTAGTGGGGCCACGCGACGGACGTCGTGACGGCGAGCCAGAGAATCGCCGCGGCGGCCGGCAGAGAGCGCCATCGCCACGGGCGCCACGCGGGAGGAGCGAGGCGGCCGGCACTCACGGTGAGGACGGGAAGGACCGGCAGAACCCGCCGGATTCCGGCAGGTATGGCGTCGGCGGAAGCGACGGCGAGCAGCAGCAGAGCTGGCAACCACAGCGCCAGTTCCCCGGCAAGGCCCGCGGTTCGACGCCGGAGAAAGAAGACCGACGCGATCCCCATGCCGATCACGGGCACCGATCCTTTCAGCGCCAGCACGACGGGATAGTAGTAGGGAATCGGACTTTCTCGGAATGCCCCGAACAGGTACCAGTGATACTCTCCCGTCCCCTTCACATTCCGGTAGACATTCCCCAGATTCGCGAAGTACCGGCCGGGCTGCGGCGGAAGTCCGAACGCCAGGACGACGAGAAGGGCGGCGGGCAGCAGCACCCAGCCGGTCCGGATCGCGACGGCCCGCACGCGACCACGCCAGCCGGCTCCCGCCTCCACCCAGCCTCCGCCCGGCTCTCTCCCGCTCGTGGCCAGCAGCACGGCAGGAACGACGGGAAGCAGCAGGAGCGCCGTGAACTTCGTCAGAAGAGCGAGGCCGAGCGCGACGCCGGCGATGAGCAGCCCCGAGGGGGAACGACGCCGCGCCCCCCGCCACAGGAGATAGGCGGCGGCAAGCATCGAGGCCGCGCAGGGGAGATCGGCCGAGACGACCCCCGCGAAGGCGATCAGGTTCGGGGAAAGCGCCGTCAACGCGAGCGTGAGCATCGCGCCCGGCGTTCCCCAGAGATCACGGCTCCATAGCCCTGCGGCCGCGAGCAGGAGCAGGCCGAACGGAAGGAGGACGGCGAGGCGGCTCGCGAAGAGCACGCGGTCGGCGTCGGCCGCGCCGCCGTAGAGCACCGACGTCGCATACGGATACTCGCGGCCGAGGCTCTCCTGGAACGGGAGGCGCGAGCCCGGGATCGTGAGACCGGCCGCGCGCGCCCCGAGGCCCGCGAGAGCGCCGACGAGCGGAGGAGCGTCGTCCTTCATCGTGAAGTCGTGAAGCGTCACCGACGCGAGGCCGCCGACGACGTAGACCGGCTCGTCGAACGTGGCGGAGGTGGTTTGAAGGCTCGTGACGGTGAAGGCGAGAAAGACGATGCCGCTCAGCAGTATGGAGACGAGCAGGATGCGCCGGGAACCGAGAGCGCGAGCCGGCGCGAACGGCGATTTCGCGCTCCGTTCTGCCACGCGCTCTTCGCCACGCGCGCCTGTCGTCTCCCGGCCCGCCCCCCGCGCACGCTTCACGCTCCCGCTCATTCGCCGGAGTCTAGCCGAGGGCGGGGCCGAGCGTCCAACAGCGCCGCGTGCCTCCGCGCCGCCGTGCCGCCGCACCGGCCGCGGCGGCCGTCGCGGCCGTGGCGCAGTTCGAGCGAGCGCGGACGATACGGAAAGGCCCCCGGCTTCGAGCCGGAGGCCTCTCCTCGTGCGTGATCTTCCCGAGCGTCCCGAAGGACTACTTCAGGATGACCATCTTCTTGTTGGAGACGTAGGAACCGGCCTTCATCTGGCTCCAGTACACGCCCGATCCGACCTTCTGGCCGGAGTCGTTCGTGCCGTCCCAGGTGATGGCATGGTTGCCGGCGTCCATCTTGCCGTCGACGAGCGTCTTCACCAGTCGACCGTTGACGTCGTAGATCAAGAGCTCGACCGGGCCGCTGGAGGCCAGGGCGAACTTGATCGTCGTCCTCGGGTTGAACGGGTTCGGCTCGTTCTGGAAGAGACGGTTGACCAGCACGTTCCCGCCGTTCTCATCCACACCGGTCGGGATGTTGTACGTCCCTTGGCAGGTCGCGAGCGCCTCGGCGCTCGTCAGCTTCGGGATCGCCCCGTAGCTGGCCACGCCGAAGCCCCACTTCAGAGCCGCGCCGATCTCGGACAGCGAAGCCTCCACGATGGACGGCGCATCCGTCGGGCAGACATCGTTGCCCTGACCGGACGGGTTCCGCTTCGCCATGTGGTGCCAGCTGACGCCGTCGACGACGGTCCGGTAGTTGCCGCTCGCGTTCGAACGGACCACCTGCTCGTAGAAGGCATCCTTCTGACCGTCCTCGGCATGGTAGCTGCGGTTTCCGATCGCGCCGTTGGTCGGCGAGTAGACGTTGAAACCGAGCAGCGCGGGGCAGTAGTTCCCCCACGCGTCGATATCGAGGTCGGTACCGAACGCGCCACCCTGCACCGGCATCAGCCGGACGCAGTACGAGGTGTTCTCCGGGCTGCAATCCGGGTCTGACGAGACGCCGTTGAAAGCGTCGCAGAACAGGATCGCACCGAGCGTGTTGGTCATGAACGGCTGACCGTAGAGAGGCCAGTTCTCCAGCATCTCGCCGATCTTGTCTCCGTTCATCACCATCACCTGACGGTTGGTGTTCGCGTTGCAGTCCGGAGTGACGAGCCACTGATCGAAGAGCTGGAAGTCGACTTCGTCCATAGCACCCGAGCTGTAGGCGCCCGTGTTCACGAGGATCGCCTGGTAGCCGAGCAGCTGGTTGACGGTCATTCCGGCGTTGCTGCCAGGAATCGGTCCGCGCGCGAACGGGACCTTCCAGTTGGAGGAGCCGTCGAGGTAGTCGTAGCGGTCCCAGTTCCGGTCACGCGGGATCACGCACCCGTCCTCCTCGAAGCACGGGTCATACCCGTTGAGGACCGTACGGAGAGCGTTCTCGATGTAGAACTGGGCGCCGGAGTTGATCACGTCGATGTAGAGAGTGGCCGGCTGGTACGCGCAGTAGTTGAATCCTGCGCCTCCGCAGTTCGGCACGTACGCGTCCCGCACGCCCGGCAGGACCTCGAACTCCAAGAAGAACGAGCCCGTCGTGTCCGGGTAGTAGTACAGGACGTTCGGGGTGTTCGTGTAGTTCGAGGTGATGAAGTACTCGATCTGGGTCCCCGGATAGAGGATGTCGTCCCAGATCATTTCGGTCTCCGCGTTACCCTCTCCCACGAAGTCGTCGTCGTTCTCGCGGAAGTTCGAGAGGAACGTGTTCCTCGTCGGAACGGAGCCGACCTGCATCGAGTCCATCCAGCCGAAGGTGAACTGCGGCTTGTAGGGCCGGTCGATCAGCTTGCCGTCGGCGACGCGATCCTTCCACGTCTTGTAGCGGCTGGTGACGCCGTTCTCCTTGTCGGCCTGGAAGGCGCCGCGGCGAGCGACGCGCCACCACATCCGGGCCTCCCAGCGCTTGTTGGGGTCGTTGCCCGGGTTCGGGCCGGCCACGACGAGGCTGTCACCCGCCTTGTCGGTCTCTTCCATGTTCTGCATGTTCTTGTCCGTCGCGATGTTCGCCGGACCAGGAGCGCGAACGTTGAAGAGGTTCGACGGGTAGCTGCCGACATCCTGGAAGCGAGTCCCGTTATTGAAGCTGATGATCGGGGCGTTCACCGCCGCCTCGGTCACGCCGACCGCCAGGTTGTCGAGGAGCGGCGTATAGTTCGTGATCCCCGTGCAGTTGGTGATCGCGAACGCGGCGCAGTCCGATTGCAGCTCGTACAGCATCTTGACGTAGCGAGCGTTGGCGGGGACCGGCTCGCCGGCGGTCTCGAGCGTGGTGCCGCCGTAGCGGGACGTCGCGCAGACCGGGTCGGCGCCGACGTAGTACCACGTGTCGATTCCGATTCGGTCCGACCACCGGACCGCTCCGGTCACCTCACAGACGGAGGGGTAGTATCTCCAGCCTGGCCGGTACAGCACGCCGTTCTCGACCGGCAGCTCCGAGTACTGGTCGAATTCCATGAAGATCGTCTTGAGGTTCTCGTTCCCCGTATCGATGATCGGGCTTTCGAGCATGATGAGCTGGCCGACCGGGTGCTCGCCCGCGTCCCCCTGTCCGGAGTGCATCTCGAGGACGTTGCCCTCGAGCTTGCAGGCGCACGGATCGAGGATCGTGTAGGCGCTGACGTCCACGATGTTGACGTAGTCGCCGACCGGGGAGCAGAGCGTCGGGGTCCAGGTGCCGAGACCCGACTCGAAGTTGTAGGTCTGGTTGATTCCGCCGCCGTTGATCGTGACGTCGTCCGCGCCGAACGGACCCCAGACGGTCGGGTAGGAGCAGTCCTCATCCGACCAGCCGCCGTCGGAGATGAACTCGAAGACGATCTTGATGTTCTGGGCGGCGCCGATCTCCGCCTGCGTGATGTTGCGGGTGAAGGTCAGCGGAGCGGAGTACGAACCCAGCGAGTCGGTGAACCCGTGGTCCAGCTCCCAGTCCGGGTTGGCGGCGCACTCACCGGCAGGATACGGGTTGAGGAGCAGCTCCTCGTTGTTCTGCCGGCGCATGTACACCTGGGTTCCGTCGTAGCAGGGCTCGGTGTTGTTGAAGTACTTGAAGCTCAGCGTGACCGTCCCCGAGCCGTTGTAGGCCAGGGGCGCAGACTCCACGCGCTGGCACCAGGTGTTGCCGTAGCCGGCTCCGCACGGCCAGCAGAGCGCATCCGCCTGCGGCTTGTCGGCGCCGACCCAGAGGCTGCGGGTGCCGGCGATGATCGGGGCCGGAACGCCGAGACCCAGGTTCAGGCTCGCGTCGATGGCCTTGAAGTAGGTCGCGATGTTGGCCGTCTCGTCACGAACCGCCCAGCCTTCTCCGTTCTCGATGACGTTCGGATCGCCGAAAGGACCGTTGCCGCGATCGAACGTCCACATGACCGACTCTTTGCTCAGGCTGGACCTCGCATAGTACTGGCCGCCGATGATCTGGAAGTCGCCGTACCACGTGGTGTCGGCGCGCAGCACATCGGTGACGCGCACCGGGATGTCGCTGCCCTGATCAGCAGGCGTCAGCCAGCGGCTTGCCGGAAGCGTGCCTTCCGTCGATACCGCGAATGCCGACACCGCCGTCAGGAGCAGGAGCCCGGCAAGGATGGGAAGAGTAACCCTCATGATCGATGCCTCCGTCTCTCCTTGGGTCGACTACGGAGGAAGCTCGGCCTCTCGCTGCAGCAGAGAGTGAGCCCTCCGCAAACTACGCCCTAGATTCTCTCGGCTGGGTCAGGGGATCCGGGGATCGTCCGTCCGCCGGTAGGGGAGGGACACCGGAGCCCAGGCTCTCCCTGCTCCGTCCGTCAAAGGACTTCGCATCACCTCCCCGGAGTCAACCGGCGGACCTGTGGAGAACAGGCTCCGCATGATTGACGGCAACGGACCCCAAGCGCCACGCGGACGGCTCCGCCAAGCGGTCCGCCGTTCGCAGTCTTCGTTCGCTCCGCGGTTTGCGACTCCCACAGGGAGTTCCGCACGCGAAGGGGGGACCCTGTGCACCTAGAAGTCAGATCCGCGATGCTTACGAGCACAGTCCGGTAGGTCAGCCTGTGGGGAAGTATAGGAACGGCCCAGGAGGGAGTCAATAGACCAAGATCCTTGGGCTTTTCGGATTGTTCCTCTTTCGATGTCTTTCGGTGCTTCGGCCGTCTCCGGGAGCCTCTAGGCGTCTCTCGGCGCCGCCTCGAGCGCCGCACGCTCGACGACCCAGAAAGGCACCTGATGACGTTCGGCGGCTGCCCGGACATCCTCGAACTCGACCATCGGCCGCGGAATCCCCCCAGGCCGGCTCCACTTGATCCGAATGTCCCCAAAGGGAGTCGCGACCGGCTCGATCCGCCGGAGCAGCTCCCGCCGTTCCTCGCGGCGCATCCGCAGCCCCAGACTGGTCGTTTCGCGGAGCAGGCAGGCGGCGAGGTTCTCCTCGTCCTCCGGCCGGCAGAGAACGGTCAGGAGCACCCCTTGCCGGCCTTTCTTCATCGCTACGGCCGTCCGGAAGACCTCGAGGGCCCCCGCCTCCTCGAGCCGGCGGACCGCCTCCGCGATCTGCCTTGGCTCCTGATCGTCGACGTTCGCTTCGAGGATCGACACGAACCCCGCCTCGATCTCCGCTTCGCGGTTCTCACCCTTGCTCGCCGAAGAGTCTCCTTTCACGGAACGTCCAAGGAGCAGCCGTACAATGTTCGGTCTCCCCTCGAGCTTCCGCGTTCCCGCACCGATCCCGACCCTCTCGAGGACGATCGAAGGGGGAGGCCCGAAGGAGTGCACCAGCCCGCCGAGAATCAGCGCGCCTGTCGGTGTGAGCCACTCCCCCTCGAACGGAAGCCAGCGGAGCGGCAGGCCCTCGAGGAGGTGCAGAGTGGCCGGGGCGGGCAAGGGCAGGAGGCCGTGATCGGTCTGCATCTCCCCGCGGCTGACCGGAACCGGCCCGCTGGCCAGCCGGTCGATCCCGAGCGCCTCGAGGCCGGCGACGGCGAGGACGATGTCCGCGATCGAGTCGATCGCCCCCAGCTCATGGAAGTGGACCCGGTCGGGCACCGTGCCGTGGACGCGCGCCTCCGCCTCGCCAAGCCTCTCGAACAGAGAGAGGCTCCTCGCCTTGACCGTAGCGGGGAGCCGGGAGCCTTCGAGAAGCCTCCGGATCTCCACGAGCGACCGCGCCGGCGGCTCCTCGGCCGCTTCGACCCGGATGCCAAGCCCCACGATCCCCTGGTGCGTCCGACGCTCGACAGTCACGCGGATCTCGGGCGCCCCGATCGCCTCGATGGCGCCGCGCATCGCCTCCTCGGGCCAGCCGGCGTCAAGGAGCGCGCCGACCATCATGTCGCCGGCGAGGCCGACGGTGAGATCGAGATAGGCCTGCATGAACGATCCTCCTCCCTGGTGTCCCCACGGGGCTCTCCCGCGGCTGTCCCGCGGCTGTTCTGCGCTGTTCCGGGGCTGTTCCGGGGCTCCTCGGGCGACGGCTCAGGATCGGGGATCTTCGTGTCGGGGGGAAGAGAGGAGAGTCAGGAGGACGAGAGGAGAGCCGTCGCGTCGGCGCGGATCGCTTCCGCGAGGGCATCGACCGGCAGAGTCCCATCCAGGACGTGAACTCGTTCCGGCTCCCGGCCGGCGATCGTCAGGTAGGCGCGCCGCACCCTTCGGTGAAACTCGATCGCCTCGCTTTCCAGGCGGTCCGGCGCGCCGCCACGCGACCGCACCCGCAGGGCTCCGTCCTCAGGCGCCAGATCGATGAGCCAGGTCCGCTCGGGCTTCAGTCCGCCCGTCGTCCAGTGGACGAACGAGCGAGTGGCGGCGATGCCGAGCCTTCGTCCGCCCCCTTGATAGGCGACCGTCGCGTCGCCGAAGCGATCGGCGAGCACTATCGCGCCGCGATCGAGGGCGGGACGGATGACGCGCGAAACGAGCTGCGCGCGCGCGGCAAGGTAGAGGAACAGCTCCGACCGCGGATCGATCGGCTCGCTCTCCTGGGAGAGGACGATCGCGCGAAGCCGCTCGCCGAGATCGGTCCCGCCCGGCTCGCGTACCGCGACGACGTCACGCCCGCTCGAGCGAAGCCAGGCGAGGAGGATCTCCGCCTGCGTCGTCTTGCCCGCCCCCTCGACCCCTTCGAGCGTCCAGAACCGCCCGCGCGCGCCTCGCTCCACGTTCATCGCCGGCCCGTCCGGCTAGCGCGGCGCGCTTCCACGGCGCGCCTCGCGCCGCACGAGGGCGAGCCGTTGGAGGAACGTGATGTGACTGCCGAGCGCAAGGGCTCCGAGGACCCAGACGTCGGAACGCGGACCGAGCAGGCAGGCGATCCCGAGAAGCACGAGCCTCTCCGGACGTTCGAGCAGCCCCACCTCGCAGCGCATTCCGAGGCCCTCGGCGCGCGCCCGCACGTAGGACGTGAGGAACGATCCGGTCAGCGCGAGGGCGAAAAGCCAGACGAAGAGGGCCGGCTCCCCGCGCTCGATGCCGGAGATCAGGATTCCGGTCAGGATCAGCGCCTCCGCATAGCGGTCGAGCGTGGAGTCGAGCGCCGCGCCGAAGGGAGTGCCGGTGCCGCCGTGCGCGCGCGCCACGGCGCCATCGAAGAGATCCGCGAGGCTTCCGAGGATCAGGAAGACGAGGCCTCCGATGCGCGATCCGTGAGCGAGCAGCAGTCCGCTTGCGGCGGCGAAGGCGAAGCCGGCGAGGGTCACCGCGTTCGCCGAGACGCCGATCCTCGCGAGCGCGACGCCCACCGGACGGGCGAGGGCGCGCACCCTTCCCTTCATCGGATCACTCGGCACGACTGTCCTCCGATCCGCTCTCCCCTGATCCGCTCTCCCCTGATCGACCTTCCTCCGCTCGGGCTGCGAGGACGATCGTGAACTCCCCCTTGCGCGGCCGCTCGAGAAGCTCCTCATGGAGCGCGGCCGCCGTTCCGCGCAGCACCTCCTCGAAGCGCTTCGTCATTTCGCGGCAGAGCGCGAGCGTGCGCTCCGGCTCGAGAGCGGCGAGAGCGGCGAGGGTCTTCTCGATCCGGTGCGGCGTCTCGAACAGGACGATCGTGCGGGGAGAATCGAGCGCCGCCTCGAGGAATCTCCGGCGCCCTCCTTCCCGCGGAGGGACGTAGCCCGCGAAGCAGAACTGCTCCGAAGGCATCCCGCTTGCGAGCAGCGCGGCGAGGACCGCGGACGCGCCCGGCACCACCTCCACGCGAATACCGGCGCGGCGCGCCTCCCGCGCGAGCAGGAAGCCCGGGTCGGAAATGCCCGGAGTCCCCGCGTCGGTGACCAGCGCTCCACGCTCGCCGCTTCGGAGGCGGTCGACCAGCTCGGCCGCGTTGCGATGCTCGCTGTGGGCGTGGTGAGAGATGAGGGGCTTGCGGATGCGATGGTGATCGAGCAGGATGCGCGTCCTCCGGGTGTCCTCGGCCGCGATCCAGTCGACCTCGCCCAGGACGCGGAGGGCACGAAGCGTGATGTCCTCCAGGTTTCCGATCGGTGTCGCGACCAGATAGAGGATTCCGGGGCTCCGATCGGACCCGGAATCACCGCCGGGGGCGATCCGGTGAGCGGTCCCCGCTTTTCCGACCGGCTCTCGCTTCACCGGTCCGCCGGTCTCTAGCTGGTTGCCTGCGCGTCCTCTTTGGCCACGCGGTCCTTCAGCTCCTTGGACACCTTGAAGACGGGCACCTTCCGCGGAGGAACCTGCACCTGCGCGCCGGTTCTCGGGTTGCGGGCGATACGCGGCCTGCGGTCCTTCACCTTGAACGTGCCGAAGCCGCGGATCTCGATGTGCTTCCCTTGAACGAGCGCTTTGGAAACCGCTTCGAGGAAGAAGTCGACCGTTTCTGCGACGTCCTTCTTGGTCTGCCCGGTCTTGTCGGCAATCTCGTCAACAAGGTCGGCCTTCGTCATCCTGATACCCCTCCTTCGGAGTTCGGCCGGCGATCGGCACGGCAGCTTGAGAGCCTCTCGCAGACGGACCAACTTGCGTAATCGCAAGCGGGTACACGCTAACAACCACCCGTCGGGGTGTCAAGGCGAAAAAAGGGGCCTCGTGGGACTAACTCTTCGCCCCTGTAGAGGTTGGCGCGAAGGTCCCGGTTCGGCTTCTGCCCAGGCGGACCGTGACGCTCTCCGGCTCGGTCCGGATCGTCAACGGAGCGCGCGGGGACACCCCGGGAAGGACAGCCCGCAGCCGTACGCGCACGGCGCCGGCGGCGTGCGGGGGAAGCTCCGCGATGAGCCTCGCCCTTCGCGGATCGGCCGCCTGGACGACCGACGAGGCGCCGGCAAGAACGATCGTCGCCGAGTCGGGATCGAGGGAGAGCAGGGCCGGCCGCTCCCCCTGCGAGGGAACCACCTGCACCGGCAGGAAGCGCAAGAAGCGCATCACCTTCTCCCCCGTCTCCACCTGGACGGTCACTGTCTCCCGGTCGAGGGAGAGGCCGCTGGGCGCGTCGAGATCGACCGTGAAGCTGTGTTCGCCGCCGGCGCGACCGAGATCGATCGGGACGGTTCGAATCGAGTCGACGGCGGCGACCTTCGAGCGGCCTCCGGTCGCGCGAACACGAGCGGGAGCCGCGACCGGCCTGCGCAGGAGAGCGCGGTCCGTCGGCAGGTACCCCTCGACCCTCACCGCGACCGGCTTCGACTCGGTGACGACCGGTTCGAGGGTCAAGTGCACGACCTGCGGCTCGAGCACCTCGATGAGCGTCGTCGGAATCGTGCGAGGGATTTCCACGTCGGAGCCGAGAACGGGGCGCTGCAGCTCGCCGGCCCGCGCCTGTTGGAGACTCAGCTCCACTTCGAACGGCCGCGTGCGCAGCTTGATCAGGTCCTTCCCCGACGCGCGCACGCGCACGCGGGCCTTCTCGGGCGGGGAATCGGCGAGGGCGAGGCCGGCCGGAATCTCGGTTATGCGGAGGGGCACCTCATAGACCACCTCGCGGTCCTGCGTCGAGAGGACGTGCACGTACGCGGCGAGCGCGAGGATCAGCGCCAAGGCTTTCGTTCCCAGGTCCTGAAAGAGAATCGACCGGAGTCCCGACATCCCAACCTCGATGCGCGAAGCGACGACCGGCGAGACGGCCCACGGCCCGTGACGGGTCGAGCGTAGAGCGCGCGACCGCCCGGCGCCAGATCGTATCGGATCGCACCGGCCGCGCGCGCCCGCCCGGGACCGCCCGCGCTCACCTGGGTTCGCCTGCGTCGCGCCGCTCAGAACGGGTGTGTGAGCGAGACGTTCAGAATCCAGAGACGGAAGTCGTCGATCGATCTCTCGTGGAACTCCTCGTCCCACTGGATGAACGCCTCCCCGCGCACCCACGGGATCGGCGCCCACTGCGCAAGCAGCGTCGTGCGGAGGTAGGTGAAGTCGCTCGACGCGAGGCTCAGGTTCAACCCTTCGAAGACCAGCGATCCGCTCGCGCTCCCATGGTAATCGCGCCGTCCCACCTCGACGGTGGCGTCGAACCAGAACCGCTCCGCCCCTTCCTTCGCCAGGCCGAGAAGGCCGCCGAAACTGTCGTAGTCGGCGAGGATCGAGAGGCTGTCGGCCGACGGCGAGCTCGTGCGCAGGACCTCTCCGCGCGCTCCCGCGCGGAGACGCCAGTCGGGCCCGAGCGCGATCCCGAGCACCGGGTCGTTCGAGGCGCCGAGAGTGATGTCGGTGCCGGCCTGCCCTTCCCAACGCCAATAGTCGACGAATGCGCTCGCCGAGTCGCCGCCTCGATAGTCCTCGCGCTCCCATCGCTGATCGACGTAGGGGCGCAGGCGCGAGCCGATCGACCTTTCGAAGCGCCCCTCCAGTCCCGCCGTCCGCGACGATGGAATGCCGATCTCCGGATGCTCGTACTCCCGATCCTCGAGACGGACCGTGAGATCGATCCGCCCCCGCGAGCCCACCGCGCCTTCGGCCGACAGCTCGCCGAGGCGCGAGTCGTAAGAAGCGGCCGACTCGTCCACGGCGTCCTTCGCGCGGTAGGAGAACATCCCGCGCAGATCCAGGCCGGGAAGGATCGGGCGAATCAGCTCCGCCTGGGCGCGCAGCATGCGGTAGTCGAAGATCTGCTCCAGGCTGTCCCCTCGAGTCTTGGAGAAGTCGGCTCCGAGGCGTAGCGAAGAGCGGAGCCTCCAGGGCAGGCGACGATCCCAGGCGGCGAGGAGCGAATGGAGCGAGCCGGCCGCCGGATCGTCCTCTCCGCCCTGCGCATCGAACTGATCCTCGAAGCGGAACCGATCGCTTCGCGTGCGCAGCCCCGCCTCCAGGTGCAGATCGGCGCGACGCCGCTCGCGCCCGAGCCTGCCGACCCCGCGCAGGTCGAGCCACTTGCGCTCCGTGTCGCCGATCGTTCCGTGAAGGTCGAGAAGGCCGAGGAGCGCCGTCGAGCGCGAGCGCACCGGCCGCTGCTCGAGCACGTCCTCGATCGATCCTCCGATCCGGACCCGGTCATCGAAGATCCCGTAGGACTGATAGGACTCCTCGAGCCCGTCGACCTCGAAGCCGACGCGCCCGCCGAAGTCCGCCGCCGGCGCTCTCGCGAACCACGCGAGAAGGAGATGGAGGAGGGTCGAGGCGAGGAACGCGGGAGGGATCGAACGGCCCCGCCCGGATCCGTGAGCCCGCCGCCCCTTCCTGCGGGTCATCGGGGAGAATGGTACCTAACGAATGCCCGCCGCTTCGACAGCCCGTCTCAAGAGCGCCTCGGCGATCCGGGCCGACTCGATCGCCTGGGACGTCTTGCCGGCGGCGAGCTGCTCGGCCGCCTCGGAGCGGCGCTCCCGCGCGGAATCCAGGAGCGTCACCGCTTCCCTCGATCCGGAGGCGCGGATCTCGGGGCTCACGTCGTCGATCAGCTCCTCGACGACGACGAGGGCTCGCTCGACCTCGTCGGGCGCGGGATCGCGGGCGAGAAGGAACAACGCCTGCAGCCCCAGGTCGCGGGCACGAGCGCTGAGCCGCACCGCTTGCGGCCGCCGGCCTTCCCGCGCCATCTGCCGCGCCTTCTCCTGCAGATCCCTCGCCTGGCCGTATAGGGCCGCCGCCTTGTTATCCGAGCGCTCCCGCAAGGCGAGGGCGACCTCTTCGAGGAGGGCATCCGTGCGCTCGAGCGCGATGCCGGGATCTGCGCCTGCCGCCGCGCGGTCCGTGGATCGCTGGAGCGAGCGTTGCACAAGATCGCGCGCGATCGCCGCCAGGCGAATCGCCATCCGGTACTCGCCGCTGCGGTAGGCGTCCTGCGCGCGGCCGAGCTGCCAGACGCCGCTCTCCAAGAGACGGGTCGCCTCGGGATCGCCGCGCTCCCGCACCGCCGGCGTCGCCTCGTCGATCAGATCGCGCGTCGACTCGATCAGCTCCCGGATGCTCTCGTGCGCCTTCGCCTCGATGTCGGCCGACTCGATCGCCTTCCTCGCGAGATCGAGGGCCTGCTGCGTGAGGGAGAGGGCCGCCTTTCGGGAGTTCGGGCTCCCCGCCCGGAACGATTCCCACGCCCTCCTCTGCAGCTCGATCGCTTGCCCGAGCAGCATGCCGGGCCGCGAGCTGACCGAGGCCGAAACCTGCTCGCGCGCCCGCTCGAGCACCCGATCGGTCCGCTCCAGGATGTCCCGGACGCTGTCGAGCTGCGGCTGGGCATGGACGGTCGAGCTCGCGAGCGGCACGAGCGCCAGAGCCCAGAGGAGAGCGAGGAGGAGACGGACCCCGGTCCATCCCCGCCGGCCGCCCAGGCCGTGCCGGCCGCCCAGGCCGCGGGGCCAATGCCGATCCTCGAACGGGCGGTCGAAGAAGCGATGGGACATGGCGATCAACCGCATGGCGGGCGATGGACCGGATGGGACAGACGGCGCCGGGCCTGCACCGGCAGGGACAACCGCGGCTCGCCGTCAGGTACGAATCCCATGTCGCTCCATCCTCGAGTAGAGGGTCCTTCGGGTCATCCCGAGCAGGGCAGCCGCCCGGCTCTTGTTCCCCCCCGCCTTCTCGATCGCGGCGAGTATGTAGCGCCGCTCCAGGTCCTCCATCGAGACCCCCTCGTCCGGAATCTCCGGCAGATTCGAGGGTTGGGACGTCACGGCCGGCCGGAGGGAGGGAAAATGCTCCGGCCCGAGCGGTTCGTCCTCCGCCAGGATCAGAGCCCTCTCGATCAGGTTTTCGAGCTCCCGGACGTTCCCCGGGAAGGGGTGCGTCGCGAGGAGTCGGAGGGCTTCCGGCCTGAAGCGTCCCGGGTCTACCCCTCTCTTTATCAAGAAGTGTTCCACCAACAGCGGCAGATCCTCCGGCCTCTCGTGCAACGACGGGAGGGTCAGAGGGAAGACGTTGACCCGGTAGTAGAGGTCTTCCCGGAAGGCTCCCTCCTGAACGGCGCGATCGAGATCCCGGTGCGTCGCGGCCAGGATCCGGACGTCGGAGGTGATCGGCCGGGTCCCGCCGACGCGAAGGAAACACTTCTCCTCGATCGCCGAGAGGAGCTTCACCTGCATCGCCAGCGGGAGGTCTCCGATCTCGTCGAGAAAGAGCGTCCCTCCTTCGGCGACCTCGAACAGCCCTTCCTTGCGGCGGATCGCGCCGGTGAACGCGCCCTGCTCGTGGCCGAACAGCTCGCTCTCGAGCAGGTTCTCCGGGATCGCGCCGCTGTTGACCTTCACGAACGGCGCTCCCGCCCGCTTGCTGTAGTTGTGAATCGCCGCGGCGAGGACCGATTTGCCGGTGCCGCTCTCGCCGCGGATCAGGATCACGGCGTCTGAGCGGGCCGCCTTGCGAGCGAGCGAGAAGACCTCGAGCAGCTTCGCGCTCCTGCCGACCAGGTTCTCGAATCGTCCCTCCTCGAGATCCTCTCCTCCGGAACGGGCCGCCCAGCGCCGCAGCCGCTCGCGCTCGGCGAGCAGGTCCCATCGCTCGCGCACGCGCTCGACCTTGACGGAAAGGTCGAAGGAGCTGACCGGCTTCGAGAGATAGTCGAAGGCTCCGTCGCGGATCGCTTCCCGCGCGCTCTTCGGGTCCTCCAGTAGCTCGGCCTGCCCGGTCAGGATCAGCACCTCGACGAGCGGGCGCTCGCGCTTCACCCAGCGCAGCAGCTCGAGCCCGTCGGGCGGCGGCATGCGGACATCGGTGATGAGGAGGTGGAACTCCTCCGCCTCGAGCCGCTCGAGAGCCTCGCGTCCCGACGGGACGGCGACGACGTCGTAGCCCTGCCGCCGCAGCGACGCCTGCATGTCCTCGCGGAACGCCGGCTCGTCCTCAGCGAGCAGGATCCGGAACGATCCGAGCTTCCCCGGCATCTCCCTCGTCGTCTCCCTTCTCGTCGACCGGGAGCCAGAGCGTAAAGACGCTTCCCTTGCCCGGCTCCGACTGCACCTCGATCCGGCCTCCGTTCCTGCGGAGGATCGAATCTACCACCGCGAGCCCCAGCCCCGAACCGGAGCGGCGGGTCGTGAAAAACGGCTCGAAGACGCGATCGCGCACCGCACGGTCGATCCCGACGCCGGTGTCGCGGACGGCGAGCCGCACCCACCCGTCGCGCCGCTCGATCCCGATCGACAGCTCCCCGCCTTCGGGCATCGCCTCCCGCGCGTTCAGGCAGAGATTCAGCAGCGCCTGGCGCAGCGGTCCCGGCCCGATCCGCGCGCGGAGCCCGGCCGGGCCCGGATCGACGGCGATCCGGATGCGGCTACGCGCCATCTCCTTCTCGAGCAGCTCGACCGTCTCCTCGACGACGCGCGCGACGCCGGAGGAGGCTGATTCCTCGCGGACACGCGCGAGCGAGAGGTAGTTCGTCAGGATCCGGTCGAGACGGCGCACCTCGCTCGGGATCGTGTCGAGCAGCCGCTGGATCTCCGCGCGGTCGGTCCCCGCCTGCAGCTCCTCCTGCACCCGTTCGGCGCGCGATTGCAGCACCTGAAGCGGATTGCGGATCTCGTGCGCGACCGCCGCGGCAAGCTGCCCGGCGCTCGCGAGAGCCGTCGCGCCCCGCAGTCCCTCTTCATAGCGGGCGAGCGCGCGCAGCACGCCGATCAGGAGGATCGCGAGGACGACGGCGATCATCGCGGAGCCGATGCCGGTGACGAGCCAGATGCGACGCAGCGAGGAGAGGATCGCGAAGAAGCCGCTCCCTCCTTCCACCGCGACGACCCCGTGGATCGTCCCGGAGCTGTCCTCGATCGGGACGAAGCCGGTCTTGAAGAAGACCTCCGGCACCCCTTCCGCCTCGTAGGTCGGCGTCGCGGCGGGGATGCCGGCGAGCGCCGCGGCGAGCTCCGGCTGCGCGCCGAGCAGCGGGTCGCGCGTTCCGAAGGGAACGTCCGGAGCGGAGCCGGCCAGCGTGCGGCGCTTCGTGTCGAGGATCTCGATGCGGCCCAGCCGGCTCTCCTCCGCGATCCGCCTCAGGTCGCGGCCGAGCGGAGCGAGCACCCGCGCAGAATCGGAGGAATCGGCCGCGGCGGCCGCGAGGAGCGGTTGCGAGGAGACGGTCTGCGCGATCGTGCCGCCGATCGAGAGCAGCCGCGTCTCCAGCTCCTGCTCGACCTGTTCGCGAACGTGGCGGTACGTCCAGAAGGTCGTGCCGACGACCAGGGCGAGGAGTCCCGCAAGGAGCAGCGCGACGGCGGTGAGATAGAAGCGCCGGGGCGATCGCCCCGCTTTCGTCCGAAGCCAAGACATTCGATCTCCGGCTTCCGGGCGGAACGGCCCCGTTCGAGGACTACGAGACGGGGTCGGGCACCTCCCCGAACTCGAAGCCGATCTGCCTCAGGTGCTCGACCGAAGGCTCCCACGCCTCCTCCTCGACCTCAAGCGCGATCGGGCAGGAGAGATCGGCGGACTTCAGGGCGTCGAAGACCATGTCGTATCCGACCACGCCCTGGCCGCAAGGCAGGTGCAGATCGTCCTGCCCGTCGTTGTCGTGGAAGTGGAGCATCGCGATCCGGTCCTTGAACCCCTCGATCCACTCCTCCGGAGCCATGCGCGAGTAGCAGGCGGTGTGGCCGAGATCGATGCAGGCGCGGAGGTAGGGCGAGTTCACGCTCTCGAGGATCGAGCGGAGCATCTCGCCGTCCGGCTCGAAGGTGTTCTCGATCGCGAGGACGATGTCCTCCTCCTCGGCGTTGCGCAGGATCTCCTGGATCCCTTCCAGGAAGCGTTCCCGCCAGGCGGCCTGGCGCGAGGGCCGGATCTGGTTGCTGAAGCCGGCATGCAGGACGGCGATCCGGCACTTCAGCACGCCCGCCATCTCGAGCCCCTCGAGCAGGCAGTCGCGCGCGTAGTCGTGCACGCTCGCGTCCTCGCTGCCCAGGTGCAGGTCGCGATAGGGAAGGTGGCAGGTGAGCGCGATCCCCTCCTCGTGGAGGTAGCGGCGCAGGTTCTCCAGGTCGGCGAGCGAGACGTCCCGGTTGAACGCCGTGTCGGAGAGGGCGAGGTCGAGGCCGACTCCCTCCGCACGGAGCGCCGGGAGCATCTCCTTCAGCCCGGGAACCGCTGCCGCGTCGAGCCTCTTCTGCCTGTGCAACCGATACTTCAAGGTTTCCTCCCCGCTCGGCGGTCCCTGCGCGGGGGCCGGGCTCTGTCTCTCATTCCTACCGGGACCCCTTGCGGAGTCCCGCCAGCCGCCGTTCGCGGCGCTCGATCGCCTGCGCGTTGCGACGGCGGTCCTCGTCGGTCTCGAGCACGAGCGGCGGCACCGGAACCGGCTGCCCGTAGTCGTTCACGGCGACGAACGTCGCGTACGCCGAGGCGGTGTGCAGGGTCTCGCCGGTCCTCGGATCCTCCGACAGGACCTTGACCCCCACCTCCAGCGAGGTCTTCCCCGTATAGTTCACCGAGGCTCGCAGGATGACGAGCTCCCCCAAGTGCACCGGATGGAGGAAGTCGATCCGGTCCATCGACGCGGTGACGACGCGGCGCCGGCAATGGCGCAGCGCGGCGATCGCCGCGGCGATATCAATCAAGTGCATGATCTTTCCGCCGCTCGCCGTGCCCAGCGGATTCGTGTCGTTCGGCTGGATCATCTCCACCATCTCGACTCGAGAGGCGGAAACCGGTTTCGGCGTCAGTTCGGCCGTCATCGGCTCAGGAGGACCTCATCTTCCTTGCCTCCTCGGTGAAGATCGGGAGGATCTCGAAGAGGTCGCCGACGATCCCGTAGTCGGCAGCCTTGAAGATCGGAGCGTCCGGATCCTTGTTGATCGCGACGATGCAGCCGGACGTCCGCATTCCGGCCAGGTGCTGGATCGCTCCGCTGATGCCGCAGGCGACGTAGAGCTTGGGCGCCACCGTCACTCCGGTCTGCCCCACCTGGTGCTGGTGATCGATCCAACCGGCGTCGACGACCGCGCGGCTCGCGCCGACCGCGCCGCCGAGCGCCTCGGCGAGATCGCGGACGAGCGCGAAGTTCTCGGGCGACTTCAAGCCACGGCCTCCGGAGACGATCACCTCCGCCTCGGTGAGATCGACCGCCTGCCCCTCGGAGGCGACGACGTCGACGACGCGCACGCGCGAGGCGAGCGGATCGGCGGGGGCGGGAATCGCGTTCGTCGCCCCGGCGCGACCCGGCTCGCTCGGCGCGGCGGTCACCGCGCCCGGCCGGACCGTCACGACGTAGGGCGGCTGCCCCTTCGTCTCCTGGTTCGCGAAGAGCTTGCCGCCGTAGACCGACTTGCGCGCGCGCACCCGGCCGTCGGCCGTCGCCGCCACCTCGATCGCTTCGGCGATCCAAGGGCGGCCGATGCGGGCCGCGAAGCGCGGGGCGAGGTCGCGTCCCATCGCGGTTGCGGGAAGGAGGACCAGCGAGGCGCCGGACGCTTCGAGCGCCGCCTTCAGCGCCGCCGGATAGCCGGTCGGGTGGTAGCGGCGGTAGCTGGGATCCTCGACGACATGGACCGTGTCGGCGCCGGCCGCGAAGAGATCGCCGGCGAGGCTGGCGACGCCGTCGCCGAGGAGCGCCGCATGCACCTTCCCGCCGCCGGCGAGCTGGCGGGCGAGAGTCAGGCACTCGAAAGCGCTCCTCTTGAAGGCTCCCTCGCGCTGCTCGGCGAAGACCAGGACGTCGAAACCCATCCGCTGCCTCCCTGCCTGCCCTACAGCAGCTTGCGCTCCTCGCGGAGCGCCTTGAGCACCGCGAGGACCGACTCGCGTGCGTCCCCCTGCAGCTTCTTCCCTTCGGCGCGCGGCGGAATCGGCTCGAGCGCGACGGTCTCGAGCTGCGCGCCCGACGGTCCCAGCGCGTCGGCTCCCTGGCCGAGAGAGGCGGGATCGACCGCCTCGATCGGCTTCTTCTTCGCCTTCATGATGCCGGGCAGGGAGGGATAGCGAGGCTCGTTGAGCCCCTTGTTCGCGGTCAGCACGGCGGGAAGCTCGACCTCGACGAGCTCCGCCGCGTTCTCGATCTCGCGGCGCGCGCGGAGGCGCTTCTCGTCGGTCCACACGATCTCGGTGACCGCCGAGACGTGGGGCATCCCCAGCTCTTCAGCGAGGGCGACGGCGACTCCGTGGTTCTCGACGTCGATCGAGACCTTGCCGGCGAGGACGAGATCGGCCTGGAGCGGCCGGATCACGCCGGCCAGGATGCGGGCGGTCTGCAGGTCGTCGCCCCCGAGGAGCGAGTCGTCCTTGACGATCAGCGCCCGGTCGGCGCCGAGGGCGAGGCAGGTGCGCAGCGCCTCCTCCGCCTTGGCCGGACCAATCGAGAGGACGGTGATCGTCGATCCCGCGAAACGGTCCCGGATCCGCAGCGCCTCCTCGATCGCGTACTCGTCGTAGGGGTTGACGACCATCTCCGCGCTGGCGCGGTCGATCGACTTGCCGTCCGGAGCGATCTGCACGCGGGCCTCCGAGCTGGGGACCTGCTTCACGCAGACCACGATGTTCATCGAGCCTCCCGGTCGCTACCCGGACCGAACCGATCCGGCTCCCAATGGATCTCCCTCCCCGGAACGACGAAAAACGCCTCCCGGTCCCCGAAGCCTGCTGGAAATCGGAACGGGGAATGGATCGAGTGGACGGTATCAGAGCATTTCACGGAGGGGCAAGACGAAATGGCCCGCCGGGAAGGGGGCGGCCGGACGCCCACGCGGGCCTGGAACAAGGGAAACTACCGCCCTTCGGCCCCCTCCTGGAGGATCCGGACCAGCTCCCGGTCGGTCAGGCGGCGGAAGCTCGCCGGTTTGGGCAAGCGGAAACGCCCCGGATCGGTCCCCGGGTCGGGGCCGGCGGCGGTGAGCCTCGCGTCTACGCGGAGCGAGGGGCGCATCGCCTCGATCCGCAGCGACCGGGGCAGGTCGATCCCGTTCGTGGAGCGGAAGGCGGCTCTCTCGATCCGGATCGCGACGCCGCCGTCCCGGTCCGGGATCTCGATCGTGTCGATCCGCTCCCCCTGGCCGGTCAGGACGAGGCGCGGCGCGGGGGCCCCCGCGGCCCCGTCCTCCGCCATGGCCCCGGCCCCGGGGCCCGCCCCGGCCCCGGCCCCCGCCGGGCCCCAGGCTGCGGAGAGCTTCCAGGGGTCGCCGGCCTTCTCGAGCACCGGGTCGCGAAGTTGCGCGACCAGCGGGGAGGGGCAGAGCAGCCAGAGCAGAGCGGCCGAAGCGATCGAGACGTCCTCGCCCCCCGGGCTGCCGCCCGGGCTGCCACCCGCCCGGCCGCCGGCCGACCAGTACGCCTTCTTTTGCGGCAGGCTCACGAAGGCCGAATCTCCGCGCAGGACGATCGAAGCCAGCGGCACGAAGGCGCCGAAGCGCAACTGCAGCCGGGCCTGGTCCGGCCAGGCGGCGCGGAGCGCCCCGTCCAGGCGCACCGGGCTTCCCTCCGCCGGGACGATCCGCAGGTCGAGGTTGGCGGCGAGGTCCGCCGGACAGGGGCGCGCGGCCAGGATCTCGGCGAGCCGCCGTCCCCCTTCCGCGCCCGTCTCGAGTTGCGGCAGGCGCGGCGCCCGCGCGGCGCAGCCCGCCAGGACCGCGGCCGTGGCGAAGAGGATCGCGAAGCGGATCGACGTCGACGACTTCGAGCGGATCGGCCTCCGCGACTGCAAGCGGATCGACGTCGACGACTTCAAGCGGACGGGAACTCCGAAGGGCTGCGGCCGATCGCCACGATCGAGCACGCCTCGATCGGGTTCATCCCGAGCGACTCGATCTTGGCGATCAGCTCGGGGCTTCCGGCTCCCGGGTTCACGTAGACGTCCCGCACCCCCTTCGCCGGTGCCTGCTCGACGACCGAGAGGCCGTTCTTCGGCGGGACGTAGAGGCTCATCCAGGCGGCGCGACCGGGGACATCGGCCACGGTGGGCGAGCAGGGAAGCCCCTCGACCTCCCGGTCGATCGGATGGACCGGGTAGACGATCCAGCCCAGCTCCTTGTAGGCGCGGACCGCCTTGTTCGCGAAGCGGTCGCGCTTGTGCGACGCCCCGACGATGATGATGCTCCTCTCCTCCAGATCCATCGCATCCTCCCGTGCGGCCGGCCGGGCCGCCGCCCCTTGCGCGTTCGCGCCGTGCTCGCCCACACTGGCGGTTCGCGCCGTGCTCGCCCGCGCTGCCCGCACATGGGCGCCGGGCGGTCCAAGCCGCGCAGGGCGGCGTCCCCACCTCGTCCGAGCCTAGACGAGACGGGAGGGTCTGTCACCTCGGGCGGATTCCGGCGGCGAAGGAGGAGAACCGGCAACGATGCGGCTGCGCGACTGGCAAGCGGCGGCGACCCTCGAGGAGCTGCAAGCGCTCCTTCTCGACGGGCCCTCTCTCTTCCCGCCGGATCGTCCCGCGCTCGACGCTCCCTTCGATGCCGTGCCGTTCTGCTTCTTCGACGTCGAGACGACGGGACTCGACCCCGAGCGCGGCGACCGGATCGTCGAGATCGCGGCTGTTCGGATCGATCCCGGCGGCCGCGAGCGGCGCCACGTCGAGATCCTCGATCCGCGCCGCGACATCCCCGACGAGGTGCGCGCGATCCATGCGATCCGCCCCGAGCAGGTGCGGTCGTGCCGGCGCTTCGCCGCGGGGCGCGACGAGATCCTCTCGCTCTTCGACGGCGCCGTGGCGGTCGGACACAACGTCGGCTTCGATCTTCGCTTCCTGAGGTGGGAGCTGCGCCGCGCCGGCGCGGATCTCCCGCCGCTGCGGGTGCTCGACACGTGGTGCCTCGCGCGCCGCTGGTGCCACTTGCGCAGCTACTCGCTCGAATCGGTCGCGCGGCATCTGGAGATCTCCCCGCGCGATCTGCACAAGGCTCTGGACGACGTCCTGACGACGCGCGCGGTTCTCGAGCGGCTCGCGCCGCGCATCGAGCCGCCCGCCGCGCGGCTCGTCGATCTTCTGAATGCGATGCTGGCGCCGCTTCCCGAGAGCGTGAAGGAGTGACCCGGACGGGGAGGGGACGGAGTGATGGCGGTGGCGGAGTGACGGCGGTGAAGAAGTGACGAGGGGGAAGGAGTGACGGTGGATCCGCGGATCGGATGGACGAGCTGGGTCGAAGTGGAAGAGAAGGCGATCGTCGCGAATCTTGCGTCGTTCCGCCACCGCCTCGCGCCCGGCGCCGCGCTGATGGCGGTCGTGAAGAGCAACGGCTACGGCCACGGGATGGAAGAGGTCGCGCGGATCGCGGCGGCTCACGGAGCCGACGCGTTCGGCGTGCACACGGTCGCCGAGGCGGAGAGGCTCGGGCGGCTCGGACTCGGCAAGCCGGTCATCATCCTCGGATACACGGCGCGGGCGGAGGCGGAGCGACTCGTCGCGAGCGGCGCGGAGGCCACCGTCTACAACGTCGAGACGCTCGAGGCGCTGTCGGCGGCCGCGAGCGCGCGCGGCGCGGTCGTCCGCTGCCACGTCAAGGTCGAGACGGGCGTGCAGCGCCAGGGGATCTTCCTCGAGGATCTCGAGCCGTTCCTCGCGCGCCTCGCCTCGCTGCCGGGGCTCGCGCTCGCCGGAGTCTCCACGCACTTCGCCAACATCGAGGACACGACCGACCACTCCTACGCGCGCCGCCAGCTCGCGATCTTCCGCGAAGCGGCTGAGCGCGTGCGTGCGCGCGCGCCCGAGGCGCTCCGTCACTGCGCCTGCTCGGCGGCGGTGCTGACGATGCGCGAGACGCTCTTCGACATGGTGCGCGTCGGGATCGGCCTCTACGGCATCTGGCCGTCGCGCGAGACGCTGCTGTCGTGCCGGATGGCGGGAGAGGACGAGATGCCGCTGCGCCCCGCCCTGTCGTGGAAGGCGCGGCTCGCCCAGGTGAAGCTCGTGCCGGGGGGGGCGTACGTCGGGTACGGCTGCACCCACCGCACGACCCGGCCGACGCGGGTCGGCGTGATTCCGATCGGCTACGCGGACGGCTACGACCGCGGCCTTTCCGGGATCGCGCACGTGCTCGTGCGCGGCCGGCGCGCGCCGGTCCTCGGCCGCATCTGCATGAACCTCTTCATGGTCGACGTGACCGACATCGAGGGCGTCGGGCTCGAGGAGGAGGTGGTCCTGATCGGACGGCAGGACGGGGAGCAGGTGACCGCGGCCGACCTGGCCTCGCTGTGCAACACGATCGCCTACGAGATCGTGGCCCGCATCGGACCGCATCTGCCTCGGATCGTCGTGTAACGACGCGTAGCGTCGCCGTTCCGGTCCGGTCGGCTCCCCCGCGCCGTCGAATGCGGCATCGAGCTTCCCGAACGGCGTTCGACCGGCGAGGCACGTGGCATCGACCTTCCCGCTTCGCTTTCGACCGCGGTCGGATGCAACGCCCACGTTCCCCGGCCGCGTTCGACCGGCGCCGCACGTCGCATCGACGTTTCCGGTACGCTCTCGCCCGCGGTCGGATGCGGCGCCCACGTTCCCCGGCCGCATTCGACCGCAGGAGAACGTCGAGGCGACCTTTCGGATCTGCATTTTCCGGGCAGAAAACGTCGAGGCGAGCCTTGCCGGTCCGAAGCTCCGCCGGGAGGAAGCGCGGGCGAGAGCCCGGACCGGCACGCTTCAGGCAGAAACTGCGGGACTGCCCGCGCCCCCTGCTGGTATCCTCATTTCGCCGAAATGAGAGAGGGACTCGGTCCGGCCGCGACCGTATCCCGGTCCTCGATCGGAGCGCGGAGACCTGCTCCGCCTCCCGGCCGCTCAGGCCCCGCTCCCCGGCAGACGGAGGTCGCCTATGTCTTGCGCGCGCCACGGTGCGATCGTCGCGTTCCCCGTCCTCGCCTTGCTGCTCCTCGTCTTCGCCGCTCTGGCCGATCCTCCCCCGATCTCGCAGGAAACAGGCCTCGACCACGGCTTCCGGTACTCCTACGACGCGACCATGGCGATGGCGGCGTCGGCCGCCCTCAGCGACTCCTCCGTCCTCTTCTGCTGGAGCGAGGACTCCCACGTGATGGCGATCCCGTTCGGCAGGAGCGGGGAATCGATTGGAGGCAACCGCACGGTCCTGTTCGAGGGATCCTATCCGGACCTCTCGTCGCCGGATGCGAGCGGCTGGAAGATCGCGGCGCGCGGCGGGGGCACTCTCCACGTCCGCAACCTCGATCCCGCCTCGCTCGCGACGACGATCGACCGCACGATCGGGACGACGCCGGGCGCGGCGATCGAGAACCCGGAGATCGCGAAGATCGGCGACGCGCACGTCGTCGCCTGGCAGGAAGCGGCGGGCTCGACGTACGCGTTGCGTATGCAGCGCTTCGACTCGCTCCTCGAGCCTCTCGATCCCGAGCCGATCGACCTCGGTCCGTGCAGCGAGCGGACCTGCGATCTCGCGTCGACGGACAGCGGCGGAATCCTGATCTACGTCGATGGTGCCGGGGAGGCGGCGGTTCGGCTCCTCGGAGCGGACGGCCTCCCAGCCGGCGATCCGCGCCCGCTCGACGCTACAGAGACGTACGATCCCGAAGTGGCGGCGTGCCCCTGCGGGGATGGATGGTTCGTCGCCTGGAGCCGCACGTCCGGGATCGGCGCCGCTTTCCTCGCGGCGGACGGCTCCCTCCTGGCTCCGGGGATCCTCGGCCTCTCTCCGTACCCGGACTACGGCATGTCCGCATCCGAGGATGCGGAAGGCGGCGTGCTCCTCGCGTATCGCGAGGACGGCTACGCCATCTGGGCGCAACGTCTGCGGGCGGGAGTGGGAGCGGTCGGAAACCCGCTCATCCTCTCCGGCGACGCGCCGTACCTGGCGTTCGGCTTTCCAATGGATCTCCGGGAAGTGGCGTGCGCGTGGACAGGCGAATGCTTCGCCGTCGCGTGGACCAGCTATCACGACCCGCCCGTCGGCGGCGATCGTCGCGAGGGCGGTGGCGCGCGGGATCGCAACTGGTTCGGCGCCTTCCCGGTCTACTCCCAGTGGGTAGCGCCGGACGGCGGGTTGCTGTACGGCAATCCGTTCCCGATCAACGTGCTGAGCTCGCCGGCCGAGGCGACCGTCGTTCGTCACCGGGACACGTCCCTCGCGATCGTACGGGACGGGATGCGGGGCGAATGGCTGCACACGCTCGTCCTCGGCCCCGAGGGCGGCGTCATCGAGACCCCCGCGCGTTACCGCACCGCCGCGGAGCCGGACGACTGCGAGCTGTGGGATTGTGAAACGTGGAGTATCGATCAATTGGCCGCAGCTCGAGACGGGACGGGCGCGGCGGTCGGCTACCGGCTGCGCACTCACTTTTCGAACGAGTACTACGAGATGGACGCGGCCTATCTCGTGATCGATCGCCTTGCGGCGGACGGCTCGTTCCTCGATCGCGCTTCGAGCTCCCTCTACATCGGAAACAGCGAGCTTACGTCCTTCGCGATCGTCCCGATCAACGAGACGCGCATCCTCGGGGCGTACACGGCCGACGATTGGGGCGGCCGCGCACCCGAGAGCGGCTACGTGCAGCTCCTCGACTGGAGCACCGGCGAGCCGATGGCGAGCTGGCGCCTTCATCGGGAGGACAACTTGACTCCGGTGACGGGAATCACCGCAGCGCCCCTTCCCGGCGGCACGCGGTTCCTGATCGCCTGGAACGAGGGCGGCGCGCTGCGCGCGGGCGTTCTCGACCTCGACGATCCTCCGGACGAGATCGTCGGCGCCGTCGTGCCTCCATCTGCGCCTCTCGCCGGCCGCCCGCGGCTGATCGCCGGTGAGAGTCAGGTTCTCTGCGCGTATCCGGCCGAGCGGGCCGATGGGTCGGACATCGAGGCGGTACGCTTCGACGCGCAGGGCGAGCCGATCGACGCGACGCCGATCGTCCTCTGCGGGATCGCCGGATCCCAAGGGAACGTGGACGGCACGTGGGACGGGGACCGCTGGCTCGTCACCTGGTCGACCACGGGCTACGGCGTCCCCCACGAGCTGCGTGGCAACCGCGTCGATCCGGCCGGGGTCGCTCTCGATGGCGACGGCTTCGCGATTGCGCCGGACATCCGGGTCCCCGCGAGCGTCTCCTCGGACGGCGGCGGCCTCGTTTCGCTCGTCCACAGCGCGCGGCGCTTCCTCTGGATCGACGATACGGAGGGATCGTCCGCCGTGGAGGAGCAGGCGACGGCTGCGCTCTCGCTCTCGGGCGTGCGCCTGGGCCCGAGCCCGACGACCGGGACGGTGCGCCTCGCCGCGCCGCTCGCCAGCGGCACGCGCGCGAAGGTCACGATCGTCGACGCGGGCGGGCGTGTCGTGGCGGTGCGCGCCCTCGACGGCTCGGGCGGCCTCGATGCACGCCTGCTCTGGGACGGCCGGCGTGACGACGGCACACGCGCTCCCGCCGGGCTGTACCTGGTCCGGATCGAGTCGCCGGAAGGCGCGGCGACGGCGCGGAAGATCTTGCTCGTCCGCTAACAGGACGATCCGCCTCGCCGCGCCGCTTGCGGCGGAGACGGCGGCGGTCGGCTCGCGTGGCCGGCCGCCGCCGTCTTGCTGCGATCAGTGGATCGCGGAGCCGGGCGGCACCTCGCGAAGCGGCGTCAGGATCGAGACGGTGCCGGCGCCGCTCGCCGCGAGCAGCATCCCTTGCGACCACTCGCCGCGCAGCTTCGCCGGCTTCAGGTTCGCGACGACGACGATCGACTTCCCTTCCAGCTCCTCCGGCTGATACCAGGGCGCGATTCCCGCGACGATCTGACGCTCGCCGCCCCCCTCGGGCCCGAGGTCGATCGCGATCTTCAAAAGCTTCTCGGCGTTCGGGTGCCGCTCGACGCGCACGACCCGCGCCACGCGCAGGTCGAGCTTGCCGAACTCCTCGATGTCGATCTCGGGCTTGCCTTCCGCCGGGCGGGTCTCGCCGGCCCCCTGCGGAGCGCCGGTTCCCTGCGGAGCGCCGGTCGCGGGCGGACGGGCCTCCTCGTTCTCGCTGCTCATGTTTCCTCCGGGGACTCCGTCCCCTCGCTCGCGATCCCCTTCTTCTCGCGCGCTCCCCGCTTCTCGGCCTCGAGGAGCGCCGTGTACTTCATCCCGGCGTAGAGGGCGTCCATGACGGCGACGACGAGCCCCGTCCTGCCGTCACGGAATCCTCCGCGGACCAGGTAGCCTTTCACGAAGCGCAGCGGCGGACGGAAGAGCAGATCGAGGGCCGTCGTTCTGCGGCCTTCCGCGCGCGCCTGTTCGGCCCACAGCCGCGACCACTCGCCGATCTTCTCGAAGTGATGCGCGACGTCGCGATAGCTCTCGTGCCAAAGGATGCCGCGCAGGCGCGCGGTCGGGCCGTCCACCCGCACCTGCTCGTGCACGGAACGGTCGTCGATGCGGGCGCGCTCGCGATCGAAAAGACGCAGCACCGAGTCGCTTCCCCAGTTTCCGTGACGGATCTCCCGGCCAAGATACCGGCTCCGCCGCCGCATCCAGAACCCCGCCTTCCCGCGCGGCTCGGCGGTGGCGGCCGCGCAGGCGGCGGCGAGGTCCGGATCGATCCGTTCGTCGGCATCGAGCCAGAGGATCCAGCGGTGACGCGCGCGCGCGATCGCGAAGCGCTTGGAGCCGGCGAACCCTTCCCACGGACGGACGATCACCTCGGTCGCGAGCGGCCGCGCAAGCTCGGCGGTGCGGTCGCGCGTCGTCTCGTCGACGACGACGATGCGCTCCGCCGCCCAGGCCGCGGAGCGGAGGCAGGCCTCGATCCGGTCCTCCTCGTCCTTCGCGACGACGACGACCGAGACCGGCGCGGGGCGCGCGGCGGAGGGATCGGGCGGCGCCGGCGTTGCCGGCGCCGTTGCCGGCGGCGCCGTTGCCGGTGCCGGCGGCCGCGGCCGCGGCCGCGGCGGCTCAGCGGCGTGCGCCACGGGGGCCATGCGACCTCCTCCTCTCCCGCTCCTCCGCGGCGGCCTCGACGATCTCGAGGGCGCGGCGCGACGTGCGCGCGATGTCGAAGCGCTCGCGAACCCGGCGGCGTCCCCGCTCGGCGAGCGAGCGAGCGCGCGCCGGCTCATCGAGGAGCGAGGCGATCGCGCCGGCCAGCGCGCCGGGATGCGCGGGCGGGACGAGCACACCCGCGTCGCCGACCGTCTCGGGAATCACGTGAACCTCGGTCGCGACGAGCGGAACGCCGAGCGCCATGTACTCGAGCGCGGAGCGGCAGACCGCCTCGCTGCCGGTCGAGGCGATCACCGCGGCGTCGAGCCCCGCGGCGAGCGCGAGCGGATCGTCCACGGCCGGCAGGACGGCGAAGCGGTCCGCGATTCCCGCCTCTCGCGCCATCGTCTCCACCGCCTCCCGGCCGAGCTGCCCCTCCGGTCCTGCGCAGACGAACCGCAGCCTTTCGGCGAGCGCCCCGCGCGCCGGATCGAGCAACGACCGCGCCGCGGCGACGAGGTCGGCGTGCCCCTTGACCGGGCTGTAGCGCGCGAGCATCCCGGCCACGACGGCGCCCTCCGGCCACCCCCGCTCCTCGCGCAGGCGCCGGCGCGCGCACTCGCGATCGATCGTCCCACCGGTCTCCGGATCGATCCCCGCCGGGAGCACCTCGATCCGCTCCGCCGGGACGGCGAGACGCTCGAAATATCCGGGGATCATGAAGCGTCCGGACGGAAGGACGCGGTCGCTCCCCTCCACGTAGAGCCAGCGCGCCGCCGGGCCCGCGGCCGGCCGGCGTATGTCGGCGCGGAACCGGAGAAGCGGGCTCCTCGTCGCCCGCAGCGCGGCGGCGGCCGCGAAATGCCCGGAGCCGGTGTGCACGAAGACGGCAGCGAGGCGCCCCGACACGGCCGCTTCCCGGAGGTCGCGGAATGCGCGGAGCCACCGATCCGGGCGGCGCGACGCGAGATCCCGCCAGCGCGAGCCGTCCATTCCGGCGCTCGCCGCGCGGTCGGCGAGAGGGCTCGACGGAGGCGCGACGATGCGCGAGGCGAACCCATGGCGGCGCACCCCCTCGGCCAGGGAGAAGGCATGGTAGGCAAGGGCGCTCCACCATCGCACCCAGGCGAGATGCAAGACGTATCTCTCGGACTCCGGCTCTTCCACTCGGACGGTGAGGCTAGCATGCGGGACGGAGGGCCTCAATCGGGGCGGCGACTCGACCAGCGGCGCCGCCCTTCGCGACTCCGGCCCGCGCGGCCGGTTTCGCGTGGACTTCCCGTCGCCGGCGACCCTACAGTGGACCGCGATCCTGCCCGGCGTCCCGGGCGCTCGATGCTTGGCGATGAGGCTCTGCCGATGCCGTTTCGAAGGACCGGATCCGTCTTCCTCCTGCTTCTCCTGCTGTGGGCCGCGACCGCCGCTTCCCCGGCATTTGGGCCGCCGGCTTCCGGGCCGCTCGCTTCCGAGCGGCTCGCCTCCGAGCGGCTCGCCTCGGTGCCGCTCCCGAAGGGACAGGCGTTCGTGGATCCGCCGGGAGGCGCGATCGGTCCGCTCCAGACGATCCGGATCGTTTCGCGATGGGACTCGGCGGGCTACGCGATCGCCCCCGACTTCTCGGAGCTGGAAGGCGGAGAAGCGGGCGACTTCGCCGTCGCGGACAGCGGCAACGGCTCCTACCTGATCGTGTATACGACCGGCCCGATGGCGGGGCTCTCGAGCGCCGCGGGCCTGACGATCCCGATCCAGGCGACGAACTCGATCCAGGGGAGCTTCACCGATCGCACCCTCCGCGCATGCCGCAATCTCGGCCGCCGGCCTGAGCACATCGCGACCGAGATCGTTCGCCCGCTCGAGGTCTACCATCCCGGCGACTCCCTCGTCGTCCGCACGCGCTGGCAGCAGGGCGACGCCTCGGGGATGACCGTCACCGCGGATTACGCATCGCTCGCTAAGCCGGGCTCCGGCGTGCCGGCGCAGACCGTCGCGATCGTCGACACGCTCCTGCAGATCAAGGAGTACACCTTCTCGTGGAAGATCCCGGGGGTCGGGCAGCTTCTCCAGGAGGGCAACGACCTGCCGCTCACCTTCGTCGGCCGCGATGCGCTGTGCAGCGAGGTGCGGGTCTCCCCGGTGACGATCGACCTCCGCCTGAGCGGCGCCCCCGCGCTCCTCTCGCACCGGGTCCTCGAGCCGGCCGGCCGCGGCGTTCGTGCCGGGGACACGCTGATCCTCTCCTGCGTCTGGGACCGGCCGGGCTACGACCTGCGGCCGGACTTCTCGGCGCTAGATGGCACGAGCGGCGACGGCAGCTTCGCGGTCGTCGACCTGGGAGGCGGCAGCTACGAGATCCGCCACACGGTCGCCCCGCTCGGCGATCTTCCCGACGCGCTCGTGCCGGTGCCGGTCACGGCGACCGATCCGTTCGGGGATCGTTTCACCGACAACTCGATCTCGATCAGCCGCAACCGGTCCACGCCGGGGCCGGTGCATCTGGGAACCGACACGCGGCGCTCGCGCCGCGTCTACAAGGGCAACGACTCGCTCGTCGTCGTCAGCCGCTGGACGCACCCGGCCGGCCTCGGCATCCAGATGCGCCCGCTGTTCACCGGGCTCGTTCCCACGTTCGCCGACACCGAGGCGGTCGTGACGCGGCGCGGCGTCCCTTCCTCGGTCGACACCTTCTTCGTCGCCTACCGGCTCCCGCAGAAGGAATCGGGGCTCCTCGCTCCCGACGGAGAGCGGATCCGCATCGGCGTCGTCGCTCGCGACTCGCTCTGGACCGAGGTCGTCTACGACTCGATCCTCGTCGATCTCGACACGAAGGCGCCGCCGGCCTCGCCCACGCTCGACCCTTTGCCGGCGAGCACCGACGTAAGTCATATCCTGGTGACCGGCATCGCGCCGGAGGCCTACGCCGTCGCCTTCATCCGCAACGACGTGCTGCGCTTCCGCTCGCCGGTCGACAGCTTGACCGGACGGTTCGAGGCGGAGATGGATCTCGTTCCCGGCTCGAACAAGATCACCGCTTGGGGGGAGGACTTCGCCGGCAACAAGACCCCGCTCGGGAACAACGTCTTCACGAACTACATCACCGGCAGGGTCACGAGCTACCCGACGCCGTTCCGCCCGGAGGACGAGATCTCCGTCGGCGATCCGGAGGGAATGCAAGAGGCGCTTGTGCAGATCTACAACCTGGAAGGGGACGTCGTTCGCGAGTTCCGCCAGGAGGGAGGAAGCTTCTTCGAGGCTCGTTTCGAATGGGACGGGAAGGACGTCGACGGGAGGATGGCGCAGCCGGGCTACTACCTGGTTCGCATCCACCGGACGTCCACGAGCGGGAAGACGCGCAACGAGGTGAGCTCGATGCTCTTCCGGACCAACTGAGCGCTGGATGAAGGACGGGACGGAGCAAGGATGATCGATCGCCGCGACCCGGCAGCCGCCCGCGGGCAGGCGCCCACGATCTCGACCTCCCTCTCTCGCCGCGTGCGCGGCCCGCTGTCGCTCGCTCTTCTCGCGGCCTCGCTCGTCGCGATTCTCGCCTGCGCGGCGCCCGCGCGCGCGCAGGTGGCCGGAGCGTTCCCGCATCTCGAGCCGTGGCCGGCCGCCCTCGCCCTCGGAGGCGCCGAGGAGGGGCTCGGGCGCGGAACGGAGGCGACGCTCGAGAATCCCGCCGGGATGCTGGCCGTCCCGGGCAAAGGTTTCGCCTTCTCGCACGCCTCGCTGTTCGAGGGCGGGCTCGTGCACCACCAGGCGGCGGCGATCTCCTGGGCGCGTTCGGCGAAGCGGATGCGCTGGCAAGGCTCGAACATCGTCACGGAGGCCGGCGAGGTGCGATCGGCGTGGGGCCTCGCGTTGACGAACCTCTCCGGCGATCTCCCGGGGAGCGACACCTACGGCGAGCTGCAAGTCGGCGTCGCCTACGCGCGCCGCCTTCCGCTCGCGATCGACGGCGGAATTCGCGTCCGCTTCCTGCAGGCGCGGAGCACCGTCGACGGCTCCGATGGAGGGGGCTACGCGCTCGACCTCGGCCTGTCCGGCGAGATCGCCGGCTTCCGCCTCGGAGGCGTCGCGCGCTCCTTCTTCTCCGACACGCGTTGGGACCGCTCGCTGGACGAGCCGCTCCCGGCCGGCTTCGACCTCGCGCTCGAGCGCCCGCTCGCCGGCGGCGTCTCGTCCCGCTTCGGCGCGACGATCCGCGAGAACGGGGAGCCGCAGCGGGTGACCGGCGGGGCGTCGTGGGACGTCCCGGGAATGCCGCTCGCCCTGCTCGGGGCCGCCTCGCTGCGCGATACGCGCGCCGAGAACCGCGTGGAGCCGTCGGCCGGCGCCACGTTCCGCGTCGGGATCTTCGCCGCCGCCTACGCGGTCCGCTTCGGTCCGGCCGGACTCGGCGAAATCCATCGCTTCAGCCTCCGCGTCGCAGTTCCCTGATCGCTCGGCCGGAGAGCTCGGCTGGAGAGCTCGGCTGGAGAGCTCGGCCGGAGCGCTCGGCCGGAGCGCTCGGCCGGAGCGCGGCGGGCCTCGGCCGCTCGGAGGCCGCAGGCCGGCGACGCCGGCCGTTCGGCGTTGGCGGGGCGGCGCAATCCGGAAGCCGCGAGCCGGCGGAGTCGATCGATTGCCCCGCCGGAAGCGTGGTGATAGTGTGAGGACCCTTGCGGCCGACGAGCGGGCGTCTCGGGGTTCCGATTGCCCGTCGGCTCTGAACCGTTCACCCTACCTCCCTCGGAGAAAACGCCCTGATGGATGCGACGTATCGGATTTCGATCCCCGTTCTCTATGGCATCGAGAACTGGGGCAGCGGTTACTTCGACGTCAACGCGGCCGGCCACCTGATGGTGAAGCCGTTCCGCTCGGGCCCCGGCGTCGACCTCTTCCAGGTCGTCGAGGAGCTGCGCAAACGCCGCTGTCCGACGCCCGTCCTGCTGCGCTTCCCTCAGGTGCTGGAGACGCAGATCCGTCATCTCCACCAGGCGTTCCAGAGCGCGATCACCGAGTTCCAGTACGGAGCCCGCTACCAGGGCGTGTTCCCGATGAAGGTCAACCACCGGCGAGACGTCGTGGAGGAGCTTCTTCGCGTCGGCAGCCGCTATGACTTCGGCATCGAGGTCGGCTCGAAGGCGGAGCTGTACATCGCCCTTTCGATCCCCCAGCCGGAGGACAGCCTGCTGATCTGCAACGGCTTCAAGGACGACTCGTTCATCGAGATGGCGTTCTGGGGACTGAAGACCGGCAAGCGCGTCGTGATCGTGATCGAGCAGGTGCGTGAGATGTACGCCATCTTGAAGCGGATCGAGGAGACCGGGCTGGTCCCGACGCTCGGCCTGCGCGGGCGCCTCTACACGCGGGGCAGCGGCAAGTGGGAGGAGTCGGGAGGAGAGACGTCGAAGTTCGGGCTCTCGACCGTCGAGATGATCGACTGCCTGCGGATCCTCCAGGGGCGGGGACTCGAAGGGGCCCTCAAGATGCTCCACTTCCACATCGGCAGCCAGATCACCGACATCCGGAGGATCAAGGCGGCGGTGAAGGAGGCGAGCCGCGTCTACTCGAAGATCCGGAAGATGAAGGTCCCGGTCGAGTACCTGAACGTCGGAGGCGGCCTCGGGGTCGACTACGACGGGTCGAAGACGCCCTCCGACTCGAGCGCGAACTACACGGTGCAGGAGTTCGCGAACGACGTCGTCTACACGATCCGCGAGATCTGCGACGCGGAGGACGTGCCGGTGCCGACGATCGTCTCGGAGAGCGGGCGCGCGGTCACGGTCTATCACTCGATGCTGATCGTTTCCGCCGAGAACCGCTCGGACGCGAGCACGCTCACGCGCAACGAGATGATCAGCGCCGAGTCGGACAACCAGGTTTTGCGTGAGCTGTTCGAAATCGCCCGCGACATCAGCGTGAAGAACTTCCGCGAGTACTACCACGACGCGCTGCAGCAGCGGGAGGAGCTGTTCACCCTCTTCGATCTCGGCTACATCGACCTGCTCGAGCGCGGGCGCGGCGAGGCTCTCTTCGAGGAGATCTGCACACGCGCGCTACGCTTCGCGAAGCAAACGAACTACGTGAGCGACGAGTTCGACCTGCTCGAGAAGGCGCTCCGGAAGAAGTACGTCGCCAACTTCTCCGTCTTCCAGTCGGTCCCCGACTCGTGGAGCATCGGGCAGCTCTTTCCGGTCCTCCCGATCCACCGCCTGAACGAGTTCCCGACCGAGAACGGCATCCTGGTCGACCTCACCTGCGATTCCGACGGACAGATCGACAGTTTCGTCGACGTGAAGGACATCAAGGAGATCCTGGAGCTGCACCCGACGGTCAACGGCGGCCCGTACTACATCGCGATCACGCTTCTCGGCGCCTATCAGGACGTGATGGGGGACTTCCACAACCTGTTCGGATCGGTCAACGAGGCGCACGTCGTCGTCGACGAAAACGGGCGCCATCACATCAGGAAGATCCTTCGGGGGAACTCGATCGAGGAGATGGCGCGGATCGCGGGCTTCGAGATCGAGGATCTGCAGAAGGAGTTCTCGTTCCGGATCGCGACCGGCGTGCGTCAGGGCCGCATGAGCGAAGCCGAGGGGGCGAGCCTGCTCGAGGCCTACCGGACGCGCGCCAGGGAATCGACCTATCTGAGCCCGTATCCACCAGCGGCCGAACAGCCGGCGGCCCCTTCGAACGGGAACTTCCGGCAGGCTGAGGCGTAGAGGGAGCGTATCGACCTCTCGCTGCAGGGGCGGGGCGCTGCTTCCACCAGAGCGGCGCCCCGCTCTTTTCGTCTCCGGCCTGAGTCAGACCTGGTCAGAGGATCTGGCGCTCCGCCCAGCGGCCGAGATACGGGATCCGGTACCAGCGTCCCTGATGGGCTTGCCAGAGCAGGTAGATCCAGAGGACGAACAATCCCACCCGGAAGACGTAGAGGAGAGTCCCGTAGAGGAATCCCACGAACGGGAAGAAGGTGAGCAGCCACAGCGCGAACCAGACGAGGATCGCGACCGCCGTGGCGGCGATCGACTGGAGGCAGTGGAACTGCACGAACCGGTCCTCGCGCTTCCAGACGAGAAGGACCACGCCCGAAAATCCGGCGAGGGCATAGGCGAGCGCTGCATGCAGCCGCGAGGAGGGCAGCAGATCGAGCGAGGCGCCTCGCCCGCGCTCCCCCCCTTCCAGAACGTTCAGAGGATCCGCTCCCCGATCCGGTCCCATCGTATCCGCCTCCAGACCGACTTGGCGTCGTTCGGCTCGAGCGACCAGTAGACCGCCATCGCCTTCCCTATCACGAGGCGGCGGTCGAGGAAACCCCAGACGCGCGAGTCGGAGCTGTTGTCGCGGTTGTCCCCGAGCATGAACAGGTGGTTCGCGGGGACCCGCACCGGACCGTAGTCGTCGAACGCCGCGGCGTGGCGCGCCGGGTCGATCTTACCCCCCGGCGGCAGGCTCACCCGCTTCCCGTCCACGTAGAGGACCTTGTCGCGGATCGTCACCATCTGCCCGCCCACCGCTACGCAGCGCTTGATGAAGGTGGCTCCGTCCTCGTTCGGCGAGCGGAAGATCAGAATCTCGCCCGCGCGCGGCTCGCGAAGCGCCGGAGTACGGAGCCCGATCAGCGGCAACCGCGTGCCGTAGAGGAACTTGTTCGCGACGACGCGATCCCCGGGAAGGATCGTCTCCTCCATCGAGCCCGATGGGATCTTGAACGCCTCGACGACCGAGACGCGGATGAGCAGCGCCAAACCGACGGCCAGCAGGACGGTCCGGACGTACGGGAGGGCGAGGTGGTTCGCGGAGCGCCGGATCGGACGGGGGAGGAGGTTAGGATCCGAAGCAGGGTCTTCAGCTGGGAACGAAGCGGGAAAGAGTGGTGAACGACTCGACATGACACCAAGTTAGCATGAACCGGACGAAGCAAGGGGGAGATCGTTCGGGACTGCTGCGCCGGCCACGGGGCGAACAGGAAGAGAGCCGCCGGAATCACTCCAGCGACTCTCTTCGGAGGTTCGGCCGCTTGCCCCAGGTTCGGTCTCCGGAACCCATCTAGCCACGCCGTGGGTCAACGATGAATTCCGGCGACCGAAGCATCTGCAGGTTCGCAGCCAGAATCGGGGATCGGGGGCCCGCCGGTCACGGAAGCAACCTTCGGTTCCGGCATTCGCCGGCATCCGGATTGCGCTTCTGCCGGGGTTGGGAAACAGTCCGTACCCAGCGAGCGTCCCGATCTGCCGCTCCTATGAGCAGCCGGCATGCCAGAACGGGTTGAACTCCCCGAAGGTTGTTAACTCTATTGCGGATCAAGAGGATAGGAGGTCGTCGCCGCCGCTCGAGCGCGCGAAGGTCGAGGAGGGCTCGCGATGTCGGAGGCTGGCGCGGTTCCCGGCGGGCGACGCCGCGCGCCCTCCGCCTGTAAACGGTTGTCCTGACAAGGCTTGGTGGTGGTTCCACCGGTACCACCACTTCGGCACCGGTGGTCGCAACTTCACTCACTCCCTTTCAGGAAAGAGGAACGCGATTCGCGTGGCGCAAAGAAAAGCCCCCGGACGACCGGGGGCTCGTTCGAGCGCGGATTGCCGGACCCGCGGGCGTCGCGAGCGGACCCGCGGCGACCCGGCGGCGCCTGTCAGAGGCTCAGACCGGCGGTCAGCCTCAGCATTGCCACGCGGCGGTCGACATCGACGACCGTGGACTGCGGGTTGATGAAGGGATCGCCGGGCGACTCGTAATAGAACTTCCTCAGCTTGTAGTCGACGATCTCGTAGGCCACGTCATAGCGAAGATTGCCCGTCTCGAATCCGAGACCGAACGTGAAGGAGTCGGTGTCGATGTCGCCTCCCGCCCACTGGTCCGGATCCGGGCCGCCGTTGAGCTTCGCGACGGACAACGGTCCTCTGTGATATCCGATCCGCAGGGGAAGGTCGATTTGCTTGAACCGCAGCCAACGTCCCTCGGCTCCAATGTGGAAGCTCGTGACGTCGCGAAGCGGAAGCGACGGGTTCGATTCCATCCCCAGGAAATCCTCCCGGTACTCGATCTTCGTCTCCGACCAGTTCTGGCGGTTCACCTCGACCGCCACCCGCACCTGTGGGATAGGCTGGAACCAGCCGCCGATCGACAGGAGCGCCGGGACGTCCATGTCGTAGCCCGCGATCCTCCCGAAGATGCGCTGCTGCGGAGCGCCGGGAGCACTGAGAACGAGGTAGTCCAGCCGGCCGCCGGTCACCTCCACCGTGTAGCCGGGCGTGAACCGCACGCCGATCCCGCCGAAGTTCGGGCGCCGCGCCTGGATGCCCAGGTCGGCCGAGATGCCTCGATAGCGATAGCGCGTCTTCAGGTATCCGCCCGCCGAGTTCGCGCCTCCGGTCGCGACGATCGACTCGATCTTCGAGCTGAGGCGGCCGGTCAGGTAGTTCAAGTTCGCCCCGACCGACACCACATCGGGGATCAACTGCGCGGCGGCGGAGGCGGAGGCCGCGTCGACGCCTCCCTCTTCCTTGCCATCGACCGCGAGAGTCACCGGGAAGGCGAGCCCTTCGCCGAAGACAAGATCCGAGACGATCTCCTCCGGATAGGACGTGTCGAGGTAGCGGCGGAAGCTGATCGCGCCGGCGACCGGACGCCCGAGCAGCTCGCCCGAGATCCCCGCGCCGAGCATGTTGCCCCGGAGGTTCGACTTCAGATTGACGTCGTACCGCTGCACGGCGAGCAGCGGCGAGTTGGGAATATTGAACGTGTCGGGATATCCCGAGGTCGAGCCCGAGGATCGGATCCAGCGAAGGTCGCCGGTCACGTTCGGGCGCTGGAGCCATCCCAGCCCGGCCGGGTTCCACGAGATCGCCTGCAGATCGGTGGCCTCGCCGACGTAGGCGCCACCCATTCCATGACCCACCGCGCTCGCGCGCACTCCGGTCATGTCGAGCGGCCGGAAGACGAGCGACGGCTGGAGCGTCTCCAGCGTGGCGATCCCGATCGTGCCGAGGTCGGTCTCGACCAACTGTGCGGAGACCGGCGAGGGCATGAGAGCCGCGGCGCAGGCGACGAGAGCGAGCGCGAAGATGGCCGGGGCTGCGAGACGACGAACGACACCCACTCCTCTCATGACCTCTCCCCCAGGAGCAGCGTCACGATGACGGCCCCTGTCGTCCAGAAGCTCGCCGAGCGAGCGGTCCGCGCGATGTCGAAACGCACCTGGTCCACGTTGGTGATGTCGCTCTTCAGCAGCATCTTGTCGGGAGCGGGAGGCTCGAGCGAGACGCGGGCGTTCTCGAGACGCGAGACCTGCTTCTCGACCCCGTCCGCGTCGCGGATCGGGACGAGTCCGGTGAGGACGATCTTCTGGTCGTCGACCTCCTTCACCTTGCCTTCCGAGACGACCCGGGGCTCGCGGAGCACGACGTTCTGGCCCGGAGCGATCCGGCCCTCGATCTGCTCTCCGGTCCTGAAGGTCAACACGACGCGCTGATGCTCGTCGTACGTCAGATCCTCGACCGGAACGCGCTTCGCGCAGCCGAGCGCAAGCAGGAAACATCCGATCATGGCCAAGAGCCACGGGACTCGTTTCATTGCGTCTCTCCGAGGTCGGCAGGTGACGTCCGGGAAACGAGGGGGGTCTGACGACCTTGCAGCATCCCCAACAGCCACGCCTCCAACCACACCTTGTGCCCGGATCCCCCGGCGGATCCGAAGCCGGTCATCCAACGCCGCGACTCTAGGAGAACGGGGGGCGAACGTCAAGGGGGAGGCCCGGCGGCCTCCCCCGCAAGCTCAAATCCCGAAAGGCACCTACGGCGCTGCGGCTGCTTCCCTCCGGCTCCCCTGTCTGGCCTCCGGCCGCCGATCCTCCGGCCGCCGATCCGCGGCGCCTGGATCCGCAGCGCCTGCTGGATCCGCAGCGCCTGCTGGCCCCGCAGTCCCTAGAGGAGGGGCAGGTACCGCTCGATCTCGTATCCGGTCACCTGCACGCGATAGCGGTCCCACTCGATCTTCTTGTTCTCGAGGAACTTCGTGAAGACGTGCTCCCCCAGCGCCTCCGCGAGCAGCTCGCTCTCCTCGGCGATCTGGATGGCGGCGAGGAGCGATCCCGGGAGCGTGTCGATCCCCCGGGAAAGCTTCTCGGAGGCGGTCATGTGGAAGATGTCCTCCTCGACGGGCGGCGCAAGATCGTAGCCCTCCTGGATCCCCTTCAGTCCCGCCGCGAGCATCACCGAGAAGGCGAGGTACGGGTTGCAGGCGGGATCGGGGCAGCGGTACTCGATCCGCGTCGCCTTCTCCTTGCCGGGCTTGTACATCGGCACCCGCACGAGGGCCGAGCGGTTGCGTTGGCCCCAGGCGACGTAGACGGGAGCTTCGAAGCCGGGAACGAGGCGCTTGTAGGAGTTGATCCACTGATTGGTGACCACGCACATCTCGCGGGCGTGCCGCATCAACCCCGCCATGAATGCGCGACCCACCTTCGAGAGGTGGTGCGGATCGGAGGCATCGAAGAACGCGTTCTGCTCCCCCCGGAAGAGCGACTGGTGCACATGCATGCCGCTGCCGTTCTCGCCGAAGAGCGGCTTCGGCATGAACGTCGCGTAGGTGCCGTTCGCACGCGCGATCCACTTGACCACGTAGCGGTAGGTGATCGTCGCATCCGCCATGAGCATCGCTTCCTGGTACTTCAGGTCGATCTCGTGCTGGCTTGGCGCGACCTCGTGATGCCCCACCTCGACGCCGATCCCCATCGCCTGCAGCGCCTGGATCGTCTTGTGGCGCAGCTCGGTCCCGAGGTCGTCCGGCGTCTGGTCGAAGTAGCCGGCGATGTCCATGGTCACCGGCTCGCTGGGACTCTTCAGGTAGAAGTACTCCAGCTCGGGACCGACGTTGAAGCTGTAGCCGAGGTCGCGGGCGCGCTGCAGGTTCCTCCGGAGGACGTGACGCGGATCGCCGACGTAGGGCTGCCCGTTGGGATTCAGGATGTCGCACATCATCCGCGCGTGCAGCTCGCCGTCGATGCGCCAGGGCAGCAACTGGAAGGTGGAGAGATCGGGGACGGCGATCAGGTCCGACTCGTAGATCCTCGCGAACCCCTCGACCGAGGAGCCGTCGAATCCGAGCCCTTCGTCGAGCGCCTCCTCGAGCTGCATGGGGGTGATGCCGAACGACTTCAGCATCCCGAGGATGTCCACGAACCAGAGATTGATGATCTTGATGCCGCGCTCCTCGATGAAGCGCATCACGTTCTGGCGGGTGAGGTTGGTGGGGTTCACGCTTTCCTGGGCCATCCGGGTCCCTCCTGGTCGGTCGGGTCGCGTTCGACGAGCGCGGCCCGCTCGTGGGGGGAAAGGGGATGGATACCGCCCAGGAGCCGGGCCGTCAAGAGCGCAGAAGCGACCTGTTCGAGCCGCTCCATGCGCCGTTCCGCATCTTCCGGGTCGCGGCCGAGGGCGACCGCCCCGTGGTTGGCGAGGAGGAAGGCCCAGTGGCGCCGGGCGAACGGCTCCGCCGCCGCCACCGCCTCCTCCGTCCCCGGCCGGGCATAGGGAACGACCGGCACAGGACCGAGCGCGGCGGCCGCCTCGACGAGCGCATCGTCACGGATCGGGCGATGGGCGATCGCGTAGCCGGTGGCGACGGGCGGGTGGGCGTGGAGGATCGCTCCGATCTCCGGTCGCCAGCGATAGACGGCGAGATGGAGGGGCATCTCCGACGAGGGGCGGGCGCCGAACCCGGCATCCTCCACGATGCGACCGCCCGCATCGACGCGCACCAGGTCGGCGCGTGTGAGCTCGTCCTGCCGGCAGCCGGAGGCGGTGATCCAGATCGTCCCGTCGGGACAGCGGGCGCTCAGATTTCCGTCGTCTGCGGCGAGGAGTCCGCGCGCGCCGAGACGGCGGCCGACCCGGCGCAGCTCCTCCGCGAGGCGTTCGATCTCCTCGGCCTCGGATCGATCCGCTTCTCCGGCTCGATCCCCGGCCCCGGCTCGATCCCCGGCTCCGGACCGGTCAATCGGCGGTATCGATCCCATTCCAGACGTCCGCGAGATGATCCGGCACTTCCCCGGGAAGCGCTCCGCGCTCGCCTGCCCGCGCGACCGCGAAGTCGGCCGCCGCGCCGTGCGCATACACCGCGCACGCGGCCGCCTCGAAGGGAGAGAGACCCTGCGCGAGCAGCGCCCCGAGAATGCCGGAGAGGACGTCGCCCGACCCTCCGGTCGCCATTCCCGGATTGCCGCTCGTGTTGACGAGGACCCGGCCATCGGGGGAAGCGACGATCGCCGGCACGGTCTTCAGAACCACGATCACGCGCGCCTCGGCGGCGAGCCTCGACGCGGCCGCGATCGGGTCGGAGAGAATCTCCGGGATCGAGGCGCCGGTCAGCCTCTCCATCTCGCCGGGATGCGGAGTGAAGACCGGCGTGACCCGATCGGCCGCCCGAAGCGCAGGACGGAGAGGATCGAGACCGGCGGAGGCGATCGCGTTCAGACCGTCGGCATCGACGACGATCGGTCCGAGCCATCCGGCGAGAAGCTCGACCACGAGCGCGTCGGTGTCCGCGTGGCGAGCGAGGCCGGGACCGAGGACCAGCGCGTCCCATCGATCCCGAAGCGAGATGAGAAACAGCAGATTCGAGGAGGCGAGAGTTCCGGTGTCGGTCTCCTGCAGCGGGAAGGTCATCGCCTCGGTCAACTTCGCCTCGAGGATCGGGTTCAGCGAGCGCGGGACGCCGGCGCGCACCAGCCCGGCGCCGGCGCGCAGCGCTCCGATCGCCGCGAGGGATGGCGCGCCGGTCAACCCCGGAGAGCCGCCGGCGATCAGGACGCGCCCGCGCGTCCCCTTGTGCGCCTGAGGCTCGAAGCGAGCGATCCGACCGCGAAGATAACCGGCCGCCAGCAGTCGCACGCGGCACCCGGCGGCCTCCTCCGCCTCGCGGGGAATCCCGATGTCGGCGACGTCCCAGAGACCGACGTGGGAACGGGCCGGCCAGAAGAGGAACGAACGCTTCGGGTAGGCCATCGTGATCGTGCGCTCCGCCCGGAACGCCTCCCCGTCGACGGCGCCCGAGTCGGCGGAGAGTCCGCTGGGAATGTCGACGGCGATTCGCCGCGCCGGCGAGCGGTTCATCGCGGCGATCGCCTCGGCCTTCGGGCCTTCCAGCCGGCCGCGGAATCCGGTGCCGAGGACAGCGTCGAGGAGGAGATCGCCCGGCTCGAGACGCTCGATCGCGGCGAGGCGCTCGGGCGTCAGGGGCTCGAGCGCGACGCGGCGGGCGAGGAGCGGCGGCACCTGGAGCGCCGCGTCGCCGGCGATCGACGCGACCGGATCGGTGAGGAGCACGCGCGGGTTCGCGCCGGAATCGTGCAGCAGCCTCGCGACGACGAGGCCATCGCCTCCGTTGTTCCCGCGGCCGCAGACGATCCAGACGCGCCGGCGCGCGAGGCGCGGGTAGTGCCGCCGCAGGGCGCGCACGATCCCGATCCCCGCGCGCTCCATCAGCGTGGGACCGGGGACGCCGGCGCGCTCGATCGCGAAGCGGTCGCAGGCCCGCATCTCCTCCGCCGTCACGAGCGGCGGCGGGAGCGGAGGCGAGACGGAGATGGGGTCAGGAGGTGGCGGCGTTTCCATTGAGACGGTCCACGATCGCGAGGAGATCCTGGATGTCGTCGATCTCGTAGTCGGCCCCGGACTGGGCGACCCCTTTGGTGTCTCCGTAGCGCGCGAAGACGGTGGGAATGCCGAGACGGGAGGCGCCGACCATGTCGCGGTCCGGCCAATCCCCCACCATCAACACCTCGGAGGGACTCATCTGCAGCAGCTCGAGCGCGCGCCGGAAGCCGATCGGGCTGGGCTTGCGCTCCTGGGTGTCGTCGAAGGTGATGACGAACTCGAAGATGTGGTGCAGGGCGAGGTGGTGCAGGCGCATCCACGCCTGGAGCGCCGGCGCGTCGGACAGGACAGCCAGCCGGATGCCGCGACGGAGCAGCTCCGTCAGCGTGAGCCGCACGTGGGGATAGAGGACGAGGTAGGAGTCGCGCACGCGCCGGTACGCCGTGATGGCGGCCGCGAGCACGCTCGGCGACACCTTGTCGAACTGCTCCTTCAGGAACTGATCGAAGACGTTCTGATACTCGATCCCCTGCCTGTCGTAGATTTCGAAGATGCGGGCGCGCGCCTCCTCACGGCTCAGCGGGAGGCCCATGTCGATCATCCCCTCGACCGCGGCGAGGATCGACGCCTCCTTCATCTTCATGAAATCGGTCAGTGTGTTGTCGAGATCGAAGAGGATCGCTCGGATCATCGCGACATGCGCCTCCGAAACGGCTCCTCGACGGCGACGCTACTTCGAGGAGTGAATGATCGATCTCCCGTAGCTGATCTCGCCGTTGTCGATGCGGATGTTGAAGCCGCATTCGGGATTGGAGCAGACCCAAGCCTTGAAGTTGATCGGAGCACCTTCGCGACCATAGTCGGAGAGCGGGATCAGTACGCCGTCGTGGCACTTCTTGCAGTCCGGGTACGGCTGTCCCACGTCCATGGTCTTTCCTCCCCTCATCACACTCATCTTCTCCCCAACCTCACTGCCCTACCCGGCCTCCCAAAACCCATCCGGGGCGGACGATGGATCGCCCCGGCGACGTCGGACCCGTCCTTTGCCGGACGGCTCAGGTTTTAGAGCATCGCCATCGACGCCCCGGTTGTCAAGAGGAACGACGGCATCAGGTTTTCCGCTCCTGCTTCTTCGCGGCCGGGAAGAGGATGTTGTTCAGGATGAGACGGTACCCGGGCGAATTCGGATGCAGCTCCAGCTCGGTCGGCGGATCGCCCACCTGGTGCTGGTAGTCCTCCGGATCGTGGCCGCCGTAGAACGTGAACGTCCCCTTGCCGTAGTTGCCATGGATGTACTTCACCTCGTCGGCGCCGGGCACCTCCGCCAGCAGGATGACCGACTTCTTGAGCAGCGACTTGCGGAAGCTGGTGGTCTGCCCCATGAAGCCCCGGATCATGTTCTGGTGGCACTGGGTCAGCATCGTCGGGACCGGGTCTTCCTTGGCGGAAAAATCAAAGAGCTGGAAGTAGTCGCTCTCCTGCCCGCGAAGCGACGCTTCGCGCGTCATGTCGATGTCGGAGAACTCGTAGACGAGCGGGTTCATCTCCAACCGGAAGTCGGTGAAAGCGAGGCAACGACGGTAGTCGATCTTCTGCGCCGCGCCCGCTTCGGGAGGATCGCCGTCGTAAGGAGTGTCGACGATGTCGACTCCCTGGGCCGCGAGGGAGATGTCGAAGCTGTCGGTCGCCGAGCACATTGCGAAGACGAACCCGCCCTGCGCAATGTACTCGCGAATCCGCTGCGAGACCGCCTGTTTGTGCTGCCACACCTTCTGGAATCCGGCATCGTGCGCGCGTTGCTCGAACGTGCGCACCTGCTCGATGTACCAGGGCGCCGTGTGGTAGGAGGCGTAGAACTTGCCGTACTGGCCGGTGAAATCCTCGTGGTGCAGGTGGAGCCAGTCGTACTTCGGCAGATCGCCGGCGAGCACCTCTTCGTCCCAGATGTGATCGAAAGGGATCCCCGCGTAGTCGAGCGCGAGAACGACCGCATCGTCCCACGGGTCTTTCGTCGGCGGGATGTAGACGGCGACCTTCGGCGCTTTCTCGAGGAGGACGACCTCCATGTTGTTCTTCTCGATCTCGTCCAGGATCGACGCCTCGTCGGATGCCCCGATGGTCTCGTACGTGACGCCGCCGAGCGCGCAGTCGCGGCCCGTCTCCGGATCGTCTTCCATCAGGAACGAGCCGCTCCGGTAGTTCAAAAGCCACTCGACGTTCTCGCCTCGCTGCAGCGCGTGATAGGCGACGCCGTAGGCCTTCAGATGGTTGGCCTGCGAGAGGTCCATCGGGATCAGGATCTTCGCCCAGGCGGCCGCGGGGACGAGAAGCGCCACGAGGAGCAGCGCCGCGGCGATGGCGGCCGCGACGATGGCGGTGCCGGTGCCAGGAGCGACGGCGGTGGCGGCTGCGGCGCCGGTGCCGGCGGCAGGGGCGGTGGCGGTGGCAGGGGCGGTGGCAGGGGCCGTCGCGGTCATCCGTGGGGTCATCCCTTCTTCTCCTCCGCGCCCCCGGCGTTCCGGCCGGTGCGGCGCAGGTCCTGGAGCAGCGGCCGCACCTCGCTCGCCTCGTGGCTCTTCGGAAACTTGAGGATCAGGTCCTCGTAGCGGCGCACGACCGCCTCGCTGTCGCCGTACTTCTCGCGCATCTTGTCCGCCACGGCGCGAAGGACGGGGGGAGCGGCGAAGCCATCGGCATGCCGCGCCGCGAGGGTGTCCGCGCGGGCCGCGGCCTCGTCCAAGCGGCCGAGATCGAGGAGCAGGAGGCTCTCCTCGCGAAGAAGATCCTCCTCGGCCGGGCACCGGTCGCACTTGCTCGACGCCTCGCGCACAATCTCGAGTCCGCGATCGAAGGAGCCGATGCGGCGCTGGTAGGCGACCTGCCCCAGCGCCGCGCCGGTGACGTCTCCCGATCCCTCGATCCGCGTCAGCAGGAGAATCCGGTCGAGCGCGTCGTTCACCCGCGTTCCGCCCTCGAACTCCTTGACGATCCGTTCGTAGAGCGCCTTCGCCTCCTCCGTCTTGCCGGAATAGAAGAGAATCTCCGCCTGCTGGAAGACCGCCTCCTCCTTGCCGGCCGGATCGCTCGCCTGCTCCTCGATGCCGTGGAGCGCCTGGCGCGCCTCTTCGTAACGGCCGGCCGCAAGCTGCATCTCGGCGAGCGCGAGACGGGCTTTCGCGAGGCGCGCGGAAGCATCGGGAGTCCGGGCGTTCTGCAGCAGCGAGACGATTTCCTGATAGGCGGCCGCCGCGCGCTCCGCGTCGTGCTGTTCGTCCGCGAGCATGCGGGCGCGCTGCTCGAGAGCGGTGAACGCCTGCCGTCCGCGTGGGAAGCTGTCGTACGCCTGGCGGAACGCGGCGTCCGCTTCGGGATAGCGCTGGAGGCGGCGAAGGGCGGAGGCGCGGTAGATCTGCGCCTGCTGCAGGTCCTCGCCGGAGAGGCCGAGCGAGGCTGCCAGATCGGCCGCGCGGAGGACCGGCTCCTTCATCTCGCGCTCATCCAGCAGCGCGAGGTGCGAGAGCATCACCTTCCCTTTCGCGCCGCGCACCTCGTCGAGCCGCTTCGCCTCGTCGATCGATTCGTCGGCGCGGCCCAGGAACAGGAGCGCCGCGACGAGAAGCTCACGCAGCGACGGCTCCTCCGGCCTCTTCTCGATCTCCGCGCGCAGGGGAGGCAGCGCCTTCTCGCCTAGCGAGTCGGCGCGGATCAGCGACTCCATCTCGTCGCGCACCCAGACGCCGGCGGCGCCGCCGCGGCGGTGGATCTCGAGGCAGACGGAGAAGGCCTCCTCCGGATGGTGCGCCTCGCGCGCGACGCGCTCCAACTCGACGAGGAGCGGAGTCGGATCGCCTCCGGCCTCGATCCGCTCGTCGGCCGCCTTGCGGTAGAGCGCGCGCGCCTCGTCGAGACGCCCCATCTTGCGCAGGCAGGTTCCCTCGAGGAGCCGCAGGTCGGGATTGTCGGGGAACTGCTCCTTCAGGGTCTCGATCAGCCGGTACGCCTGCTCGAACTTCTCCTGCCGCATGAGGACCTGAACGTCCCGCATGCCCCGCTCGACGGTGATGCGAGGGATGGGAGCCTGCGAGCCGCTCGGGGGCGGCGCGGGCCGGCCCGGCGAAGGGATGGTGACCGCGGGCGGCTGCGGGCGGCGGTCGTCCTGCGGCCGGCCGTCCTGCGGCCGGCCGTCCTGCGCGAGCGCCGCCGAGAGGGCGAGCGAGAGCGCGAGTGAGAGCGGGAGCGGGAGCAGAAGCAGGATGGAGGCGCGAAGCGCCCGCGGGATCGCCCGGCGCCTCACTGTCCGCCGCCCTCCTGCAGCGCCCGGAAGTACTCGTCGACGATGCGGCGGAAGTCGCCCGGGATCGGATCCTGCGAGCCTTTCAGGATCCCGCGACGGAGGCGCTCCGCGGCCGTGAGGGTCGAGGACACGGGGGGAGGCGAGATCGGGTTCTCTGCGTCGATCCCGGTGCGCGAGCGCCGTTGCTCCTCGAAGTCCTGCCGGCGCACGCTGCGCTGCGCGGTCAGCAGGCGGCTCAGGATCTTCTCCTGCCTGTCGAGGATCCGCGGATCGACGTTCTTCTCGCGCATCTCCTTGACGACATCCTCCATCTCTTCGCCGAGGTCTCCCAGCCGGCCGAGGACGTCCTTGCGATCCTGCATCGACTGCGCGAGATCCTGCAGCCCGGCGCGAATCTGCATCTGTCGCGCCGCGAGCTGCTCCATCCGTCCAGAGCCGTCCTGCGGGAGCCTCCCTCCCTGCATCTGGCTCATCGCGTCCTGCGTTTCCTGATTGAGTCCCTGCTGCTGGCTCGTCAGTCCCTGCATCTGCTGCATCGGATTCGGATTGTTGCAGGAGGAGGACGAGGAGCACATGCTCTGGTTCGATTCGAGCAGGCTCGCGACCGCCATGTCGATCGACGTCCCGGTCTGGCGGCCCAGCGTGACACCGCCGGTCCGCTGCCCGGTTTCGAACGCGTTGGTCGCGTCGCCGAGCTTCTGAAGGATCTCGCCGAGCATCTTCGCCTGTGCCCCGGTGATGAACGGCGTTTGCCGCGCGATCGCGTAGATCTCGGAGACCACGTCGGAGACGGAGCGCTCGATCCGGTTTTGCTCGACCGCCAGGTCCCGCGTGCTCTTCTGCGCCGCTCCCTCGACCAGCGATTCCTGGCTCTTGGAGAGATCGACCAGGTCGCCGGCGAGGGCGAGCAGCTTGCGCGACAGCTCCTCGGTCATCGACTGGTTCATCTGCTGCTGCATCTGGCGCATCTGATCGGCGAACTGCTGGATCTGGCTCTTCGCCTTCTTCCCGGAGCGCATCGCCCCCCGCCGGTTGTTCTTGCCCATGCACATCTTGCCCGACTGCATCTCTTCGGACGCGGACTGCAGGGCCTGCTGCGCCTGCTGCCCCTGCGGGCTCTCCAGGTTCTGCTCCATCTGGGGATGGCTCTTCTCGGCGAGCTTCGACAGCTCCTCCATCTGCTTGCGGAGCTCGGCGAGCTCCTTCTGCAGCGCCTCCTGCTGCTCGGCGAGCTTCTGCGCCTCCTCGGGACTCATCGACGCCGTCGAGTCGGGCTTCGAGGAGTCCTGCGGCGTGCCGGCCTGCTGATTGAGCTGCTCCTGCTCCTTCGCGAGCTGCTCGGCTCGCCGGATCGCCTCGTCGAGCTTCTCCTCCGCCAGCATCTTCTCGAGCATCGCGATCGTCCGGTCGAGCCCCTGCTCGATCGCCTGCTGGGTGAGCTTCATCTTCTCGAGCGCCTTCTGCACCTCCTTCGGATCGAGGGAGCGCATCGCCTCGCGCATCTGCTCGAGCATGTTGTGGAACTCGGGGCTCTGGATCTCGCGCATCATCTCCTGGATCCGCGCGATCTTCTCGACGATCTCCGGGCTGAAGAGCTGCCCTTGCTGCATCCGGTCCATCTGGCGGTCCATCGCGGTCGCCATCTGGTCCATCTTCTGCAGGATCTCCTCCTGCTTCTGGAGGAACTGCTCCATCTCGTTCTTCTGGTCCCAGTCGATCGCCTGGTCGCGCCGCATCTCGCGCGACATGTCCTCGAGCTCCTTGCGGAGGTCGACCTGCTTGTCGAGCGATTCGCGCAGATCCTCGAGGCCCTCGTGCCGCTCCTGCTCCTGCTGCGCGTACATCTGCTCGAGGGTCGGGAAGCGGATCGAGTACTCCGGCGAGACGGTCGTCTTCGGTCCGCTCACCGCGTCGTTGTCGGTCAGCTCCAGGTGGTAGCGGATCTCGTCGCCCGGCGTGAGCGCGATCTCCTCGAGGTTCCACGGGTAGGCGACGCGCGCTTCGGTCTCGCTCTGCCACCGGGTGAGAGAGATCCGGGAGGATGGTTGATCGTTGCGGTGATAGACGAGGTCGAGCTTGCGGATCCCGAAGTCGTCCGCGCAGTCCGCCTCGACGACGACTCGCATCTCGGGGGGAAGATCGACCTGCTCGCCCGGACCGACGAGGAAGAGGCTCGGCATCCGGTCGGGGATCGGATCGATCCGGAACGACTCCGACGTCCACGCGGCGCTTCGCTCTGCGCCGCCATCGCTTCCCGACAGTTCGACGCGGAACTGGTCCGCCTCGCGCACCGGGACCTTCGCCGACAGCACCCCTTCCTCGCCCGCCTCGAGCGGGATCGTCCGGCCGGAGTCGAACCGCAAGCGTCCGCGCGCGTCGGGACGGCTCACGGCGACCAGCAGCTGCGCGTCGCTCCCCTTCAGCGCGGCGATCGAGGCATGCGGGGAGAGCTCCTTCTCCGGAGCGAGCCCCGTGTAGTCGGGGAAGCGGATCCGCTTCTCGTAGCCGGTCGCGCGGTACGGCTCCTGCACCGCGACCCGGTAGGTGCGGGAGCGATGCCGATCGAGGGAAACCATGTACTCCGTCTCGGCCTGGACATCGGCGAGCGTCGCGAGGAACTCGGTCCCCACGTCCGCCTGCATCGGCAGGCGCGACCAGGCGCTCCCCCCCGTGCGGTAGAAGAGGGCCGGTGCGCCTTCGAGGCCGACGAGGCGCGCGCGCACCGGCAGCGAGGCGCCGCGCAGGATCGAGGCGTCCCCGGGCGTGACGAGGATCTCGCTGCTGTCGATCGCCACGGCGCGTCCCGGATGCAGGATCTGCGCCGCCCCGCGCGTGACCGCCTGCGGAGCGAGCGCCGCGAGCAGGAGGATCGCGACGAGCGCGCCGCCCGCCTGGGCGAGGGGAACCGACAGGGTGCGCGAGCGAGCGAGATCACGGTAACGGATCGAGGCCGCCGCATCCTCGCCGCGGCGCAGGACCTCCGCGGCGACGTCGCGCGCCAGCGGATCCTCCAGGCTCGACGCCTTGCGGCCGAGCTGCAGCGCATTGATCAGCTCGTTCTTCGCGAGTCCCGCCCGCCTCTCGACCTCCAGGATGAAGGCGCCGAACGGCAGGTGACGCTGCAAGCCGAAGCGCACGGCGCGAACGACACCGCCGGCGATCCCGGCCACCGCGATCGCCGGGACGATCCACGAGGCGGCGCGCCCGTTGCCGAGTAGCCATCCGAGCAGCAGCGCGACCAAGAGGGCCGGCAAGACGATCGCGGCGGCCAGCGACGCCGCTTCGAGAGCCCGCCGCGCGCGGAACGCCGCGTAGCCGCGTCGCAGGGTGCGCAGGAGTCGAACGTGCAGCTCCATCAGGGCTTCCTCCTCGTCCGGCCGCCGCCGTCTGTCATCGCGTCAAGGCGTATACGACCACGTTGATCGCCATCCGCATCGCCTGCTCGCGCTTCTCCGGCGGATCGTTGTGCACCTCGGGATCCTCGATCCCATCTCCGATATCGGACTGGTAGGTGTAGTAGACCATCAGCCTGTTGCCATCGAAGATCCCGAGCCCCTCGGCCGGTTTCCCGTCGTGTTCGTGGATCTTCGGGGGACCCTTCGGGAAGTCGTAGAAGGAATGGTAGATCGGGTGGCGGAACGGAACAGGGGTGAGCTTGCGGTCGGGGAAGACGCGGGCGATCTCCCTCCGGAAGCTCTCGTCCATCCCGTAGTTGTCGTCAGCGAAGAGGAAGCCGCCGTTCTCGAGATAGCGGCGCAGCCGCTCCACCTCGGCGTCGCTCCACCTCACGTTGCCGTGTCCGTTCATATAAAGGAACGGATGCTGGAAGAGATCCGGGTCGAGGATCGACACCCGGTCCTCATCCATTCGTTCGATCGCCACCGGGGTGCGGTCACGCAGCGCGCGCGCCAGGTTCGGCAGGCTCGAGGGGTTGCTGTACCAGTCGCCTCCCCCGTCGTACTTCATGCGGGCCAGAACGAAGCCGGTCGGGGCTTCGGCCGCCGACCGGTCCAGGATCCCGGAGCCCGGGATCCCGACGATGAGCAGGAGAACGAACGAGAGGATTCTGCGCATCCACGCCTCGAAGGGGTAAGAAACCCGGGGTGTCAGCGCAGTTCCTTCCGCCGCCGCGATCCCCGGCTGCAACGGAGTCTAGCAGAGCTTCGGCGGCAAGATCCGAAGGATCGATCCTTCGCCAGGGCGGCTCCCCCGGTGGCCGGAGCCACCGCGGCGCCCGCCCCGGACGGATCGGTCAGGCCTTCAGCTTGGTGGCGCGCGTGTCGGCGGCCGCCTTGCGGCGCTCCGAGGCGAGGGTCATATCCAGGGCGAGCGCCGACGCCACGAAGACGGAGGAATAGGTGCCGAACCCGACGCCGATCAGCATCGCGAAGGCGAAGTCGTGGATCACCCGCCCGCCCATGAAGAGCAGCGCCTCGATCGTGAAGATCACCGTCAGCCCCGTGATGATCGTGCGGCCCAGGGTCTGGTTGATCGCGAGATCGAACAGGGCCGCGTCCGGCGCCCGCCCGCTCCCCTTCAGCCTCTCGCGGATCCGGTCGAAGACGACGATCGTGTCGTTGATCGAATATCCGCCGATCGTCAGCAGGGCCGCGATGATCGGGATCGTGATCTCCTTGTTCGTGAAGGAAATGAACGAGAGGATCACGAGCGTGTCGTGGGCGAGCGCGGCGACGCCCCCGAGCGCAAACTTGAACTCGTAACGGACCCCGACGTAGATCAGGATTCCGGCCAGCGACAGCAAAACCGCCCACAACGCCTTGCCCCGAAGCTCCTTGCCGACCCGCGGACCGACGACCTCCTCACGAAGCAGATCGCTCTTGATGCCTGGGAAATCGGCCTGGATGGCCTCGGCCATCTTCTCCGACGGAGCCTTCTCTCCGGCCTGTCGCTCCTCGCCAGTCGGGATGCGGATCAGGAAGTCCTTGCCTCCCTCGCTCGACTGGATCTCGGCGTCGGACCATCCTGCATTGGCCAACGACGACCGCAGAGCGTCCGCCTCGAGGGCCCGATCGAAGCGGAACTCGATCAGCGTGCCACCCGCGAAGTCGACCCCCATCCGGAAGCCACCGTGCGCGATGACCGAGATCGCTCCCGCGAGGATGATCGCGAGAGAGAAGACGTAGGCGTACTTCCGGTTCTGCATGAACGGGACTCGCGCCCCATGCAACACCTGCAACATGATTCCCCTGCCTCTTTCCCCGGGATCCGGGCCCCGTCAGATCGAAATGCTCTTGGCCTGGCGCCGCGCGAGGAAGGTCTCGAAGATCATCCGCGCAACGAAGACGGCCGTGTACATGTTGGCGATCAGGCCGATTCCGAGCGTGATCGCGAATCCCTTGATCGGCCCGGTCCCGAACCGGAAGAGGATGAGCGAGCTGATCAACGTGGTCAGGTTCGAGTCGAGGATCGTCCGCCAGGCTCGATCGAATCCGTTCTCCACGGCCAAGCGCGACGATTTCCCCGCACGCAGCTCCTCCCGAATTCGTTCGAACACGAGGATGTTCGCGTCGACGGCCATGCCCACCGTCAGCACGATCCCCGCGATGCCGGGCATCGTCAGCGTGCCGCGCAGCGCGGCCAGCCCGGCGAAGAGGAAGAACATGTTCAGCAGGAGCGTGAGGACGGCGATCATGCCGCTCCCGCGATAGTAGATGAGCATGAACAGGACGACGATGATCGATCCGACGATCCCGGCACGAACGCCGCTGGCGACCGAGTCCTTCCCAAGCGACGGGCCCACGGTGCGCTCCTCGACGATCCGGACGGGAGCGGGAAGGGCGCCTGCCCGGAGCACGATTGCCAGGTCCTTCGCCTCGGCGTCGCTGAACCGGCCGGTGATCTGCGCCTGACCGGTCGGAATGCGGTCCTGGATCACCGGCGCGGAGGCCACCTTGTTGTCGAGGACGATCGCGAGCTGCCGGCCGATGTTCGCGCCGGTCACCTTGCGGAACGTCGAGGCCCCCTTGTTCGTCATGGTCATCGAGACGCCGGGCGCGTTCGGGTTGCGCGGATCGAGACCGAACTTCATCACCGCGGTCGAGATCGCCTCTCCCGTCATCTCGGGACGGCGGTTCATCACGAAGAGGATCCGGCCCGTGCGACCCTGCTCGAACTGCTCGGGATCGGAGCTGAAGCCGATCGAGGCGTCGCGCGGCAGCACCTGATCGAGATCGACGTTGGCCAGGAGCGCCTGGACCTTCGGGAAGTCCTCCTCGAGGATCTCCGCTCCGCCTTGCGCGAGGTTGGGGTAGTCCCACAGAAGGTCGGTCAAGGGGTTCGCGGCCTGCGTCGAGTCGGGGAGCAAGGAGTCGGGCAGGGCATCGGACCGTCCCGCGAGGGACCGGTTCAGGCGCTCGATCGCCTGGCGGGCCTCGGCCGGCTGCTTGACGAGCTTGAACTCGAGCACGGCGGTCTGGCCGATCAGCTGCACCGCGCGGTCCTTGTCGAGGAGACCGGGGAGCTGCACGAGGATGCGGTCTTCCCCTTGCTTCTGGATGATCGGCTCGGCGACGCCGAACTGGTCGATCCGGTTGCGCAGGACTTCCATGGCCCGGTCGACCGCTTCGGACACCTGGGCTTGCGACGGGAGATTCGTCCGGTCCACCTCGAGCAGCAGGTGCATGCCGCCGACGAGGTCGAGGCCGAGCTTCAGCGCCTTCGAACGGAGGTTCTTCGCCTCCGGATCCCTGCTCGTATACCGCTCCGAAGCCGGCATGCTGTAGAGCTGGAAGCTCGGAAGCAGCGAGTAGATCGCGAGCCCCAAGAGCACCGCGAGCAGGACCAACTTCCACGTGTTACTTTTCATCTCTTCTCCCGCCTCTGGGGCGCCCGACGCGTACAAACCACAACAAACAAAGAGGCTAGGCTGTTCCCGCCGAGGGTGTCAATGCAAAACGACGGCGATCGCGGCGCGCTGGCAGCCCCGAAGCGAGGACGGGCACCTCGATGGTGGGCGGACGGCCTGAATGCCCCGCGAAGCCGGAATCAATCGGACACCCGGCGCCCTAAGCGCGGCGAGCCGAGGGCGCAGCAACCCAGCGAGGGGAGCAGGCCAAGAGAAAAGGGTGGCCGGTTTGGAGAACCGGCCACCCGAGAATGGAGGACACCGCCGTCCGGGGACCGGCGGAGCGCAGAGTCAGGCCAGCGAGGCGGACGGACGCTGGCCGGTCCCGGCCAGCTGCATCTCTCGCTCGCGCTCAGGCCAGGCCGGGCCAGGCTAGGCCGTCGATCAGGACTGCTGGCGCGCCGCAACGAGACCGATCGGACGGTCCACCCAGCGCACGATTTTCCAGATGTTGCCTGTCTTGGCGAAGTAGAGATCTGCCTGGTCGCCGCTGACGAGATACCGGAGGTTCTCGCCGCTCTGCGACTGCCGTGTGTCGACGTAGAGGTTGACCCCGGTCAGCTGGACCTTCTGCCAACCCGGATTCACGTCGTTGGCCGGCGTCGGCGTCCCGGCGTCGAAGCTCAGCTCGATGGTCTCGGCGATGTAGCCGTCGTGGTTCGGCTCGGACTTGCTGAACATGTTGCGGGTGGCCACCATTTCGTCGTCGAATCCCCACGACGGCGGGATGTTGTCGTCTCCCCCGACGTCGTTGGGATCGAAGATGTACTCGAAATCGTAGGCGTCCCCGCCTTGGGAGTGGCCGAGAAGCTTCTCGTATTCATCGGGATTCATCTCGACGTACGCCTTCTTCAGGTTCTGAAGCACGTTGGTGATCGTCGTCTGCTCCAGATACCCCGTGTTGCCTCCGTCGTCCGGTTTCTTGGAGTCGGTGCTCCACGGACAGCCGGACAGGCCGAACAGCACGGGAAGGAACAGGACGATCAGAAGGAACTGAGTTGGACGTCGGATTCTCATCGGTATCTCTCCTCGGACGCCAGTGTCACCTGTCGAAACCACTCGATTCTAGCACATGGCCATGTCTGTCTCACGCCCCCGCCGCCGCCCGGATCCACCCGTCTCAACTTCCGAGATTCGGGTTCAAGCGGGCGTATCCCCAGGTGGGCAGATTCGGGTCGTCCCGCTTGTCCGCCCAGCGGGCGATCAGCCAGCTCAGCCCATCCTGCTTGAAATACAACGTGCAACGTCCTTGAAAGACGATGCTGTCGGCCGTCGCCGGCCGGTAGACGAGGCGGTACCCCAGGTCCTGGTAGTAGACCAGATCACCGGCCACGCCGGAGTCCCGGACCGTCCAGGTTAGCTGGGCCGGCATGTCGTTGCGATACAGCTCGGTCATCGCCTGGATATCGCGGCTCATCGTCCATAGGGTGTCGTCGCCCGCCGCATCGAAGGTGTCGAAGCGAAAGACGTATCCATCGGCAAGCGACTGCTGGAATCCGCTGATCACTCTCTCTTCGGTCGCCGCCTTGAGGTTCTGGAGGGCGATCCGGGTATCGGTCGGCGTCTTCCAGCTTCCCGAATCCCCGGTGGGATTCTCCGCGTCCCGCAAGTCGAAGAGGCAGCCGCTGATGGCCACGCCGGCGGCCACGACGAGCGCGCCGAAGGCGAACCCGCGGGCCATCCGGCGCCGCCGCAACGGCCACCCGCCCCGAACCACAGCGCCGCCCGTGCTCGTCCGCATGGCCTAGAAGTCCCTCCGGATCTGCGCGGTGATCGTCCAGTAGTCGCGTTCCGTCATCGATTCGGTCTTCGCGAAGGAGCCGGTCAGATGGAACGTGTCGGAGAAATCGTGAGTCATGTCCGCGCGCACGGAGAACTCGCCGCGATCGGTGGCCGTCAGCCGGTTGCTCGCCAGGGCGCGCGTCTCACGACGCTCGAACTTCTGGCGCGCCTCGAGGCGTAGGCCCTGCCCGAGCGGGTAGGAGCTGGCGAGCGTCATCGCGTGCCTCGTCTCCCTCGTGGCCGGCTGATAGTACCGTGCGCCGTTCGGGTCGGAACGCACGTACTTTCCCGAATCGCGGAACTGGTACTCGTGCACGAATTGCATGGCGAGCCGCTCGCCGAGCCCGCTCACGAAGGTGGTCACGACGCCGTTGGTCCGCACGAGCGTGTTGTTCGACTCCTCGAAGACGTACTCCGTGTAGTCCGCTTGAATCGTGTAGCGCTGGCTGAGGTTCAGCTTTCCCCGCGTGTATCCCAGCTCGCCGGAGATACGGTAGGTCTCGGTCGTGTTGTTCTGCCCGGCGCGCGCGCCGGGAACGTTCACGAGCTGGCGCTGGCCGTAGTTGACGTTGAAGATGCCGTTCCACATCGACGACGGGCGATAGTTGAGCGAGGCGTCGGTCACGGTGCGCTTCTCGTCGCGGTCGTTGGCGCGATCGTCGTAGTAATACTGCAGCAGCGTGATCTCCTCGCTCCCCTGCAGCTGGATCTTGGTGCCGAGGTTCCTCCGGACGACCCCGCGGAACTTGCGGTTCACCTGCCGGAAGCCGACCGTCTCCTGAAGCCGGTTCTTCGCTTCGTCGGAGGAGAGGGTGGCCTGGAGATCGGTGCCGGCCAGCAGCTTCACGAACTCCGGGATCTTCCACTTGGCGTCGAGCTGCCCTCTCGTCGTCAGCTTGCGGAAGTCCTTCTCCTGCATCTGATAGTCGCCGGACACCTCCCCGCGCTCGACCTCCCCCTTGAACTCGGAGCCGGTGTTCGGCTTCCAGCTGAGGCTCATCCGCGCGTTCTTGTCCCGCCCGTCCTTTCCTTCCATCGCTCCCTGGCTGTTGAACGCCTGGGTGTCCCAGTACTGGGTGAAGTCGTGGACCCAGCGGCCGGTCAGATTGCCGGTCACAGTGCTGCTCGGGGCCCAATCGACCGCGGACTCCCAGTGCTGTGAAACGTCGTCGGAGGGGGAGTTGAGCTCGAACCGCCGTTGTCCGCTGGTGACGTCGTACTGCCGCGTGCGCGAATCGCCCGCCCGGGTCTCGCGGCGCATCGTCGTGCTCGTCCGGAACTTGCTCACGTTGCCGCTGAGAACCATCTCATAGCGGCGGTAGGAGCCGTCCACCTTGACCGAGTCGCGGAAGGCCGTGCGCCGGCTCATGTTTCTCTCTCCGTCATAGCCGAAGCTCGCCTTCGTCGTGAGACCGAAGCCGGCCATCGGAGCGAGGAATCGGTGCAGCATCTGCTCGGGAAGCTTGGAGGCCACGGCGAGGCCGAGGCTCGTGCGATTGTTGACCTGGTCCTGATACTTGGAGAGCTGCGATTGACGGCCGAACTGTCCGTCGACCCCGACGGTCAGCCCGCCCAACCCCTTCATCGCGTAGTCGAGCTTGAGATTCATCGTCCCGCGGCGGCCGCGGAGGTCGTTCTGCGACGTGTCGCGACGATTGTTCAGGCTCCAGTCGTTCGTTAGCGAGAGGCCGGCAACGCGCCGGTAGATGCCGAGCGACTGGTCCCAGGACCGCGAGGATCGGTTGACGGTGTAGGTGCTCGAGTAGCTCGGGTGGAAGTCGATCCGGTCGAGGAAACGGTCGCTCGGAGCGGCGGGCCGGGCGGGCGGGGGAGCCGGTTCGGCGGGAGGCTGGGTCTGGCCGAACACCGGGTCGCCGGCCGCCATCAGGGCGAGAAGCCCCGTGCCGGCGAGGAGGTAGCGGAGTGCGGAGTGGATGGGTGAAGCCTCCCTCGAGATCCCGTCTGCCAAGCCCGCCGTTGCCGGATCGGTCCGATGCCTGCATCCGTTTCTGGCTTCGGCCGGCAAGGCGCGGTGGTTCACGTTACGGAGCTTTCCTCTCCCGATCAAGCCACGCTCCTCAAGGAGTTCCGGTCCCCAGCCGATGAACCCTGGGGAGTTCCCGGGGGAGCTATGACACCAGAGCGAGTCCGTCTGTTCCGTCTCCGTCCCGAAAATCGACGCATTCTCGAGAACGCTCTCGACCGGCTGGGATGGCCGGGCACGTACGAGGAGCCCGGAGCGGCGGAGCATGAGGACGACGGGGCGCTCTCCTCCCGGCAGGCCGGCGACGCGGGTCGGAGCGGAGGCGGCCGCCTGGCCGATCCCCAGGGAGGCGGCATCGAGCTGTGGGTCCGGGAGCCGGGCGGGATCGCTCCTCCCGTGTCGGACTGCCCCACGCTCTGGATCGTCGAGCGCCGCGTCGCCGGCTTCTGGCCGGCCGGCCCGGGCCCTCATGAGATGGTGCGGATGCCGGCGAGCCAGGAGGAGATCGTCCATCGCCTCCTCGCGCTTCTCCAGACGGTGAGGCGCGAGCGAACGATCGCTCGCTACGAGAGGGAGGCCGCCCTCAATCTCGATCGCAAGCTCGGCCTGGTCCGCGCGATCGCCCACGATCTCGTCTCCCCCCTGACCGCCGTCCTGGAGTACCTGGAGCTTCTTGCGGATGGAACGTGCGGCGAGACGACAGAGCAGCAGCACGGCCTGCTCCTCGAAGCGCGCAGCGCTGCCCGGCGCGTGATCGATCGGGTGGACGAGATGGCCGATGCGGCGCAGGCGGAAGCCGGCCGGCTGCTACGCGTGCGCCTGCGGCGGACCGACCTGCAGGAGATCCTCGACGGCCTGCAGGAATGGTCGGTCCCGCGGCTGCGCGGGAAGCGACAGCAAGTGACGATCCAGATCGAGCGCCAATGCCTGGTGGTCTGCAGCGACGCGGAGAGGGTGGAGCAGGCATTCCGGCATCTGGTCGAGAACGCCCACCGGTTCTCCCCGCCGGGGACGCGGATCTCCATCGCCGCTGGCGCGGACCCCGAGGCGATCGGGTACGCGCGGGTCACGGTCGCGGACGAAGGGCCCGGAATTCCGCCGGACCGGCGCGATCGCCTCTTCGATCCCTTCCCGCGTCGCGAGGGCACGGAGGCGTACGAGAGCGCGCGCGTCGGCGTCGGGCTCGCGATCTCCAGGGCGATCGCGGTCGCCTCCGGAGGGGAGCTGTGGATCGAGAACCCGCCGCTGGGGGGAACGCGCGTCGCGATGCGCCTTCCGCTGTGGGGCTCGCGCGCCGCGCGAATCGCGCAAGCGCAAGCGCGCCTCGCCGGCGCGCTGGATCTTCCCGCGAGCGCCTTGGTCGGCGTCGCTCGCCGTGCGCCCGTCGCGCAGGGACCCGCCTTCGAGGGCTTCCCGTTCCGCTTGAGCCCCGGCGAGCTTCTCGTCGTCGCTCCCCGCTTCGGCTCGGGCGTCCTCGTGCTCGGGACGGTGCGGGACTTCCGGAAAGCGGGCTCGCTCGAGCGGGTCCTGTCGCCTCGCATCACGATCCACCCGATGGAAGCGCCGGAAGCGGAAGCGCCGGAAACGCCCGAAACCCCCGAAACCCCCGAAACGCCCGAGGCGCCGATCACGACGTAATCGCGATCGACGCCTCCGGATCACCGCGCGTTTCGCGCCTCTCGGCGCGCGGCGCAGGGGGCCGGCGCGAGGCGGCTATGGCAGCCGGACGATCCTCTCCGTCCTCGTGACGGCGCCCGCTGTCACCCGGCAGAAGTAGATCCCCGACGGGGCGCGGCGCCCTGCGTCATCCCGGCCGTCCCAGAGGACCTCATGCATTCCGGCGCCTTGCTCAGAACCCTCTCCTAGCGAGCGGACTCTCCTTCCCGAGAGATCGAGCAGATCGACCTGCACCGGCATCGGGCGGGCGATCTCGTAGTGGATCGACGTCGTCGCATGGAACGGGTTGGGGCCCGCGGGGAAGAGCTTCAGATCGTCGAACGGGCGGATCGCCGGCTCCCCGACCGCGGTCTGGCCGGGAACGAAGAGCGTCACGTCGTCGATGTACCATCCCTCCCCCGTCGGCTCCTGCCCGCGCGTGCCGAACCGGAAACGGAAGGAGAGGATCTGCCCCGCGTACGCCTCGAGAGGGACGACGACCGGCGTCCAGTCGAAGGATCCCGACCAGAGAGGGGTGCCGGTCACGAACGGGACGACCGTGAAGCGCCGCCAGACGTGGTCGTAGCCGCCTTCGATCGGTTGCAGCGTGAACCAGCTGGCGCCCGAGTCGGTCGAAGCCTCGAGGATGCCGCCGTCCCCGGCCGTCGAATCGTCGACCGCGTAGGCGTCCATCCAGTGCCAGAAGATCAGTCGAGACCCGTCGGGGACGCGGACGAGCGGCGATTGCAGGTAGGCGTGGATCCGGGTTCCGTACGGGCCGTCACCGGCGTCCCCGCACTTGTACGAGGTCTGCCCGCCGTCCGTATGGTTGCGCTGCTGGCTCAGGTGCCAAGCGTCGGTGTATCCGACGGTCAGGGAATCGTGCCTCCACTCGGCCGCGCTCGGGCCCTCGAACCCCTCCTCGATCGAGGCGACGAGGTCCGATGCGAGGACGACGGAGCGGTTGGCGTTCACGCGTCCCCATCCGAAGTACATGTCCCAGCCGGGGGAATCCTCGTTGGGCGGGCCGACCTGATCCTCGGCCCCCTCCTCGAGCATCGCGCGCACCTGATGGGCGTCGAGCGAGGGCGCGGCGCTCCAGATCAAGGCGCAGATGCCGGCCGTGAGCGGTGTGGCCGACGAGGTGCCGTTGAACGTCGTCGTGTAGTTCGTGCCGCTGTAGCCGGCGACGCCGGTCCGGTCGGTCGTGGTGATCTTGACTCCCGGCGAGATCACGTCCAACTCGGCGCCGTAGTTGCTGCCCCAGAAGTTCTCGCCGTCGCAGGAGGTGTAGCTCTTGCGCTGGTCGCACGGGCTGCTCGCGCCGCACGCGATCGTCTCCGGATAGCGAGCGGGATAGTTGACGTCGTTCGCGTTGGAGTTGCCCGAAGCGAAGACCATGATGCAGTCGAGCGCGTCGGCGTTGATGACCGCGTCGTGCACCGCGGTGAAGTCCCCCGACGACATCCGCCACGAGCAGGACATGACGAGCCCCGTGAACTCCGCGCGCCGGCTGGCCGCATAGTTGATCGCGTCCGCGCGATTCTGGTTCATTCCGGAGCCGAGATCGACGCGCAGCGGCATGATCCGGCAATGCGGCGCGATGCCGCTGACGCCGAGGGAGTTGTCCTGGACGGCGGCGGCGATTCCCGAGCAGCACGTGCCGTGCGCGTCCTCGTCGTCGGGGCTGCCGTCGGGACCGTTCGCGAAGTCCCAGTCCTCGCCGTTGCGGGGGAGGAAGTTGTCGCGAAGGTCCTCATGGTTCAAGTCGGCGCCCGTGTCGATCACGGCGATGATGACGTTCGGGTCTCCCTTCGTGATGTCCCAGGCGAGCGGCGCCTCGACGTCCGCCCCTGGCGTTCCGCCTCCTTGTCCCGTGTTGTTCTCGGACCACTGCTGCGGGAAGAGCGGATCGTTCGGGATGCTCAGCGCATCGTCCCAGAGCAGATAGGACGGTTCGGCGAACAGCACCTCCGGGTCGGCGTAGAGCCCGCGAACCGCCGCGAAGACGGACAGTCCCGGAGGAAGGACGATCGTGTAATAGCCGGGCGTCCAGTGATCCTCCAGGACCGAGGCGCCGAACGCATGGATCTTCTCGATGCACCGCTCCGGGGAGACGCCCGAGCGGTAGCGGACGGTCGCCTCTCCCTCGAGGTAGTACTTCGTGAACCCCTCGGCGTCGATCACGGCCGGGATCGCCGACGCGACGCCCACCTCGGCGCGGAGACGCGGCGCCAGGTCCGCCGGGGTCGTGGCGCGCGACACGCGATAGACGGCCGCGCGGGTCTCCGGATCGAGAGGATGGACGGGGACGAGGCCGTAGCGGTTCTCGACGATCTCGCGATCGAGACTGCTCGCCGCGCGGTCGTACCGGACGAGGATCTCCTCGGTCGATTGCCGCAGATCCCATGGCTTGCCGAAGCGTGTGTCGAACCAGCTCCCGTCGAAGGAGGCGGCGGGCGAGGCGGCCGCCACGCCGGTGAGCAGAGCAGCGACGAGCAAGGCGCGGCGTAGCGGGACGAGCGAAGACACGGAATTGGTGCGGCGGGAAGGCAGCAGGGCCCCTCGGTCGGACATCCATTCCCCCCTTTTGCCGGGTGCATCGGCGGTTTGCGCTCCCCCAGGCGAAGGAGAGCGCCGGTCAGTCCAGGACGGCCGTGGTTCCGTAGTCGTTCAATTGTAGTGGATCTCGGGACCTCCGGCAAGGAGGCGGGCCCTCGTGCGAGCCTTCGCGCGGGCCTCGTGCGGGCCTTCGCTCGTCCCACCGCCGATTCCCGGAGGCGCCGTCTCGCTGCTGCGATCAGCCGAAGAGGTCGAGATCGCCCACCGATCGAGGAATCTTGCGCAGGAAGCGCCGGATCTCGGCCGGTCCCATCGAGACGAGGGCCGCTCCAGCCAGGCAGAGCAGCCCGCCGATCGCGAGCGCGGCGAGGATCGACACCATCGATCCTCCGTAGACCGGGCGCGTGAACCAGAGAAGGACGAGGGCCGGCGCGCCGCCGAGAAGCGCCTTCGGGATGGGCAGGAGCAGGTCGGCAAGCCCCGGGATCGTCGCCTCCCGCCTGCCGGCCAGCGGAATCAACAGCAGGTTCTTCAGGAGCAGCGCGATCGTGTTGCCGAGGGCGAAACCGAGAATGCCGAGCCCGGCGACGAACGCGAGGAGAAGGCTGATCGCGACGTTCGCCACGGCGACCACGAGATCCCCGATCGCGATCCACCCGATCCGGCCGCGCCCGACCAGAGCCGCCCAGACGGGGGCGAGCGAGATCGTCAAGGCGGACGGAGCGAGCATCGCGACGAGGTAGACCGCCGAGCCGCGGTACTCCTCTCCGACCCAGTGCACGAGAAAGAGGTCCCCGAGGATCGACGGCACGAGGCAGCAGGGCACCGCGATCGCCGCCGCCATCCTCACCGCGCGGCGCACGGCGCCCCGGCTGCGCTCCTCCTCCTCGTGCGCCTCGAGCTGCGTGAAGAGCGGGGCGAGCGCGACGATCGGCGCCCAAAGGAATCCGCGGATCATCGGCTCCCAGCGCGCGCCGAGGGAGTACGCGGTCACCGACGACGGTCCGAAGAAGCGCCCGATCAGGATGTTGTCGGTCGTCGTGTAGAGGATCGCCGAGATCTGCGAGAGCAGCGCCACCCCTCCGTAGGCGAGCAGGTCGCGACGAACCTGCGGCGTGCCGGTCTGCGGCCGCGGAAAGGGAGGGCCGGCGACGCCGGCGCGGGCGGCGAGCAGCCCGAGGGCGAGGAGCACCGGCACCTCAGCGACGGCGAGTGAAGCGCCATAGACCGAGAGCGACGGCGAGAGCAGGGAGAAAGCGATCACGAGGACCGCGAGGCGGATCCAGGGATTGAGCGCATTCAGGATCTGCATCCCGCCGAGCCTGCCGGTGGCGTAGAGCGGCACCTCGAGCGTCGCCGACGTGTTCGCGACCGTCTGCGCGAGGATGACGAGCCAGACCCCGAACGCCGCCCCGCGGGAGACCGCTTCGGACAGCCCCAGGAAGCGGCAGTACGGATAGGCGAGGAACGCCGCCCCGATCAGGATGGCGAGGTGGGCGGCGTTGCCGAGCCAGAAGCCGACCGCGTAGTGCGCGCGCGCTTCCTCGCGGCGCCCCGAGTGGACGTGCAGCGTCACGTGGCGGCGCATCGCGGCGCCGATCCCCCCGCGCATCAGGAGCAGGTACTCGAACGCGGAGCTGGTCGCCACGACCACCCCGTACAGGTCGCTGCCCAGCTTGCGGATCAGGAAGGGGGTGAGCAGGATCCCGACGAGGAGCGCCGAGGCGCGTGCGAAGATCGCGGTCGCCGCGTTGCGCGAGGCGAGGGAGACGAGCCCGGCGGGGTTCGCCTTGCCCGCCGCCGCGCTCACGCCTCCGCCCTGGCTCCGAGCTTGCGCTCCGCGATGAGCCGGTTCGCGCGGTAGAGGCTCTCGAACGTCCCGGCGTCGGTCCAGAAGCCGCGCAGGAAGTCGAACGACATCATCCCGCGCTCGATGTAGGCGTTGTTGACGTCGGTGATTTCCAGCTCGCCGCGGGCGGACGGCTCCAGCGTCCCGATGATCTCCCAGACCCAGTCGTCGTAGAAGTAGACGCCGGTGACCGCATAGCTCGAGCGCGGGCTCGCCGGCTTCTCGACGATCCGCACGACACGGTCTCCCTCCAACTCGGCGACGCCGAACCGCTCGGGGTCGGGAACTTCCTTGAGAAGAATCTTCGCGCCGGCCTTCTGCTTGCGGAACGATTCGACGTGCGGGGCGATGTCGTCCTCGAGGATGTTGTCGCCGAGGATGACGACGATCCGGTCCCCGCGACCGTAGTAGCGGGCGAGACCGAGCGCGTCGGCGATGCCGCCGTTGCCTTCCTGGTAGACGTAGTCGATGTGGGTCAGGCCGAGGTGCTTGCCGTTGCCGAGGAGGCGGACGAAGTCGCCCGCGTTGTTGTCGCCGGTGACGAGGATCAGGTCCTTCACGCCCGCCCGGACCAGAGTCTCGATCGGGTAGTAGATCATCGGCTTGTCGTAGATCGGCAGCAGATGCTTGTTCGTCACCTTGGTGAGCGGCGCGAGCCTGGTGCCCAGTCCCCCAGCCAGAACGACCCCTCGCATCGGTTCTCCTCCTCGCGCGCGAACGCTTGGCGCCGGTACCCCCACGGCCGATCACGGATTCCCACGGCCGGTCACAGATTCCGGGGGACATTACCACCGCCGGGGCGGAGGAAGCAGCACCGCGCAGCGGAAAGCGGCACGGGGCAGCGGAGATCGGGGGGCGGACGCCTTCGGGGTCGAGAGTCGGGTCGCCGGAGACGGGCTTGCGAGGCGCGGATGCCCCGGCGCGCGCGTGAGGCCGGATCGTCCACGCGACGCCCGGGAGCGGATCGAGCGGGATGCTATGGTAGCGGAAACGGAAGGAAGGGGGTCCCGGATGCAGCGCTACCTGCGGCAATCGACGGAGAAGGTCCTCGAGGCCCTGCAGATCGGCAACTCGGAGCTCGTCGCTCTCCGGCGCGGCCTCTACACGCCGGAGGTGGTGCTGATCGGCCTGCTGGAGCTCGAGGACTCGCAGGTGCAGGAGCTCCTGGCGGGGCTCGTGAGCGATCCCGACGAGACGCGCCGCCGGATCATCGCGGCATGCGCGAGCGCGATCCAGCAGCAGCCGGAGGTGCCGCAGCGCGGCCCGATGCAGGTCACCTTCTCGCAGGAGGTGAACACGCTCTTCGATCTCGCGCTGCGCAATGCGAATCAGCGGGGCGACACGATGATCGGCACCGATGTCCTGTTCCTGACGCTCTTCGATCCCCAGGTCGGGACGGTCGGGCAGATCCTGCGGGACGAAGGGCTCGAGCGTGACGTCGTGGCGTCGCAGCTCAACCGTCTCCGCGGGGACCGCAAGCTCCTGCAGAAGGACGACGAGACCCGCCAGGACGTCCTGCAGGAGTACACGGTCGATCTGACAGCCGCGGCCCGAGCCGGCAAGCTCGATCCGGTCGTCGGCCGCGAGACGGAGATCGCGCGCATCCTGCAGATCCTCTCGCGACGCAAGAAGAACAACCCGGTCCTGATCGGCGAGCCGGGCGTCGGCAAGACGGTGATCGTCGAGGGGCTCGCGCAGGCGATCGCGAACTCCGAGGTGCCGGAGCAGCTCCTCAACAAGAGGATCCTCGCGCTCGACATGGCGTCGCTGCTCGCGGGGGCCGGAGTTCGCGGCGAGTTCGAGAACCGGGTGAAGGCGATCCGGGACGCGGTGATCGCCTCGAAGGGGCAGATCCTCCTCTTCATCGATGAGCTGCATGCGGTCGTCGGTCTGGGGAGCGGCGGCGGCGGGCTCGGCGCTTCGGACATCCTGAAGCCGGCCCTCGCGCGCGGAGAGTTGCGATGCATCGGCGCGACCACGCTCGAGGAGTACCGGAGGATCGAGCAGGATCGCGCGCTCGCCCGGCGCTTCCAGCCGGTCTACGTGCAGCCGCCCGACGAGGCGGAGACGAGGCAGATCCTCGAGCGGCTCCGCTCGATCTACGAGACCCACCACCACGTCCATTACACCGCCGATGCGCTCGACGCCGCGACGCGCCTCTCCGACCGGCACATCACGGACCGGGCGCAACCGGACAAGGCGATCGACCTGATCGACGAGGCGGGAAGCCGCCGCGATCTCGAGTCGCACTTCGTCCCGCCGGAGCTGCGGCGGCTCGAGAACGAGAAGCGCTCGCTCGAGCAGGAGCGGATGTCCGCCTACCAGAAGCAGCAGTTCGAGGAGGCGGCGCGCCTGCAAGGGGAGATCCTGAGGGTCGACGGCCTCCTCGAGACGGAGCGCGCCAGGTGGAAGGAGTCGCGGCGCGAGGAGGACAGCCGCGTCGACGCCGAGGACATCGCGCGGGTCGTGTCGGACTGGACCGGGATCCCGGTGTCGCGAATGCTGGAGACCGAGAAGTCGAAGCTCGACCGGATGGAGGAAGTGCTCGAGAAACGCGTCGTCGGGCAGAACGAGGCGGTGCGGGCGGTCGCCGATGCGATTCGTCGCAACAGGGCCGGCCTGAAGGAGCCCAACCGTCCGATCGGATCGTTTCTGTTCCTCGGGCCGACCGGCGTCGGCAAGACCGAGCTGGCACGAGCTCTCGCCGAGTTCCTCTTCGACGACGAGAACAAGATGATCCGGATCGACATGAGCGAGTACGGCGAGCGCCACGAGGTGTCGAAGATGATCGGCGCGCCTCCCGGCTACGTCGGCTACGGGGAAGGCGGACAGCTCACCGAGCGCGTGCGGCGCAATCCTTACTCCGTCCTGTTGCTGGACGAGTTCGAGAAGGCGCACCCCGACGTCACGAACATCCTGCTGCAGGTCCTCGAGGACGGCAGGCTGACGGACGGCCAGGGGCACGTCGTCTCCTTCCGCAACACGGTCATCATCATGACCTCGAACGTCGGGAGCCAGCGCCTGGCCGGCAACGCGGAGATCGGGTTCGACGCGCGCGAGGCGGTCAGCTACGAGCGGGCCCGCGACCTGGTGCTCGGCGAAGTCCGGAAGACGCTCAGGCCCGAGCTGCTCAACCGGATCGACGAGGTGATCGTCTTCCATCCGCTGCGCCTGCCGGAGCTGATGGAGATCACGCGGATTCAGATCGCGCGGCTGCAGCGGAGGATCGCCGAGCAGAAGATCGAGATCGAAGTGACGGAGGAAGCGCTCGCCCGCCTGGCGCAGGAGGGGTTCGATCCGATCTACGGCGCCCGGCCGCTCCGGCGGCTGATCGAGCGCTCGATCGAGACTCCCCTCGCGCGGATGGTCATTCGCGGGGAGCTGAAGCCGGGCGATCGCGTGCTGGTCGACGTCGATCCGGAGTCGGCCACCGGGGTGCGGGTGCAGCCCGAGGCGGCGGCGGTGCGCGGCGACGCGCACGGGGCGCGCGGGGCGAGCACGGCGAGCCGCTAGCCCGTCCGGCGGCGATCCGCCGATTGCCGGTCAGCGAAGCGACGGCCCGGCGGCGCTCGCCAGGGCGCGGGCGAGCGCGGCGAAGGCCGCGAGATCGAGCGTCTCGGCCCGCCGCGTCGGATCGATCCCCGCCTCGGAGAGCACGCGCGCCGCGAGCGCCCCGTCGCCCAGAGCCGACCGGAGGGCCGCGCGCAGCATCTTGCGCCGCTGCCCGAACGCGGCCGCCAGCGCCTTCTCCAGATCGCGCGGATCGCCGGCATCGACCGGCGGCTGCGGATGGAACCGCAACCCGATCAGCGTGGAGTCGACTTCGGGGACCGGCCAGAACGAGCTGGGGCCGACGCTGGCGAGCTTCTCCACCGCGGCATGATAGGAGACCCACACGGTGAGGCTGCCGTAGGTGCGCCCCCCGGGCGAAGCGAGCAGCCGGGCGGCCACTTCCCGCTGCACCAGGAACGCGGCGCGCGAGAACGAGGCGCGGTGCTCCAAGGTCCAGAGGAGGATCGGCGTCGTGATCGCGTACGGGAGATTCCCCGCGAGGAAGAGCGGCGAGGATCGAGGCGTCCAGCCGCTGGCGCCGGCGCCGTCGCCGTCGCTGGCTTCGCCGTCGTGGCCGTCGCTGGCGGCCGCGCGGCCAGGAAGAGCGCACGGATCGAGATCGAGGATGCTCCCCTCGAGGAGGTGAAGCCGGCCCGCCGTGATCTCCGGCGCGAACCTCTCGCGCAGGAGCGCGGCCAGACGCGCGTCGACCTCGACCGACCAGACGCGCGCAGGGCGTCCGGACCCGGTCGCTGGCGGATCGAGAAGCGCTCGGGTCAACGATCCCGCGCCCGCCCCGATCTCGAGGACGTCGCTGCCCTCCGCGATCTTCATCGCGCGCACGAGGCGGCCGGCCGCGGCCGGATGCACGAGGAAGTTCTGGCCGAGCCGTTTGCGCGGCGTCACGCCATGGGCGCGCAGCCAGGCCCGCTCCGACGCCGAGCCCTCGCCGCCGCGGCCGCCTTCGATGCCGGCGTCGTCGCCGCCGGCGCCGCCCGGGCTCATGCGCGATCGGCGGGGTCGGCGGGGAGGTGGAAGAGGCGGATCGCGTTGGAGTCGGTCACGCGCTCGACCTCCTCGATCCCGACCTGGAGGGAATCGGCGATGGCGGCGGCGATCTTCGGAATGTTCGCCGGCTCGTTGCGATCGTTGCGTCTCGGATGGGGCGTGAGGTAGGGGCAGTCGGTCTCGAGCACCATCCTCTCGAGGCCGACGGCGCGCAGCAGCGGTCCGCTCTTCTTGGGGCTGTAGGTGACGGAGCCGCCGAAGCCCAGGAGAAATCCGAGATCGCCGGCCCTCTTCGCGATCGCCTCGTCCCCGGAGAAGCAGTGCAGCACGCCGCGAACCGCTCCGCGCCCCTCCTCCTCGAGGATGCGCAGGACGTCCTCATGGGAAGCGCGGGCATGGACGACGAGCGGCAGCCCCGACTCGCGCGCGAACTCCACGTGCCGGCGGAAGAACGCCTGCTGCACGTCGTGCGGCGCGTAGTTGCGGTAGTAGTCGAGCCCGGTCTCGCCGATCGCCACGATCTTCGGGTCGGGGAGCGCGGCGAAGAGGCGTTCGAGATCCGCGAGCGAGGCGGCGCCGCTGTCGTGCGGATGGATTCCGGCCGAGAGGACGATCCGCGGATCGGCGGCGGCCAGCTCCCTCGCCTTCGGCCAGTCCGCCGCGCTGATGTTCACCTCCAGGAGCGCGCGGCCTCCCGCCTCCCAGTAGCGCCGGAGCACGGCGTCGCGGTCCTTGTCGAAGGCGGACGCGTGGACGTGCGCGTGCGTGTCGATCATGCCTCGAATCCTTCGGAGCGCGAGGCCGCGCGCTCGCCCGGCGCGCGAGCCGCTCTACCGGCGGAGCGGCAGCATCCGCCCGCGCCGCAGCCGCCGCGTTCCGGCGTAGGGCCGTCCCGCTCCGGCGTATGGGCACCCCGCGCGACGCCGACGCTTGCGTTCCCGCCCTCTTCGCTCTCGCCCTCGCCCTCCCCCTCGCCGTCGTCCTTGAACGCGAGGCAACAGAGAAGGCGCCCACACATCCCGGAGATCCGCGCGGGGGCGAGCGCGAGGTTCTGGCGCTTCGCCATCTTCAGCGTCACGGGCTCGAAGGCGCCGCTCAGGCGGGTGCAGCAAAGCGGACGGCCGCATGGTCCGAGACCTCCGAGCCGGCGCGCCGCCTCGCGTTGCGGGATCTGCCGCAGCTCGATCCGGGTGCGGAAGATCTTGGCGAGGTCCCGCACGAGCGCGCGGAAGTCGATCCGTCCCTCCGCGGTGAAGTAGAAGGTGACGCGGTTGCCGTCGAATTGGTACTCCGCGTCGAGGAAACGCATCGGCAGGTCCAGCGCCTGCGCCCGCTCCCTGCAGATACGGAGCGCCTCCTCGTCCTCGCTGCGAATCGTCTCGAGATGGCGGATCTCCTCGGGCCCCGCCTCCCGCAGCACGCGCCGCGGTTCCCGCCGGTCCTCGCTGGCCGCCCCCTCGGCGACGGTGTGGCAGAGCAGGCCGATGTCGATACCGCGGTCGGCCTCGACGATCAGGTAGGCGCCGGGATCCGGATCGAGCGAGTCGGGAAGCAGGCACCTCTCGTAGCGATGCCCTTTGAAGCGGACCTGCACGAGCCGGGGCGACGTGCCGCTGCCTGCGCCGCCGCTGGCGGCGGCGGGGCTGCCGGCGCCGCCGCTGCTGCTGGCGGGACTGTTGCCGGCGGCGGGGCCGTTGCCCGCGGCGCGGCTGCCGGTGCCGGCGGCCGCGCGATCCTCGGATCCCATCACCGGGACCTCCCCTGCGGCCCGGCCGTGGTGGAGCGCGTCGCCCCGGGAGCCTCTCCCGCGATCTGCGAAAGCGCCTCGAAGAGCGAGAGGGCGGGATTCACGTTCCGATCGATCGAGTCGACCATCTCCTCGAGCGCGTCGACCCAGGCGCGCAGCGTCGCGACCGGCATTCGCGCCGCCTCCTTCTCTAGAAGGTCGAGGCGGTCGGGATTCGCGAGCGAATCGGGCGACTGGCCGAACTTCACCGCGAGCAGGTCGCGGCACCAGAGGAGCAGCAGCTCGACCGTGCGCCGCGCCGCGTTCGGGTCGAGACTGCGCGACCATTCCCGCGTCTTCTCCTGCGCCCGCTCGGGATCGACGTGCAGGAGGCTGAGCGCGCGGTCGCGCGTCTCGGGGATCGAGTCTTCGAGGCGAAGCTGGAGCGCGCGGCCGAGGCTCCCTTGCGCGAGAGCGGCGATCAGGCGGGAGGTCTTCGGCGCGACGCCGAAGCGGGCAGCGAGGATCTCCTCGATCGTCTCGCGGCGGAGCGGGCGGAACCGCACCTGCTGGCAGCGGGACACGATCGTCGGCAGCAGCATCGACGGCTCCTCGGCGATCAGGATGAGGTGCGTCCCCGGGGGAGGCTCCTCGATCAGCTTCAGGGCGGATTGCGCGGCGTCCTCGGTCATCCTCGGCGCGTCGGCCAGGATGTAGACCCGCCGCGGGCCCTCGACGAGCGCCATCCCCGCTTCCGCCTTCAGCTCGCGGACGCGCTCGATCCCGATCGTCGCATTGCGCGCGAACTCGAGCAGGTGGAACGGCCCGGCGGCGTACTCGTGCAGGCGCCGGGCGATGTCCTCCGGACTCGACTCCTCGTCTCGCGTCGCCGGAAAGAGCAGCCGCAGGTCGGGATGGATCAGCGCGGCGACCTTGCGGCAGCCGAGGCAGGCGCCGCACGGTCGCCGGTCCGCTTCCGCCCCGCATTCCAGCGCCTGCGCGAGCCCGAGCGCGGTGCGCGTCTTGCCGACCCCGCGCGGCCCATGGAACAGGTAGGAGTGCGGGACGCGATCCTCGCGCGCCGCGCGCCGGAGTCGCTCGACCGCGTCGTCCTGATCGCGAATACCGGAAAGAATCGGCGGAGCCGCCGGCGCGGCGCCTCCGGAGACACCGGCCGCCTCGGGCTCCTCCTCCCTCGCCCGCCGCCCTCCGCGGCCCCCGCGCGCGGTCACCGCAGCCACTCCTGCGGATCCATCGCCTCCTCGCCCCGCCGGATCTCGAAGTGCAGGCAGGTCCCCTTGATCGAGTCGGTGTCGCCGACCTCGGCGATCGTCTCCCCCTCGGCGACCTTCGCCCCCTTGCCGACCAGCACGCGCGAGCAATGGGCGTAGAGGGTGTAGAAGCCGCCGCCGTGATCGAGGATCACGCAACGCCCGTAGCCGGAGAGCCAGTCGACGAACTCCACCCGTCCCGCGGCGACCGCCGCGACCGGGGTCCCGGCCGGAGCCGCGATGTCGATGCCGTTGCTCGGCACCTCGGTGCCGAATCGTGGGTTGCGCTCCAGACCGAAACGGCCGACGAGCTTTCCTTCGACAGGCCAGCGCAGCCCATGGCGCTTGCCGCCCAGGCCCGGGCCGGCCTGCGAGGGAGTCCCCCTCTTCTTCGCTTCCGCCCGCTCCTTCTCCAGCCGCGCGATCAGGCCTTTGATCTGCGCCTCGCTCTTGGCCAGCTCCTTCTGCCGCTCCTCGAACTTGCCCCGCTCCTTGCGCACGCCGACCATTTCGCGCTGCGCCGCCGCCGCCTTCTTGTCCAGCCGCTGCTTCTCGCGAAGCTTCTCCTCCTGGAGCTGGTCGAGCCCGCGCTGGCGCGAAAGAAGGAGCGAAGTGGCGAGCGCCAGCTCGTCCTTCTGCTGCGCCAGCCAGATCAGGTCGGCGCGATCCTTCTGGATCGCCTGCGAGAGGAGCGTCGCCCGCGAGAACAGGTCGGCGAACCCCTTGGAAGAGAGGAGCAGCTCCGGCGTTCCCGGCTGGCGGTGCCGCTGGAAGGCGCGCAGGCGCCGGCGCAGCGAGGAGCCGACCTCCTCCTGCCGCGCAACCTTCTCGTCCAGCTCCCCCTGCCGCTGCTCGAGGTCGCCGAGCAGCGCCCGCTCCTGCGCTTCGAGCTGGGCAAGATAGCTCTCGGTCAGCTCGCGGTCGCGCCGGATCCGCTCGTCGACCGCCCCGAGGTTCTTCTCCTTGCGCCGCAGCTCCTCGATCTTCTTGCGGTTCTCCTCCATCTGCCGCTTGAGCGTCTGGAGCTGCCGCTGCCCCTCGATCAGCGGGTCCTCGCTCTTCTGGGACAGGACGGGAAACGCCACGGCGAGCAGCAGCGCGAGAAGCGCGCCACCGGCGATCGCCGCCGTCCGGCGCGACGGCGAGAGGAGGGCGGAGCGCCGCCCCTTCCCATCAAGAGCTGGTGAGCGCCTCACTCCGCCGCTCCAGGTGCCGCAGCGCCGGTCCGACCGACGCGATCGAGCTTCCCATCCCCAGCAGAATCGACCCACCCAGGAACAGCAGAATCCAGAGGGGCGGGAAGAAGAGCATCCCCGGCATCGTTTGCGAGATCGCGAACCGCAGCAGCGCGGCGAGGCCGAGCGCCGCCGCCGAAGCGAACGCCGCGTGCAGCGAGCCGAGGAGGACGTACGGGAAGCGGATGAAGGCGGAGGTCGCCCCGACGATCTTCAGGATCCGGATCGTCTCGTGGCGGCCGAGGAAGGCGAGCTTGATCGTGTTCCAGAGGACGATCAGGACGGCGAGGCCGGCGAGAAGCGCGGCGCCCGCCGTCGCGAAGTAGACGTTGCGCAGTCCCCGCTCGAGCGACTGCACGAACCCGGCGCCGTAGACCACTTCGTCCACGCCTTCGTAGCTGCCGATCTCGCCCGCCAGCTCCTCGAGGACGCCGGGCCGCCGCGCCGCCTGGGGCGTCAAGCGGATCCGGAAGGCGTGCGAGAGCGGATTCTCGCCGAGCGCGCCGATGACGTCGACGCCGCCCAGATCCTTCTCGACCTCGGCCAGCGCAACGTCGCGCGAGACGAACGTCACCTCCGACACCTCGCCGAAGCCGCGGAACGTCTGCCCCAGCTCCTCGATCCGCTCCGGTCCGATCCGGTCGGAGAGGAACACCTCGATCCCCTTGCGCGCCTCGAGGGCGTGGGCGAGCGTGCGGATGTTGTGTCCGGCCAGCAGGACGACGGCGAGCAGGAAGAGGACGGCGACCAGGGCGGTCAGGCTGGCGAGCGCGCCCGCCCGGTCGCGCGAGGCGATCTCCCAGGCCTCCGAGAAGAAGAAGCGGAGCCGGCTCACAGCGCCCTCACCCGCCCGCCCGGGACGTCCCGCACGAGCCTGCCATCCTCCAACGTCACGGTGCGGCTGGCGAACCGGGTCGCCATCGTCTCGTCGTGCGTCGCGACCAGAACGGTTGCGCCGGAACGGTGCACGCGCCGGAAGAGGTCGAGGATCTCGGCGGCGGAGGAAGCGTCCAGATTCCCTGTCGGCTCATCGGCCAGGAGGATCCGCGGCTCGTGCACGAGCGCCCGGGCGATCGCCGCCCTCTGCTGCTCGCCGCCGCTCAGCTGATCGGGGAAGGAGTTCCTCTTGTGGTAGAGGCTGACCTGCGTCAGCAGCCGGAGCACGATCCGCTGCAAGGTCGGCGTATCGAGCACCCCGGTCATCCGAAGGACGTAGGCGATGTTGTCGAAGACGGTCTTGTCGCGGATCAAGCGGAAGTCCTGGTAGACGACGCCGAGCCTGCGGCGGAGGCGCGGCAAGTCGCGGTCGCGGATCCGGGCGGAGTCGAACTCGAGGACGCGCACGCGCCCTCGGACCGGCAGTTCCTCCATGGTCACAAGCTTCAACAGGCTCGACTTCCCCGCTCCGCTCGGGCCGAGGAGGAAGAGCATTTCGCCCGGTTCGATGGAGATCTGGATGTCCTGGAGGGCGTATTCCTGATGCCCGCCCGGATAGCGAAGCCAGACGTGCTCGAAGCTGATCATCGGCGCGCTCGGCGGCGGGCTCGCCTGTCGATTGGTCGGCTCTGCGGTGGTCGGATCATCGGTCGCTCCCCCGTCCCGTCGTACTTCCTGAGGCCCGGCCTCCGCAAGCCCCGATCGCGCGGCGCGGGATTTTTCGACTCGCGCGCAGCCGATCGGCCGCGCCGTGCCTCGGCTCCGCGATCAGATCCAGGGGTCGTCGAGGGCGCGCCGCCCGATCTCGCGGACCATCTCGCGCGCCTGCACGCGCGAGACCTGTCCGGAGGGCACCTCGAGGATCTCCACCTCCTGCTCGTAGCGACCCAGCGGATCGCGCCATCGTATCCGATCCCCGGCCCGGATCGTACGAGAGGGACGGGCGACCGAGTCGTTGACCCAGACCCGTCCCTCGGTGCAGGCCTTCGTGGCCTGGCTGCGCGTCTTGAAGAGGCAGAGGGCGTGAAGCAGGAGATCGAGTCTCAACCCACCCCCGGGGACGCGCGCCGGATCACGGGTTCCGGCGCACCTCCACGAACGTCTTGTTGCGAAGCTCGGCGATGTACGCCTCGAGCTTCTTCTGTCTCTCGTCGCGCTCCACCATCGCCCGAAGCTGGTCGCGGACCTCGTCGAACGTATAGTCGGTCTCCGCCTGCTCCCCGAGGAGCTTGAAGAGGTGGAATCCTCCCTCGACCTTGGCCGGGCGACTGATCTGGCCGACCCGCAGCGAATCGACCGCCCCCTGCGTGTCGCCGAGGAAGTTGTCGATCGGCAACCAGCCGACATCGCCGCCGGTCTGGCGCGTCGCCGGGTCGTCGGAGTACTTCCGCACCGCTTCGGCGAAATCGATCGCCCCCGAGACGATCTCCTTGCGGATCTCGTCGACGCGAGCGCGCGTGCGCGACTCGTCGCTCCGGGTCGGCGTGATCTTCACGAGGATGTGCCGCACCTGCGCCCAGGCCCCCGAGCTGTCCCGGTCCATGACCTGGATCAGGTGGTAGCCGAGGTTCGTACGGATCGGACGGCTCACTTCGCCGATCGGGAGCGTGAAGGCGCGCGACTCGAAGTTGCGATCTCCGAGATCGCCGGGACCGAAGCGGCCGAGCAGGCCTCCCTGATCGCGGCTGTTCTCGTCGTCGGAGTAGCGGCGGGCGGCTTCGTCGAACGCGAGGCCCTTCTGGATCTCCTCGTAGATGTCCTGCGCCTTCTGGCGGTAGGTGCGCTCGATCGTGCTGTCCGGGCTGATCCGCACGAAGAGGTCGAGCACCCGAAGGGCGCGTGGCTTCTTGCCGATGTCCCCCTTGTGCTCCTCGAACTGCTTCTGCACGTCGGCGTCGCTGACGACGATCTTCGAGAAGATCTCGCGCTGGAGGAGCTGGCGGCGCAGGTAGTCCTTGCGGGCTTCGTCGGTGTAGCGCTTGCGGAGATCCGCCTCGGTGATCCCTTCCTTCTGGAGCTGCTTGGCGAAGCCGTCGGCGCCGAGCCGCTGGCGGTCCCCCTGGATCGCCTCGTCGACCGCGCGCTGGATCGCCGCTTCGTCGACCTTGATCCCCTTCGCCGCCGCCTCCTTGTCGAGGAGCAGCTCGCTGATCATGTTGTCGAGGATCTGGCGGCGCAGCTCGTTCGCCTGGGACGTGTCGTTCGGATCGACCTGGAACTGAGGGGCGAGCATGCCGAACTGCTCTTCCACCTCGGAGCGGAGGATCGGATGATCTCCCACGACCGCCGCCACACCGTCCGCCACCTTCGCGGGCGCCCCAGCCGTCCCGGCCACACCTGCAGCGCCGGCCGCCGGCGCGCTCTGGGGCTGATTCCCCGCCTGAGCCTCGCCGTCGGACGGCAGCGACAACAGGAAACCAGCCGCCGCCAGCAAGGCGATCCCGAGGAAACTCCGGGACCTGTTCGAAATCCGCATCCTTCCTCTCCTACCTCTCCCCATCATGGAGAAGCCCACCAGGACAGGCATCCGCCGATCCCTCGGGCTTTTCCGTTGCGTACGATATCCCGCGCTCGCTGGCGGGGGCAAATACTCCCTGTGCGACTGTCCGGCCATGGGCGACCGCTTCTGCCGATCCATGGGCATTCCGCGCCGATCCTTGCGGACTGCGGCACCCCGATGCAGATCGCGGCCGGAGCCGCCGAGCGCCTTGCAGCGTGCACGCGGCCGTAGCCAGTCCGGCACAGGCGGACCGCAACCTACCCGCGAACTTCGTTTCTTCATGCGACTTCGGTGATCGGCCCCCGTGAACAGGGCCTGGCAGACCTCTTGCTTCCGGGATTTCGTGCCTCGATCGGTTTTTGGCTAGGGGCCCGAGAGCAGAGGAGCGAGTCGTGGTTTCGACCCGGATCGTCCTGATCTCCGATTCCGTCCGCTTGGCTGGGCGTCTTCGCGCAGCCCTACGTCACGAGGGATACACGACAATGGTGCATGGGTTCGCCGGACATCCGAACTTGATTCTCCTCCGCTCTTGCCCCGACCTCCTGATCCTCCATGCGAGCCGGGACGCCGCGCACCTGGAGCGCTGGCGCCAGGGAGTCGAGGCGACTCGGCGGCGGCGCTCGCTGCCGGTCCTCGGGATCGCCCCGCGCCACATGGGCGGGAGGGAGCGTTCGATTCTCGAAGGGATCGCCGATCTCGGCGTTTGCCGGAGGCCCGTGCGCAAGCGAGAGATTCTGGAGCGGATCGACCCCTGGTCCACCTCCGGGGCTCGACTGCTTCGTGCGAGTTAGGGCTCGAGTCGGGGCACGAGTTGGGGGCTCGGAATAAGGGGGTCGAGCGGGGGCTTCGAGTAGGGGAGTAGGGCGACAAGAGTAGGAGCTCGAGCGAACTTCGTGTGCGACGAGCGAACTTCGCATAGGGATCGCGACGGAAACGGCCGAGGACAGGGGATGCACGTGGGTACGCACGCAAAAGAGGCTTCCAAGCTGCCGCCGCGCTGCCAATCGCTCCTCGAGAGCGCGGCGCGCATGACCGGCATGTGGCTCGAGGTGTGGAACGGGGGACGCGACCCGCTCGCCTCCGCCCCGGTTCCGCCGTCCTGCCGGGCGTGTGGTCGGCGTGATCTCGAACGCTTCTCGGTCTGCCGGCGCGAGCGGGCCCGGGCTGTGGTCACCGGGTGCGCCGGGAATCCGGAGGGAAGAGGATCGGTCTGCCCGCGCGGCCGGAAGATCCTCTGCGTGCCGATCGCCATGGCCGACGCCCCGTGGCTGCGGCTCGTCGCATGCGTCAACGGTCATGGCCACCGGCACGGAGAGGTCGCTTCCGCGGATGGCAACGGGCGCGGGGGCGCCGCCCACGGGAGCGGGAACGGCAACGGGAACGGCAACGGGAAGGGCAGCGGAAACGGCAACGGCAACGGCAACGGCAACGGAAGCGGAAACGGCAACGGGAAGGGCAACGGAAACGGCAACGGCCGCAGCGCGAGCGTAAACGGAAACGGCAGCGGAAACGGCAGCGGCAGAGGCGCGGACGAGTCCCGCATCCGCTTCCTCGAGGATCTGGCAGCCCTCTTCGCCGAGCACCTCTCCTTCGCCCGCTCGCTGACCCACGCGACCGGAGAGCTGACCCACCGTCACGAGGAGCTGGACCTCCTGTATACGATCTCCGGCTCCCTGCGCCATGCCGAAGGGGTGCGCAGCCCCTTGCGCCGAATCCTCGAGCAGGCGCGCGTCGCCCTGGTGGCCGATGCCGTCGTGCTCTCGATCGACTCCAGCCGGGTGTTCGAGCAGGTGTCCGGACCGTCCCTCGGCAACGGCAAGGCGCCGGGCGGGCGGGACTGGCGGCTGCTCTCGAGCTTTCTCGCGGAGCGTTTCCGCGACGGCGCGCTCGGCTTCTTCGAAGGCGCGCCGGCCGACCTTCCCGGGATGGATGGGCGGCTGGCCGTCGTGCAGCGACTCCTCGCCGTCCCGCTGCCCGGCAGCGCCGGCAACGACGGCTGCCTCTGCCTCGCCTACATGCAGGCGGAGCGGCGCCGCGGCTCCTCGGAAGTCCGGCTGCTGAAGCTGCTCGCCGAGAAGGTGTCGATGGCCGTCGCCAACGACCTCCTCGTCGAGGACCTGCACGACTTCCTGATGGCGACGGTGAAGAGCCTGGTCAGCGCAATCGAGGCGAAGGATCCCTACACGTCCGGCCATTCCGAGCGGGTGAACCTCCTTTCGATGCTTCTTGGCAAGACGATGGGGCTCTCGGCGGCCGATCTCGAGGTGCTCCGCTGGGCCTCGATCCTGCACGATGTCGGCAAGATCGGGATGCCCGAGGAGATCCTGAAGAAGCCGGGGATCCTGACGCCCGAGGAGTACGAGGTGATGAAGGAGCACCCGGACCGCGGCTACAAGGTGCTCGCGCCGATCCGGCAGCTGGAGGCGGCGAGCCTCGGCGTCCGCCATCACCACGAGATGTTCGACGGACGCGGGTATCCGCTCGGGCTGAAGGGAGAGGCGATCCCGCTCCCGGCTCGGATCATTTCCGTCGCCGACACGTACGACGCGCTGACGAGCACCCGCTCCTATCGCAAGCGGCGCGGGCCGGACCAGGCGTTCGCGATCATCCAGGCGGTGCGCGGCACGCAGCTCGATCCGCGAGTGGTCGACACCCTCGCCGAGCTGATGCCGTTCATCCGCGAGCACGAGGTCATGCTTCAGCCCGAGGGGCTGGAGGGCGCGCCGCTCACACTGCCGTCGCAGGCGGCCTAGCGACCAGCGGGTCGTTGCTGCAGGCGCGACAGTTTTGGGGCTGAGAGGCGCGCATTCCTTTGAAGCCGTCCCCGACCTCCGGGGCGGCTTCGCCGGGGGCCGTCCCGCGCGCGGTACGCGAAGAGCGGACCCGATGCGGGGCGGACCCTGCTACCATCTCGGCATGACCGATTCCATCGAGGAGATCCGGGTCGTCTTCCGCCTCTGGGGACCGATGCGTCTCGCGGCGAGGCAGGAGACCATCGCCGTCCGGCTTCCTGCGAAGAGCGGCGCGGCAAGACTTTCCGCGGCCCTCGACATCCTCTATCGGAGCTTCCCGGCCCTGGCGCCCCATCGCGCGAGCGCGCGGGTCGCGATCGGAAACGACTACGTGCGGGACGACCGTCCGCTCCAGGGCGGCGAGGAGATCTCCTTGATCCCGCCGGTGCAGGGCGGATGATCGGTGGCGTTCCGGAATCGGCCGCTCCCGCGACCGTCCGTGTGGTCATCACGGCCGAGCCACTCGCCATCCCCGCGGAGGAGCGGTCACGTGAAGGGCGCGACGGCGCGGTCCTCGAGTTCTACGGCGTCGTGCGAGACACGGAGGACGGCCGCGCCATCGAGGCGATCGATTACGAATGCCATCTCTCGATGGCGCAGGCGCAGCTCGAGCGGATCGCGCGTGAAACGGCCGCCCGCCACTCGCTCTCGGAGCTGATCGTGCTGCACCGGATCGGCGTCGTCCCGGCGGGCGAGCCGAGCTTGTACGTGCGCACCCTCGCGCCGCATCGCGGGCCGGCCCTGGCGGCGGTCGCGGAGCTGATCGAAGACTTGAAGCGCGACGTCCCGATCTGGAAGCACCCGATCGAGCGGCGCGGCGCGGAGGCCTGACCAGACCTCAGCCATCGGGCGGCCCGGCTCATGGTGCCCCCACTCAGTTTTCCTGCTGCATCACGATGCGGCGGGCGGACCGCACCGCTGCCACTACCACCACCCCTACCGCTCGGCCGAGCCCTCGAGCAGCGCCGTCGCTGCGGTGGCCGCCTCGCGGCCGCTCTCCTCGATCGACCGTCCCGCCCGCCGCCACCACGAATAGACCGCGAGGAACGTGTCGCCGAGTCCGACCGGCTCGCCGCCCAGCCGGCGAGGCGGAACGGCCGCGACCTCGACCGGCTGCCCGGCGCCGGCGGCGATGCGCGCCCCGTGGTCCCCGCGCGTCACGACGATCTCGCTCGCGATCTCGGCGAGCGGCGGAGCCCCTGGGGAGCCCGCCAGCGCGTCCACCTCCGACTCGTCGCCGCAGAGGACGGCGAGCGGCGGAAGCTGCGCGACGAGCGGGTACGCGGCAGGGACGACGACCGCGCCGGGATCGGCGGCGCGCACGAGCCCCTGGATGCCGAGATGGAGCGGCCGCCCGCACTGTGTGAGCGCCGCCAGCAGCGACGCCGGCAGGTCGCGTGGCAAGAGCGGCCCGAGCAGCACCCATGCGGCCTCGCTCAGCGCCTGCGCGCCGATCCGGTCCGCGTCGACCGGGTCGGAGGCGGAGACGGCGAAGAGCCGGCGCTCGTTCGGGCGCGCGCGATCGAACTCGAGGCGGAAGCGGGTCGTTTCGCGCGAGGGATGTTCGACGACGCGCACGCGCGCGGGCAGCGCGCCGAGCAGGTCGCGATCGCGTGCGGCGAGCGGGGTGTGGAGGATCACGCGGGCGCCGAGCCGGTCGAGCGCGCGCGCCGCGTAGAGTCCCGCTCCTCCCGCGCGCACGAGCCCGCTCGGGAGCTCATCGCGGCAAAGCGGCGCGATCAGGAGGACCGGCCTCGGCGCGCGGCCCAACGAGGGAGCAGCGCGAAGCGGCCGCGGCGGGCGAGCGCTCACCGGAGCTTCAGGAGCCGGAGCGTCGCCTCCTGGCCGCCGCCCGCGGTCCGCATGCGCAGGAAGTAGACGCCGGACGGCAGATCGCGGCCGTCCTCGTCGCGCCCCTTCCAGATCAGGTCGTGGCGTCCCGCCGGGCGATCCTCGTCGAGAAGCTGCGCGACGCGGCGTCCCTGCACATCGAACAGGTCGAGGCGCACGCGATCGGCTGCGAGCATGTCGAAGAGGATCGTCGTGTCGTCCCGCAACGGCGACGGCCAGGCGCCGACGAGCCGTGATCGCGCCGAGAAGGCCGGCTCGGGAGCAGAGACGACGCCGACGAGCCGCACGTCGTCGACCGCCGCCTCGTAGAGCGATGCGGAGCCCCCGTCGTCGGCGACGAAACGCAGGCGCATCCGGTCGGTCAAGGGCCACCGCGTCTCGAGATCGTGGAAGGTGACCTCCGCCCATGCGGCGTCGCCGCCACGCACGCTTTCGAGGACCGTCCAGCTCTCGCCGTCGTCGTTGGACAGCAGCACGAGGAGCGAGTCGTCCGGCACCGTGCCGTCGACGAACCAGCGCGAGTAGGAAAGGACGACCTGCCGGGCGCCGGCCAGGTCGATGCGCGGAGAGGTAAGCGTCGTGCGGCCGCCATCGACGTCCGCCTCGCCGGTCGGCGCGCCTTCGGGCGCGTTGCCGGTGACGAAGCAGGCTCCCGAGCTGTCCCCTTCGGCGTCGATCGCCGGCTGCGCGGAGGTGCCGACCGGCGGCTCCCGGACCCACAACCCGCTCGTCGCGCCGTCCTCCGGACCGCCGATCGTCCAGCCCTGATCCGCGTCGAAGCTGTCGGCGAAGAGCGCTTCGCGGCCGACGACGAACGAGAAGGTTCCGTCGTACGGGTCGGTCGCCGCCCGTCCCTCGAGATCGCGCGCGCGAATCGCATACTCGACGCGCCGGCCGGGTCGCTGACGCGGGATCGTGTAGGAGTAGCGCACCGAGTCGTCGACCGAGCGCATCCGCCCGATCGTCCACGCCCCGCCGTCCACGCGCCACCGCACGACGACGCTGTCGGCCTCGAGCGGCGCGATGTACGAGAAGATCTGCGCGGTCACCGGGTAGCCGTCGCCGCCGATCGCGGGATCGTGCAACGGCTCGTGCTCGATCCGCACGCGCAGCGGCCTCGCGTAGCTCGCGAGCAAGGCGACCGCGGACTGCACGTTCGCCCGGAGGAACGGAAAGCTGTTCAGCCCGATTCCGATCCGGTCGGTCGAGCGGTGGTAGGCGGGATTCGGCGGATTCTCCCCTTCGAAAAAGAAGATCGCGGCGTAGCCGTTGTTCCAGAACGACTGCTGATCCGAGTTGCCGCCGCTCAGCGTCGACTCGCGAAACCGATGGCCGGGAAGGTAGGTCTCGATCGCCTCGTAGGTGCGCTCGATGATCTCCGGATACGACGGATCGGTGATGAGGTCGAGGTCGGGATCGGCTCCGGCGTAGCCGATCATGTCGAGGTTCACCATCCCCCGGATGTCGAGAGCCAGGTCCGCCGCCTGCCCCGCCCATGCCGCGCTTCCGTGCAGTCCCTGCTCCTCCCCGGAGAAGCAAAGGAAGATCAGCGTCGCCTCGAACGGCTCGGGCGCGAGCACGCGCGCCGCCTCGAGCACGCCGGCGGTGCCCGATCCGTTGTCGTCCGCTCCCGGAGAAACGGGAACGGAGTCGTAGTGCGCGCCGATCACGTAGATCTCGTCCGGATCGCGCCAGCCGGGTTTCACGGCGACGACGTTGTCGCACCACGCGTTGTAGTCCTGGAGCGAGACGTCCTCGATCCCGAAGGACCGGAAGCGCGCGGCGAGCGATTCGGCCGCCTGGTAGCCGGCGGGCGAAGTCGACACGCGCGGGCCCAGGTCCTGGAGCATCCGCACGTGCTTCTCGAGGCTCGTCGCGTCGACCTCGTCGACGAGCGCGGCGATCGTCGGGTCGCGTTCGAGACGCCGCGCCGCGCCGCCGGGAGGCCGCGCCTTGGCCGGGGCCGGCGCGGCGAAGCGGATCGGCCGCTCCGGAATCGGCAGCGTCTCGTATTGCTCCTGCAGCGCGGCGAGGTCGGCGGGACCATGGACGAGGACGACCGTGCGCGGACCGAGCGGGAGGATCTCGCCGAGCGAGGCGAGCGGGAGGCGAGCGGTCGCGCCCGCGTCTCGGCCGGCGGGATCGAGGATCGTGGCGATGCGGCGGGCACCCGATCCCTCCGGCCGCTCCCAGAGGATTCGCGCCTCGAAACCGGCCGCGCGGATCTGCTCGAGCGCGTCCCGGCGTCCTGCCCAGGCGAGCGTCTTGCCATCGGCGATCTGCACCGGAGGGGCGTCCGAGGCGGCGAGCGGCGCGAGCGCGGAGCGATCGGCGGAGTCGATGACGATCAGCAGCCGCTTCTCTTCCGGTCCCTCCGGTTCCGGGATGGTCGCCCCGCCCGCCCGGGCTCCGCCGGCGGACGGAGGAAGCGGGACGCGTGCCGCGGCATGCGAAGCATACGAAAGCCCGGCCGCGCTCGCGGCGAGCATCCCGAGGATCAGAGACAGGATCCGAAGGCGGATCGGGATGGCCCGCAACGCGCGTGACCGGGCAGTCTGCAAGTCCCCTCCGAGAGTCAGCCCAGGAGGTGCTTCTCGATCAGGTCGGCGATCTTCTCCTTCGACTGGAGCCCCGAGAAGCGATGCACCTCCTTGCCGGCTTTGAGCAACACGACCGTGGGCACCGACAGGATCCCGAATCGCTGTGCCGTCGCCGGCGCCTCCTCGATGTCGACCTTCGTGACCGCGAGCTGCTCGCCGTACTGCACCGCGAGCTGCTTCATCGTCGGCTCGAGCGCCTTGCATGGGCTGCACCAGGTGGCTCCGAAGTCGAGGATGGCGGGCTTCCCCACCTTCTCGACGATCTCGTCGTAGTTGGCGTCGTTGACATGAAGCAGCTCGCCCATCCCGTCCTCCTTGCCTTTGCTGGGTGCCTATCCGTCCGTCTTCTCTCGCCGTGTCTTCTCTCGCCCTGTCTCGTCTCGCCGTCTTGCTCGGTCTCGCGTCGATCCGCCGCGCGAAGTGTCAGTCCCCGAACTGCACGCCCTGCGCGAGCGGCAGCTCGTCGCTCCAGTTGATCGTGCAGGTCTGGCGGCGCATGTACGTCTTCCACGCGTCGGAGCCCGCCTCACGCCCGCCTCCCGTCTCCTTCTCCCCGCCGAACGCGCCGCCGATCTCGGCCCCGGAGGTGCCGATGTTGACGTTGGCGATCCCGCAGTCGCTCCCTTGGTGGGAAAGGAACCGCTCGGCATACTGCAGGTTCCGGGTGAAGATGGCGCTCGACAGTCCCTGGTCGACCCCGTTGTGCAGCTCCATCGCCTCCTCGAACGAACCGACCGTGAAGAGGTAGAGGATCGGCGCGAACGTTTCCTCGCGCACGATCGCCATGGCGGGATGCGCGCGGACGAGCGCCGGCTCGACATAGTAGCCGGGACGATCCAGCTTCCTGCCCCCGTAGAGGATCTCGCCCCCCTGCGCGCGGATCGCATCGAGCGCCCGCATCATCGTCTCGACCGCGTCCTCGTCGACGAGCGGACCCATCAGGGTCGCGGGGTCCAGCGGGTCGCCGATCCGGATCGTCTTGTAGGCGGCGAGCAGCTTTGCCGTGAACTCCTCGGCGATCGCGCGATGCACGAAGATCCGGCGCGTCGACGTGCACCGCTGCCCCGCCGTCCCGACAGCTCCGAAGAGGATCGCGCGAAGGGCGAGCTTCGGATCGGCGTCTTCCATGACCAGGATCGCATTGTTGCCGCCCAGCTCGAGCAGACTCCGGCCAAGCCTCTTCGCGACGACCTCACCGATCCGCTGTCCCATCGGGGTCGAGCCGGTGGCGCTGACGAGCGGAATCCGCTTGTCGTGGATCATCCGCTCGCCGATCGTCGAGCCGCGGCCGATCACCAGGTTGAAGATTCCGCGCGGGAGGCCGTGGCGCGCCACGACGCGCTCGGCGATCTTCTGCGTCGCGATCGCGGTGAGCGGAGTGAGGGAGGAAGGCTTCCAGACCATCGTGTCGCCGCACACGGCCGCGATCATCGCGTTCCAGCTCCAGACGGCAACCGGGAAGTTGAAGGCGGTCACGATCCCCACGACTCCCAGCGGATGCCACTGTTCGTACATCCGGTGGCGCGGGCGCTCCGAGTGCATCGTCAGGCCGTAGAGCTGGCGGGAGAGGCCGACGGCGAAGTCGGCCATGTCGATCATCTCCTGCACCTCGCCCTGCCCCTCGGTCAGGATCTTCCCCATCTCCAGGGTGACGAGGCGTCCGAGCGCGTCCTTGTGCTCGCGCAGCTCCAAGCCGATCTCGCGCACGATCTCGCCGCGCTTCGGCGCCGGGATCATCTTCCAGGTCTCGAAGGCGGCGACCGCGCTCTGGAGGACCAGCTCGTACTCCGCCTCGCTCGCCTGGAGGACGCGAGCGATCGGCTTGCCGTCGATCGGAGAGACACTCGTCAGCTCGCCCCCCGAGGGATTGTCGAACCATTGTCCGTCGCTGACGCCGGAGTTGACCTCGCCGATCCCTAGGGAACGCAACCAGTCCTGCACGGAACACCTCCCCGCACCGGGCCCCGCCCGGAGATGACGACCACGCGAAAGGATAGCACAGGGGTCCGGGCGGTCCCGGGGGGCGGAGCCTCAGCCGCGACGCGGCCCGAGCCCGACCAGGAAGAGCAGCCCCGCGAGCGCCCACTGCCCCAGGCGGAGCATGCGGCGCAATCGGCTTTCCACGCCCTGCACCACGAGCTTGTGCGGCCCGGCGTCGACGTGCAGCTGGATTCCCCCAAGCGGAGCCGGCTCCCAAGGCCAAGCCCTTCCGTCGAGCCGGACCTCGGTGAATGGGTAGTCGTTGCGAGCCAGCCGGACCGTCGCGGCGCCGACGTCCGGCAGGTCCACCTCGAGCCGGTTGGGCAGGACGACGGCGCGCGCGTCGGCCACAGGACTCGGCCGCGCCTGCTCGAGCCACGCGATCTGCTCCTCGACGAGACGTCGCGCGTCCGCGGCCGGAAGTCCCTCCACGCCGAGCGGAATCTCCGGAATCGGGGGAGGCGGAGGTCCCCCCGGCTGCAGAACCGACACGATCGAAGCGTGCTCGACCCGGTACGCCGGAACGTCCGGGTCGAGGACGAAGCCCCGGGAACCGATCCCAGCCAGCGTCGCCGGCCCGGTCGGGCGGCTGAGCACGACGTAACGGACTCCGTGGAAAGCGAGGAGGTCGAGCAGCGGCGGCTCCGGGGACCGGCCGGCCGCGAGCGCCTGCGCGAGCGTGTCCGCGAGCACCGCGGCGTAGGCGAAACTCCGGGGCGCCCCCTGGATGAACGGCCCTCCCACGCTCGGCACAGGCCGCGTCGGCGCGAACTCCCACAGGCTCGCGTGCGGCCTGCCTTCGACGTCGACGGGCAGCTCGAGGAAGCGTCCGTTCGTCAACCGTCCCTGGAGCGCCGCATAGACCCGGTCGCGCCCCTCCCCGTGAGTTCCGTAGGTGGTGACCATCTGCAGCGGCGCAAGGTCGAGGAGGACGACCAGGATCGTCAGCGGGAAGACGATCCGCCGTGGCAGGAGAATCTGGCGGGAGCCGGGCGCCCGCCTCACGATGCCCGCCGCGCTCAGACATCCGCCGAAGAGGACGAGGTCGAGGCCGCGCCCCGCGGGACGGACGAGCAGCCACGGCACGACGAGCAGGATCGCCAGCGGAATCGCTCCGATCCCCCTTGCGCCCGCCTTTCGGTCGAAGGCGGCGCGCACGATCCCCCCGATGGCGAGGAGGCCGGTGGAGAGGCCGAGATACCCCTTGCCGTAGGGGTTCCAGCGAAACGCATCGACGATCTCGCCGAGGCGCGGGGCCGCAACGCGGAGGCCCGCCCAGCTGGCGGGAATGGGATTGCTGAGGAGCGCCTCCTCCCGGGCGAGCGGGACGATGAATGCGGCAGCCAGCAATCCTCCGCCGACGGTGCCGACGAGAAGGCCGGCGATCGAGGGGGCGCGCTCGCCCCGCGTCGCGGCCGTCGAGACGACGCGCAGGATGCCGAAGGTTCCGAGGAGCACGAGCGCGAGCCGCGCCTCGCCGGTATGCGCGAGCACCAGGGCGCCGATCGAAAGCGCGAGCGCGGCGCCCGAGCGGATGCTGCCGATCCCGGTCGACACACGGTCGGCCACGAGGAAGCTCCAGGGCAGGATTGCTAGAACGAGAAGCCCGGGGAGCCGGCCGTCCCAGACCCAGGCGGCATGAAAGGCGGGGGCGAGGCCGTAGAGCAGCCCGCCGAGGAGTCCCGACCGCGGGTCGCGATGCAGGCGAGCGCAGAGCAGCGCCGCTCCCGCGCTGCCGGCAACGAGACACAGCCAGGCGAGAACCTTGGCCGCGGTCGCCGGGTCGAAGCGGAGGAAGCCGAGCAGCGCGAGCAGGATGTGCGCGAGGGGCGGGTAGTGCTGGCCGGCCGGGAATCCGTCGAACCAGAGATCGCTCCATCGCGGGAAGCTGCTCGCCCGGATCGACTCCTCCCACAGCCAGCCGCGCGCAATGTGCGTCTTCGCGTCGCCGAGCGTCGGCACCCCGCCCGAAAGGAGCGCCGCGGAGAGCACGCCGACGGCGACCAGCACGATCGCAGCGAGCATGCTCTTGCGCTGGATGAGACGGTCGGCCATCGGTCCGAACCCACCGCCGCTTCGAACCCACACGACGAAGAGGACGAAGCCCACGAACAGAGCGCCCGCGCCCACCACGGCGGGAAGGAGGATCCGCGGCGGGAGAGGCCAGAAGACGTCGACGCCCAACGTGCCGCCGGCGAGAAGCGTGTCGGCGGAGATCTGCCGCAGAAACGGCACGACCTGCAGGGCCAGGAGCAGCCAGCCCGCCGAGAGAAAGGCGATCGGTGCGACACCCGTGACCGGGTGTCCGAGGATCGAGAGGACTCGCGGCGGCCGCTCGCTCATCCCCTCTATCCTGCCCTCTTCAAGAGCGGCAGAACCTGGTCCGCGGAACGGAACCCGAAGAAGCGCTCGATCTCGTTGCCGTCCCCATCGAGGACGATCACCGTGGGCAATCCACTCACCTTCCAGCGCTCGCCCAGCGCCTGGTTCTCCGGCGATTTGCGCGTCATGTCGAGGCGCAGCGGGACGAATCGCTCCAGCTCGGCGACGACGGTCGGATGGCTCCAGGTCTTCTCGTCCAGCTCCTTGCAGGCGGCGCACCACTCGGCCGAGAAGTCGAGCAGCATCGGGCGGCCGTGCGCGCGCGCCTCGTCGAGCGCGGCCGTCTCGTCCGTCCGCCAGCTCGGCTCGGCGGAGCCGCCCGTGCCTGCGCCCGGCGAGCGGCCGGCCGCGACCATCGCTGTTCCGGCCGGCGCCTGCCAGCCGTAGTGCCGCATCAGCCCGTTGCCCATCATGGCGATGCCGAGGACGGCGACGACGACGCCGATGCCCTTCTTCCACGAGGCGCCCTTGCCGCCATCCTCGCGGATCGGCGAGAAGGCGCCGATGTGGGTTGCGAAGAGGATCAGGAGCGCGCCGAAGGCGATCGCCGTCCCGTTGGGACCGAGCAGCGTGCGGAGGTAGTAGAGGGCGAGCGCGAAGAAGATCCAGCCGAAGTAGTGCTTCACCGTCTCCATCCATCCGCCCGCTCTCGGAAGCGCGCGCATCGCGCCGACGAAGGTGCCGAGGACGAGGAAGAGGAGCCCCAGGCCGAGGGCGAAGGTGAAGAGGAGGCCGAAGCCGTAGAACGGCCGGCCGACCTGCGCGACCCAGGTGAGCAGGACGACCAACACCGGGCCGACGCAGGGCGAAGCGACCAGGCCGGTCACGCCGCCCATGATCACCGCGCCGATCCAGCCGCCGCGGCGCGCCGTCTGCAGTTTGGTCTGGAAGCCGGAGGGGAGCGAGAGGTCGAACGCTCCCATCATCGAGGCGCCCATGAGAAGGAAGACGGCTGCGACGACGACGAGCGCGGGCGTGCTCTGGAGCGCCGCGCCGAAAATCCCGCCGCTCATGGCGGCGGCGAGGCCGAGCGCCGAGTAGACGATGGCGATCCCTAGGACGAAGAAGAGCGAGAGGACGAAACCGGAGAGCCGGCCGCGGCTCGCGCCCGCAACGTAGCCGATCGTGATCGGGATCATCGGATAGACGCACGGCGTGAAGGAGGTGAGGAAGCCGGCGAAGAAGACGAGCAGGAGGGCGACCCAGGATCCGCGCGCGAGCGCGCTGCGCAGTTTCGCGGCGAGCCCTTCCTGCAAGCCTTGACCGCCTTGGCCGCCTTGGCCGCCTTGGCCGGCGGCAGCCTCTTCGCCGGAGGAGGATGCAGAGGAGACGCCGCCCTCCGCCGGAGTCGCGCCGCCGGCCGGGCTCTGCTCGAGCCAGGCGCCTTCCCCTGCGGGAGCGGTCGCCGGCGAAGCTTCGTTGTCTTCGGTTGCTCCCTCCGGGGCCGCGACACTTTCCGAGGCGCCGGACGGCTGCTCGGTCTCGGCGCTCGCCTTCTTCGACGAGGCGGGAAAGAGCGAGGCGTTCTGCGGCGAGATCTTCGCGCCGGCCTCGACGACCGCGAGCGCCAGCGTGATGTCGCTCTCCTCCGGCGGCCAGCAGGCATAGACCGGCCGCTCGGAGCAAGCCTGGAATCCGGCGTGGATCTTCAGCGTGCGCGGACCGGGCGAAGTCCCGGAGGGGATCGTGAGGTCGTAGAGAACGACGACCTTTCCGGTGAGGACCGGCTCGCCTTCCCAGGTCTTCGCCACGGGAAGCGCCGGGGCGGAGAGCGTGAACTTCTCCCCCTCGGCCGGCTGGGCGAACAGGAAGTCGTTGACCTGGATGTGGTAGTCCGGGGGCAGGTCGTAGACGACCGCGATCTTCAGCGGCTTGCCGGGGACCGCGCCGTCCTGGCTCGCGAGCGCCTGGATCGGCACCTGCGGCGGACCGTCCGCTTCTCCTCCCTCGATGGCGGCAGCGGGTCCGATCCCGGCCAAGGCGAGGAGGAACAGGGCCAGGAGCGCGAGGATTGCGGCGGGCGTGCCGCTGGGAGCGATGGCGCCGATCGCGACGCCCCGGCGTCCTTCGCCGCCGGCGGGTCGTCCTCTTCCGGCGGGTCCTCGTCCTCTGCCGTTGCGTCGACTGGTTGGGTTGAAGCTAGCGAGGCCGTAGCTCCCCCCGATCCTCCGCATCACGATCCTCCCTTCCGATCCGGGTCCCGCGCGGCGCCGGCCCGACCCTCCGTCCCCACTCCATCCCGACTCGCGGCGGCGGCCGGTCGTATTCTACGTTCGTCTTGCGCGTTCGTCATCGACTAGGTTGTCGGTCGCAGCTCTTGCTCCCCGCCCGCAAGCCGGTCGCTGCAAGCCCGTTCCGGCGTCAGGCCGGCTCGTCCTCCCAGGCTGCCGTCACGCCGATCGGCGCATGGTCCGACGCCCTGGTGCCCTCGGGACCCAACGAAACGCCGGTCCAGGCGGCGGAGCCCGCCGGAGAGCCGGACAGGTCGGCCGGGGCGGCCGGCGCAGCCTCCGCAGCCGCCGCCACCGCGGCCGGCGCGGGTCGCCAGGGACCCCGGGCGGCGATCCAGTCCAGCCGCATCCGAAGGACTTTGCTCTCGAGGGAGAACGCTCGCCGGAAGCGGTCGCGGAGCGGCGCCGGCAGCTGCTCGAGCTCCTCGACTCTCGACAGGACCTCCCGAACGGTCGGTTGCCGGTCGTTCCAAGGACCGAGATGGAAGCCGGACCGGGCAAGAACACGCAGCAGCGGCTCTCGCTCCCATGGATCGAGCAGCAAAGCCTCGAAGGCCGCGGGATCGGTGCGGCGCAGGCGTAGGAATTCGAGCGCCGAGGCGAGACGTCCCCCGCGACGGAAGGTGTGCGTATTCCAATCGCCGGTGAGCCAGGCCGGCCCGGCCGGGAGGGCCGCGACGGCGGCCGCGATCTGGGCGGCGCGCTGGCGAGGAGTCGAGCGCACCTCGAGATGGGTCGTGGCGAGACGGAAGTCGCCGCGAGGATGGCGGACGGTCGCCCAGAGCACCTTGCGGACTCCGTAGCGTTTCTCGAGCGGGAAGCGGAAGTAGTCGAAGATCTCGGGCATCGCGGCGAAGCCGGCGTCGGCGAGGGGCCATCGGGAGAGCAGAGCGATGCCGTGGAGGCCGATCGCGTTCTCGCCCGGCGCTTCGCCGTCCGGTCCAGGTCCCTTGGTCAGCTCGAGGTAGTTCGCCACGAACGCGGAGTACAGACCGAGCCTCTGCCCGAGCTCGCGCGCGACGTCGCGGTTGGCAACGCGAGCCGTGCCGAGGTCGGCCTCGTTCAGAGTCCAGAGATCCGCGCCGCGCAGCTGCGGCGTCGTCTCGACCGCCTCGACGAGCCGGTCCCACGCCTTCCCTTGCTCGACGTTCCATTGGACGATACGGAGGATGCGCTCGGAAGCGGCGCCGCGTGCAGCGCCGTCGCGCGGCGCGGGTGGCGGCGCAGGCGGCCGCGGCGGAGCATGGAGACGGATCTTGCCGACCCAAGCGTCGAGCGCCGCGCCATGGCGGCGGTGGAAGGAGGACCGGCGGAAGCTCGCGAAGTCAGGCGCGGCGCGAAGGGCCGCCAGCGCCTCGCCAAGATCGAAGTCCGCCGGGAGATCGGCGGCTCGATCCGGATCAGAAGAAGTCGGGAAGCTTCCCACGCTCGCGCCGGCCGGCTCCGTTTTCGAGAAGGACAGCGGCCGTACGGTCCCCAAGATCGAACGCCGCCTCGACCGTCCCTGCGACGCGCGTCCGCTTGCCTCTCGGCGGAGCTTCGCGAGGCGTGAGGACGAGGAGGCTCTCCCCGTCGTCGGCGAGGAGGAATCCGCGGCTGCCCACCTCCGGGAGCCATCCGCTCCACACCACCTCGCCGCGCACCGTCACGTCGCGCGCCTGGTAGCGGAACGGATCGCGCGCGACGCGCGAGGCGGGCAGGCTGCAGCCGGCGAGCAGCGCCGTTCCGGCGACGAGGAGGAGCATGCCGCGAGCGCATCCCGCGCGGCGGCGGGCGAGCGGGAGGCTTGGCGTGTCCACGCGCTTCACGATCCGCTCGTCCCGGCGAGCCTCTCCCGCTCACGGCAGAGAGCGGAGAGGCAGGTCGAGGTCGGCCCGTAGATCGCCTCGGGGCGCGCTTGAGCTTCGCCGCCGCCGGGCTGCGGGAACGAGCCGTCGGGCGACTGGCGGTCGAGCATCGTGCGCAACGCCTCGCGATATCCGTAGCAGCCGGTCATCCCGGCAAGGCAAAGAGCGTTCGCGAGATTCCCCGACATCTCGGCGTCCTGGAAGATCGTGTAGGTCAGCGACCAGAACGGGAGGACGCGGCGTAGGTAGGCCGACTCGGCCTCGGTGAACGGCTGCGCCGGACGCTCGTCGATCCCGGCGCGCGCGAGCACCTCCTGCGCGAGCGAAAGGACGTCCGCGCGCGAAGTCTCGACCTCGCGAGGACGGCGCAGGAGGACGGAGCCGGCGGCCGGCGCCAAGGCGGAGGCGCCATCGCTGCCATCGCGCTCGCCCCCGGCAGCGCCAGCAGCGCCAGCGGCGCCAGCAGCGCCAGCGGCGCCAGCGGCGCCTCCGTCGCTGCGGGACCCGCCGGCGCCCCCGGCGACGCCGAGTCCCGCCGCGGCGAATCCTGCGCGATAGAGCGACGCCATCCCGGGAGGCATGCGGTCGAGCTGCGTGAGGATCGTGGGGACGAGCGGCTCGAGGACCGGAACGATCGGCGCGATGTCGACTCCGCACTGGCGGCAGCGGACCGCGACGAGAAGAACCTCCCACGATCCCTGGAGATTGCGCTGCTGCCGGATCGCGGCGGAAAGACGCGTGGGATCGACGAAAGGACGGAGCCGCTGGAGCAGCCGCTCCCTTCGGCGCGCGGCGTCGGGTCCTCCCGCTTGCGCGAGCCGGTAGCGGGCTTCGATCTCCAAGGCGTAGATGCGCAGCCCGTTCGTCCCGCCTCCGGTGAAGAGACCGACCTCGTGCGCGTCCATCCAGGTCTCGGCGCGGGCGAGGGCGGGATCGAGCGCGTCGATGCCGGGCGCCGGATCGGGGTCGGGCAACGAGGCGCCGGATTCGCGGAGAGCGCCCGCGCGACGCTCGTCGCCGGTCGGACCCTGCCCGTCTGCGCCCGGCAGGCCGCGGGTCGCGTCGGCGATCGCGGCGGCGCGGCGCGACGCTTCGACGTTGTGGCGCACCGCGCGCGCCCCGAGGAGGATCGCGACGGGGACGGCGACCACGACGAGACCGACGAGAAAGCCGAACCACGGGGCGCGGGTGAGCGGTTTCCCAGACATCGACGGTTCAGGCTACCCGCAGTCCCGAATGGGATCAATCCGATCGATCCGCCCGCGAAGGTGCCGGAGCGGGATGTTAGGATCGAGATCTGCCATGAAGTCCTGCATCTTGCGCGGGGTGCGCACCCACAATCTCAAGGGAATCGACGTCGAGGTCCCGTTCGGGAAACTGACGGCGGTGACCGGCGTCTCGGGTTCCGGCAAGTCGAGCCTCGTATTCGACACGATCTACGCCGAAGGGCAGCGGCGATTCGTCGACTGCCTCTCGACGTACGCGCGCCAGTTCCTCGAGAGGCTCGACCGGCCCGACGCGGACTTCATCGGTCACCTCGAACCGCCCGTGTCGCTCGCGCAGGCGGCCTCGGTCCGCAACGCCCGCTCCACCGTGGGGACGATGAGCGAGTTGAGCGACGCGCTGCACCTGCTCTTCGCCCACGCGGGCGAGGCGCACTGTCCCGGGTGCGGGGCGCCGCTCGCCCGCCTCTCGGTCGAGCGGGCCGTGGAGTCGATCCTTGCGCGGGCCGCCGCCGAGAAGCTGTGCCTTACGGCGCCGGTCGGGGTGGCCCGCGATCGCGAAGCGGCGGGCGGAGCGGCGACGCCGGTCGTGCCCTCGCTCCTCCAGCAGGGGTACACCCGGGTGCTGATCGACGGGCGGCTGCGCGACTGGCCGGACGAATGGGTCACCGAAGCGCCGGCGAAGGCCTTAGCGGGCGAAGGCGGCGGATTGCCGGTCGATTTCACCATCCCCGATCGATTCGAAGTGGTCGTCGACCGTTTCGCGGGACGGTCGGCGGTGTCGCGATCGCGGATCGAGGAGTCAGTCCGGGGCGCCTGGGAGATCGGGCGCGGCGAGGCGATCCTCTACTGCATCGACGCGGACGGCGAAAGCGCGCGGGAGGTGGCGAGGCTTCGCGAAGGGACCTCGTGCCCGAACTGCGGCATGCCGGCGGAGGCGCTCCGCCCGCAGCTCTTCTCGCCGAACACCGCGCTCGGGGCATGCCCGGATTGCGAGGGGTTCGGCCGAACGATCACGATCGATCCGGACAAGGTCGTCCCCGATCCGCGAAAGTGTCTCCGCGAGGACGCCGTCGTCCCGTTCCGGATGCCGTCGGCGAGACCGTGGCGCCGCCGGATGCTTCGCGCCGCGGTGGACGAGGGGATTCGCGCCGATGTCCCGTGGCGCGACATGACGGAGGCGGAGCGCCGCTGGGTTTTCTCCGGCTCCCCGGCGGCCCGCACCGGCGACCGCCGATTCCCCGGCGTGCTCGCGTTCTTCCGGCGGCTCGAGCGCAAGCGCTACAGGATGCACGTGCGGATCTTCCTGGCGCGCTTCCGCGGCTACGTTCCGTGCTCGTCGTGCGCAGGCACGCGCCTGCGCCCGGCGGCGCGTGCCGTGACGATCGACGGGCGCTCGCTACCCGAGATGCAGGCGATGGCGGTCTCCGACCTCCGCCGCTTCTTTGATTCCCTCGAGCTACCGGCATCGCGTGCGGCGCGGGTCGCGAAGGTCCTCGAGGAGATCCGTTCGCGACTCGCGTGCCTCGACGACGTGGGCCTCGGCTACCTCTCCCTGGATCGCGCATCGCGCACGCTGAGCGGAGGCGAGACGCAGAGGCTGCGGCTCGCGGCGGCGATCGGCTCCTCGCTGACGAGGACGCTGTACGTCCTCGACGAGCCGACGGTCGGCCTCCACGCTCGTGATTCCGCGCGCGTGCGCGACGTGCTGCGGTCGATCACCGCCCGCGGGAGCAGCGTCCTCGTCGTCGAGCACGACCCGATCGTGATCGAGGGGTCGGATCACTTGATCGTCCTGGGCCCGGAGGGGGGCGAGGCGGGCGGCCACCTCCTCTATCAGGGCCCATCCCCGATCTTCCTCGGCGAAAACCGGCACTTCTTCCGCTGCGACCGGCCCGCGGGGCGACTCGACCCGCGCGCGCCGGCGTTGCGGCTGACCGGCGTGCGTCAGCACAACGTCGACATCCCTTCGCTGTCCATCCCCCTCGGCGGGATCGTCGTGATCGCCGGCGTCTCGGGATCCGGGAAATCGACCCTGCTCGAGGACGTGCTGTATCGCAACCGGCTCCGCTGGGAAGGCAAGGCGGTCGAGGAGGTCGGACGGGTCGCATCGATCGAAGGGTTCGAGGCGATCGAGGAAGCCCTTCTCGTCGGGCAGGAGCCGCTCGGCCGCTCCGTCCGCTCGAGCCCGGTCACCTTCACCGGCGCCTTCCCGCGCATCCGCGCCCTCCTCGCGGCGACAGCCGGCGCGCGCGAGCGCCGCCTCACCGCCCGCCACTTCTCCTTCAACGTCCCGGGCGGACGGTGCGAGACCTGCAAAGGGCTCGGGACCGTCCTGCTCGAGATGCACTTCCTCCCCGACGTGGAGGTCGCGTGCGAGACGTGCGGAGGAAAGCGGTTCCGGCCCGATGTCCTCGAGGTCCGCCACAAGGGGAAGAACATCCTCGGGATCCTCGAGATGACGGTGGACGAGGCGGCCCTCTTCTTCGCCTCGTCGCCCGCGATCGCCCGCGACCTCGCGCCTCTGCAGCAGGTCGGTCTCGGGTATCTGCGCCTTGGCCAGCCGACCTCGACGCTTTCGGGAGGCGAGGCGCAGCGTCTCCGTCTCGCCGCCTTCCTCGCCGCTCCCCGGAAAAAGGGACGGCGCCTGCTCCTCTTCGACGAGCCGACAACCGGTCTCCATGCTCGCGACGTCGCCCGGCTCCTCGACGCCTTCGACGCCCTCGTGGCGCGCGGCGACTCGATTCTCGTCGTCGAGCATCATCTCGACCTGATCCGAGCGGCGGCGTGGGTGATCGAACTGGGACCCGGGCCCGGCGAGGCAGGCGGCAAGGTCGTCTACGAAGGAGCGCCCGACGGGCTGCTCGAGCCGGCGATCGGGACGGCGACGGCCAAGGCGTTGCGCGAGCGTACACTTGGCGGCGAGCGAGGCCGCCGGAGCGCTCGTGCGCGGGGCCTCCCCTCGGACCGCGCGGCCTTCACCGGGTGAACGATCGAGGGATCGAGGGATCGAGGGATAGCGAGGAAGCTCAGGGTCGGTCGAAGCTGCCGGACCCAGGACCAGCACCAACCTCTCGTACGCCGGTTTATCGACCGTGCACAGCCTGCGTAATTCATGAAGAATGACCTCGATGTAATGAACTTTCGAACGTAACTTGATTTACAATCCGCGCCAGTGGGCCGGGAATCGTCCCGGCATCCGGCTACTCCCAGACTCGCTACCCCGGGCCGATCTCCTCGCCCGGGACACGTAGGAGCGCCGTGAAAGAATCCGCTTCGGAAGTTCAGGTCCTGATCGTGTCGGACTCGAAGGAGCAGATTCGGAGGATCGAATCGGCTCTACGTGACAGCTCCTCGCCTGAACTCTCGTTCATGCCGGTGCCGCTCGCGCGGCTCGATGACGCGTTGCTCGACCGCGCCTGGGATGTCGCGGTCTGCGCTCCTCCCCCGCTCACGATCGCCCCGGATCTGCTTGCGCGCTTGCGCGCGGTCGGCTCCCCACGTCCGGTGATCGGAATGGTGGAGGGCGACGCCGAGGAGATCGCGGCGCGGACGATCCGCGAGGGAGGAAGCGGCTGTCTCGCGACCTCCCGCCTCGACCAGCTCCCGCACCTGATCGAGGAGGCGTTGCGCGAGGACCGGACCCGGCGGGACGAGCGTCGACGGATCGAACAGGAGAAGATCGAGTCGATCCGCGAGCTCGCGTCGGGCGTCTCCCACGAAGTCAAGAATCCGCTCACCGTCATCCTGATGGGGATCGACTTCCTCTCGCGCAAGACGCGCTCCCAAGACGAGGAGATGCTCGCCGTTCTGAAGGACATGGGGGACGCGGTCCGCCGCGTCAACGAGGTGATCCTCGGGCTGCGGGAGCTGGCGGCGCCGCAAGCGATCGAGCTGCGGAACGAATCGATCGTCGATGTTCTGGAACGCGCGCTCCGTCAGGTGCGCCACGAGTTCGAGAAGGCCGGCATCACGGTGCGCCGGGAGATCGATCCGTCGATCGCTCCGTTCCCGCTCGACGGGACGAAGATGGAGCAGGCGTTCGTCAACCTGCTGCTCAGCTCCTCGCAGGCGATGCCGCAGGGAGGGACGATCCGGATCCGCATCCTCGAGAGGGGCGAGGGGGACCCTGGCTCGGGCGCCGGGGGCCGCACGCTCCAGATCGAGATCGAGGACGACGGTTCGAGTGTGCCGGAGCAGGAGATCGAGCATCTCTTCGATCCGTTCTATGCCTCGAAGACCGCGGGGCGCGGAACCGGCGTCGCATTGACCGTAGTCAAGCGGATCGTCGAGATGCACGGCGGTTCGGTTCGGCTGCAGAACCGGCGCGAGGGGGGCGTGCAGATGACCCTGTCGCTTTCGAGCCCCGGGCAGGAGGAGCCGGCGGCGCTCCTGCGGGGGCGGGAGCGCTCCTCGTGAGCGGCTCGGGAGTTCTTCGGTAGGTTCGAGAAGTTGGAACGTTCGTGAAGTGTCGAGAGGTTCGAAAAGGCCGGGAAGTACGGTGTGAACGGGCGCCGGCCACGCGAGAGAGAGCGGAGAACGGAAAACGGAGAATGTGAACGTGGACGTGAACAAGGATCGCGGACCTTTCGTGCTCGGGTTCCCTGAGGGAAGCACAGGATTCGGAGGTGGACCATGCGGATCTTGGTAGTCGAGGACGATGCGCGCGTAGCGAGTTTCATTCGGCGCGGGCTGCGGGAGGCGCAGTACGTCGTCGATCTTGCCACCGACGGGGAGCAGGGGCTCTACATGGCGCAGGAGGGAGACTACGACCTCATCGTGCTCGATGTCCTGCTGCCGAAGAAGAACGGCTTCGAAGTGGTCAAGTCGCTGCGGGACCAGTCGAACACGGTGCCGGTCCTGATCCTCACCGCTCGTGAGGGGATGAAGGACAAGGTGGCTGGCCTCGACTCGGGAGCCGACGACTATCTGACGAAGCCGTTCGGCTTCGAGGAGCTGCTGGCGCGCGTCCGCGCTCTGCTGCGGCGGCGCGGATACGAGGTGCAAACGGTCCTGAAGGCAGGCGACCTCGAGCTGGACACGCTGCGGCGAAAGGCGATGCGGGGTGGCAAGCAGCTCACCCTGACGAACCGCGAGTACGGGCTGCTCGAGTTCCTGCTCCGCAGGCCGAACCAGGTCGTGACGCGGACGATGCTCGCCGAGCACGTTTGGGAGCAGGACTTCGATCCGTTCTCGAACGTGATCGACGTCCACATCGCCCGCCTGCGCCGCAAGATCGACGACAGCTTCGAGCCGAAGCTTCTGCAAACCGTGCGAGGAAGCGGATACATGCTTCAGGTTCCGCAGTCTCTGGAGCAGCCGAACTTGACGGCGCAGGGTCAGGGCCCGGCGCAGGAGAGTGGGGCGGCCGTGCACAAGGCTCCCGCGGAGCCAACCGGAGCAGAAGGATAGAGAAAGGCCAGAGATCCCCGGCAAGAACCGCGCTGAGATTCCGCTCCCGGCGCGCGGATTCGATCGTTTGCCCGTTGGCCTTTGGCCCCTTGCCCGTCGCTCTTTGGCCGTTGCCTGACGCTCGCCGGCCGTTGTCCGTTGGCCGTTGCCCGTTGGCCGTTGCCCGTTGGCCGTCTTGGCCGGCCGACCAGCCCTCCGATCGATCGATGGATCGATTGCCGGATAGACAATCGATCGGGCGCATGGCGAGCCGCTTCGGATAGTTCCACCTCGGCTCCCCGTCGCGATTCGCGGCGGGGAGCCTCGTTCCATGGCCCCTTCTTTCCCTCCTCTCCTTCTCCCTTCCTCCCTCCTTCCCCGGCGAGGATGAAGCAGATGTAACAGCCGTTTCATCGTCACGTCATCTCGCCCTCCTATAGTTCTCGACAGGGAAAGGAGAAGAGACCGTGTTGCGGACTGCCAAGGACGGGCGCGAGGAGTGCCCTTACTGCGGGGCCGCCCTCTACTCCGCGTCCGAGCTTCAGAAGCACCAGATGTCGTGCACGCTCTTGTTGGAGAACACGGAAGGCATCGAGACCGGCGACGAGAACGAGGCCGGTAGTCCTGTCGAGGAAGGGCATCCTGTGGAACTGGCGCCGGCGCGTTCTCGCCGGCCGTCCTGACCGCCTCAAGACAGGGCGCCGCGCGGACATTGCGGGATCGGTCCGGAAGATGGGACGGGCGCAATAGATTCGGCCGGGAACCGAGCGGTTCCAATGCGACCGCCTCACTGCTCCCGGAAGCGTGATCCGGAAGCCGCGATCGAGGAGGCAGGGGTGGGAAGACGTTTCCGACCCAGCGGCAAGGTGGTACCCAAGGTCAACTGCCTGTCCTCGATCGCGGCTTGCTCGTAGTCGTCGAAGAACAACGAGAAGACAACGAGTGGAACGAGCCGTAGGGGCGCCCCTGTGCGTTCGCCGCACACGCCGTTCCTGTTACCGCATCCGCTTCCTGTGCGTTTGCTTCGGCGTCTCCTCGATCGACACCTCTCTGGCGCGGCGGCCGCGGCGGAGAAGGCTCCGCGGAAAGGGGCGATGATGACGATCGTGGTTACCCTCTGCCTCGCGGCCATCCTGGCGTTCGTCGGCCTTCTCGCCGGGCCGCCCGAGATCGCCCGCGCTTCTCAGGCGCTCTTCCTCTGCGCCCTCATCTTCACAGCGATCGCCTTGCTGTTTGCCCCCGACCGCGCGACCGAGATCAAAACGAGGCACCGAAGATCCTGAGCCTCCGATCCTGAGCCTCGACCGCTTCGAACCGTCCTGGTCGCCACTCACGCATCGCCGTCCCCGCTGACCGGCCACCGGTTTTCGCGCTCTCGGGAGTTCGGTCCCCGATCGCCCGGGTGGCCCTTGCGCGCCATCACGCCTCGATTCACCATGCTTCGGAGCCAAGAGGGATTTCGGGTCGCGAACGCCGCGGCCGGTCCCTCCCTCGGTCCCCGGACCGTCGATCCTCTCCTCCGGCGACCGAGACCGGAGCATGCCGAACGGAGGTCCCGGATGCCGCCGCGTTCCCGCCGATCCCGCCCGAAGCCCGCCGGACGCTCTCCTCGTTCTCCCCGTCGTGCGTCGACCCTGCCTCCCTCCGAGAAGCCCCGGCGCGGCCGCGATCGCTTGACGGCCGAGATCCTCTGGAGCCTTCCGAGAGTCGGCGAGCCGTGCGTGGCTGCCGCGGGGGACCGCCTGGTCGTCCCGGTGACGACCTACTCCATGGAGAAGAACGAGGGGAAGACGCGGCTCTGGCTGATCCCGGGGGATGCGGCGGGCGCGGGCCGGGGAGGGCGAGGGGACGCGGCACGACCGCTCACCTCCGCCGATACCTCGTCGACGCAGCCCGCGCTCAGCCCGGACGGCACGAAGCTTCTGTTCGTCCGCAAGGCGCCGCGCGGCTCCTCCTCGTCGGCGACCGACGCGGGCCAGCCCCCCGAGGCGCCGCAGCTCTTCCTGATGACGCTCGAAGGCGGCGAGCCCGAGAGGCTCACCGATCTCCCCTTTGGCGTGGCCGATCCGCGCTGGTTTCCCGACGGCCGCCGGGTCGCCTTCCTCGCGCCGGTCTTCGCAAGCGATCCCTCGATCGAAGGAACGGAGAAACGCGCGAAGAAGCTCGACGACGATCCGGTGAAGGTCCGCGTGACCGAAGACCGCGTCTACCGCTATTGGGACCACTGGTTGACCGACGGGAAGGTCCATCATCTCTTCGTCCTCGACCTCGCGACGCGCGCGATGAGCGACCTGACGCCCGAGTCGGATCGCTGGTTCGACCTGGACGATCCGTCCGATCAGTACCGGATCGCCCCGGACGGTTCGGAGATCGTCTTCTCCGCCTGTCGCACGCGACCGCCACACATGCTCCTGCAGTGGGGCATCTACCGCGTCGCCGTGCCCGCGCGGCTCTCTCCCCGCTCGGCGCCGCGCGCCCGCGAGCTCACGGGCGGCAAGTGGGCCCAAGCGCTTCGCCCCGTCTATTCCCCCGATGGACGATGGATCCTGTATGGGATGCAGCGTGAGGTGGACTTCTATGCAGACAAGGTCCGTCTCGTCGCGCTGAACCGGTCCTCGGGCGAGCACCACGTCCTGACGGAGGATTGGGATCTCTCCGCATCCGGATGGGAGTTCGCGGAAGATTCGTCGCTCGTCTGGCTTCAAGCGGAGGCGGAGGGCCGGACGGCTCTCTTCACGCTTGATTTCGCGGCCGCGCTCCGCGGAACCGGCAAGCGGGCGATTCGCGAGCGAGTCCGCGGGGGAACGATCGGAGCCCCTCGCGTCGGCGGAGGGAGGGTCTTCGCAAGCCTCTCCAGCCTGGGACGGCCGCCCGAGATCGTGCGCTTCGATCCCCGGCGACGAGTGCTGACGGCGATCACGGATTTCACCGGGCCTCGCATGCGACGGATCGAGCTGGCGGAGGTCGAGGAGGAGGTGTTCCCGGGCGCAAACGGCGAACCGGTGCAGATGTTCCTGCTGCGACCGAAGAGGAGCAGGCCGCCGTCGACGCGCGGCGCCGTCCAGCGGGGGCGCCGCGCGAGTGAAGCGCTGCCGCTCGTGCACATGGTGCACGGCGGACCGCATGGCGCGTTCCTCGACCAGTGGCACTGGCGCTGGAACGCGCAGGCATTCGCCGCCCCCGGCTTCCTCGTCGCGATGGTGAACTTTCACGGCTCGACGGGCTGGGGGCAGAAGTTCTGCGCGTCGATCCAAGGGAGCTGGGGGGACGCGCCGTACCGGGACGTGATGGCGGCGACGGATCGACTCATCGAGCGCGGCCTCGTCGATCCCAGGCGGATGGCGGTCGCGGGCGGCTCCTACGGCGGGTATCTCGCCTGCTGGATCGCTTCGCAGACCGACCGGTTCGCGGCGATCGTGAATCACGCCGGCGTGTCGGACTTCCAGACGCAGTACGCCACCGACTTGACGCAAGGCCGTCCACGCGCGATGGGCGGATCGCTCTGGGACGACATCGAGGGGATGGACCGATACAACCCGATCCGGCATGCCGCAGGCTTCCGCTCCCCGATGCTCGTCATCCACGGGGAGCGAGACTATCGGGTGCCTTACGATCAGGGGCTCGAGGTCTACAACGTGTACAAGGCGCGAGGCCTCCCTGCCCGCCTCGTCTGCTATCCCGACGAGAATCACTGGATCTTGAAGCCGCGGAACAGCCGGCACTGGTACGCCGAGGTGCTGAGCTGGCTCGAGCGGTGGCTGCGTGCCGGATCCGCCCGGCGGGGGGCATCGGCCGCGGAGAGATAGGCCTCGCTTGGACGGCCGGTCGCTCTGGCTCCCGAATCGGCGGGCAGGCGCAGCCGGCCGATGGGATCGCGAGCGCGTCTCGTCAGGCGGCGCCCTGCGCCGGGGGCGCGCTTCGCGTTTTGTTCGGATCACGCCGCGCGGGCGGCGAGGACACGCGCGCAAGCGCCGCTCGAATGCGCGCGGCGATCTCCTCGCGTTGCGCATCGTTCTCGTAAGGGTTCCGTGGCCAGAAGAAGCCCTTGAGACCGTCGCCACGGCGACGGGGCACGATGTGCGCGTGCAGGTGCGGCACGCTCTGGCTGACGCGATGATTGACAGCGAGAAAGGCCCCTTGCGCTCCCAGAGACTCCTCCACGGCGGTCGCCAGGTCGCGCATGGCGAGCAGGAACGGAGCCGCCAGGTCCTCCGGCAGGTCGGCGATGGTCGGAACGTGGCGCCGCGGGATCAGCAGGACGTGCCCCGGGAAGAGCGGCCTGTGATCGAGAAACGCCAGGAGCCGCTCCGTCTCGAACACGACGCTCGCCGGCCTCTCTCCCTCGACGATCGCGCAGAATGCACATTCCGGCGCCGGGACCTCAGGCGAACTTTCTTCGGACCGTTCCATCCGTGCCATCCTCCTCTTCCTCTTCCTCTTCGTGCGGGATTCCCTCGTACGGCGATCGAACGGCGGACGGACGAAGCGCCTCGCCGAACGAGAGCCGGAGAGCCGGCCGGGACGCAACCGAACGCCTCGCCTCGCGATCGATCCAGGATCGTATCGGGGACCGCGCGCGCGAGGGAAGGATTCGAGACCGCGGACGCCAACGTGCTTGGCGGAAAGCCCTCCGACAAGCGAATGTTGAGGAAACCCGATCCGGTCTCGCCGGCTCCCCCGGCCACGCTCGGAAGCGAGGCCCAAGCCAGCTGGTCAGACTCCAGCGCCTCGAGGCCACGCGGCGTGGCACGGCGGCGGTGGCAGGCAGTCCGGATCCCCTTCGAAAACCGGAATGCGACCTCTCGTCAGCGCATCGGAGGGCTCCCATGATGATGCGAACGCGCCCGTCCCGTCTCCGGATCCTGTCCCGGCTCCGCCTGCTTGCGGTCCTCGTCCTGCCGCTCGCGCTTCTCGTCCTTCCGGCCACGCGGTCGGTCGCAGACCCGGCGGGCGATTCCCCGCTCGGCCCGCTCGACGCCGCTCGGATCGGAACGACGATGCAGAGCCACGACGCGGCCATTGAATCCGACCGTCACGACGTCCTCACGCTGCTCCGGCAGCCGGCAGTCCGATCGATCGCCTCGGACGCCGGACTCGACGTCGGTCGAGCCGAAGCGCGGGTGCGGGCGATGAACGGCGATCAACTGGCCCGGGTCGCGCCTCAGGCGCGCGAGGCGATGCAAGCGATCGAGTCGGCGCAGGCGATTCACGGCGCGGACACGCTCGTAATCTCGGCCACGACGCTGATCATCGTCCTGTTGATCATCATCCTGATCCTTGTGCTGGCGGATTAGGGCCGAACGACGAGGCGCCCAGGACGGCCGGTGGCGGCTCGGGATCGCCGCGCTGCTGCTCATCGGAGCCAGCGCCTCGCGAGCGGCGTCCACGACGACATCGGCTCCGGAGGCGATGCTCGCCGACTCGCTGCGCCGCGAGGGGGTGATCGCCGCACGCGCGGGGAACCTCGCGGCGGCCGACTCGCTTCTCGAGACGGCCCTGCGCCTCGCTCCTGGGTCTCCGCCGGTGCATCGCGCCCTCGCCGGCCTTCGCTTTCTCGAACAGGACTGGGAAAGGGCTGCCGATCACGCGGAGACGGCGATCGCGCTCGGCGGCGCCGACTCCTCGATCGTCTCCCTGCTCGGCGCATGCCGCTATCTGCGCGGAGACCCGGCGAGAGCGCTCGAGTCCTGGAACCGGATCGGCTGCCCGAGAGTCGATTCCCTCTCGCTCGCGTCGGTGCCGGAGGCGCGGCGCCCCTTGCTGAAAGGCCTCCTCGGAGTCCCGCCGCGCGGGATCCTGGAAGCGGGCGCCTACCGTAGGGGCCTGCGCCGTCTGGGATCGCTGCCATCCGCGGACGCCGCCGCCCTCCGACTCCATCCTCGCGAGGATGGAAGCGTATCGATCGAAGCGGTGCTCTCCGAGGCGCCGGCGCTTCCGCGCGATCCCTGGTCCTGGGGATCCATTGCGGCACGCGCGGGGCTCGATCGCTTCGCTCGCGTTTCGGCGGGCGGGCTTCTGGGGCGGGGAGAGAGGATCGCGATCGCCGGCCGCTGGGGCAGCGCGAGACAAGCGGCGGCGGTCTCCCTCGCGCTTCCGGCGAATGCGGCGCTGACGGTGCTGTCGAAGGTGGAGCACGAACGAGAGAGCTACACCGGAGCCAGCCTGGCGGCGCCGGTCGAGGAGAGGACATCGCTCCGGCTGCTCGCGGGTGGTTGGCGCAGCGGGTCTTTGTGGCTCGCCGGCGGCGCGACCGCAGAAGCCGCGCGAGCGGCAGGCGAGCCCGGCGAACCCAGCGAGCATGCGGGCGACGGCGCGCACCCGGGCACCGGACGGCCGGCACTGCGTGTCGGGCCGGCGGCCGCGGCCGGCTGGCTCGATCCGTCAGAGCATCTGGCCGTCCTGCTTTCCGCCTCGGCTCCTCGAGGAGTGGCGAACGCGGCGGGGTACGGCGCCGCCAGCCTCGCTCTCGCCTGGCGCGCGGCGGCGAGCGAAGAGCGATCCGCCGTTTCGCTGAACGCCCGAGGCGCGCTGCGCGCGGTGAGCCGGGGGGCGCCGGCGCTCGAGCTGGCTGGAGCCGGCTCGGGCTCGATCCGTCCCTTCCTGCTTCGCTCGCACGACGTCACGCGCGGCGGACGGATCGACCGGGAAGCGCTCGGCTCGCGATTCGCTTCCGCCGGTATCGATCTTCTCGGCCCCGGCTTCTGGTTCGGGCCGGCGGGACTTCGCTTCGTCCTCTTCACGGAAGGCGCAAGCTGGAAGACCGCGACCGGTTCTTCGCGCTCGGCGGCATGCGGCGGAGTCGAGGCGCGCATCGCCCTCGCGGGCGGCGGCGGATCGCTCTCGATCGCCCGCGCCTTCGGATGGACGGACCGCTCCGCTTCCTGGTCGTTGTCATGGAGCCCGCCATGGCCAGCCCTCCCGGGAAGCGGCGGGGCCGGCGCGAGTGGCGCAACCGGGATCGATGGACTGGCCGCCGAGGCTTTCGGAAGAGGCGTCAGCCGGTGAGCGACGGGGCGATGGGTCCGCCGGTAAGCGAGAGACGAGGCCGGCACATGAGCGACAGAGGACCGGAGCCACATCGCTGAACCGCGCCGCCCGCCGCCGCTTCTCGGATCCAGGGGGACGGGATCGACGAGAAGGGCGGCCGGGCCTCGGCGCGGCGGAATGGGCCGTGCGCGGGACGTGCGCGGGAAGGAGATCAGCTCTTGATGCTCATCCCACCGGCGCGTTCGAGGGCGCGCTCGGCCACTTCCTTGCGGTCGTCGTGGGCGTAGACGCCGATCAGGATGCCGCCCTTCTTGACTTCCTCGGACAGAAACTTCGCTTCGTGCTCCGGGAGCCCCGCGCCGATGAGCGCCCCGATCAGCCCTCCGACCGCTCCTCCGGCACCCGCGCCGGCGAGAGCGGCGACGAGCGGCCCCGCTGCGACAAGCCCGACGCCGGGAATGACGACGGCCCCGACGGCGGCGAGTCCCGCGGCGATCGCTCCGAGAATCCCTCCGGTGATCCCTCCCGTGGTGGCGCCTTCCGCCGCCTTCGTCCCGGTCTCGACCGCGAACTCCCGGCCTCGCGTCTCGTCGGACATCAGAACGCTGATGTCATCGCGCGAGAAACCGGCATCGACCAGATCCTCCACCGCTTCCGAGGCAGCGGCTCGACTCTTGAACACTGCGGTTACGATTTTCGCCATCGCTGTCACCTCCGATTGGCGCCGAATGTCGATCGGCGGGGTGTCGCTGCTCCAAGCGGTTTCTCTTGGCGCTCACTGTCGTTCTCGCGTTTTCGCGTCTCGATCGGGCGCCGTGCTCACGCCGGTGCTCCTGCTGGCGCTGGTAGCTGCTGGCGCTGATGCTCCTGCTCGCTTTCGCGCGAACACCTGCTTCTACGGCGTCCCGCTTCTCATACTCGCGCTCGTTCTCGTACTCGCGCTCGTTGATACTTGCACTGTAGCAATGGGCTTCTCGAAAGCGGAAGAAAGGACGGCGGGAATCGCGTGAATCTTTCGTGACGAAATGGATAATCGACGGACCACAGAGAACGGCCCGGGGAGCTCTCGCGCCCCGGGCCGTTCTCGCGCCGGCTGGCCGGCCTCGCCGACTCTTACGCGAAAGGCGTCACCTCAGGACGACGAGCTTCTCGGCGGCCGATGCTCCGTCCATCGTCGCCCGCACGTAGTAGATGCCGCTCGGCACGCGAGCCCCATCGCTCCCCGTGCCGTCCCAGGCCACCGCCTGGCGCCCGGCCGCGAACTCCTGGCTCGCGATCGTGGAGACGATGCGGCCGGACGCGTCGATCACGTCGATCTGAACGAGCGAGGACCGAGGCAGGTCGAAACGGATCAGCGTCGAGGGGCCGAACGGATTAGGCTCCGCCCCGACGATCGCGAAGCGGACCGAGGGAGCGTTCCCCTCGCCGACTCCGGTCGGGCTGCGCTCGACCCGCACGACTGCCCTCATGCCCATCGCGCAATGCGGGCGGCAGAAGTAGGGAACCCGGTCCGGGCTGTTCTCGTCGAAGACGTAGGTGAAGATCGGCGACGACGCGTTCAGCGCCGTGTCGAACATTCCGTCCGGCGTGCACGGAACGCCGGAAGTCACCGTGTGCGAGCCTTGCTCCCACACCCAGTTCACCGTGTCGCCAACCGCAATGCTCAAGCTATCGGGGACGAACTCGTAATTGAGTACCCGCACCTCGTGGGACGCCGCCGCGACTGCGGTCTGCGCGGCGCCGGCTCCGAGGAGCAAAGGCACAGCAAGCATCCAACCATATCGAGTACGCATGGGGCCTCCAGCGTTCTTCGTTTTCGGCTCTCGACTGTTCGATTCCATTTTCGATCGTCGGGGATGTTCTCGCTTCGGAGAGGAAGCGAGGCGTCCTGGGAGCGGCGGCCCTGGGCTCCTCCGACGGGCCATGCTAGCGGAGCGAGGGTCTTCCGGCCACACGACGCTGGTTCGTGGCAGCTCCACGCGATGGAGGCGCTGCGGATTCGTTCGCCGCCGGAGCGGAGACCGAACGAAGCGTCAGAAGAGGCTGAACTTCACGTACTTCTTCGGGTTCTGCTGGATGTCCTGGACGAGACCGCGCGTCTCGCGAACGGTCGCCACCAGCTCTTCATACAGCGCCTCGTCTTGGGAGAGCTTGCCGAGACTCCCATCCCCGTTCTGGATCCGCTCGGCGATGGTCGCGATCCGGTCGGATGCAGTCCGGAGAGCGACGAGCGTCGAATCGAGCCTCTCGCTCGCCTGCGCCGCGTTCGCCAGCAGCGTGTCGATGTCGTCCCCGTGCCCGGCCAACATGCGGCGGAGCTCCCGCATCGAGAGGTTCAGGTTTTCGAGGGCCTCCTGCAGGTCCGGGCGGCTTTCGGTCAAAAGGATCGCCGTCTCACGGCTGATCGTGCGCGTATCCTGAACGATCTCGCGGAACGAGCCGGCTCCCTGCTCGTCGAAGGTCCCCAGCATCGCGTCCATACGCAAACCGAGGACACGGAACGTTTCCAGCGTCTGCTGCATCTCGGTCATCAGCTGGGGGATTCCGGGCTGGAACGAGCCTTCGAAGACGACCTCGCTGGGGTCGACGGGAGTTCCCGTTTCCCCCGGATCCACCTGCACGACCTTCTGTCCCATGATCCCGACGTTCTCGATCTCCATCCGGGCGTCGCGATACAGCTTCACCCCCTCGTCGAGCGAGAGCGTCACCACGGCCCGCCCCTTCTCGTAGCGGATCGCGGCCACCTGTCCGGAGGAAACGCCCTGCACCTCGATCGGATCCCCCTTGACGAGGCCGCTCGTCGTCGGAAAGGTCGCGATCACTTCCTGGTTCTTCCCGCCGACACGGAAGTTCTTGAACCAAAGGACGCCGAAGACGAGCAGGGCGACCGACAGGACGAAGAGGACTCCCACCTGGATCTGTTGGCTACGTTCCGACATTCGACCCTCCTGCGTCTCTCCCTGCGAGCTTCAAGATCATTCTTCTCCGGCGGGGCCGGCGCCGGACGCGCGCCGGGCGCGCTGCCCGAAACCCCATTGCCATCCGTCACGGCGACGGCCGGATCCGCGGGCGCTCGAGGCGGGCGAGGACTCTTCGTCGTCCGTCAACGGACCGCGCGCCTCCCCGCGTATGAACTGCTGCACGACCGGGTCCTCCGAGTTGCGGACCTCCTCCGGGGTTCCGGTGAACCAGATCTTCTGCTCGTGGATGAGGCAGATCCGGTCGGCGACGGTGTAGGCGCTACGCATGTCGTGCGTGACGACGATCGAAGTCGTCCGGATCTTCTGGCGCAGCTCGACGATCCGCTGGTTGATCTGCTCGGCGGTCACCGGGTCGAGCCCGGTGGTCGGCTCGTCGTACAGCAGGTAGTCCGGATCCATCGCGATCGCGCGCGCGAGCCCCACCCGCTTGCGCATCCCTCCGGACAGCTCGGCCGGTTTCTTCGTCTCGATCCCGGGCAGCCCGACCATCTCGAGCTTCTGCGCGACGATCGCCGCGATCTCCGACTCGCTTCGATTCGTGTGCTCGCGCAGCGCGAGGCCGACGTTCTGGCCGACCGTCATCGAATCGAAGAGCGCCGCCATCTGGAACAGCATTCCAAAGCGACGGCGCAGCGCGGCAAGCTCGTCGTACCCCATCTTCGTCACGTCCTCGCCGTCCACGAGGATCGAGCCCGAGTCGGATCGCATCAACCCGATCACGAGCTTCAGCAGCACGCTCTTCCCGCTTCCCGATCGGCCGAGAACCACCATCGTCTCGCCCGTCCGGACCGTCAGGTTCACGTGGTCGAGCACCGTGTGACTCCCGAAGCTCTTGCACAGGTCGCGAATCTCGATCACGATTCGATCCCCCGCTTCCGCATTCCACGGCTCATTGGGGGGGGAAGATCAGGCGGAAGATCACTTCCGCCAGGAAGTAATCGGCCACGAGGATCATCACGCAGCTCGCGACAACCGCCTTCGTCGTGACCTGTCCCACCCCTTCGGCTCCGTTGCCGGTGTAGAAGCCGTTGAAGCAGCCCGCGATGGCGATCACGGCGCCGAACACGAAGGACTTGATCAATCCTCCATAGATGTCATGGATGTCGAACAGGAAACGCATGCCGCGTGTGAACGTCGACGCGGAGAGGCCGATGCGGGTGACGGCGACCAGCATGCCTCCGAGGATCGCGATGGCGTCGGCGAAGATGGTGATGAGCGGCAGCATCACGACTGCGGCGACGAATCGCGGAACGACCAGGTAGCGGACGGGCCGGATCGCAAGGGTCTCGAGCGCGTCGATCTGCTCGGTCACGCGCATCGTTCCGATCTCCGCCGCGAAGGAGGCGCCGACCCGGGCGCCGACGACGAGCGCGGTGAGGACCGGGCCGAGCTCGATCACCACCGATTTGGCGATGACCGTTCCGACGAAGATGAGGGGGATCGTCCCTTGGAACTGATAGGAGCTCTGCAGCGAGGCGACTCCCCCGACGAACAGCGAGGTGAGGAAGACGAGCGGGAGCGACTGGTTTCCCACGAACCGCGCTTGCTCGAAGATCAACCGTACGTAGCGAAGGCCGGGGGGCAACTCGCGTAGGAACCGGGCCAGGAACAGAGCGAACCGGCCGGAGCCGGCGAGAAACCCGAGGATCCAGCCTCCGATCGTCGCGAAGATGCCCTGGAGCGCGGCTCTCATACCCCGACGGTACCTGCAAACCGGCGAGGCGGGAATGCCGGGACGCTCCCGGCCGGACGTCCGGGCGCCCCTGCACGACGGAGGCGCTCCCCGAAAGGTGCAGCGGGTGCGTCGCCCCGCCGGCGGCCGCGCCTCCATGCGGGCGGCCAGCGCACGCTACGAACGTTCGCCATTGGCGCCCGGCGCAGAGAGTGCGCGGCGCCGCGCCTCGAGAGGCGCGCGCCGGCCCCGGACCCGGTGCGCGGCCGGATCCTAGCCTTCCTCTCGCTCGGGACTGTCCAGACGGAAGAAGTTGCTCATCGTCCCGTCCTTCATCGTCTCCTGGAAGAGGAAGACCAGTTCGCGGTCATCGAAGACCCGTAGCCACTCGTCCCAGTCGATCCGGCGGAGATTGCCTCCGCCATAGTCGGGGAAGTCGAAGCGCAGCACGCGGACCTCCTCGCCGTCGCTTCCGACGGTCGCAGGCTGAGCGCCGCGCTCCCCGGCCCATGCCTGGATCACCTCGTGCGACCGGGTCGCCAGGGTCTGCCCTGGGCGGTCGGCATGCTCGTCGCCGGTGTGAACCCACTTCGCGCGCTGCGCCGTCCGCGAAAGGCCGCCGCGGTTCTCGTCGAGGAAGCGCCGCTCCTCTGCGGTCGCGTTCTGCGCGCCGGTCCGCTCGCCGCCGCCGGCCGCTCCCCGCGACGTCGATGTCGATCTGCGCGGCGCCGCAGCCGGCCGGCGGCCGGCGCCCCGTCCACTCGCCCGCCTCGCCGTCGTTCCGCTCGTGGAGCGACGAGGCGTCGAGCGCGACGTCGCAGCCGTCGTCTTCTTCTTGCGCGCCGGCGCGCGGGTCGTCTTCTTGCGCGAGCGACCCTCCGCCGTCGTGCCACGCTTCGTCGTGCCGCGCTTCGCGGAGCGCCGCGTCCGCCCCTCGCCTTCCGAGCGGCGAGTCGAGGAGTCCGAGGCCTCGGGCCCGGAAGCCTTGCGGGTGGACTCCTTGCGGGTCCCGGCGCTGGAGCGGTTGCCGCGCCCGTTTCGCGCCCCGCCCGTCTTGCGAGCGCCAGTCCTGCGAGCGGCCGTCTTGCGAGCGGCGGTCCTCCGAGCCCCGGTCTTGCGAGCCGCGGTCTTCCGCGCGCCGGTCTTGCGAGAACCGGTCTTGCGCGCCGCGGCCCTCCGTGTGCCTCCCGCCTTCTTCGCGGCCGGCCCCTTCTTCGCGGCGGGCCGGCTTCTGGCGGGACGGCTCTCGCCTTCCTCGCTGCGCTCGGTCTGACGGGTACGCGAGCGGGAGCTCTTCGCGCCCGTGGTCTTGCGGGATGCGGTCTTGCGCGCCCCACGGGCCGTCCGTCCGGTCCTCTTCTCCTGCTCTTGATCTGCCATGGGAACACCTCTCTCTCTCTCTCGATCGCCTCCGGTTTGCGGGATGTGGCGGCCCGGAGCGGTCCCGCGATCGATGCGCTGGAGATCGGGACCGTGATTCGATTCAAGTACGCGCGGCTTCGATGCGCCAAGGGAAAAGCGCTGGAACGCTCCCCGTGAAGTCGATGTCACGGAGGACGGCGAGGCGCACGCGGCCCCTCGCGGGCCAGCAGCAGCAGCAGCGGCGAAAGCTGCAGCGGCAGCCGCAACGACGCGGGCGTAGAGCGACCGGATGTCCTGCGCTCGCGCCGCGCCGCGCGTGGTGCTCCGCTCGCGCGGTGCGGCGCGGGCCCTCAGGAAATCCCGCCGCCGTTCGGCTACCATGGACTCGGCCGCGCCGGCACCCACGACAGCGCCGGCACGCGAGGGCGCAACCGCTCGGAAAGGATGAGGCGCATGGATTCCTTGAACTCGTTCGGCACCCGCAGGAGCCTCGCGGTCGAAGGCGAGGCGTACACGATCCATGGACTGTCGCGATTGCAGGAGCTCGGCTACCCGGTCGCTCGCCTGCCCTTCGCGCTGAAGGTCCTCCTCGAAAACCTCCTCCGCCTCGAGGACGGCAGATCGGTCACGCGGGAGACGATCGAGGCGCTCGCCCGCTGGGACGGCAAGCGGACGGAGGGGCCGCAGATCCCGTTCCTGCCGGCGCGCGTGCTTCTGCAGGACTTCACCGGCGTGCCGGTGGTCGTCGACCTCGCCGCCATGCGAGACGCCGTCGCCCGCATGGGGGGCGATCCGTCCCGGGTGAATCCGCTTCTCCCCGTCGATCTCGTCATCGACCATTCCGTCTCCGTCGACTTCTTCGGGACGCCGGAGGCGTTCGGCCGCAACATCGAAAGGGAGTTCGAGCGCAACGGGGAGCGCTACGCGTTCCTGCGCTGGGGCCAGAAGGCGTTCACGAACTTCCGGGTCGTGCCGCCGGGCACAGGCATTTGCCATCAGGTGAATCTCGAGTACCTCTCCTCGGTCGTCGTCGCTCATGAGGACGGCGGAGGGAGGGTGGCGCTCCCGGACACGCTCGTAGGGACGGACAGCCACACGACGATGGTCAACGGGCTCGGAGTCCTCGGATGGGGCGTCGGAGGGATCGAGGCGGAGGCGGCGATGCTCGGCCAGCCGTTCGACCTTCCGTTCCCGCAGGTCGTCGGATTCAAGCTGCACGGCACGCTGCCGGCCGGATCCACGGCGACCGATCTCGTCCTCACCGTCACGCAGATGCTCCGCAAGAAGGGGGTCGTGGGACGGCTCGTGGAGTACTACGGCCCGGGACTCTCCTCTCTCTCGCTCCCCGACCGCGCGGTGATCGCCAATATGTCGCCCGAGTACGGCGCGACATGCGGTCTCTTCCCGATCGACGAGGTGACGCTCTCCTACCTCCGCATGAGCGGACGATCGGCCCGTAACGTGGCGCTCGTCGAGGCGTACGCGCGCGAGCAGGGAATGTTCCGGACCGACGCCTCTCCCGATCCGGTCTTCACCGACACCCTGGAGCTCGACTTGGGCTCGGTCGTCCCGAGCGTCGCGGGCCCCCGGCGTCCCCAGGACCGGGTTCCCCTCGGCGGACTGAAGGAGCACTGGAAGGAGGCGCTGCCGGCGCTTCGGCGGCCGACCTCGAAGGCGCCCGAGAAGGAGCACGGCGACGTCGTGATCGCCGCCATCACCTCCTGTACGAACACGTCGAACCCCTCGGTGATGCTCGGGGCCGGGCTCCTCGCGAAGAAGGCGGTGGAGCGCGGACTCACGACGAAGCCGTGGGTGAAGACGAGCCTCGCTCCCGGATCGAAGGTCGTGACCGACTACCTCCGCGAAGCCGGGCTGATCGCACCGCTCGCGGCGCTGAACTTCCATCTCGTCGGCTACGGCTGCACGACCTGTATCGGCAACAGCGGCCCGCTTCCCGAGGAGCAGAGCCGCGCGATCCGGGAGAAGGAGCTGGTGGCCGTCTCCGTGCTTTCGGGCAACCGGAACTTCGAGGGCCGCATCAATCCCGACGTTCGCGCGAACTACCTCGCAAGCCCTCCGCTCGTCGTCGCGTTCGCTCTGGCGGGACGGATCGACATCGATCTCTATCACGATCCCATCGGCAAGGATCGTTCGGGGAAAGACGTTTTCCTGCGGGAGATCTGGCCGACGCCGCAGGAGATCGCGGAGGTGATGGCCGGGACGGTGCATGCCTCGATGTTCCGCGACGCCTACGCCGACGTCTTCACCGGCGACGACCGCTGGCGCGCCCTGCCTGTCCCGGAGGGCAGCCTCTATCGATGGGATCCGAGCTCGACCTACGTGCAGAACCCGCCGTTCTTCGATGGCATGGCCCGCACGCCTCGGCCCGTGCCTCCGATCGCCGGCGCGCGTGTTCTCGCGCTGCTCGGCGACTCGATCACGACCGATCACATCTCGCCCGCCGGGTCGATCTCGCCTTCGTCGCCGGCCGGGCGCTACCTGACCGAGCGCGCGATCGAGCCGCGCGACTGGAACTCCTACGGCTCCCGGCGGGGCAATCACGAGGTGATGATGCGCGGGACGTTCGCGAACGTCCGGCTGCGGAACCAGATGGTGGACGTCGAGGGAGGCTTCACGCTCCACCTCCCGGACGGCGAGAAGATGTCGATCTACGACGCGGCGATGCGCTACGCCTCGGAGCAGGTGCCGCTTCTCGTGATCGGCGGCAAGGAGTACGGCTCGGGCTCTTCGCGCGACTGGGCGGCGAAGGGGCCGGCGTTGCTCGGCGTCCGAGCGGTCCTGGCCGAATCGTACGAGCGGATCCACCGGAGCAACCTGATCGGCATGGGGATTCTGCCGCTGCAGTTTCTCGAGGGACAATCCGCCGCCTCGCTGGGCTTGACCGGCCGCGAGCGCTACACGATCCACGGGATCGATACGCTGACCGCCGGGTCGACGATCGAGGTGACGGTCGAGGCGGACGGGGCGCCGGGCGCGACAGCGACGGGCGCGACGCCGGGCGCTGCAAGCGGGGCAAGGAGTTTCCAGGCTCGTGCGCGGATCGACTCTCCGATCGAGCTGGAGTACTACAAGAACGGCGGCATCCTGCCGTACGTCCTCCGGCACATGATGTAGAGGATCGCCGGCAGCGGCGAGAGCGCGAGACGTGCGGGGCGGCGCCGGAGAGCCGGCGCCGCCTCTGTTTCTTGGGACGGGTTCTCTACTCCGGAATCGTGTAGCGCTTCTCGATCTCCTCGCGGATCCGCCGGCGCGATTCGCGCGCGCCGGTCGGAGCAGGCGCCGGCCGCCCGGACGCGCGGGCGGAGGCGGCCAGCGTCGCGTCGGGGGCATCGCCGAACGCAAGGACCGTGTCGATCCTCATCTCCTGAGCAGAGGAGATCAAAGGAAGAGGAATCCGAGCGCGATGATGACGTAGACGATGACGAGCTGGGCTCCCTCGAGCCAGCTCGACTCGCCGTCGCCGGAGATGTGACCGGCGATCAACGCGGCGAGCCCGAGCGCGACGACCTCGTACGGGTGGAAGAAGAGAGTCAGCTCGGAGCCGAAGAAGAGAGAGACGAAGACGAGGACGGGGCCGACGAACAGCGCGATCTGCATCGAGGATTCGAGCGCGACCGCGAGAGCGAGATCCATTCGGTTCTTGTACGCCTGCTGCACCGCGACCAGGTGCTCCGCCACGTTGCCGACGAGCGGGATCAAGACGGCGCCGAGGAAGAGCTCGGAGAATCCCGCCGCCTCCCGCACCGTCTCGATCGCGTCGACCAGGTATTCGCTCAGGAAGGCGATGAACACCGTCGCGACGGCGAGGACCCCGATTGAGCGCCGCACGCTCCATCGCGCATGGGGTTTGTCGCCGGCCTCCGCTTCCGCTTCCGCCGTTTCTCCTGCAGGCGCTCTCGCCGGAGCCGCCGCCCCTTCCGCGGTTTCTTTCGCCGTTCCCGCCGCTGCGACGGTGGCCCCTCCGCCCGTGTACGTATAGATCAGCGTGAGAACGTAGACGATGATGAGCGCCGCGGCCACGCCGAGGCTCAGCTTGTCCAGACTCGGATCGGCGGCCGCCAGATGGAACGTCTCGCCCCGCTCGATCTCATGCAGGACGGCGAACAGCGTCGGGACGACGAGGCCGGCGACCGCGAGCATCATCATGGAGGCGGAGAGGCTCGCAACGTCCCGCTGGAACGTCTGCCTACCGTTGCGGAGCCCGCCGGCGAGGAAGCTGATTCCGAGAATCAGCAGGAGATTGCCAAGGATCGAGCCGGTGATCGATGCCTTGACGATCGCGAACTCGCCCCCCTTGAGGATGAAGATCCCCAGGATCAGCTCCGCCGCGTTCCCCAGGCTCGCGTTCAGCAGACCTCCGATGCGTGGACCTGCGCGATCGGCAAGCGCCTCGGTCCCTTCGGCCAGCAGTCCCGAGAGCGGCACGAGACCGAGGGCCGAGGCGAGGAACAGGAGGATCTCGTTGTGGACCGCGAAACGGAACAGGAAGGCGAGCGGAACGAAGACCAGCAGGACTCGCAACTTCTTCATTCGCCCCTCCGATTCCTGGCCATGGGAACGCTTGCGAACATTCGACCGCCCGGACGAGCCGTCGTCGTCGTGCCCGCGTCCGCAGCGCCGTGTGGCGCATCGTAACGGCAGCGAGGGTTTTTCGCGAGATCCGAGGGCTGCGGGCCGGCGCCGGATCCGAATTCCTTTGTTTCGCGCCTCCTGCACCTTTCACGATCGGAGCAGGAGACGAGACGAAGCGGGCCCGGGGAGGCGACGAGAGCCCGGGCGCGAGCGAGCCACCGGTACGGCGCCTTCGATCCCTTCACGGCGCTCGCTTGCAGCGGCATCCGAAGAGGGGATCGAGAACGAGGAGCAAGCGATGAAAGCTTCGAGCATCGTCGGCGTGCTGCTGATCATCGTCGGCATCGCGGCCCTGGCTCTCCAAGGCTTCCATTTCACCAAGAAGGAGAAGGCCCTCGACATCGGCGACATCGAGGTGACGACGGAGAAGCGCGAGCACGTCGCCCTTCCGCCGGTTCTCGGTGCGATCGCCCTGATTGGCGGGATCGTTCTAGTGGCGGTGGGAAGCCGGGGGCGCAGCGGCTGAGAGGTCGGCCGGCCGCCCGTCGTCCCTGCGCTCGATCGTGAGCAGATCTCCGTAGGGCGAGAGCGGGTCGGGATGGTAGCCGATCAGGCGCGCGCCGAGCGCATCGAAGCGGACGTGACCGTCCAGGATCGCGCAGGGCCGCAGGGCGAGCGCCTTCGCCTCCACCTTCTGCCAGACGTTGGAGAGAGTGTCGGCAAGAGGGGATCGCGCGACCTGAATCAAGCTGTCCACCGCGGGGGCGGCGAGACCGGCGACGTTGTAGCTGCCGCCCCGTCCCCACAGCTCTCCGAGATCTTGGACGGCCGGCCGCTTCCACGCGACGACCGCCGCCTGGAAGCGGCGCTGCGCGATGCGGTCCGCCACTTCCGTCGCGGTCGCCGGCTGCAGGCGGCAACGGACCCCGAGCGCTTCGAGCTGCAGCAGAATCTCGACGGCGATCCGCTCGCGCCTCGCATTCGCCGGGTCGTAGAGGATCTCGAGATCGAGGGGACCGTAGAGCGCCAGCGCCGCGGCAATCGCCGCGGAGTCCGGGGCTGCGCCCTCGCTCGCGAATCGCGAACTGTCGGCGGTCGCCGTGGCGGCCGAGTCCGCTCCCGCGCCCGCGCCGCGCGTCGCGGCGGCCACGGGCGCCCCGCCTTGACTGTCCGGCTCGTGAGAAAGCAACGCAGAGAAGCCGGGAAGCGAGGAGCGCGCGGCAGCGGTATCCGGAACGCTGTCGAACGAGAACCCCGGAGCGATCGAGGGGCCCGGTATGGAGACGTCGCCTTCAATGGGACCGCCGCCTCCAGTGGAGACGCCGCCTTCAGCGGGAACGCTGTCCTCAGCAGAGACGCCGCCTTCCACGGGGAAGGCGCCGGCGGCAGGGATCGGGCGGGGCCGGGCGACCTCCGTCCTCAAGAGCGTCCGCGTGAGAAGCCCCTCCCAGTCCTCGGCGGAGGAGAGCATGTCCGTTCCTCCCGCCGCCGCGGCTCGGATCCGGGCCCGGTCGAGCGCGGAGCCGACCACCTGCCGGGGACCGAGGCGGCCCCAGCCGAGGTCGTCGAGGTTCCAGACGAGGGCCTCGACGGCCGTGACGCCGGCGCGAACAAGGCGCACCTCCCCTGTCTCCTCCTGCAGCCGCGGCATCTCCTCCGGCGGCAGATCGAGGGCGAGATCCGCGGCTCCCGTCGCGACCGCCAGCGCGCGCGAGCGTCCCGACGGGAGGAATCGCAGCAGGATCTTCTCCGAGCGGGGCGTCCGATCGAGCGGAGCGAAGGGGTGTCGCTCCAGGAGCATCTGCTGTCCGGGCTCCCATTCCACGACGCGGAACGGTCCCGCCGCCCGCACGGGGTACCCAGGCTCGCCGAGTCGCGTCTTCCGCTTCTGGCTGCGCGCCCAATCCTCCGCGGAGATCAGGGGAAGCGACGCCAGCTCGAGCGCGCGCGCCCGGGCGAGCGGACGCCGGAACCGGAACAGGACCTCTCCGGTCGACTCGATCGTCTCAACCGACTCGATCTCGTTCAGCCGCGCCGGCCAGGATCCGGCGATCGACGGATCGCGGTAGAGCCGGTAGCTGAGCTGGACGTCGGGCGCCCCGACGGCGGTCGTGTCCTCCCAGAACCGGTTGGGGTCGAGACGAAAGCGCATGCCTCGCCCTCCGTCCTCGAACTGCCAGGTCGTCGCCAGATCGCCGACGTAGTGCGCGTTTTCGAGGCTGTCCCCGTCGATCCGCACGAGGGACGGAAGGATCCAGGGCCAGATCGCCGCGGACGCCGAGCTGCGCGCGAGCGGCGGGACGAGATGGTCGGGCTCTTGAGGGACGACGACCACGAGCGCCGGGTACGTCTCGGCGAAGCGGTCCTCGGCGCTGCCCGCCGCATCTCGCCCCCGCCTCCCACCGCAACCGCCCGCGCTCGCGAGCAGGGCGACCAGGGTGAGCAGGGTCAGCGATCGGGTCAAGAGGAGGCCTCGCCGGAGGACGCCTCGCCGGGGCGGCGGGCGGCGGCATGCGCGTCGATACGCGCGGCCGCGCCTTCGAGCGCGAGCTGCCGCAGCGCATGGTCGGCCAGGACGATCGCCGCCATCGCTTCGACGATCGGAACCGCTCGAGGGACGACGCAAGGATCGTGACGGCCGGTGGCCGCGAGAATCCGAGCGTTCCCCTCCACGTCGACCGTCTCCTGCTCCTTGCGGATCGTCGCCGTCGGCTTGAATGCGACGCGCAGCAGGATCGGCTCTCCGTTGGAGATCCCGCCCTGGATGCCGCCGCTTCGATTGGAGACGGCGCGCACCCGCTCGCCGTCCCTCCGGAAGGGATCGTTGTGCGCCGATCCGGTCATGCGCGCGCCGGAGAAGCCCGATCCGCTCTCGAATCCCTTCGCCGCCGGAATGGACAGCATCGCGCGGCCGAGATCCGCTTCGAGCTTGTCGAAGACGGGCTCTCCCCATCCCGGCGGAACGCCGCGCGCGGCGAGGGCGACGACGCCGCCGAGCGAGTCGCCTTCGCGACGCGCCTGCTCGATCCGGCCGGTGATCGTCGCGGCGGCCGCGGGATCCGGACAACGGGTCGGATCGGCGTCGACGTCCGCACGGCGCAGCGTCGCGGCGTCGACGCCGGCGGCTGCGATTCCCCCGATCTCGTCGACCCAGCCGACGAGATCGACTCCGAACGCCGCGGCGAGCAGCTTCTCTGCGATCGCGCCCGCCGCGACCCGTCCGACCGTCTCCCGGGCGCTCGCCCTTCCGCCGCCGGATGCGCTGGCGATCCCATACTTCGCGTGGTAGGTGAAGTCGGCATGCGAGGGGCGGAAGACGCCGGCGAGGGCGCGGTAGTCCGACGGCTTCGCATCCTCGTTCTCGACGAGCAGGAGGATCGGCGTGCCGAGCGTGAGGCCGTCCTGAACGCCGGAGAGGATGCGAATCCGGTCCGCCTCGCGCCGCGCGCTGGTCAGCCGGCTCTGTCCCGGCCGGCGCCGGTCGAGCTGCGCCTGCACGTCGTCCTCGGAGAGCGCGAGCCGCGGCGGGCATCCGTCCACGACCGCGCCGACCGCGGCCCCGTGGCTCTCTCCCCACGTCGTCACGCGGAACAGCCTGCCGATCGTGCTCGCCATGAACCGACCTCCCCTCGAAAGGGCTGGACTTTCCATCGCCCGCTGCGGAAGGACCACCCTCGCCACACCACGCGGCCTGCGGAAGGATCTCCTTCGCCCGCGACCTCGGGCGAGGGTAGCGCGGCCGGCCGAGCCGGGCCAATCGAACGTTCCCCGCATGGCGCGCGGCCGCACGACTTGGGTGCGGAGGACTGCGTCCGGTAGCCTGGAGGAAGGAGGGCGCGAGACGCGTTCCATGTATGCCGTCTCGCTCCCCACCGGCCGCGGAAAGGCTCGAAACGACCATGAAAGCGATCGCGGTGAGGCCGGGAGTGAAGAGGTCGGCGAGGCTCGTCGACCGTCCGGTGCCTCGAATTCTTGCGGCGGACGAGGTCAAGGCGAAGGTTCTCCACGTGGGCGTGTGCGGAACCGATCGCGATGAGATCGAAGGCGGCCGCGCCAAGCCACCCGAAGGGTCGGAGGATCTCGTCATCGGTCACGAGATGCTCGGACAGGTCGTCGAGATCGGCGGAGCGGTGCAGGGCGTCCGTCCCGGAGATCGCGTCGTCTTCACGGTTCGTCGCGGTTGCGGCCGCTGCCGCCCTTGCCGCCTCGGCCGGTCGGATCTCTGCCGAACCGGGCTCTACCGCGAGCGGGGCATCTGGGGACTGGACGGCTATCAGACGGAGTTCGCGGTCGAGCGCGAGCAGAACGTGGTGCACGTTCCGGACGCCGCGGGCCGCGCCGCCGTTCTCACCGAGCCGCTCTCGATCGTCGAGAAGGTGATCGAGGAAATGATCCGGGTGCAGGCGAACCGCCTGCCGGACTGGTCGAGGGGGGAAGCGCCGCTTCGGGGTCGCCACTGCCTGGTCGCCGGTCTCGGTCCGGTCGGCCTTCTCGCGGCGCTCGTGCTCCACCTTCGCGGCGCGGAGGTGTTCGGTCTCGACATCCTCGATGCGGACGCGGCGCGTCCCCGCTGGCTCGCTTCGATCGGCGGCACCTACATCGACGGCCGGGAAGTCCCGCCCGATCGCCTCGACGAGAAGATCGGAGCGATGAACATGATCGTCGAGGCGACCGGGGTCCCGGGGCTCGCGTTGAACCTCCTCGACGCGCTCGACCGTGACGGGATCTACGGGCTCACCGGAATCCCAGACGGCGCGGGCCTGATCCGCGTGCCCGGAGCCGAGCTGATGCGTCAGCTCGTCCTTCAGAACCAGGTGATGATGGGGAGCGTGAACGCCTCGAAGTCGCACTTCGCTGCGGCGGTCGCGGATCTCGCGCTCGCGGAGCGGGTCCTGCCGGGCAAGTGCGACGAGATGATCACCGGAAGCGTGCCGTTCGACCGCTTCGAGGACGCATTCGACAACCCGTCGGCCGATTCGATCAAGACCCTCATCGACTGGAATCCCTAGCCGGCGCCACCGGTGAGAGCGAAGAGGCGCGCCCGTCGCAGCGGATGCGCGCCTCTTCGCGTGGTTCGGCTCGGCGGCGCCGCTTGCGCGTACGCCGGGGATCGACGAGCGGGGATCGACGAGCGGGCGCGCCCGGTCTCAGCCGAGCGGGGGCGCGGTCGCCGTCTGGGACGGCACCTCGAAGCGCGGCTCCGCCTTCTCCAGCTCCTGGTACTGCCGCTGCATCTCCGTTCCGAGCTGCTCGAGCTTCTTCTCGTCGACGATCTTCTCGACCTTCGGGAAGAGGGTCTTCTCCTCCTCCTTCACGTGATGGTCGACGAGGTCCTTCAGGACCTTCATCTTCGCGTCGTAGGTTTCGTCGGTCGGGTCGAGGTCGAGCAGGTCGGCGATCACTCGCTTGACGGCGAGGTGCTCCTCGAGCGATTCGAGCAGAATCTCCTGGGTATTCTCCGCCTTGATGCCCGGATAGAACGTGTTCTCCTCGATCGACGCGTGGCCCGCGAGCCGGTCGGCGATCTTCTCGAAGAGTTCCTGCTTGGTTTTGTGCGCCTTCTCCCCTGCCGCTTCGTACCTGGTGAAGAGCTCCTCGACTTCACGATGCTGCTTCTTCAGCAACTCGATCGCGTTCACGTCTCCTCCTTTCGCTCGTCTGCGCGAGCTCGCCCTCGTTCGCTCTCGCCGGCGCCTCCGCTTCGCGCGAAAGGCAGGCCGCTTCTCCGTCGCCTCCGTCCTCCGCCATCGCAGTCTTTCGCGATCCCAAACTCTCTATCTTTACCTCTAACAGAGCCCCCCACGTCTCCCAACCCAAAGCGGATTCATGAGAGCGATGTAAGGCACTCGCCGCCCCGCGCGCGATCCGGAGACGGCCGGCCGCGAGGGTTGGGCTTTCGCCGCGAGCGACCTCCCTCGCGCAACCTCCCCCGTGCCCCGCGCGGCCTCCCGCCCGCGCCCTTGAGGGCCGGCCGTCGGGGTGGTAGCGTCCTCAACGGTTTGGCGACATCGGTTCCCGGGAACGCGTTTCGGCGGTTCTCGCTTCGTTTGGCGCCCGCCTTCCGGCATCCCGACGCGGCCCGATGCGATCCCGAACCTGGGTTCGATCGATCTCGAGGCCGGCATTCCAGGAGAAGAAGAAGCTGCCCACTCTGACCCATCGCGCGAAGGCCGATCGCCTCGCCTATCTGCTCCAGGTCGCTCGCGATCTGGAGCGTTTCGCGCCCGACGAGGACGCCGACCGCATGCTCCGTCACGTCCACCGCGGACTGGGCAAGCAGCTCGGCGCGGACCTGGGCTTCGCCTGGCGGCTCGATCGCGGCGTCACGATCCAGGCCACCTACCACCTCTGCTGGACGGCGAAGGGGGAGAAGCGGCTCGCTTCCGCGCCGCGGGAATCGCTGAGCGAGGAGGCGCTTCGCTTCGCGCGCGACCGGAAGTCGCCGCCCGATCCTGCTCTCCTTCTCACCGTCGTGGAGTCTGCCGGGCGGCCGATCGGAGTGCTCGCGTTCCTCCGTCCTGGAAAGGCGTTCGGCCGCTCCGACGCGCTCTTCGCCGCTGACGCGGCCGAAATCCTGGGGCGCTCGCTCACGCATCGCGAGCAGGAGAGGCTCTTCGAGGTCCGCGAGCGGATTCTGCGCAAGGTCCTGCTGCAGCTGCGCCCGGCCGACGTCCTCTATCAGGTGCTGCACGGACTGAAGCGCCTCCTGCGCTTCGACCATTCCGCGAGCGTGCAGACCTTCGATCCGGTCGAGTCGACGCTGACCGTCCGGGCGGAGACGATCGCGTGGACGAAGGCGAAGAGCCGGCGGATCGGCGAGATGGTCGAGATCGATGCCGCCAGCCGGGCGTTCCTCGGGAGGATCGAGCGCTCGCTTCTTCTCGATCCGTCGAAGCCGCCCGGCGATCTCCCTGCTCCGCTGCTCGAATCGTTTTGCGGCTCCGGTCCCGGCGTGCCCCCCGCGAGGTCGATCATCCTGGCGACGCTGGGCGGCCCCGACGGGCTCGTCGGAGTCCTCGTGATCCGGGATCTCGCCTCCGGCGCCTTCGTGCCGGCCGATCAGGCGACGATCGATTCGTTCCTCCACATCCTGTCGGCGACGGCGCGCCACTACGAGTTCTTCCGGCAGCAGCAGACGCGACTGCTCGAAGCGGAGCGGCGCACCGCGCTCGGCGATCTGGCTCGCGCGATTTCGCACGACCTCAACAACGCCTTCGGGGTGATCCAGCCTCTGCTCGAGACGCTGCGGCGTGAGGCGGAGGCAGGGACGATCGATCCCGCAAGGCTGCAGATGGATCTCGAGGTGCTCGAGCAGTACGTCGCCACCTCGCTGCGGATCTTCCAGGGACTGCTCTCGTTCTCGCGCGGCTCCATCGAGCCGGCGCGCGAGCTGCAGTTGCAGGACTGTCTGGAGTCGGTGCTCGCCCTGCTCGCGCGTAGCTTCGAGGCGCAGGGGATCTCTACGGTCCGGCGGATCGACGGCGATTTCCCGCGATTCCATGCCCGGCGCCAGGACATGGAGCAGCTCTTCCTGAACCTCCTCACGAACGCGCGCGAAAGCATGCCGGACGGCGGGACGCTGACGATCGAGGCGGCCGTGGAGCCGGGCCCCGATGGCGAATCGTTGCACATTCAGATCCACGACACCGGGGTCGGGATCCCCGAGGATCTGCTGCCGCGCATCTTCGAGCCGTTCTTCACGACGAAGCGCGGCGGGACCGGCCTCGGCCTCGACGTCTGCCGGTCGATCGTGTGGGAATACGATGGCCAGCTCTGGCTCCAGTCGAAGCTCGGGCGCGGAACGACCGCGCACGTGCGCCTGCCGCGCCAGCCGCGCCGCCGCGAGGAGCCCGAAACGTGAGGCCGCGGAAAGCGGAGGAGGCAAGCTCGTGAGCGTCCCCCCCGATTCCCAGGCGAGCGAGGGGCGGGAGAACGACGCGCCCGACGCCGCGCCCGACAGCACGCCCGACGCCGCGCGCGACCTCACGCCCGACGCCGCGCCTCCGTTCCGCCGGTCGGTCCTGGTCGTGGACGACGAGCCCGGCCTCCGGTACACCGCCCGGAGAATTCTCGAGCCCGGCTACGAAGTGATCGACGCGAAGAGCGGGGAGGAGGCGCTCGACCGGCTCGGCGAGCGGAGCTTCCATATCGCGCTCGTCGACGTTCGCCTGCCCGGGCTGAGCGGCCTCGAGTTGCTGGCGGCGATCAAGGTCCTCTCCCCTTCGACCGACGTCGTCATCATGACCGGATCGGCGAAGGATCCGGACGAGGCGCTCCTCGGATCGATCCGCCGCAAGGCGTTCTTCTTCCTGCAGAAGCCGTTCAGCGCCGCCGTGCTTCGCACGCTCGTCGACCGGATCGCCGAGACGCAGGTTCTCGAGGAGCGCGTGAAGCAGCACGCGGCCCGGCTCGAGGAGGATCTCGAAAGCGCGAGGATCTTTCAGCGCGCGCTCATCCCGTCGCTCCCCTGGAAGGGGGATCGCATCGTCATCGATGGCATCTACGTCGGATGCGAGCAGCTCAGCGGCGATCTCATCGATTGCTTCAGCCTTCCCTCGGGCGGAGGCTCGCTTCTGCTCGCCGCCGACATCATGGGGCACGGAGCGTCGGCAGCGATGATGACCGGGATGGTGAAAGGCCAGTTCCGCGCCGCGGCCGCGCAGCATGCCGACCCCGAGGCGCTGCTCCGCGCCGCCGACGAGGTCCTGCACGGATTCCAGCTCCAGCGATTCCTGACGGCGCTCGTCGTCCTCGACGATCCGGAGGGCGGCACCGTTCGCTACGCGGGCGCCGGACATCCTCCAGGCTTCCTCCGTCTTCCCGGCGGGAAGGTGGAACGTCTCGAGAGCGACGGCCCGCCACTGAACCTCCACCTGCCCGATCCGATCGAACGCTGCGGCCGGATCCTCCCCCGCGAACCGGGCAGCCGGCTGCTGCTGTGGACCGATGGTCTGGGCGATGCGCTTTCACCGTCCGGAGAGCGGTTCCAGGAGACGCCGGAGTTCGCGAGCGCGATCGAGGCGGCGCTCGCGTGCGACAATCCCTCGGCCGCGCGGGCGGAGATCGAGGCGGCGCTCTTCGCGCACACCGCCCATCGGGCACAAGAGGACGATTGGGCGTTCCTCATTGCGGCGCTCGAGTAGGGGACGCACCAGTTGGCGTGCCGCACCCATGGCTTCACAGCAGGTCGGAATAATCGCGAATGACGAGTCGGCAAGGTGCAAAACGACCGACTTGATCCCGGCGGTGCCGTGCGGAACCACGAAGCGTTGTGGAACAGCAGCGCTTCCCGGTCCCGCAGGAAGTCGCGGTGATCGCGCAAAAGGCCAGGATCCCCGGCGCTACTGGCGCCGCAGTCCGTCCAGGAATCCCGCGTCCACCCAGTACATGTCGCCGGCCAGACAGAAGAAGAGGTATCGACCGTCGGGAGAGAGTGCCGCCTGCCCGACGGGCGGAATGCCGAGCTTGTCGTCGAGCCGGACGATCGAGCCCCAGGATCCATCCGGCTTGCGGAAGCAGACATAGAGCCCCGCGCCCGGATTCCGGTAGGTGTCGAAGAGCAGGAGGCTCTCGTCCGGCGTGATGAAGGGGTGCGCGTCCGGAGCCTCCGAGTTCACGTCGCCGGGAATCACTTCGGGCTCGCCATAGGACGCCTCGGAGATCGTTGTGTCCCTCCCTTCGGAGCCCGGCGCTCCCTGCCCGGCCGGAGTCCTGCGGACGATGACGCCGTAGTCAGGACGGCCCGTGATCTCGGTGTAGTAGAGAACTCCGTCCCGCGTCGCCGTCGCATACATTCCGGTGAACAGCCTCTCCGCGGCTCCCCATCGGTCGCCGGCGCGCGGCGCGGCATAGATCGTGCGCTCTTCCCGCATTCCCTTCCGCCCGCAGAAGAAGATCGTCCGCCCGTTCGGGGCGACGCTGGCTTCCTCTGTCAGATAGGGATCCTCGAGCAGACGCACCGGCTCGGGAGCAGTCCACCCATCCTCGTTCCACCGGCACACCAGCGTTCCGACCAGCGACCGCGAGAAGTAGATCTCGCGGCCGTCCGGCGCGAAGGTGATCGAGTACTCGTGGTCGGTGGTCGAGACGATCCCGGGCGCGAACACCTCCGGTCGCGTGGCTGGAGGCCTCTGGCCCAGATACGGCCCTTGGAGGCCGGTGCTCGCGCCCGGGGAGTGTTTCCCCTCCATCGCGAGCTGGATGCGCACGGTTGCGAGGAGCGCATCGAGATGATCTCGCATCCACGCGAGATCGCTGCGCTCCGGGTTCATCTGCGCGGCTCGCGCAAACGCAGCCCTAGCCTGCTCCTCTCTTGCGACCGCCAGATAGGCGGTCGCCAGCTCTGCGGCGAGCGGAGGCGAGTCGGCGTAGACGTTCGCGAGCAGCTCGATCAGAGCGAGCGAATCCCCCTTCCGGCCCTGCTGCTTCAGGCGCGCCGGAATCTCGCGCGCGAGCTGGTACATGTCGATCTCGTAGGCGCCGGTCGTGTCCGCGAGGATTCCACGCAATCGCTCGATCGCCGCATCGATGCCTTCGTCGAGGAGAGCCTTCTCGAAGATCATCGCCGCCGAGGCGGGCGGCGTGCCGGCGGGTGCCGGATCGGTTCGCTCCGGCTGGGCGATGCCCGTGCTGCTGAAGATCGCGCAGGCCGCTCCCATCAGGAAGACTGCGGGGAGCCTGGAGAACACGGTTCCCGTTCTCATCGTTTCCCCCTTCCCCGGCCGTCCGGAGCCGGCCGGCGGTGGCGATCGAGCTACTCGAAGTGCTTCGCAGCGCCCCAGGCCTCCCGCAGCGGAAGGAGCGGCGCGCGCGCGATCCAGATCGGCGCCCCGTCCTCCACGCAGAGTCCGCATTCGAAGGAGCCGGCGGGCTGGACCTCCGCGAAGAACACCTGCAGGTCCTCCCGTGAGTCTCCGATCGCGACCCACGTGGAGACGCTGTCGTCCCGACCCGGTCCCCAGAGCCAGTAGCTGTTGTGCCCGCTGATCGCCGGCGGCATGCCGCGCCTGGCCCCCAGAATGTTCACCGCGCTCGCCTCCCCGTAGTTGGAGGCCGCGATGGCCGCGTGCCCGCGTTGCGAGGCCGGTAGCGCCGCGACGACGCGGTCGAGATCCTCGACCAACTTCTGCCATCCGAGCCGGTCGGCGAGGAGCTGCGGAAGCTCGAGCACCTTGCCTCGCTCCATCTCCATCTGCAGGTGCAGGGTTTTCGTCCAGGCGGCCGTCGTCATGGGCGGCAGGACCGGCAGGCAGATCGGCAGCAGGGCCAGGGCCGAGGCGGCAAGGATCGCGCCGTAACCCCAGCCGGCCGCGCGGCGAGCGACGCGCCCGAGGCGGACGCCGCTCAGCGCGGCCGCCCCGGCGGCGAACATCATCGGATACGCGCCCGCGATCCGGTCGGGGCGGCTGGAGCCGCTCGCGACCAGCAGGACGAGGAGCAGCAAGAATGTCCATCCGAGGGACCGGAAGCGTCGCGCCGCGGGCGCGAAGAGGCACCAGGCGAGTCCCGCCGCCCAGAGCGGAAAAGTCAGTGGATGGAGCGTGACGATCTGCTCGATGACGACGGCGTGGGGCGGAGTCGGAACGTTCTTGTACAGGTCGGCGTTGCGGTAGAACTCGAGCGACGGGAAGCCGTGGGCCGCCTGCCACGCGAGATTCGGGATCGTCAGCGCCGCGGCGAGAGCGGCGCCGAGCCACACGCCCGGGCTGCGCAACACGTTTCGGGAGGGGGAGAGGAACAGCCCGATGACGAGCACGACGCCGAACATGCCCGTCGTGTGCTTGTTCAGGATCCCGAGCCCCAGCGTCGCGCCGATCAGGATCCACCGCCTCGGCGAAGGATCGCGCAGATTCCGCACGAGCAGGAACGCCAGCAGCGTCCAGGTCAGGACCTCGAGGGCGTTCATCGAATAGAACCCGCAGATCGCGCGCAGAATCGGCGCGCAGGCGGCGGCGAGAGCGGCAAGCGTCGTCGCGCCTCGTCGAGCCCCAAGGTCCGACGCCATTCGCCCGGTGAGCCACACGGTCGCGCCCGCCGCCAGAGCCGGCACCAGGCGTATCGCGAAGATCCCGTGGTCGAAGAGCGCCACGACCGACAGAATCCAGATGGACAAGGGGGGATGGTCCACGTACCCGAGAGCCGGATGCCGCGCGCAGACGAGGTAGTACAGCTCGTCGCGAAAGTACTCCCAACCGAAGAGACCGAGGTTGCTGGCGAGGTGGAGGACCACCGTCGCCGCGGCGAGGGTCAGAACGGAGCGAGGGGTTTCGGGCACTGCTTCCGCCGTCATGTCCAAGTCCCGGTGGAGAGTAGCAGATGCGGGACGAGGGCGTAGGAGCGACGACTCGATCTCGTGACGACTCGAGCTGCGAGGATGGACTCGACACGCAACGCGACCTGATGTCCGAGCCACACGGCGAGGAGGCCGGCTCCGTTGGTCAGGACGACGTACGCCGAGTCAGAAGGAGAACTTGCGCCGGGCGGACGCGGCATCGACGTGTCGGAGCGGCGTTCGACGGCGGTCGGAGACGACATCGAAGCGTCCCGGAGGCTCACTGGGGAAACCGAGAGGAGACACGACGTGTCTCCGGCGACACCGGCGGCGGGCGGGGCGAGCATCGACGGGCCGAAGCGACGGCCAGCGCCGGGCGGGGCGAGCATCGAAGCATCGATTCCCGATCCGACGGAGTCCGAATCGCAAGTCAACGCGTCCCTGCTGCTTTCGCCCGGTTTCCTGCGTCCTGGTGAACGGACCTGCCGAGCCACGGCGACCGTCCTGTCGACAGCGTAAGCGCCGCATGGCGCTATCGACCCTTGCGGATCGGCCGCGGTCGTGACAAGCCGCCCCGCAGCGCGGACGAGCTGTGAGGATGGACTAGACGCGCAACGCGACCTGATGGCCGAGCCACACGGCGAGGAGGCCGGCTCCGTTGGTCAGGACCACGTACGCCGACGCGGCGATCCATTCCGCTCCGGACGCGAGTCGGAACGCCTCGAGCGCGAAGGTCGAGAAGGTCGTGAATCCACCGAGGAATCCGACCATGAGCGCCATGCGCAAGGCGGGAGAGAGCAGCGCTCCTCTGTCGAGCATCCCGGCCACGATTCCGATGGCGAGACAACCGAGCGCATTGATGAGGAAGGTCTCCCAGGGAAAGGTCCCGCTGGTCGACCTCGCGAGCAGACCTCCGAGGACCCAACGAAGGAGAGTCCCGGCGGCGCCAGCGACGGAAACGAGCAGCCACACCGGGAGAACGGAGCTCATCGGCTCGGCTCCCGGTCCTCCGGACCGAGGCCGGCATAACGAAGAACGCGCGCACGCTCGATGGTGATCAAACCGCCGGTCACCACCTGTTCGAGCCAAGGGAGCAGAGCCTGAATCCTCTCCTCGGTGTCTGCGATCTCGACAACGATCGGAAGGTCCTCGGAGAGACGAAGCACTTTGGCGGTGTGCAGGCGAGAGCTGCGACCGAACCCCATGAGTCCTCGGAGAACGGTCGCGCCGGCGAGATGGAGTTCCCGTGCCTTGAGCACGATCGCTTCGTAGAGCGGCTTGCCTTCATGCCGGTCGCTCTCTCCGAGAAAGATCCGCAACAATGTCGCGTCATCCGGAATCGTCATCATGGCTCCCTCCCTCAAAAAGAACGACTCCCGCGCGGTGCGCAGGAGTCATCGGCCCTTGCAGTCGGGCGGTTACGGCGAACTCCATCGCCCTCTGTAGATTTCCGCTTCCGAGCGACGCGGTCGTCTAGATCAGTCCCAGATCCCCAGGATCGCCTTCGCCTCCTCGCTGCAGTGCTTGCGCGGGTCCCAAGGCGGCGACCAGACGATCTCGATGTCGACGTCTTCCACTCCCGGCATCCGGCGGACCGCCATCTCCGCCGCCGCGAGGATCTCCGGCCCGGCGGGGCACATCTGGCTCGTGAGGGTCATGCGGAGGTCGACCTTCCTCTTCTCGGGATCGAGCGAGACGCCATAGACTAAGCCGAGATCGACGACCGACAGCGCGATCTCCGGATCGCAAACCGGGCGCAGCGCCTCGATCACACCTTCCTCGGTCACGGGCCAGTCGCCCGCGGCCCTCTCTTCGGCCTTCTTCCCGTCGCTCTCGCTCATGGCGTGCCTCCCGTCTCGGCCTTCCTCCCGGACTCTGAATCGGACTCTGCGCCTTCCCCCTCCGTCGTCGTCGTCGCCTTCGTCGCTCCCGCCGCCTTCGCCGCTCCCGCGGCCTTCGCACCGGGTCGCGCCTTTCCCTCCTGCGCCCTTGCCTCCGCCCAGGTCGCGATCGCTTCCTTCACCGTCATCCAGGGCAGCAGCGCGCACTTCACGCGCACGGGGAACTTCGCCACCCCGCGCAGCGCCTCCAGATCTCCGAGGTCGAGATCGTCCGGCGGGGCCGCGCCATGGATCAGCTCGCGGAACACCTCGGTGAGCCGCTCGATCTCCTCCGGATCGCGGTCGCGCAGCAACTCGGAAAGCATCGATCCCGACGCGACGCTGATCGCGCAGCCACGGCACCGGATCTGCGCTGCGTGCACCTTGCCGGCGTCGATCTCGAGCGCAACGTGCACCTCGTCGCCGCAGATCGGATTGAACCCATCCTGCTCCACGTCGGCGCGCGCGACAGCCTCCCGCCCCCGCGGGCTGCGGTAGTGGTCGAGCACGACGTCGCGGTACAGATCGTCAAGCTCTGCGAATGGTTTGTCCAAAGTAGGACTGCGCCTCCTTCAGCGCCTCGAACAGCTCGTCGACGTCGGAACGATCGTTGTAAATGTAGAAGCTCGCGCGCGCGGTCGCCGGGACGCCGAGCCGCCGCATCAGCGGCTGCGCGCAATGGTGCCCGGCGCGCACCGCGATCCCCCGCAGATCGAGCATGGTGGCGAGATCGTGCGGGTGCACCGTTTCGTCCCAGAATGAGACGACCCCGGTGCGCTCCTCCGGATTCGGCGGCCCGAAGATGCGGACCCCGGGGAGCGATCCGACCCGCTCCATCGCATAGCCGAGCAGATCGATCTCGTGCTGCCGCACGCGCTCCATGCCGATCGCGCCGAGGTAGTCGATCGCCCCGCCGAACGCGACGACCCCCTCGATGTTCGGCGTGCCGGCCTCGTGCTTCCACGGCACCTCGTTCCAGGTCGCCCGGTCGAGACGCACCTCGCGGATCATTTCCCCGCCGCCGAGCATCGGCTCCGCTTCCTCGAGCAGCTCAGGCCTTCCCCAGAGGATCCCGACGCCGGTCGGTCCCAGCATCTTGTGCGCGGAGAACGCGAGGAAGTCCGCTCCGAGAGCGGGCCCGTCGACCGGCAGGTGCGGCACGCTCTGCGCCCCGTCCACGAGCACCTTGACGCCGCGGTCGTGCGCGAGGCGCGCGATGTCGGCGATCGGGTTGATCGTCCCCAGGACGTTGGAAGCGTGCGTCAGCGAGAGAATGCGCGTCCGCGGCGTCAGCATCTCGTCGAGGCTTTCGAGACGGAGCCGGCCTTCGTCGTCGATCGGCAGATGACGGAGGACCGCTCCGGTACGGCCCGCGAGCTGGATCCACGGGACGAGATTGGCGTGGTGCTCCATTTCGGTCAGAAGCACTTCGTCCCCGGGCCGGATCCTCGGCTCCACCCACGAGCGGACAACCATGTTGATCGCCTCGGTCGCGTTGCGCGTGAAGACGACACCGTAGGGATCGAGGCCGCCGAGGAAGGCGCCGACCTTTCCGCGCACCGCCTCGTACGCTTCGGTCGCCTCGTTCGCGAGCGTGTGGATTCCGCGGTGGACGTTCGCGTTCTTCCTCTCGTAATACTCCTGGATCGCGCGGAGGACGAAGTTCGGCTTCTGCGTCGTCGCCGCATTGTCCAGGTAGACGAGGCGGCGATCGTTCACCTCGCGCGCAAGGATCGGGAACTCCTTGCGGATCTTCGCGACGTCGAGCCCGCCTCCCGGCCTGCTCCCATGCGCCTCGCCGAGGCCGGGCGCGGGCGTCTTCGACTGCGCCTCCGCCGGCGTCTTCACCGATCCCCTTCCCGCCGGCTTCGCCGCCGCATCTCTGCTCTCACGATTCGCGCGCAGCGCCATGCTCAGTCCTCCTCGTCCTCGTCGTCGTCGTCCTCGATCCCGACCAGGATCGATCCCTCCTCGTCGACCTTCACCGGGAAGGTCCGCACCGGGACGACGGCGGGCAGACGCACGACCGCCCCGCTGCGCACGTCGAACTGCGCGCCGTGCCGGGGGCACTCGATGACCGGACCGTCGAGGATCTCGATCCCGAACGGGCTTCCATCGTGCGTGCAAACGTCCTCGATCGCGTAGATCGAGCCTTCCACGTTGCAGAGGACGATCCGCTCTCCGCCCGCGCGGACGACGCGCGTCTCGCCGACCGGGATCTCGGAGACGCGGGCGACCGGAACGAACGTTTCCGCCGTCATCGGGAAAGCCCTCCGAGCCGGCGCGACGTCTCCTCGCGCAGCGAATCGGCGACGGTCCCGGGGATCTGCGAAAGCGTCTGCTCGAGGAAGCCGCCGACCACGATCCGCATCGCGTCGGCGTGGGCGAGCCCGCGCGAGTTCAGGTAGAAGAGCTGGTCGGGGTCCACCGGTCCGACCGCCGCGCCGTGCTTGCACCGCACCTCGTCGGTCAGGATCTCCAGCTCGGGGATCGACTCGGCCCTGCTCTCTTCGGACAGCAGAAGGTTCTTGTTTTCCTGATACGCCTCGCAATGCGGCGCGTTCTTGGCGATCCGGATCAAGCCGGTGTAGGCGGAGCGGGCGCGATCGGCGAGGGCGACGCGGAAGTCGATGTCGCTGAACGTCCGCGGAGCCACGTGATCGTGGACCGTGTGATGGTCGGCGCGCTGCCGCCCGTCCCCGTACACGACCCCGGTCATCCGGCTCTCCGCCCCTTCGCCCGCCAGATCGACACGGAGATCGGCCTTGTACAATCCGGCGCCGAACGACGCGATCGCCATCTGCAGGCGCGCCTCGCGATCGAGCCGGGCGCGTACCGTCCGGTGCGAGACCACCTTCTTCCCGACATGCTGGATCGGCGCGTAGCGGACCTGCCCGCCGGGCGCGACGAACAGCTCCGTGACCTCGTTCACGATCGCGCCGGCGCCGCTGCCGTCCGGGCCCCGGGACTCCTCGACGATCGTGACGCTCGCGTCCTCTTCGACCACGATCAGGTTGCGAACGGCGCGGAACCCCTTGGCGCCCGCCAGCGTCGTCAGGATCCGGATCGGCACCTCGACCTGCGCGCCCCGCGGGATCTTCACGAAATGTCCCGCCGACCAGAGCGAGGCGTTGAGCGACTCGGGCCGCCCGAAGGCGGCCGGCACGAGCCGGCCGAAGATCGAGGCGACCTGCTCGGGAAGAGCCTCCGCCGCCTGCCACAGCGGCAGGACGAGGACGCCGACGGCACGAGCCGCCTCGTCCGCCTCGACGACCGTTTCGAGGTCGAGCCGCGGAGGGCCGCCGTCCGACGCCGAGACGATCTCGGGAGGTACGACCTCGGTCGGATCCGTGTAGCGCCACAGGTGCTGCGCCCGGTCGGGCAGCGGGACGTGCGCGAGCGCCTCCCGTCCCTCCAGGCGGATCGTTTCGATCAGCGCCGCTCCGCGCGGCGTGGCCTTCTCGTTCGTCGCCGGCATCAACCCACCGATCCTTCCATCTCCATCTCGATGAGACGGTTCAGCTCGACCGCGTACTCCATCGGAAGCTCCTTCGTGAACGCCTCGATGAAGCCGTTGACGATCAGCGTCCGCGACATCTGCTCGGAGAGGCCGCGGCTCATGAGGTAGAAGATCTGCTCGTCGCCGATCTTCGAGATCCTCGCCTCGTGCTCGATCCGCACGCGATCCTCGTCGATCTCCATCGTCGGATAGGTGTCGGAGCGCGACTCCGGATCGAGCAGGAGCGCGTCGCACTGCACGCTCACCTTGCAGCCGACCGCCCCCTTGTGGACCTTGGCCAGTCCGCGGTAGGAGGCGCGCCCGCCGTCCTTCGAGATCGACTTCGACGTGACGGTGCTGCTCGTGCGCGGCGCGACGTGGACCACCTTCGCGCCGGCGTCCTGGTGCTGCCCCTTGCCGGCGAACGCGACGGAGAGGATCTCGCCACGCGCCCCTTCTCCGAGCAGGTAGACCGCCGGGTACTTCATCGTCAGGCGCGAGCCGATGTTGCCGTCGACCCACTCGACCACCGCGTTCTTGTGCGCGACCGCCCGCTTCGTCACGAGATTGAAGATGTTGTTCGCCCAGTTCTGGATCGTCGTATAGCGGATGTAGGCGTCGTCGAGGGCGATCAGCTCCACGACCGCCGAGTGCAGCGAGTTCGTCGAGTAGATCGGCGCCGTGCATCCCTCGATGTAGTGCACGCGCGAACCGCGATCGGCGATGATCAGCGTTCTCTCGAACTGGCCCATGTTCTCCGCGTTGATGCGGAAGTACGCCTGGAGCGGGATCTCCACCTTCGTGTCGGGCGGGACGTAGATGAACGATCCGCCCGACCAGACGGCGCTGTTCAAGGCGGCGAACTTGTTGTCGTTCGGCGGGATCACCGTGGCGAAGTACTTCTGGACGATTTCCGGGTGCTCGCGCAGTCCGGAATCCATGTCCATGAAGATCACGCCTTGCTTCGTCAAGCTCTCTTGAACCGAGTGATAGACGACCTCCGACTCGTACTGAGCGGAGACGCCGGCCAGGAACTTGCGCTCCGCCTCCGGAATGCCGAGACGATCGAACGTCTTCTTGATGTTCTCCGGGACCTCGTCCCAGCTCCGTCCCTGCTCGGCAATCGGCTTGATGTAGTAATAGATGTTGTCGAAGTCGATCGACTGGAGAAGCTCCGTGTTGCCCCAGGTCGGCATCGGCTTTGCCAGGAAGATGTCCAGCGCGTCGTGGCGGAACCGGCGCATCCATTCCGGCTCCTTCTTCATGCGCGAGATCATCTCGACCACTTCGTGATCGATCCCCTTCTTCCCCTTGTGGAAGTACTCTTCGGGATCGTGAAAGCCCCACTTCTCGGCGTAGTCGCCGCGAATGTCCAGCTTCTCGCGCGGCCCCTTGCCCGCTTCGGTCGCCCGGTCCGCCATTGGCTCTATGCCTCCTTGCCCTGCGCGCGCGTCTCCGATGGCGCGGGCGCCTGGCTCTTCTCGATCCAGTCGTAGCCGAGCTCCTCCAGCTTGCCGACCAGCTCGGGGCCGCCCGATTCGACGATCCTTCCCTCCATCAGCACGTGAACCGTGTGAGGCTGGACGTAGTTGAGGAGCCTCTGGTAGTGCGTGACGAGGAAGAGGCCGGTGTCGCTGCCGCAAACGGCGTTGATTCCGTTCGCGACGGTGCGCAGCGCGTCGATGTCCAGGCCCGAGTCGGTCTCGTCGAGCAGCGCGACGCGCGGCTTCAGCAGCGCCATCTGGAGGATCTCCACCCGCTTCTTCTCCCCGCCCGAGAAGCCGTCGTTCAGCGACCGCGCCGCGAATGACGGCTCGACGTCGAGCAGCTCGAAGGCGGCGTTCATCTCCTTGCGAAACTCCCGGATCGGCACCTCGACGCCCCGTCGAGCGTTGACCGCGGCGCGAAGGACGTTCGCGACGCTGACCCCCGGGATCGCGACCGGATACTGGAATCCGAGGAAGAGGCCACGGCGCGCTCGCTCGTCAGCCGGCATCGCGGTGATGTCCGCGCCGTCCATGAGGACCCGGCCGCCCGTGATCGGATAGCTGGGATGCCCCATCAGGGCGGAGACGAGCGTGCTCTTCCCCGATCCGTTCGGACCCATCAGCGCGATCTTCTCCCCCGCGCGGATCTCGAACGACACGCCCCGAACGACCTCCCTGCCCGCGACGGCGACGCGGAGGTCCTCGCACACGAAGATCGGGCCCTGCTTCGCCTGATCCTGATCCATCGCTTCGGTCATCCTCTCCCCGGCCCGCGGCCGGCTTGCGCCTTCTGTTTCCGTTCGGCCGTCTTCCGCACCGTCCTCTTCGTCCCCTTGGTCCCCTTCGCCCTCTCGGTCCCTTTCGCCCTCTCGGTCCCCTTCGCCCTCTCGGTCCCTTTCGCCCTCTCGGTCCCCTTCCGTCCCTCTCCCGGCGCCGGGGCCGGCGTCAGCGTCGCCGCGGCGGCAGCCGGCCGCTGTGGCAACAGTCGCGTCTGCATCTCCCCCTCGGCGTCCCAGGTCATCTCGAGGCGGGTGCGCGCGATCCCTTCGTTCGCGAGAAGGTCGGCGAGCGTGACCCGGGCCAGGGCGTTGCGCATGAGATCCTCGAGCGCGACCCAGAGCGACCGGACCGAGCAATCCTGGGTTCGAACGCAGACCGTCCCCAGGCCCGAGAAGCTCGTGCAATCGCCATGGTCGAACATCGGACCGTCGAGCGCGGCGAGCGCCTGGAAGAGAGTGATGTCCTGTGCGGGACGAGCCAGGGTATAGCCACCCGAGCGCCCGCGCTCGCTCGTCACCATCCCCGCGAGGCGGAGCCTGCGCAGGAGCTTCGCGGTATTCGGCAAGGGCATCCCCTCCGCAGCCGCGATTTCGGCAAGGGTCAGCCCCTTGTCGCCGTTTGCGACGCGCGCGAGCTGCAGAAGGCAGCGCAGTCCGTACTCCTCGCTGTGGGTGACCCTCATGGCTCCCCTGGCCCTGGTTCCAAGCCTTTTGCGAATCGGATGGTCGGCGTCTCGGCCGTTGGGCCGTCCCCGTTCGCCGGCCCCCGAGTTCGTTCCCGAGCGCCCTGGCGTCGGGGCGAAGCGCCCCTCGAGCAACATGGCAAATGTGGACTCAGAAGTCAAGTATTTGAGGGAGGACGAAAGTCGGGCAGGAAGCGGAGTGGACGCGGGGCGGGGGTGGAGACGTGGGTGCAGACGGGGCGGAGACGGGGGAGCGGGGCGGAACCGATCCCGGGTCTTGCCCCGCTCCCCCGCTACTGCCGCTGTTTCCTCGGTGAGCGCTTCTGGTGAGAGCTTCCCCCTTCCGCTACCGCCCGCGCATCTGGATGACGGCCAGGACGGCGCCGGCGGGATCGGCGAAAACGCAGAAGCGCCCCACATCGGGAATGTCGGTCGGCTCGACGTACACCTTGCCGCCCAGTTCCCGGACCTTCCGCGCGATCGAGTCGGCATCGCCCACCATGACGTAGGGCAGCCAGTGGGGTGGCACGTCCGCCTGCTGCGGCGACATCGCCATCATCCCGCCCACCGATCGTCCGCTCACCTGGAACTCCGTGTACCGGTGCTCCGGATCCTCCTTCAACCCCCAGCCGAGGAGCTTCGTGTAGAACTGTCCCGCCTGCGCCGTGTCCCGTGTGGCCAGCTCGCTCCAGCCGAACGGCCCGTTCTTCGACGTGCCGGGATGCTTGTCGAAGTGCGCGAGCGAGATCACGGCGCCGGTCGGATCGCGCAGGACGGAGATACGCCCGACCTCGGGAACTTCCATCGGCTCGGCGAGGATCTTCGCTCCCAACTCCGCCGCCCGCCGCGTCGTCTCGTCGATGTTCTCGACGGAGACATAGGTCATCCAGTGCGAAGGGACCCCTTCGTACTGCGGGCCGGAGAGCTGATAGAGCCCCGCGACGCTCTCGCCGGCCGATTTCAGGATGGTGTAGCTTCCGCCTCCCTCGGGCATCGGCATGTCGTCCGCCTGCCAGCCGAAGAGGTGCTCGTAGAACGGCTTTGACTTCGAGGCATCGGTCGATCCGCACTCGAACCAGCAGAACGTTCCGGGGGGATGATTGAGAGCCGCCATGGCAACCTCCGATCGAACTACGCATCGATCTTTCCTGAATTCATCTTTCCGGCCGCGCCAGTCAATCGAGGCGCCGGCGTTGCCGGGCAAACGGGGGAGTGTACTGCCGGGGCGGGGATTGTCTACAGGAGGAGTTGCGGGCGAGGAGGTGCTCAGCGCCCTTCCGCGCGCTGGGCGAGTGCCGTCCGGAGGAACGGGAGCCCCAAGATCCCGGGAAGCCAGTAGCCGCCGAGGGAATAGAGGATGCCGACGCCGAGCGAGACGGCGGAGGCGGAAACGGGGGCCATGAGGCGGATGAGCGCCGCATCCCGCGTCCCCATTCCCGCGAGCGTCACGGGAAGCAGGCCGACGAAGATGGCGGCGGGCAGGGCGGCCAGCACCGGACCGAACGGCGTGGGGCCGCGGAGGCTCACGTAGAAGAGCCAGGTCTGCACGACGCTCGCGAGCCAGTTCGCGAGCGTCAACAGCAGCACCGGCGCGAGCAGGGCGGGCCGCCCGAGCAGGAGGCGGAGCGCTTGCAGGAGCCGGTCCACCTTCGGCCGCAGCTTGCGTGGGACCGGCAGGCGGATCGTCAGAAGCGCGACGGTCCCGGCCAGACCGAGGACGAAGAGGCCCCCGGAGGCGAGCGCCAGCGTGTTCCATCCGCGCATCCAGGAGCCCGCGAGGCAGAAGGCGAGGAGAGTCAGGACGTCGAGGAGCCTCTCGGCCAGCACCGAACCGAGAACCGTGCTGACCGGCGCGCGGCCTCGCAGGAAGTACGCCTTCGCGAGATCGCTCCCTTTGGAGGGAGTGAAGACGGCGAGCGTGTTGCAGGCCATGATCAGCGAGAACGCCTGGCGGCCGGGGATCGGATGGCCGAGGGCGTCCATCATCCTCTGCCAGCGCCAGGCGGAGAAGACGGGGAAGGTGGCGGTCAGCAGCAGTCCGGCGATCAACGGAGCGAGGCGCGCCGAGCCGAGCAGCTCGAAGACGCGCGAGAACGAGACGTTGCGGAAGAGCAGGTAGAAGACGAGCAGAGTGACCAGGACGAGGACGGCCATCCGCACGACGTCGCGAAGGCTCGAGCGAATTCCGGGCGGCGGCGGAGTCTCGGGGACGCTGGATGGCGCGGCCGCCGGCGGCCGCGTCGCAGGCGCCGCACCGTCTCGCGTCGCGCCCGGCGATCCGCTCACGCGTCTCCCCCGCTCTCGAGCGATTGCCGTCCCGTCGTCAGATCGAACGTCCTGCGGACCTCGATCGATCCCGTCCGATTCAGGCGCTCGACGTCGCTCGCCGCGAGGTAGCTGCCCCGGGCGCGCAGCTCGTAGCGCTGGAAATAGCGGGACTGCGGCACGTAGCGAACCGACCAGTCGTCTCCGATCTTTACTTCGCGGAAGGCGGGCCCGCCGCGGCGCTCGATCCGGTCGGTCACGGTCATCCGCTCCCCCTCGAAGCGGATCGTCCGCCGGAAATGGACCGGAGCGCTCCCGCTCTTCGTCATCAGGAGCTTTCGGATCCATCCCTTGATCCGGTAGGCGGTCCCGGTGTGGGCGCCGGCGACGAGCATGAACATGCGGAAGCCGATCATCGTGAGCGGCGTGAACAGCTTCGAGACGACGTAGTGCATCTCCCCTTCGACTTCGAGCTGGTCGCTCTCCGCGATGGCCTGATGCTTCGGATCGATCCACTGCGAGGTGAGGACCTTCCCGTTCGCCATTCGCGCGAGGATGCCGCAATCGCTCAGGATCGACGTCTCGGTCGCGGGCTGATAGACGCGGATCGTCCCGCCCTTCGCGAGGTTCGTGGTGACGTAGGCGCTCGCCGTGCGTCGCGCCTCCATGCGGGAACCGGGCCAGTACTTCCGGAACGGCGCACCGCGCGCCGGGAGAACCGGCAAGCTGCCTGCTCGCGGCTTCCAGTCGATCCACGACAGAAGCAGCTCCGGAATCCTGTAGAGGAAGTAGCGATCCTCCTGGATTTCGGGAGGAACGAGCCGCGCCGACCACAGCGCCTCGAGCATCGTCTCGGCCACAGCCGCGGCAACCGGATTCTCCGGCGCGAACAGCTCGAATCCGTGGGGATAGAAGTGGAGGGTCTGGCGGCTCCCCATCGATCCGCCGAGGCTCTCCCCCGGATAGACGAAGTAGGAGAGGTACTCGATCGCCTTGGCGCAGACCTCTTCGATCCGCTCATCGGTGTAGCGCTTGCGCAGCTTTCCGAGGAACGACACGGTCGCCGAGAGATAGCCGAGATCGGCGCCGTCGTACTCCAGGCACCAGCCTTCGGGATTGCAGTAGCGCAGGAAGTCGTCGAGCCGGACGTGGAAGCCTTCGAGCAGCTTCGGGTCGCGAAGCAGATCGTAGGCTTCGTAGATCGGCAGGACGGCCATCGCATGGTGATTGGCGAGAACTCCGGGCTCGTCGTACTTCGCGAGGAATCGCGCGGCGCGCGCGACGCAGGAGAGGAACCGTTCCCGCAGCTCCTTCGGGACGTTGGGCTCGATGCGACGATACGAATCGGCCATCGCATAGACGAGGAATCCGGTCGGGCCCGCCCACCCGCGCTCGTTGGGATAGAACTCGTCGAACGATCCATCCGGCCTCTGGATCTTCGTCCAGTACTCCATGGCTGCGAGGGTCCACAGCAGGATCTTGGGATTGCCGAGATACGGATTGTCCGGGAACGGCGTGGCGTAGGCGAGCGCGAGGGAATGGACGCCGAACTGCGCGATCGAGGAGGGGAAGTCGACGGTCCGGCAAAGCCAGTATTCCCGATGGAAGCAGCCGTAAGTGCGGGAGAACTCGTTTCGATCCTGCAGGGAGAGCAGCCGCGGAATCTGCGCGAGCGCGCGGTCGGAATAGGCGCGGCGCAGCTCTTCCCCGCGAGGCCGGCTCGCCGTCCTCTCGGGCGGGAGCGCCCCCTGCTGCGCGTCTTCGTCGACGCGTCGATCGGGCGGCACGATCACGATCTCGACCTCCTCTACGACTTCGGTTCTCGGGTTCGCTCGACGGGGCTGCTACGGCCCCGGCAGCCGCGCCGTTTCAACGCCGGAGACCGGCGGGCGGCCTCGATCGCAGCGACCCGACCGATCGTAGCAGCACCGGAGCTTGTTGTCGTCTCGCCGCTTGCGCGCCCTTCACTCCGCGCCAACTCCGGTCCTTCTCGTCCAAATCCGCCGAGCGTTCGTCCGGCTATCATGAAGTAATCAAGATTACGAAATAAAAACTTCTTGACCCTTCCCGCACCCTGTCGCATAGTGACATTGAGGGTCGTGATCGGCCCAACGGTTTCGGGACCCGGCAAGCCGGAACAACCCGGAGACGAGAAGGTGGGGCAAGTCCCCACCCTTGCCCGTGTCACCTTTTGCGGCCAAAGGTGGTGCGGGCATCTCTTTGGCGCCCCGAATGGTTCGGCCATTCGGGGCGCGATCTTTCGGGGCGCCTGCCTGGGCGGCCGCCTCCAGTTCGTGGCGGCCTTGCCCGGCACGCGAGCGCCCCTATTCGCGGGGATCCGGAGCCAGGGTTTCCTCGCCCGTCCACGTTCCGTCCGCCGCTCGAGGCGTCGCACCGGCGGCCGGTCCAGGCATCGTACCGGCCGGGTCTGAGCGCATCCCGTCGATCCGCTTCTCGATCCCCCCGCTCTCGATGACGAATCCTGCAGGCGGGGCCGCATCCTGCCAGGCCTGGCGCTCTTCCTCGGCGAGGCCCCAGCCATCCGGATGGAGCCGATAGCGAGCCAGGCGGCGGGAAAGATCCGCCTTCCGCTCCGCGACCGAAGCGGCGCGCCAGCGCGTCGCGAGAGCGGGCGACAGGATGCGGACGAGCCGCCCCGCCGTACAGACGACCGCGCGAGGATCGAGATCGGCGACCGTCCAGGCGCGCCGACTCCTGTGCGCGGCGGCGGCCAGCGTCCCGCTCCCGCAGGTCCAATCCGCGACTCGGTCCCCCTCGTCCGTGAACGCTTCGATCAAACGGACGGCCAGGGCTTCCGGCTTCTGCATGGGATAGCCGAGCCGCTCGCTCGAGTCGGCGGGAAGGAACGGGATCTCCCACACGTCGTCGGCCCACGCGTAGCGGTACCAGCCCCGACGATCGCGATGCTCCTCGACCCCTCGACGGTTCGCGCGGTGCGCCAGGTAGCGCTTCTCCCGGAAGGCGTGGAAGGTGTGCGCTGGGCCGTTGCGCCAGACCAGGAGCGTGTCGTGCTTCCAGGCGAAGCGGTCCCGCGCCACGCCGCCGCTCCGGTAATGCCACACGATCTCGTTGAGGAATGCGGCCGGGCCGAGGCGTTCCTCGAGTGACACCCGCACGAACGGCGCGAGGCGAGGATCGAGATGGACCACCAGGATCCCGCCGGGACGAAGCGCCTCGATCCCACGCTCGAGCCTCGGGATCCAGCACTCCAACCACTTGCCGCGATTCGAGCCGTCCTGCAGCGGGCTCTCCACGCGACCGAGACCGAATCGAAAGCGCTGGGCGCGTCCCGTCCCGAAAGGAGGATCGACGTAGAGCAGCGCCAGGCTTCCCCGCTCGACCGACTCGCAGGCTTGCAGGAACTCGGCATGGAGCAGGACGTTGGGGGCGGTGTCCATGGCGTCGTTCTTACGCCGCTCCCGGCCGCCTGTCCATCGCCGCTCTCCGCGAGACCGCCGGCCTTGTGTCACACGCCGGTCCGTCACGGTTCGTTGACGATCCGGCGCTCCACCCGATACGATCCGCGCGATTCGCGGCGTTACCGGATCGCTTGGGGTGGGGGCGAACGGGGCCGAGTCGCGGTGGGGGGAGGCGCATGGGACAGGACCGGCTCTGGGCAGACCCGCATCCTCGCGGAGCGCGGCTCGGTCGCGATTGCATCCTTCTCCCCGGGATTCTCCTCTCGATCGTCCTTCTTTTCGCCGCCCCCGCGGCTCGCCCCGCCGTCGCGCAAACGGTCTCCGGGACGAGCGGCGAGCCGGCGCCCGCCATGCCCCCGGCCTCCTCCACCCCCACGGCTCCCGCCGCGACGCCGCGCGCTCCCGCGGACCTGCGCGCGATCGACACGCCCAACGACCGAGGCGAGAGCATCGACCTCACCTGGCAGGCAAGCCCCGACGAGGCGAGCGCGGTCACGCTGTACGAGATCCAGAGGTCGACCTCTCCCGAGGGACCGTTCGAGACGGTGGGGCAGATTCCGGCGGGGACGACCAGCTACACCGACAACTCCGTGAAGGACGAGACGGGCTACTACTACCGGATCGTGTCGGTCGGCAGTGGCTCCGGCCCTTGGGAGACCACGCCGGCCGTGGGGCCGGCGACGTCCCATGGGCAGTGGTTCGACGCCCGCAAGCTCCCCACGCTGCTTCTCACCTTCGCCTTCTGCGTGGCGGTCGTGTTCCTGATCGGGCAAGCGCGCCGCGGGCGGCCGTTCTACATTCGGCCCATCCCCGGCCTGGCCGCGGTGGACGAGGCGATCGGGCGCGCAACGGAGATGGGCAAGCCGATCCTCTTCGTCTCGGGCCTCGGGACGGCAGGCGACGTCGCCACCCTTGCCGCCTTCACGCTGCTCGGGCGCGTCGCCCGGCGCACGGCCGAGTACCAGACCCAGGTGATCGTCCCCTGCTACGACCCGATCGTGATGACGATCTCGCAGGAGATCGTGAAGTCGTCGTACCTCGACGCCGGCCGGCCGGAGCTCTACCGCCAGGACGACATCTTCTTCGTGACGCAGGACCAGTTCCCCTTCACGGCCGCCGTCAACGGCATCATGCTCCGCGACCGGCCCGCCACGAACTTCTACATCGGCAAGTTCTACGCGGAGAGCCTGGTTCTCGCAGAGACCGGGAACATTGCCGGCTCCATCCAGATCGCGGGAACCGACGAGATGACCCAGATCCCGTTCTTCGTCGCGGCGTGCGACTACACCCTGATCGGAGAGGAGCTCTACGCCTCCAGCGCCTACCTCTCTCAGGAGCCGCCGCTGCTCGGAACCTTGAAAGCGCAGGACTGGGGAAAGGCCCTGGCCGCGTTTCTGATCGTGGCCGGAGCGATTCTCGCCGCCTTCGGGCAGAGCTGGTTCGTCCGGTTCTTCCAGGTTCAGTAGTTCGAGGCGCGCGCAAGGAACACGAGAGGGAAGGAAGGGCTCACCGACGATGCGACGCGGGCTGCCGAAGCTGATCACCGCAATCACCGGGCTGTTCCTGGCGATCCAGTACTTCAGCCCCCACAAGTTCTCGGAGAAGTTCTTCGAAACGGCGCTCGACTGGCTGATCATCATCGGCATCTTCTCGATCATTCTCGGAATCGCGAGCTTGTCGAAGCAGCACCTGTCGAAGATCCAGCGCAAGGAGGGGGGATCGTTCAACAGCAGCGTGCTCCTGGCCGGCCTCGTGTTCATGATCCTCGCCGGCTTTCTCGGAGGAACGGGGGAAGGCTCGCTGTTCCTGCAGGGATACAACGGCATTCTCAATCCCGTCACGTCGACGATGTTCGCGCTGCTCGCCTTCTACATCGCCTCGGCCGCCTACCGGGCGTTTCGGGCGCGCACTGTCATCGCGACGATCCTGCTCGTGAGCGCCGTCATCGTGATGATCGGCCGTGTCCCGGCCGGGGAGGCGATGATCCCGGGGATCGCGAAGGCTTCCGACTGGCTGCTCAACGTCCCGAACATGGCCGCGAAACGGGCGATCGCGATCGGCCTCGGGCTCGGCGGCAGCGCGACGGCGCTGAAGGTCGTGCTCGGCATCGAAGCGCCGCATCTTCGTTAGGGAGGGGAGCCGATGGCGAAGTTCGACATCACGCACGTCGACCGGCGGCTTATCTACGGCATCATCTTCCTCGCCGTCCTCGTGCCGCTCTTCATTCCGGCGCCGAAGTCGATTCGCATCACTCCCGAGGTTCGGGTGGTGTACGACCGGATCGAGGCGCTCCCTCGCGGCTCGATCGTCATGATCCCGGCGGAATACGATCCGTCGATGAGCGCCGAGCTCTCTCCCTTGACGATCGCGGTGCTGCGGCAATGTTTCTCCCGTGACCTTCGCGTTCTGATGACGTGCCTGATGTCGAACGGGGTCTCCCTCGTCGAGAGCGAGCTGACGCGGGTGGCACGGGAGTACGGAAAGACCTACGGGGTCGACTACGTCTACCTCGGCTACAAGCCCTACCCCGGGGTCGTGATCATGGCGATGGGAGAGGACTTCCGGAATCCGTTCCCCACCGACTACTACGATCACCCGCTCGACACCCTTCCGATGATGAAGGGGGTCAAGAACTACCAGAACGTCGCGCTCGTGCTGACGATCAATGCCACGAGCGGAATCGACTACTGGATCACCTACGGGCAGGGACGGTACAAGTTCCCGCTCGCCGTCGGCTCCTCCGCGGTCATGGCCCCGAACTACTACAACTACCTGCAGTCCGGCCAGCTCTTCGGCCTGATCGGCGGGCTTCGCGGAGCGGCCGAGTACGAAGAGCTGATCGACAAGCCGGGAACGGCCGTCCGGGGAATGTTCGTGCAATCGGTCGCGCACCTCGTGATCGTCGGCCTGATCGTGGTCGGCAACGTGAGCTTCATCATCGAGCGCCGGCGGAGGAGAGGATAGACGCGATGGAGACGATGATCGTCCAGACGGTAGCGGTGATCCTGACGCTCGCGATCTTCTCCTTCCTCTGGAGGGACAATCCGTTCTACAAGTTCGCCGAGCATCTCGTCGTCGGCGTCTCGGCCGGCTACTGGGTCGTGATCCTCTACCGCACCTCGCTCGTCCCGAAGCTGATCGAGCCGGTCGGGCGCGTCCTGAACGGCACGTCGACGACGCTTCTCGATCCGCTGGTCATCGTGCCGTCGTTCCTCGGGATCCTGCTCTTCACCCGCTTCGTCCCGAAGTACGCATGGATCTCGCGGATTCCGATGGCGTACATCCTCGGCGTCGGCTCCGGCGCGGCGATCCCGCTCGTCCTGCAGACCTCGGTGATCCAGCAGATCTATCCGACGATGGCGATGTTCCTCCCGGGACAGTCGCTGTCCGCGTCGCAGGTGGCGTTCCAGCTGATCATCCTGCTCGGCGTCGTTTGCGGGCTCGCCTACTTCTTCTTCTCGGCGCGTCACGAAGGGGTGCTCGGAGGAATGTCGAAGGCCGGAATCTGGATCCTCATGGTCGGCTTCGGCGCGAGCTTCGGCTACACGGTGATGAGCCGCATCAGCCTTCTCTACGGGCGGGTGAACTTCCTGTTCTTCGAATGGCCGGCGACGATTCGCGCGCTCTTCTAACGAGCAAGGACGAACGAAGGCGCAAGGACGAACGCAAGGTCGGGCAGGAAGGTCAGATCTCGAGCAGGAGCATCGGCTCGGGGATGAACGGATCCCACGCAGGTCTTCGCTGACCGTTGGGGACGGTGAGGCACGGGGACCAGGCGGGCTCTCGAGGCTCGCGGATCAGCCGGACGCCCGCTTCGGCGAGCGTCCGGTTGGATTTTCGCCTGTTGCACTTCACGCACGACAGGGCGCAGTTCGTCCAGGTCGTGCGTCCCCCTTTCGAGCGCGGGACGATGTGGTCGACCGTCAGCTCTTCGATCCCCGGCTTCGATCCGCAGTACTGGCACGTGTAGCGGTCGCGCCGGTAGATGTTCTTGCGCGAGAAGGTCACCCGGCGGCGCGGGATCGCGTCGTAGTGGCTCAGCAGGAGCACTTCGGGGACCCGCAGCCGGTACTGGACCGTCGTGATGAACGGTTCGCCATCGGCCGGCCCGAGCGCGGCCCACGACTCGAAATCGTGAACGCTGCAATCGACGGGGAGCACGGCGCGCGCGGCTTCACGGTAGAGCAAGCAGAGGGCGGAGCGAACCGTTGTGGTTCCGATCGCGCTCCAATGTCGATTCAGGACGAGGGCCCGTTCCGATAACACCATGCGTCGATGCCGCTCCCTGGCCGGTCCTGGAGGCCGCGCCTGTGGCAGAGGATAGCAGAGCCGCCCCGCCTCCCGGAAGCGGGCTGCTGCGTTGCGGCGAAGCGCGTCGCCGGCCGCCCGGGTGAGGTGAACGGCAGGGGGGCATCCTTGATCCACCCCGCCTCCCATGGCAGAATGCCCTGTTTCGTCCCGCCCATCGCCGCCACCCTCGGGACGACCGGCGGCCGTCCGCCGTCCCGAGGCCCGAAGACCCAAAGGAGCCGTTCCCGATGAGCCCGAGCGAACCGAAGTCCCAGGCCGCGCGGTACCCCTACGACCGGTGGAACAAGGTCGCCGACCTGGTGGACGAGTGCATCGACATGATGCTGAACTTCCGCCAGAGCGGCCATCCAGGGGGATCGCGCTCGAAGGTGCATGCGCTTCTCGCCACGCTCCTCGGCGACGTGATGCGCTGGGACGCCCGCCGTCCGGAGAAGCGCTTCGCCGACCGGTTCGTTCTCGTCGCCGGCCACACCGCGCCGCTCGTCTACGCGACCCTGCCGGTTCTCAACGAGGCCCTGCGCGTGAAGCACCGCCAGACGGGTGACGACCGCTACGCGATCGCGGACGAGGAGCACCGCGCCCTGTACTGGGAGGAGCTGCTCCGCTTCCGCCGCCGCGGCGGCCTGCCGGGACACGCCGAGATGGAAGGCAAGACGCTCTTCTTCAAGTTCAACACCGGTCCGTCCGGGCACGGCAGTCCGGCGGCCGCAGGAGAAGCGACGGCGTTGAAGCTCGCCGGGGCCCCCGAAGTCCGCGTCTTCGCCTTCGAGGGAGAGGGAGGGCTGACCGCGGGCGCGTCTCACGAGACGAAGAACACCGCCTGGGGCCTCGGTCTTGGAAACCTGCTGTACGTGGTCGACTGGAACGACTTCGGAATCGACGACCATCCGGTCTCGAGCGTGATCCACGGCGATCCGGAAGCCTGGTTCGCTCCCTACGGCTGGCGCGTCCTCGGGACGGATCACGGGAGCGACTTCGCTCACGTCCATCCGGTTCTGCGGGAAGCGGTGGGCGGAGGCGATCCGAACATCCCGACGATGGTGTGGGTGAAGACGAGGAAGGGACGCGGCTACCTCAAGTACGACTACAAGAGCCATGGGACTCCTCACCCGCCGAATCACGAGCTGTACTGGGAGATCCGCCGCGGGTTCGCCGAGAAGTACGGAGTCGACTTCGAGGGGTTCGGCCTGCCCGCGCCGAAGGACCCGGAGGAGTTTCGCCGCCAGGCGGAGGTCAACCTCCGCAAGGTGATCGAGGTCCTCCATCGCGACCAGGAGCTGGTCGACTACCTCGCCGACACCCTCGTCCGTATCGGGGACTCGGTCCCCCAACGGATCGAGGGCTTCCGGCTCGACGGCCGGCATTCGCCCGTCCGGGATCCGATCGTGACCGACTACCGCTCCTATCCGGCCTCGCTGTGGGCCACGCCCGGCGAGAAGCAACCGAACCGCGCAGCGCTCGGCAAGTGGGGGGCGTGGGTGAACTCCCATTCGCACCGCAAATACGGCCGGCCCCTGTTCCTGGCCATGTCGGCCGACCTCGCCGGCTCGACGAACGTCGCGGGCTTCGGCGAAGGGTGGGAGGGCGAGCCCGGCTTCGGCAAGTACGGGTGCCGCGACAATCCCGAAGGGTGCCTGCTCCCTCAGCAGATCACGGAGTTCACCAACGCAGGGATGACGGTCGGCATCGCCTCGGTGAACATGAGCGAGAAGCCGTACGAGGAGTTCGAGGGATTCTACGCAGCCTGCTCGACCTACGGCAGCTTCTCGTACCTGAAGTACGGGCCGATGCGGCTCTTCAGCCAGCTCGCGCAGGACTGCCCGCTCCGCGTCGGGAAGGTCCTGTGGGTAGCCGGGCACTCCGGACCGGAGACGGCCGACGACAGCCGGACGCACTTCGGAATCTTCGCCCCCGGCGTGACGCAGCTCTTCCCCGACGGCCACGTCTGCGATCTGCATCCCTGGGAGCACAACGAGGTGCCGGTCGTGATCGCCGCCGGGCTCGCCTCGCGGGCGCCGATCCTCGCCCTGCACCTGACGCGCCCCGCCATCCCCATTCCGGACCGCCAGGCGCTCGGAATCGCCCACCACTTCGAAGCCGCTCGCGGGGCCTATCTCCTGCGGGACTATGCGCCGGGCAAGAAGCCGATGGGATGCATCCTCGTCCAGGGGACGATGACCACGCACAACGTCCTGCAGATCCTGCCCCAGCTCGATCGCGAGGGATTGAACGTCAAGCTCGTCGCCGCGATCAGTCCCCAGCTCTTCGCCTGGCAGAGTCAGGAATACCGGGATCGCATCCTTCCCGAAGAGGACCTCTGGGACTGCACCTTCATCTCCAATCGAAGCCGGAGGCTGATGTACGACTGGATGCTCCACAAGGGGAGCGCGGAATACGCGATGACCTCCGACTTCGACGACCGGTGGCGCACGGGAGGGACGGTGGACGAGGTGCTGGAGGAGGCCCATCTCTCGCCGGAGTGGCTTCTTCGCGGGATCGAGCGATTCGTCCGAGACCGCGAGACCCGGCTGGCGAAGCTGCAGGCGGGGATCGAGAAAGCCCGAAGCCGCTGACCTGACCGTCGCGCCGGCAGGATGGGGGTGAGGCCAAGGGGGCTCCCGCTCTCCCACCGCCCGTCGGCCCGGGGCCGCCAGCGAGGCGGCCCCGCCCCGCCGGCCGCTGTCTCCCCCTCGCTGGCCGCCAGGCCAGCCTCTCGTTCGTCCCTGTCTCTCCTGCGCGCCCCTGCTCGCGACCGTTCGCCCCGGTTCAGCCCGGTTCGCCGCCTCGCCTGCTCCACTCCCCCGCTTCCGAATCCCACGCGCGAGGAATATCATCGCGATGCTTCCAACACTCCCGCCCTAGGTCGCAGGTGCGGACGACATCCATGCAGCCACTGACTGGGGGGGATTCCATGAGATTCTTCTTCGGGCTGATCGTGTGCCTCACGCTCTTCTCCACCCTCGCTTCCGCGCAGGTTCCGAAGGCGGTCCTCGCCGAGGACGCGACGGCCACGTGGTGCCAGTACTGCCCGGCGGCGTATCAGGGACTCGAGATCATGAAGTCCCGGTACGACGCGAACGAATTCGCGGCGATCCGGTACTTCTCGACGTCCGGCTCGCTCGGCTCCTCGGAGACGGACGCTCGCATCAACTACTACCAGGTCACCGGATACCCGACGGTCATGTTCGACGGCAGCCAGCGCGTCGTCGGCGGAGGCGCGGTGGTCGCCACCGGCTCCGCTTACGACCCGCTCGTCTCCGGAGAGCTCGGCGTTCCGTCGCCCTTGAAGATCACGATCGACAGCGCCGATCTCGTCGGTCCCGCCGGCTCCATCAGCTTCCACGTGGAAGTCGCCGACAACATCGCCGACATCTCCGGGATGAAGATCCGCGGCGCACTGCTCGAAAACGACGTCTACTGGTGCTGCGGGTACGGCGGCGAGGACACATGGGAAGACGTGACGCGGGACGTGATGCCCGACGTCGCCCTCAGCGTCTCGCAGACAGGCCAGGTCCAGCCCGTCACCCACAACTTCACGATCGATCCCACCTGGGAGACCCCGCAGCTCTGGATGGTCGTCTGGGTGCAGGACGACACGCACGCGAAGTACATCATCCAGTCGGAGTCCACGCGCCCGAAGCCGGCGTACTCGCTCCGGTACTGGGCGAAGGGAGATCGTGCGACGATCGGGCCGTCCAACGGCACGTTCGAGTACCAGGACTTCGCCGTGTTCAACATGGGGACCTCCTCGGACGTCATCCGGGTCGCACTCGATCCGGGCACGCTCCCGCAGGGCTGGAACGTCTCCTTCTCGGACGGCAACGTCGACTACACCGACTACGTGGATCTGAACCTCGCGTCGGGGGAAAGCCGTGTCTTCCATGTGAAGGTGCAGCCGACGAGGCCGGGATACGCTTCGCCGGCCATCGTCCTCACGTCGCCGAACCTTCCCGGAGTCGAGCGCCGGATCGGCTACTCCTACGTGACCGATGACGTGCAGGTGCTCGTCGTCGACGACGACGGCGCCGAAAGCTACGAGGACTACTACGTGGACGCCCTGGCCAACTACGGGGCGACGTTCGGGGTGTGGAACCGCAACTTCGCCGCGTTGAGCGGCGCGCAGCTGCAGAACTTCCCGGTCGTCTTCTGGGAGATCGGCCTGTCCTACCCGACCCTGACCGACACCGATCGCGCGGCGCTCTCGGCCTTCCTGGATGGCGGCGGCAAGCTCTTCATCAACGGGCAGGATCTCGGCTGGGAGATGAACGACAACGGCGGCCAGTCGCTGCTCTGGTACCACAATTACCTGCACGCCGGTTACTACGCGGACGACACGAATCGCTACAACCTGACCGGCGTCGCCGGCGATCCGATCTCCGACGGCATGACGCTGGTGATCCAGGGCGGCGATGGAGCGAACAACCAGGAGTATCCGGACGCGATCAACCCGTTCGACGCCTACGCGACGTCGATCTTCAGCTACGACGGCTATGCTCCGGCGAAGGCCGCTCTGAAGGTCGACACGGGTGTCTATCGCGTCGTCTATCTCGGCTTCGGCTACGAGGCGATCAGCACCCAGGCGAATCGGCGGCTGCTCGTGGAGCGGATCCTCGGGTGGTTCGGCGTGACTCCGATGGATGTCGGCGATCCGATCGATGCGGCGCAGTCCTTTGGAGTCCAGGCCTTCCCGAACCCGGTCCACGCGGGGACGACCTTGAGCTACCAGCTCCCGTCCTCCGGACCGGTTCGGATCGGGATCTACGACCTCGACGGCTCGCTCGTCCGCGAGCTGGCCGCTCCGGCGCAGGACGCTGGAAAGCACACGCTCTACTGGGACGGCCGGAACAGCTCGGGGAACCCCGTCGCCTCCGGCGTCTACTTCTATCGCCTGCATGCGAATGGCATGGAGACGCCGGCAGGAAAGCTGATCCTGACCCGGTGACGATGCTCGGGAGAGCTTCGAGCTTCGAGCTTCGAGCGGTCGGCGTTCACGTGAACGCCTGATCCTCGGATCGCGTTCTCGGGCGAGTGGCGGGGGGAGCCGGCGGGCTCCTCCCGCCATTCAACTGTCTCCGCTCAGGAGGCGGACGGAAGGCTCTCGAGGACCTGGCGGGCGCGCTCGAGATGGCGTGGATCGAGGCCGGTCGGCGTTGCTCCGCCGTAGTCGCGAAGCAGGCGGTCGATCGTCTTCGGCGCTCGCCTCGCGAAGTGGATGAGCACGCGCCCGACTCCCTGTCGCACCCAGGGATGCGGCTCGGGATCCTGCAGGAGCAAGCGGAGGATCGGGAGGGCTCGCGAGGCGGTGACCCCGCGCGATCCACGGGCCCGCCGGGAAGGGAGCAGCGCGAGGGCCGCAGCCCGCCGCCGGAGCGGATTCGGACTCACCGCCCACAGAGCGTGCTTGCCCATAAACGCCGGATTGCGCGAGATCAGGCGGCCCTGGATCTCGGCGAGGCGATCGGCCACCCAGGGATGGCGCAGCGACCGCGATTGCGCGGCGGTCGTCTCCAGCGCCCAGTCGGGCCAGAGGTCGGCGATCCTGTCGAGGATCTCCAGCGCAAGCACCTGCTCGTCGTGGTAGCGGCCCTGCGAAAGGCCGGCCATGACGCGGGCCGCCGTCGCCCGGTTGCCGTTTCGCAGTAGCGCGGCCGCCGCGCGCGCACCGATGCGGCGAATCGTCCGGCGCGACACCCCGGCGTGCGCGAGTCCCCTGCCGGATCGACGGCTCCTTCCGCCCGCCCGCACGAAGTGCGCGCGGCGCAGGAGAGCATGCCGCAGGTCCTCGGCATTCCAAGGAAGGCCGGATCCGGAAGCGCGGCGATGGCCGTTCGTTTCTTCCATGGGGGTCATTGTCGCGGATCGAAGAGCGCGATTCCACAGCGGAGCGCGCGCGCGCTCGCCTGTTGCGCAAAAAAAGAAGCCGGCCTTCCATCGAGGAAGGCCGACCCCTTTTCGCTTCTACTACGCGATTAGCGGTAGAGGCCCTTCAGGCTGCCCCAGCTCTTCTCCTGCGTGGCGACAGGGCCGCACAGGGCGAGCAGGTGCTGCATGACACCGGTCAGAGCAGCCGCGTCATCGCAGCCGTACTCGACCGTCGAGAAGGCGGCAGCGTTGAGGACCGATCCGCCCTCGGCCGGACCGTACAGATCCGAGCTCCACGTCACGAGACCCTGAGACAGCGGATAGATCTCATCCGTGAACCAGGGGTTCGAGGCCATGCACGGGAACATCGAACCGGAGACGCCCTCGAGAGGACCACCGGCCGTTCCGTCATAGGTCATCGAGCTCGCATCGTTGTAGTTGGCATCTTCGTAGGCGCCCGCGACACCGAGATAGGTCTGCGGGAAGCCCGTGTAGCTGCCGCGCTGATAGAGGTAGTCCTGGCCGATCACCCACGCGCACTTGCCGGCATCGAGGAACGCAGCGATCTGGTTCTCGTCGCCGGTGAGGAAGTAACCGCTCCACCACAGGTCGGAGCAGTCAACCGTGAGCGAGGTGTAGCCAGCCGTCGACGGCCAGTTGCCCATCGGGTCGTAGATGAGGTCCACAGGGGCCTCACCCGCAGCCGTGAGGGCGCTGACATAAGCCGGACCGAGATCGGTGAACGTGCCCGCGATGATCGAGACGACCAGTGCCGAACCCGGGTTCTCCGAGTCGATCTGGTTGCTGTGCGGCGTGTAGACGCCCTCGATCACCTGGTCGTTCTTCGCGACGTCGCGAGCGACCGCGGTGCCGGCGATCAGAAGAACAGCGAGAAGCACGAGAACAACGCGCATTTCAAGCCCCTTCCTGACTCGAGACAACCGGATCCTTCTCATGAGCAGGGGACCGGCTTCCCGAGATGATGTGTGAGTCGTGCGACAAGCACGCCGCTTGCGCGACGAGCCTGCCACCTAGTTCTAGGCGTAATCCATTATAAGGACCCGCCTAGGAAGCGTCAACACCGAATACCCGCGTGGTACAAGCTGACTTATCAGCGACCTCGGCCTTTCTCAGCCTCCCAACGCTGGAATCGTCCGGCCGTTTCCACCGCCCTGCGGACGAGGGCGGTATCTTGATCGGCCTTCGCGGCGAAATCCCTTAGCGCGGTGAGCATTCCTTCGTTGCCTGCAGCGAGGCCGAACCGGCTCTCGCGGTCGATCAGCTCGAGCGCCTGTAGGGACAACGACTTATCGCTACCCAGGAGAGCCGGGATCAGGGTCGGCTCGAGCAGCCGCGTGCAATACCAGAGATCCTGATACCTGCCCAGCTCGGCGCGATCCGGGATGCTGGACGTGGAGTCACGAATCCCCGTCTGGTCGTCCCCGTATTCCTCGAGCAGGAGGCCAATCGCTCGTGCGTCTCCGGAATACGCCAGGCCCTGCAGCGCGGCGCGGCGCAGCTCCGCGTCGGTCGTCTCGCGGAAGATGGCGAGGAGGGCGTCGTATGCGGACCCCTTCATCTTCATTCCCGCGGCGATCAGGAGCCGCCCTGGAGGGGGAACGTCTCCCTTGCGATATTTCGCGAGCTGATCGAGGAGCAACCGGTTCGCACGAGGATCGCGAGACTCCGCCATCATGTCGGTCGCGAGCGCCTGCAGCGCGGGACTCGAGCTGCCCGCGTAGGCGCGGATCCGGGTGAGGATCGAGTCCTCCGAAGAAAGGTAAGCGGCCGCCATCTCGATCTGCGACCGGACGCCGGGCGGGTAGGACGAGTGGTCGGCGAGCGACAGCATCGCGTCGCCGAGGATCCGGCCGTCCTCCGGAGGGAAACTGTCGCGCTTGGAGGAGACGTAGGCGATCGCCTCCTTATGGCAACCCATCTGGAGGTTCGGGTTGCGGATCAGCGATGCCAGATCCGCAACCGGGAACGGGGCGAAGCGGAGCTTCGCGCGGACGAGGCCCGAGACGGCGTTGCGCTCCGACTCCTGCTCCGCCGCGATGTCGCAGAATCGAATCAGGTCACTGACGGTGATGCCGGTGAGAAGCCGGCCCATCCGGTCCGTGCGCTCTTCGCGCGTCAGGGTCGCCCAGGCTGCGGTCGAGTCCTTCCATGTGGCGAGCAACTCCATGATGCCGAGCTTCTGCTCCGTCCCTTGCCCGGCGGCTTGCTCGGGCGCCGCGCGAGACGCGCGACTCGGGAGGCACAGGCCGAGCAGTGCCAGCCCGACGGGAAAGAGGAACGAGGCGAGAACGGCCGCGGCGCCGAGCCGCGAGCGGGCGGAACCCGAATGCAGGCGGATCGTCTTCAGGGTCTCCTCCTTGCGCCGCGCGCGGCGCCGTCCCACGATACCATCGATGCCGCAGATCCGCGAACCGCTGCTGCCCGCGCCCGTACGGATGCCGGTGCGCGTTCCCCACGGCGCCGGCCGATTCGGCGCCTCCGCAGGCTCCGGCTCTCGCGGCGCCGGCTCCGCCTCCTGCGCCCGCACCGGCCGCAGGGCGTGGACGGCCGCCGGGACGGCGAAGACGATCGCGCTCCTCTTCTCGTCCTGTCTCCTCGCATTCGGATCGGCCAGCGGAGGTCCGAACGCCAGCCCCCGTTCTTCCGGCGGCCTTGCCGTCGCCCCCCTGGGCCAAGGCGCCTCGGCCGTTTCCCGAGCGACCGAGGCGGAGATCCTCCGCCTCGAGGACCGTCGGGAGTATGGGACTGCCCTCGTCCGACTGCTGATCTCGAGCGAGCCCGCCGTGCGCGAGCGCGCCGCGGTCGCCGCCGGACGGATCGGCGATCCTCGGGCGATCGCTCCGCTGGCTGCGCTCTTGCGGGACACCGAACCGCGCGTGAGGCGCGAGGCGGCCTTCGCGCTCGGCGAGATGGAAGACAGCGCGGCTGTGACGCCGCTGGCACTGCTTCTCTCTTCGCAGGCGGAGCGCGACGAGGAGGTGCGCGCACTCGCGATCGAGGCGCTCGGGAAGCTCCAAGCGATTGGAGAGGCTCCGTCCTGTGTCGCCGCGTTGCGCGACAGATCGCCAGCCGTGCGCGTGGCGGCCGCCTACGCCGTTTGGAAGCTGCGGGCCGCGGACGCGGTTGCGCCACTGATCGAGAGCAGCCGCGCGGGAGATCCCGAGGAGCGCGCCGCCGCCTGCTACGCGCTCATGCGGATGCTCGGCGCCCCGCCGTCCGGTCGTACGCCGGTGCCCGGGGCGGCAGCGCTGGACAGCACCGCGACGGCAGGCGCAATCGCCGCGCTTTGCGACCGGATCTCCGATCCGGATCCTTTCATCCGTCTCTCGGCCGCGCGCGGGTTGTCGCGCGCGCCCGGGGCGGCGACGCTCGCGCTCGCCGCTCTCGGGGCGCTCGAAAAAGCGCGGGACGACCCGGACTGGCGGGTCCGCGTGGAAGCGTTGCGCTCGCTCGACGCGATGGCCTCGCCGCCGCCCTCTCCATCGCAGTCGCCCGCGCCATCGCCGGCGACTGCGCCATCGGCGTCGCCCGCGTCCCTCTTCGCCGCAGCGCTCGCCGCGCTCGAAGATCCCAACCCGAACGTGCGCATCACGGCAATCGAAGCTCTCGAGAGGGCGGGAAGCGAGGACGAGGTGCTGTCTCGGCTCCGGCGCGTGCTCGAGGGCTCGCCGTCCGAACGGGAACGGGAGGTCGCCGCGCTGGCCATCGCGGGAAGGCTGGAGGAGGCCGGCGCTCCTCCGGCCTCCGTTGCGGCGCTGGCCCGGAAGCTGGCAGCGGACCGATCGTGGCGCCTGCGGGCCGCCGCCGCCGATCTGCTGGCGCGCCGGGATGCGGCAGCGGGACGAGCAGCTCCCGGCTTGGTCGATTCCCTCTGGAAGGACGATCCGCGCGTCGCGAAGAACGCGATCCCCGCGCTTCTCGCCCTCCGCATCCCGGCTGACGCTCCGCCTGCCGGGCGACTCGAGGCCATGCGCGTGACGCTCGATCGCGCGCTCGCCTCTCCCGATCCCGTAATCCCGGCCGTGGCGATCGAAGCGGCGCGCGCGGCCCTCGGCGACAGCCTCCCGCCCGACGCGCGGGACGCATGGATCGCGTTCCTCGCCGCCGCATGGGAAGGGACGCCGCCGGCCGGCGAGGATCGGGCCCTCGCGATCCTCTCGGCGCTCGAGCCCTACGCGAGCGCGTCGGCTCCTGCGCTCCGGATCGTGCGAGACGCGGCCGCGCCCGATGCCGCCCCCGCGTTTCAGGACGAGATCGTCCGCCGCGAGGCGCGCCGCATCCTCCGAGCGGCAGGAGAGGATGTCGGGCCGGAGCCTCCGATCGAGACGGGCCGATCGCCGGCCGAGTACGGGCGGATCGCAGCCTGGGCGGAGCAGGAGCATGCGATCGAGATCCGGACGGGCGGCGGGACGATCGAGATCCGCCTCTTCCCGCACGAGGCGCCCCTCACCTGCTGGAACTTCGTCCGCCTCGCCGAGTCGGGGTACTTCGACGGCAGCGCCTGGCACCGCGTGGTGCCCGATTTCGTCGTGCAGGACGGAGATCCGCGCGGCGACGGCTTCGGCGGCCCCGGGTATCGGATCCGATGCGAAATCCACAAGGACCGCCGCTACGGCACGGGCAGTCTCGGAATGGCGCTGTCGGGCAAGGACACGGGCGGAAGCCAGTTCTTCCTCACTCATTCCCCCCAGCCGCATCTCGACGGCCGTTACACGGTCTTCGGCCAGGTCGTCTCCGGCCAGGAACTCGTCGACCGCGTGGCGCAAGGAGATCGCATCGACTCCATCCGGGCGGTGTCCGCCGTTCGATGATTCGGTGCATGGAGACGCAGGCGGGCCGGGACTATGATCGCCGGAGATGACCGTGAGTAGAGACCGCCACCCGAAGTCCGTCATGCCGCCGCTGCCCCCGTCCCGTCGCCGGCGGCGGCCGCGCCCTCGGTTCGCCCGTCTGGGCGCCCTTGGTATGGCCATGATCGTGGCCGCCTGCTCCCTCTTCTCCACCGACGTCGTTCCGGCCGCGCGAGCGCAGACCGAGTCGCGCACCGACCTCAACCAGCTCTTCCGCAGGCTGCTGCAGTCCGACACGATCCAGGATCGGCAGCAGATCTGCTCGGAGGTCGATCCGCGGACCGTCCCCCCGTACGTGGGCCTCTTCTGCCAGGGATACCAGGCGCTCGCGATCGGGAGCGACAGCCTGGCGGTGCGCCTGCTGTCCGAAGCGCTCGATCTGCAGCCGAACTTCGCCGTCGCCTGCCTCGCCTACGCCGACGCCTTCGCCGAGCGCGAGCAGTGGGAACCGGCGGCGTTCTGGTACGAGACCGCCAGCAAGATCTCTCCGATGCGCCTCGACCCGTACTACGGCCTCGGCCGCGTGTGGCTCGCGCGAGCCCAGGCCGAGGGGACGCCCGCCTACGAGAAGGCGCTGGCGGCCTTCGAAGGGATGACGCACGCGTCGCCGTCCAACCCGGATGGCTGGAGCAATATGGGGATGGTCCTCGCCCTGCTCGGCCGGTACGGCGAAGCCGAGACGCACTATCGGGAAGCGCTGCGGCTCACGCCGAAAGATCCGGAGATCCATTACAGCCTCGGTTCGCTCGCCTCGCGTCGCGGGGACGATGCGACGGCCGAGGCCGAATGGAAGAAGACGCTCGAGCTGGCCCCCGCCTACGGCGCGGCGGCGGTGGAGCTGGCCTCGCTCTATGGCCGGCAGGGACGGCTGCAGGAGGCGAGCAGCGTCCTCGAGAACGCGGTCGACGATACCGGCGGCGGGCCCGACGCGGCACGCCTTCGCCGCGACCTCGGTCTGCTGGTCCTGAGAAGCGGAAAGGCCGATCGTGCCGTGTCGCTCGTCGAGCAGGCGAAGATGATCCATGCCGATCCGCGAACGCTGGTGGTCTACGCGCACATGAAGCTGTTGCAGGGAAAGACCGAGGCGGCCCTTTCGGCGCTTGCCGAAGCGGCCCGCCAGGACACCGCGGCCGCCGGTCCGATGATCCGCCAGTGGGCCCCCACGCTCCAGAAGGTGCTCCTGACTTTCGGCACGAGCGACCCCGTCGGAGCGACCGCCATCCGCTCGCTTTTCGGCCACGCGGATCTCCAGCGCGAGGTGGTCCCGGAGGAGGCGAGCCTGGCGCTGATCGATCAGATGCTCCCGGGATGGAGGATCCCGGCCGGCAAGCTCGAGGTGAAGCCGACGAAGCCCGAGCGGGAGTACGACACTCCGCCTTCCCCGGTCTATCGCCCGCCCGCCTTCTATCCGGAGACGGCCATGGGGATCGAGGGGACGGTCATCGTGAAGCTGCGCGTCGATACGCGCGGCATCGTAAAGGACGCGAAGGTGCTCGAGGGCGGAAACCCCGCCCTCGAGTGGGCGGCCCTCGATGCGGCGAAGCGCTGGCGGTTCGACCCGGCGAAGCTCGACGGGAAGCCGGTCGAAGCGGACGTCACGATCCCCTTCAAGTTCACGAACTCGCCGACGCAGCCCCCCCAGTAGCGCCGGCCGCAGCGACGCGGCGGCAGCAAGGATCCGGTGGACGAGCAGCGGCCCCGGCCTCGCGCACGGGCGAGGCGGGGCCGCTTGCAGCGACGCTCTGTAGGAAGGGGGAAAGCTACTCGCCGCACGTCAGGTTATCGCAAGAGTCCTGTCCCATGGGCATCCCGTCCTGGTTCTCGCAATCCTCCAAGGTCGTCACGATGCAGGATCCATCCTGGAGGCAACAGGCCATCGTCTCCGGAGGCTCCGGCGGCAAGGTCACCGTCACGTCGTGCGAGGGCGGGCTCCAGATGTCGTCCGAGCCGGCGTCGAAGTGCAGCCGGAAGCCCTCGAGGCCGCCGGCCGTGGCGTAGATCGGGATCCTCCACTGCTCGTGAGGCCCGAGCTCCGGCGAGCAGTCCTCGCCCGCGCACATGGGATGCGCGTAGTAGATGCCGGTCCCCGAGGGCGGGTAGACTCCGTGGCTGCCACCATCGAAGCCGAAGAGCCCTGTGTCCGTTTCGCTAAAGTCGTCGGGGACGGTCAGGTAGTCACCGACCTGGACGGACCAGCCGGGCTGCCAGACGTACTCTGCCGCCATCGTGACGAGGAGATTGACTCCCGTGATCGGATAGTCGGTCGTGTTGGTGACGACGATGGTGAAGGAGTTCGCCTCCGCGATCCAGCTGTCTGTGATCCATGGATCGTCGGAGGAGCCGACGTACCAGTTCTCCGCGTCTTCCACCGTCACCCAGAGGCGGGCCGGGTTCCCCATCTGCGTCCCTTCGATTCCCTGGCTGGCGGTATCGACCGGCGCGGTGGACTCCTCGCTACAGCCTGCGAGGCTTGCACCGAGCCCGATCGAGAGAAGGACAAGGAAGCGAAAGGCGTTCTTGTTGAGCTTGATCATGGCCTCCATCCTCTCTCCTGCCCTTCTGGGGCAGCGCTTCTTCGATGGATGCCAGTTCCGTTCCTGGTCGTTCGATGCGGCGGGGACCCGCCTTTCCAATCTGTTGCGGGCGGCCTGTCTTTCGGGGGCTACCAAGAGATTGCAGATCGCACGATGCAGAGTGCGCGACGGTGAAAGGGATCCCCGTGGGGCGAACCCCCCGGGGATCCCACTCGTTCCTTTCGGGATGGCGGACGCGATCGCCTACTTCAAGAGGAGCAGGCGCGTCTCGCCGGAGAGGCGGCCGTCGAGCATCAGCCGAGCGTAGTAGACCCCGCTCGGAACCGGGCGCCCAACGTCCTCCGAACCATTCCACACGAACTCGTGCGGGCCTGCGGGCAGGGCGCCGTCGTGGAGCACGGCGACACGGCGGCCATCGACCGCGTAGATCGCGAGTCGCGCTCCAGCCGCTTCCGGTAGCTGGAGACGGATCGTCGTCCTCGGACGGAACGGGTTCGGAGAAGCCGTCAGGAGGACCGAAGCATCCCCGGGGAACACCACGCGCCGCTCGCTGCTCATCGACTCACGCCCTCCCGCGGCCGCAATGACAACGGCGGGGCCCGGATCGGGAAGCAGGCCGCCCGAGGGAACTCCGGTCAGGAGGATGTCGTCGACGTACGCGCCCTCCCTTGTTTGGGAGGCGTTGCTCACGAAGACGAAGCGGAATCGCAGATTCGTGAAGCCGGTCAGCGTGTAGGCCGGATTCACCCAGCCCGAGTTGTTGTACCAGCGCTGCTGCTCCGTCCACCCTGTTCCGTTCCAGTATTGGAAGGACAGGTAATCGGAGCTGTTGCGCGTCGCGTACCAGATCCAGAAGGAGAGCCTGAGGTCCGTGTAGCCGCTCACGTCGATGCCGTTGATGAGGGTCATGTGGGAGTTCATGTTGTTGTCGTACTTCTGCCCGGACACGTTCGAGTTGTCCGCGCAGTAGGCGCTCACGGTGCCCGAATGCACCCGCGCGCCCGAGCTCTTTGTCTGATCTCCCCAGTAATCGAGCCCGCTCGATCCGTTGCCGTCGCCCGCATCCCAGACGCCTCCGGGGACGGTGGTCGCTTCGAACCCCTCGGAGAAGATCGTCACCGGATCGCCGCCGCCGCCGCCTCCGCCCGCATTCCCCACGGCCTCGTAGGCGTTCAGCCGACCGTATCCGGTCTGCGTGTCGTAGCCGCCGGCTCCGATGTCATCGCAAGTGTTCCGCAGGACGGTCCGCAGACCGTCGTTGGTGAGCGCGGGATTCTGCGACCAGACGAGGGCGCCGATTCCGGCCGCATGCGGCGTCGCGGAGGAGGTCCCGTTGAAGTCGGAGATGTAGTCTCCGGAGACGAATCCCCCGGAGCCGCGGACGTCGGAGGTGTGGATCCGCACGCCGGGGGCCATGAAGTCCAGGCCCGTGCCATAGTTCGATCCCCACCAGGTCTCCCCGTCGCAGCTCGAAGGGTTCTTCCTCTCGTTGCAGGGAGAAAGGGCGCCCACGGCGATCGTGTTGGAGTAGGCGGCCGGATAGTCGAGCGAGGACCGGTTCGAGTTGCCCGCCGCGGCGAAGATCGCGCATCCCTTTCCGTAGGCGTAGTTGACCGCCGTCTGCAGCGTCGCCGATGCGCCGCCTCCCAGGCTCATCGACAGAATCCTGGCCCCATGGTCCGCCGCCCAGTTGACGCCGTTGGCGACCGCCGTGTAGGAGCCGCTTCCGTTCGCGTCGAGCACCTTGACGGGCAGCAGCTTCACGCCCCAGGCGACGCCGGCAATCCCCTGCGCGTTGTTGCCGGCTCCCAGCGCGATGCCGGCGCAGCAGGTGCCGTGTCCGTTGTCGTCGTTGGGATTCGCGTCGTTGTTGATGAAGTCGTAGCCGTTGGCGAGCACCCGGCCGGCGAACTCCGGGTGTCCGGCGTCGACGCCCGTGTCGATGATCGCGAGGATGAACGAGCCGCTTCCCGTCTGCAGGTCCCAAGCCTGATCCGTGTCGGTGTCGCAGTCCGGAGTCCCGACCGTCCCACCCCCGTAACGGAGCGCCTGACCGGTATTGTCGTGCGCCCACTGCTGGGGATAGTAGGTGTCGTTGGGAACGAGCATCGCATGCGCGACCCGGTTCGGCTCGGCGAAGACGATCTCGCCGAGAGCCGCGAGGAGCGCGGCCGCCGACTCGGGCGATCGGGCGTCCGCGTAGCGGGCGAGGAAGATGCGGTCCATCCCGGCGGCGCTCTTCGCGCTTGGATCGATCGAGAGATCGAACACCGGCTGGATCGCGCGGGCGGAGAGCAAGGCGAGGGCGCGATCCACCTCGACGAGTCCGGTGCGCCCGGTCGCGAGCCGCAGCGGATCGAACGAGGGGGACAGGAACGCGTCGTTCGCGAGCTGGAGGATCACTTCGCCGGGAACGGCCTCGGCGTCCGATGCCGGCACGAGGCCGGGGGCGGGCGCCGGAGCATTCGCCCAGGATGCCGCCGTGGAGATGAGGAGCGAGAGGGCAACGGCCGCGAGCGTCTCGACCTTCGGTACGAGCTTCATGACCTCGAACCTCCTGATTGACGAGGGCCTTCGAGCGCCGTGTCGATGGCGCCCACCTGCCGATGAAGAGTGGCCGCGGCCGTGGCTACCCGCCTCTCTTTCGGGCGGTCGGATTCTAGGGGGCGGAGGGGGCGCGGTCAACCCGCGGGCGCGTGATCGGCCTGCTTGGGCGGTCTGCTCGCGCCGCCCATGCGGGCGTTCGTGCGGCAGCTCGATGGCGATTCCGTCTCGACTTTCCGCCCCGCGATCCGGCAGCCTTCTCTGTTTCATGCCTGCGGGGCGGGACCGACACGCCCACCAAGCGAGGGACCGAGAAAAAGGCGGGAAGCCTGTCGATTCCGGCCCCGCCCGCTCGTCGTCGTTCATAGAAGGGGCTGGGGAAGCGGCCGCAAGCCAGGCGGCGCCCGAAAGCGGCCGGCTCCCCAGCCCGAGCCGACCCAAAACGAGCCGAGACTTTGCGACAAGGAGAGAATCCAATGCGAGTGATGGTCATGGTCCGAGCGAACAAGGACACGGAAGCGGGCGTGATGCCGAGCGAGAAGATGCTTGCCGACATGACGAAGTTCAACGAGGAGCTGGCCGAGGCCGGCGTGATGCTCGCGGGCGAAGGACTCAAGCCGAGTTCCAAGGGAGCCCGGATCCAGTTCACGGGAGGAAAGAGGAACGTGATCGATGGCCCGTTCGCCGAGGCGAAGGAGCTGATCGCCGGCTACTGGCTCTGGGAGGTCAAGTCGCTCGACGAGGCGATCCAGTGGGCGAAGCGCGCTCCGATGGAGGAAGGCGCTACGCTCGAAATCCGCCCGTTCTTCGAGGCGGAGGACTTCGGGAAGGAGTTCACTCCGGAGCTTCGCGAGCGCGAGGAGAAGTTGCGCAAGCAGCTGGAGGCGAAGCAGTAGATTCGCCCGGTTCCCTGGGCGGGTTCGCAGGACCGAGCGGAGCGGCGAGGAGGGCGAGCAAGCCCTTCCCGCCGCTTCGCGGCTTTGCTGCTCTCCCGCCTCGCTGCTTTGCTGCTCTCCCGCTTCGCCGCTTCGCCGCTTGGCCGCTTGGCGCCGGGACGCTCACGCGACCGGCCGGTAGAAGCGGAACAGCTCGTTGCCGATCGGAAGCACCTCGAGGTCGCGGAAGCCGGCCTCCTGCGCGTACCGTCGCACCGTGTCGGTACGCATCACGGTGCCGGTCGCCGCCGACGGCTGCTCCGCCATCACGGCCGGCAGGCAGTGGAATACGCTCGCTCCGTACATCAGCCACTCGAACCCGCCCGCATGAGGATCGAATCGATCGGCAACGCGCTCGTCCATGATCAGGATCTCCCCTCCGTCCCGGAGGAGGCGCCTCAGGTTTCGTAGCGTCCCAGCGGGATCGGACATGTCGTGGAGGCACTCGAACAGGGTCGCGAGATCGTACGTTCCGGCGAGGCTCGGATCGGCCGCGTCGCGAACGTGGAAGCGGACGCGTTCGAGCAGATCGGGGCGCGACGCCGAGGCGGCGGTCTCGGCGAGATTCGCCCGGGCGAGTTCGATCGACGGCTCGTCGAGATCGAAGCCGTCGACGGTCACGTTCGGATAGGCAAGCGCGATCCCGATGCAGGACCACCCGGCGCCGCAACCGACGTCGGCGACGGCGGCCGGCGCTTTCGAACGCAGTCGAGCGTCGATGCTCGCGACGGCCGGGAGCCATTCCTTGCCCAGCTCGTTGAGGAAGATGCCGCGGTTCAGCCTCGCCTGCCCCAGGCGCATGTCCGATCCGTAGGCGGCGAACGGCACGCCGCCGCCCGTCCTGTAGGCCTGAACGATCTCGGGCAGCGGGCGGACGAGGCCCGCGGCCGCCTGCGCGATCGGCGCGAGGTACCCCGGAGAGTCCCGGCGCGCGAGCGCTTCCACGTGCGCCTCCGGCAGGAAGAACCGGCGGGACGTCGCATCGAGCCTCGCATCCTCGACTCCAAGCACGCCGCACACCGCCTGTTGCTCGAGCCACTCCCTCACGTACCTCTCGTGCGTCCCGGTGCGCCGCGCCAGCTCGATCGACGTGAGCGGACCGTCCTCGGCGAGAACCTGATAGAAACCGAGCTGGTCTCCGAGATGGATCGAGCAGATTGCGAACATTCCCTCGGCGGCATTGAGGACGCGCTGGGCGAATCGTTCCGCGTCCGCCGCGGCCATCTGCTCCGCCCCGGGCTCGTGCTGCGCCGCGGGCTTCTGCTGCGCTGCGGCGTCTTGCTGCGCCCCCGCGCCGCCGTTCCCGCTGCGCGCTCCATCCGCCGCTTCCCGCGCTTCGCCTTCCGCGACGAGGAACGTCGTTCCTGCCTGCTCCTCGTTCCGTTCGATTCTCCCCCTAGCCTCATCGTCCCGCTTCATGGCTGGCCTCCTCTCCGTTCGTTCCATTTCTTGGTTCTGCTACAGTCCCCGGTTCACTCGACCCGCCGGTCGGGTCGTCCCTTCACTCCCTCGATGCGCAGGCTCTCGCCATCTCCCGACAGGAAAAGAGTGGGCTCGGCTCTCGGGCGAGGGAGGACCCGGCAGCGGACAAGGGGGGACTGCGGGAGGGGCCGAAAAGGGACGGAGGAGAGAGGGCGGACCCGGGAGCGGACGGAAATGCTCGAGTCGCAGAAGCGCACCCACGAACTTACACGGCTGCTCCAGGACGCGGCGAGCGGCGACCGCGGAGCGTACGATCGGTTGCTCCCTCTGGTCTACGAGGAGCTGCGGCGCGCCGCCCGACGCCAGCTCGCGCGGGAGCGCGCCGGCCACACGCTGCAGACGACCGCGTTGGTGCACGAGGCGTATCTCCGGCTGGCCGCGGGCGCGCCCCCGGACTGGAAGGACCGTTCCCACTTCCTCGGTATCGCGGCGCGCGTCATGCGGCGAGTTCTCGTCGACCACGGCCGCCGGCGCGCCGCCGTCAAGCGGGGCGGCGATCCGATCCGCACCGAGTTGGGGGAAGTCGCCGAGGAAGGGCCTGCGATCCCGATCGAGGAGCTGCTGGCGCTGGAGGAGGCGATCGAGCAGCTGCGTGCGGTCGAGGAGCGGCTGGCTCGTGTCGTCGAGCTTCGCTTCTTCCTCGGCATGAGCGAGGAGGAGATCGCCCACGTCCTCGGCGTCTCCGCGCGCACCGTCGAGCGGGACTGGAGCAAGGCCCGCGCGCTCCTGCACTCTCGGATCTACGGAGACGAGGACCCATGAGCGGCGACGGAGCAGGCGGCGGAGACGCAGGCGGCCCGGACCGCGCGGATCGCGCGGATCGCACGGCCCGAACGGCGCGCACAGCTCGCACGGCGCTGACGGCGCTGACGGCACGCGCCCTCGAGGTCTTCGACCAGGCGCGGGACGTCCCCGCGGAGCGCCGAGCCGCCTGGTTGTCCGCCGCATGCGGGGACGATGCGACGCTGCGCCGCCAAGTCGAGCGTTTGCTGGACGCCAGCCGTCGAAGCGGCGGAATCCTCGACCGTCCCTTGCATGTGCAGGCGCTCCAGATCTTGTCCGGAGGCATCTACGGGGACATTCACGGAGACATTTTCGGAGGCACTCCGGGAGACGCTTCCAGAGACATTGCGGATGACACGGGATCGTCCGCCGGGCCAAGCGACGCCCCGTCCGTCCCGGCTCGCCCCCCGTCGCGCACCGATCCGATCCGTATCGATCGCTACCGCATTCTCGAGCGGCTCGGTGGCGGCGGAATGGGGACGGTCTACCGCGCGCTGGACGAGCGGCTCCAGCGCCTCGTCGCTCTGAAGGTCTTGAGCGGCTTCGAGTCGACGAGCCCCGGCTCGCGCGAGCGTTCGCTGTCGGAAGCGCGGGCGGCGGCCTCGCTCGATCACCCGAACCTCTGCCCCGTCTACGACGCGGGCGAAGCGGACGGCTACCTGTACATCGCGATGGGGTACTGCGCGGGAGAGACGCTGGAGGCGCGCCTGGAGAACGGCCCGCTGCCGATCGCCGAAGCGCTCGCGGTCGCGACGGCGGTCGCGGACGGCCTGGCGAGCGCTCACGCGGCCGGCATCGTCCATCGGGACATCAAGTCTTCGAATGTGATGCTCGAGCCCTCGGGCGGCGTGAAGATCGTCGACTTCGGGATCGCGAAGCGGTCGAGCGTTCCCTCGAATCTGAGCCTCGCGGGAGCGCGCTTCGGAACACCGGCCTACATGTCTCCCGAGCAGGCGCGAGGCGAGGAGGTCGACGGTCGCACCGACCTCTGGTCCCTCGGGTGCATTCTCTATGAAATGTTAACGGGAAAGAGGGCGTTTCCCCAGAAAGGCGAGCTCGCGGTCCTGCGCGCGATCCTCGAGGACGATCCGCTCCCGGCCTCCACCCTCCGGCCCGGCGTCCCTTCCGCGGTCGACGCCATTCTGCGGCGCGCGCTCGCGAAGGACCGAGACCGGCGCTGGGCGACCGCTGCAGAGATGCGGGACGCCCTCGAGCGAGCGGCTCCCGGCTGGCTGCGTTCGGGCGGGGAACCGGCCCCGCGCCCGACGATTCGCCCCGATCGGCTGCCCTTGCCGCCGACACGCCTGATCGGGCGCGACGATGACGTCGAGCAGGTCTTTGCGTTGCTTGCCTCCTCGCGGCTCGTGACCCTGACGGGGCCCGCGGGGACCGGCAAGACGAGACTCAGCCTCGAGGTCGCCCGCCGCGCGTCGGCTTCGTTCGAGGACGGGACTTGCTTCGTCCCGCTCGCAGGCGTCGAAGACCCCTCGCTCCTGCCGTCCATGATCGCCCGGAATCTCGGCCTGCTCGACGCTCCGGCGCACGAGACCGCCGAAGGCCTCGCCTCGGCGATCGAGGACCGAAGTCTGCTCCTCGTTCTCGACGACTTCGAGAGGATCGTGTCCGGAGCGGCTGCAGTCGTCTCGCTGCTCGAGCGATGCCCTGCGATCAAGATCCTCGTGACGAGCCGTGTGGTGCTGCGGGTGAGCGGAGAACAGGCGTTTCCGGTCCCGCCCCTCGCGCTTTCGGCGCAACCGGGCGACTCGCAGGCGGCGTTGCCCCGACCGGAGCGCGCCGCGTCGTCCCCCGCGGTCGAGCTGTTCCTCGAGCGAGCGCGCGCGGTCCGGCCTGGGCTCGCGCTCGATGGCGAGGAGCTTGCCGCAGTCCTCGAGATCTGCGAGCGGCTGGAGGGAATGCCGCTCTCGATCGAGCTGGCGGCCGCTCGCGTGCGCGTCTTCTCGCCGCGCGCCCTGCTCGCCCGTCTCGGGAAGCGCCTCGATCTCCTGCGGGACGGCCCGCGCGACCGGCCCGCCCGTCACCAGACGCTTCGTTCGGCCATCGCGTGGAGCCACGATCTGCTCGAGCCGGGTCTGCGCACGTTCTTTCGCCGGCTCGCGGTCTTCGTCGAGGGGTTCACGATCGAGGCGGCCGCCGAGGTGACGGGGGCAGGAAGCGAGACCGACGCGATCGAGCGGATCGAGGCGCTCGTCGACCAGAGCTTGATCCGTCCCGAGGCGGGCGACGTCCCCCGTTTTCGGATGCTCGAAACGATCCGCGAGTACGCGATGGAGCGCCTGGAGGAAGCAGGCGAGGCGGAGATCGTACGGAAGGCGCATGCCCGCTTCTTCCTCGCGCTCGCCTTGCAGGCCGAGAGGGAGCTCGTGGGCGCCGAGCAGGGACTGTGGCTGCGCAGACTCGACGAAGAGAACGGGAACCTGCGCGCCGCGCTCGCCTGGGCGGAAAGCGCGCTGGATGCGCCAGAGGGCCACGCTGCCAAGACAGAGGGGCCGGCGGCCGCTGTGGAAGGCGCGGCGGCGGCCGCTGCGGAGGGCGCTGCGGCAGGCGCGACGGCAAACGCGGCGGCAGGCGCGGCGGCAGACGCCGGACCGAAGCCATCGGAGATCGGGATCGGGATCGCCACCGGCCTGTGGCGCTACTGGCTCGCCCGAGGCCAGCTCCGGCAGGGCCGGACGCATCTTCGCGTCGTGCTCGAGCGCGACCCTCTTCCTCCCTCCGCCGCCCGTGCCCGGGCGCTCCACGGGGCCGCCACGCTGGCGCACAACGAAGGGGACAACCACGAGGCGCACCGACTCCTGGTCGAGGCGCTCGAAATCCGGCGCGGACTCGAGGACGAGAGAGGCATCGCGGAGATCCTGAACAATCTCTCCTGGGTCGGCTGCGAGCTGACGAGGCTCGACGAGGCCGAATCGCTGGCGCGCGAGGCACTCGAGCGCAATCGCGCGCTGGGCGAGCAGCGGGGCGTCGCTCTCTCCTTGAACAATCTCGGATGGATCGCGATGTATCGGGGCCTGAGCGTCGAGGCGGGACGGTTCCTCGAGGAGTCCCTCGAGATCCGCCGGAAGCTCGATGACCGGAGGGGAATCGCGTTCGCCGCCGCGAACCTCGCGTGGCCGAGGATCCTCTGCGGCGATTTCGCCTCGGCGGAGAAGCTGCTCGACGAAGCCGAGCGTGCCCTCCATGGGCTTCAGGACCGGCTGCTGGCGGCGCTGGCCCGGCACCATCGCGGTGAGATCGCCTTCGAGCGAGGCGAAATGGACCGTGCGGAAGCGTTGCTGCTCGAGAGCGCCTGCGGGTGGCGCGACTCGGGAAACCGGTCCGGCATCGCCTGGTCGTCCATGCGCATCGGGGAGCTGTACCGCGTCGGTGGAAAGATCGAGCGTGCCGCCATCCTTCTGGAGGAGAGCACCCGGACATGGAGGGAGGTCGGAGGCGCGTGGGGCCTCGCCTGCGCGCTCGCCATCCAGGCTCGGGTCTTTCACGATCGAGGCCGACGCAGCGAGGCGCTAGCTTGCATCAACGAGGCTCTCGGTCTCCAGCGCTCGATCGGGGACCGGCGAGGCGAGGCGGAGTCCCTCCAGATCCTCGCGATCCTCGAGGCGAGCGCGAGCCCGGAGGCAGGCGAAGGCCCGGAGGAGAGCGCAGGTCCGGAGGCGAGCGCCGGCCCGGCCCCGGAGGCAGCCGGAGGCGAGCGGGAACGACTCGCGCGAATCGCCCGGCGGATCGGGGAGGCGCAGCGGCTGCGCGAGCAGATCGGAACTCCGACGCCTCCTCGCCTGGCCCGCGAGATCGCCTCTCTGCGTACCGCCCTCGAAGAGCGACTGGGCCGGGACGTCTGGATGCGAATCGGCGAGGAAGAGGGCGGGGCAGCGCCGAGAAGCGCGTAAGCATCGCCGGCGCGCGATACGGCCCGCGACGCCGCGCTGCCTACTTCGGAATCCCGAACACTTCCAGCACCCAGTCCTCCACGAGGTCCTGCGCCTCGGTCGCGACCTCCCCGAGGGTGTGTCCCGCGCCGGGGAAGAGAACGATCCGCTTCGGATCCCGGGCCTTCTCGTAGAGATCGCGCGAGATCTGCGCGGGAAGGACAGGGTCATCCGTCCCATGGAGCAGGAACACCGAGCAGCGCGGTCCGAGGATCGAGACTTGTTCCGCGCCGGATCCTTGGGTCGCGATCAGCGCCGAGCCGATCACCCAGGGGGACTTCGCCGCAGCTTGCACAATGACCGCCCCGCCGAAGGAATGGCCGACCAGGATCATCTGCGCGACTCCGTGATTGAGCAGATAGTCCTCGGCCGACCGGAGATCGTAGACCGCCTCCTCCAGGACCCCCGGCTGCCGGAAGCGCACGCGCAGTGAGTGAATCGAGCGCCCCCGGAGGCGGCGGCACAGGATCGGGTAGAGCCCGTGCGCAGGGGAATCCCAGCCACCTCCCGCGCCTCCCACCCACGCGACCGCGCGCTCGGAGCCCGGCGACTCGTAATGGCGAAGCTCGATCTGCCCCCGTTGCGTCCTCATGCGCACAACGAAGAAGCCCTCCGCGACGACAGGCCCGGTCTCGATCGCCGCCGTTTCGGCATCGAGCGGCATGGGGTCGAGCGGTCTGGGGTCGAGCTGCCCGTCTGGGTCGGCTGTCATGGGATCGCCTCCCGCCGGCGCGCGACATAGGCCCTCCGCCAGCTTCGTCCATTTGATGGGATCGCGACCGGCGGCTCAAGCGCAGGCCGCTCCGAACTCTCGTCGGGCGCACATCCATTGGGATGAAGGGCCGTGGGGCGGTCTCCGCCCGCGGACGCTAGTCGCCCGTCCGTCCGAGGAAGCCGTCCAGAAGCGCGTGATAGGCGGCCGCTTCCCCCGAGGCCGAACCGAGGCGTCGCGCCGCGGCGCTCAGTCCCTCGTGCGCCGCGCGAAAATCTCCTTCCACCCAGGAGCAGAGTGCGAGTCGCACCTCCTCGCTCCCGGGATCCCGGGGCGGCTCGTTCGCGGCGCCCGGCTCGTTCGCCGCGCCCGGCTCGCGCGCGGCGCGGCGGTAGGCGTCGCGCGCTTCCTCCGTCCTGCCGAGACAGAGAAGCGCATCGCCGCGCGCGCGGAGATGCTCTCCGCCACGACCCGCCGGCGCCTCGCGCGCGAGAAGCGGCCCGAGGAGTCCGGCCCGCAGGAGCGACTCGCTGCTCCTTCCGGCGAGATCGATCGAGCGAAGCGCCTGTTCCGCGTTGCGCACGGCCTCCGCCTCCAACTCTCCCCGTCCCGTGCCGCCGAACGTCTCTTCCCACGCTCGCTCCGCCTCGGGAACGCAGCCCACCTCGAGCAAGGTTTCGATCCGAGCGAGAGCGAACGTCTCCCCGTCGTAATCGCCGCGGCGGCAGACACCGCGGCCGGCCAACAGCCGGAGCGCCCGCGCCCGCAACGGGTCGAGCGCCGGCGGCCTCACCCCCTCGCGCGTCTCGCCGCGCGCTTGCAGCAGCGCGATCGCGAGCATCCCGTCGCGGTCCCGCGCCTCGGCCGCGCGGCAGCGCTGTTCCGCTTCCAGGTAGCGAGCGCCGAGCGAGGCCCGGCCGAGGAGCGTGAGGACGACACCCAGCTTGTAGTGCGTCGCGAGCGGTTTCTGATTGAAGAAGCTCCGGAAGTAGCTCCGGCCAGGCTCGAGGATCGCACGCTCGGCGTCGAGAGGGAGAGGGCGTTCGAAGTCCCGCAGATCGAGCGGCTCGCTCTCGGAGGAACCGGCCGGCACGAAGCAGACCTGGTTGCGGTCGAGGCGCCATACGCGGTAGCGGCCGCAGGCGCTCAGGTTCGCGAGGATGTCGAGATCGTCGAAGTCCACGACGAGGAACTCGACCTGCGCCGGGACGGCGCAGCGGGCCGCGGAAACGGGCGACTCGGCGAGCGCGGCCCGGATCCGGAATAGCTCCTCGTACTCCTCCAGGCGGTGGACATCGCTCCGTCCGTCGATCCAGACCGGGTGCGCATGGGAGACCGGATCGGCGTAGAAGAGGAACGGTCCCGCCGAGCCGAAGTTGAGGGGAAGCACCGCCCCGCCGCCTTTCGTCCTGGCGACCGCGCGGGCGGAATCGATCGGGAAGAAGTCCTCCTGGAGGCCGAGCCCGGGCCTGGGAATGCGATCGGTCCAGCGCGAGATGGCCCCGATCGGGTAGAGGAACGCGAGCGCGGCCGTGATGGCGCAGACGGCCAGCCATGGCGCGCGGCCTCGGTCCCACCTCGCGTGCGGAAGGCTCGTCGCCGTCAGATAGCCGGCGACGACGGCCGCGAGCGCGACGTTGCGGACGGCGGAGAGACCGAAGGGAATGAAGAGCGCCAACCAGAGAACGTGCGCGAGCGAAGCGGAGCGGGCGCGCCGCGCCAGGAGCACGGCCGCGATCAGCAGCAGCGCCAAGGCGACGGCGACGTCGGCGGAGAGAGCCAGGAGAGTCGGCGTCAGCTCGGCGAATCCCTGCGCAAACTCACGCGTCTGACCGCCGATCAGAGGGGCGTAGAGAAGCGGATGCCGCAGGATGCCGGCCGGATCCGGATTGAGCAGAAGCGCCGCGAGCGGAAGGAGCATCCACCCGGCGATCGGCCGCGGCCGCCCGGCAGGGCGGCGCACAGCCGGCCCACCACCCGCCACACTCCCCGCTCGCCGTGCATCGACGGAGATACCGATCCACGCAGCAAGCAAGACCGCCACCCCCGCGACGAACAGGCTGTGCATGTTCACCCACACGGCGAAGAGGAGAGCGAGAATCGCGAGCAGGATCGGCCGCGGCTTTCCTCCGGCCCTCCGGATCGCTTCGCAGACGACGAGCGTCACCGCCAGATAGAGCAGGGTGAAGCTCTCGGGCCGAGCGCGCATCCGGCGCTGGGCCACGGCGAGCACGAGGATCAGCACGAGGATCGCAAGCGCGGTCCGCCGCGATCGAGGAATTCCGGCGAGCAGGACGGCGCCCGTCGACGCGAGCAAGACTCCGTTCAAGACCGAGAGGACGGCGAATCCTCCGGCGCGATGTAGCGACGCTAGGAGGATCTGAAACAGCCAGTAGGGATTGGTGATCGGCATCGGTGCGAGCACCGACCAGAAGTCGCTTCTCAGAATCGCGTGATGGTCGAGGATCCAACGTCCTGCCGTCAGATGCCAGTAGACGTCGGCGCTCCAGATCCGCTCGCATCCGGCCGCGAAGCCGAACCCAACCAGCAGGAGAATCCGTGGATCGAATCGATTGCGGCCGGCCGGCAAGGGCGAAGCGACCTCCTTCCCATTTCGATCGCCGCCGCGGAATCTAGCACGGACCGATCCGCCGCGCTCGATCGAAGGATCGGCGGCGCCCGAAGCGGACTGCTACGATGGTGACAAGACAAGCACCGGCCGCCCCTGAGAGGCGCGAGCATGAGCGAGAAGACGCGCCCCGCGGACGGCGCGCCGACAGAGGAGAAGGAGGTGCACATGGCAATCCAGTGGAGACACGACTTCGACAACGTCTTCCAGGAGGCGAAGGAGCGCAACCGCCCCATTCTCCTCGACTTCAACGCCGCTCCGATGTGATCGGGATGCGCTCGGCTGGATGCCGAGGTGTGGCCCGACGAGCAGGTGAGCCGCATCGTCACCGAGAACTTCATCCCGGCGCGCGTGCATCCCCGACAGGACGGGGAAAAGTTCCAGCAGCTCGGCGAGAGGTTCGGAGCGCTCTGGACGCCGACGATCCTGTTCCTCGACTCCGAAGGGACGGAGAGGCATCGAATCGAAGGCTTCCTGCCGGTACCCGACTTCCTGCCCCGCCTGTATCTCGGTCTCGGGCATCTGGCGTTCCGTGCAGAGAACTGGGACGAGGCGCAGAAGCGTTTCCAGACGGTCCTCGATCAGTTCCCGCAGAACGCCGCCGCGCCCGAGGCGCAATACTGGGAGGGCGTCTCGCGCTACAAGAAGACCGGCAGCGCCGAAGTGCTCGAGCAGATCGCAGCGGCCTTCGAGAAGCGCTATCAGGACTCCGAATGGGCGAAGCGGGCTTCCGTCTGGGAGCCGTCGCGCCGCCGCTAGCCCGGCGGGCCGCCAAACCGTGAAACGAGGAGCCGCAGGCGGGCGACCGCTTGCGGCTCTCTGCTCGTCAGGGCCCTGTTCCGCCAGGTTTTCTGCGCGCCAGGCTCCCGGCGCGTCAGGCCCTCTTCCGTCTTCCAGCGGGCGATACGTCGATCAGGAGCGCGATCACGATCCCGACGACCGGCCAGAGAGTCCACTGGCCGCCGAACCAATGCTGCACCGCCGTATACCAGAGCAGCGTCGTCGGCAGGAACAGGAGCCCGAGGATCGGCCAGAGGAGGCTCGAGAAGACGCCGTCGAACCATCGCGTGAACAGCCAGAGCAGGACGATCACCAGCCGAGGCATGATCAGCGCGAGGAGCGTCAGCAAGCACGGCATGAGACCTCCCGTCCGCCGGCGCGGCGGCGTGTTTCGACGGCCCCGGCCCGGACGCGCTCAACGAGCGCGCGCGTACCGGCCGAGCAGCTCCCCCTTGGCAAGCACGTGCGTGTCGATCGCCTTCAGCACGTCCGTCCGCTTCGGGTCGCTCCCCGGACTGAGCACGGTGTCGATCGCGTAGATCCGGAAGTAGTAGCGGTGGGCCGGGCCGCGGGGCGGACACGGCCCTCCGTATCCGATCCGCCCGAAGTCGTTCTTCCCCTGCCTCGCGTCGGTCGAGAGGATCCGGTCGTTCGTGACGCCCTCCGGCAGCGAGGTCGTATCGGGGCGCAATCCCCAGACGAGCCAGTGCGTCCACGTGCCGGCCGGAGCGTCCGGGTCGTCCACGATCAGCACGACGCTCTTCGCGCCGCTCGGCGGCTTCTTCCACTCGAGCGGGGGCGACAGATCGGCTCCGTCGCAGGTGTACTTCCGCGGGATCTCCTCACCGGAACGAAATGCAGTCGAGCGAAGATCGAGGTCCTCCATCGGGTGCACCTCCTCGCTCGTCCGCCGCCCCTCGTTCGCTTGCTCCTCTCCGGCCCGGCTCCCACAGGAAAGCGCGAGCGCCCACACGCACAGGACGATCCACGGGGCAGCGATCACCGAGCGCATCGTTTGATCCTACCTTTCGTGCGACCGGCGGGTCAGCCGTGCGTGCCCTCGGCCCGCGCGTCGCCCTGGCTCAGGCGAGACCCGCGAGCCGGTCGAGACGTTCGCCCCAGACGATCCTCTGGCGAAGCGGCCAGGACTCGGGCACGCCGTACGCGATCCCTTCGAGCGCGACGGAGATCTGATGATCGGTCCCCTCCCACCACACGGACAGGAAGAGCATCTCCGGCTCCTCCAGCTCGAGGGAGAGCCCGATCTCGGGAGACAGCATCGCGAAACGTCCGCCGAGAACCGTGCCGTCGGGCAGCTTGACACGGATGGCGCCGTCGTCACGCGCGTCGAGGGCGACGACCGCGCCGAGCCAGGAGGCGAGCCCCTCCGAGGTGGTCAGGCGCGCGACCGCGTCGGAGGCGGACAGCTGCAGACGCCGCCGGAGCAGGAAGCTGCGGCGCGGTCCCCGTCCGTACTCGCGGAGGTAGACGTCCAGCAGGCTGAGGAAGGAGCGCCATCCCGCCTCGTGGGCCGCGCGCTCCCCCTCGCCGACGTCGTCGCCCGGGAATCCCGTGTGGCGCAGCGACACCTGCGTCGAGGAGCCGTCGACCCCCGCCGGAGCGAGCTGGATCGAGAGCGTGGTCGTGGCATGCAACGCCGCGACTTCCCAGCGCAGCCGCAGCCGCTCCCCCGGAGCCAGGTCCTCCACGACCCCGCGGTTCTCGCCGTATCCGGTCCAGAGAAACGCGAAGGGATGGTCGACACTCGCGGTGAACTCCGCGCGATCGCAGAACCAGCCGATCAGCCGGCCCGGATCGGTGAAGCAGCGATACGTTTCGGCCGGATCGGCCAGGACGATCTGCGTGAGCGCGATCGACCCGCTCCCTTGCGCTTCCTTCGCCGCGACCGGCCGCTCGATCGCCTCCCGCAGGCGCGCGAACCGCGCCTCCCATGTGGCGAGCACGCGCGCGCGATCCCCTTCGTCGATGCCGTAGGAGCGTTGCGTGAGCGTCATCATGCATCCGGCCGCCGTCGGCCAGAAGGAGAGGCCGAGGAGGCTGCGCACCCCATTCTCCTCCCAGACGAGGCGCAGGTGACGGCCGGGGAGGAAGGTGCGGATCGTCCCGCGCGCCTCGCCCCCCTCGCGCAGCCGGAACTCGAAGTCGCTCCCGGCGGCGGGATCGAGAAACGCCTCGCGCGCAAGCCAGGTCACGAGGCACGAAGGAGCGACCCAGTAGAGGTTCGCCCGCTCCCGGCTCGCGAGCAGCGGCTGCTCGATGCGCGCGTAGAACGGCTTGCCGCCGGTTCCCTCCTCCACCTCGAAGCGGAGGTTCTCGAGCACCTTGTCCCATTCGAGCGCGATCATGTCGATCCGCGAGGCCGGCCAGTCCTCCCGCTCCGGGAAGCCGGAATGGCGGAAGCGCACCGCGGTGCGCTCGTCCTCCTCGTCCTCCAGATCGAAGGAGGCGGTCGTCTCGATGCCATCCCGCTCCATGAACCAGGAGAGGACGAGGCGGCGGTCCTGCTCGATCTCGAGGATCTCTCCCTGCGCGACGGCCGGAACCGCCGTGTCCTTCCACTCGATCCGATAGGAGGATCCGCGCGTCGGCGTCCAGCGCACGTTCGCGTACATCCAGCGGGACAAACCCGCGGGATCGAGCAGCGAGCGGAAGACCGTGGCGCGGCTTGCGTGGATCAGGACGCAGCGCTCGACGGAGCGGGTCAGCGGCTCGGTGGTCATTCGACCTCCCTCAGGGGACGTCCGCGCTGTAGTTGAAGGAGCGGACGGTGTCCCCTTCGAAACGGATGTACAGATCCCGCGTGCGGCTCTGTCCTCCGAAGAGGCTGATCTTCGCGGCCAGATAGGTCCAGGTCGAATCGCCGTCCTCGATGCCGCGCCGGTAGGGCCGTCCGAATCGCGACAGCAGCTCCCCCTTCGTCGTCTTCCCGATCTGGATCTCGTGGACGCGCTCCGACGGGAAGTCGCGCCCGATCGTCGCGCACCCGGCGGCGGCGATCGTGAGGAGCGTGGCAGCGAGGGCGCCGACGCGCCGGGGCGAATGCAGGCTCAGCCTCAGGTTCAGCCTCAGGCTCGGGCTCGGGCTCAGGCGCTGGCGAACGAGGCGCGCCGGATGGCAGGCGGGCCCGTATCGGAGCATCGGCATCCTCCTCTGGCTCTGCGTCTGCAACATCTTTTGTCCGGAAGGCTTAGCGCGTATGTCGGCGAGTTCGCAGCCTACCAGACCGCTTTCACGGCGGTCAAGCGAGCCGGCACGAACGCTTTCTTTGGATAGTCGAAGCCTCTGCCGATAACGAGAGCGATGGATCGCAAGAGCTGCCCGCCCGCGAGCGGGATGGTCGAAGCCTTCGCCACTCCCACGCCGCCCGGGCGGTCGGAGCCGCGGCTTCTCTGCGGCGCCGCCGCGCCCGTGCGCCGCATCGCGATCTCGCCTTGTGGCCGGTACGTCGCTGCGGGCCTCGAGACCGGCTCGTTGCGCCTGTTCGACCTGCGCGTCGAATCGTCCCGCATGGTTCTCGAGGGGCACGTGCAGAGGATCGAGGCGCTCGCGTTCGAGGACCAGGGAGTCCTCCTCGCCTCGGCGTCGGCCGACGGGACGGTCCGCTTCTGGGACCATCGAAGCGGCCGCTGCTGCAGGATCCTCCAAGCCCACCCCTTCCCCGTGACCGCGATGGCGCTCACCGCGTCCGCCGACCGGCTCGCGACAGGCGACGGCGACGGGACGATCAAGGTGTGGGACACGCAGCCGTCGAAGGTGCGTCTCGTCCTGAAAGGTTGTGAGGACGGCGTCGCGGGGCTCGCCTTCGATCCCGGCGGCAAGCTCCTCTATGCGGGCGACGGCAAGGGGACGGTCCGCTCCTTCGCCCTTCCCGGCGGGCGCCTTCTCGCGGAGTACGCCGCGATGCATCGCGGTCCGATCCTCGCGTGGGCAGTCGCCTCCGATCGGGAGCGATTCGCGACGGCAGGACGCGACGGCCGCATCCGGCTCTGGACGACGCGTGACGGCCGCTGCGCCCAGACGCTCTCGATCGGCAGCCGGCCGGTCCTCGCGCTCGCCCTCTCGGCTCGCCCGGCTCGCGTCGCCGTCGTCGACTCCGCCGGCCGCCTCGCCTGCCTCGACGCCACCGCTTCGCCGCCCGCGCGCCTGTTCAGCGGCCAGCTTCCGCCGCCGCGCGACGCCTCGGCGATCGGCCTCGTCTTCGATCACGCGAGCGGCCGCATCGGCTCGGGCGGCCCGGACCGCGGCGTCCGCCTCTGGGATCCGCGGGCGGCATCCGGAACCGCCAGGGCGACCGCTTCCGCCAACGCCGGCGCCACCGTCGGCGACTGAGCTGCGTCGCCCCGCCGGCGTCCTCCCCGATCGAGCCTCCGACTGAACCTTCCGATTGAGCCCCCACGCGCCGCGCCGATCTGTGGCATCCTTGCGTCTCCCCATCCTCGAGGAGGAACGAGGAAGGGCAGGAGGAGGGAGAAGCGTTGAAGCGCAGTCCGATCCAGGCGGTCAAGGGAACGCGGGACTTCTACCCCGAGCTGATGGCCCAGCGGTCCTGGCTCTACGAAAAGATCCGCGCGGTCTCGCGCCGCTTCGGATACCAGGAGTACGAGGGGCCGATCCTCGAGGCGATCGCGCTCTACGCGGCGAAGAGCGGCGACGAGCTGGTGAAGGAGCAGGCGTTCGTGCTGAAGGACCGAGGGGGCGACGAGCTCGCGATGCGCCCCGAGCTGACCCCCACTCTCGCCCGCATGGTCGCCGCGCGCCAGGCGCAGCTCCCGCGCCCGATCCGCTGGTGGTCGTACGGCCCGTTCTGGCGCTACGAGCGCCCGCAGAAAGGGCGGACGCGCGAGTTCTTCCAGTGGAACATCGATCTCCTCGGGACCGAGGATCCGCGAAGCGATGCGGAGCTCCTCGCCGTCGCCGCCTCCTTCTTCCTCGAAACGGGACTGACGAAGGACGAGATCGTCCTGCAGGTGAACAATCGCCGGCTGATGGACGGCGCCCTCGCCCGAATCGGCATCGCGACCGGCGGGGAAGCGAAGAAGAGCGTCTTCCGGCTGATCGACAAGCGCGACAAGCTGCCGCCGGACGCCTGGCGCGAGTACGGCCTGAGCCTCGGGCTCTCCGAGGCGCAGATGGACGCGCTCGGCCGCCTGCTCACCGACGGCGATCTGTGGCGCGCGTCGGAGGAGCTGACCGTCCTCTTCGAGATGCTCGAGGGATACGGGGTGCGCGAGATGGTCGCCTACGAGCCGTCGGTGATCCGCGGGCTCGACTACTACACCGGGACGGTCTTCGAGGCGCGCGACCGCGCGGGTAGCCATCGCGCGATCCTCGGCGGCGGCCGCTACGACAACCTCGTGGCGGACGTCGGGGGCGACCCGATTCCCGGGGTCGGCTTCGCGATGGGCGACGTCGTGGTCTCGCTGCTCCTCGCGGAGCGGGGCAAGCTCCCGTCGTTCGCCCCCGCGCCCGCCCGCGTGCTCGTCACCGTCTTCTCGCCGGAGATGATGCTCGCCTCGATCCGCGCGGCGAGCGCGCTGCGCAACGCCGGCATCGACGTCGAGCTCTATCCGGAGCCCGCGAAGATGGCGAAGCAGATCCGCTATGCGGACCAGCAGTCGATCCCCTTCGCCATCGTGATTGGCCCGGACGAGGCGGCCGGCGGAACCGTCGCTCTCAAGCGGCTCGCGACGGGCGCGCAGGAGCGCCTGACCCTCGAGGAGGCGGCGGCGCAACTCCGCCTTTAGCGGCGCAGCTCGGCGCATGTAGCACTGCAGCACCTCCTCTGGCGGCGCACGGCCTCTCAGTGCGGGCAGGCGCGCGCCCGTTCGCCCGTACGCCGCCCTGCCGGCCGGCTGCTCCCCGCGGCCCCGCCGTTTCGCGCTTGCCCCCATTCTCCCCGCGTGCGCTTTTCGTCCTTCCCATCGTTTCCCGTGTGAGACCGCCGCAGATGGCCGTCCGCACCCAGGGAGGGACAACGTGAAACTCGACTCGACCACGCCCGCGAATCGGATCGTCGGCCGCCGCGCGCGCTTGGGCGTCCGCGCCGCGCTCGCGCTTCTCGCCGCAGCTTCGCTCTCGTCGCCATCGCACGCCTACGAGATCGTCTGGTGGACGATCGACGGCGGCGGCGGCACGAGCGCCGCGCCCGGCTCCTACTCCATCTCGGGCACCATCGGTCAGTTCGACGCCGGCCCGCCAGCGCCGATGGCCGGCGGCGTGTGGGGACTCGCCGGCGGATTCTGGTGCGGAGGGATGACGGTGACGACCGACGTCGGCGACGACGCGGAAGGGTCGGATCCCGGCACGGGCGCGCCGCCCAGCGCCGTCTTTCGCGCCTATCCGGGTTCGCCGAATCCCTTCCGGGCCACGGCGACCCTCTCCTTCGACCTGCCGAGCCCGCAACCGGTCCGGCTCGCGATCTACGACGTGTCGGGGCGGCTCTGCCGCACCCTCAACGACGGCGCGCTCCCGGCCGGGCATCACGATCTCGCGTGGGACGGGCGCGACGCGGCCGGCCAGACGGTCGCGACCGGCATCTACTTCGTGACGCTCGAGACTCCGGCCGGCTCGCACCGCGAGAAGCTCGTCAAGGTCCGGTGAGGCCGCTCCCGATGATTCCCATCGCACGAGTCAAAAACCAGCACGCGGGCAGTCCGTCCCGCGAGGAAGGAAAGCACCATGCAGCGCAAATCGGATCTCCTCCGGTGGACGACGAGGACCGCGACCCTCTTCGGCATGCTGACCGCGTGCCTTCTCGCGGGCGCGGCTGCGCCCACGCCCGCGCAGGCCGCGCCGTTCACCTACCAGGGACAGATCACGGAGAACGGGCTCCCTTCGGCCGGCCCGGTCGATCTCCGCTTCCGGATCTACACGAGCCAGAACGGCGACATCGTCCTGGACACGGTGTACGTCGACGACGTGGCCTTGGACGAAGGCCGCTTCACCGCGCAGCTCACCTATGGCCAGATCTTCTTGGTCCCCGACCGCTGGATCGCGATCGGCGTCCGGCCCGGCGATGTGTCCAACGGTGATCGCAGCGAGGCGAGCTACACGGAACTCTCCCCACGCCAGCAGATCACCCCAACCCCGTACTCGTTCCTGGCGGACAGGGCGAGGGAGCTGAAGCTTCCCGTCGACCAGTCGGAGAACATCGCCGGCGCCGCGGTGCGGATCCGCAACGACGTGGGCGTCGCGATCTCGGCCAATTCGAGCGAGTACGTCGGGCTCTCCGCGTCCACCGAGAGCGGAACGGCGATCGTCGCGCAGTCGACCACCGGCTGGGCGGGAAACTTCATCGGCCCGCTCCACACGAGCGCCCGCCTCGCCATCAACTACGCATCGCCGACGACCTTCAAGATCGCGTGCAACGGTGATGCCGCCAAGCCGGGTGGAGGATCGTGGTCGGTCCTGAGCGACGCTCGGCTCAAGCGGAACATCCAGCCGCTGCACGGCGCGCTCGATCGCGTTCTTGGGCTGCGCGGCGTCACGTTCGAGTACACCGACGAGGCGGCCGAGCGAGGCCTCGCCCTCCCCGGCGAGCAGATCGGCTTGATCGCCCAGGAGGTCGAGAAGGTGTTCCCCGACTGGGTCGGCCAGGACGAGGACGGGACGAAGTACGTGACGGAGCACGGCACCACCGCGCTGTTCGTGGAGGCGCTGCGCGAGCTGCGCAACGAGAAGGGGCTGGGCGGCGCGGAGGCGCTCGAGCAGCTCGGCCGCCAGGCGGCAGAGATCGAGGAGCTGAAACGGCAGGTCGCGGAGCTGAAGCAGATGCTCGGACAGGCGGCGCGCTGACGAGCGACGGCCATCCGCACGCAGGACAGCGCGGCGGGGCGCTCGCGTCGCCGCGCCTCCTTCTCTCCTCGCCGCGCCTCCATCCCTCGTCGCGTCGCCCCTCCTTCCGTCCTCGCTGCGCCTCCCTCCCGCCGCGCCGCCTTCCCGTCTCGCCCCTCGCCCTCGCCCTCCCCCTCCCCCGCGC
>JBHGAY010000020.1:0-111237 GCA_041946735.1 Candidatus Eiseniibacteriota bacterium
CGCTCCTCCTCCCCTCGCCGCTCTTGCTCGCCTCGCCGCTCCTCCTCCCCTCGCCGCTCCAGCCCCCGCAGGATCTCGCTCGCCCGGCGCACGACCGGGTCCGGCACGCCGGCGAGCCGGGCCACCTCGATGCCGTAGCTCTTGTCGGCCGCGCCGTCGATCACCTTGCGCAGGAAGACCACTTCGTCGCCCCACTCGCGGACGAGGACGTTCTTGTTCACGTATCCCTCGCGCTCGCGCGCGATCCGGGTCAGCTCGTGGTAGTGCGTCGCGAAGATCGTGCGCGGGCGGCGCTCGGCGCCGCGCAGCGCCTCCGCCACGGCCCAGGCGATCGAGACGCCGTCGTAGGTCGACGTCCCGCGTCCCACCTCGTCCATCAGCACGAGGCTTTCGGACGTCGCGTGCCGCAGGATGTTGCTCGTCTCGATCATCTCCACCAGGAAGGTGGACTGCCCGCGGGCGAGCACGTCATGCGCGCCGACGCGCGTGAAGATCCGGTCGGCGACTCCGATCACCGCCTCCTTGGCAGGAACGAAGGAGCCGGCCTGCGCCATCAGCGCGAGAAGCCCGACCTGGCGCAGGTAGGTCGACTTCCCGGCCATGTTCGGTCCCGTGAGGATGACGACCTGCCGCTCCTCCCCATCGAGATCGAGGTCGTTCGGGACGAAGGAGCCGATGCCGACCGCGCGCTCCACGACCGGATGGCGGCCCTCCACGATCGAGAGGCGACGGGATCGCTCCAGCTTCGGCCTCGTGTAGCCGCCCGTCGCGGCCGCCTCCGCGAAGGCGACCACGAGGTCGATCTCGGCGAGCGCGCGGGCGAGCCGCTGCAGCCGCGACGTCTCGGCCGCGACCCGCTCGCACAGCGAACGGAACAGCTCCTCCTGGCGCTTCTGGTGCTTCTCCTCCGCTCCGAGGATCCGCTCCTCGTGCTCCTTCAGCTCCTGCGTCACGTAGCGCTCGCCCGTCGACAACGTCTGCTTGCGCGTGTAGCGCTCCGGCACGCGGGCGAGCTGCGACCGGCTCACCTCGATGTAGTAGCCGAAAACCCGGTTGTAGCCGACCTTGAGGTTCGGGATGCCGGTCGCTTCCCGCTCGCGCCCCTCCATCTCGAGCAGGTAGCGGCGGCCGCCCCGCGAGGCGTCGCGCGTCTCGTCGAGCGCCGCGTCGTAGCCGTCCCGGAAGATCTCTCCGTCGGAGAGCCCGCCGAGCGGGCCGTCGAGGAGCGCGCGATCCAGCTCGATCGCGATCTCTCCGGGATCGAGACAGCCTCGCTCCGTCCCCCACGCCTCGCCTTCCGGCAGCGCGGCCGCGACCGCCGGGGCGCGGAGGAGCGAGCGGCGCAGACCGCCGAGATCGCGCGGGATCGCCCGGCCGCAATGGATGCGTCCCAGAATCCTCTCGATGTCGGCGACCGCGTCCAGCGCCGACGCGAGCGCGACGCGCGCCGTCGCGTCGTCGACGAGCGATTCGACGCGATCGAGACGCTCGCGGGCGGGCTCCGGATCGCGGTAGGGGCGGGCGAGCGCGGCTCGCAGGCGGCGCCCCCCCGCGGCGGTCCGCGTCCGATCGAGGACGGAGAGGAGCGTGCTGTCTCTCGCGCCGGAGGCGAGCGGGTCGAACACCTCGAGGCCGCGTAGCGACGCATCGTCGAGCACGAGGAACGAAGCGGGGCGGATCCTCTCGATCCCGGAGAGGTGGGAGAGGTCGGACCGCTTCTGCTCCCGCGCGTATTCCAGGAGCGCGGCCGCCGCTCCGATCGCGGGGGACGGACCTTCGAAGCCGTACCCTTCGAGAGTCGCGACGCGGAAGTGCTCGCGCAGGAGCTGCTCGCCCCGAGCGGCGCCGAACCTCCACGCGTCGGCGCGCGAGCGGAAGGCGGCCGCATGGTGCTGCTCCAGCGCCCGCTCGAGATGGGGCGCCGACCATCCCTCCGGGGTGAGGATCTCCGAGGGCGAGAGCCGGGCCAGCTCCTCCTCCGCTTCCTCCTCGCTCAGTTCCCCCGCGAGGAACGCGCCGGTCGAAATGTCCGCGGCGGCGAGCCCGATCGAGCCCTCCCCCCCGCAGAGGGCGACGAGGTAGTTCCATCGCGCTCCCTCGAGGAGCGTGTCCGACACGGCGGTGCCGGGGCTCAGGACCTCGACGACGCGACGATCGAGCAGGCCGCGCCCGCCCGCTGCCGGGCCCGCCGACTGCTCGCAAATCGCCACCTTGAGCCCCGCCTGCAGCAGCTTCGCGATCTGCGGCTCCGCGCTGTGCCATGGGATGCCCGCGAGCGGGATCGGCTCGGGATCGTTGGGATTGCGGGAAGTGAGCGCGATCCCGAGGACGCGGCTCAGCGTCACCGCGTCCTCGTAGAACGTCTCGTAGAAGTCCCCCATCCGGTAGAGGAGCAGAGCGTCGGGGACCTGGGCCTTGACGCGGAGGTACTGCTCCATCATCGGCGTCGCCCCGGAGGAGGGGCGGGGGCTGCGCCGGCTCATCGCACGCGGACGATCTGGTGCGGGATCGAGTCGGGTCCGACGATCCCCTGCGCCAAGCTCTCGGCCTCCGCCTGGCTGTGGAACTCCCCGGCGCGAATGCGGAACCACCGGCGATCGGCTTCGTCCGACTCGTCGATCCGCGCATCGATCCCCTTGGCTTGCAGCGAGTCGAGCTGCTCGCGCGCGTTTTGCGCATCGAGGAACGCACCGAACTGGATCGACCACGACTCCTCGGGCGGCGGAGCCGCGAGCCCGCCTTCCTGCTCGAAGCGCAGGCCCTCCGGCAGCCCCGCGATCGCGCGCTCCTGCGGCATCAGCGCGGCGCGCGTCATCCGTCCCTGCCCGGGAAGGCGAAAGATCTCCGCCCAGCGGGCGAGGGTCAGCGCGAGCGCTCCCTCCTCGCGCGCTTGCCCCTCGAGCGGCAGAAGCTCCGACTCCGCCACGCCCCGGCGTCCCTCGCGGATCGCCCGGTCGACCCCGACCAGCCTTCGCAGGACTCCCCAGAATCCGACGTCGTCCTGCGACGATTCCGCCAGCGGCTCGCGCCCCGCCATCCGGCGGGTCTGCTCGCACCAGAAGGTGGCGCGCGCGCGCGTAGCGCCGTCGCCGGCGTTCTTGCGCGCCTTCTCGAACTGTGGGAGCGCCTTCTCGTACTCGGCGGTCTGGTAGTAGTAGAGGCCGATCCAGAGCGCGGCGCGTACCCCCTCGGGATGGTCATCGAAGCGCGAGGCGAGGGTCGCGTAGAGCGGCAGCGCCTGCGCCGGATCGCGCCTGGCACGCGCTTCCCGCTCGATCTCCTCCGGGCTGTCGCCGAGCCCGTCCAGGATCCCTCGCAGGATGTTGCCGCGCCCCTGGCCCTGGGCCGGCGCGGGAGAAGCGGCGAGGAGGATCCCCGCTAACAAGATCCCTCCGAGGAAGAGCCAGGGGATCGCGCGGGGAGGATCGATGCGCATCGCCTAGTCGGTCGGACGGACCGGCGCGGGGCGCGGGCGCGGCGGGGGCGCCGCCTGGGCGGGGGCGAGCCAGGAGCTGCACCGCTCGCAACGCACCCAGACCTCGACGTCCCGCGCGCCGCACGAGGGGCAGACGCCGTCGTTCGAGCCGGAGATCGAGGTCGCGAGGAGATGGTCCAGCTCGCGCAGCGCCTGCTCCGTGCGCCCGACCTGGAGGAGGCCGCCGATCAGCTGGCGGCGCGCGCTCCGGTTGTCGGTCTGCTGCTCGAGAACCGATTCGAGCTGCCGGATCGATTCCTCGATCCGCCCGCGACGCCGGTGCATGTCGGCGAGCGCGATCGCCGCCTGGAGGTTCCCGGCGCGGCCCGATGCGAGGCCCTCGTAGACCTGCGTCAGGTCGCCGAACCGTCCGAGATCGAAGTAGGCGCGCTCGAGCCGAGCGAAGACCTGCTCGGAGCGGTAGCCATGCTCGCGCACGTACTGCAGCCACTGTTCGATCGCCTCTTCGACCTTCCCTTCGCGCGCGAGGAGGTCGCCGAGGAAGATCCGCGCCAGCGGCCCGTCGCCGGGCAGCCGCACCGCCTCATCGAGGAGCTTGCGGGCCTCGCGATAACGACCCGCCTCCATGTGCATGCGAGCCATCTGGACCCGCATCTGCACCCGGGTCGGAACGGTGGTCCCCGGCGCGACGGAGTCCCATTCGTCGAGCAGCTCGAGCGCCTTCTCCCAGTCCCCCCGCCTCTCGGCCACCTGGACGAGAGCGCGCAGGGCGACCGGGTTCTTCCGATCGAGCGCGATGAGCTTCTCGGCCGTGCGCTGCGCCTCCTCCGGCTTCCCCTGCTGGAGGAGATCCTCCACGTAGCTCTCGTGAGCGCGGCGCAGATCGTCCGGATCGGAGATCGGCCGCGCCAGCAGATCGGCGTGGAGGCGCTGCGCGCGGTCGGGGTATCCCATCCGGCGCAGCAGATCGCCGAGACGAAGGTAGGCTCCGAAGTTCTCCGGATCGTTCTTCGCCACTTCCCGGAGCGGGGCGAGCGCGGATGCGGGGCGGCTACGGACCAGCGCGTCGATCGCGGCGAGATAGGCGCGCGCCGGATCCCACGCATGCTCCTCGCGCCGGCGAGCCATCCACCACGGAACCCCGACGAAGGCGAGGATCGCCGCCAGGATCACCACCAGGAGAAGGAACTGTCCAAGATTCACGGCCGCCGCCCCTCGAGGATCTCTCCTCCTTGCGCTTCGATCGTGGGAAGGTCGTCGAGCGCCGAGCCGCGGAGATGATGGAGTTCGTCGAGCAGCGCCCGGTTCTCGCGGCGCAGGCGGGCGATCTGGGTTCGCGCCCGGATGTCCCTAGCCAGCGTGATCACGAAGTAGGTGACGATCCCCAGCAGGTAGGCGCAGAACATGGCGACGACGAGCGGCACGTCGGGATATGCGTGGGCCGCGTCGGTCCACAGCTTGATGTCCACCGTCTCGTCCAGGTTCAGGACCGCGAAGAAAAGGATCGCGCTCATGAAAGCGATCCCGAGAAGAAGCTTCACGAGGGACACCGTTCCACCTCCCACACCTGTCCAGGCCGCCCCATCTTAGGGGCCGCCGCGCAAGTGTCGCAAGGCGGTTTGCGGCGCGGGGGGTGCTCGTCCGGCGGAGCCGCCGCAGGGCGGAAGGGAGAGAGAGCCGGGGGGAGCGACCGAGGGCGCCGTGCCGCGGAGACCGGCCGGATGAGCCAACGCAAAGGGGGTGCGACGTCGCCGCCGCACCCCCGTCTCGTTGCTGCCGCCGCCTGCCGCTTTGCCGCGTGGCGTGCGGCTCGGGCTCGCCGCCCGGCCTGCCGCTTCGCTCGCTGCTCCGGCGCCGGCTCGGGCTCGTCGCCCCGCTATCGCTTCGCGCGGCTCCGGCTAGGCCTCGTCGCCCAGCTCGTCGGGAACGTCCGCGCTTCCCTCGTCGCTCGTTTCGGTCACCGTCGCCCGTTTCTGGCTGTACTTGGCGACGAACTCGTTCTGCGTGTCGGCATCCTGCTCCGCCAGCCATGCCTTGGCGGAGAGGACCATGCGGTGGTTGGCGAGGTCGATCCGGGTGACCTTCAGCTGCAGCTCATCGTCGGCCTGAAAGTGCTCGCCGGGATGGCGGAAGCCCTCGATGCCGAGCTGGCTCGCCGGGACGAATCCCTCGACCTCGTTGTCGACGAGGACGATGGCGCCACGGTCGATCACCTTCACGACGCGCGCGTTCACCGTCGTGCCGATGGGGTAGCGATCCTGGATCTCCGGCCACGGATCGTCGGTCACCTGCTTCAGCCCGAGGCTGATCCGGCGCGCTTCCTTGTCGATGTTCAGGACCTTGACGTCGACCTTCTCCCCCTTCTTGAGGATCTCGCTGGGATGGCCGATGCGACGCGTCCAGGACATGTCGGAGATGTGGACGAGGCCGTCGATGCCGTCCTCGAGCTCCACGAACGCTCCGAAGTTCGTAAGGTTGCGCACCTTCCCGGTGACGACGGCGCCGGTCGGGTACTTCTCGTCGAGCGTGAGCCAGGGATCGGGCTCCACCTGCTTCAGGCCGAGCGAGATCTTCTCGTGCTCCCGATCGACCTTCAGCACCATGCACTCGACCTCCTGCCCCTCGGTCAGGATCTTGTTCGGGTGCCGGACGTGCTTCGTCCACGACATTTCGGAGACGTGGATGAGTCCCTCCACCCCCTTCTCCAGCTCGACGAACGCGCCGTACTCGGTGATCGAGACGACCCGCCCCTTCACCTTCGTTCCGACCGGATACTTCTCCTCGACGCGATCCCACGGGTACTCCGTGAGCTGCTTGAGGCCGAGCGAGATGCGCTCTCGCTCCGGCTCGAAGGAGAGGATCTTCACCTTCAGCTTGTCGCCGACCGAGACGACCTCCGACGGATGCTTCACCCGGCCCCACGACATGTCGGTGATGTGGAGCAGGCCGTCGATGCCGCCGAGATCGATGAAGGCGCCGAAGTCGGTGATGTTCTTGACGTACCCCTCGCGGATCTGGCCCGCCTGGAGCTCCTTGATGATCTCTTCCTTCGCGCTCTCCCGCTCCTGCTCGAGGACGAGCCGGCGCGAGACGACGATGTTCCGGCGCCGCTTGTTCAGCTTGATGATCTTGAACTGCAGCGTCTGGTTCATCAGAGACTCGATCGCCTGAGGCGGGCGCAGCGCGATCTGGCTGCCCGGAAGGAACGCCTCGACGCCGAAGAGATCGACGACCGCGCCGCCCTTGATCTTTCGGACAAGCCGGCCTTCGACGACCTCGCCCTTCTCCGCCGCCTCCTTCACACGGTCCCAGACCTTGACGAAGTCGGCGCGCTGCTTGGAGAGGACGACGAGGCCGTCCTGGTCCTCCATCTTCTCGAGGAACACGTCGACCTCTTCGCCGACCTGGATCTTGTCGACGTCGCCGAACTCCTCGATCGGAATCACCCCTTCGGACTTGAACCCGATGTCGACCATCACTTCCTTCTCGTCGACGCGGAGGATCCTGCCCCTCAGGATCTCCCCCTCCTCGACGTTGTGGAGCGACTCTTCGTAGGTCTCGATCAGGGCTTTCAGAGCCTCGGGGTCTCGGGCCCTTTCGTCCTCCTCGTCGACGTTGACGACACGGCTCGGACGAACGGGCGGGGGCGTACGGGTCGGTTCTGCTTCCGTCACGCCGGAAGCATCCGGATCTCGAAACATGAAAAAGTGACCTCCTTGGGACAGATTTCGGCCCGAAGGCCGGCGCCGGCCAGGAAGCCGGACGCGAAGGGGCCATACTACCCGATTCGGCGCGGCCGGTTCAATCGCCGGACGGCACCGGTTCGAGCGCCTCGATCTCCCGCAGGATCCGGGCTGCCATCTCCGGGAAGCGCTCCCGCCCCGCCTTGCCCGGGGCCACGGGCGGGAGGCGGAATGGCTGCCCGTATCGGATCGAGATGCCGCGGTTCGCCTTGCGCTCCACCGGCCAGCTCCCCCGGATGCGCACCGGCACGATCGGCACTTCGGCGCGCGCGGCGAGCCAGGCGATCCCCTCTTTCGGCTCGCCCAGGCCGGGACGGCGGATCCGCGTTCCCTCGGGGAACACGAGGAGCGCTCCTCCGCCGCGCAGAATCGCGAGCGCCTGCTCGATCGACGAACGATCGAATCCTTCCCGGTCGATCGGGATCGCGTGCACGCGCCGGATCAGGGGACCGAAGAACGGGATCGAGAAGAGCTGGCGCTTCGCCAGGTAGTGGATCGGCCGCGGCAGGTAGGTGCCGACCAACGGAGGATCGAGGTACGACTTGTGGTTCGACGCGAGCAGCACCCCGCCCGCCTTCGGCACGTTCTCCGCCCCGGCGGCGCGCGCGGACCAGAGCGCGCGGCTGATCGGGCCGATCGTGATCTGCGCGAACCTGTACAGGCCGCGCGAGCGCACCATCCTCTCGCCCCATGCATCGAGGATCTGCCGCACCTGTCCCTCGATGTCGGTCGCCGTCGTGTCGACGACGACGGCATCCGGCGCCCGCCGCAGCGGCGCGATCTCGCGTTCCGCGTCCCGCTTGTCGCGCTCCGCGAGCTGCCGCGCAACCTCCTCGACCGGCGTGGAGCGACCGATCGCCTCGAGATCCTTGGCGCGGCGCTCGGCGCGCACCGGCAAGGTCGCCGTCAGGAAGATCTTCAGATCGGCGTTGGGGAAGACGGCGGTGCCGATGTCCCTGCCCTCGACGACGGCGGGACCCTGCTCGGCCAGGCTGCGGAGCCACCGGCCCACGCTCTCGCGCACGTCGGAGCGGACGGCGAGCTGCGAGGCGAGCGAAGTGACGGCGGGATCGCGCAGCTGCTGCGAAAGCTCCTCGCCGTCGAGAAGCACGCGGAAGCGGGACGGCCCCATCTCCGCGCGCAGCGGGAGCGACGCGAGGAAGGCAGGGAGCCGCGGATCGTCGGGTCCGTCGATCCCGGCGGCGCGCGCCGCGTACGCGACGGCGCGATAGATCGCGCCGGAGTCGATGTAGGAGAAGCCGAGACGCCGGGCGACCTCGCACGCGCTCGTCGTCTTTCCGGTGCCCGCTCCGCCGTCGATCGCGAGAATGGGATGCCTCATCCGGCGATTCCCGCTCCGCCGATTCCCTCCCCGCCGATTCCCGCTCCCTCGATTCCCGCTCCCGCGCTTCGCATCGAGTCGAGGAAGGAGGGATCGGACGTGTCGATCGAGCGGCCGTCGTCGATCTCGACCGGCGCGTCCGCCGCGCAACCCGCCACGAGCGCGCTCATCGCGATCCGGTGATCGCCGCGCGTCTCGACGCGCGCTCCGCGCAGACGTCCCCCCGTTCCGCGGACGATCAGCCAGTCGGGTCCCGTCTCCGCCTCGGCGCCCAGCGCGCGCACCAGCGCGGCCGTCGCTTCGATCCGGTCGGACTCCTTCACGCGCAGCTCGGCCGCGTCCAGGAATCGGGTCTCCCCTTCCGCCGCGGCGGCGGCGACCGCGAGGATCGGCACCTCGTCGAGGCAGCGAACCAGGCGATCGCCGGCGACGACGGTGCCGTGGAGGCGGCTGCCGCGGGCCCGAATCGCGCCGGCCGGTTCCGGACCGTCTCCCGGCTCTCCCACGATCTCGAGATCCGCTCCCATCGCCCGCAGGACCTCGAACGCCCCGGTCCGCGTCGGGTTGATCGCCACCCGCTCACACGTGAGATCGGATCCCTCGACCAGCGCCGCGGCGACCGCGAAGAACGCGGCCGCCGACGGATCCGACGGGATCTCCCACCGGAAACCCGCGTGAGGTTCCTCGCGGGCGCCGAGGACGATCCTCCCCCGCTCGATCTCGATCGGGTAGCCAAGCCACTGGAGCAGCCGCTCCGTGTGATCGCGGCTCGGGCCGGGCTCTTCGACGATGATTGCGCCGGCCGGCCCCTTCCCCACCGTTGCCGCGGCCTTCCCCTTCGTCGCCCGCCGGCTCAGCCCGAGGCCGGCGAGGAGGATCGCGCTCTTCACCTGTGCGCTCGCGACCGGCAGCCGGATCGTCGCCGGCCGCACCTCGCCGCCTTGCACCGCGACCGGCGGCAGCTCCCCGTCCCGCAGATGCACGCAGGCGCCGAGCGCGCGCAGCGGCTCGGCCACGCGTCGCATCGGGCGCCGCCGGAGGGACGCGTCCCCGCTCAAGACCGCGTAGCGCCCCGTCCCCGCGACGACTCCCGCGAGCAGGCGGATCCCGGTGCCGGAGTTGCGCAGGTCGAGCAGCGAATCGGGATCGCGCAGGCGTCCCGCCGTCCCGCCGGCGCTCCAACCCTGGCGCGTCCGCTCGAGCGATGCGCCGAGACGCGCGAGCGCTTCCGCCGTCGCCTCGACGTCCTCTCCCGGATTCGGCCGCACGATCGTCGAAGGCCCGGCCGCGAGCGCGGCGAGGATCAGGGCGCGATGGCTGAGGGACTTGTCGCCGATCGGCCGGATGCTGCCGAGTAGCGGACCGTTCGGGAAGCTGCGGAGCGGCCGCGCGCCACCCGCGCCGGCGTTCCCTCTCTCGAATGCGCCGCTCATCCGACGCTCCGGCCCGGGGGACGCTCGCTCGGGTACGAGCCGAGCACGCGCAGCCACTCGGTCCGGGCACGCATCGCCTCGATCGCCTCCGCGACGCGCGCCTCCTCGCGGTGCCCTTCGAGATCGAGGAAGAAGATATGGTCCCACGCCCCGATCGGCGTCGTCTTCGGCTCGATCCAGCAGAGATTGACGCCGTGCTGCGCGAGCGCCCCCGTCACGTCGTGAAGAGCGCCGGGACGGTTCGGGATCACCGCCAGACAGGAGGTCTTGTCGCGGCCGCTCGGCGAGCCATCCTCGAGCGCGGCGATCAGGAAGCGGCGCGGCGCTCCCGCCTCGTCCTCCAGCCCGGACTCCAGCGGCACGAGCGGAGCGAGGGCGCGAAGCGCGTCGTAGCCAAGCGCGCTCCCCTCGCCCGCCGCGGCGCGCTGCGCCGCCTCCTCGGGCGTGCCTACGACGTGGAAGCGCCGGCTCGCCGCCGTCCCGCGGACCCACCGCGCGCATCGCGCGAGAACAGCGGGATCGGCGAAGACGATCTCCTCCGCGACCGCCTCGCCCGCTCCCGCTCCCGCTCGCGGCGGATGGGTGGCGCTCGACAGGCGCGCGATGCGCGGACTCACGTAGAACTCTCCGAAGATCCGCACCGGGGAGTGGAGGAACGGATCGAAGCGGTCGAGATGCGCTTCGAAGGAGCTGGCCTCCGGCGACAGGACCGCATAGTCCGCCTCCTTCGCCTCGATCCGTTCGAAGAAGTGGAAGAGATCGTCCTCGCCGAGCAGGCGAGCGGAGTCGCCGAAACGCTCCCGAGCGGCCTGGTGCGCGAGGCTGCCTCTCGATCCGAGGAACAGCACCGGCTTGCGCGTCTCCAGCGCCCGGCTCGCCGAGATGATCTCGCGGTAGATCGCGCGGAGCGACTCGGCAGGGATCGATTCCCCGGCCTCGCGGACGACGCGCTCGAGGACCTCTTTCTCGCGCATCGGATCATAGGAGCCGACGCGATCCTGCCTCTTGCGCTCCCCGATCTTGCGCGCCGTGCGGAGACGGGCGAGCAGGAGCGAAAGGATCTCGCGATCGATGCGGTCGATCTCGCGGCGCTCCTCCTCGAAGCTCATTCCAGCCCTCTCCCCCGGTCGTGAAGTGTTGGATCGTTTGCCCGTCCGCCGCGCGGCGGGCGACGGGGCGGGACCATTCGCGCTTTTGGCTGCTGCAGCGCGGCGCCGTTCAGTCCTGACCGGAGGGAGCGAGACCCGAAGCGCGGCGGAGACTCTCCACCTCGGGAGCGAGCAGGGGGCGGACCTTCCCCGGCGGCAGCGGCCCCAGCTCGACGCCGTCGAAGCGGATCCGGCGCAGCCCGAGAACGCGAGCGCCGACCGCCCGGAACATCCTTCGCACCTCCCGGTTCTTCCCCTCGCGGATCGTGATGCGCACCCGCCCTACCGTCCCCTTGCGCCCGAGCACGCGCACCTCGGCCGGGCCGCTCTTCTCGCGAGGCCCGATCGGGACCCCCTGCCGCAGCATCGCGATCGCCTCGAGCCGCGGCACCGGCGTCACCCACGCAAGGTAGGTGCGGGGCACCTGATGGCTTGGGTGCAGCAACGCGTTCGATAGATCCCCGTCGTTCGTGAAGAGAAGCAGTCCCTCGCTCCCCTGATCGAGACGGCCGACCGCGCGCACCTTGCCGCGCAGCCGGGCGGGAAGGAGATCATAAACGGTCGGGCGTCCCCGTTCATCCGCCGCGGTGACGACGTATCCGGCCGGCTTGTGCATCATCGTGTAGAGGAGATCGCGGGGAAGGCGCAGGCGCTCGCCGTCGCAGAGCACCTTGTCGCGATCCGGATCGACCTGGATCGCGGGCGACTCGGCCGTCTCGCCATTGACCTGGATGCGGCCCTCGGCGATCAGCTCCTCGCACTTACGCCTCGCCCCAAGGCCCGCCGCCGCAAGGAACCGGTTCAGGCGCAACGGATCATCCCTCGTCGGGAGAGAAGTCCGATCCCTCGGGATTCGCAAGGACGGTCAGACGCCGAGCGAGATCGCCGCCGCGTTCGCCATCCCCACCGCCGTTGCCGCCGCCGTTGCCGCCGCCGTCGGCATGCGCACCGGAATGCGCGTCGGAATGCGCGTCGGAGTGCCCGTTGCCTTCGACCAGAGCGAGAACGAGGTCCGCCTCGCCGGCAGCGCCGTTCGAGCCGTCGCTTCCGCCGGCATCTCCCTCGCCCGCGGGATCGCTGGCGTGCCTGTGGCCATCGCTGTGGCCGTTGCCATTCCCATCGCTGTGGCCGTCGCCGTTGCCGGCGGCAGGCGGGCCGCCCGGAACATCCCCGATCCGGCGCGCCAGCTCGAACTCGAGCTGCGTGCGGACCTCGTCCGAGGCCCAAAGCGCCTCGACCTCCTCCAGCCGCGGCAGCTCCTGCAGCGAGGCAAGGCCGAAGTGCTCGAGGAAGCGCTCCGTCGTGCGATAGAGCAGCGGCCGGCCGATCGCAGAGGACCGCCCCGCGATCGTCACGAGATCGCGTTCGAGCAGCGTGTGGATCACCGCTCCGCAATCGACGCCGCGCAGATCTTCCAGCTCTCCGCGCGTGATCGGCTGCCGGTAGGCGACGACGGCGAGGCTCTCCAGCGCTGCGCGCGAGAGACGCGCCCGCCGCTTGCCTTCGAGGAGCCGCTCGACGTAGGGGTACAGATCGGCGTGCGAGAGCAGCTGCCAGCCGCCCGCGAGGCGGACGAGCTGCCACCCGCGCTCCTCCTGCTCGGCGCTCGCCTGGATCGCCTCGAGGCCCGCCTCGATCTCCTCGAGAGTCGCTTCGGGAATCGAAACCGCGATCTGCTCGACCGTCAGGGGCGCGTCGGCGGCGAACAGCAGCGCTTCGAGAACTCGCGAGAGGTTCATCCGAGACTCCCTTCGGGCGGCGCAATCGAGGGGATCGAGATCTCCTCGGACGGCCGCGACTCCACTGTCGCTTCGGGACCGCGTGGCATCTCGGCCGCCGGCGGAGCGGGTGGAGCTTCTTGAATCCAGATCTCTCCGAACGGCTCGTCCTGCAGCAGGATGATGCGTCCCTGCCGAATCAGTTCGAGCATCGCGAGGAAGGTGACGATCCACTCGAGCCGCCACCACGGGCGCCGGAGGAACGAACGGAAGGCCATCGGCTCGGCCGCGCCGCGAATGCGCGACAGGAGCCACTCGATCTGCTCCTCGATGCGGATCTCCTCGAGATGGACGTCGTGCGTCGGAGCCGTCTTCGGCCGCTCGATCACGTCGCGCAGGTAGGTGGCGAGGTCGACGAGGCGCGCCTCACGCAGCGGGAAGAGATGCCCTTTCGGCAGCTCCGGACGGATGCCGCGAGGCAAGAGCCTCTCCCGGCGCTCCTCGAGCTGGCGAAGAGTCGCCGCCGCCTCCTTGTATCGGCGGTACTCGAGGAGTTGGGCGATCAGACCTTCGCGGGTGAGCGGCATCTCGCCCGTCTGCTCGTCCGGCTTCTGAGGCCGGGGCAGGAGCATCTGGCTCTTGATCCGCATCAACGTCGCCGCCATCACGAGGAATTCCCCGGCGATCTCGACGTTCAACGCTTCGAGCGAACGGAGATACTCCAGGTACTGCTTCGTGATGCGGGAAATCGAGATCTCCCAGATCTCGATCCGGTCCTTCTGGACGAGGTGGAGGAGCAGATCGAGCGGTCCCGAGAAGACCTCCAGCGCCACAGGGTGGCCCCGGAACTGGCTCGGATCGATCCCAGCCGTCTCGAGGTTCGCGATCATCGTCCTCCCCGGGGTCGAAACCCCACGCGGCAAAGTAGCGGCCGGAACGGCTTGCTGTCAATCCTCGAAGAGGTTCCGTCCGCAGAGCGGGCCCGCCGGCATCGCCCTCGCAGCGACAGGATCTGGGGGGAAGAAGGATGGCGCGGGACCCGAAGAATCGAGCCCCGCGCCAAGGGTTAGGCCGGAAGGATTTCCCTCTCCTCTAGGTTGTGCAAGCCCTATCGCAGAGCGAACGGCCGGGGCCCGGAATGGCGTCTCCGGGTGAGCCGGCTTTCTCTAGCCTTCCAGCCAGGCCGCGTCCCCGACGCGCCATCGGGCACGCGGGGCTCCCGAAAAAGGAAGGAGAGCCGGGCCGGGTCCAGCTAGGAACCGAGCCGGATCGGGGGGATGTCGATCCCGCTCGGTTGCTTCCACTCCGAGCCATCCGGACCCGCTCTCCGGGAGTCGTCGCCGTCATTTCGCCGGATCCTCGGTCCCGCAGGACCGCGATTCAGTCTGCGCGTCGACGAGAAGATCGTCGGCAGCGCCGCCCTCGATCACGACGATCACGAACGGACGGGTGCGCGCTGTCCCTACCGCGCAGCGCTCTCCCGGCACCAGGATCCGCTGTTCGATGAGCAGCGGGCCATCGGTCCGGTAGACACCCGTCACCTCGGTCTCGTAGCCGCTCGTCGCGCAGTCGCCCAGGAACAGACCCACGGCGACCTCGCGACGGAAGTCGATGGCCGGCACCAAGACCGGCTTGTCGTTGCCCAGTTGGTCGAGCATGCGAAGCAGTTCGTCACGATCGGTTGCGACCATCATCCCCGCGCTCGCAACGTCGCTGTGCTGCCCCTGGGCGAGAAGTCGATGGAGGATCGGATCGCGGCGATGTCCCTCGCCGCCGTCCGCCCAGATGCCGAAGCGGGACGAGAGCTCGCGAAGCGCCTCGGGCGCCCCGGAGTCGCACGTCCCCGTCGAGTAGTCCAGAACCTTGCCGTCGACCCGGACCGAGACGAAGAAGCGCCGGTCGCACGACGAGAAGCCTTGATACCCTGCAGGGGGAAGGGCGTCGATAAGACGAGTGAGCGTCTCCAGGTTCTCACCCGCCAGGAGGCCCCGACTCGACACCCTTTCCCCCTGCAGCCACCACTCCATCGTGCCGGAGGGATCGACGACGAGATCGCCGAACGCCTCCTCTCCCGCCGACTGGCTCCAATGGAATCGGACCTCTTCCCATGTCCGGTCCGGAGCCGTGGCCCGCTCGGAACCGCAGCCGGACAGCAGGAGAGCCGGGGCAAAGAATAGAAACAGCCCCGAGATCTTCCCGAAGGACGGCAGGGTCCGCATGGAGAGCCGATGCCTCATGCCCCCCTGACAAGCCGCTTCCGTGCCACGAGGCCAACCAGTTCGTCCACCGAGGTAAGCTTCTGCACCACTGTGAGTTGCCGCAGATCGAACGAACTCGACGAGTTGGCGCGGTGCGCCACTGCCTCGAAAACCGGACGCGAAGCAGGAGGAGTCTCAGAAATCGGAGGATCCGATCGGGATCCAGGTCAGACCGATCGAGGCGGCGCGCTTGCGGTAGTAGGAGCCGAGCAGCAGGCTCTCATTGCGGTACCACGACAGTCGTCCCTCCAGCGCCAGGTTTCGCAGAAGGGCGCGCCGGGCGCGCAGTGCGAGGACGTTGTTGTCTTCCCCGCGATCCTGCGCCTCCCCCGTTCCGAACACGAAGACCCGATCCAGTCCCGTGTCGTGGTAGTCGACCGACTCGAGCCTCCCTCGCACCTGGAAGAGGACGGAGGCCGGAAGCCAGCCGGTGACGGAGACGGTCGCGCTGCGGCGGCCGACCGAGTATCCGAACGAGTTCGATCGGACCGACTCCCACACCAATTCCGTCTCGTAGAGGAACCCTCGGAGGTAGCGCGCCGTGAGGCGCGCGGCGCGCGCGCGATCCCGCTGGTGTCCCACGGCAAGAGGACCGGACGGCTCGATGCGGATCGCCGGCCGCCCGTAGCGCGACCAGTCGAAGTCGAAGCCGATCGAACCGTCGAGGCGCCGGTGGAAGGACCGGCGGAAGACTCCCGCAAAGCCGTTGGCCCGCCGGTCGAACGGCCCGGTGCGGCCGTAGTCGATCCCTTCGCGGACCCCCGAGAAGCTCAAGCGTCCGCCGCGGAACGGAACGGTCGTGCCGAGGATCAGGAGATCGGTGTGGAAGTCGCGTTTTCCGCTGTCCGGATACGCGCGTCCCTCCCACCGCGCGCGCGCCCAGAAGCTCGCGTCGCCGACCGGCCGGTCGATCGCCGCTTCCCCTTCGCCGAGCAGCCTCGACTCCGTGTCGTATCGGACATATCGCTCGAAGAGCCCCTGAAAACGTCCGGACAGGAGGAATCCCGCAGCCCGGAACTGCCGCGAGGTGAGATCTCCGTGAAGCCGGTAGAAGGAGTCGTCGTGGACCTGGGCGGCCTCCATCGCTTCCCGCACGTTGCTGTCCCATCCCCAGGAGACGCTCGAGCGGAAGGAGAGCGGCGGAGCCGGCTGCGCTTGCTTCGTCTTCGTCTCTCCTGACGCGGCGGCAGCGGCGCGCGTTCCCGCAAAGTTCGCAAGGGCGGAAAGGACCACGAGGAGCGTCGCGAGGCGGACCGGAACGACATCGATCGGGACGAAGCGCAGCGGAAGGAAGCACTGCCGGCGGAATCGGAGAGGATGGAACCGGAAAGGACGACGGAACGGTGGAAGTGCGCGCCGCGCGCGGCCGGAGCTAGCGCCGCGGAGCAGAGGTCGCAGAGAAGTTCCGGAGGAGCTGCTCGGTGGCCTCGAGAGCCGAGCGAACGCGGCCGAGATCCTGCTGCATCTGCTCGACCGCCTGCCGGACCAGAGCGGCAGCGTCCCGAGAGGTGGCGGCGTCGGGCGGCCCGAGCTCGTCCGGATCGGCGGAAGGAAGCACCGAACCCCCGACCCCGAGCCCGCGAGCCGCTCCATCCCCGTCGGGGACCCCGGAGAGTCCGTGAGTGCGGGCGGTCTCATCCGAGCCGACGCGTCCTCCCTCGTCCAGGAATCTGCTTTCCTCCGCGAATCCCTCGCTCGCTCTCCGCAGGGACTCCTCGCGTCGGATCGCCTCGCCCCGGCGCCGCAGCTGCTGCTCCAGCGTTTCGATGCGGTCCCGCAGATCGGAGAGGTAGGCCTGCTTGTCGAGGAGGGTCTCGTATCCGTCCGCGCTGTCTGGCTGTACGAGGACGAGGCGACCCTCCCAGGGGTCCTGCAGGCGCCGGTCGAGGAGATCGAGGAGGTGGGCCTCGCGTGCGAGGTCCGCGTCCGACCTCCGCTCCTGCACCTGCTCCAGCTCTCGAGTCGCGAGGCTACGGCACCGCTGGCGCTCCAGCAAGACCTCGACGTCGATCCGGCGGGCCTGCGCTCCGAGCCGTTCCGCCTCCCGCAGCAATGGTTTCTGCTTCGACGGATCGCCGGACAGCGCCGCCAGGAGCTCGCCGAGCGAGTCGGCGCGGAGCACGAGCCGGTGCTGCTCCGACTCGAGGCGGTCGAGCCGCACGAGCGCCTCATCGAGGGGAGCGGCGGATGCGGCGCCGACCGTCAGAAATCCGACGACCGACGTCAGAAATCCCACGAAGAGGACCGTCTTGCTAGGCATCCTGCTCGGGAGATTCGTCCTGGTCCGCTCCGCTCGCGTATCCATACTTCTCCAGCTTGTAGTACAGCACGCTCGGCTTCAACCGCAGTCGCCGGGCAGCCTCTTGCTTGTTCCCTCCGGCGGCCTCCATCGCGCGCCGAATCAGTTCCCTCTCCAGCTCTTGCACCGCCCCTCGCAAAGGGACGATGCCCGGGGGGAGCCATCCCCTCGAGGCCCGGCTCGCCGGGAGGAACGGGAGATCCTCGAGTCGGATCGTGCCCCCCTCGCAAAGGACGAAGGCGCGCTCGATCACGTTCTCGAGCTCCCGGACGTTCCCGGGCCAGTCGTAATGCAGAAGCAATTTCAGTGCCCCTTCCTGAAGGACGGGGCGAGGCTTCCCCATCTCTCTCGCGAACCGGTCGAGGAAGTGGTCGCAGAGCAGCGGAATGTCCTCGCGGCGGTCGCGGAGCGGCGGAAGCTCGAGCGGGATCACATAGAGCCGGTAGAAGAGGTCCTCCCGCATCCGGCCTTCCCGCACGGCCTGCTTGAGGTCCCGGTGGGTTGCGGCGATCAGCCGGACGTCGACGTGGATCGTCCGTTCCCCCCCGACCCGCTCGAACGTCCTCTCCTGCAGCACGCGCAGAAGCTTCACCTGGGTCGAGTGCGACAGCTCTCCGATCTCGTCGAGGAAGAGAGACCCGCCGTCGGCCAGCTCGAACCGACCGCGCCGCTGCCGGACGGCGCCGGTGAACGCGCCGCGCTCGTGCCCGAACAGCTCGCTCTCCAGCACGCCCTCGGCCAGCGCACCGCAGTTGACGCGGATGAACGGGGCGTCGCGCCGTCCCGACTGCCGGTGGATGGCACGCGCGACCAGCTCCTTGCCCGTGCCGCTCTCGCCCACGATGAGCACCGAGCTCGACGAGTCGGCCACCTTGCGGATGAGGGCGTAGAGGTCCTGCATCCGGGAGCTGCGACCGACGATCTCGCCGTCGTTGAACCGCTCGTTGATCTCTTCCTGAAGGTACGAGGAGCGGGCGCGCTCGCGCTCGAGCGCTTCGCGATCCGCGCGAATCCGGAGGATCGCATGCACCTTCTCGACGAGGTGCCCGAGATTGACCGGCTTGACAAGGAAGTCCGCAGCGCCCGCCTTCATCGCCACGACCGCGACTTCGACGGTCGCGAAGGCGGTCACGAGCAGGACCTCGGTCAGCGGCTGGAGCCCTTTGACGCGATGCAGCAGCTGCAGCCCCGAATCGGGCTCCTCCATGCGAAGGTCGGTGACGACGGCGTCGGCGGGCTCGGCCTGGAAGAGGCGGAGCGCGTCGACCACGCCTCCCGCGCCGACCGCGTCGAAACCGGCCTCCTGCAACGCCTCCACGATCCCCTCGCGCAGGACCTCCTGGTCCTCGACGACGAGCACCCGTCTAGGCAACCCTCTCCCCCTCCCTCGGTCTCTCGAAGCGCAGGACGAAGCGGCATCCTCCCCGCTCCGCCCGCTCGACGCTCACCTGCCCCCCATTCTGCTCCGTCAGGTGGCGAACGATCGAGAGTCCGAGTCCCGCTCCGCTCGCTTTCGTCGTGTAGAACGGCTCGAAGACCCGGTCGCGCTGGTCGGCCGGAATCCCCGGGCCCTGGTCCTCCACCCACAGGCGGATCGTGGGGCCCTGCGCCTCCCATCCGACGCGGATCACGCCCCCCTCGGGGGAGGCGTCCGCGGCGTTCCGGATGAGGTTCAGCAGGACCTGCCGAAGCTGGCCCGGATCCGCGAGGAGGGGAGCCGCCTCGGCTGGGCGGACGATCTCCACGCGCGCCCCACGCTCCGCCAGGACGCCGCTCAGCAGGTCGATCGCCTCGGCCGCGACGTCCCCCGGCTGGACGATCGCTCGCTCAGGCGCCTGCGGGCGCGCGTAAGCGAGGAACTGCTCGACGATCTCTCCGAGCCGGTGGATTTCCCGCAGGACCTTGCGAACCCGTTCCCGCTGGGCGTCGTTCAGGCGCGTGTCCGCCTCGAGCAGCTCCGCGTAGATCTGGATCCCGCCGAGCGGATTGCGGACCTCGTGGGCGATCCCCGCCACCATCGCGCGAAGCGCGCGATCGCGCTCGGCGAGGCGTGAGCGGGCCTCCTCCAAAGTGCGCGCGAGAAACCCGATCTCGTCGGGACGGCCGACCGGGATCGGCCGGTCGAGATCGCCGCCACCCAGGGCGCGAGCGGCTCCGACCAGATCGCCGAGGGGACGGGTGAGGCTGCGCGCGAGACCCAGGCTGAGCAAGGCAGCCGCCGCGAACGCGAGCAGCCCGATGACGACGATGCGCTGCTGTAGCGAGCGCACCTCGGCCAGGAAGCGGGCGTCGGCCTCGACCGCCACGAAGCCGAGCAGATCGGTCCCGACCAGCAGCGGGGCGTAGCCGGTCTTGCGGGTGCGGCCCCCCTCGTCACGAAAGACCGGGGAGGACGCCGGACGGCCAAGCGCCGCCGCGTCGAGCATCGGCCGATGGGCGCGAGCTTGCGGCAGGATCGAGCCGGGCACGGTGCCGGGATCGGTGTCGAGCGCGTTGCGGCCCTCGCGATCGAGGAGGATGATGCGGCGCACGCCGGTCGCGTCGCGAAGCTGGCTCAGCCTCTCGACGAGCCGCGCTCGCGTTCGCGATCCTCCCTCGGGCCCCAGCGAGAGAGCGCCGGCGATCAGCGACGGATCGATCTGCGTCGACGCCGCCGCCGCGATCGCTTCCAGCCGCGAACCCATCTCGGCCTCGAGGCTGCGCCGCGCCTGGCTCCCGATGAGCAGCGTCGCGAGCAGCAGGATCCCCGCCGCCAAACCGAGAAAGCTGACGAGCAGCCTCGAGCGGATTCGCAGGCTCACCCCGCGGGCCGGGGGGCGTTGGGCGCGCCGCTTCATGCCCCGATGCGCGGGAGGGCGTGGGACTCGAGCCACGCGATCGCCTCCTCCACGTGCTCGCGACGGCGGCGCGGATCGCTGACCTCCCGCGCGGGCGCCTCGTCCCACAGCCGGACCGGCCACGACGCGGGCAGCGGCCTACCTTCCGGATCGTTTTCCGGCCGGTGCTCGGGCAGCCGCTTCCCTTGCAGAGACGCCCAAACGAGCGACCATCCGCGGATCGCGTTCCACGGACGGTACCCGCCACCGCCGAGAGCGAGCCATGGAGTCCCCCGCTCCTCGATCGCCGTCAGGAAGCGATCGAGCCCCTCGAGCGTGAGATCGAGAAGAGCGAGAGGATCGTCGCGCATCGAGTCCACCCCGATCTCCGTGACGATCAGGTCGGGGCGGAATCGATCGAGGAGCGGCACGAGCAGGCGCTCGCGGAAGATCTCGTACTCCGGATCTCCGGACCCGGGCAGGAGCGGGACGTTGATCGCGTAGCCTTCCCCGGCGTCGCGACCGATCTCGTTCGGGAATCCCGTGCCCGGGAAGAGCGTGCGCCCGTCCTGATGGACGGAGATCGTCAGAACGCGGTCGCTCTCGTAGAACGCCTCCTGCACCCCGTCTCCGTGATGGGCGTCGATGTCGACGTAGCACACGCGCAGGCCCGCTGATGCCGCTTCGAGAATCGCAAGCGCCCCGTCGTTGACGTAGCAGAAGCCGGCCGCCCGGTCTCGATGCGCGTGGTGCAGCCCGCCGCCCGGATGGAAGGCGGCTCGCGGCCTTCCCGGCTCCCCTTCGAGGATCCAGCGGACGGCGGCGAGGCTGCCCCCGGCGACGATCCGCACGTAGTCCCACAACCCCTCGAAGACCGGGTTGTCGCTGTCGCCGAGCCCCCAGACGACACAATCGCGCGGAGGGAGGTCGACGGCTCTCTCCAGGGCGTCGAGGTAGGGCGGGGCATGGAACGCTTCGAGTTCCTCGCGCGAGGCGACCGGAGGGGAGGTTTCGATCTGGCCGGGTTCGAGCAGCCCGAGCGAGCGCGCGAGCAGGATGGCGTCCGCCGCCCTGCGCGGCTGGAACGGATGTCCGCGACCGTACGAAAAGCGGCCGAGTCGCGGGTCGAGGAACAGACGGCTCTCGCGCGGGAGCGGTTTCACGCAAGCGAATCTAACAGAGCGTCGCGGCCGCCTCAATCCGCCCCGCGCCCGCGCCGGCGCGATCGATCCTACGGCGCCGGTTCGTTGACAGGCCCGCGAGCGTGTGCTAGAAGTGCGGGTTGCTTCTCGACGCGTGCCGTTGCGCCAGGGCCGGGGCGCAGGGGCGGAAAGGATGGGGTTGCCGCGAAATGGACCGCGGACCGGCCGGATCGTTCTTCCTGAAAAGACTGCATTCGCTGACGGGGGTTCTCCCGATCGGCTACTACCTCATCCAGCACCTCGCCCTGAACTTCACTTCGCAGCTCGATCACGGCAACGTGTGGAACCGAGTCGTCGGAGGGTTCGAGGCGCTCCCCCATTGGACGCTCTGGACGATCGAGATCACCGTCCTCGCGATCCCGATCCTCTATCACGCCGCATTCGGCATCTACATGGCGGTGCGCGGGCGCCCCCGCTGGTATCCCTGGGCGCACAACGCGACCTTCCACTGGATGCGTGTGAGCGGGGTGCTGATCTTCCTCTTCCTGATCTTCCACGTGTGGCAGATGACCCTGAATCCGAGGCTCAGCGCCCGCGAGCTGAACTTCCAGCTCGTCAACACCGTCCTTTCGAACCCGTTCTGGCTGGTCGCCTACGTCGTCGGCGTCGTGGCGGCCGTCTCTCACCTGGCCATCGGACTGTGGAGTTTCTGCATCACCTGGGGGATCACCGTGGGAGACCGCTCCCAGCAAGTCTCCGCTTGGGTCTTCGCGATCGTCGGCGTCCTGCTCCTCGTGATCGGGCTCAGCTCGTTGCAGGGGTTCCTCGCCAACGCCCCGTATCAGCTCGGAGCCGGGGCTTCCGCCGGCGCGGCCGCCACCCTTCCCGGCGCTGGAGCGGCGCCCGGGCTGGGGCGCTAGCGATGGCGGCGCGACCCAAGATCCTCGTGGTCGGCGGCGGCCTGGCCGGACTCTCCGCCGTCATCAAGGCGACCGAGCAGGGAGCGGACGTCGAGATCTTCTCCACCGTGCCGGTCCGGCGCTCCCATTCGGTCTGCGCGCAGGGAGGGATCAACGGCGCGGTGAACACCAAGGGGGAAGGCGACTCTCCCTGGGAGCACTTCGACGACACGATCTATGGCGGCGACTTCCTCGCCAATCAGCCGCCGGTGAAGGAGATGTGCGAGGCGGCGCCGTCGATCATCTATCTCCTCGATCGGATGGGCGTGCCGTTCAACCGCACCCCGGAGGGACTGCTCGACTTCCGCCGCTTCGGCGGCACCAAGCATCACCGCACCGCCTTCGCGGGGGCGACGACAGGACAACAGCTCCTCTACGCGCTCGACGAGCAGGTGCGGCACGCCGAGACCGAGGGCCACGTCGTCAAGCACGAGCATCACGAGTTCCTTGGCCTCGTGCGCGCCGGCGACGGAGCGGGACGGTGCGTCGGGTTGATCGCGATGGACATGCGCGACATGAAGGTGCGCAGCTACGCGGCCGACGCGGTGATCCTCTGCACCGGCGGCCCGGGCGCAATCTTCGGCAAGAGCACGAACTCGGTCAACTGCACCGGAAGCGCCGTGAGCGCCGCGTACCAGCAAGGGGCGTGGATCGGCAACGGCGAGTTCGTGCAGGTGCACCCGACGGCGATCCCCGGAGAAGACAAGCTGCGCCTGATGAGCGAGTCGGCGCGCGGCGAAGGGGGACGCGTCTGGGTGCCGCGCGATCCGAACGACCGGCGCGACCCGGTGCGGATTCCGGAGGCGGAGCGCTACTACTTCCTCGAGGAGATGTATCCCGCCTACGGCAACCTCGTGCCGCGCGACATCGCCACGCGCGCGATCTTCAAGGTCTGCACGGAAATGAAACTCGGGATCGGCGGCGAGCGGATGGTCTACCTCGATCTCACGCACATTCCCGAGGAGGAGCTGAACCGCAAGCTCGGCGGGATTCTCGAGATCTACGAGAAGTTCATCGGCGACGATCCTCGTCACACCCCGATGAAGGTCTTCCCCGGCATGCACTACAGCATGGGCGGGCTCTGGATCGACTACGACCAGATGACGAACATTCCCGGATTGTTCGCCGCCGGCGAATGCGAGTACGAGTACCATGGCGCGAACCGCCTAGGCGCGAACTCGCTCCTCTCCTGCATCTTCGGCGGCATGAAGGCGGGTGGCCGCTCCATCGCCTACGCCCGGACGAGCGCGACGGCCGGAGCGGGCGCCGGCCGCGCGGTCGGGTCGAGCCTCTTCGAGGCCGAGGTGCGACGGCACGAGGAAAAGAACCGCGCGATCCTCGCAATGGACGGGCCTGAGCATCCGTTCCTGATCCACCAGGAGATGGGCCAGTGGATGACCGACAACGTGACGGTCATCCGCAGGAACGACGGGCTTCGCAAGACCGAGGAGAAGCTGCGCGAGCTGCAGGATCGGATGCGGCGGATCCACGTGAGCGACCGTGGCGCCTGGGCGAACCAGGTGCTCGTATTCGTTCGCAATCTGGAGAACATGCTCCATCTCGCGCGCGTGATAACGGCAGGGGCGCTCGCGCGCGACGAGAGCCGCGGCGCCCACTACAAGCCGGAGTTCCCGGAACGGGACGATGCGAACTGGCTGAAGACAACGATCGCGGAGTTCACTCCCGAAGGGCCGAAGCTCTCCTACCGGCCGGTCGACACCTCGCTGATTCCGCCCCGGCCGCGCAAGTACGACGTCGAGAAGAAGGCGGCCGCGGTGGATTCTCCGGGGGAGATGCCTCCGGAGATCGAAGCGAAAGGACCGAGAGGAGCGAGGAGTGTCTGAGCCACGGACGAGAGCGACCGGCGGCGGGGCGGGGACGGATACCACGAGCGCGACCGGCGTCGGAGGAGCGAGGGGGGCAGCGGAGGTCGCTGGATCGAAGCCGCAGCGCGTCGTCGTGCGTGTGCGCCGCCAGGCCGACCCCCGGTCCGATCCCTATTGGGATGAGTTCGAGGTCCCGTACCGGCCGAACATGAACGTGATCGTCCTGCTCTCCGAGATTCGCAAGGACCCCGTGAATCGCAAGGGAGAGACGGTGACGCCGGTCGCCTGGGACGCCAACTGCCTCGAGGAGGTCTGTGGCGCCTGCAGCATGGTGATCAATGGGCGCCCGCGCCAGTCCTGCACCGCGCTCGTCGACCACCTCGACCATCCGATCGTGCTCGAACCGATGAATGTCTTTCCCGTCGTTCGCGACCTCGTGATCGACCGTCAGAAGATGTTCGACGATCTGAAGCGGATGCGCGCATGGATCCCGATCGACGGCACATACGATCTCGGGCCCGGGCCGCGGGTCGATCCGGAGGTGCAGGAGAAGGCCTACAAGCTCTCGACCTGCTTCACCTGCGGCTGCTGCCTGCAGGCGTGCCCACAGGTCAATCCGGTGAACCCGTTCATCGGAGCGGCGATCGTCAACCAGGTCCGCCTCTTCGGACTGCATCCGACCGGCAGGATGCATCAGCCGGAGCGGCTCGACGCCGTGTCCGGCCCGGGCGGCATCCAGGAGTGCGGCAACGCGCAGAACTGCGTCAAGGTCTGCCCGAAGGAGATCCCGCTGACCGAATCGCTCGGCGCGGTGCAACGGCAGCTCACCGCGCGGAAGATCTTCGGAATGCTCCGCCGCTGACCTCAGCGTGGAGGCGCGGCCGGCCTCGCGTGGCTCCCGCGCTTCCCGCCCTTCCCACGATTCGCGCTCTTCCCGCGCCCCTCGCGGCTGCCGCGATCCACGAGCCCCTTGCGCGCCTCGCCCGCCTTGCGCGCCTCGCCCGCCTCGCGCGCCCCCCGCCCCTCGCGCTGCCCGCTGCGTGCGCCCCGCGTACCGCTCCCCTCGGCCGTCACGAGCAGCGTGGCGGCGAGAACGAGCGCTGCGCCGACCCATCCGAGCGCGGGAAGCCGGTCCCCCGCAAAGAGGACCGAGAAGACCGCGGCGAAGACCGGCTCGGTCGCAAAGCAGAAGGCGGCGTGCACCGCGGGGATCCGCTGCTGCGCCCAGCTCTGGACGAGGAACGCGATCGCCGTGGCGAAGAGACCCGTGAAGAGAATCGCGAACCACGAGACGGAAGCCATCCCGTGGATCACGAGCGGAGTGCCGGCCAGCGGAGTGGTAGCGAGGAGAAGGAGCGTCGCGTAGAGCATCTGCCCCGCAGTCAGCGCGAGCGGTTTCGCGCCGCGGCGCAGCGCCCGGCCGACGGCAAGGATCTGCGCGGCGAACGCGGCTGCGCAGAGCAGGGTCAGGCTTTCCCCCCGCTCCCACTGCTGCGGGAACCGTCCTCCTTGCAGAAGCAGGATCCCACCGAGAACGAGGAGCGCTCCGGCCGCTGCGCGGGCCCGAGGCCGTTCCCATCCGAGGAGCGCGGCGGCAAGGGGTACCATGACGACGCTCGTCGAGGTCAGAAAGGCGGAGACCGAGGGGCCGACCGTCCGCAGCCCCGCCGTCTGCGTGAGATACCCGGCGCCGAGGAAGATGCCGGGGAGGACCGCGCGAGGCGAGACGACGGCCCGCAGTCCATCGCGGGCGAGAGCGAGCGGGAGCAACAGAGCGAGCGCGCAGGCGAACCGATTCTGCAGGAAGGTCCAGACCGGCACCCCTTCGATGCCTCGCTGCACCAGGGGAAAGGTTGCGCCCCAGAGGGCGGCGACCCCCACGAGCGCCGCGTCTCGCGCCGCCCCTGCCCTCTCCCGGCGGCCCTGGCCACCTTGACGACGCAACTCCGCCTCCCTAGGTTGGTCCGTTCGCCGGAACGTCTGGCGTCGGCGGCCGGCCGCGCGCGCGGGCGGTCTGCCTCGGGCGCCCCAAGGGCATCAGGGTTGCAGGAGGTCCGATGGACGGCAAGGGGCAGACGGGCGGCGGCCGCAGGCTCAGCGATCCGCCGTCCCTGCCCAAGCGCAAGGGGCTGGCAAGCTCGATCGAAGTCTTGGCGGCCGCCCTCCGCTTCCTCGGAGTCGATGGCGAGCCCTCCTGGCTCGCCTCCACCTCCGGGATCGCCTTCCGCAACTACTGGCCTGTCCGGGACGGCGCCGGCGCCTGGGATCTGGACCTCCCGCTCGCCTTCGCGCTCGACCCGCTCGCGCTCGCGGCGGAGTCTTGCGGCATTCGCCTGCTCCGCTACCGCGACATGCCGGCGTCGCTCGTCTGGCAGTTCATCGCGCAGGCGCTCTCCCGCAAGCAACCCGCCCTCCTGCGCGCTTCGTGGGGGGCGCAGGAGGACGATGTCCTCGTGTTCGGCTGTGAGCGGGAAGGAGCCCGACGCGTCCTCATCGTCCTCACCCCGTGGCATGACGCCCCCCTTCGGCTGCCCCTCCTCGAAGAGGACGACGAGGCCTCCGGCATCGACGGGACCGAGGCGCCGCGGATGGCGCGCCCGGCCGCCCCACGCGCGGTGCCGCAGTCGGCCGAGCGACGCGCGGCCGTTCCCGCCCGCGCGTGCATCTCTCTCCTCGAGCGTCTTCCGCGGCATCGCGTCCGCTCCCGCGAGGACACGATCCATCATGCCCTCCGCCGCGCGGCGCGGCTCGGGACCGAGGGGCTCGTGCGGCTGCCGATGAGCTACGCCTCCGGGATCGCCGCGTACCGGGCGATGATCGAGGCGCTCGCGCTTCGCGGGGCGGCGCCCGGCGCGCGGGAGGCGGCGGCGCGCTACGAGCGGACGGAGGGGCCCCTGCCGGCGGGCAGGTTTGCGGCCGGCGCGGGCGGAGAAAGCGCCGCCGCCGCGAGCATGCACCGGATGATGGCCGCCCTCCTCGACCGCACCCTCGAGGCGCTGCGCGATGCGCGCTTCTGGGCCGCGCGCTTCGTCGACCAGCATGGAAGCCCGTGGGACATCGCGCCGGCCGCGCAGGCGTTTCGCGAGGAGGCGGAAGCCCTGGCGGCCGTCGTGCCGCTTTGGCAGAACGGCGGCCTCGCCGCTGGCGCCGAAGATGGCGGGGCCGAGAGCGCAGGCGGCCGCTCCGGCGGCAACGGGGCGGATCCGTGGGAGCAAACGACTCGCGCCGTGCGCGCTGCAGCGGAGGCCTACGAGCGGGCGATCGCGATCCTGCAGGAAAGGGTCCCGCCGGTGGAGCAGGAGCTGCAGGAAGATGGAAGCGAAGAGGACGGCGCAGGCGGGGAGCAGGACGGAGGCGTCGCAGGAGGGTGAATCGCCGGAGACACGAATGGCTCCGGAGCGGCCGTCTCGGGTCCCGCGGCTCTGCCGATCAGGCGGCGTGCCGCTTCCGGCGCTCCGAATCCGCCGCAGCCGACTCGATCACCGCTGCGAACCGCGTCCAGTCGATCGGCTTCAGGAACAGCCGGATGTCCGGCTCACCTACTTGAGCCCGGATCATCTCCTCGTCGAGAAAGACGCCCGACATGAGCAGGACCGGCAGGTCGCGGTACGCGGAATCCTCGCGCAAGCAGCGGATCACGTCGAAGCCCGAGAGGCTGGGCAGCTTCAGATCGAGAACGACGACGTCGGGACGGAAATCGCCCACGCGTAGCAGAGCGCTCGCGCCGTTCTGGGCCGTCTCGACCTGGTAGCCGGCCTCGGTGAGGATTTCCAGGAGGATCTCGAGGATCTCCACGCTGTCGTCCACGACGAGCACCCGCCGCTTCCCCGGCTTCGCCATCCGCTCCTCCTCGGTCCGTCTTAACGTCCTGCCAGCTCTTTGGCCCTTTCCCCCTTCCTCTGCATCGACCCGCCCCATCGCTCCCTTGAGCGTGGAGGACCCGAGGACCCAGGCAGACGCGCGGCGCCGGGCGGCGCCCCGGCCGCTGCCGCTGACCGGCCGCCGCGAAAGCGTGGAAGTGCGCGAGAGGAAGCGCGTGGATAAGGGAAAGGGCCCCCGGCACTGCCGGAGGCCCTGCTTGCGGAGGGCGGGACTTGAACCCGCACGGGTTGCCCCATACGCCCCTCAAACGTACGTGTCTACCAAATTCCACCACCTCCGCACAAACAACGGACGGAGCGGGCGAGGGCGGCCTACTGCCCCTGCGTGCCTCCTTCCGGAGAGGCCGGAGCCGCCGGCGCGGGGGTCGGTGCGGTCCCGCTGGGGCTCGGAATCGCTTCGGTGCCGCCAGGCGAGATCGGAAGGCCGCTGCCTCCGGCGCCAGGCGACGCCGGAGCCTCGACCGGGTTCTCGCGAAGGAGGCTGCGCGGAGCCGAGGAAGACTGCTGCTTGCCCACGGTCAACGCCAGCACCAGGCTCGTGAGGAAGAAAGCCGAGCCCAGGATCCAGGTGGCCTTCGTCAGGAAGCTGGTGGCCCCCCGCCCCCCGAACAGGGTCTGGTTGCCGCCGCCCCCGAAGCTGGCGGACAGCGCTCCCCCCCGCCCGGACTGCAGGAGCACCGAGCCCATGAGCAGAAGCGAGATCACGATGTGGAGGATCAAGACAACGACGAAGACCATTCCATTCCTACCTTTCCGCCGACACGCAAGTTTCGAGAGTAGCCATGCCCCCCTGCATCGTCAAGGGTCTAGCGCTGGTCGCGCGTCGGTCTCGCTGGCCCTCCACGCAACGGTGCCCCGCCTTCCTGACCAGGCGGCCGCCCCCTCAGCCGGTCACCGCAGCGGCGATCGCGAGGAACTGGGCGGCGTCGAGGCTCGCTCCTCCGACCAGCGCTCCGTCGACTCCGTCGCGGGCGAGGAGCGCCTTCGCGTTGGCCGCGTTCACGCTCCCTCCGTAGAGGATCGACAACGCCTTCGCGAGAGCCGCGTCGAAACGCTCTCCGATCCGCCGCCTCAAGAACGCGTGCGCCTCCTCGGCCTGTTCGGGGGTCGCGTTGCGTCCGGTGCCGATGGCCCAGACCGGCTCGTAGGCGAGAGAAATGCTGGCCGCCTCGGCGGCGGTCAGCTGGAAGAGGGTGTCCGCCAACTGGCGCTCCAGCACCTCCTCCGTACGCCCCGCTTCCCGCTCGGCCAGGTTCTCCCCGATGCAGAGGATCGGCAGCAACCCCTCGCGGCGCGCCGCGCGCAGCTTCTTCAGGAGCGTATCCCCCGACTCTCCGAACCAAACCCGGCGCTCCGAGTGGCCGACCAGCACGTGCGTGCAGCCGGCGTCGCGTAGCATCGCTCCGGAGACCTCGCCGGTGAACGCGCCCTTCGGCTCCCAGAAGAGGTCCTGAGCCCCGAGCGCAATACGGCTGCCGGCGACCCGCCGGCCCACCTCGCTCAGATGCGGGAACGCGGGGAACACGAGGAGATCGACCGTGTCCGGGGCGCCGGCAGCGCCGGCGAGGATGCCGTCGATCAAGCGCCCCGCCTCTTCCAGCGTCCCGTTCATCTTCCAGTTGCCGGCGATCGGCCGCCGCCGGGTCATCGGCCTTCCTCCGTCCGCAAGGTCAACGCCGCCACGCCCGGGAGCGTCTTGCCCTCCAGGAATTCCAGCGAAGCGCCACCGCCGGTCGACACGTGGCTGACCGAACCGGTCAGACCGGCTTGCGCGACCGCCGCCGCCGAATCGCCGCCGCCGACGATCGTGGTCGCGCCCTTACGGGTCGCCGACGCGAGGGCACGCGCGATCGCGAGCGTCCCCTCCGCGTAGGGCGCCTTCTCGAAGATCCCCATCGGGCCGTTCCAGAGGACCGTCCCCGCGTTCTCGATCCACGAGTCGAACGCTTCCACCGTCGCCGGCCCGATATCGACGCCGACCGCGTCCGCCGGGATCTCCTCGATGAGAACGACCCGGCCGGGATCGGTGCCGTCGGTGGACGCCGCGACGCGGCAGTCGAGCGGCAGGATCAGCTGAAGGCCGGCCTTCTCGGCCCGGTCGAGGATCCCGCGTGCCATCTCGATCCTGTCCGCTTCGACCAGGGAGCGTCCCACCTCGACGCCCCGCGAATCGAGGAAGGTGAACATCATCGCGCCGCCGATCAGCAGCGCATCGACCTTCGGCAGCAGGTTCTCGATGACGTCGATCTTCCCGGAGATCTTCGCGCCGCCGAGGACCGCGACGAACGGCCGTTTCGGCGACTCGACCGCCGCGCCGAGAAACTCGAGCTCCTTCTGCATCAGCTCGCCCGCGACACAGGGCGAGAGATAGTGCGTCACCCCTTCCGTCGAGGCGTGCGCGCGATGCGCGCTGCCGAAGGCGTCGTCCACGTAGACGTCGCCGAGCGAGGCGAGCCGTCGCGCGAAGTCCGGGTCGTTCTTCTCCTCCTCCGGATGGAAGCGGAGGTTCTCCAAAAGCAGCACGCCGCCGGGAGCCAGCGACGCTGCCGCCTTTTCGGCCGGCTCGCCGACGCAGTCCTCCGCGAAGGCGACCGGCGAGCCGAGCAGCTCCGCGAGCCGCGCCGCGACCGGACGAAGGCTGAGAGCCGGATCGGGACCCTTCTTCGGACGTCCGAGGTGCGACATCAGGATCGCGCGGGCGCCGCCCTGCCGCAGCCGCTGGATCGTCGGGAGACTCGCCCGAATCCTCGTGTCGTCGGCGATCCGTCCATCTTCGATCGGAACGTTGAAGTCGACCCGCACCAGCACGCGCTTGCCCGAAACGTCAAGATCGTCGACCGTCATCTTGTCCATGCGTGGCCTCCTCGCATCCGGCCGGCGGCGATAGCGACGCCCCGAGCGGAGCGGCTCAGAACGCCCCGGAGAGGTTCGTGTAGATCAGCCGCATCTCCCCGTACCCCAGATCGTCGACGAAGATGAACCGCAGGCCGGTGCGCTGCACCGGAGTCTCCTGCTCGGGGAAGAGCGGATCGCCCCGCATCTGGTAGGTCCAGATCTCGTAGGCGGCGTCGTCGCGAAGCGCGCGAGGGGGGGGCTTCCGGATGACGTCGACTCGATCCGTCGCGACCTCCTGGGGAAGAACCTGAGACAGCAGATCCTCGTACTGGGGGTTCAGCTCCTTGGAAATCTCGTCGGGAGGGCCGTAGCGGATGTAGACACGGCCCCGGTCCGTCAGCATCCCCTTGCGCATGCTCGTTCCGTAGAAGCGATTCGCGAAGGCGAGGCGCTCCTCGAACTTCTCGCGCAGCTCGTTGGTCCCGGTCGAAGGATCTGGATCGTGGCGCGCCCACAGATCCCGCAGATAGACCTCGACCTCTCCGCGCGACATCTCCTGCACCTTCTCGTATTCCGATGGGCCGAGCAGGACGTAGGCCTCCTCGCGTAGATCCTGCTGCGTCCTTTCCCAGGAGTCCGGCGCCCACAGCACCTGGAACTCCGCGCTCGAGCGGCACGAGCCCTCGCCCCGGACCTCGAGCTCGTAGCTCCCCGCCGGGAGGAAGGAGATGTCCTGCCGCGCGAGCCAGTGCTCCGTGCCCCCATCGCCGATCGCGGTCGAGGAGGTGTCGGCTCCGGAGGCGACGACTTGCTTGCCCGGGAGAGCGAGGATTTCGTATCGAAGCGGTTCGGAGCGCCGGCCGTAGCCCTCGACGTAGAAGAGCATCTCGGTGCGGAAGAGGCCGTATCGCCGCAGCGGATTCGCCTGGATCGACTCGCGGAGCGTCGGCCTCCCGCGCTCGAGCTGCCAGGCGAAGGCGATGTCGGACACGCCGCAGCCGGACGGGTCGCCGGAGAACCGGCCGGTCAGCTCCGACGCGGGACGGTTCCCCTGGAGCCGATCGAGAATCCCTCTCTTGCGCCCGTTCAGGTCCTCGACCCGGACCGTGACGCGCTGCGCCTCGATCTGCATGCGGGGGCGAAGGGTCAGAAGGTGGCGCGGCCGCAGCTCCCCCTCGGCGCCCCGAGCCGGCATCGCCGGGATCGTCAGGCTGTCGACGGCGCGCGCGATCTCGTCGCCATCGGAATCAGCCAGACGGACGTCGACCAGGATCCGGGAGCGTGAGCCAAGCGAATCGCTCTCGACGACGAGGTCCTCGGGCGGGATGGAGAGGTACAGCTCGGTGATCGGGCCCGATTCCCCCTGAAAGCGAGCCGCATCGAGCGCGAAGTGGATGTCGCCGTCCGCCTCCAGGGGGAAGGGGAACGCGTCCGGCGGGCCGCCGAAGGGGAGGATGCCGCCGAGCAGCAGCACGGGCCAAAGCGGAAGGATCATCGATGGGAACCATTCGGGCCGCCCGCGCGGGCGGGCGGCCCGAGGGAAGAGCGAATCGGATCAGAAGCGGAAATCGACCGAAACCCGGTGCACGCCGCCGAGCGTGCTCATATCCATGTAGGAGTAGTCGATCGTCGCCTCGGAGTTCAGGCTCGACGGAATCTTCACACCGATTCCGGCCGAGTACTTCTCCAGATCGTACTTGAAGAGATAGCCGGCGCGGACGAAGAAGAACTCCTTGAAGCCGTACTCGATGCCCCAGTTCGCCCGCTCGTTGTTGTCAGGTGGATGGCTGAACTCGGCGGAACTCAAGAGGCGGTGTGTGGCGTCCTCGTAGAGATTCATCGACATCCCGACACGGAAGACCGCCGGCATCTTCACGGTGTCTTCGATGAACTTCATGTCGCTTCCCAGGTTCTGGATCGCCATCCCGATCTTCAGCGATCGATATCCGGTGTCGTACAGGGTCCCGAAGTCGAACGTGTAGGCGGACGACGAATAGGAGGCCAGCGTCGACTGGACATAGTTTGCCGAGATTCCGGTCGAGAACTTATCCGTGAGCGATCGCGCATAGGTGAGGCCGAACGCCACGTCCCCCGCGTCGAAGCTCTTGCCGGTTCCTTCCGGATGGAACACATCCCGGATCGGCTGGGAGTCCATGTAGAGCGATCTCGCGTTCAGCGCGAAGGTCCCGGGAAAGAATCCGACGTGGAAGACGTACGCAGCCTGCGTGAACGAGATGTCCGCCAGCCAGGCGGTGTGGTTGAGGCTGACGACGTTCTTCTGGACGCGGGCGATCCCTGCCGGGTTCCAGTAGATCGCGGAGGCATCGTCCGCGATCGACACGAAAGCCGAGCCCATCGCGGTCGCGCGCGCCCCGACGCCGATCTTCAGGAACTGCCCGCCGATCGTCCCGACCTTCTCGAACTCCTGCGCCGCCCCCGCCAGCGAAGGTAGGGCGAGCAGCAGCAGGACCACAGGGCCGATGCTCCTTCTCACGACTTTCCTTTCCTTCCTCTGCCCGATCATCGCTCCCCCCTACCGGATGATGGCGAAGCGACCGATCTTCTGGTCGCCGCACCCCTTTGTCCCCGCCTCACAATCCTTGCACTCGACCGAGTAGAGATAGATGCCGCTCACGACGTCCTGGCCGTTGCGCGAGATCAGGTTCCAGAACGCGGTCCCGTTGTTGTTCCTTCGGCCGTCGTTCGTCAGGGTCTGCACGAGATCCCCGGAAAGCGTGTAGATCTTGATCGTGCAGTCCCCCTTCGGGAGATTCGCGAAGGCGATCTTCGTGCCGGTCGGATCCTTGTCGGACGGAGTGAGGTCCCATCCCTCCGGCTGGCCGCCCCGGACGTAGGGATTCGGCACGACGATGACCTCGGATCCGCCGCCCCCGGCCGTCCAGCGCGGGACGACCGCGTCCCCCTCGCTGGCGGCGGGCCGCCCCGCCAGCTCCTGGTACTTCACCTGCACGATCTCGCCCGACGCATCCCGGATGGTGTCCTGCCATGCGCTGTAGGCGGTCACGTCGTAGAAGTAGGTCATCCCGTTCTTCAGGCCCAGCGTGTCCTCGTACTCGTAGTGCCCGACCGGGTAGTACCAGCGCACCGCCTCGGTGGAATCCTCCGACCCGGTCCGTACCTCGTAGAGCGAGTCCGGTCCTCCCTCGGCCGGCGTGATCCGGTACTTCAGCAGGTAGCTGTCGCTCTCGCGCCCGAGCTGGTCGAGCGGGTTGAGGCTCAGGTCGGCGATCAGCTGCCACTCGTCGGGCGCGGGTCCCGTCGATCCGACGGGACGGTTCCACCCCTCGACTCGATAGATCCGGTAGCCGGTGAAGAGGATCTTCCGTTGGATCGGATCGGCGGAGAGCTCCGACAGGTTGTCCCACTGCAGGACCACCCGGCGATCGCCCGCAGGAGCTTCGACCTTGAGCGAGGGGTCCGATTGCGGATCGATGTTCGTCCCGGGCGGAGGCGGAGCCACCGTGCCGACCCAATGGATCAGCGTCTCGTACCCCTGCACCGCCGCTTCCTCGTTCGTCTGGTACAGCGGAGTGCAGCAGTTGCAGTCCTGGTCGACGTAGTTGTCCGGAAGGCAGACGGTGTCCTTGATGATCCGCACCTCGGGGTTCAGGCTGTCGCACGGGTCGCGCCAGTTCAGCTGGATCTGGTCGCTTCCCGGCGGGACGAAGAGGCACGTCTCCCTGCCGTCCCGTCCGGTGCGTGTGTTGTTGTCCACGTCGCGCCACGCCCCGTTGAAGATCCGCTGGGCGTTGACTGCATTGCGCAGCATCCCGGTCTGCCCCTCGCCGATCACGAACGCGGTCTGCAGCAGCAGCTGCTCCCCCGGCCCCAGCTCGGCGAACGGCCCGGCGCTGAAGAGGTAGCGATAGTCGCTCGCCTGCCCGGTCGGCCGGTTGAGCTTCGAGCCCTTCTGCAGGAGGTCGTAGCGCTCGAAGTCGTTGCGCGGGTCGCCGGCGGGATACGCGCCGGAGCCGCTGAAGAACGCGGCGGTCACGACGCGGACTTCGGCGGGCGCCCGGACGCCGAACGGATCGGTCGTGTGACCGAGGAACATGCCTCCGAAGTACCCGGGGACGTCGCCGCCGTTGGCGTCGGCGCCGTTGTCGGGCACGTCGGACATGTAGCAGATATCGAGATGGATCTCCTGCTCGTTGCAGGACTTCTCCTCGCCCGACGTCTCCTGGCAGACGTAGCGGTTGGAGACGTCGACGATCGTCGTGTCGCGCGAGTAGAAGGCGCCTCGGTCGTCCGCGTAGTAGCCCGGCGTGTCCTTCGGACCGGCGTCGGAGTCGACGAAGAATCCGACGTACACCTTCTTCAGGACCTCGAAGCCGTCGTTGATGATCTTGAAGTCGAAGCCGACGAACTCGTTCGAGCCCTCGGTCGACCAGGCGAACGATTGCTGGCGCACCCGGAGGTTCAGCGGGCGGTGCTCGGGGTACCCGTTCCTCGCCTCCTCGGTGTAGTCCCAGTACTCGCAAGCGAACATCTGCTGCGAGATCGCGGAGTAGTCCTCGTCGATCAGACCGTCGCCGTCGTCGTCCTTGCCGTTGGGGAAGTCCTCGTCGATCACGCCGTCGTTGTCGTCGTCGGGACGCGTGGAGAATCCGGGCCGGTTGCCTCCCTGGATCCCCTCGTAGCTCTGATAGATCGTGTCGACGGGATCGAGGGACGGACGGAACTCGACATCGTAGGCGCCGGTCGACACGTACGGCAGGTTGTCGGAGGCGATCGCGCCCACCCAGAGGCTCGCCGCGTAGAGGTACTCCCCGCCCCGCCATCCCGCCCCATAGGAGTCGACGAAGCCGGGGTTCCCGATGATCCCGACGTTGGTGATCATCAGCTCCAGCAGCCCGACGTTGTGGTAGAAGATGTTGGGCGGCGAGATCGCGTAGAGCGGGGTGATCTCGGGTAGCCCCAGTCGCTGGCCGGGTGGCTCCGCCGCCCTCGCGCCCGACCAGGCCCCGAGCGACATGCCCGCGAGCAGTCCGAGCACTGCCGCCGCTTGCCCCAACCTTCGCATGGATCGTCCTCTCCCTTCCAACCCCAGGTTCGCTAGAAGCTGAACGACACGCCGACGCGGATCGAGCGGGGATCGCCGTACACGCGCGGATCGTTCAAGGGAACGAAGTCCTCCACGCCGTCACCGTTGACGTCGTCGCCGAGGTAGGCGCCCCCGGCACGTCCGGTCTCGGTGTAGTAGATCACGTAGTCGTTTCCTCGCAGCGAGGGCCCCGCGATGCCGTTGCCCGGCTCGAGTTCGGTGATGTTCTTCGCGTCCAGGACGTTGTGGCTCTGGAGGAACAGCTTGAAGCGCTGTCCCCACACCTGGTAGTATTTCTCGGCCTGCACGTCGAGCGACGTCGTGCTTGGCAGCCTCCGGGAGTACTGGTCTTCCGGCTCGATCTGCCTCGTCGTCCGCTCGATCGGCGTGTATGGGAATCCGGTCGAGAACTGCCAGACGAATCCCGCTCCCCACTGCCCCGGCTTGGCCAGGTAGAGCTGCGTCGAGATGGTGTGCCTCACGTCCCACGGGAGCGGCTGCTCGGATACCGGGAGATAGGCGAAGTTCTGCGAGTTGCGGGCGTTGGGGTCGCTGCCCACTCCGGTCGCGACTCCGAACGCGTAGTTCACTTCGGCCTGGAAGTTGTTGCCGAAGCCGCGCCGCAGCGTCGCCTCGAACCCTCGCGCCGAGGCGTAGTCCTTGTTCACGTAGACGGGAATGTTGCCGACCGAGCCGAGCACGGGGTACTCGTCGCTCGTGAGCAGGCCGAAGATGTCCTTGTAGTAGACGCTGAACTGGCCGCTGACCAGCTCGCTGAACAAGTGCTGGATGCCGGCCTGATACGAAACGGTGGTCTCGTTCGTCAGGTTCGGGTTGCCTCGAGTGCGCCCGTCGAACACGTTGCGATTGTCGAAGATGTAGCGGCGGTCCGGGATCTGGTAGAAGCGGCCATAGTGGAAGCTGAACACGTCGCGGTCCGAAATCGGGTAGGCGATTCCGACGCGCGGACTAAACTGCTTCTTCACTCGCTCCCGGACCTCGCTGATCGGAATCTGCTCGCCCACGGAGAAGACGTCGTAGCGAAGTCCGAGGTTCAACACCATTCCCTCGTGCTCCCAGCGGTCCTGGAGGTAGTACGCGCCTTCCGGATTGTAATAGTGGTACCGGGTGCGGGTCGCGCCGATCTCCCCCAGCGCGTTGGACTGGTAGGGACGGTCGACCTGCATGTACCGCATGTCGTTGTAGGTCGCCTCGATCCCGGACTGGAACGTGTGGCGCTTGTACTTCTTCGTGAAGTCGACCTTCGAGGTCAGCACCTTCGTGTCGCGGTGGGACCATGTCGGATAGTCGCCCCAGATCACGAAGAAGTCGCTCGACTCGTTGTCGAAGTAGTTGTAGTAGAAGTCACGCCCGCTCGTCGCGTCGTACTCCCATGGCTGCTTCCCCTTCACCCGGGAGTCAGCGATGAAGTGGCTCCTCGAGAGCTTCACCGAGTAGAAGGTCTCGGCATCGATCGTATGCGTCCAGACCAGCTTGTACTGGTCGAACCCGTTCTCGTTGTCCGGGGTGTGCTCCGCCGCGTTGTAGTACTGATAGGTCGAGTCGACCTGCGTGGGGGACCACCGCCCGTGACGCAACACGATCTCGCCGGTCTGGATCGTGTCGAGATAGGTCTGCACGAACCCCTCGCGGCTCCAGGAGTGGATGTAGCTGTCCCCCTTCGATCGGTTGTTCACCACCTCGGCGGTCAGCTTGTAGGACGGCCCGATGCGGTAGGCCAGCTTGCCCTGGATGCGCAGGTTGTTGCTCTTGCGATCGCCCAGGGAGATGAAGTTCAGGAGGCGATAGCTGTTCCGGCGTTCCACCGTCTTCGGGTAGTTGTCCTGGTAGGTCCCTTCGGCCGAGACGTAGTAGGTGAGGTCTTTGATCGGCGATGGTCCGCCGACGCCGACGAAGACGCGATCGAGATTGTCGTACGTGTTGTCGGGCTGCCCGTAATCGTCGGTCAGGTAGTAGATCTCCCCCTCGAAGTTCTGGCCGCCCTCCTTCGTCTTGTAGTTGACGACGCCGGACTGCGCGTTGCCGTACTGCGCATCGAGCCCGCCCATGATCACGTCCGCGCTCTCGAGCGCGAGCGTTGACAGCGAGACACCGGTGCCGACGAGCGGGTCGCGGACCGGCACGCCGTCGACCTGGTATTGCACCTCTCCGCCTCGGCCGCCGCGGAAGTGAAGCTCTCCCCCCTGGGCTACGACGCCGGCCTTCAGACCGATCGCGTCGCTCACCTCGTCGATCGGGAGGTTCTCGAGGTCCTTGGCGTGGATGTCCTGGCGCGTCTCGGCGCTCTTCTTGTGGATCCTCTCGCGGGCGGCAGTGATCTCGACCAGATCCATCATCCCGACGACGGTCTGCTTCAGCTTGAAGTTCACGGTCGTCGAGCCGCCACGGTCGACGCGGATGTCGGTGACCGTCTGCGGGTCGTAGCCGATGATCATCGCCTTGACGTTGTAGTTGCCGACGGGAACTCGCTGGATGGAGTAGACGCCCTGATCGTTTGTCATCCCGCCCCACGCGGTGCCGAGGATGAGCACGTTTGCGTAGGGAAGCGGCTTGCCCGCTTCATCGGTCACCTTGCCGGTGATCTCGCCCGTGTTGGGGGCCTGCGCCCCGGCGGGGAAGGGGAGAGCCGCGAGGAGAGCGACGCAGAGCAGCATCGCCAGGGCGGGGAGGGACGGAGTGTGCCTCATGGCGCGCGCGCTCCTTTCTGCCGAGGACCCTCGATCACGGCGAGGGAGCTGCCGCCAACCCCGAACCAACTCTAGGCTTGGGAACTGGGAATCGTCAACCATCGCTCCCACCTTTTCTTTCGCCATCAGGTCCGCTGTCTGGCCGCATGCCATCGGTCCGCCCTCCCCCCTAGAGCAGGAACCGGGCGCCGAGCGAGAAGCCGGTCCCGGACTCGTCGATGCTCGGGGACCCCTCGTAGTCGGGATCCCACGTCTGGAAACGGATCGCGGCGTCGAGCTGGATGAGGCCTCCGCGGGGGAAGTAGCCGGCGCCGAGCGTCACGCCGTCCCCCTTTCGAAGGGTGCGGGGAGCGTCGATGTCGTCGTCGTGCACGCTGCGCACGTACCCGGCGCGAAGGGCGAAGTCGTTGCGCAGGAGCCACTCGGCACCGGCGCGGAGGTCGAGGGACCGGGATGTCGTCTCGACGTTCCCCTCGACCTGCTTCTGATCCGACTTCTGCCGGAGCATCCAGCCCTCGACGCCGAGTCGGAGCCTCTGGTCGCCCGATGCCCAGCCGGCGCCGCCCCCGACCCGATCGGAATCGACCGTCAGGTCGAGCGCGCGGCGGCTCCCCTTGAAGTTCGCCCCTTCCACGACGTTTTCCGTCCTGTGCGAGCGGTCGTAGGCGACGGCGAGGCGGATCGACCGGGCCGCCGCAATCTGCCAGCGGGTGCCGATCGTTCTGTCCCGGATCTCCTCGTCGAACGTCCCGGCACGCATTCGGAAGTTCACGCGTCCGGGATTGCTCGGCATCCGGTCCGACCAGCTGATGTCCGCCTCTTCGCGCCCGTCGAGGGAGAGGTTGGTGAAACGCACTCCTCCCTGGATCTTCTCGCTCGGTTCGAGCAGCGCGATCGCCGAGTAGATGGAGATCGGACGCTTCCACGTCATCTCGTCCTCATGGAAGCGGGATTCGTCGCGGCTCACGCCCTTGATCGTGTTCACCTGCCACTCGGCCTGCCCGCCGAGCCGGAGCAACCCCGTGCCATAGGTTGCCGACAGGTCGTAGATCTGGCCGCTGCCGTCGTGGCGGATGGCGAAGACGTCTTCGGTCCGAAGATCCTCGTTGTCGTTCCGGAAGTGGATCGCACCCCCGAGCACCAGCGACCCGACCCGCTGCGCCCCGAATCCGCCCCAGTAGGGACCGTTCAAATTGTGGCGATCGCCGCGCTCCACGGTGCTGCGGATCCGGTCGAGGGAGAAGTCCAGGCCGAGGACTCGCTTGTTCTGGCTGCGCCAGGCCATCTGCCCGCCCGACTGCACCCGGCTCGCCCGGTCTCGCGTGCGCAGGCCGGACTCGTCGACGTCGTCGAGGACCTTGTCGCGGCCCCGGCTGAAGAACTCCCACGTGCGGCCGTCGGAATCGTCGAGGATCCCGCTCACGAGCCCGCCGTAGTCGCTGAAGTTCAGCTCGTATCCCTCGTCGGGGATCGTGATGCGCAAGCCGCCCATCCCGTCGAGTCGCGCGGAGACTCCCCGTTCCAGGGTCAGCCCCTCGGTCCCCGCCATCCAGTCGATCGTCTGCCCGGCCGCGGCGCCGGCGGCAAGGGTGAGCGCGACAGTGAGCGCCGCGGACTTCATCGACGCCAACCTGAGGATCGATGCCCGCCTCATGACGCCCTACCTCCCCGCCTTCGGATCGAAGACCAGCATCTGCGGCTCCGATCCGAGGTGCTCGATGCTCGAGTTGTTCATGACCGCCACGGTGAAGACGTAGCGCTTGCCGCTCGCCGTATCGAAGATCACGTCATGGACGCCGTCTCCGGTGTCGAGGCGACGGCCGATCTCGAGCGTCCACACCCCCGTGTCGAAGATCGCCTTGCCGTGGACGTCGGCGCGGCTCCCCTCCGGGTAGGTCAGATACCAGCCGGACACGAGATCTCCATTGCGCCAAGGACGGGGCTCGTTGCCGACCGGAAGCGGGGCCAGGTTCAACGTGTCGCATTCCCCGAAGGGTGCGACCGTGACCGAGGTCTCCTCCCTCCAGATGTAGGCCATGCTGACGCCGTTGTTCTTCCGGCACTTCTCGTCGAAGCGGTTGAAACAGTGGGTCGGATCGGCCGGCTTCGCGAAGGGATCGTCGGGCGACCGGTCCCTGTAGACGTAGAGCGGCTTGCCCGAACCATCCTCGAAGTTCGCCCTGTAGGAAGGAAATCCCGGATCGGCGGCGAGGCCGGCGTTCGCATCCGCGAGCAGATCGTCGAGGTAGCCCGGGATCCCATAGAGCGGCGTGGTCGGATTGTCGGTCGGGTCGTAGAGGTCGCGGACGGGATTCGTGCGGGCGGCAAGCCACTGCCAGATGTCCAGCCGCCCGTAGCCGAGGCGACCGAACTGCGGCGTCTCGGCGGAGTGGCAGGCGACCTTGCAGCCTTGCTCCTCATATGGCCCGAGGGGCCCGCCCGCCGCATCGGCCTCGAACGCGATCGAGATCTGATCCTCGTCGTACGCGCCACCCGGGTTGCGAATCCAGTTGCGCTCGTCGGCGAGCACCGGCTTGCATCCGCCCGGGGGGCTCGGGATGTCCGGCCCCGTGTACATCATGGCGTCCTTCAGCTCGTCGGCTTCGTCGTCGACCCAGCGAACGAGCAGGAAGACGTCGCTGTCGGTGTAGATCGCCTTGAGGGAGACGTACTTCGGAGGGCCGGCCGCACCGACGCCGTTGTCGCTCGAGAGGCGGACGTTCAGATACGGGACCGCCTGCCCGCCCCACTCCTTCTCGATCGCCTGGCCGTCGATGACGACCGGGTTCGCTCGGAAGTCGTCGTTGCTGCGATACACCGCATGGAGCACCGTTTCCGAGTCGCCTTGGGGATCGAGCAGGTCATCCGTCTTCTGGCACCCGACGGCGCCAAGACCCGCGACGATCAAGACAATGAAGAAAACGGAGAGACGGAATCGGACATAGATCGCTCTGCTCATCCCCATCCAGTCCCGCTTCGCGGGCCTCCTCCAACCCCGAGCAGCCGCAGAAGAGGCGCCCCCAACTCAGGGGCACACAAACGGATGCTATCCACCACCCCGACGGGTGTCAATCGGCGAATCCCCCGGAGGCGTCCGGTCCCGCTGCCTGCAACCACCGATCGATCCACGGTTTCGACCGGCTGCCGGACGGCCGGTCGTCAATGTCCCGCCGGCTCCCAGCGAACTTGAGGGAACCGCGCCAGCTCGGCGCGGAAGATCCCCTCGATCTCCCCCAGCTCTTCAGGTGTCCGCGACTCGAACCTCAGAACCAGGACCGCCTGCGTGTTCGAAGCCCGCAGCAGCCCCCATCCGCGGCCGATCCTCGCCCGGACGCCGTCGATCGTAAGGACCGGGTAGCGGGCGCCGAGGGCGCGGGCCACTTCCTCGACCACCTGGAACTTCGACTCGTCCGGACAGGAGATTCGCACCTCGGGGCTGTTGACGTAGGCGGGCAGGTCAAGGCGCATCTGCGAGAGCTTGCGGTCGGAGCGGGAGAGGATCGAGGCGAAGAGGGCCGAGGCGTAGATCGCGTCGTCATGCCCGTAGAAGTTCTCGCTGAAGAAGATGTGCCCCGACATCTCCCCCGCCAGGAGCGCGCGCTCCTCCCGCATCTTCGCCTTGGTCAGGGAATGGCCGGTCTTCCACAGGATCGGCTCTCCGCCGTGCGCCCGGATGTCCTCCTCGAGCCCCTGGGAGCACTTCACGTCGAAGATCACCTTCGCCCCCGGATGGCGGGTGAGGAGATCGCGCGCGAAAAGGGCGAGCAGCTGGTCGCCGAAGAGGAGGTGCCCGGTCTCGTCGACCACCCCGATCCGATCGGCGTCGCCGTCGTAGCCGATTCCGAGATCCGCCTTCTCCTGCACGACCCGCTCGCAGAGCTCCTTCATGTAGGCGGGGACCGTCGGGTCCGGCTGGTGATTCGGGAAGCGCCCATCCGGCTCCCCGTAGAGGACCAGGGTCTCGTGGCCCAGGCGCCGGAAGATCTCCGGCGCCGCGAGGCCGGCGCAACCGTTGCCCGCATCGAGGACCACCTTGAGAGGACGGACCGGCCGGCAGCGATCGACGACCATCGCGCGATAGTCGGGGAGCAGATCGACGTCGCGCGCCTTCCCCTGCCCCGCGGCGAACCTTCCCTGCTCGATCCGCTCCAGCAATGCGCGGATCTCGTCGCCGTAGAGCGAGGCGGCACCGAGGTTCATCTTGAAGCCGTTCTGGTCCGGAGGATTGTGGGAACCGGTGATCATCACCCCGCCGTCGGAGCGCTCGCGGTGGATGCCGTAGTAGAGCACCGGCGTGGGGACGACTCCGACGCGCGTGACGTCGATGCCGGTCTCGAGGAGTCCGCGGCCGAACGCGGCGCAGAGCCGCGGTGAGCTCTCGCGAATGTCCCAGCCCATCAAGCAGGTCTTCGCCCCGGCTTCGCGAAGGCGGCTCCCGAACGCGCGGGCGACCTGCTCCGCCACCGAGTCGGTCAGATCCTGCTCGGCGACCCCGCGGACGTCGTACTCGCGGAAGATGTAACGGTTCAAGATCCCTCCTACCCTTTCGCCTCGCGCCGGTCGGCGCGGGTGGCGGGCCGGCTCCGGCTACGGAGCCACGCATCGATGAATGGATTGAGATCCCCGTCCATGACCGCCTGCACGTCGGAGGTTTCCTGCTCCGTCCGGTGGTCCTTGACGAGCGTGTAGGGATGGAACACGTAGGAGCGGATCTGGCTGCCGAAGGCGATCTCGCGCTTGCCTTCCTCGAGATGGTTGAGCTTCTTGCGCTCCTCCTCGCGGTAATGCATGAACAGGCGCGCGCGCAGGATCCGCATCGCGTGGTCGCGGTTGCGGTGCTGCGAGCGCTCCGCTTGCGACTGCACGACGATCCCGGTCGGCAGATGCGTGATCCTCACGGCGGAATCGGTCTTGTTCACGTGCTGGCCGCCGGCGCCGCTCGCGCGGAACGTGTCGATGCGCAGATCCTCCTCTCGGATCTCCACGTCGGTCAGCTCGTCGACCTGGGGAAGGATGTGGATCGAGGCGAAGGAGGTGTGCCGGCGCTTGGAAGCGTCGAACGGCGAGATCCGGACCAGGCGGTGCACGCCGCTCTCCGACTGGAGGTATCCGTAGGCGTACTCCCCCTGGACCTCGATCGTGGCGTCCTTGATCCCCGCCTCTTCGCCTTCCTGATAGTCGAGGAGGGAGACCTTGAAGCCGTTCTCCTCCGACCAGCGCATGTACATCCGAAGGAGCATCTCGGCCCAGTCCTGGCTCTCGGTGCCGCCCGCGCCCGGGTGGATCGCCAGCACGGCGTCGTGCGCGTCCAGCTCGTCGGCGAAGAAGGAGGTCAGCTCGAATCCGGCCAGCTCGCGCTCGAGCTTCCGGGCCGTCTGGATCGACTCCGCCTCGGCCTCGGGATCGCCCAGCTCGGCGGCCAGGTCGGCAAGGGTCTCCAGGTCCTCGTAGACCTTCTGGATCTCCTCCCAGCGATTCACCTGGGCGCGCGCGCCCTTCAGCCTCTGGATCCGCTCCCGCGCTTCGTTCGGCTTGTCCCAGAAACCGGCGGCCGCCATCTCCTCTTCGAGGTGTCCGATCTGCGCGCGCTTGCCGTCCAGATCAAAGGAAGCTCCGTAGGTGATCGAGCTTCAACCGACTCTCTTCGAGGATCTGACGGACATCGATCGCCATGATGGCAAACTCTCCCTTCGCCAGTCGGGATTCCCCGGGCGGCGTGCCGGCTCAGACGTCCGGCCGGTTCAACCTCTCCCAGAGCCGCTCGGCGCGGCGCTCCAGTTCGGCGCGGTCTCCCTGGTTTTCGATCACCTCGTCGGCCGCGCGGAGGAACTCCTCCTCGGGCCTCTGGCTCGCGAGGCGCCGGCGCGCGGCCGGCTCGGACAGTCCCTTGCGCTTCAGGCGCTGGACCGACGTTTCTTCGTCACAACGGACGACGACGATCCGATCGAGCGGGATGCGTGCCGTCCAGTCGAGGAGCAGGGCGGCATCGATCAGGACCATAGCAACGTCCCCGCGGGCCCGCAAGGCAGCCACCCTCTCTTCGAGGCGCGCGACGATCCAGGGATGAACGATCGCATCGAGCGCGTCGAGCGCGTCCCGGTCGCCGAAGACGAGGTCGCCGAGGCGCGCGCGGTCGATCTCGCCGCCGGGCCCCAGGATCCCGGATCCGAAGCGGGCGACGATTCGCGCGCGGACGCCGGGATCGAGGCGGAGCGCATCATGGCCGAGCCGGTCCGCGTCGAGGACGGCGCAGCCGGGATGGCGCGCGAGGATTGCGCACAGCTCGCTCTTGCCGCAGCCGGTCCGCCCGGTAACGCCGATCACCTTCATCGGCTTGGGCTGGGGCTGCGATGGCGACGGCGAGGGCGGGGGCGGGGGCGACGCGCCGGTCAACCGTGCGCCTCGTCCCAGCTCGCGCCGGCGCCGAGATCGACGTGCAGCGGAACGGCCATGGGATGCGCGGACTCCATCGCCTCGCGCACGAGCGCTCCGGCCTCCGGTCGCTCCTCCTTCGGCCCTTCGAGCAGCAGCTCGTCGTGCACCTGCAGGATGAGCCGCGTCTTCATCCTTCGCGCCCGCAGCGCCTCTCGCGCGCGCAGCATCGCCACTTTGATCAGATCGGCGGCCGAGCCTTGGATCGGCGCGTTCGCCGCGATCCTCTCCGCCTGAGCGCGCGCCCGCGCGTCGGTCGATCGCAGCGAGGGAAGATAGCGCCGGCGGCCGAGGATCGTCGTGACGTAGCCTTCCCGCCTCGCCCGTTCGAGGCTCTCCTGCAGGTAGCCGCGCACGCCGGGCATCTTCGCGAAGTACTGCTCGATGAAGGTGCGCGCCTCGGCGAGCGGGATCCCCATCTCGCGCGAGAGCCTCTGTGGGCCCATCCCGTAGAGGACGCCGAAGTTCACGATCTTCGCGCGCGCTCGCAGGATCGGATCGACCGACTCGGGGGGCACGTCGAAGATCCGGGCGGCCGTCGCCCGGTGAATGTCCTGACCCTCCCGGAACGCGGCGATCAGCGCCGGATCGCCGGAGAGATGGGCGAGGACGCGCAGCTCGATCTGCGAGTAGTCGGCCGAGAGCAGCACGTCGCCGGCGGTTTGCGGGACGAACGCCCGCCGGATCTTCCTCCCCTGCGCCGAGCGGATCGGGATGTTCTGCAGGTTCGGGTCGCTGGAGGAGAGGCGGCCGGTGGCGGCGACGGTCTGATGGAAGCGGGCGTGGATCCGTCCCGTCACCGGGTCGATCAGCTTCGGGAGCGTTTCTACATAAGTGGAGCGCAGCTTCATGGTCTGCCGGTACTCGAGAACCGCGCGCGCGATCGGCTGCTCCGCGGCCAGATCCTCGAGCACCTGCTGGTCGGTCGAGTAGCCGGTCTTCGTCCGGCGACCACGCGCGAGCTTCAGCCGCTGGAACAGGATCTCGCCGAGCTGCTGCGGCGAGTTGATGTTGAACTCGGTGCCGGCCAGGCGGAACACCTCCGCCTCCTGCCTCGCCAGATCCTCCGCGAGCTCCTTCGAGAGGACGGCCAGCTGCGCGGCATCGACATGCACCCCCGCCTCCTCCATCTCGTAGAGCACGCGGAGCAGGGGCTCCTCCACCTTCTCGAGCAGCTCGGCCTGCCCGCGATCCTCGAGGGAGCGGAGCAGATCGGAGCGGAGGCGCAGCGCGAGGTCCGCCTCCTCGGCGGCGAAGTCGCGCGCGCGATCGACCGGCAGGCGGTCGAAGAGGACCGCCAGACGCCCGGACCCGAGCAGCTCCTTCAGCTGCATCCGGCGATGGCCGAGCCGCTCCAGGGAGAGGGTCGACAGGTCCGGGGTCCGGTCGGGATCGAGCAGGTAGGCGGCGAGGTCGACGTCGAACAGCTTCCCCTTCACCTCGATCCCGGCGGCGGCGAGCGCGTGCAGGTCGCTCTTCAGCGCCTCCCCCACCTTCTCCACCGCCGGATCGGCGAGCAGCGGGCCGAGCAGGCGCCGCACCTCCTCGAGAGGGACGTTCGTGTCGCACGCCTGCGAGACCGGGACGTAGTACGCCTCCCCCTCGCGCCACCCGAAGCCGATCCCCGCGAGCGGATCGCGCCGCGGGTCCTCTCCGGCCACGGCAGCCTCGATCGCGAGGCACCGGGCGTCGAGACCGATTCCCGCGACCAGCTCGGCGAGCTTCTCCGCGCTTCCGACCGTCTCGTAACGGGCGGTCCAGGCGCGCGCCGGCTTCAGCCCGAGCGTCTCGATCATCTTGCGGAACTCGAGGCGCTGGAGCAGCTCCAGCAGCCCCTCGCACGAGGCGAGGTCGGGGAGCTCGTAGAGGGACAGATCGGCCTCGACCGGGAGAGAGACGTCGAGCCGGATCAGGTCGCGGCTCAGGAACGCGCTCTCCCGGTGAGCGCGCAGCTTCTCGCGCAGCGCCGGGCGCGGCACTTCCTCCAGACGGGCGTAGAGCGTGTCGAGGTCGCCGAACTGCCGGATCAGCTCGATCGCCGTCTTCTCGCCGACTCCCGGGACGCCGGGAACGTTGTCGACCGAATCGCCGACGAGCGCGAGGACGTCGAGCACGCGGGGCGGATCGACCCCCCAGCGTTCCCGCACCTCCGCGGGACCGAGCAGCACGAAGTCGCCGGCGCCTCGCGGCGGCACCCACTGCAGCAGGCCCGGGCGAAGCAGCTGGTGAAAATCCTTGTCGGCCGAGACGATCCGAACCTCGTGGCCGCCGGCGTGGACGGCAAGCGCCAGGCTCGCGATCAGATCGTCCGCCTCGATCCCTCCGCGCTCGACGATCGGGATGCGGAGCGTGTCGATCAGCTCCCGCACGATCGGCAGCTGCTCGGCCAGATCGTCAGGGAGCGACGGACGGTTCGCCTTGTACGCCTCGTAGCGGTGATGCCGCACCGTCTTGCCCCTGCCATCCATCGCAATCGCCGCGAAACGCGCCTTCTCCGGACCGATCAACGTGAAGAGGGTCTGCGCGAAGCCGAAGACCGCGCTCACGTTCTTCCCCTTGGAGGTGAGGAGCGGGTTGCGAACGAACGCGAAGTGGGACCGATAGACGAGGGCGGAGCCGTCGATCAGGAACAGGGCCGGCTTCGGATCCGCTTTGGGCGAACGCTCCCGGGATCCCGCGGATTCAGGCATCGGACGATCCTTCGTCACCGCGGCCGGCCGCCGGCGAGTCTGTCTCTCCAGGGCCGTCCGTGTAGGGCGAGCCCGGCCCGAGGAACGGGAGAATCTCCGCCGGCACCATTTCCGCCACGGAGAGCCCGAGTCGCAGCCGCGAGCGGATCCAGGTCGAGGAGAGCCCGCAGAGCGGGCCGTCGATCCATCGGATGCGCGCGCCCGCGGGCATCGTATCGGCGCGAGCCGGCAGCGACCCCGGCCGGCCGTACACACCGATGCCGGCGAGCCGCGTGATCTCCCCCGGGCTCCTCCACGTTCCCAGCTCGCGCAGCGAGTCTTCGCCCAGCAGCAACCACAGATCGATTTCCGCGCCGGTCTCCTCGCGGAGCGCGCGAAGGGTGTCGACCGTGAAGGAGGGACGGCTCGCGTCCGCCTCACGGTCGGAAGCGACGAGCCCCGGCCGGGACGCGGCGACGCGCCGGAGCATCTCGAGACGCATCGGATAGGGAGCGACGTTGCCGCTCGACTTGTGCGGCGGGACCGCGGCCGGGATCAGCAGGACCTGCTCGAGATCGAGCTGCTCGCGAGCGAGGAGGGCGATCCAGAGGTGGCCGAGGTGGGGGGGATCGAAGCTCCCGCCGAGGATCCCCCAGCGCCTCACGGGGTGCCTCCCGATGCGTTTCGTGCGGCGAGAGACCGGAGGCGCTGCTCCGCCTCCGCCTTGAGGCCACGAAGGTCCGAATCGCGCGCGATCCGCTCGGGCGTCGCATACTCGAGAAGCCGCTCCCAGGCCTTGCGCGCCTCGGGCCATTCCCCGAGCCGCTCCTCGTTGCGCGCGAGCATCGCGAGAGCGTCGCCCGCCCGCCCGAAGTCCGGCTTCATCTCGAGCGCCTTGTTGAGGTAGAGGATCGCGCCCCGCGGCTTGTCGAGCCGCTGGTAGGTGATCGCGTTCAGGTAGGCCTTCCTCGCGAGCTTCTCCGTCGCCTGGTCGATGCCGGCCCGCACGAGATCCGCGAACGATCCGTTGGGATAGCGGACGAGATAGGCGCGGAGCAGGCTGAGCGCGTTCTCGGTGCTCTCCGGATCGTAAGCCGGCCCGAGCGACTCATCGAGATAACTCTCCGCAAGCCGGTACTCCGCCTCCTCGCGCAGCGGGGACTGCGGAAAGTCTCGGATCAAACGGTCGTAGCGCTCGGCCGCGAGCAGGTTCTCGCCGAGGTTCTGGTGCGCCCGGCCGAGAAGGAAGAGGACCTGGTCGAGCTGGCTCGACCCCGGGTGGGCATCGAGGAAGGCGGTCAGCTTCTCGACCGCGCGCGTGTAGTCCCCCCGCTCGAACGCCTCGCGTCCCGGCGCCAACTCCGCGTCGGAGCTGGGCAGCGTCTCGATCCGCGGCGCGCTCCCTCCACACCCGAGGACGGCGAGCAGGACGAGCGGGAGCGCACGGCGCAGCCACGAGAGCGCCGCCCGCGAAGGAAGGCGGATGCGCTTCGACCGGCCGCTCGAACCTCTCACGCGTTCCTCCTCCTGGCTCCTGCCCCTGCTCCTGCTCCTCGTTCCGCGCGCCACGCCCCGCGCCCCACGATCCGTCTTTGCTGTCCCGCGCTCCTCGTCCTGCTGCGGCTCTAGTTCTGATTCTGATAGAAGAGGTAGACGAGGCTCGAGACGATCGCGACTACTGCGAGTGGCTCGACGTACCTCCCGAGACGAAGCGGCGGGACCTCCGGCTTCGCGAACGGATAGTTCGCCCCCTCGGCGAGCATGCGGGACCGGCCGGACAGTCGATCTTCGAAATGGCTCTGTCCGCTCGCCACATCGAGAATCTTCCCCTCCGGCCCGTCGATCCGCGAGGCCGTGATGTAGACACCGCCGATCCGATGCACCGTCGCGTCTCCGAAGAGCAGGAAGCGGCGCCGGAACGTGGGATAGTCGACGCCGAACTCGAGCACCTTGAACTCGATCACCGGCCCCTCGGGATAGACGACGACCGGCTGCGTCGGCTGGGCTGGCGCCGCTCCCCCGCTCCCGTTCGCCCCGTTGCCTCCCGAGCCTCGCGAGCCGCCCGGGCCGCCCGGGCCGCCGGGACCGCTGGTCCCGCCAGGTCCGCTTCCCGTCTCGCCGGTGGCTCCCGGCTCCGGCTCGCCTGCGGGCCCGGTCGAGCCGCCCGGCTCTGTCGAACCGGTCGAGCCGCCGGAGCCGGTCGAGCCCCCGCTCGATCCGTCGCCGAAGTCGTTGGCCGGGTTCGCCTCGTTCTGGGGCGTGTCGCCCGAGTCGAGAGAGCTGCCATCCGGCTGAGCGCCGAGCGAATCCGGATTCACGGCGGTGGTGTCGCCGGGCGCCGGCTCGGCGAAGGGATTCCAGGGCGTCTCCTCTGGAGGAGGGGCCTCCTCGCCCGCAGGCTTCTCCGCCTCGGCAGGCGTCTCGACGACGGGAGCCGCAGCCGTGACCGGAGCCATGCGGCGCACCTGGCACCGCCGCCGCGCCAGCGCGCGCGCGAAGGCGTCGCTCACGAAGTCGCTCGCGTCGCTATGGCCCGCCGGCAGGACCGTGATCTCCTCGCCAGGCCGTACGTCGAGGCTGTCGAGGATCTGATCGACCGCGTCGCCGGTGAGGCGGTCGAGAAGCCCGAGGTTCGTGAGAAACGTCTCGCTCTCGCCGCTCCCGGGGCCCGAGCCCGGCTCGGCGCCGGCGATCCCGGCGGCGGACGCCGTCGCCAGCAGCCACCCCAGCGCGGCGAGGAACGGAAGGTGCAAACAGGGTCTGCGGAGCATCGTCTTCACGGCCTCTCCCCCGGGCGCGCCACCGGTCGCGCGCTCAGATCGTACGGGCCCGCCGAGACGACCTCCGCCTCGACGAACTCGCCCGCTCGGGGCGACCATCCGTCGCCCGCCCTCAGGCGTGTCACGCCATCGACCTCGGGCGCCTGTCCGGCATGCCTGCCGACCCAGACCCCGGGCTTCTCGCTGCGATCCAAGAGAACCTCCACTCTCCGTCCCTTCCACGCGACATGCCGCCGGACGGAGGCCTCCCGTTGCGCGGCCAGGATCCCGCGCCGGCGCTGCTCCCGCAAGCGAAGGGGCAGCTGCCCTTCCATCGCCCCGGCGACCGTCCCCTCTTCCGTGCTGTAGGCGAAGACACCGAGGTGATCGAACCCGAAGGAGCGCACGAATGCCAGCATCTCCTCGTGCTCCTCCTGGGTCTCGCCCGGGAATCCGCTGATCAGGGTCGTCCGGAGCGCGATGCCCGGAACCTCCGCGCGGAATCGCTCGAGCAGGCGGACCGTCGAGCCGAACGGCGGCCGTCGCATGCGTCGAAGGATCCTTTCGGAAACGTGCTGGATCGGCATGTCGAGATAGGGCGCCAGCCGCGGCAGGTCCCGGAAGCACCGGATCAGGTCGGCCGTCCAGGGAGACGGGTACGCGTACAGCAACCGGATCCATCGTACCCCCTCGACCTCGTTCAGCGCTTCGAGCAGCCGAGGAAGAGAGGGCTTGCCGTCCAGATCGGCTCCCCATGCGGTCAGCTCCTGCGCGACCAGGTTCAGCTCGCGCACTCCGGAGCCGGCCAGCCGCCTCGCCTCCTCGACGATCGATTCGAGAGAGCGGCTGCGATGAGGGCCGCGTAGAGCGGGGATCACGCAGAACGCGCATGTGCGATCGCATCCTTCGGAGATCTTCACATACGCGCTGTGGGAGAGCTGCGAGACGACCCGCAGATCCCACCGCTCCTCGACGCGGTCGAAGCCCCCGAGGTGGATCCGGTCGCCGTCGGGCCCTTCGTCGAGCAGCGAGCGGAGGCGCGGAGCGAGGGAGTGCACCTCCCCGGGACCGACGATCATGTCGATCTCAGGGATCTCGCGCATCAGATCCCCCCCGTGGCGTTGCGCGAGGCAGCCGACCACGATCAGCCTCCTGCCGGGCCGGACGCGCTTGTGTTCCGCCATCTCGAGGATCGTGTCGATCGACTCCCGCTGCGACGCGGTCAGGAAGGCGCATGTGTTGACGATGATCGCGTCGGCCTCCGAAGGGTCGGCAGCGATCGCGATCCCTTGGTTCAGGATCTGTCCCGCGAGGAGATCGGTGTCGGCGAGATTCTTTGCGCAGCCGAGGGTGACGACCGCGATCTTCGGGATCCTCATCCCCCCTCTCCCAGGTCGACGACCTCGGTGCCGGCCGGAGGGACGAAGCGGAAGTCCCCGGGATCCAGGGAAGGATCGGGGCGGACGTCGCGCAGGCGAAGCCGCGTGCGGTTGCCCTCGCCGTCGGCCGCCTCGTACCCGAGGATCGAGCGGCCGTCCGAGGCGACCCAGACGCGCAGCGCTTCGATCGGAAGTTGCGAGCCCGGGGTCAGCTCGAGCCGGACGGCGCCGGGCGCGAAGGCCGGGTCGTCCTGCGCCGAGTCGGCCTTCGCGCCGGCGAGAGCCCAGTCGAGGAGATCGGCGCCGCGTCGCGCGTCGGGACCGAGCGGCATCCGGATCGCCTGCTTCTGCTCCGGCACGTAGGTCCAGACGTAGACGCCGTCACAGACCTGCCGCTGGCCGCTCGGAGCGTCGAAGGTGAGATCGAAGAACCGGGGGCGCAGGATGCGCATCGTCCCTTGCGACACGACCGGCTCGTCGAATCCCACGAACTGCTGCGTCTGCTCGAAGCGAGCGGTGAAGCTCTTGCGGCCCTCCCAGTGCTCCCGCATGGCGGCGAGCAGGGCCGGGGCATCGGAACGCCCGGCCGCGGCGGCTGTCGCCGGACGCTCCTGCGCAGCCGCCGGCCAAGCGCCGCCGCTCAGGCAAAGGACGGCGAGCAGCAACAGCACCGGCAGTAGCGGCAAGAGCGGCGCCCGCGCGCGCAAGCGGCTAGACGGCTCTCGCATCCTGTTTCCTCGCATCGAATTCCTCCAGATATCTCTCGTCGACCATCACGTCCCGCGCTTTGCTGCCGTCGTACGGGGAGACCACACCGGCGCTCTCGAGAAGGTCCATCAACCGCGCGGCGCGCGAATATCCGACCTTCAACCGGCGCTGGAGGAAGGAAACGGAAGCCTGCCGTTCGCGGACGACCAGCCGCAGGGCGTCACCGAACATCTCATCCTCGCGGGCCGGGTCGGAAGGCCCTTCGGTCTCCTCCTCGGTGAAGAGGGTATCCGCCTCGGGCTGCTCACGCAGGAACGAGGCGACCCGCTCCGCATCCCCCTCGGTGCAGAAAGCGCCGTGCACGCGGATCGCCTCTCCCTTGCCCGGAGGGATGAAGAGCATGTCTCCCCGGCCGAGGAGGAACTCCGCGCCGCCGGCGTCGAGGATCGTGCGGGAGTCGATCCGCGAGGCGACCTGGAAGGAGATTCGCGCCGGGAAGTTCGCTTTGATGACGCCGGTCAGGACGTCCACGGAAGGACGCTGGGTCGCGAGGATCATATGGATGCCGACCGCCCGGGCCATGTGCGCGAGCCGGCTGATCGATCCCTCGATCTCGGCTCCCTGCGTCAGCATCAGATCGGCCAGCTCGTCGACCACGACGACCACGTACGGCAGGTTCTCCATCTCCTCGCTGTCGGGCGCGGTGACCGGCGCCGCTCCGTCGCCTTTCGCCGGCCCCTTCGCCGCCGGCCCCTTCACTGCCGGCGGCTTTCCCGGCTCCCCCGCCGCGCGGCGGCGGTATCCCTCGATGTTGCGGACGCCGAAACGGGAAAGGACGCGGTAGCGCCGGTCCATCTCTCCGCAGAGCCATTCGAGCATCCGCGACGCCTGCTTCGGCTCGGTCACGACCGGGCAGAGGAGCGAGGGGATCCCGTCGTACGGAGTGAGCTCGAGCCGCTTCGGATCGATGAGCAACAGGCGCAGCTCCTCCGGAGTGCGGCGGAAGAGAAGCGAGAGCAGGAGCGCGTTCAGGCAGACGCTCTTCCCGGAGCCGGTCGTGCCGGCGACGAGCAGGTGCGGCATGCGGTCGAGATCCGCGAAGACCGGGATGCCGGCGATGTCGCGCCCCAGCGCGAGCGCGAGGAATCCCTGCTGCTGCGACCAGTCCTCCGCCTCCAGGATCTCCTTCAGCGAGATCAGGGCCTGCCGGCGGTTCGGGACCTCGATCCCAACGGCCGCCTTGCCCGGGATCGGCGCGACGAGGCGAATCCGCTTCGCGCGCAAGGCGAGCGCCAGGTCGTCGACGCGGCTCACGATCTGGCTGACGCGGACCCCGGTCCCCGGCTCGAACTCGTAGCGGGTCACGATCGGACCCGGGTGCACCTCTCCCACCTTGCCCTCGACGCCGAAGTTCTTCAGCGTTCGGACGAGGAGCTTCGAAGTATCGAGAATCTCTTCGCGGTCGACCGCGCCGCGCGTGCCTTCGAGATCCTCGAGCAGCGTCACGTCGGGCAGCTTGCGCGCGCCGGAGCCGGAGGGACGAAACGGCGGACGGCGCGATGGCGCGCTCCGCCGCGATTGGATCCGCGGCTCGGCGAACGCCTCGGCCTCCTCTTCGGAGCCCTTCGAGGCTGCGCCTCCGCCTTCCTCCTGATCCTCTTCTTCCTCCTCGTCGAGCCGGGAGGCGCCTCGCGCCGTCCCGCGCCCCAGCGCCGCGCGCGGATCGATCCGGGCGGTCCGTCCCGCTCGTTCGGAGCGCTCGGAGCTCGAAGCCGCCGCCCGCGGCGCGGCGCGCCGGTCCTCGCGCGGCCGCGAGTCGCGGGCGAGCGTGGGGACCGAGGGGAGGGGCAGCCGGGCGAGGCCGTCGCGCGCGGCGGCGGGAAGCGCGAAACGCCAGGCGATCCAGAGGGAGACGACCGCGAGCGCCGCGACGGCGATCCAGCTTCCCCAGGGACCGAGGATCGACTGCAGTCCGCTCAGGCCCGCCGCTCCGGCGGCGCCGGTCATCGGCTCGAGCGGGGAGAGGGCGACGGAAGCGACGGAGGCGAGAGGGAGCAGGAGCGCGGCGAGGCGGAGCACCGACCTCTTGCGTCCCCCGAAGAGCCAGAGGATCGCGATCGGGGGCAGCATGGCCCACGATCCCCAGGCGAGGATCGGCCCGAGCAGCCCCACGATCCCGTCGGCCGCCCAATCCGCGAGCGGACCGCATGCGGGGTCGCCGGCCTCATGGGACAGGAGCGCCAGACCGAGGAGGGCCGCCAGGAGGAGGAGCAGGATCCCCTGCAGAGGGGCCGCACTCCGCTCTTGGGACGACGCCGGCATCGCGACTCCGATCAGGTCCCCTGTTCCCAGGACCGCAGGTATTCCTCCTGCTCCGGGGTGAGCCGGTCGATGCCGATGCCGAGCGTCTCGAGCTTCAGGCGGGCGATCCGCTGGTCGATCTCGACCGGCACGGGGTACACCTTCTTCTCCAGCTCGCCCGCGTGGTGCGCCATGTGTTCCGCACAGAGCGCCTGATTCGCGAAGCTCATGTCCATCACGCTCGCCGGATGCCCCTCGGCCGCCGTGAGATTGATGAGCCGCCCGTCGCCGAGCAGGAAGAGGCGCCGGCCGTCGGCCATGCGGAACTCCTCGACGAAGGGGCGCGCGATCCGGCGCGCGACCGCCATCCGCTCGAGGGCCGGGATGTCGATCTCGACGTTGAAGTGGCCCGAGTTGGCGACGATCGCTCCGTCCTTCATCCGCTGGAAGTGCTCGGCGCGCAGGACGTGGATGTCGCCGGTCAGCGTGACGAAGAGATCCCCCGCGGGAGCCGCCTGCTCCATCGGCATGACGCGGTAGCCGTCCATCGCCGCCTCGAGGGCGCGAAGGGGATCGACTTCCGTCACGATCACGTTCGCGCCGAGCCCCTCGGCGCGCAGCGCGAGGCCGCGGCCGCAGTATCCGTAGCCTGCGATGACCACGGTGGAGCCGGCGAGAAGGAGGTTCGTGCAGCGCAGGATTCCGTCGATCGTGCTCTGTCCCGTGCCGTAGCGGTTGTCGAAGAGGTGCTTCGTCAGCGCGTCATTGACCGCGACGATCGGATATCCGAGCACGCCGTCGCGCTCCATGCTCCGCAGGCGGATCACGCCGGTCGTCGTCTCTTCGGTCCCGCCGATGACGCGCGACGCCTTCTCCTTCTTCTTCGTGTGGAGGATCGTCACCAGGTCGGCGCCGTCGTCCATCGTCAGATGGGGACCCGGTTCGAGAACGGCGTCGATGTGGCGGTAGTAGGTCTCGTTGTCCTCGCCTTTGATCGCGAAGACCTCGATGCCGAACTCCTCGACGAGCGAGGCGGCGACGTCGTCCTGCGTCGAGAGGGGATTGGACGCGCAGAGGAGCACGCGCGCCCCGCCGGCCTGCAGCGTCCGGGCGAGGTTGGCGGTCTCCGTCGTCACGTGCAGGCATGCGGAGAGGACGCGTCCCTCGAGCGGCTTCTCCGCCGCGAAACGCTCGCGGATCGCGCGCAGAACCGGCATCTGGCGCTCGGCCCACTCGATCCGGTCCCGCCCCTGCTTCGCCAATCCTCGATCGCGCACGTCTCCGTTGACCGCCATCGTTCCTCCCTCTCTGATGACTCTCTCGTCCTGGATCCTTCTATGCGTCTGGCCGGTGGCGGCCGTGCCGCCACCGCAGGCCTTTCCGGCCTCCTGCTTGGACTAGAAGTGGCTCTTCAGCATCTCCACCCGGTCGGTCCGCTCCCACGGGAACCCGGCGTCGTCGCGCCCGAAATGGCCGTAGGCCGCCGTCTTCCTGTACATCGGCCGCAGCAGGTCGAGATCGCGGATGATCGCCCGCGGACGCAGGTCGAAGCTCCCGCGCACGGCGGCGAGGATCTTCTCCGGATCGGCATGGTGCGTCCCGAACGTCTCGATGTGGATCGAGACCGGCTCCGCGATGCCGATCGCGTAGGCCAGCTGGATCTGCGCGCGATCGGCGAGGCCGGCCGCGACCACGTTCTTCGCCACCCAACGGGCGGCGTAGGTCGCCGAGCGGTCGACCTTCGAGGGGTCCTTCCCCGAGAAGGCGCCGCCGCCGTGCGGAGCGAGGCCGCCGTAGGTGTCGACGATGATCTTGCGCCCGGTCAGACCGGTGTCGGCCCATGGGCCGCCGCGCACGAACCGCCCGGTCGGATTGATGTGATAGACGATCTTCTCCGGATCGGCGAGGTCTTTCGGCAGGACCGGGACGATCACCTCGCTGCGGAGCGCCTCCCGCACCGTCTCGATCGGGACCTCCGCCTTGTGCTGCGCGGAAAGCACGATCGTGTGCACGCGGACCGGACGATCCGTCTCGTCGTACTCGACGGTGACCTGGCACTTGCCGTCGGGACCGAGAAAGTCGACCTTGCCCTCGGAGCGCACGAGCCCCAGGCGCGCGGAGATCTTGTGCGCGAGCTGGATCGGCAGCGGCATCAGCTCCGGCGTCTCGCGAACCGCGTAGCCAAACATGATCCCCTGGTCGCCCGCCCCTTGATCCAGCTCGTGGGCGGAGTCGCGGTTGACCCCCTGGGCGATGTCCGGGGACTGCTCGTCGATCGAGCTGATCACCGCGCAGGTCTCCCAGTCGAAGCCGTAGGACGGATCGGTGTAGCCGATGTCGCGGATCGTCTCCCGGACGACGCGCGGCAGATCGGCATAGGCGTTCGTCGAGATCTCGCCGGAGATGAACGCGAGCCCGGTCGTGACCAGGCACTCGCACGCCACGCGGCACGACTTGTCCTCTTGCAGCAGCGCGTCGAGGACGGCATCGGAGATCTGGTCGGCGACCTTGTCCGGGTGTCCGGCCGCTACCGACTCGGAGGTGATCAGGTGGGTACGCGACATCGAAGCCATGGAAAGACTCCTTCTTCCGCCTGCGCTATGGGTCGACTCAAAGGGGGGAGGGTACCGGGACGCGGCCGGTGAAGCAAGCTAGGAGGATGGCTCCCCTCCCGACAGGATCACCTCCGAGGAATCCCCCACGTTCAGCACCTGGAACGAACCCCGCACGATCGCATTCTCGCCGACCACCGATCCGTCGAGGAGCACGTCGCACACCTCGGCGCTCTCGTTGATGATCGAGTTGCGGAGAATCGAGCCGTGGACGGTCGCTCCTGCGGCGATCGAGACGTACGGGCCGACGATCGATTGGGAGACGCGCGCGCTCGGATCGATCGACACCGGGTGGTTCACGACGACTCCCGGAATGCTCGGCGACGAGGGCAGCAGATCGAGCAGGTAACGGTTCGTCGACAGGAGGGTCTCCGTCTTGCCGCAATCGAACCAACCGTCCACCTCGTGCACGCGCATCGTCGCCCCCTCGAGCAGGATCGCCTGCAGCGCGTCCGTCAGCTGGAACTCGCCCCGCGTTCGCCGGCTCTCCTCGATGAGCGAGGCGAGCGCCAGAAACAGCCTCGTCGATTCCGGAAGGTAGTAGAGGCCGACCAGCGCGAGGTTGCTCGTCGGATGCTCCGGCTTCTCGGTCATCGCGCGGACCTTCCGGTCGCCATCCAGCTCGACGATCCCGAACCGCTGCGGGTCCTCGACCTCCTTCACGCCGAGCACGATCTCCTCCCCAGAGAGAAAGAGAGAGAGATCCGTGTGGACGATGGTGTCGCCGAGGACGATCACGATCGGCCCGCCGCCGACACGCTCGCTCGCCAGGTAGACGGCATGCCCGAGCCCGAGCGGCTCGGGCTGCTCGACGAACTCCACGGCCGAGCCGTACCTCCGGCCCACGTAGTCCCGAATCCGGTCGCCGCGATAGCCGACGACCACGATGACCTTTTCGACCCCCTCGCCGATCAAGCCGTCGAGGATGTGGGCCAGGATCGGCCTCCCCGCGACGTTGATCAGCGCTTTCGGGATCGTGTGGGTGTGGGGCCGCAGCCGCGTGCCGACGCCCGCCGCCGGCACGATCGCCACCACTCGGCTCATCGTTCCTCCTTCGCCAGCGCGGCTCGCAGCCGCCGGATCGCCTCGACCGGAACCGGATCGACTCCACTCGCCTCGGCCAGCTCGACGCTCACCCTGTCCCCCAGGAAGATTTCGGCCAGCAGTCCGGGCAAGCCGCTCGCCTCGGCCGGCGCCACGACCTCGAACGGCAGGCCCGATGCGGCCGCCTCTTCCCTGAGCGCCTCGAGCAGGCGGGCGGTCCTCGGGGCCTCCCGATCCGGATCGGGAAACGCCCAGAAAGAAGCGGGCACGCCCGACCCGGCGAGCGAGGCCCAGCCCATCACCTCGTTGTGAGCCATCTCCGGGAGGCCGGAGACGAAGCAGGATCGCTTGGCGTTTTCCAGGATCTGGTTGCGCCATCGCAAGGCGGCGACGGCGCGCGACGGTCCGACGGGGATCAAGACCGGAATGCGGTTTCCCATCGCTTCGGCGATCCGCTTCGGTTCCCGCCCCGCGGGAGGAGAGGCGGCCTCCGCCCTGAGCAGCGCAACCGCGGCCGTGATCTCCTCCTCCGCCTCGGCGCGGACCGCCCGCAACGCCGCCGCGAGCAGGTACGGAAGCGACGCGCGCGGAGGAAGGCCCGGGGGGACTGTCGAGACGGGCACGCCCGCGTTCCGGCACTCCTCGAGCAGCCGGCCGCCCGATGCGATCGCATGCGTCGGGACGCCCCGCACGATCGCCTCGCGCAGCAGCGACAGCGCCTCCCACGTCTCGCCGGAATAGCTGATCAGGACGAGGCGATCGAGGGGCCCGATCCAGCCGGGCAGCTCGGCGTCGAGCCAGACGAGCGTGGGGCGTCCCTTCTCCTGCAGGAAGCTCGAGGCGACCGCTCCGGCCATGCCGGATCCGCCCATGCCGGCAAAGACGAGGATCCGGCCCGGCTCGAGCCGGGACGCTGCCTCGCGCGGCGTGCTCCATCCTTGTTCCAGCATGTCGGGAAACGCCTCGACGAGCTTGCGCATCGCGGGCGCCGGAACGCCGGATCGACTCATCGGATCCTCCTGGCGGCTCACTGGAAGGCGTCCAGGTCGAGTCCGGCCGCGCGGAGTCCCGACTCCAGCAACGCGCGCACGTCGTCGCTCGTCGGCGAGGAGAGAGCCGCGAGGGCAAGGGACTCCAGGCCGGCCAGCCGCACGCTCGAGACGAGCGCGCGGACCATCGGAATCTGATATGGAGAGACGCTCAGCTGATGGCAGCCGAGACCGAGGAGGACGAGCGCGCCGAGCGGCTGTCCCGACATCTCCCCGCAAGAGGAGACGCTGATCCCCGCCTCGCGCCCTGCCAGGATCGTCTGTCGCAGCAGGCGCAGGACCGACGGGTGGAACGGATCGTAGAGGTGCGCGATCTTTTCGTTCCCGCGGTCGACGGCCAGCGTGTACTGGATGAGATCGTTCGACCCGATCGAGAAGAAGTCCGCCTCGCGGGCGAGCAGGTCGGCGATCGCGACCGCGGCCGGGATCTCGATCATGACTCCGAGCGGCACCGCGTCGGGAACCGACACTCCTTCCTGCCGCACCTCTCGAATGCACTCGGCCAGGTGCCGGCGCGCGGCACGCAGCTCCTCCACGCAGCTCACCATCGGCAGCATGATCCGCACGCTCCCCGCCGTCGACGCCCGCAGGATCGCGCGGAGCTGCACGCGGAAGATGTCGGGATGGGCGAGCGAGAAGCGGATCCCGCGCAAGCCGAGGAACGGGTTGTCCTCGCGCGACGTGCCGAGGTAGGAGGCGAGCTTGTCGCCCCCGAGATCCATCGTGCGGATCGTGACGCCGCGGCCGCGCATCCGCCGGACCGCCTGGCGGTAGACCCGCGTCTGCGCCTCCTCGTCGGGCAGTCGCGGCTCGCGGATGAAGAAGAACTCGGTGCGGTAGAGCCCGACGCCGTCCGCTCCCTTGTCGTGCGCCTCGCCGGCGTCCGCCGGCAGGTCGATGTTCGCGAGGATCGCCACCTCATGGCCGTCGGCCGTCGTGAGGTGGCGGCGGGGCGCGGCCGGCAGCGAGCCGGCCAGCTTCTTCCGCTCGTCCCGCCGCTTCTGGAAGCGGCGGACCTCGGCGGGCGAAGGGCGGACGACGATCTCCCCCGTGTAACCGTCCACCAGGATCGTGTCGCCTTCCCGGACCTTCGGCGCCGTCTCGCCGAGCCCGACGACCGCCGGGATTCCGCGGCTGCGCGCCAAGATCGCCACGTGCGAGGTCGGGCCGCCATGATCGGTGACGAATCCGAGGATCCGGTCCCGATCGAGCGAGGCGGTCTCGCTGGGCGTCAGATCCGAGGCGACCAGGACGACGGGCCGGTTGGGAAGGTGCAGCGGCTCGTTGGAATCGTCGCCGAGGTGGCGGACGATCCTGCGCTTCACGTCCCGGAGATCGACGGAGCGGCTGCGGAAGTAGTCGGTCTCCGCCTGCTCGAACTTCGTCGCGAGAGCGCGGAAGACGCGCCGCACCGCCGACTCCGCGCTCAGGCGCTCCGTCTCGATCAGCTCGGTGATCTCTCGCAGGACCACCTGGTCCTCGAGGATCATCCGGTGCGCTTCGAGGATGGGGGTGCCGGGATCCTCCGGATCGACGATGAGACATTCCTTCAGCGCCTGGATCTCATCGCGCGCGCGGCGGACCGCGACCCGGAAGCGGCGCAGCTCGCCGCGAACTTCTCGCGCGGCGACGGTCTTCTCGACCGCCGTGCCTTCGTCGCGGCTGACGACGTGCGCGGGTCCGGCGACGAGTCCCGGGGACGCAGGCACTCCACGGGCACGAACCGTGGCTCCCGCCCCGGCTCCCGCTCCTCCTGTCTCCGCCTTGCGCGTCTCCATCATGAGCCGTCCTCGCCGAAGCGCGAGTCGATCAGATGGACCAGCGAGTCGATCGCCCGTTCCTCGTCCGGGCCCGAGGCCCGGATCGTCAGCTCGGCGCCCGCCTCCGCCGCCAGCATCATCACTCCCATGATGCTCTTGCCGTTGACCGTCAGGTCGCCGTTGGTCACGAAGATCTCCGACTGGAACTCGGCCGCCTTCTTGACGAAGAGCGCGGCGGGACGCGCGTGAATCCCCGGATGGTTTCGGACGATGACCGTTTTCTCCACCAACGGATCCTTCCCCGGATCTACCGGCTGATCCCGCCCGGCAGATGGAGCAGATGGAACGAAGCCAGAAGCCACCCGAGCAGGCCGAGCAGCAGCGCGGCGATCGGAAGCCCCCACGTTCCCAGTCCCCTCCGCCGGAATCGCGATCCGAGAGCCAGCACGAGAACGACCCAGGCGATCCCCGCGATCGCTCTCCCCCAGGAGGATTTCGGCGAGTCGATCCAGATCGCGGCTCCCGCAACCCCTCCAAGCATCCCGAGGGAGAGAGCGAACAGCCGTGCCAAGCGGGGCGGCCATCGCAGCAGCCCTTCCTGCGAGAGGTCGGCGAGGATGCTCGCGCTCCCCCGCCTTCCCGCCTGAAGGCTCCGCCATCGGAGGTACAGCTCGGGCGCATTGTACACCAGCAGCAGCGTCGCCGCCGCGATCGCCCCGGCCCATCGAGCGGCCGGCACGGCGGAGGACGGATCGGGCGAGAGCAGCGCGAGCGCGGCGACGAGCGCGAGGAGGACCGACGCCGGACGCAGCAGTCCCCAGACGAGACGGTCGCCGATCGCGCCGAGCGTGGAGAGGAGCGTCCCGCGCCGCGGAGCGAGCGCCGGTGCGCCTTCCTCCGCGATCCAGCCGAGCGCGTATCCGGCGAGCGAGGGGTTCGCCTGGAACGGTTCGGTCTCCGGTGGAACCTCGAGAGGCTCGAGAGCCCAGTTGCGCCCGGCACGCTGCAGTCCGCGAGGATTGAAGGAAGCCTCGAGCAGAAGGGTCCGAACGAGTAGCGCGAAACTCGACGCCGGTCCCCCCGGCCTCTTGCTGGGCGAGGGACCGGGCTGCGATGGCGTCGATCCGCCCGGCGGACGGACTCCGGCGCTCATCGTAGGATCCCGTCGAGGAGGATCCGACCGGTGGCGCCGATCGCAAGGCCGGCTCCGAGCCAGAGGTAGGAGCCTCGGCCGGCCAGCTCCGTCCGCACCCGAGGAAGGAGGGACGCGACGGCGAGTGTGCTCGCGGCCGCGAGGAGCGACCAGACAAGCCAGGGATGCGTCGCCGCGGGCCAGGGAACGGCGCGCCGGAGGATCCAGCCGAGGGCGAGAGCCAAGGTGGCCCCCGCGACCCCCCGCGTGAAGGCGCCCGCCACGCCTCCCGCGATCGCGCCGCCCCAGCCGCCCCCGGCGCGCAGCGCCCGCTCCTCGCGCCGGCCGTTCGCCTCGCGCAGCTGCGCCTCCCAGGCAACGCCGAGCGCGCCGACGGCGAGTCCGGCGACGAGCGCGACGGTCCAGCCGAGGTCGCCGGGAAGGAGCGACGCGACGATCACCGCGGCGACCGCGGCCGTCCCGGTGTCGGGGAGTAGCGCGCCGCCGACCGGAAGGGGAGCCGGCCACACGAGCTGGAGCCAGATGCCAGCGAGCGCGCCGCGCAACGGATCGCCGAGCAACAGCCCGGCGACCGACGCCGCGACGAGCGGCTGGTGCAGCTGGCGCGCGCCGAGCGCGCGCTGATCGGCGGAGCAGAGCCCGCCCCAGAGGATGGCGAGGACGAGGCCGAATGCTCCGGGAGCGTGCATCATGGCGTCGCGGGAGGGATGGAGAGGCTCTCGGCGGCCTCGCCGTCGGCCTCGGACGCCTCGGATGCGTCGGACGCCTCGACACTCGTCTCAGTGCCCGCCTCGACATCCATCTCGACCGGTTGCAGCGCTGCGTCCCCGTGGCGGAACGCGACCTCGATCCGGCCGCGCCATAGGGCGCCCGGCTCGAGGTCCAGCGTCCAGTAGGGCAGCGCGACCGTCCCCTGATAGTTGCGCTCGATCCCCCCTTCGCTGAGCGAGACCGTCTCGATCGCCGAGCGGACCCATCCTTCGCAGCCGGGGGCGTCGAGATCGATCCGCACCCGCTCCCACGCATCGACGAAGGAGAGCCGCTTCGTCCCCGGGTGCGATCCAGCCCCCGCGATTGCCGGATCGACGGGCGGCACGCCGTCGGCGAGGACGTAGCGGTCCGGCGCGCGCGCGGCGAGGAGATTCCAGACCGTCTCGCTGCCGAAGACGAAGCGCAGTCGCTGCGAGGCGGAGGAGCGGATCTCGTAGCGGACCTCGAAGCGATCCTCTCCGCCGCGGAGTCGCACCTCCTTCTGCAGATCGATGCGACAGGAAGGGTCCTCGTCGAGCAACGCGACGCGCCTCAACCGCACGGACGCGACTCCGTCCTCCACCGCGCACGCCTCGACCCGGTAGGCAACCCCGGCGAGGTCTCCCCAGCCGACCGCTTCACCGGCGAGAAGACCGCTCGCGTCCGGCGCGGCGGCGAAGAGGCGATCGCCGATCCCGACGCGCTCCCGCCGGTCGTAGATGAGCAGCTGGTCGAGATCCTTCTCCTTCGCCGTGATCCGCTCGTGGATCGTCCGCGCCTTCTCCTCGCCCGCCTCGCGCGTTTCGCGCGCCTCGCCCCCCTCGCCCCCCTCGCCCACCTCCCGCGCACTGCCCGCCTTGCCCGCCGCCTCCCACGGCGCCGCTCCCAGCTCGGCGTGGTAGGCCTCCGGGCGGCGCGTCAAGGCGTTCTGCAGGTTCCGGCCGGCGACGCGATCGTCGATCTCGAGAAGGCCGCCGCCGCGACGCGGCGAGACGACCAGCGAGAGTCGATGCGAGGCGAGCAGGACTTCCTCCTCGCCGCACCGGTCGACGTCGGCGCGCCGCACGTCGACCCAGTCGGCTCCGGGGTGCAGGCCGCGGTCGAGCGCCGTCTCCCCGCTCACGAGACGGCGCTGCACGCCGTCGCGCAGGTGCGGGAGGTAGAGCCCACCGAAAATGCCGTGCCAGTAGGCGCAGTTGCACTGGCCGGCCCAGAGCCGGTCGCGGATCGTCGGGATCATCCCTCGCGTTTCCTCGGACATCGCGCCGCTCGCCGCCTCCAGCCGGTCCAGCGCGTCGGCGATCCTTCCGTGCAGGATCGCCGACTCCGAGTAGCGGGCGAGGAAGTTGCGGAAGAAGCCTCCCTGCAGCAGGCGCCGCGCCTCCTCTTCGCGCCCCTGCTGCTCCATCCAGCGCTCCGTCGTCTCGAGCAGGCGCCGCGCCGCCGGCGGCAGCGCCCAGGCGGTCATCTCCCGGTACGATCCGTCGGGCAAGTACGCCTTGCCGCGAGGCGGGACGGCCCGCGCCTCGGCCGAGAGATGCACGAGCGAGACCCACCCGGCCTCCTCGGCGATCCGGTCGAAGAAGCGGTCGAGCCATCCCTGCTCGTAACAGAGGGCGTGGGTGCCCGGCCAGATCCCGAACTTTTCCCCGTCATCCGCGAGCACGCGAAGCGTGCCCGGACGCTCCTCCTTCCACCCGCGCAACGTCGCGAGGACCTCCTCCGGCCCCGCGAACGGAATCTGGTAGCGCAGGCGCATCGCGATCGGGAAGAGGCGCACCATCCGTCCAGCCTCCTCCGTGAGGTACGCCCCGCACAGATCCTCCTCGGCCAGCCCGATCTGGAGGAACTGCGTGTCGTCGAGGCAGAGCCACTCGATCCCCTCCGCCGCCAGGTCCGAAGCGAGATGCGGCTCCCAGACCCGCTCGGTCAGCCAGATCCCCCTCGGGGTCACGCCGAACCGCCCCTCGAGAAAGTCGCGCATCCGCCGCAGCTGCCCGCGACGGTCGCGAGTCGAGAGCAGCGGGAGGATCGGCTCGTAGAACCCGCCGCCGACCAGCTCCACCTGCCCGCGCGCGACGAGCGGCGCGACCCGCTCGCCGTACTCCGGATGCCTCTCCTCGAGCCACTCCCACAGGCAACCGGAGTTGTGCAGCCCGATCCGCACCTCGGGCCTCCGCTCGAGCAGGGCGAGGAACGGCAGGTAGGACCGCACGTACGCATCCTCCACGACGTGCTCGAGGTTGCCGACCGGCTGATGGTTGTGGAGAACGATCGCGAAGCGGAGTCCCGGCCACCCTTCGGTCCGAGACTCCGGCGAACTTCCCGTCGAACTTTCCGTCGAACTCTCCGTCAAACGTTTCGTCGAAGCGTCCGTCAAGGCTTCGCGCCTCCCTGCGCGAGAAGTTCGGCAAAAGGACGGGGGGGCCGCGAAGGCAGATCCTGCGCGTAGAGCCGGATCCCGGCCGCCGCCAGGCTCTCCGCCGCGCGCAGATCGTCCGCGGTCAGGAACAGGTAATCGAGATAGCGCCGCGCGCCGGCTCGCTCGTGGAGCCCGCCGAGGTTGATGCTCTCCGGCCGGAACCCGCCGTCGACGAGACGCGCCATCCCGTCAAGACCGCGCACGAGCAGGACGGTCCGCTCCGGATTCGCGCGCGCGCGCCCGGCCACGAAGCCCGCCGTGTCGAGCACCTCGAGGGTGGTGCCCTCGGGAAGCGCCGCTTCGAAGAGCGAGAGGGAGAAGGGATCGCCGGCGATCGCGTCGTCGACGATCAGGAAGCCGGCCGGGTCGAGCGCCTGCCGCCAGCCGAGCGCGACCTGGCCGTGCAGCAGGCGGTCGTCGACCCGCACGAGGAGATAGCTCAGCCGATGCACTGGATCCCGTCGCGCCCCTTCTGCACGAGACGCTCCCGCAGCTCGGCCATCGGATAGCGGTCGCGATTGTGCAGGAAGTCGAGAAGCATGGGCAGGTTGATCCCCGAAAGGATCGTGGTGTCGTCATGCGCTCGCAGGATCTCGCGGCACGCGTGCCCGCAGCTTCCCCCCAGCAGGTCGACGAAGAGGAACACGGCCGAGGCGGCCCGCCCCTTGAGGATCTCCCGGACGCGATCGACGATCCCGTCGAGGCTCGCGCCGAAGTTCGAAATGACCTCGAGCTGCTCCTGCGGGCCGAGAATCGCCTCGGCCGTGCGGCGCAACTCCTCCCCCAGCGACCCGTGCGTCACCAGGATCCCGAGCGTCCTGCTCGTGCTCGCCATCTCCCTACTCCAGATCGTCCCTCGCCAGCACCTCGAGGTTGCGCTTGCGGCGAATCAGCTGCAGGAGATTCTCGTTGAAGTGCTCGGCCGGGTTGTACCCGTACGCCTTGACGAGGTAGTTGAGCGCGATCGTCTCCGCGATCACCGTGATGTTCTTCCCCGGAAAGATCGGGACGACGACGAGCGGGATCCGGACGTCGAGGATCGTCGTCGTCTTCTCGACCAGCCCCAGCCGCTCGTAGTCCTCGTTGGAGTCCCACTCGCGCAGGTTCACCTCGACCTCGACCCGCTTGCGCGCGCGGATCGAACGGATCCCGAAGATCGCCTGCACGTCGACGATCCCGATCCCCCGGATCTCCATGCAGTGGCGGAGCATCTCGTTGCCCGATCCGATCAGGACGTTGTGCTGGCGGCGGATCGTCACGACGTCATCCGCCACGAGCCGCGCCCCGCGCTCGACCAGATCGAGCGCGCACTCGCTCTTGCCGATCGCGCTCCTGCCGGTGATCAGAAGCCCCACGCCGTAGACGTCGACGAGCGAGCCGTGCACCGTCGTGCTCGGAGCGAACAGCTCGTCGAGGAACGCGGTCACCTGATGGATCAGCGGCGTGGTCGACATGTCCGACCCGAAGATCGGGATCTGCCGCGAATCGGCCAGCTCGCGCATCGGGTCGGGAGCCTTCAATCCCTTCGTCACGATCACGCAGGGAAGCGGGAACTGGAACACGTTCTCGAGAGCGCGGGCGCGCGCTTCGGGATCGAGGGTTTCGAGATAGCTGATCTCGGTCTGCCCGAAGATGAGGATCCGCTCCCAGAGGAAGTTGTCGACGAAGCCGGTCAGGGCCAGCCCCGGCCGGTTGATGTCGCTCGTCGTGATCGGTTGGCGGCTCGTCATGCCGCCGCCGATCAGGGTGAGGTGCAGCTGCGCCCCGGCCCGCTCATGGAACTCTCGGACGGAGATCCCCGCCATCGGACTCGCGCTTCCTTCTCTATTCGGCCTCGACGAGGCCGAAGTTCCCGTCCTCGCGCAGATGCACGAGGCTCACCTTTCCCGATCGCGCGTTTCGGAACATGAGGAAGTCGGAATCCCCTTCCCGGAGGATACGGATCGCCTCCTCCACCGTGACCGCCTCCGGATGCCACTGCTTCCCGCGGACGACGACCGGCGCCCACTCCTCCTCGGCCTCGACCGTCGACAGCTCCTCCTCCTCGACCGGGACCCCCGCCGGAACCGGCTTGCGGGTCTTCCGGTCGCGCATGCGCGTGTTCCACTTCTTCAGCTGGCGCTCGAGCCGGTCGACCACCTGGTCGATCGAGCTGAGCATGTCGTGCGATTCCTGGCGGCTGATCAGATCGGTGCCGTTGGCACGAACGGTCACCTCGGCGATCTGGCGGTGCTTTTCCTGCGCGAGGACCAGGTGGACCTCCTGGATCTGGTCCGAATAGCGGTCGAGCTTCTGCAGCCTCTTCTCCACGCGCTCGCGCAGCTGCGGGGTCAACTCGTATCTCCGGGCGGTGGTAATGATGTCCATCGACCCTCCTCCTGTTACTGGCACCCCTCGGAGCCTGGGCCCCCGGGCCTACGGCTCCTCTTCGATCTCCGTCGCACGTTCGTGGCGCTTGCGGAACTGCGCCTTGTCGATCTTCATCTGCTCGCGGTACTTCGCGACGGTGCGCCGGGCGATCTGGATCCCCTCCGCCTGCAGCATGCGGGCGATCTTGTCGTCGGAGAACGGGTTCTTCTTCGGCTCCGACTCGACGAGATCCCGGATCCGTTCTTTCACGGCTTTCGCCGACGCGTCCTCTCCCCACTCGGTATGCAGGCGGCTCGAGAAGAAGAACTTCATCGGGAAAACCCCGCGCGGCGTCTGCACGTACTTCGCCTTCGTCACCCGAGCGACCGTCGACTCGTGGATTCCCACCTTACTGCCGATGTCCTGCAGCGTCATCGGCTTCAGATGCGACACCCCGTGCTCGAAGAACTCACGCTGCTCCTCGACGATCGCCTTCATGACGTTGACCATCGTGCTGCGCCTCTTCTCGATCGCCTGGATCAGCCAGCGCGCCGAGTTGAGCCGCCCTTCGATGTACTCGCGGACTTTCGGGTCGCCGTCCTTCCGCCGCATGAGAGCGCTCTGATAGGCCGAACTCACGCGCAGTCGCGGAATCGAACGGTCGTTCAGATAGACCTGATACGCGTCCCCTTCCTTCTCGACGATCAGGTCGGGGTAGATGTAGCGGATGTCATCGGTGGAGACAAGCCGGCCGGGGTGCGGCATCAGCTCCGCGATCTGGTCGGCTGCCTCCTGCACCTTGTCGAGGCCGACCTTCAGGTCGCGGGCGATCTCCGCCTGGCGGCGCTTGACGAGGTTGTCGAACTGCTCGTCGAGGATTCGCCAGGCGATCGTCCCTTCCATCCCCTTCGCCTTCAGCTGCAGCAGCAGGCACTCGCGCAGGTCGCGCGCGCCGATGCCGGGCGGATCGCACGACTGAAGCTTCGCGATCATCGCGCGGACCGCATCGAGCCCGGCGCCCGTCTGCTCTGCGACCTCCTCCTCGCCTGCCGTCAGGTAGCCGCGCTCGTCCAGCATCCCGACGAGATACTCGGCCAGGCTCTCCTCCTCCGGGCCGCGGACCATCAGGCGCAGCTGCTCGAGGATCGCGTCCGCCATCGTCGTCCCCGCCACGGGGACTTTCTCGAGGAACTCGGTCTCCTCCGTCTCGCCGCGCGTGAAGGAGTTGTCGTACTCGTCGTGATAGAACTCCGACCAGTCCGGCTCCTCCGGCTCCTGCTCGGTCTTCGACGCCTCCACGTATTGATCCTCGCCCGTCGCGACCGGCACCTCCTCGGGGGTCTCCTTTGGCGCCTCGTCGACGATCGGGTCCTCCTCCTCGAGCTCGAGGACCGGATTCGTGAGGATCTCCTGGTGCAGCATCTGCTGCAGCTCGAGCGTCGGGATCTGGAGGAACTTGAGCATGAGCTGGACCTTCTGGGTCATCACCAGCCGCATGCCCTGCTCCATGCGGAGCCCCGGCTTCATCTCCATCCGTGTCGTCCCCGAGCCTCCCGGCCTTGCTTCGGCCTAGAGGCGGAAGTTCTCCCCCAGGTAGATCCGCCGCGCCTCGGGGTCCTCCGCCAGTTCCTTGGCTGTCCCTGCGAGCAGGATCCGACCTTCGTACATCAGATACGCCCTGTCAGTCGCGTTCAGCGTTTCCCGCACCGTGTGATCCGTGATGAGGATCCCGAGGCCTCGATCGCGCAGCTTGCGAATGATCCCTTGAAGCTCCTGCACCGCGATCGGGTCGATTCCGACGAACGGCTCGTCGAGCAGGAGGAAGGACGGCTGCGTCACGAGCGCTCGCGTGATCTCGCAGCGCCTCCTCTCCCCTCCCGAGAGCTGCATCCCCTTGCGATCCTTCAAATGCAGGATGTCCAGCTCGCGGAGCAGGTTCTCGCATCGCGCCTCCCGCTCCGCCTTGGGCGCCGGCGTCGTCTCGAGCACCGACATCACGTTGTCCCAGACGGTCAGGCGCCGGAAGACGCTCGGCTCCTGGGAGAGGTATCCGATGCCGAGCCGCGCCCGCCGGTACATCGGAAGCGGCGAGATGTCCCGATCGCCGAGGAGGATGCGGCCGCCGTGCGGAGGCAGCAGGCCGACGATCATATAAAAGGTGGTCGTCTTGCCCGCCCCGTTGGGGCCGAGCAAGCCGACGACCTCGCCCGGGCTCACTTCGAGGCTGACGCCGCGGACGACCTCGACCTTGCCATAGGAGCGCTGCAGCCCTTCCGCGCGAAGGCTTCCGTGGGGCGATGCGAAAGGACGGTCAGCGTCCGGTCCCGTCGTCACCGCCACCGCCCTCGCCCTCGCCGTCGCCGGGACCGGAACCGCTGGAGTCGGCTTCGCCGCCGGAGCCTGGCGAGCCGCTACCGCCCGCTCCGCCGCCGCTTCCGGTGTCCATGCCGCCCGCGCCGCCCACGCTGTCCGCGCCGAAGGGCTCGAGGAACTCATCGCGAAGCTGCTCCCCCTCGCGCACCGTCGCCCGGACGTCGCGCAGGATCTGGTAATGGTCGAGGTTCGGATCGCTCCGGAATCCGATCCCCGTCAGGATGTCTCCGCCGTGCACGAATCGCACGAACCGATCGGACTGCACCCGCCCGTTCTTTCGATCCCAGAACAGCTCCTCGGTTTCGAGCCGGTCCCCCTCGGGATTGCGAACGAGGACGTTCCCCCGGGCGACCAGCGTCCCCTTCCTGGAATCGACGCTTCCGCTGTCGGCCGTGAGGATCGATCGCACCGCGTCCGACCCCTGATAAAAGTCGACCTTGAGCGACTCGAGACGGGTCGGCTCCGTCGCGCCCCCCCGGACGGCCCTGCGAGCTCGTAGCACCCACTCGAGGGCGCCCGCCGTCGTCTCCCGCAGCTCGAGATCGCGGATCACCTGGACCGGCCCGCCCGCCTCCCGCTCGCTCGTCTCCGGAGGTTGCGAAGACGACCCGCACCCGCCCGGCAGGCCGGCAACAAGCACGAGCGCTCCTGCGGCGAGGATCCGGCGGGCACGGCCAAGGACCGGCGCGGTCCGCGTTCGCTCTGCGATTCCGGCCGTTCGCGAGTTCGATCTCATCCTAGGAAGCGAGCGACGACGGGGCAAGCATAGACTATGCCAAACTAGGGGCCGGCCCGGTCCCGAGGCGCAGGCAGTCGTGAAGATGGAGGACTCCCGACGGTTTCCCCTGTTCGTCGACGACGATGAGCGACGTGATCGGCCCACCTGGATTCGTCTCCATCCGCGCGACCGCTCCCGCGAGCAGCTCGTCGGGATCGATCGTTTTGGGCTCCGGCGTCATCACGCGCCGCACCTCGAGCCTGTCGATCGATCCGTAGCGGAAGAGGATTCTGCGGATGTCGCCGTCGGTGAGGACGCCGATGAGCGCTCCGCGGGAGTCGACGACGGTCGTCATGCCGAGGCGCTTCTCGATCATTTCGACGAGCGCTTCCCGCAAGGTCGCGCCGGCCGGGACGCGAGGGACGTCGCTTCCACGCTTCATCGCATCTCGTACCCGCAACGTCGCGATCCGTCCCAAGACGCCGCCGGGATGCAGAAAGGCGAAGTGCTCGCGCGTCAGCCCTTTCTCCCAAAGGACGAGCAGCGTCAGAACGTCTCCAAGCGCCTGGAAGACGGTCGTGCTCGTCGTCGGCACCTCAGGGATCGGCCCGGGCTCCTCGATCGGACCCACGTCGAGGACGACGGTCGAGAGACGGGCCAGGCTTGAATCGGGCCGGCAGACGATCGAGACGATCGACACTCCCATCCGCTGGAAGCTGGGGACCAGGTCGAGGAGCTCACGGCTCTCCCCGCTCTTGCTCACGAACAGGCCAAGATCGTCCGGCATCAGGAGGCCGACGTCGCCGTGCATCGCATCGACCGGATGGATGTAGAGAGCGGGAGTCGCCGTCGAGCGGAACGACGCAGCGATCTTCGAAGCGACGATCCCGCTCTTCCCCACGCCCGTCACGAGCAGCCGCCCGCGGCAGTCGCGAATGCGGCGAACCGCTTCGCCGAACACCTCACGCGGGAACAGCCCCTCGAGCTGCTCCAGACCACGGATCTGCGAGCGCAGAATCCCCGTCGCGCGCTCCGCGAACTCATTCATCGGCCGCGCTCCCCCGCCTCCTCCCGCAACCGCGCCTCGAAACGCTTGCGCTCCGCCATCTCCTCAAGGAAGTCGCGCACGCCGGCCAGCGGTAGCTGGGTCGTCGCATCGGAGAGGGCGCGGTCGGGATCCGGATGCGTCTCGAGGAAGAGACCGTCGGCGCCGGCAGCGATCGCCGCGCGGGCGAGGGGGCGGGCAAAACTCCGGTCTCCGCCGACCCCGGGCTTCTGCAGGGAGTGCGTCACGTCGTAGACCACCGTGCAGGGGAGCCGCCGCAGGATCGCGATCGATCGCATGTCGACGACCAGGTCGCGATAGCCGAAGGTGGTGCCGCGCTCCGTGAGCCAGAACTCCCCGTCCGGGCGGGCGGCGGCGAGCTTCTCGAGGATCCGCGAGGCATCCTCCGGAGCGAGGAACTGGCCCTTCTTCACGTTCACGACCGCCGAGGCGCGCGCCGCCTCCTGCAGCAGCCGCGTTTGCCGGCAGAGGAAGGCGGGCACCTGCAGCACGCGCACCGCCGCAGCCACCGGCCCGCACTCCGACCGGCAATGGACGTCGGTCAACACCGGCAGCCCGATCTCGCGCTCGACCCGCGCAAGAGTCGCGAGCGCGCGCTCGAACTCGAGGCCGGTGAACGAGCCGAGGTCCGACCGGTTGTCCTTGCGATAGGAGCTCTTGAAGACGATCTCGATCCCGAGCGCCGTGCCTGTCTCCTTCAGCCTCCCCGCGACCTCGAGCGTCATCTCCTCGCTTTCGATCACGCAGGGGCCGGCGATCGCGAAGAGCCGCTCAGGCGCGAGTGGCCGCCCCAGGAAGCGGACGGTCCGGCCGGCCGTGGAAGAGTCAGTCATGTGCCCTTCGCAGCTTGCGCTCGAGAGCGGCGCGAACGAACTCGCGGAAGAGCGGGTGCGGCCGGCGCGGCCGGCTCCGGAGCTCCGGATGGAACTGGACCCCGACGAACCACGGATGCTCGGGGATCTCCACGATCTCCACGAGGTCGTTCTCGGGACAGATCCCGGCGAGCAGCATCCCGGCCCGGGTGAGCCGCTCGCGATAGGCGTTGTTGAACTCGAAGCGGTGGCGGTGCCTCTCGCGGATCTCCGCCTCCTCATAGGCCTCGCGAGCGCGGCTTCCCTCGGCGAGGCGGCACGGATAGGCTCCCAGCCGCATCGTCCCGCCCTTGTCTCCTCCATGCTCCTGGCCCGGGAGCAGGTCGATCACCGGGTGCGGAGTCTCGCGATCGAACTCCGTCGAATTCGCGCGGTCGAGCCCGGCCACGTGGCGCGCGAACTCGATCGTCGCGCACTGGAGACCCAGGCAGATCCCGAAGAAGGGAATCTTCCGCTCCCGCACGTAGCGGATCGCCATCACCATCCCCTCGATCCCGCGCTCGCCGAATCCCCCCGGAACGAGCAAGCCGTCGACGTCCTCGAGGAGCGCCTCCGGCCCCTGCTTCTCGACCTCCTCCGATTCGATCCAGCGGGTGTCGACGCGCACCGCGTTCGCCGCGCCGGCGTGAATCATCGACTCGACGATGCTCTTGTAGGCGTCGTGGAGATAGGTGTACTTGCCGCAGATCGCGATCGTGACCGTCCGCTCGACGTCGCGGATCCGGTGGACCAGGTCCTCCCACGGACGAAGGTCGAGCGGGCGCGCCGGCTCCAGCCCGAACTCGCGGAAGACGATCCTGTCGAGCCCGCCGCGATGGAACATCAGCGGCACCTCGTAGATCGACGGAACGTCGGGAGCCTCGATCACCGCCTCGGGCGAGACGTTGCAGAAGAGCGCGATCTTCTGGCGCACTTCCGGGCCGAGCGGCACCTCGGTCCGGCAGAGAAGGATGTCGGGCTGGATACCGATCTCTCGAAGCTCGCGCACGCTATGCTGCGTCGGCTTCGTCTTCAGCTCGCGAGCCGCCTTGATGTACGGGACGAGGGTCAGGTGGATGAAGAGCGTCCGCTGCCGGCCGAGCTCCAAGCGAAGCTGTCGGATCGACTCCAGGAACGGCAGGCTCTCGATGTCGCCGACCGTGCCGCCGATCTCGATGATGTCGACCTCCGCCTCGACCCGCTTCGCGTGCTCCGTCATCGCGCGCTTGATCTCGTCGGTGACGTGCGGGATCACCTGCACCGTCTTGCCGAGGAAGTCGCCGCGCCGCTCCCGCGAGAGGATCCGGTCGTAGATCTGCCCGGCGGTGATGCAGTTGTCGCGCGTCAACGCCTGATCGATGAACCGCTCGTAGTGGCCGAGATCGAGATCGGTCTCCGCTCCATCGTCGGTGACGAACACCTCTCCATGCTGGTAGGGGCTCATCGTCCCCGGATCCAGGTTCAGGTACGGATCGAACTTCTGGAGCGAGACCTTGAGGCCGCTCTCCTTCAGCAGCAGTCCCGTCGATGCCGCGGCGATCCCCTTGCCCAGCGAGGAGACGACTCCCCCCGTGATGAAGAGGAATCTCGTGGTCCGCTCGCTCATCCCATCCCTCCCTGACGGCCGCCCGCCCGAAGGCTCCGTCTCGCCCGTTCGAGATCCTCCGGCGTGTCGATCCCGCCCATCGCGCGCTCGGCTTCGACCGCCTTCACGATGATCCCCGCCTCCAGCGCCCGCAGCTGCTCGAGCCCCTCGGCCTCCTCGAGCGGAGAGGGGGGCAGCGCCGTCAGACGGAGGAGGAGTTCCCGCGAGTATCCGTAGATTCCGACATGATGTCGTCGCAGACCGGCCGCTCCCGTGCCGATTTCCGTTCCGGTTCGCGTTCCCGTTTCCGTTCCGGTTCCCGTTTCTGTCCCCGTTCCCGTTCTCGAGCGAAGATACGGGATCGGCGCACGGGAGAAGTAGAGCACCCGACCGTCGGAGGCGACGGCGGCCTTCACCACGTCGGGACGGTCCAACGCGCCGTCCTCGAGCGGCGCCACAGCCGTCCAGAGAACCCCCGGCTCCCGGGCCAGCGACTCGGCCAGCCGGTCCACCAGGCGTGGATCGAGGAACGGCTCGTCCCCTTGCACGTTCACAACGAGATCGCAGTCCGTCGCCGCCTCCGCGATCGCCTCCGCGATCCGGTCGGTCCCCGAGCGGTGGCGCGGCGAGGTCATGACGGCGACGCCGCCGAACGCGAGCACCTCCCGAAGGATTCGATCGTCGTCGGTGGCGACGAGAAGACGGTCGAGGAGCCGTGCCTGGGCGGCGCGGTCATGGACGTGATGGAGAACGGTGCGATCGCCGAGGATCGCGAGCGCTTTGCCCGGGAAGCGGGTGGAGCCAAATCGAGCCGGGATCACCCCCACGATCCGCTGTGAGGAGATCGACACGATGAGCCTCCGTTCCGATCAGCAAAGCGAAGGCGGCCCGAAGGGGCCGCCGCCTCTCTCCGAGCCCCGCCGCACGATAGGGTGCGGGGCTCTCCCTGTCAACGCTCGCTGCCTACCCGTCCCTGCCTGCCTGCGTGCCCGCCCGTTCCTGTTACAGCGCCAGCTCGCGGATCGACGACGTCACCGCCGCCCCTGACGCGCGCAGCGCCGCAAGCTCCTCGTCGGTCAGGTCCAGCTCGACGATCTGCTCGACCCCTCCCGCTCCGAGGCGCGCCGGAACGCCGAGATAGAGATCGCGCATCCCGTACTGCCCGTCGAGATATGCCGCGACCGGCAAGATGCGACTCCGGTTCTTCAGGATCGCGTCGACCATCTGCGCCGCCGAAGCGCCCGGCGCATAGAAGGCCGATCCCTGCTTCAGCAGAGCGACGATCTCCGCGCCCCCGTCCCGCGTCCTCCGCACGATCTGCTCCAGGCGGTCGGCCGGAATCAGCTGCGTCACCGGGACTCCACCGACGGTCGCGAAGCGTGTTAGCGGCACCATCGAATCTCCGTGACCGCCCAGCACCATCGCTTGCACGTCGAGGACCGAGACTCCGAGCTCCATGGCGAGGAACGAGCGGAAGCGGGTCGAGTCGAGGACGCCGGCCATTCCCATGACGCGTGCCGCCGGGAAGCCGGTCTTCCGATAGGTGAGATACGCCATCACGTCGAGCGGGTTCGTCACCATGATGACGAATGCCGACGGGGCGAGGTCTCGGATCCGCTCCGCGATCCCGCCGACGATCTCGGCGTTCTTCTGCTGGAGATCGCTCCGCGACATCCCCGGCTTGCGCGCAAGACCGGCGGTGACGACCACGACGTCGGAGTCGCGCATCTCTGTCCAGTCGTTCGTGCCGTGGACCTTGCAGTCGAACCCGCGGACCGGGGTGCCTTCGAACAGGTCGAGCGCCTTGCCCTGCGGGAGCCCTTCGACGATGTCGACGAGCACCACCTCCGAGATCTCCATCTCCGTCAGGTAGGAGGCGCAGCTCGCGCCGACGTTTCCCGCTCCGACGACCGTGACCTTGCTCATCGGCGATCCCCCCGGGTGCCTCTCGCCCGATCGCGGCCGGTCCTTTCGCCCCGTAGCCTCATGCCTCGGTGGCGGGAGCGTTCGCCTCCCCGCCCTGGGCAGCGTCCACGCCGGCGGGCAACACCACCGGCTCCGCGACGATCCGGACCGTCCGCCGCCCGCTCTTGTGACGCGAGTAGGCGACCCGGCCCGTCACCCTGGCGTAGAGGGTGTCGTCCTTCCCCTTGCCGACGTTCGGTCCCGGGATGATCCGCGTCCCGCGCTGCCGGACGAGAATCGAGCCACCGGTGACGTACTCGCCGCCGTATGCCTTGACGCCCAACCGCTGCGAATTGGAGTCGCGGCCGTTTCGGCTGGAGCCCAGCCCCTTCTTGTGCGCCATTTCTGCTCTACCCCTTCTGCCCCGCTAGACGCCCTGGAATGCGCCGATCTCGACCTCGGTCAGATCGTCCCGGTACCCATTGCGCCGCCTGTAGTCCTTGCGCTTCTTGAACTTTCCGACGATCACCTTCGGCCCTCTCACATGGCCGAGCACCTTCGCCTCGATCCGGGCGCCCTCGAGCAGCGGACTGCCGACGCGGACTCCCGCATCCCCCTGGAACAGAAGGACACGGTCGATCGAGATGGTGCTGCCCGGCTCCGCCGCGAGATGAGGGACCCGCAGCTTCTCGCCTGGCTGGACGCGATACTGGCGTCCCTGGAATTCCACGATTGCGTGCACGGAACGACCTCCGGTTCGGGTCTTGGCCAAGTCAAAGGGAACAGGCTAGCGGGCCGCGGGGGGAGCGGTCAACCCTCGAATTCCGACGTAACGTCCTTTCTGGAGCGAGGGAAGACGATTCGGATGTCGTCGCGACGCAGGCGCGGATCGTCCCGCAGGTCGACCGTGATCCCGAGCTGCTTCTCGAGGGCGGCGATCCGCTCGGCGCGCTCGTCGTAGAGGAACGTCGCAAGTTCCGGGTGGACCCGGAACTGAACGAGCTTCTCCTTCGAATGGGCCCCGACCCGTCGGATGTAGCGCTCGATCTTCATGGCGAGGGAGGGAAGCGAGAGCACCTTGCCGACCCCCCCGCAGCAGGCGCAGTCGTCGCTGTAGTAATGAAGGAGGCTTGGCCGCTCCCGCTGGCGGGTCATCTCGACCAGCCCCAGCTCGCTTACCGGATAGACCTTCGTGCGGGCCCGGTCGGTCCGTAGCGCCTGCCGGAGCGTCTCGTGGACCTGCCGCTTGGAGCTCTCCAGCTCCATGTCGATGAAGTCGATCACGACGATCCCGCCGAGGTCGCGGAGCCGGAGCTGGCGCGCCACCTCCTTCGCCGCCTCGAGGTTCGTCTTGAGGATCGTGTCCTCCGGCGACTTCTTGCCGGTGAAGCGGCCAGTGTTGACGTCGATCGCGACCATCGCCTCGGTATGGTCGATGACGATGTAGCCGCCCTTCTTCAACCAGACCTTCCGCTCGAGCGTCTTCGCGATCTCGTTCTCGATTCCGTACTCGTCGAAGATCGGGCCATCTCCCTTGTAGAGCTTCACGCGGTTCTTCAGATCGGGAGAGAACGATTGGAGATAGGCGAGGATGTCCCGGTACGCCTCCTCGGAGTCGATGACGACGCGGTCGATGTCTTCGCTGAAGAGGTCCCGGATCAAGCCGGTGGTCATCTCCATCTCCCGATGGATGAGCGCGGGAGCGGCGGTCGTGGCGGCCGTCTGCTCGATCTCGGTCCACAGATCGAGCAGGTACTTCACGTCTTGTCGGAACTCCTTCTCCCCCTTCCCCTCGGCGACGGTCCGGCAGATCAGCCCCGCGTTCTTCGGCTTCAGCTCGGCCAGGATCTTGCGGAGGCGATGGCGCTCCTCGCGGTCTCCGATCTTGCGGGAGACGCCGATGTGGTCGAGGCCGGGCATGAGGACGAGGAAGCGCCCGGGCAGGCTGATCCGGCCGCTGACCTTCGGCCCCTTCGTCCCGATCGGCTCCTTGATGATCTGCACGAGGATCTCCTGCCCCTTCTGCAGGTAGTCCTCGATCTTGCCGTCCTCTCGAGCGCGGGGGGGTGGATGCGCCTGTTCCTCGTCGATGTCGAAGACGTCGAAGTCGAGCATCGCTTCGAGCATGTCGGACATGTGGAGGAACGCGCTTTTCGGGAGTCCGATCTCCAGGAAGGCGGCCTGGATCCCGGGCAGGACGGCGCTGACCCGCCCCTTGTAGATGTCGCCGACGAGCCTCCGCTCCCCTGGCCGCTCGTTCAGGAGCTCCACCAGGTCGGCGTCTTCGAGGACGGCGATGCGGGTTTCGTTCGGATCCGCGTTGATGACGATTTCTCGGAACATGCCTCCCCTAGAGTCCCCATCCTCCCGGAGCCGTAAGCTAACACACGGTTTGTTCCGCCTCAATCCGGAAGGCGGCGGAGCGTGCGCGCGGCGACGAGAATCCGGAAGGGGCCCGGCCACCCGGCGTCGGCCAGGGCGCGCAGGCATTCGGAGGCGGTAGCCCCCGTCGTCCATACGTCATCGACCAGTACGAACAGCGCCGGCGCCGGCGCCGGCGAAGAAGGGGGACGAGCGGCTCGGAAGGCTCCGTGGACGGCGGCTCGGCGGGCGGGAATCTCGAGGCGGGTCTGGGAGGAGGAGGCGCGGAGCCGGACCAGCAGGTCCGTCGCCACCGCAGAACCCGTCCACCTCGCCACCTCGCGCGCCAACCTCTCCGACTGGTTGAACCCTCGTTCGCGTCTTCGGGTCCTGTGGAGCGGGACCGGCACGAGAACGGCGGGCTCGGCGCCGGCCGCGGCGATGCCCGCGGCAACGCCTGGCAGAGCGCCCGCTGCGCCGGCCGTCGACCGCATCCATGCGTCGGCCATCCAGGCGGCGAGCAGGCGGGCGGCCCCCCGATCGCCCTGGTACTTGGTCCGGTGGATCAGCTCCCGCACGGGGCCGGCGAACGGGAACGGCGCCACGAGGCGGGGCTCGTCGGGGTCGGCCCCTGTGGCGCGGAGGAGGGACTCCCTTCGAAGCCAGTCGTCGCAGGACCGACAGGGCAGCGGCGCCCGCTCGACGGGGCGCCCGCAGGCGGGGCAGGCGGGTGGCAGCAGCAGGGAGACGATTCCCCGGCCGATCGAGAGAAGCGGAGGCGGCATGGCGCCCGCGCGCCGCAGCCGGATTCGGGCCAAGAGGCGTTCTCCGGCCCTGGCCCGGCTGCTCCCCAGCGGCTAGAGCGAGTCTTCCGGAAGAGCCTCTTCGAGGAGAGAGACGGGAACCGGCCGGTCGAGCCACAGCGAGAGCGAGAGAGCGGCCTGATGGCAGAGCAGGCCTCGCCCGTCGAAAACCGTGAGACCGCGATCGCGCGCCTGCGCGGCAAGCGGCGTGCGCCCCGGGCCGTAGTTGGTGTCGACGACGATGCTGGCCGGGTCGACTCCCGAAAGCCAGGTTGCCACCTCGCGCGAGCGGCCGGCGTCGACCGGCAGACACCCGACGGCGAGGATCGGCCGCTTGGGGAGCGGATCGATCCAGCCGACGCATCGCACCGGAGTGCCCGACCATCCCTTGTCGTACCAGGCGAGCAGCACCGATTCGGCCTCGGCCGGGTCGCGAGAGACGATCGTCAGCGGGAACTCCAGCCCGAGCTGATAGGCAAGGCTCGTTCCGAGCGAGCCGAAGCCGAGCAGGAAGATCCCCCCGCCTCCGGGCTCTATGCCCCGAGCTTTCATCCAGGAGCGGAAGCCGCGGCCGTCGGTGCAGTGACCGATCGGCTGGTCGCGAAAGGTGACGGTGTTGACGATCCCGGTCATCAGGACCTCCGGATCGCCGGCTCGCACCAGCCGGCCTACCGCCGGCTTGTGGGGCGTCGTCACGTTCCACCCCGCGCCTCCGACGCGTGGGAAGACATCGAGGAGGTTGGCCAGATCCTCCTCTCTCGCGTCGAGCGCGACATAGACGTAGTTCTGATCGAGCGCGGCGAGCGCGTGATTGTGCAGGCGCGGCGAGAGGCTGTGTGCGACCGGGGATCCGACGAGCGCGAGGAGCCGGGTGCGCCCGTCGATCCGCGCGCGCTCGTTTTCCGCGGCCGGGCTCATCTCCCCGCCTCGCGAGCGGGCCGCGCGAGGTCGGTCGCCCGGTGTCCCGCCCGCAATCGCTGCACGACCAGGACCGCACCGGCCAGGGCGAGGAAGAGCGCGATCGCCTGGCTCTTCGTCCCGATCACCGGAGCGAGGGCCGGCAGTCGATCGACGTCCTCGTAGTATCGGGTGAAATCGACCAGGTAGCGGACGATTCCCTGGCCCACCAGGTAGATCCCGAACAGGACTCCCACCGTCAGGACCCGCCGGTCGAGGCGCCAGAGCATCAGGAAGACGACCAGCATCGCGACGGAGAGGAACAACTGCGACGGATAGACGGGAACGTTGCCGAGCGTCATCGCCGCGTAGGAATGAGGCGGATAATGGACGGCGAGCGGGCTCGCGCACGCCGCGCCGAAGCAGCATCCGTTCAGGAAGCATCCGATCCGCGTGATCGCCTCGCCGAGCGCGAGCGCCGGCGCGGTGGCGTCGGCGACGAGCAGGAAGGGCAGCCGGTGCTTCTTCAGATACAGGAAGCTCGCGACGATCGCCGCAATCAATCCTCCGTAGAGCGTCAGGCCGCCCTCCCAGATCCGGAAGAACTCGAGCGGATCGGCGTAGGAGTCGGGATGGCCGAGGACGAATGCGAGCCGCGCGCCGAGGAGCGAGGAGATCAGAATCCAGCCGATCAGGGAGAGGATCGGGTCGGCGGGGATTCCGCGCCGCCCGGCGGAACGAACGGCCCACCAGGTTCCGACGAGGAAGGCGATCGCCAGCATCACGCCGTACGCGCGGATCTGAAACGGTCCGAGATGGACCAGAGTCGGGATCAAGACGCTCCTCCCTTGGCCAATCGCGCTTCGCGGCCCTCTCCCCCGCCGGCGGCGCGAGATCCTGCCTCGACTCGATACGACGGCAAGACGGCGGAATCCCGGTTGAACCTTGGCGGAATCCTCGCGGATCCCGGCGCCCACGCGCCCCGCCGACGCAGAGAACCATCCTGGGGGAGGACGCCCGGGGAGGCAAGGGGCCGATTGTGACGGTTCGTTCGCTCCGTGTGATCAGGTACAATCAAGGGGCAGCGATCGTTCCACGTGTTGGGCCCCGACATCATCTGCCGCGCATCAGGAGGAGATCTCAGATGCCACGATCCCGGTTCCCGGGAGTGACCGCCGCCATGGCGGCCCTCGTTCTGCTCACCGTCTCCGTGCTCTCGACGCCGCCCGCGCAGGCGGTCCCCTTCCGCCCGGACGTTCTCCAGCAGGTCCGGGACTCGGGAGCGCTCCCTTCGATGGTCGCGGGCATCGAGCAGGCCCGCCTCCAAGGCCTCGACCGGCCGCCGGCCAGCGCCCGCGGCTGGCTGCGGCCGGTCGAGGGAGGCCGCGCGATCCCCGATCGCAACGCGATCGTGATCCTCGTCGACTTCTCCGACAAGCCGGCGAACCAGCAGCTTTACCCTTCCTCCCACTACACCGACATGCTCTTCTCCGTCTCGACCTATCCCAGCGGAAGCATGCGCGACTGGTACCTCGAGAACTCCTACGGAGTGTTCAACGTCACCGGGGAGGTGACGATCTGGCTGCGGATGCCGCAGCCCTACACTTACTACGTCGACGGCCAGGCCGGCTTCGGCGCCTACCCGCACAACGCGCAGAAGCTCGCCGAGGATGCGGTCGTCGCCGCCAATCCGTACGTCGACTTCAGCCAATTCGACAACGACGGTCCGGACGGCATCCCGGACTCCGGGGACGACGATGGCTTCGTCGATGCCCTGTTCGTCGTGCATGCCGGTCCCGGCCGCGAGGAGACCGGCTCGGACAACGACATCCACTCGCACGCCTGGCAGATGAACATTCCCCAGTCGGTCGACGGCGTCACAGCGAGCAGCTACTGCATGGAGCCGGACAACGGCAAGCGCGGCGTCTTCGGCCACGAGTTCGGTCACATCCTCGGCCTTCCGGACCTCTACGACCCCGACTACTCCTCTTCGGGCGTCGGCGACTGGTGCATGATGTCGTTCGGCTCCTGGGGCAACGGCGGGCTCACCCCGGTTCACTTCCTCTCCTGGTGCAAGGCGCAGCTCGGGTTCCTCGAACCGACCGTGCCCTTGACGAACGTCGTGGGAGCCTCGATCCCCAAGGTCGAGACGAACCCGACGTCCTTCAACCTGTGGACCGGCGGCTATCCCGAGCAGCAGTACTTCACGGTGGAGAACCGGCAGCGGACCGGCTCCGACGCCTATCTTCCCGGGGACGGGCTGATCATCTGCCACATCGACGAGGGCGCGCCCGCCGGGAATAGCGACGAGGACCATCCGCTGGTCGCGGTCGAGCAGGCGGACGGCTTGAACGAGCTGCACGATGGCGGCGGATCCGACAACGGAGATCCTTGGCCCGGCAGCACGAACCATCGCGACTTCACCGACACGTCGAACCCGAATACGCGGGACTACGACGGGCATTCGACCCAGGTGGCGGTCAAGAGCATCTCGAACTCCGGCGCCGCCATGACGGCGAACCTCGAGGTCGAGAACGCGCCGATCTTCCTCTTCGAGGACTTCGCGATCGACGAGGTGACCGGCAACGGCGACGGCGACATCGATCCCGGCGAGCAGTGGGACATGCCAGTGACGCTGTATAACCGCGGCCTCGGCGCCAACAACGTCACCGGCGACCTGAGCACCTCCGAGGTTCGCGTGTCGATCCAGAACGGCAACACGAGCTTCGGCACCGTGGCGGCGGAGTCCGAGGCGACCGGAGCGCCCCCGTTCCGCGCGACTCTCCAAGCGGGCGCCCAGCTCGACGGGATCCCCTTCACGCTCGGAATCCATTACGGTCTCGGGCAGCTCGTGCAGGTGCCGTTCCTGGTCGGGGTGAACGATCCGCTCGAAATGTATCGCTGGACGCACGAGAACGTCTCGATCGGATACGGCGATCAGTGGCACCTCTCCGGCCAGCGCAACCACACGCCGGGCGGCGCCTACGCCTGGAAATGCGGCGACACGGGCAACGATGTCTACGCCAATCTTCTCGACGCGGCGCTCGTCACGCGCCCGCTGCCGCTCGCCACGGTCGACGCGGTGCGCTTCTGGCACTGGATCGATGCAGAGGACGACGCGAACTTCACCGCTTGGGACGGCGGGATCGTCGAGGCGTCGATCGACGGCGGCGCGTGGTTCCAGATCACGCCGGACGGGGGCTACCCGTACACGATCATCGCGAATCCGGCCAGTCCCTTCCCGGGCGACACGCCCTGCTACAGCGGGAGTCACGACTGGAGCGAGGCGCGGTTCGACCTTACGGGGCTGAACGGCAACTCCGTCCGCCTCCGCTTCCGCTTCGGCAGCGACGGTTACGTGACGTATGAGGGATGGTACATCGACGACGTCGTGATCGAGGGCTCGATCGCCGGCGCGGAGGACGTGCTCGCTTCGGGGGCCGCGCTGCAGCTCTCTCCCGCGCGACCGAACCCGGCGTCGGGACCGCTCACCCTGTCGTTCGTGCAACCCGCCGGTGTGAGCGCGCACGCCGCGCTCGTCGATGCGACGGGCCGGCGTCTCGCGACATGGGACTTCCCGGCCTCCGCGGCGACGGCGACGCAGCGCATCGCCTGGGACGGCCGTCTGGCGAACGGCGAGCGCGCGGCGAGCGGTGTCTACTTCTTCCGTCTCGAGGCGGGCAGCGCGAGGAGCTCGCAGCGGGTGCTCTGGATCCGATGATCTGACGCCGGAGTCTCCCGCTCGCGTTGGAGCGCAATACGGCGGCCGCTTCCCGAAATGGGAGGCGGCCGCCGAGCCGTTCCGTCGACGGCGGCCCTTCAGTCCTTCAATAGTCGTAGCGGTGCGCGGAGATGTTGAGAAGCAGGCCGAGGGTCGCGTAGATGGTGAGCTGGAAGGTCCCGCCGTAGCTGATCAGCGGCAGCGGGAGCCCGGTCACCGGCAAGAGCCCCACCGTCATCGCCATGTTCACCGCGGAGTGATAGAGGATCAACGTCCCCAGGCCGACCGCCAGCAGCCCCGAGAAGGGGCTCCGGCAGTGGAGCGCCAGATAGAAGGCGCGGAAGACCAGCGCCAGGAAGAGCACGAGGACCGCAAGGCTGCCCAGGAACCCGAACTCCTCCCCCACGACGCTGAAGATGAAGTCGGTGTGCTGCTGCGGCAGGAAGGCGAGCGCCTTCTGCGATCCCTTGAGAAACCCCTTGCCCCACATGCCGCCGCTGCCGACGGCGATCTTCGACTGCAGCAGCTGGTAGCCGGCGCCGCCCGGATCCTGCCCGGGATCGAGGAACGTCGTCAGCCGCGCCTTCTGATACGGCTCGAGATGCCCCCAGGCGATCGGGCCGCCGATGAAAACCGCGAGCTGCACCAACACGAACGCGCCGATGACGAGCCAGGGCATCCGGCTCCGAACGAGCACCACGAGCGACACGACGAGAAACGCCCCCCAGGCGAGCCAGTGCTTGCCGAGGATCAGTCCCGCGAGCGGGCTGACGAGGAGGAGCAGATGCAGGCCGGGCAGCCCCGCCCACACCAGCATCGTCGCCGCGAACGCCACGAAGGCACCACTCGTTCCGAGATCCGGCTGCTTCAGGACGAGAAGCAGCGGCAGCAGGGCGAGACCGAGCACCGCGCCCAGGTTGGAAAGGCGCGCCGGGTCGTGCCGCTTCGTCGACAGGAATCGGGCGAGGACGAGGATGGTCGTCAGCTTCGCGAACTCGGAGGGCTGCATGCGCAGCGGTCCCGCTCCGAGCCACCGCCGCGCGCCGTAGACCTCGATCCCGGCGACGAGCACGCCGATCAGGAGGACGAGAGCGATCGCGTGCAGCACGTAGGCGAAGTCCTCGAGCAGGCGCAGCGGAAGGACCATGAAGACCAGCATCGCCGCGATCGCGATCGGGAACGCCAGCAGATGGCGCAGGAAGAAGCCGGCGCGGGCGCTGTCCGGAAACTCCGTCGCGCTGTAGACGACGAGCATCCCGATCAAGATCAGCCCCGCCATCGGGACGATCAGATACGGGTCGAGCCGCCGCCCGTAGATCCGCAGCGCAGCCGGGATTCTCATCGGGGTGGATTCCCCATGGCGACCGTCGCATCGCGGCCGCCCGCCGGCCGCGGCGTCGCCGGTCCCTCCGGCGGCGTGGCCGTCCCCTTCGGCGCGGCCATCGCCTTCGGCGCCGCCGCCATTCCGATCGGCGCCGTCGCCATTCCCTTCGGCGGAGGCATCAAATAGGTCTGCAACACCGGCTGCGCGGTCGGAGCGGCGATCGCCCCTCCGTGCCCGCTCTGCTCGAGCACCACGACCACCACGATCTCCGGCGCGTCCGCCGGCGCGTACCCGACGAACAGCGCATGATCCTGTCCGTGCGGGTTCTGCGAGGTGCCGGTCTTGCCCGCGACGCGGAACGATCCCACCCGAGCCTGCTTGCCGGTCCCTCCCGGATCCATCACGACCGCCTCGAGGGCGCGCTGGATCTCCGCGATCTCGACACCGGTCGCCGGCAGCGACGCCTCGTCCGCGGAGTCGCGGTCGAACTCCTCGACCACCTTCCCGTTCGGATCGACGACGCGAAGGGCGGTGTGCGGCCGGACGATCGTCCCTCCGTTGGCGATCGCCGCGTAGAGCCGGGCGATCTGGATGGGGGTGAGCAGCAACTCCCCCTGGCCGATCGACAGGTTCAGGGCCGCTCCCGGTCCGGGGGGCCCGCCGCGCGCCTTCTTGAACCAGGCGAGCGTCGGAACGAGGCTCGATCGCTCCTGTGGAAGATCGACGCGGGTCGGCACCCCCACGCTGCACGCCTCCGCGTAACGGGTGAGGCGATCGACACCGAGCCGGATCCCGCACTGATAGAAGTAGACGTCGCACGACTTGGCCATCGCCATGATGAGGCCCAGCGAGCCGTGCCCGCGCGAAAGATGGCAGCGGAAGTACCGGTTGCCGAAATAGAGGCCCCCGCCGCACGCGGAAGGCATCGGTTGACTCGGAGTGACCCCCGCCTCATGAAGGACGGCCAGCCCGGTCAGCGCCTTGAACGTGGAGCCGGGCGGGTAGGAGGCCTGGATTGGCCGATTCAGCAGAGGATAGCCGTCGCCCGAAAGGACGGCCCAATCCGCCTTCGAGATCCTCCCTATGAAGAGGTTCGGATCGAACGCCGGGCGGCTCGCCATCGCGAGCACCTCGCCGTTGCGGGCGTCGATCGCGACAACGCATCCCGGACGCGGTTCGGCCCCCTCGCCGAACTGCTTCTTCAGCCGCGACGGCACCGAGTCGAGCGCCGCCTCCGCGGCGAGCTGGACGTCGAGATCGATCGTCAGGACGACGTCGTCCCCGGGAATCGACGGCAGCGACGGCAGCTCTTCGAACAGATTCGTGCGCCGGCCGAAGGCGTCGACCTCGACGTACTCGATCCCGTCACGCCCGCGCAGCCACCGCTCGTACGACCGCTCGACGCCCGAGCGGCCGATCAGGTCGCCGCGCTGGTATGGCGGATCGCCCGATCCGTCGGGACTCTTCTCGAGATCCGACTCCGACACCTCGCCGACGTAGCCGATCAGGTGCGCCGCCAGCGATCCATACGGATAGCGGCGGGCCGGCTCGGGACGGATTTCGACGCCGGGCAGATGCTCCATCCTCTCCTCGAGCGCCGAGAGCGTCTCGAACGAGAGGGAGCGCGCGATGGTGATCGGCGGCGAGCCGGCGCGCCGCGCCGCCTCGACCTCCTCCGCCAGGTCGTCCGGATCCTGCCCGAGGACGGTGGCCAGCTCCCGCGCCACGAGGTCGAGAGAGGCGCGGTTTTCCCGGAACGCGCGATCCCGCGGATCGAACGAGAGATGGAACGAAGGGGCGTTGTCGGCGAGCACGCGGCCGTAGCGGTCGAGCAGCCGCCCGCGGTGCGCCTTCATCAGCTCCGGGCGGATCCGGTTCTCCTCCGCCTGTCGCATGTAGCGCTGGGAGCGGATCACCTGCATGTCGACGAGCCGCACGAGAACCGCCGCAAAGCAGAGGACGGCGAACAGGACGAGCCAGCGGAAGCGCGCCTGCAGGCGGTCGAAGGTGAATCTACGCTCGGCCACGCAGCCACCTCGCTTGGCCGAGGATCGATTGCGCGGCCCAGACGATCAGCGGCACGGCGATGCCGGTGTAGAGCGCCGTGGGCGCCCCCCAGCGCAACCAGAGGAGCACGAACTTCCCCGGATCGAAGGCGGAGAGCGCAAGCGCGCGGATCGTCTCGGCGAGGAGGGCGAGCAGCGTCAGGAGGGCCCCCGAGACGATCGGATCGGAGGCGTCGACCGCCGCGGAGATGCGCGCCGTCACGTATCCCATCGTGCACCACGCCAGGCTCGAGAGTCCGACCCCTTCGGGACGGTCCACGTCGATCAGCAGTCCGAGCACGAAGCCCCCGAGGATTCCGTAGGCGCTCCCGCGAGCGAGGGCGAGGTAGAAGACGAGGGCGGCCGCGAGATCCGGCTGCACGCCGGCGATCGCCAGCCGCGCCCCGAGCGTCAGTCGGAAGGCGAGGACCACCCAGACGGTCACGATGAGCCTCAGCCAGAACCGCATCGTCTCCTCGTCCCCTTCGCCCCGTCTCTCCTCGGTTGCGGAGACGCCTTCGCCTTCTCCGTCTCCCCCATCCCCTTCTCATCGGCGGCCCGGGCGCGACGCTCGCGTCCCCGTTCCCTCATGGGCCCGGCCCGACCGCTCCCGGCATCGGCGGTGGGCCCGGCGGAACGCGCGAGGGCTCGGGGTAGAGCCCCGAGGCATCCCCTTCCGGCGGCCTCTCCTCGACCAGGAAGACCTGGTAGGCCCGGCCGCGCCGGACGGCGCCCTGCACCCGCACGCGCTTCAGCTGCGTCCGCCGGTCCTCTTCGGCCCCCACGACGTGTCCGACAAGGATCCCGCGCGGGAACACCTCTCCGAGCCCCGACGTCACGATCGGATCCCCCTTCCGGAAGTCCGACTGCAGCGGCACCGGCTCGATCGCCAGCTCCCCCGGATGCTCCGGATTCCAGCGGAGGATCCCCTGCTCCCCGCTCCTCCGGTTCATCACGCTCACGGCGACGCGGCTGTGCCAGACCGTTTCGGCGAGCGCGCGCGCTCCGCCCGACCGCGCGACCCTTCCCAGCAGCCCGTCGGGCGTCACCACCGCCGTCCCCGTCTGCGCCGAGCCGGCGACCTCGAGCCAGAGAACCTCCCCCGTCCAGTCGAGCGATCGCCCGACGACGCGGGCAGGCAGGAGCGCCAGATCGGTGCGCGCGCGCATCCCGAGCATGCGACGCAGCGTCTCGTTCTCCCGTCCCTTCTCGGCCAACTGCGCCACCTCGAGCCGCTCGGCCGTCAGGTCGCGGGACAGCTTGCGGTTCTGCATCTGCACGAGCAGGCTCCGTCCTTCCCAGCCGAGAACCGAGCGGACCGGGAAGAAGAACGACCATTCCAGGCCGGTCGCGATGCCACGGCGGACCGAGACGGGGCTGGCCAGCAGGAGGATCGAGATGCCGGCACAGGCGATCCAAAGCAGGAAGCTGCGGCGGGAGGCGCGCAGTGCGCCGCGCGAGGCCATCGGGCGGCTCAGGTGCTCCGCATCAGGACCTTCTCGTACTGCACGAGATCGTCGAGGATCTTCCCGGCCCCGAGGACGACGGCCGACAGGGCGCCGTCGGCGACGCGGATCGGCAGATGCGTCGTCTCGCGCAGGAGCTGGTCCATCCCGCGCAGCAGGGCTCCTCCCCCTGTCATCACGATCCCTCGATCGACGATGTCGCTCGCCAGCTCGGGCGGCGTCTTCTCCAGCGACTGCTTCAACGCCTCCACGATCGCGCCGATCGGCTCTTGCAGCGCGTCGCGCACCTCGACCGACGTGATCCGGATCGTCTTCGGAATCCCACCGATCAGATCGCGACCCTTCACCTCCATCTCCAGCTCATCCTCGAGCGGGAACGCGCTTCCGGTCTGGATCTTGATCAGCTCCGCCGTCTGGTCTCCGATCAGCAGATTGAACGCCCTCTTGACGTACTGCATGATCGCCTCGTCCATCTTGTCGCCACCGATGCGGATGGACGTGTCGTTGACGATCCCGTTCAGGGTCATCACGGCGATCTCGGTCGTTCCCCCCCCGATGTCGATCACCATGTTCCCCATCGGCCGCTCGACCGGCAGCCCTACGCCGATCGCCGCGGCGATCGGCTCGGCCACGAGGAAGGTGTCGCGCGCGCCGGCATGCTCGACGGAGTCGCGGACCGCGCGCTTCTCCACCTCGGTGATCCCGGAGGGGACGCAGACGATCACGCGCGGCTTGACGAGGAAGCGGCGGCTCTGGACCTTCACGATCAGCTTGCGGAGGAGATCCTCGGTCTTCTCGAAGTCCGCGATCACTCCGTCCTTCATCGGACGGACCGCGTCGATGCCCATCGGCGTGCGCCCGAGCATCGCCTTCGCTTCGGAACCGACCGCGAGGACCTTGTTCGTGAGCTTGTCGACCGCGACGACGGAGGGTTCGTTGAGGACGATGCCACGGCCCTTGACGTAGATCAGCGTATTCGCCGTTCCGAGATCGATGGCGATGTCGTTCGACATCAGACCCATGAGCCGACCAAACGCCATCGCTGCGTCCTCCCGCGCCCGTGCCCGTCCATTCCTGCGGGACGCTAGCAAAGGGATCGAGCCTCCGCAAGGATTCGCCTCTCCGCCGCGCGCCGATCCTCGTGGACGATGCCGCCCGGCCGCTCGATTGACGCCCCGATCGGGCGGGCGGTACGCTGCGAAAGGGTTGCCGGGATCGATCGACGAGAAGAGAGGAAGGGGAACCGGAGGATGCGGGGACGCCCGCGCAACGTGAGACGCTCGTTCCCTGCCACCGTCCGGCTGGCCCCGCGCCGGGCCGGCTTTCTCCTCCGCCGCCGCGCGCTGGCGATCCCTCTCGCCGTCGCCCTCGCCGTCACCGCGCCCGCCGCCGTCGCCGCCACGAGTGCTGCCGCGCCCGATCGGCCCGGCTCGGTGGCCCCCTCCCCCGCCACGCATTCCCTCCCGGATGGCCAACATCTCTCCGGGCGCGTGGTCGATGGCTCGGGCCGCCCGCTCGCCGGAACGCAGGCGCGTCTCTTCGTGGGAGGTCTGCCGGTGTCGGCCGCCGTCTCGGACACGACCGGCTCCTTCCGGCTCGATTTCGCCCTCTCCTACGGAAAGGACGAGACCGCCGTGGTCTTCTGGATGCCGGCGCACGCCGACCTCGTCCCGGAGATCGCCCTGCTGCGGGAGTCGAGCGCCGACCTGGCTGCCGGGATCTGGAGTCCCTGCGTCCCGCGCCTCGGGGGCGGAACGACGGAAGGCCTGACGGTCCGCATCCTCGACCGACTCGCCTTCCGGCGCTGGATCGCGGAACGGGGATGCACGAGTCCGGGCGCTCCGCGCGTGTCGGGCTTTCCGGCGAATTCCGGCGCCGAGGAGCCGGCAAAAGGAACCGAACCATGACGCTCTTCCGCCGCTCCACGACCCGGCTCCTGCTTCCGCTCACCGCCGCCATCGCCGCAGCCGCCACGGGCATGCTGTCGTGCGGGGACGATGGGGGCCCGGTGGGGCCCGCCGCGGAGACGCCTCGCCCGCCGTCGCACGTGCAAGTCGTCTCGACGTCCCCCGGCGAAATCGTCCTGGCCTGGCGGGACAACACGATCGACGAGACCGGATTCCGGATCGAGCGGGCCGCTGGCGAAGAAACCGGGTTCGCCGTGCTCGACACCGTGCCGCGCAACACCACGGTCTACCACGATCTGTCGGTGGCCAGCGGAGAGAGCTACTCCTACCGGGTCCGCGCCTACGTCCATTCTCTCGAGAGCGACCCGGACGGGACGGTGCGCGGAATCGCGGCGGCCGACCAGCCGCCGATCGCGCCCTCGAACCCCTACCCCGGCGTCGACGCCTTCGACGTCGGCGAAGGCGGGCTCACCCTCTCCTGGGACGGCGGGGATCCAGACACCGAGGACTCCTTGACGTACGACGTCGCTTTCGGGCGGGCGCCCAACCAGATGGCGAGCATCGCCTCGGGCGTCACCGAGGAGACCGCCGCCGTCCCGGCGCCCGTCATGCCCAACGCCCACTACTACTGGCAGGTGGTGGCGCGCGACAGCAAGGGGGCGATGCGCTACGGGCCGGTCTGGAGCTTCCGGACGCGTGTCGACCGCGTGTCGATCGAAGGGGGATGGCTCGTGATGGGCGACGACCTCGAGTTCGTCCACCCGGGCAACCCGGTCTCCGTCCAAGCGTTCGAGATCGACCGCTACGAAGTGACCGCCCAGCAGTATGCGGACTTCCTCAACCGAGCGCTGCGCGCCGGCCCTCCGCAGGTCTCGCTGCGGGGCGGGCGAGTCCTCGACGCCAGCGGGCAGGTCCTCCTCGCCGAGACTCAGGAGCGCGACTCCGACAGCCAGATCGCCTACGACCCGATCGACTCGCTCTTCGTCGCCCTGCCCGGCCGCGAGTCGTTCCCGGTGACCGAAGTCACCTGGTACGGCGCGAAGGAGTACGCCCGCTCACTGGGCCGCCGCCTTCCGACCGAGGCGGAGTGGGAGTTTGCCGCGAAGGGGAACGGGACCGAGGAAGGGGAGCGCGTCTTCGAGGTGCGTCTCCCGGACGACGAGGTCGCCGTCGTGCACGTAGGGGTCGGCCGGACCTACCCGTGGGGGGAGGAAGCGGACGCGCGGCGCGCGAACTACCAGGGAAGCGGCGACCCGTTCGAAGGGCAGAAGCGCGTGGAGACGACCCCGATCGGCTTCTTCGACGGGCGCTCGCATGGAGGGTTCGCGACCGAGGACGGATCGAGCCCCTTCGGCGTCCACGACATGGGAGGCAACGTCTGGGAGTGGACGGAGGACTGGGTCGGTCCGTACACCTCGCCCCACGATCCTCCCGAAGGGGGCGCGCTCAAGGCGATCCGCGGAGGGGCGTGGAACCGGGGCGTCGCCTCGATGCAGACCTCGCGTCGCGCCGGGGCCGACCCCACGACGGCCGACCAGGCGATCGGCTTCCGGACCGCCGCCTCCCGCTAAGAGCCTCTCCGCGAGGAAGCCCTCCTGGGGCTTGCGCTCAGCTCAGCTCGCCTCAGCTCGCCTCGCTCGCCGGTCCGGCGTCCTCCGGATCGGGCGGGATCTGGCTCCCGCGCGCCGGCTGGATCATCCGCGCGCGATCGAGCGCCTGCGCGAAAGCCGCCTCGAGACCCGCCGGAATCCTTCCGCGCAGCGCCTCGAACATCTCCGTGAAGTGACGGACGGTCGGTCCTGGGCCGCGCCGGAACGCCTTCCAGACGTCCGCGCCGACGCGCTCGTACGCGTCGACCAGCGTGGCGAGGTTGTGCGTCTTGTCGGCGGCGGCGACCAGGCAGGCTTCCGGAGAAGCGGTGCGGATTCGCTCCACCATCCGGCGCTTGCGCTCCTCCCACCGGAGCGACTTGTCTTCCGACACCTCCTCCACGATTCCGGTGATGCGCGCGCCGAAGCCTTCTTCCAGGTCCTCGCGCGTCACCCCGGTGTCCTCGAGCAGGTCGTGCAGGAGCGCGGCGATCACCGCATCCTCGCTCCCGCCGTTCGCCTGCACCATCAGGGCAACGTGGATCGGATGTGTCGCGTAGGGAACGTCGGGATCCGCCTTGCGCGACTGGCCGGCGTGCGCGCGCATCGCGAGCTGGATCGCCTTCTCGAGCCGCTCGGAGTACATCGTGGCCACCTCCCGGAGCGCGCGCGCTCCTTCCTTCCCCCGGATCGTAGCCGGTTTCCGGAGCGACGGAGGCCGCCCGAGATCCAACCCGCGCGGCCTCCGCCGATCGATCGCTCGTGGTCGACCGGTCGATTCGCGGTTCTCTAGCGGTCCTCTAGTAGTTCTCGCTGGCCAGCTCGAAGTGCTCCTGAGGATGCAGGCAAGCGGGGCAGCGTCCCGGAGCGTCCGGCCCCTCGTGCACGTAGCCGCAATTGCGGCAACGCCACCGCACCTTCCCTTCGCGATGGAAGACCTGCTTCGACTCGACGTTCTCCCGGAGCTTGCGGAAGCGCGTCTCGTGCTCCTTCTCCGCCTTCGCGATCATCAGGAAGGCGCTCGCGATCTCGCCGAAACCCTCCTCTTTCGCGATCCCCGCGAAATGCGGATAGAGCGTCGACCACTCCTCGTTCTCGCCCTCCGCCGCCGCCAGGAGATTTTCGGAAGTCGTCCCGGTCTTGCCCGCCGGGTAGGTAGCGGTGATCTCCGCCATCCCTCCCTCGAGGAAGGAGAAGAATCGCTTCGCGTGCTCGCGCTCGTTGTCCGCCGTATCGAGGAACAGAGCCTCGATCTGCCGGAACCCCTCCTTGCGCGCGACGCCCGCCGCGTAGGTGTAACGGTTGCGGGCTTGCGACTCGCCCGCGAAAGCCGCGAGCAGGTTCTTCTCGGTGCGCGTTCCCCGAATACTCGGCATCGTCCCCTCCCTTCCCATTGGACCATCCCCGTTGCCCGGCCCGATCGCGCCCGCGCGGACCGTCGCGGCCAGCCGGATTCTAGCGCTTTCCTCGGAATCCGGGGAGTCATCCGAAAAACTGCCCGCGCGGTCCCGCGCGTGCCGTCCGGCGGCAGCCGCAAGCCCGCGGCCGCTGTCGCTCGCCAGCATGCCGCACCCCTCGCCGGTCGCGCCGGACTGTATAGTGGAGGAGACGCGAAGGCAGAAGCGGAATGTGAACGGCCCGTGGAGCGAAGAGGCCCTCGCGATCCGCCGGCAGGCGCCGGCGAGACCTGTCCACGCTTCCCGCGGGCCTGCTGGAGGCGCATGCGAATCGCACAGGTTTCCCCATTGTTCGAAAGCGTCCCTCCTCGTTCCTACGGCGGGACCGAACGCGTGGTGTCGTATTTGACCGAGGAGCTTGTCCGCCAGGGGCACGAGGTCACGCTCTTCGCCAGCGGCGATTCCGCGACGCGCGCCGAGCTGATCCCCTGCTGCCCGCGCGCCCTCCGGCTTTCGGGCAGCCAGCAGCCGATCGCGCATCACGTCCTGCAAATCGAACGCGTGCTCCGGGAAGCGCCGCGGTTCGACCGGATCCATTTCCACGTCGATCTGCTGCATTTCCCCGTCGCGAGGCGCCTCCGCGTCCCCCACGTGACGACGCTCCACGGCCGTCTCGACATGCCGGATCTCATCCCGCTCTACGACGAGTTCCGCGAGACTCCCCTCGTCTCGATTTCCGACGATCAGCGCCGCCCCTTGCCGCGCGCAGGATGGAGGGGAACGGTGCATCATGGACTGCCGGGCGACCTCTACCGTCCCGGCGACGGCTCGGGCGGCTACCTCGCCTTTCTCGGACGGATCTCGCCGGAAAAAGGAATCGACCGGGCGATCGCCATCGCGGAGAAGGCCGGGGTGCTCCTGAAGATCGCCGCGAAGGTGGACCCGGCCGACCGCGACTATTACGAGACGCGGATCCGTCCCATGCTCCGGTCCCGTTGGGTGGAGTACATCGGAGAGATCGGCGAGGAGGAGAAACAGGAGTTCCTGGGCAACGCGCGGGCGCTGCTCTTCCCGATCGACTGGCCCGAGCCGTTCGGGCTCGTCATGATCGAGGCGATGGCGTGCGGGACTCCCGTGATCGCTCGCCGCCGGGGATCGGTCCCCGAGATCCTCGAGGAAGGACGGACCGGCTTCCTCGTCGAGGACGAGGCGGGCGCCGTCAAGGCGGTCGAAAACCTTTCGTGGATCGATCGGAGGCGCTGCCGCGAGGAGTTCGAGCGCCGCTTCCTGGCCTCCCGAATGGCGCGCGATTATCTGCGGATCTACGAGTCGCTCCGCCCTGTGGACGAGGCCGCGCTTTCGACCGCATCGTGACGCGCGCCGCCTCGGACGGCGAAAGGAGCCACGCATCGATGGAGTCGATCGAGAGTCAGCTCGACAACTATTACATTCTCGCGACCGCCGGCCGCGCGGACGAGAGGACGCGCGTCCTCAAGCAAGGGGACTCCTTCGGCGTCTTCGATCACTACGGCGATCTGATCCCGGGCGGGATGGGAGAGCAAGGGCTCTACCACCAGGGCACCCGCTTCCTGTCCTCCCATCGGATGCAGCTCGGGAACCTCCGCCCCCTGCTCTTGAGCTCCACCGTCCGCGAGGAGAACGATCTGCTCGCCGTCGATCTCACGAACCCCGACCTCCTCACTCCCGGCGGGCTGCTGACGCCCCGCGGGACGATCCACCTCTTTCGATCGAAGTTCCTCTGGAAGTGCGCCTGCCACGAGCGCGTCCGCCTCTCGAACTACGCCGCGCAGCCGCTCGAGCTGCTCCTCGTCTTTCGCATGGACGCCGACTATGCCGACATCTTCGAGGTCCGGGGCACGCGGCGAGCGCGCCGCGGCGAACGCCTCCCGGTCCGCCGCGAAGCGAACGGCTTCTCCTTCGGCTACCGCGGGCTCGACGGAGTCGTCCGGCGCACGGACGTGAGCTTCGACCCGCAGCCCGACGAGATCGAGGATGGTGTGGCGGCGTTCCACGTCCGCCTCGCGCCGCAGCAATCGATGTCGATCACGAGCGCGATCCGGTTTCGGATCGAGGGATCGCCTCCCCCGCCGTCGCTCTCCTTCGAGCAGGCCGTGGACGAAAGCCGCGAAGAGGTCGACCGCAGGAAGCGCGGCGGCTGCGCGATCGAGACCTCGAGCGGTGGGTTCAACTCCTGGGTGCGCCGTTCGCTGTCCGACCTGCACATGATGGTCACGCCGATGCCGACCGGCCCGTATCCCTATGCGGGGATCCCCTGGTTCAGCACACCGTTCGGCCGCGACGGCATCCTGACGGCGCTCCAGACGCTCTGGATCGATCCGGCCCTCGCGCGCGGCGTCCTCTCCTACCTGGCTGCGACCCAGGCGCAAGCGGTCGTCCCGGAGCAGGACGCCGAGCCGGGGAAGATCCTCCACGAGGCGCGAAGCGGAGAGATGGCGGCGCTCGGCGAGGTCCCGTTCGGGCGCTACTACGGAAGCGTCGACTCCACCCCGCTCTTCCTGATCCTCGCGGGCGCCTACTACCGCCGCACCGGCGACCTCGAGTTCGTGCGCAGCCTCGAGGGATCGATCGAGGCCGCCCTCCGGTGGATCGACTGCTACGGGGATCGGGACGGCGACGGCTTCGTCGAGTACCAGAGCCGCACGCCGCGCGGCCTCGCGCAGCAGGGATGGAAGGACTCCCAGGACTCCGTCTTCCACGCCGATGGAAGCCCCGCCGAGGGCCCGATCGCGCTCTGCGAAGTGCAGGGATACGTCTATGCGGCCTGGCGCGCGGCGGCCCGCATCCACGAAGCCTGCGGCCGCGAGGAGCGGGCGGAGGGGCTGCGCGCACGCGCCGAGGCGTTCCGGGAGCGCTTCGCCGCCGCGTTCTGGTGTCCGGACATCCAGACCTACGCCCTCGCGCTCGATGGGACGAAGCAGCCGTGCCGCGTCCGCACCTCCAACGCCGGCCACCTGCTCTGGAGCCGGATCTGCGACGCGGACCGCGCACGCAAAGTCGCCTTCGGCCTCCTCTCGCGCGACTTCTACACCGGCTGGGGCGTGCGGACGGTGGCGGCGAGCGAGGCGCGCTACAACCCGATGTCCTACCACAACGGATCGGTCTGGCCGCACGACAACGCCATCCTCGCCCTCGGTCTCTGCCGCTACGGCCTCACCGACCTGGCGCTCCAGCCGATGACCGGCCTCTACGAGGTGAGCCGGTCGGTCGACCTGCACCGGATGCCGGAGCTGTTTTGCGGCTTTCCGCGCCGTTCCGGGGAAGGTCCCACCCTCTATCCGGTCGCCTGCGCTCCGCAAGCTTGGTCGGCCGCCGCCGTCTTCTCCCTCCTCGCCGCCTGTCTCGGCCTCGCGATCGACTCGGCTCGCGCGCAGGAGGTCCGCCTGCACCATTCGCTCCTGCCGGCGTTCCTCGACTGGGTGCGTATCGAGAACCTGCGGGTCGGCTCTTCGCGCCTGTCGCTGCTCCTCGAGAGGCACGCAAACAACGTCGGAATCGAGATCCTCTCGCGGGAGGGGGACGTCCAGATCATCGCGGTCAAGTGAGGCGGGGCGCCCCTCGCTCCGCCCGCGGCGGCGAGCGCCCTCTGGCGGGCCCGTCCCATAGACTCTTCTGGCGCGGCGCGCCGGGCCGTGGCATCCTTCCGGCGGTCCAGGCGAAGGAGGTGCGATGCGCCTGTGGATCCTCGCGATCCTGCTTACGCTTGCGGCCGCCGCCTACCAGAGGATGACCGGCCCGACCCATCCGGTCTCCGGGGTCGTCGAGATCGAAGGAGAGAGGATCCGCTACCGTCTCCCGCGCTCGCACGGAGGGGCGGGGGGCGCCCCGGTCTCGATCGCCGTCCCGGACCGCGGGATCGACGGCTTCCTCGTCTGGCGGTGGCGCGGAGCGGGCAGTCCCGCCGACACGATCCCGCTGCGGCGGGACGGAGAACGCCTCGTCGCCGCTCTGCCCCACCAGCCCCCCGCCGCTAAGGTCGCCTACCGGATCCACCTGCAGAAGGGGGGCGCGTCGATGCCGTTGCCGCCCGAGGGGCCCATCGTCCTGCGCTTCAAGGGGCGCGTCTCTCCCCTCGTCCTCGTGCCCCACGTCGTCGCGATGTTCCTCGGCATGCTCTGGTCGAACCGGACCGGTCTCGAGGCGCTCCGGCGGCGGCCCAAGCTTCGCAACGGCCCTCTCACGTCGTTCGTGCTGATCGCGATCGGCGGGATGATCCTCGGGCCGATCGTCCAGAAGCAGGCGTTCGGCGCCTATTGGACGGGAGTGCCGTGGGGCTGGGATCTGACCGACAACAAGACCCTGATCGCCTTTCTCGCCTGGGGCATCGCGGCGCTCCTCGCTCGCCGGCGCACGCTCGCTCGAGAAGCGTCGGTGGCGGCCGCCGCCATCACGCTCGTCATCTTCCTCATTCCCCACAGCCTGCTCGGCTCCGAGCTGAAGTACGAAGACCGGCCACGGGACGCCGCGGGCGTCCTGTCCGCGGCGGTCTTGCGCACGCGCGGCACGGTCGGCAGCGCCGCCGGGCCCGCCTTCACGACCGAACAGCGAGCGCCACGGAAGGGCTGGCATCGCGACGGATCGCAAGCTCCCGCGGTCCGGGAAGGGCGAGAGCCAGGTCCTGCTCCCGATCGAGAAGGCGGTGAAGCGCCTGGGTCGCGATCGCCAGCGTGAGGCCGAAGCTCAAGTGCGCGCCGAGCGCTTGCGCATGCGAGGAGAGCGGGAACGCCCCCGGTCCCTTCGCAAGACCGAGCACCGGGACGGCGATCTCGTCGCCGAGCAGCCAGAGGCCGGTGGCGTAGCCGAGTCCGCCGAGCAGATCGAAACCTTCCCGGCGACGACCGCGCGCCGCGCCATAGAGCGAAGAGACGAGCAGGCCGTAGCCGACGTGGACCGCGGTGCCCACCCGCTTCTTCGTGGCCGGGTCCGGCTCGTGACCTGTCAGTTTCGTGTAGAGGATCCGTCCGGCGGCCGAGGTGGAGTTCTCGTCCTCGCGCCTCTGCACGCCGACGAGCGAGATGTCCTCGAGCGAGCGTGCAAGCCGGTCGCGTCGTTCGCTCCGTCCGTCGGAACCGGACGCCGGCATCGCCTGCTCCCGCTCCTCCGTGTTCTCCCGCTCCTTCGTCTTCTCCGAAGCGATCGCCACCCCTTTCCAGAAGAGGCTCATCGCACCGAGCGCGGCCACGCCGCCCAACAAGCCGTAGAGCGCTCCCCTGCCGGAAATCGCTCCCCTGCCGGTGCTCGTCGATTCCATGGCTGCTCCTTTCCCGGCGCCGTGACGTCTTCATCGTAGCGGTCCCCGCGATGGAACGGTCGTCGCGAGCACCGCAGCGCCGCGCTCCCGCCGAACGAGCGAAGGGGCTTGGGAATGTTCCGCCCTGTCGATATCCTTCGGTGGCGCTTGGATCGAAAGGCTTCGTGTTCCGTGGTGCGCGAAGAGGGAGGTGTGATGCGAGACGGCGATCCGTCCTCGCTCCCGACGATGGATCCGCCCGGATCCCGCACGCATGCGGGCGAGATCGAGCGAATGTTCGTCTGCTACGTCCCCGGCTTCGATCTCCGCCGGATCGAGCCCGGGACGACTCCGTTCGTCTCGGAGAGGATCTCGCGCGGGCCGACCGTTCGCATCCGCACGCTTCCGAACACGGAACTCCTGCCGACGATGGTGACCGGCGTCTACCCGGACGAGCATGGGGTGTGGCAGGTGCGGCTGCGCAAAGGCGCCGGCGATGCGACCGCCACGAGCCGCCTCGACCATCTGCCCGACCTCGTATCGACGAGCTGGCAATGCCTGCGCCAGTACCTCGACCCCGGCTTCGATCTGGCGACCGTTCCGGCGCGCCGGCGGCGGCGCTTCGAGTTGCACCGCTTCAAGTACACGCGCCGGCAGAACGACGACCAGCCGCTCCGCGCCTTCGGCGACGTTCCCTCGATCTTCGGCCTGCTCGGCGAGCAGGCGCGCTACCTCTTCACGAAGCGTTTCGATCGCCTCCCCAGGCTGGCCGAATCGCTGCCGTCCGAATCGCTGCCGTCCGAGTCGCGGCGCTCGGGGGAGCGCCGACTCGAGTTCCTCGAGATGTACGCGCTCGACCTGTTCCAGCACTGGCACCTGGACCGGCCGGAGGCGATGCGCGAGGCGTATGCCGCGACCGACCGCTTCGTGCGCAGGCTGCACGAGCGGTGCCGGGAGCGAGGCGTTGCGCTCTTGCTCTTGGTCGATCACGGGCAGGAGCGCGTCACCGGGACGATCCCGCTCCTCGAGACGCTCGCCGCCAGCGGCGTTCCTTCACGGGAGTACAGCTACTTCGTCGAGCTCGCCCTCGCGCGATTCTGGTTCCATACGGACCGGGCGCGGCGGCGGCTCCTCGAAGTCTTGGGCGGGATCGAGTCGACGCGGCTGTTGAGCTGGCGCGAGATGCATGAGTTCGACGTCCGGTTCCCCGACGCGAGTCACGGCGAGGTGTACCTCGCGGCCGACGCCGGGCGCATCTTCTTCCCGCACGACTTCCATCAGCCTCTCGCGAACCTCTTCCTCGGGCTCACCGATCGCAACCAGAGGCCGCGCGTGCGCGTGCCGGTGCATCGCGGCAACCACGGCTATCTCCCTCACTTCCCTTCCGAGCGCGGATGGGCGGTCCTGGTCGAGCCGGAGGGGTTCCGCGCGCGAGCGCAGGAGATCGCGCTCATCGACTTCGCGCCGACCGTCCTCTCCCTGCTCGGCCACCGGCCGCCCGAGCGGATGCGGGGAAGCGTTGCCTTCCTCCGCTGACCGGCCGTCCGCCGCTGCCGTCCGGCGCCGCCTCGCGTTCTCGCTCGCGCGGGTCGCGGTCGCGGCCGCGATCCTCATCCTGCTCGCGCGGCGCATCGACCTGCGCGCCTCGCTCGAGGCGCTCCGCGGAGCGGCTTCCCTTCCCGTCGTCCTTGCGCTGCTCCTCGGGTTTCTCGCGCAGCTGCTCGTCACGCTGCGCCTTCTCGTGCTGGCGCGCGGCCAGGCTCTCGCCTCGAGCTTCGGGCGGCTGCTCGAGATCAACCTTTCCGCGGTCTTCTACGGGCTCTTCCTTCCCGGATCGAATCTCGCAGGGACGGCCGTCCGATTCGCTCGGATTGCGCGTGCCGAACGCAGATCCGCCGCGACGGCGGTCGCGCTCCTGGCCGACCGCATGATCGCGACCGCCTCGCTCGGAGCGGTCGGCGTCCTCTTCTGGACGATCGATCGCGCGCCCGGCTCGGGCTCCTCCGCCGCCTTTCTCGCGCTCGGCACCGCGGCGCTCCTCCTGCTTCTCCTCCCGCTCTTCCGTCCCGGGATCGTCGAGCCCCTTGCGCGGCGGCTGCCGGCCCGCCTGCCGCTGCTGTCTCGCTTCCGCGAGCCCCTGACCGCCTACGGGAAGCTCGCGCCTGCGCGCATCGTCGCGATCGCGATCCCCTCGCTCACCGCTCACCTCGCGGGAATCCTCGCGTTCGTGCTTCTCGCGCGGGCCCTCGGCATGGAGGTTTCCGCGCTTCGGCTCGGTTGGATCCGCTCGCTCGTCGTCTTCTCGACGATGCTCCCGCTCACGATTGCAGGATTCGGCGTCCGCGAAGCGACGGTCGTCGTGCTCCTCGGCGCGGCAGGCGTGCCGGAGACGACGGCGCTCGCCTACTCCTTCCTCGTCTTCGCGGTGACCGTCCTTCCCATTGGCTTCGCAGGCGGATGGCTGGAAGCGAGGAGCGCGATCGCCTCCTGGCTCCCCGTCGCGGCGCGGAAGCCGCCCGTCGCGTAGCTCTCCGCCTCGGGTTGGCCGTCGTGACGAGCGAGGCGCTGGCGGCGCGGGCGGACGAATCCGAAGTAGGCGCCCACGGCGCCGACGGCGGCGTGCAGGACGACGTCGCGCCGTAGACCGGCGCGAGCCCGAAGAGCCGCTGCAGCGGCGGGACGATCCCAAAGAGGGCGAGAGCCCCGAAGATCCACGCCATCCCCCTGCCGAATCTCCGCGCGCGGTACGTCCGTCGCGAGGCGGAGAGGCCCCAGATGCCGGCCCCCAGGTACAGCAGGCTGAGCAGGATGTTCACCGGGAAGGCTCCGAAAAGCCGGCCGTAGCCCGCCTCGACCCGGAGGAGCGGCTGCGCGGCATCGGGCGGGCTCTTCCAGATCGGAAGGACGCCGATCGCGAACAGGAGCAGGAGCACAAAGCCGGACATTCTCGCGAACTTCTTCGACATGGCGGCGGAGACTCCTCCACGTTCGGTGTGGCGCAGGATGCAAGGTGCGAGGCGGACGGCCGCGCGGCCGCGCTCTCTCCTATTCCTACCCTCTCCGCGGCCCTCCCGGACCACTCTCCTTCTCCGTCGGCGATGACATTTCCGTTGGCCGGCACAGGCGGCGGCGAACGCCGAACAGACTCGCGAGAAAGCCGGAGGAGCTGGACGGAGCGGCGGCGGGGAAGCGCGAGGAGCCTCGCCCGCCACCGCGCCACGAAGTTCGTTTGCCGCGGCTATTGCAGGACGATCGGCGTCCCCCTCGACGCCGCGCATGACAGGCTGCGCAGGCGCGTGAAGTACACGCCCGGCCGCACGTCCCGCCCTCCACCGTCCTTGCGGTCCCAGACGACCGTCTCGCCGCCCGCCAACGACAGGCGCCGCACGAGCCGGCCGGACGCGTCATAGACCTCGATCTCCGCGCCCGCAGGCAGCCCGGCGCCGTACCCCTTCCAGAGGAGGTGGACTCCGCCCGACGACGGGTTCGGGAACACGGCGAGGCCGGCGCCTCCGAAGGACGATGTCTCGTCCTCGACCGCGCTCGTGACGAGCTGGATGGAGGAGAGATGCACCTCGTAGTTGTCGATCGCCCCGCCGGTGAACTCCGTCCAGAGGACGAAGGTGTCGTCGACGAAGTCGCGGGGGCCGGGATCCCCGGGAACCGTCACCATGCACGTGAAGCCCGAGATCGAGGGTCGGTAGCCGTCCTCGCCGTCCGGAAAGCTCACGATTTCGTCCGCCCCGGCGCCGCTCCACGACTCCGGGCCGTAAGAGATGTGTTGCTCCTTGGTCCCGCCCGCATCCTCCTCCTCGTCCCAAACGGCGATCGCGCCTTGAGAGACGCCGACGAAGAGATCCGGGTTCGACGCGCTCCGGCCTTCTCCCTCGTCGTGAGAGACGGGGACGAGGCCGTCCTGCCCGGACCAGTGTGCGCCGCCATCGTAGGAACTGGTCGCGTAGACCTCGTAGTGATACGGCGCCTGCAGGTCGAAGCTCGCGGTGTAGACGACATGCACGCCGATGTCGTAGCAGGGCTCGGCGGCGATCGCGAGGTTCGTGATCAGGCTCGCCGCCTGGGAGATCTCGTAATCGGCCCCCTCGCTCGACCAGGTGAGGCCGCCGTCCGTCGAAACCCCCGCATGGATCGTCGCCGTCCCCGCGTCCCCGATCTCACGCCAGGCGACGATCAGGCGATTCTCGGAGTCCCGCGTGATCTGCGGAGAGACGACGTTGTTGCCGTCCGGAAAGCTCACGAACCGGTCGGCCACCGCCCCGCTCCAGCTGACGCCTCCGTCCGTCGAGCGCGAGTAGTGCACCTCGCTCGTCCCGCCCGCAGCCGGCTGGTTCCAGACGACATGCAGGACCCCGTCGAAGTCGATCGCCACAGAGGGGCTCTGCGTGTCGGCTGCGCTCGCCGGATCGCTCAAGACGAGGTCCGCAGTCTCGCTCGACCACGTGGAGCCCCCGTCGGTCGAGATGCCGTAGTGGACCTCCTGGGTCGCGTCCACGTCCTCGCTCCATACGACGATGAGGAAGTCCTCGCCGTCCCCGGCGATGTCGCACTCCTCCGGATTGACCCCGTGGTTGTCCGGAAAGCTGATCACCCGATCGGCCGTCTCCGACGTCCAGGTAGTTCCACCGTCCGACGAACGCCCGTAGTGGATCTCGCGGATGCTCGGCGCATCCTCCGACCAGACCGCATGCAGCCCGGAGGGACTCGCGAGGACCTGGACAGCGCGCGCGTACTCGTTGTCGTCGAAGCTGATCACCTGATCCGCCACGGTCCCCGACCAGAAATCCTCCTGAGCGTGGGCGCCGGCGGCCCACGCGAGGGCGAAGCACGAGATCAGCGCGGCCCGCGTGAATCGAGCTCGCATGTCTTCCTCCTCTCGGTAGGGGAACGTTCGCCGCACGCTCGCTAGGGATGGAAGAGCGCGCGCACCCGTCCCCACGAAACCGACTCGGTCGCCGTGGACCCGCAGCCGACCGGCCAGGCGCCGATCTGGTCACACTCCTCGTTGGGCGGCGTGAACGGCGCGCACGGCGACTGCGCATCGAGCGTGAGATCGAAGTTCTCCGGATCGCAGAAGAGAGGGTCGAGCGAGATGTTGCCGTTCACGCCGAGCTGATCCTCGGCGCATCCGACCCAGTCGCCCCCCTCGTTGCCGAAGATGTCGCAGCAGCGGAACAGCGGATCGCTCGCCCCGTCCGCGCAGAAAACCGCGGGGCCGACCCGCCCCGCCGCGAAGATCGTGTTCTCGACCACCGGCGCCGCCCCCTGCTCGCAGTGCAGGCCGCTGCACTCCATGTCGAAGTTCTGGTAGAAGGTGCAGCGCCAGAGATGCGCGGCGCTCGCGAGGCAGCGCATCGGCGCCGGCTCGTTGCGATAGAACGTGCACTCGCGGATCTCGGGGTTGGATTGCAGGGCGCTGATCGCGCTTCCGGGACCGCCCGCGGAGTTGCTTTCGAACACGCATCGCTCGATCCGCACGTCCGCGCCGTTGCGGCAGAGGATCGCCCCGCCCTCCCCCGCCATCTTGGTGGCGTTGCCGATGAACGTGCAGTCGATCACGCTCCCCTCGCTCGGCCCGTCGAACAGGACCGCGCCGCCGCTCCAAAGAGCCCAGGAGTGTAGGAACGAGCAGTTCTCGATTTGCGGCGAGGATCCCTCCCGGCTGACGATCGCGCCTCCGCCGTAGTAGATCGCGCTGTTCGTCTGGAACCGGCAGTCGACGATCCGTGGAGCGGACCCTTCGAAGCAAGCGATCGCCCCGCCCGCGCTGTCGGCCGAGTTCGAAGCGAACGTGCACCCGAGGAAGGTCGGCGACGAGCCCCGGCACAAGGCTCCCGCACCGTCGGTCAGGTCTCCCCACGCGCCGCCGCCGCGGATCGTGAGCCGCTCGATCGAGCAGGACGGGCTCTCGCCCGACACGAACCGGAATCCCCAGTGCCCCTCGGTTCCGTAGCAGTCGATCACGCACACATCGGCGACGCCGCTCTGCGAGCGGACGGCGATCCCCTTGCCGAGGAGATCGAGGTCGCGGTTGCCCTCGCCCTGGAAGGTGCCGTCGGCGAGCATGACTACGTCGCCGTCGGACGACGCATCGATCGCGGCCTGGATGGTCGGAAAGTCCCCTGATCCATCCGGCAGGACGAGCCAGACGCCGGCGGCGCATAGGGCGGGGATCGAGAAAGCGAGACAGAAGAGCATCACGGCGCAACGCTTCATGGGCGGCCTCCCTTGTATGCGTGTGCGATTGCCTTTGGATTTCGAAACGGCTCGATTGTATCAGAATCGCGTGCGCGATCCGCCGCGCTTTCGATCCTCGCGAAGGATCGATACGATCGGCGCATGAAGAGACCCGCCAAAGGTTCGGAACGCAGAGGCTCGGGCCCTGGTGGGGACCCTCGCCGGCCGCACGACCGCAACGAGAGGGCGAAGCCGATCCGGCTCGGCATCCTCTCCGATACGCACGGCCTGCTCCGCCCCGAAGCGATCGAGGCCTTGCGCCGCTGCCCGATCCTGCTGCACGCCGGAGACATCGGCGACCCGGAGATCCTCGAGGCTTTGGCGGCGCACGGGAAGATCGTGGCGGTGCGAGGAAACGTCGACCGGGACGACTGGGCGCGGACGATTCCCGAAGCGCGGCGCTTCCGTCTGCGCGGCGTCGGATTCCTCCTCGTTCACGACGGCAAAGGAATCGATCGCGCCGCGGCCGGTCCCGGGATCGATGTCGTCGTTTGCGGCCACTCCCACATTCCTCGGATCGAGGAGCGCGACGGCCTGCTCTTCGTCAACCCGGGCAGCGCGGGCCCGCGCCGCTTCCACCTGCCGGTCAGCGTCGCCCGCCTGACAGTCTCGCCGGGCAGGGTCGAGGCGGAGCTGATCGACCTCGCCCCCTGAGTCACACGACGCCGCCCCCCGGGGCCGTCGCGCGGCCAAAGAGAAGGCCCGCCCCCCGGCGACGGGGAGCGGGCTGCGTCTCTCGCACTTCTGCGCGAAGGGCACGCCCAGGCGGCGCGCGCCGCTTCTTCTTCCTCTAGCGGAACGTCGCCTTGATCGCGCCCCAGCTCCTCGAATCGACCCGAACCGGGTACGGGCAGGGCACGGTCTCGCAGGTCGAGCCGAACCCGGCCGGAACTCCTCCCGCCGTGTCGCAGGCATCCGGCGCCAGCAGCTCGCAGTGGACATCGGGGAAACAGCAGGCCTGCGGAGTGGGCAGGCAGGGATTCGGTTCGCAGACCGAGCCGGTGCCCTGAGGAACCCCGGCACAGCCGCTCGGAACGACCATGGTGCAGGTCTCGCCGTCACAGCAGGCCTGTTCCTCCTCGCCGCACGGGTTGGGATCGCATTCGGTCCCCTCTCCCTGCGGCGTGCCACCAGCCTGCGTGCACAAGTCGACGTCCATCACCTGGCAGAACGTCAGGATGCAGCAGGCCTGTCCGGTGACCGGGCAGGGATTCGGGTCGCAGGTCGTCCCCTCGCCTTGAGCCGTCCCGCCGGACTGCGTGCAGCCATCGGGGGTCATCATCAGGCAGCCGAAGAACTGCGAGCAGCAGGCCTGCGTCGGCGGGCAAGGATCCGGATCGCAGGTCGAGCCCGGCGCCTGAGAAGTGCCGCCGGCCTCGACACAATCGGCCTCCGGAAGCAGGATGCAGCCGATCATCGTGCAGCAGGCGGGCGGCTGCGGGCACTCGACGGTGCTGCAGTCGTTCTGCCCCTCCTGGACGATCCCCTGCTGCTCCGTGCAGTCTGTGGGAAGCAGCATGTCGCAGTAGCCGATCGGCAGGCAGCAGGGCTCGAGCGTCGGCGTGTTGACGTGGATCTCGAACGCGCCGTCCCACGCCTCGTCGGCGACGGTCGACGCATCCACCCACTCGGGATGGCCGAAGTAGTCGCTCTGGAACTTCGCCTGGTTCTCCCGCACCTCGGTCGACTGGAGCCATCCCCACTGAGGCGGATAGCCGTTGTCGTCCGCCTGGACGATCAGCCAGTAGCGCGTGTCCGCCTGCACGTCCACCCGGACCGGCGCTTCGTACTTGTACACGGGGAGGCCGAGGCCATCGTTGCCGGCCGCAGTGATCGTCGGCGTCGCATAGTAGTAACCGAGGTAGCTGCCCGGGACACCGCCCTGATCCTCGCAGATGTAGATGTAGAAGTCGGTGACCTCCGACTCGCCTTCCTGCCAGTTATTGTAGTAGCCGCCCCACCAGACGACCTTCGTCAGCGCGTCGTCCGATGTTGTCACGAAGTCGACCCCGACCATCGAATCCAGGTCGACCACGTAGCTGGATTCCGAGGAGATCTTCGACCCGTTGAGATCGGGCGCCTGCGTCCAGAAGGCATCCAGGCTTACCGCGAGGGGCGCCGGGGCGCCGGAGCCTGGCGAGAAGGGACGAAGGGTCACCGTGGCCGACGCAACCACAGGAACGGCAACGGCGGCGGCCAGGAGACCCAGGACGACGGCGATCCCGCAGAGGGTCGCGCGCCTGCCCAGGGACGTGGGACGAGCGTTCATCCAAGTTCTCCTTTTTTGAGCTTCGTCTTCCGGCTCCGTCGAGAACGGGGCCCTTGCAATTGACAGAGGCCCGGTCAGGCGAGCGGAAGCGCTCGTTGGACTCCACCGGACTCCACCCCGCCGCGGAACTCGCCAGCCGGAACGTGATGCAAAACCGTAGGGAACATAGGTGCGGGAACGACCCCAGTCAAACCTCAAGAGTGTCATTCGTTGCGACGGCGGTTGTCGCCCGGCGGGACGGCGGCTCGACCTGGGCGCCTAACCCTTTGCGATGTCGGAAGATGAAGCGATCATCACGGGAGCTGCGCCGGCCTGTCACCTCCCGCGCTCGATCGATCGTCCGGAGAGAACGACCAGGCGTGTTCGCTCGAGATTCCCGATCTCCTCGAGCGGGTCGGCGTCCACGACGAGCAGGTTCGCTGTCCTTCCCGGCGCGATCGAGCCCAGCCGGTCCTCCTCGCCAAGAAGGCGAGCGGGACGGATCGTCGCGCCGCGAAGGATTTCGACGGGCGGGATACCGCACCGGGCAAGCTCCCGCATCTCGGCGAAGGTGCCGGCCGCATCGCAGCCGTCCTGCCCGACGAGGATTTCGACGCCGCCCCGCGCCATGCGCGCGGTCATCGACCGGCTCACCGTTTCCATTCCACGAACCATCGCGGCGATCGGCGGGGCCATGCTCGTGTCGCCCGCCATGGCGGCGAAGACCTGAAGGGTGGGACAGAGGAAGACCCCTCGCTGGACCATCCGGGCGGCGATCGCGTCGACGCGATCCGGAACGATCGAATCATCGCCGAGAGCGGCGACGCGGCCGGCGAACGCCATCGCCCGCATCTGGGCGAACGGTTTCGCCTGCATCATCGAGTCGTGCTCGGCGCGCAGATCGTCCCGCAGAACGACCGGCCAGGGCGCCTTGCCGTGCTCGATCGTCGCGACTCCGAGGTCGATCGACAGGTCGACCGGGTCCCGATGGAAGAGCGGCGGGCCCGGATCGTGCGCGACGGGGAGCCCTCGCGCCCGGGCCCCGTCGACGAGGCGTTCGAACACGGGACGGTCGATGTGGCCGAAGAGTTTCACCCCTCGCGCGCCACCGGCGGCGATCGCGTCGAGGAGAGAATCGGCGGCCACATCGCTGTCGACAGCGACGGTGAAGCCGGGGAGCTTCGTGTTGCGCGCGCCCCAGGTGAGCGGGCTTCCCTCGAGCATCGGCCCGGCATAGAAGAGATCCGGTCCGAGGAGGTCGCCGGAGTCGATCCGCTCGCGCAGGCGGGCGAGGCGATCGAGCGGACCTCCCACGTCGCGCACCTGCGTGATCCCCCGCTCGACGAAGGCGCGAAGCGCCGCGCGCATCGAGTCCTCGCTCTCGAGCGTCAGCTCGGCCAGGTGCGTGTGGCAATCGAAGAGGCCGGGGACAGCGTAGCGGCCCTCTCCGTCGACGACGGGAACGCCGGTCTCGCGAGTAGCCGAACCGACGGAGACGATCCGGTCCCCGTCGATCACGATGTCGGTCGGATCGCTCATCCGGCCGGCGAGGGGATCGAAGACGTGGACGTTCGCGAGAATCCATCGGGACGTCGCGGCGGCGGCTGGGGTCGAGGACGAGGGATCCCCCGCAAACGCGGCTGTCGCCGCGGCGGCAACGAGCAATACGGACCAGCGGATCATTGGGCGGCCCTCCCTATCGAAGCCCTCGCGCTGCCAGCGCTATGGGCGTTGCGGCCCTACGGGCGCTACTGGGCGCTACGGGCACTATGGGCGCTACGAGTGCACGCGCGCAACGACGCTACGGGCGCGACCGTTCGCGCAGCTGCCGCACCCGGTCGATCGTGTCGGCCTGCTCCGGCGTCTTGTCCGTCCTGTAGCGCTTCACACGGGCGAAGCGCAGCGCGAGCCCGGCTGGGTACCGCGGGCTCGCCTGGATGTCGCCGAACGCGATCTCGACCACGACCTCCGGCTTCACAAAAACGGTATAGCTGTCGCGGCCGATCTCCAGGCTCAGGAACTTCTCCGTCTGCCACTGGAGCATCGCGTCGGTCATTCCTTTGAACGTCTTGCCGAGCATGACGAACCCGCCGTGCTCCGGATCGCGTGCGCCGAGGTGGAGGTTCGAGAGCCAACCCTGGCGCCTGCCGTTTCCCCATTCCGCGGCCAGGACGACGAGATCGAGCGTCTCCGCCCGTTTGACCTTCAGCCACCCGAAGCCGCGCGAGCCCGCCTCGTAGCCGGCGCGCGGATCCTTCGCCATGATCCCCTCGTGCCCCGCCTCGAGCGAGCGGTCGAGGAAGCGGGCGGCCTCGCCCGGATCGGCCGTGACGATGCGTGGAACGACGAGACCGCCGCCGCCCGCGATCGACTGCAGCCTCTCGGCCCGCGTGGCGAGCGGCGCATCGATCAGGGCCTCCCCGTCGGCGTAGAGCAGGTCGAAGAGGAAGAGCGAGAGCGGGAGGCTCGCGCGATGCTCGTCGACGTCGAGCTTCCGCCCGAAGCGGCGCATCGTCGTCTGGAACGGATGCGGCATCCCGCCGGCGCGGAGCGCGATCGCCTCCCCGTCCACGATCAGCTCGCCGGCCGGCAAGGACTGCACCGCGGCGACCACCTCCGGCACGGCGGGCGTCACCTCGTTGCCGCGCCGCGAGTAGACGCGCACCTCCTCGCCTTGCTTGTGCGCCTGCACGCGCGCCCCATCGAGCTTGTACTCGAACGCCGCTTCGCCGAGCCGGTCGATCGCCTCGCCGACGTCCTCTGCCGTTTGCGCGAGCATCGGCCGCACAGGACGGAACAGCTCGATCGCGTAGCGGGCGAGGCCCGCCTCCCCTTCGCGGCGCGCGACTGCGGCGACGACGCCGATCCGTCCCTCCGCCATTACGGCGCGACGCACGGCCGCCACGGGGACTTCGAACGCCTTCGCGACCGCGTCGATCATCAGCCCCTCGAGCGCCCCCTGCCGCAGCTCGCCGAAGATCAGACGGGTCAGGAACTCCTGCTCCTCGGACGTGGCGCGCGACAGGAGATCGTGCAGGAGGCGCCCGCGCTCGGCGGTCGAGCCTTTCCCCGTCGTCGCCTCGATCCGCGAGAACGCCTGATCGACGTCTTGGAGGGTGAGCGTCGCGTTCGCCGCCGGCGCCGTCCGCGCCTCGCGCAGCATCGCGCCTCCGATGCCGATCCTTCCCTGCCGCAGCCGCCCGGTCAGGTAGGTCGCCGCGATTTCCGCCTCGCCGGCGTTCGCCCGGGCAAGGAGCTGCGCGATGCGCGCGATCTTCTCGAGGCGGCCGGACACGGCGCGGACATCCGTCGAGACGGCGACGAGATCGTGCAAGGCGATCGCCACGGAGCTTCCTCCTTGCCTGCTATTCTCGCACCGCGCGCCCGATCAAGCAGGTCCCGAATGCGGCGCGATGCGCTCGCCGAAGCGCTCGATGATGCGGTTGCCGAGCAGCCGCAGCATC
>JBHGAY010000021.1:0-94504 GCA_041946735.1 Candidatus Eiseniibacteriota bacterium
TCCGGATTCGAACCGGAGAATAACGGTTTTGCAGACCGTCGCCTTACCACTTGGCTATGGCGCCTTCCCGTCCATCTCGCAAGGCGGTCGCGGAGGCCTGGAGGACGCGCCCGCATAGGGCAGAAGAATGGAGCGGGAGACGGGATTTGAACCCGCGACATCCACCTTGGCAAGGTGGAGCTCTACCACTGAGCTACTCCCGCTCTTCGATCTCTGCGACCTCTGTCGCGGCGGATGCCCTCGATAGGCGAAGGCGGTCGAGCCGACCAGGCGTTCACCGTCCGCAAGGCCGGATTCTAGGGGCGCCGTTCGGATTGCGTCAACCCTTCAATTCCCCGGCAATTCCAGCAACGCCGGCCACGCGCGCGAGAGAGCGACGCGAAGCCCGGCGCTGGCGCCGGCGCGGCCGCCGACCTATTCTCGTGCCCCGATGGCCACGCTCGTCCAGAAGTTCGGGGGCACCTCGGTCGGCACCCCGCAGCAGTTCCTCGACGTAGCCCGAAGGATCCTCCAGGCTCGCGAGCGCGGGCATCGCGTGGTCGTCGTCGTTTCGGCGATGGGGCAGACGACCGACGAGCTGATCGACCTCGCCTACAGCGTCACGCCTCGCCCGCCGCGCCGCGAGATGGACATGCTCCTTACGGCGGGCGAGAGGATCTCCATGGCGCTCCTCGCCATGGCGCTCGACCGGCTCGACGCGCCGGCGATCTCCTTCACAGGAAGCCAGAGCGGCATCATCACCGACGAGCGGCACAGCGACGCTCGCATCGTGGAGATCCGGCCGATGCGGATCGAGCAAGCGCTGGAGGAGGATCGCGTCGTCATCGTCGCCGGCTTCCAGGGCGTCTCTTCGAAGAAGGAAGTGACGACGCTCGGGCGCGGCGGCTCCGACACGACGGCGGTCGCGCTCGCGATCCGCTTCGGGAGTCCCTGGTGCGAGATCTTCACCGACGTCCCGGGGGTCCTCTCGGCCGATCCTCGCATCGTCCCGGCCGCGCGACGGCTCGATCGGATCGGGCATGATCCGATGATCCTTCTGTCCCACCTCGGCGCGCAGGTGCTGTTCCGGCGCTCCGTCATCCTGGCCCGCAAGTTCGGCATGCCGATCCGGGTCCTGCCCTCCGCCGAGGACGGCCCCGGCACCTGGATCGGCGCGGAGGCATCGATGTCCGCTGGCCCGACTCCGTCCTCATCCCCGTCCCCGGCTTCGGGCGCCTCCTCCTCCCCGGCGCACGCCCCCCTGGAGACCGACCGAATCGTCTCCGTCGCGCTCGAGCCGCGCTGCGTCGCGATCGAGGTCGAAGGGGACGGCGATGCCTCGACGCTTCTCGGCGTCCTGGAAGCCGATCCCGCCGCCATCTGGACCTGGGTGGAGACGCACCCTCTTGCGCCCGGGAAGGTTCTCGTCCGCGGCGTCGCGCCGGCACCGGGTCCGGACGAGGAGGCGCTTCGAGAGCGCTGCCGGCCGCATCGCGCGATCTGTCGCGTCTGCCGCGACGTCGCGGTGGTCAGCCTGGTCGGCGAAGGGATCCTTTCGCGCCCGGCGCTCCTCGCAGAGGCGTGGAAGCGGCTCTCCGAGGCCGGGGTCGAAGTGCGCGCCGCACGCTCGGCGAGCCTCTCGCTCTCCTACCTCGTGGCAGAGAGCCAGGCGGGCGACGCGGTGCGCTGCCTGCACGCCGCGTTTCTCGAAGAGCCGTCCAGGCAATGAGCGGGGGCGAGTGACGAATCGAGGAGGCGATCCGCGAGTGGAGTGCCCGAGCGAGCCCGGCCGCCGTCCTACAGCCGGCTCTCGATCGCCCTCTGGTACGCCCCGACGTACTTCTGCGCGGCCCGTCCCCAGGAGAAGTCGATTCGCATCACCTGGGAAAGGAGCTTCTTCCAGGCGCGATCGCGCGCGTAGGCGGCCAGCGCTCGATCGATCGCGTGCAGCATCGCGCGGCTCGTGTATTCCGTGAAGACGAATCCGTTGCCTCGTCCCGTATCCGGGTCGTACTCCTGCACGGTGTCCGCGAGCCCGCCCGTCGCCCGCACGATCGGAATCGTTCCGTAACGCAGGCTGTACATTTGATTGAGCCCGCACGGCTCGTATCGCGAAGGCATCAGGAACATATCGCTCCCAGCCTCGATCAGATGCGCGAGAGGATTGTTGAAGGTCAAGCTGACCGCGACCTTGTGCGGGTGCTTCCGGGCGAGATCGCGCAGAAGCTTCTCGTACTTCGGCAGTCCGTTTCCGAGGACGACGAGAGCCAGGTCCCGTTGCATCAGATCCTTCGCCGACTCCTCGATCAGGTCGAGCCCCTTCTGGTCGACGAGACGCGAAATCATTCCGATCACCGGAACACTTCGCCCCTCCGGCAGCTCCATCGCCTGGAGCAACCGCCGCTTGTTCTCCCTCTTGGGCCCCAGGTCGGACGCCGAGTAGTTGGCAGGGATCAGCGGATCGGTCTCGGGATTCCACTCCTCCACGTCGATCCCGTTCAGGATCCCGATCACGTCGTCGCCGCGGAGAGCGAGAACTCCCTCCAGGCCGAATCCGTACTCCGGCTGCTGGATCTCGTGTGCGTACCGCTCGCTCACCGCGGAGATCAGGTCCGCGTACAGGATCGCCGCCTTCATGAAGTTCACCTTGCCGAAGTACTCGAGCGGCCCCATCGGATAGAAAAACTTCTCGCGATAGCCGGCGCCGAGGTCGGCGAGGACTTCGGGCGGAAAGATCCCCTGGTAGCCCATGTTGTGGATCGCGAAGAGCGTCCCGGTTCGCTGGAGCGCCTCGTAGCGCGAGCGATCCTCGCGCATCAGGAACGGCACGAGACCGGTCTGGTAGTCGTTGCAGTGAACCACTTCGGGAACCATGCCGATCGAGCGCATCGCCTCCAGAACGGCACGCGAGAAGAAAACGAAACGGCGTGCATTGTCCGGCCAGTCCTGACCTGTTGCGGGGTCGACGTAGGGATCGGGACGGTCGAAGAGGTCCCGGTTCTGGATCAGCAGCACCTCCATCCCCGGCACGCCGATCCGCGCGCGCTCCACCTCTGCGCGCATCGTCCCCGTTCCCATCGGGACGTCGATTGATCCGAGCGAGGAGAGCGAAAGCGCGGGAAGCCGGTCGGTGGGCAGGACGGGAGGCCTGGGAAGGAAGACCGATACGCGATGCCCGAGCCGGGCAAGCTCGCGTGGAAGCGCTCCGATGACGTCGGCTAGCCCTCCGACCTTGACGAACGGAACCATCTCCGCGGCGGCGATCGCGATCCTCACGGCCTACCCTTCCCCTTCCTTTGCCCCTTCCCTGGCCCCCGTGCCTTCACCCTCGCCTCTCCTTGGCCCTCGCCTTCGTCTGCCCGGCGCGGATCAGGCTCCGACTCCTCCAGCCGGCGCGCCGGCATCCTTCTCCGGACCGCTCGGCCCGCCGCCGGCTCCCGGCTCGCTCTCCGGGCCGGATGATGCGGCGACTTCGTCCCCCGGGTGGCCATCGCTTGACTCGCCGGTTCCGCCGGCCTCGCTGCCGGCCTCGCCCGCCTCGCCGGGAGGGCCACCTGGATTGCCGGGCATGGCGCCGCCGGTCCCGCTCGCGACCGCGTCCGCGGAGATCATCGCCTCCCGCAGATACTCCGCTGCTTCTTCCGGCGGAGTCGGGTTGATGTAGAACCCGGTCCCCCATTCGAAGCCGGCCACCTTCGTCAGCTTGGGCATCAGTTCGAGGTGCCAGTGATAGTGCAGCGGATTCTCCCAATCGTGGGAGGGGCTCGTGTGAAGAACGAAGTTGTACGGAGGATTGTTCAATGCCACGTTCATCCGGGTCAGCATCTCCTTGAAGATCCGGGCGAGCGGCAGGAACCCTTCCTCCTCCGAATAGTCCTCCTCGAAGAAGTGCTCGTGCTCCTTCGGGATCAGCCAGGTCTCGAACGGGAACCGCGGCGCGAAAGGCTCCAGCACCACGAACTTCTCGTTCTCGCAGACGAGGCGCTTCCCGAACGCGATTTCCTGATCGACGATGTCGCAGTAGATGCAGCGTTCCTTGATCTGGAAATGCTGGCTGCAGCCGTTCAGCTCCTCGTGCACGCGCCGAGGGATGATCGGCGTCGCGATCAGCTGGCTGTGGCTGTGCTCGAGGCTCGCGCCCGCCGCCTCCCCGTGGTTCTTGAACACCTGCAGGTAGCGGAACCTCTTGTCCTTCGCGAGATCGAGCATCCTCTCGCGGTAGGCGAAGAGAACGCGCTCGATCTGCTCGACCGGGAGCTGGCTCATCTCGAGGTTGTGGTCGGTCGTCTCGATGATCACTTCGTGCGCGCCGACCCCGTTCATCTTGTCGTAGATCCCCTCGGCGCGGCGGTTCAGCCCGCCCTCGATCTGGAGAGCGGGGAACTTGTTCGAGACGACGCGCACGGTCCAGCCCGGCTCGTTCGGCCGGCTGTCGGGGCTGCGGAAGGCGAACACCTCGGGAGGCGTCTTGGACTCGTTGCCCGGGCAGAACGGACAGAAGCCGCCCTTGCGAGCGCTCTCGATCCGGCCGAAGTCGGATGGCCGCTTCCCGCGCTCGGTCGCGATGATCACCCAGCGACCGACGACGGGGTCCTTTCGCAGCTCGGGCATCCTGACCTACCTCCCGCCTGCCCCTGCATGGCCCGAACCGGCTCCGGGTCCTCCCCCCTGTGGGACCTCCCGTTCCCCGCGCAGGAACCGCGTCCGGGCCTCCCCGCTCTCACGATACGCGATGCCGATCGCATCCCGCAGGGCGGGAGTGAGGCTCTGGCCACGCCGCCCGAGAACGGTCTCCATGGTGGCGAGGCAACGGTCGAGCCGGTATTCGACCGCATCGGCGCCGGCGCCCCAGGCGAAGTCGGGGATCCACTTCGGGAAGAGCGAGCGCTCTCCGATCACGTTGGCTGCGAGCCCCGCGACGGTTCCCGAGTTCAGCATCGTCCCGATCCGCGTCTTGACGTGATCGCCGAGGAACGAGCCGACCTTTTGCTGGCCGGTGTCGATCGTCGCTCCATCGATCGTCAGCCGTACCGTCCCGTAATTGTTCTTCAGATCGCTCGTCGTCGTCAGGGCGCCGAGGTTGACCCATTCGCCGCAGTAGGAGTGGCCCACGTAGCCGTCGTGCGCCTTGTTGTCGAACCCGAGGAAGGTCGACGCCTCCACTTCTCCGTGGATGCGGCAGCCCGGACCGATCACCGTCCCGCCGCCGATCCGTCCCCCTTGGAGCCGGCAACCCTCGCCGACGTAGAGCGGCCCATGCAGCCAGGTGTGCGGGAACACATGCACGCGCGGGCCGAGGACGATCGGCCCCTCGCGCGCGTCGAGGACGCAGCCGGCATCGATCCGGCACCCGTCGCCGAGGCGCACCCGCTCCTGGGCATAGGCGAAGCCGTCACCCAGCGAGGCGGGAAGCGGAGTCGACCGGAGGATCTGCTCGAGATCCGACGCGAGGAGCGCTTCGCAACCGAGAAGCAGGTCGGGCAGTCCGCCCAGGAGACGGCCCGGCGGAGCCGGCGCAGTCGGCGCTTCCGAAGCGAGACTCCGCCAGAAGCCCTCGCTGCCGGGCGGCTCTGCGGGAGGCGGCGAGGCGGCGGTCAGCACGGCGAGGATCTTCCCGTCCTTCTCGAAGGCGGCCGGCGAAGCGGCCGACAGCATTTCCAGCGCGCCGCGCGTCTCCGGCACCCAGCGATCGCGGACGATCAGCCGCGGACCCTCCGCGGGTGGGAGAGCCTCGATGCGGTGCGGCTCGAGCGCCGCGACCAGGGGACGGCAGACCACGCGGGGTCGCATGCCGCTCGCCTGTTCCCAGCGCGCCAGCGCATGCGCGGCGCCGGCGAGCAGCTCGGCGGCAGGACGGAGCCAGGTGAACGGGCGCAGCAAACGCCACCCCTCGTCCTCGATCAGGAAGATGGGGACCATCTCCCTAGTCATCGGTCGCCGCTGGCCAGGAGGAAAGAACCTTCGTAGCCGAGCCGGACGAGCTCCTGGCAGGCGCGCTGGGCCTCATCGCGGCTCGCGAGGCCCCTGCAGCGGACCTTCCAGATGCCTCCGGAAGGCTCAGCGGAGGCTTGCCGGCCCGTGGCCTTCTCGATCCTGGCAGCGATGGCCTCAGCGCGCGTCCGGCTGGCGCTGGCGAACGCCTGGACGCCCCAGCCGCCGGATTGCCCGTCGGGCGGATGCCGTCCCGCCGAGCCGGCGGTGTACATCGGGCCGGCCGCTGCGGGAAGGACTGCGACTGCGATCGGCGCGGGCGCCGCCGCGGGCTCGTCACGCTGCGCGGGCGGAGAGTCAGCCTCTCCGGTCACGGGTCGCTCGGCGTCCGCTGCGCCCGCCGCGCCCGCTGCGTCCGCCGCGCCTGCTGTGCCTGCCGCACCAGCCGCGCCCGCTGCGCCCGCCTCGCCCTCTGCGCCCGCCGTCAGCGGAGGAGGGAGAGGCGGCGCCTCGTCCAGCGCGAGTCTCGGGAAAGCTTCGCCGCCGCCATTTCGCGGATCTTGGGACGGCAGGCAGCGTCCCTGGCCGGGCAGGCGCAGGCTGCCGGGAGGGGCGACGCGGACCGGCCCGCACCACCTCCACTCCTCCTCCGGCAGCAGCGGGCAGCCGGCGTCGTCGCCGGCGCGCGACGCGGTGGCTTGTGCCGCGGCCCTGGCCGTCCCTGGAAGGCCAGCGACAGACGAGAGGCAGGCAAACCCACCTGCGGCCATGAGGACGAGGGCCGCCTTCGAGATCCTTCTCGAGATCCCCCGCCGCCGGCGCGTTCGAGGCAGCCGGTCAGAGATAGCCATCGAGGTCTCCTCGCTCCCGGGCGTCGCGCAGCAGCGCCCGGATCTCTTGCGCCCGCTCGCGCGGGCAGACGAGGGTGACATCCGGCAGGCGAACGGCGATCAGCCCTTCGACGCCGAGCAGCGCGAGAAGTCCGTCCTCCGAGTAGGCGATGCAGTTCCGCGACTCGCGCGCCAGGACCGCGCCGCGCGCGCGGTTGCCGGCGCTGTCGGCCTCCACCTGCTCCCCCCACGAGTCCCAGCTTCCGAGATCGCTCCAGCGGAACCGCGCGCGGGTGGCGAAGGCGCGCGCCTCCTTCTCGAGGACGGCGTAGTCGATCGATTCCGAAGGACAGTCCTGGAAGAAGCGCGCGAGGGCTTGCGCGGCCGCCTGCCCCGTCACGCCTCCCGCGCTCGCGAAGTCATCCCGCAGGCGATCGGCGCACGACGCGAGGATCGGCGCGTGCCGCGCGATCGACCGAAGGATCGTCACGGCGGGCCAGAGGAAGATCCCCGAGTTCCAGAGCATCGACGGATCGCGCGCGAAGGCGACGGCGCGCTCGCTGTCCGGCTTCTCGTGAAAGCGCTCCACCTCGAAGACCCCGGGATGGGCAGGCACCTCCGGGCCGAGGCGGAGGTAGCCGAACCCGGTCTCGGGGCGTGTGACCGGCATTCCGAAGAGATACAGGGCGGGATCGTCGCGGCAGGCGTCGAGCATCCGCTCCGTGTCCTCCCGGAAGAGATCGCGATCAGGAATCCAATGATCGGATGGAAGGACGAGCATCGCCGCCCCCGGATCCAGCCGCTCGATGGCGACGGCGGCGGCGGCGATCGCGGCCGCCGTGTTGCGGGGGACCGCCTCCTCGATCGTCCGGTCCGCACGCAGTTCCCGCGCCTGCCGCCGGATCTCGGGGAGCATGGACACGCCTGCGACCGTCCAAACGCGATCCCACGGGATCCACCCGGAGAGCCGCCCGACCGTCTCTTGCAGGAGCGTGCGCTCGCCGAAGAGTGGAAGGAACTGCTTCGGCCGGCGGGCGCGGGAGAGGGGCCAGAACCGTTCCCCCTTCCCACCGGCCAGAATCACCGCGTGGAGGCGCATGAGGCGGATTCTAGCGGACCCGGCCGGGGCGGCAACTGCTGGGATCGAAGCGGTGGGCCGTAGCCGGTACCTCCCTCATGGACGCACGCAGAGGACAGGGTGAGGATCGCAGCGACGATAGGCGGGATGCGAGCGCCGTCAGAGCGACGTTCCGGTGGAACTCGACCGCTCGGCGCGCGCCGCAGAGGCCTTCGCCTTCGCCTTCGCCTTCGCGTTCGCCTCCGCCACCGCCGGCGATCCGGCGCCCGCGCCGCGATCGCTCCGAGCTTCGGCCGTCCCCTCCTCCTCCTCGCACAGCGCGGGTCGCCGCCCCTCGAGCATCTCGCGGTAGACCGCCTCGGTCGCCTCCACGATCCGTGACCAGCTGAAACGGTCGCGCGCGTGCGCCTTGCAGCGCCGTGCGATCCGGTCGACCTCGACCGGGTCCTCGAGCAGGTACTCGAGCTTCGCCTGGAGGTCCTTCACGTCCTCGGTCCGGAACGTGACCGCGCAATCGGCAACGACCTCCATGTTCTCCGGAATGTCGCTTGCGAGGATGCACTTGCCGTGGCTCATCGCCTCGACGAGCGAGATCGAGAAACCCTCCAGAAACGAAGGCTGCACGACCAGGTACGCGTTCGACCACAGCTCGTCGAGCAGGTCCCCGTAGACGTAGCCGAGCATGTGGATCCGCTCGTCGCCGTTGCGGATCCGCATGAGCGTGTCGACGTAGCCATCGGAGAAGGAGCTCCCCCCCGCCATCACGAGGCGCGCATCGGTCCGCAGCTTCGTGAACGCCTCGAGCAACATGTGGCAGCCCTTCTCGGGAACGAGCCGCCCGACGAACAGGACGTAGCGGTGCCGGTCCAGACCGTACTTGCGGATCTTGTTCGGCGGGCGGTGCACCGCGGGGTTCGTCCCGTTCGGGATCACGATCGTCTCGGCCCGATAATGATTCCAGAAGTGGTCCTGCAGGGACTTCGAGACGACGATCGTTCGATCGGGAAGGTGGATCGCCGGCTTTTCGCACTGGCGCAGGAACCAGGCGGCTCCCTTCCCCCACTTTCCTCGCTGCCAGTCGAGCCCGTGCACGGTGACGACCGTCTTCGAGCGAGCGAGCCTCGGAAGCGAGGAGAAGACCGAGGGGCCCAGCGCATGGAAGTGCACGATGTCGTAGCGCCGCGCCAGGCAGTCGAGCGTCGAGAAGAAGCAGTGCGTGATCGTGTCGAGATGCTTCGTGTTGAAGCTCATCAGCCGGTGGATTCTCATCCCCCGGTACGTCCCACCCATCTTCGTGTAGTGCGGGCGGGCGTAGACCGACACCTCGTGCCCTCGCTCGGCAAGTCGCGCGCCGATCTCCTCCACGTGGCGCTCGATCCCACCATAGGTGGCCGGGATCCCCTTCTGGCCGATCATCGCGATCCTCATGGCGCCACCGCCCGGGCCGCGCGCGCGGCTTCGTAGATCGCGTCCAGTCGTTCCAGGTGCCGCTTCGGGTCGAGGGTCGAGGCGACCCAGGCGCGGGCGGCGCGACCCATCTCGTTCGCGCCGGAGCGGTCAGCCGCCATGCGCGCGATCGCCGCCGCCAGGTCATCCGCGCCGCCAGGCGCGAAGGTGAGACCGGTCTCGCCGTCCCGCACCAGCTCCGGGATCCCTCCGATCCGGGCGCCCAGGACCGGACGCGCGAGTGCAAACGCCTCGAGAATCGCGTACGGGTAGTTCTCGTACCACTCGCTCGGGACGACGACGAAGCGCGCGGCGCCCACGATCCGATGCAGCTCCGGAGGCCGGCGGTACCCCTCGAAGGCGACGTCCGATGCGCCCAGCTCGGTCGCGCGCGCCTTCAGCATCGCGTCGAGCGGCCCTTCGCCGAGGATCCGCAGCGGCAGGCGGCCCGGCTTCGGCAGCCGCGCATGCGCCTCGAGGAGCGTGGCGACGCCCTTCTCGCGCGACAGGCGCCCCGCGTAGACGTAGTAGTCCCCTTCCGACGCGGCCGGCGCCGGCTCGTAGCGGTCGACCTGCAGGAAGTAGGGGAGCGCGACGAGCCGCTCGCGCGCGACGCCGAACTCCGCCACCTTCTCGAGCAGAAACCGACTCGGACAAACGAAGAGGCGGACCTTCTCGTAGGTGCGGAGCCACCGGTGGAGGTACGCCTCGATCATCCCGACCGCCGATGCCGCTCGCGAATCGAGCAGGCAACGGCGCCGGAACGCTTCGTGGTAGCGGCCGCCGCGACATCGCTCGCAGATCTCCCCCTGCTGCGTGAGGAGCAGGTAGGCGGGGCAGATCAGCTTGTAGTCGTGCAGGGTCTGGACGATCGGAATCCCTTCGTCGTCCAGCGCGCGAATCACCGACGGCGAAAGTTGATGATAGACATTGTGCAGGTGCGCGACGTCGGGACGGGCACCGCGCGCGATCTCGCGGGCGGCGCGCGCCGCCTCGGAGTTGTAGACGCTCCGTACCGCATGGCGCGCGCGTGCCGCCGCTCCCATGCGCGCTCGGTAATCCACCTCCGAGACGAACCGGTCTCCGTCCCGCGCGGGAAGGTTCGCGTCGTGCCGCATCGCGAGATGGACGATGCGATCCCCGCGCTTCGCGAGAAGCTCGGAGAGGTCCAGGTAGTACTTCTCCGCCCCACCCTTGAGGTAGTGGTACTTGTTGACGAGGAGCACCGTGCGGCCGTCGCTCATGAGGCACGCTCCCCGTCGAGGCCGAGATAGATCGCCTCGGTGCCCCGCGCCATGACCGGCGCGGCGAAGCGTTCCTCGTACAGCTCGCGCGCGCGCCTTCCCCAGCGAGCGCGAAGATCGGGGCCACCGGCGAGCGGCTCCTCGAGCGCGCGGGCGAGAGCTTCCGGGTCGGCGGGCGGAACGAGCCGGCCGCTCCTTCCGTCCTCGATCATCTCCGGAATGCCGTAGATCGCCGACGCAACGACGGGACGGCCGGCGGCCATCGCTTCGAGCACGACGAACGGAGTCGTCTCGACGAGCGAGGGGACGACGAGCAGATCGAGAAGCGCCATGAGCGCGGCGGCGTCCGCGCGCGGCCCGACGAATCGGACGATCTCCGAGAGCTCGCGACGCCGGGCATCCTGCTCGAGCGCTTCCCGCTCCTCCCCCTCTCCGATCACCCAGAGGCGCAGGTTCCCCGGCAGCTTCCCTTCTCGCCGGAGGATCGCGAGCGTCTGGAAGAGGAAGCGGTGGCCCTTCCGCTCGGTCAGCCGCCCCACGATTCCGGCGACGACGTCGCCCGGCCGGGTCCCGGTCGCCTCACGCAGCGCGCGCGCCTCCTCGTCGGGCACCGGCGCCGGCTCCTCGACCCCGTACGGCAGGATGCGCGTCTTCTCGGCGGGCATGCGGTGCAGCTCGACGACGTAGGAGCGGGTCGCGCGCGCCGGCACGATGATCCGGTCGATCGCTTCGCCGAAGAGGATCTTCAGCGGGAACTTGCGATAGCGGCGCGGGATCATCGGAAGGTGCTCGGTCGAGACCACGCGCCGGTAGCCGGCGAGGCGGGCGGCGAGCGCCACCAGCCCGACCCCCGCGTCGTAGGTGCTCGGCAGATTGATGTGCAGGACCGTCCCGCCGATCTGCTTCAGGACCGCGCGAAGCTCGGGGAGCGAGGCGCGGTAATGGAAGCCGGGACGCGCGTGGTGAAACACCTCCCCGCCGGCCGCACGGATCTCCTCCTCGAGGCGCGGCACCGTCGGATCCTTCGGGAGCAGCGCCGTCAGCCGGAAGCGCCGCGGATCGAGGTGACGCGCGAGCAGGGACAGGTAGACCTCCGCGCCGCCGTAGTAGGCGGCGTCGCTGTAGAGAGTCACCGTGATCCGCTCGGCATCCGTCACGATCGTTTCTCCGGGCCCAGCAGCCATACGCGTGTTCCTACGAAGTCCCACCGGCGTTCGATCGCGAATCGATCCTTCAGAAACGCTTCCCAGCGTCCGTCCGGGTCATGGAAGTCCTCCCGGTAAAACAGGACGAAGGTGCGCCCCGGCTGCTCGATCGCGCCAACCGCCTCGCGCTCCAGATCTCCCTGCGGCGGCTTGCGGATCGGCACCTCGAAGCGCCGGACGACGTGGCGGCTCCGCAGCTCCGGCCAGTAATAGCGGGTCAACGGATCGCACGTCCCGACGACGAACAGCAGATCCTCCGGCCGCATCTCGGCTCGAAGCACCTTCGCGGCCGATCGGGCATCCTCCTTCCAATACCGGGGTTCCGTGTGGAGCTGCACGAGGCTCACGCCGCACAGGATCGCCACCCCGGCGAGCAGTCCGTCCCCCAGCCACCGGGGGCGAAGCGCGAAAACCCCCTCGGCCAGCGCCACCATGTAGATCGGCAGCCCGACCGCCACGTATCGAGGATTGAAGACCTTGAGGTTGCGGGTCGCCGCGAGGAAGGCGAGGAGCAGCGGGACCAGGAGGGCCAACAGCCACAGCCGCCGCCTCGCGTCGTTTCCGCGGATCCATTGCGCTCCTCCGGCCACGGCGAGGGTCCCGAAGCAGACGGCCGTGGCTCCCACGGCCCAGGGATGTGCCGCGGCGGTGGAAGGCGAGGGGGCGCGGCGCAGCTCGCGCAGCGACGGCCCGAGCGAGAAGCCGACCGAGAACGCGTACATTGCGTACGGGATTCCCAGGACCGGGGCCGTCGCCTCGCCGCGCAGCTTCACCTCCTCCGGCACCGGCTCGGTCTTGAGCAGGTAGGACTTCGACACCCACCGCTGGTAGAAGCCGACCTCCCAAGGAAGAAGCGCGATCACGACGACGACGCCGGTCAGCCCGAGGACGGCCAGCCGGGCGCGATCCCTTCTCCACCGCACGGCTCCCCATAGGGCGCCGGCGGCGGCGTGGAAGGCGAACGAGAGATTGAAAAGCATGCCCGCGAGCCAGGTCGCGGCGAGCGCCGGCACGCGGGCGAGCGGGCGGCGGGCTCCGTCGATCCCCTGCAGCACCCACAGAGAAAGCGTCGCGAGGAAGATCACGAAGGCGTAGTTGCGCACCTCTTGCGCGTACCAGACATGGAACGGGTTCACGGCGAGCAGCGCCGCGGCCAGCAGCGCCCGCCTCTCCCCGAAGACGGGACGCGACGCGGCGTAGAGCATCGGGACGGTCGCCGCCGACACGATCGCCTGCGGGAGGCGTATCGATGCCTCTCCCCAACCGAAGAGGCTGGACCACACGTGGAGCAGCACGGAGTGCAACGGTCCCTGCAAGTTGATCCGAACGTTCTCCCACGTGAGGCTCTGGTCGACTCCGGCGTACTTCAGAGTGAACATCTCGTCGATCCAAAGGGACTGATGCGTCAACCCCCATAGGCGCAGCGCGAGCGCCGCCAGCGTGAGGAGCGCCAGCGTCGCGGCGGCCCAAGGACCGCTGTTCCACGGATCCGTGCGGACGGTTTCCGACTCAGCCTCCAAGATCACCTCAGGATCGGCCGGCGCGCGCGGGAGCGCGAGGGCTCCCTCACGCGCTCCTTGGGCTAGTAGGCCCCCTCACCCGAAAGAACCGCGGGAATCGTTCGGATCAGGATCTTCAGATCGAGAACGAAGCAGCGGCGCTCGATGTACTCCATGTCCAGGCGCACCCACTCGTCGAAGCCCAGCCGGCTCCGCCCGCTGATCTGCCACAGGCACGTGATGCCGGGACGGATCGCAAGGCGACGCCGCTGCCACGGCTCGTACTGCAGCACCTCTTCGAGCAGCGGCGGACGCGGGCCTACGAGGGTCATGTCACCCTTCATGACGTTCAGGATCTGGGGAAGCTCGTCCATACTCGTCCGGCGGAGGAACTTGCCGACTCTCGTGATCCGCGGGTCATCCGCGATCTTGAAGACCGGACCGGAAACCTCGTTCAGATGAGCGATCTGGCCACGATGTTGTTCGGCCCCGACGATCATCGATCGGAGCTTGTAGAAGGTGAACGGCTTCCCCCCACGCCCGATGCGCGTGGAGCGGTAGAGCACAGGGCCAGGAGTGTCGAGCTTGATCGCGAGGGCAGCCAGGAGAAGCAAGGGCAGGCAGAGGATCAGGGCGATCGAACCCATCACGATGTCGACGAACCTCTTGCCGTACCGGAGGTAGATGCCTCGGTCCGGTTCGACAGGGATCCGCAACGCGTTCGCCTCAGGCTTGTTCAGGGTACTTCGGACCGTCCGACCCCCGACGGGCGGGAGGACTGGCGAGGAATCCAGGCTCGACGAAGCGGGAATGACGGGACGCCGTCCCTTTTCCCCGCCTCGGACGCGGCGCTTCGGGCGCCCGAGCGACGTTGTCGTAGACACGGTTGAACACTCCTTGCCGTGCGACGGGACCTCCACCGACGGACCGCGCGTACCTGGCGACCCCCTGGATGGATCGCGCTCTGTCAGGGCTGGGGTGGCGTCGGGTCTCGAAGGCGACGAGCCTTGTCGATCCCGCTAGCAAGGGGTTCCGGGCATTCCCTCCTTCCGTGTTCAATCCGGACGCAGGACAGGATAGCGCAGAGACACGCGAGAGGTCAAGGCGACTGGCCGTGTCGGCGGAGCCTATCAGGCGAAACGCGAGATGGATAGGCTGGACGTCACGCGATCCAGCTTGCATAAGCATTCCTTCCGTGCGCACGATGCGTCCCGCCTCGCCGCGCTTATCCTCACCGCTGCGAACGAGCGGCGGGGTCGCTTTCGGCGCTGGATTCCGCCATGCGGGAGAGCTGCCCGAGGCTGAGGCCTTCCCGGAAGAGATAGATCAGGCCGACGACGTTGACCGGGATCCACTGGGTCGCGTGATAGAGGATCGAGAACGCGAGCCCCGACTCCCGCGAGACGCCGAACACCACCAGAGCGGCGGTCCCGCCTCCCTGCAAGGTCCCGATGAAGCCTGGGGCGCTCGGGATCATCGTGACGAGGGCGATCGCGACGAGGGCGACCATCGATGCTTGCGGCTGCGGCACGTGGATCGCGAGCGAGATCATGACGAGCCACATCACCACCACGATCGCCGCCCACATGAGAATCGAGTATCCCGCCACGGCGATGAGATGCGGCACGTTGTTGAAGACGAGCAGCCCCGTGCGGAATCGTTCCGCCATCGCCTCGGTCTTCTCGCGCAATCGCGCGGGCACGAGCGGCAGGACGATCCCGACGAACCTACCGGGATACCGGTTCCAGAGCAGGAGCAGGACGAGGGAGACGAGACCGACTCCCAGCACCGCGATCGCGACCTTCTCGAGCCCGCCGGGAAAGCTCGTGGTCGCCATGACGACGGCGAAGAGGCCGAGCATCGTGAAGAGATCGAAGATCCGCTCGACGACGATGCTCGCGAGAGCCGCGCTCCGGCTGATCTCTCCGCGGCGGCCGACCACGTGCGCGCGCACGAGCTCCCCCAGCCGCGCCGGGAGCACGTTGTTGGCGAGAAAGCCGATCATCGTGGCGGAGAACAGCGTCGGCTGCGGCAGGCGCCGCACTCCGCGGAGGAGAAGCCCCCATCGAAGCGCACGGATCCAGAAGGCGAAGAGCGTCAGGATCACGCACGGGATCGTGTAGCCGTAGCGCGCGTGCGAGAGGATCGCGAGCATCCGGTCGAGCTTCGCGCCGCGCGCCGCCGCGTACAGGAACACGGCGGAGAGGAGAATCCCGAAGAGGATGACGGCGCGGCGCTTCAACGCGGCGCCTCGAAGGGGAGGCCGAGATCCCGGAGGAGCAGGGGAGCGATCTCGAGAATCGTCTCGGGCGGCTCCTCCGGCATCGGATCGGCGAGCAGCGTGCTGTCGGAATCCGGATCGTCGGGATGGTACCCGTGCATGCCCGCGACGCGCCCGAGGCCCATGAAGCTGGGAGCGAACAGCACGCCCGGATCGGCCAGGAAGATCTCCTCGCCGTACTCGCGATCCGGGAAGCCGGCGCCGAGCGATGCGAGTTCCTCGTGCGACACGAATCGCCCCCCGGCCAGCGACGAGAGCGAGTCGACGACCGTCCGGCGCGCCTGCTCGCTCGAGAACCAGAACCGCGCCATCGTACTGTCGAGGAACAGCAGCGCGTCGCGAGGGATCCGGACCGGCAGGTGCGCGAGGTGCGCGGAGAGGTCGATTGCGCGGCGCACCGGCGCCATTCCATGGTCGCCGAACACACGGAGGCGCGGCCGGCGCCCCGCCCGGCGGGCCGCGTCGACGACCGCGCCGATCCGTCCTTCCGCCTGCTTGAGCCAGGCGCGCGCCGCCGGAGAGTCGGGACCGTGGACGTGCATCACCCCGTCGAGCCCCGAGGAATAGAGCATCAGGAAGCGCTCGTTCCCCTCACGCGCGGCCGCCTCCATCTCCGAGAACGACCGCTCCTCCGGAACCGACCAGTCCCATACGCGATACGGGACGGACTCCTCGACGAGCCGGTCGAAGAGGCTGCGCACGCCATCGAACGCCCCGGGCCTGTAGATGTTGCGCCGCTCGCTCAGATCGAAGAACGGGAGCAGCCCCAACGGCACCTCGTAGAGCGAGAAGTAGCCGGTCAACCCGTCGCGCCGAAGCTGCGCCGTGAGCCAGCGGCGCGTCCGCCACTTGCCTGCCGGCAGCTTGCTCGCAAGCCGGAGGCGCCGCGCATAGGGACGAAAGACAGAGTCGCCCCGGTCTCTCCGGTACATCGCCCAGTGCCCGTGCACCGCGGGCGGAACCCCGGTGAAGAGCGTGGGGATCGCCGCGGAGGAATAGCCCAGGATCGAGCGGACACGCGGGCGGTTGCGCGGGACGAGCGCGTCGAGAAAGCCGTCCCGGCCGACGATCTCCTTGCCGAGGGCGTCGATCAGAAAGACCAGCGAAAGATCCCTACCGTCGCGTTCCGGCATTCCTCACTCCACTCCGAGACGTTCCATCCAGCGGGCCGCCTCGGCGATCCGCCGTGCGAGCGCATCCTCTTCTTCCGGCGCATCGAGTCCGATCCTTCTCAGGATCGATCGCGCGGGGGCCGGCCTCCCCCCGGCGAGCTCGAGCGCCGCTTCCCAGAGCAAGACCCGCGGAGTCCGCGCGATCACGTGCGGATCGGGCCGCACGAGGGAGGCCGATCTCGCCCGGATCCACCTCTTCCATGCGCGAGCCCACGTCCTGCCCTGGATCGTGGGACCTCCGAGAAAATGCCGGACCGAGGAGTTTGTCGCAACCGCGCCGATCACGCAACCGATCGTGCGTGCGACCGCCTCGCAGCCCTGCGCTCCTCCGGCCTCCTCGATCGACCGTCCGCCGGGGAGTTCGGGGGAAGGAGCGAGCCTCCACGCGGTCCAGGAGACGATCCGCTCCCGTTCCTCCTCCGGCAGATCGAGGACGACGGCCGCTCGTCGTCCCCGCTCCTCGAACCCGCCTCCGGCGAAGAGCCCCTTCGCCAGAAGGATCGCGGCCCCCGCGTCCGCGTGCAGCTTCGCCTCGGCATAGGCGAGACCGACAACGTCTCGCGGCTCTCGCGCTCGCGCCTCGAGCCATTCCAGGGTGCGGTTGGCGAGGAGCCGCCGGCTCTCCCATGGAGGGATCTCCTGCGGCGGCGGCATGTGGAATCGCTCGAGCCATTCCGGCTCCCCAGCGAGCACCCAGCCCGCCCGGACCGCCTCGACCAGGCCCGGCGTCGGGTGCTGGCGGCGCAGCTGGGATTCGGCATAGCAGCCGACGCCCGCGGGGATCGGAATGGCGGCCGCGGCGACGGCGGCCGAGAGCGCCTGCAGCTCCGAATCGGAAGGAGGATCCGCGAGGACGAGCGAGAGGTCGAGATCCGAAAGAAACCGCCTCCGTCCCGGGGCAGTCTCGATCCCGCACAACTCTCCGTGGACGGCGCTGCCCCCAAGAAAGAGCACGCGCGGCTGGTAGGGCGCCACCCGGCCGGCGATCTCCGCGACCAGCCGCGGAAGAGCCGACGCCACCGCCTCTCCCACCCAGGTCTGGCGGGACAGGGATGGCGCGCCGGGGATTCCGACCCGAACGCCGCCGGACGACCGTCGCGCAGCCGGCGGCATTCCCCGTTACAGCCGGCGGTAGAGGAAGTCGGGGATCGGGTAGCTGCGCCGGTTGAGCACGGTGCCGAGCACCTTGCAGCGAGCGGACTCCAGCATCGTGAGCGCCCGCTGCACGACCTCGCGGCGCGTGCGGTTCGCCTGCACGACCAGAACCACCCCCTCGCTCGAAGCGCCGAGCGCCGGCCCCTCCGGATTCTGGAGCACCGGCGGACCGTCGAGGACGACCGTCTGATAGACCTGCCCCATGTCCTGAAGGAACTGCCCCATCGATTCCGAGATGATCACCTCCATCGGCCGCGCGGGGCTGCCCCCGGCGGGGAGGAAGTGCAGATTCGGGTCTTCGGTCGAGAGGATGGCGCGGGACAAGTCGATCTGGCGCGAGAGCACCTCGATCAGGCCGGGGCCCGAGCGAGGATGCGCGATCGCATCGGAGAGGGTCCGGTTGCTTCGCACGAGGTCGGCATCGATCAAGAGGACCTTCGCCGCCGGACCGCGCGCGAAGGCGCGAGCAAGGTGCAGCGCGACCGTCGAGGCGCCTTCCCCGGGAACCGAGGAGACGACGGTGATGACGCGCTTGCCGGTTCGCGGCAACTCGAGATCGATCCTCTCCCGCAGCGTCTCCATCTCCCGCATGAGGTGGAAGTCGAGGCCGCCCTTCTCCGGCGCGATCGCGCCGGCGCCCGCTTCGGGCTGGACCGGGAAGCCGGCCTGCGGAGCGGCGACGGGAACGCCGGCCGCCTGGTTCTTCTTCAGAGCATCGAAGATGTTGCTCATGGCCTCCTCTCCACCGGAGCCTCCTGCAACCCCTCCATCGGAGGGCGAAGAAAGCCCGCGTCAAGCTCCCGGATCGCTTCGTGCACGTGCTCCGCCTCGATCCCATCGGCTCCCCTCGCATAGGCCACGAGCAGGGAGCGATCGCAGAGCTGATTGACGAGTCTTGGAATCCCCTCGGACCATTCGGTCACCGCCCACAGGGCCTCCGGGGTGAAGAGGCCGCCGCACCGTCCCCCGCTCGCCACCTGGAGCCGGTGCTCGATGTACTCCCGCACACTCTCCGCCGGCAGCCGCGACAGATCGCAGATCCCGGGGATCCGCTGCCGGAGCTGGCGCAGCGAATACTGGCTCAGGGTGGCGGCCAGCTCCGGCTGGCCGACGAGCAGAATCTGAAGCAGCTTCTGCGTGCTCGTCTCGAGGTTCGAAAGGAGCCGGAACTCCTCGAGGCTCTCGGGGGTCAGCGTCTGCGCCTCGTCCACGATCAGCAGGGCGGTTCCCCCGCTGTCGCGCCGCCGCAGCAGATATTCCTGGAGGGAGAGCAGCAGCTCGACCTTGGTGCGCGCAGGCGGATGGACGCCGAAGTCGAGCAGCGCGAGGTAGAGCAGCTGCTTGAACGTCAGCCGCGCGTTCATCACGACAGCGGTCTCGACGTTCTCCGGAAGCTCGGCCAGGAGCGTGCGCACGAGGAGCGTCTTCCCCGTTCCGACCTCCCCGGTCAGGACGAGGATCCCCTTGCGCTCCTGGATTCCGTACTGGAGATAGGCGAGGGCGTCGCGATGGGAGCGCGTCAGGTAGAGGAAGCGCGGATCGGGAGTGATCTGGAACGGCGCCTCCCGAAACCCGAAGAACTCCTCGTACACGGGCCCTTCCTAGCGGATCTTCGGCAACGACCCGAGCACCGGCACTCCCAGGTGCTCCTCAGCCTCGGTCGCGTCCTTGATCGAATGGTCGAGGCCGTCGATCACGAACGCCAGGGCGAAACCGATCAGGATCGCGAAGATCGGAATCAGCGCCATGCGGACGTAGTCGCGCGTGCGCTGGCGCTCCGGCTCGGTCGCGGCCTGTAGCAGCGAAACCTTCCAGGTCGGCCGGCCGGTGCTCTCGACCTTCGCCTGTACCTGGCGATCGATCATCGTTCCATAGTCGGCGCGCAGCGCCTGGATGATCCGGTCGTATTGCCCGAGCCTCGCCTCCTTGTCCGGCATCCCCTGGAGCATGTCGTCGATTCCCTGGACCGTGCTCTCGAGGGAATGCTGCTGCGCCTCGATCACCGCGACCCTCGCCTCGAGATACCGCGCATAGCTCTCGATCTGCTCGTCGAGCTGGCGCTCCAAGTCCTCGACCAGGGTCTTGGCGGCGCGCACGCTGGGATGGTCATCGGTGTAGATGCCCCGCTGGCGGTAGTAGTCCGCCCGCCGGGCGACCAGCTCCTTGCGGAGGTTGAACATCAGGCCTTCGTCGTCGTACTCCTGGTCTCCGATCCCGAAGATGTCCATCTGGGGATTCTGACGCTTCTCCTGCTGGAGCTGGCGCACCGCTTCGAGCCGGGCGGCGTAGTCGGCCGCGCGGGCGCGCACGTCGGCGAGACGGCCCTCCGCGTCCTCGCGGCGGCGCAGGAGGCTCTCGCGCTCGTTCGGGATGCTGACGATCCCTTCCTCCGTCATGAAATCGGCGCGACGCTGCTCCCACTCGGAGAGCCGGTCGCGGAGCCCTTCGATCTCCTCATCGAAGAAGCCGTCCACGACGGGCAGCGCCCGCTCCTGCATACGGAAGTTGATGTAGGCGCGGGTGAGCGCCCGCAAACCCTCGCGGGACGCGATCGGGTCGCTGGAGATGTAGTTCGCCATCATCACGGCCGACTTGCCGCTGGGCCAAACGGAGACCTTCGTCGGATCGAAGCGGATCGGTGCGCCGCGACTGTCGACGGTCCCCTCGTCGGTGAGCAGCTTCTGCGCCTTCTCGGCCATCGACGGAGAGCGGAGCACCTCCATCTCGGAGTTCAGCTCCTCTTCCCAGGAGAGAAGCACCACCCGGCTGTTGTAGACGCTCTCGTGCTCCCCACGATCGATCAGCAGGCGAGCCTCGGAGACGAACGAGGGGGGCGTCGTGGCGTTCAGGACGAGGACGGTCCCGATCGCCGCGAGCAGGACGGCCAGGATGATCCACTTGCGCCGGAACACGATCGCCATGAAGTCCCGGAGCGTCGTTTCCCTGCGAACCATCTTCACGTCTCTCATCGTATCCCCCACCTATTGGGCGATGAAACGGATGTTCGTCTCATCGATGTGGAACGCGTTCCACCCCTCGAGATAGAGCGTGAAGGGGGGCGTGAGCTGGCGGAAATACTGGTCCATCAGGACGTCGACGCTCGCGATGAAGGTCTTCGGGACGTAGATCACGTCGAACGGGCGCACCTGCAGGTCTTTCTCGAGATGCTTGCCGCGCAGCGGGTCCCGGAGGTCGGCGGAGATCGCAACCGCCTGATCGGGCCCGAGGCGGCGGAGGATCACGACACTGCTGCGCTTCGCCCGGTCGTTGAAGCCGCCGGCTTGCGCGATTGCGGACAGCGTCGTCATGCCGCGGTGAAACTCGTGGTCACCGGGGATGCCGACCTCGCCCATGACGAAGATGCGCCGCTGCCCGAAGTTCGTGACGGCGACGCTCGCCTGGGGATAGCGCACGATCGTCGAGAGCATTTCGCTGATCTTGTCGTCCACTTCCTGCGGAGTCATTCCGAGCACGTAGAGGTTGCCGATCCCGGGGACCGTCACGGTCCCGTCGGGCAGCACCCGGAGCGGGCCGGACAGTTCGGGCGCTCCAAGGACCGTGAGCGTCAGCTCGTCGTAGACCATGATGCGGTACTGATCGACCTCGGGGGTGGTCCACGAGACTTCCGAGTTCGCCGTGAACGGAAGGCTCGGGGGCGCCGATCGATTCCCTCCTCCGCAACTCGCGAAGATCAACGGGAGAATAAGGATGATCAGGAAACCGGCGACGGTCCGAGGGGCGACCGGGCGACGCCTCATCCCGTCCGTGGAGGAAGTGCTATGCATCGGCACGCCTACCCATCCTTGGTCGGCCCCATGGGCCGTACTGACGACGCGAGACAAGACAATACAGCGCAAGACAGAACATGGAAGACCCTAACACCCGCCCGGGATGGGGTCAATGTAGCCCCGCCACGGCGCCGGTCGAACTATCGGACGCAACGTCCGTCCCCTTCAGGATTTGTTCCGCTCCGGGGGGGTGCCTCCTGGAGGGGAACTCCGGGGTCGGGCGCTGCCTCCCGGCGCCGGACTTCCCGGCGCGGCGCCTCCCTGCGTGGCGCGTCCCGGCGCCCCGGCGTCCGGGGGCTCCCCTGCCGGGGAGACCTCCCCCGCGTGACCTCCCTCCGTCGAGGCCCTCGGACCGGTGGTCCTCGCCCGCTCGAACAGGCAGCCCTGGATCAGCAGAGGAAGCAACACCTCGTGCTGCCCGATCAGGTAGTAGCCTTTCCCGCCCCCCAGCGTCGGCCGCCGGACGACGTTCTCGGCCGGCCGGTAGTGGCGCTGAAAATCGAAGACGGCGGTCGTCATCCCCTCGCTGGGCGCCCCGAGATTCTTCGCGACGCTGAACGCCTTCAGGAACACCTCCGGCAAGATGACTGCGGAGCCGAGGTTCAGCACGGTTCCGCCCGCGATCCCTTCGACCTGGGCGGCGAGAATCCGGAAGTCGCGCGCGGATGCGGCGCCGAAGGCGGCGCCGTCGAAGTCCGGGTGCTGATGGTTGACGTCGGTCCCGATCGCGACGTGGACCGTGGCGGGGACTCCGAGGCGGTAGGCGCAGGCGAGAACGCTTCGCGACCCGGCCCCTCGATCCGTTTCCAGGATGGTCCGCCCGATCGCCTCTCCCAGCCCTTCCTGCCGCGCGGCCGCTTCGCGCGCCGCTTCATTCAAGAGGGCAGCCGTCTCGCGCGCCATCCCGAAGAGCCCTTCGTGGAGTTCCGATGCCACGTCCTCCGATGTCTCTCCCCAGAGCCCGAGCTCGACGTCATGCACCGCTCCGGCGCCGTGGAAGCCGATCCCCGTTACCAGCTTCTCCTCGAGCAGGCGGATGAGCCCCGGTCCCAGGCCGGTCTTCAGGACGTGGGCGCCGCAGAGCGCGAGGACCGGACGATCAGCGGCGCGTGAAGCGAGGATGGCGTGGACGACCGACTTCAGGTCGGCCGCGCCCAGGATCGAGGGGAGCGAGTCCCAGTAGTCCGAGAAACGGGTGGGATCGTCGGGCGGACGGTAGAGCGCGTCTTCCCGGACAAGGCTCCCCCTCGCCTGCATCGGCACGCTGCGGATGCGGCTCAGGTCGCTTTCACGATAGCGACTCATTTCCAGGCCCCCGGAGATGCCTCACCTCTCGATGGCCCACTTCCCGCCGGCGGCTCCTCGACCGGCGCGATGTCGCCTCGCTCGAAGCTCGTCAGCACCGCGGTGATCGAGCCGATCTTCACCTTGCTCTTCATCTGGACCGGCATCCGGCGCTCGTCGTCCGTGAGCCAGATCAAGAGCCTTCCCTCGTGCTTGAAGAGAGCCGGCACGCGGAACATCGGCTCGATCACGAGGCAGTCGAAAACGCCGGCGGGAACCTCGATACGTTCACGCCGGTGCACGAGCACCTTGACCGGATAGTTCTTGCGGAAGGAGTGCGTGTCCAGCCAGAACTCGCTTCCTGGCGACAAGCGAAGCGTGCGCACGTAGTAGAAGGCGGAGAGGATATCGTGCGCGCCCGCGGGGATCTCGTAGACCGAGCCGTCCGGGTAGGTGGCCCGCCGGCGCTCCGGATCGCAGGCGACGAAGTCGTCCGCGCAGAAGCGCCCTTCGCGGAGCGTCCTCGCGAAGCGGCGGCTCACGAGGAAGTCCCTGTCCATCCACGACTGCACGATGTCCCGGACCCGGTAGATCCGGTCGAACGTTGAGCTCGAGCGAGCGCGCGACACCACGTGATAGCAGGGATGCCCCTCCACGTCCTCCACCCCGGTGATCTCCAAGGAACCTTGCCCTGCTCGCAGGATTCCATAGCGCACGGAGAAGACGAGCTTCTCGCCGACCTGGATCGCGGGGCTCGCGCCCGGCATGCGACTCGACGGGAGGGCGGCGGCCGTCGGGGGTGGGCCTGCGGCCAGCGGCGTTGGGTCGACCAGTAGCGCCGTCACGAGACAGATCCCGAGCGGCACTCGGGCGGTCACCGCGGGTCTCCCCCTTCCCCCGGAACGGTCGGGCGACGCTCCGGATCCGGCTGTCGCCCCGGATCGTCGGGCTCCGGGGAGACCGCGCGCTCCTGCTGTTGCGGTTCCCCCGTCCCGGTATGGCCGAACCCGCCCGCCCCGCGGCGCGTCGGCTCGATCCGCTCCGCCCAGTCGACGAGCACCGTCTTCACCTCCGCGAAGACGATCTGCGCGATCCGATCTCCGTCTCGCACGACGAACCTCTCCTTCCCCCAGTTCATCAGGAGGACGCAGACCTCGCCGCGATAGTCGGAATCGATCGTCCCCGGGCCGTTCAGGATCCCCACTCCATGACGAGCCGCGAGGCCGCTCCTCGGACGGACCTGCGCTTCCCAACCGATCGGCAGCTCGAGCGCGATTCCCGAGGGAACGAGGGACCACGATCCGGGCTCGATCTCGATGGGATCCTCCAGGCAGGCGGCAAGGTCGAAGCCGCTCGCCCCGTCAGTCATGCGGCGCGGCAGGCGCGCGCCGGGGCGCAGGCGCGCGACGCCGACGCGCCGCGGCTCGCTTGCGCCGGAGCCGCCGTCGCTCAGAAGTCCCACTCCCCTACCTCCGGATAGCGGGCGCCCGCCGGGCCGAGCGCGACGGCCGAGAAGCGTTGCGGCTGCAGATACCGCTCGATCGCCGCCTGCACCTCGTCGCGGTCGATCGCCTGCACCCGGGTCAGGACCGAGGCGAGGTCCGGCTGCTTGCCGTAGTAGATCTCGCTCTGCGCGATCTGGTTCATGCGGTCGTAGGTGCTCTCGTAGGAGAGGAAATGGGACATGAGCAGCTGCGCCTTCGCGCTCTCCAGCTCCCAGCGCTTGATCCCTTCCTTCTTCAGCTTTCGGATCTCCTTGCAGGCGATCTGCAGGCTGCGCTGCGCGTTCTCCGGAGCCACCCCGAAGTAGATCCCGAAGAGTCCGGTGTCGACCAGCACGTCGAGGAAGGAGTAGACGGTGTACGCGATCCCCTCCTCCTCGCGAATGCGCTGAAAGAGCCGCGAGGAGAGGCCGGCGCCGAGGATCATGTTCACGACCGCGAGCGCGTGACGGTCCTCCGCGTAGCACGAAGGGCCGCGTCCGGCGAGCGAGAGGGAGACCTGCGTGACCTCCTTCTCGAAATGGACCGCGCGCGAGCGGAACCGGGGCAGCGGGACGGAGCCGTTGGGGGAGGCCGACGGCGACAGCGCGAGGTGGCGCTGCGCGAGGGAGACGACGTTCTCGAACGACACGTGGCCCGAGGCGGCGACGACCACGTTGGGCGCCGTGTAGTGCTCCTGGTGGTAGGCGCGCAGGGTGCGGGTGCCGAAGCGCGCGATCGCCTCGCGGGTGCCGAGGATCGGGCGGCCGAGCGGATGGTTCGACCAGACCGTCTCGGACACGAGATCGTGGAGCTGCTCCTCGGGATTGTTCTCGTAGCTCTCGATCTCTTCGATGACGACGCCCCGTTCGCGGTCGATCATCTCCCGTTCGAATCGAGGGCAGCAGAGGAGGTCCCCGAGGATCTCCATCGCGACGTCGAGGTGCTCCTCGAAGACGCGCGCGTAGTAGCAGGTGTGCTCTCGGGAGGTGAAGGCGTCGAGATACCCCCCGACGGTCTCCATCTTTTTCGCGATCTGAAGGGCGTTGCGGCGCCGGGTCCCCTTGAAGACCATGTGCTCGATGAAGTGGGTGATCCCGGCGAGCGAATCGGGCTCGTCGCGGGATCCCGTGCGCACCCAGACGCCGATCGAGAGCGAATGCACCTGCGGGACCTCCTCGACGAGGATGGTGAGGCCGTTCGGCAGAACGGCCTTCTTCACCTCCTCGATCGGGCGGACCCTGTCGAGCTTCCGGATGAAGCGCACGTCTCGTTCCGGCGAAGGGAAGCCCGAGCGCCGGGAGCTAGGCCTTCCCGGTGACCGCGGGAAGAGCCGCCTTGCGGGAGAGCCGGATCTTTCCTTCCTCGTCGACCCCGATCACCTTCACGAGAACGAGGTCCCCCTCCTTGACAACGTCCTCGACCTTCGCCACGCGCCGGTTCTCCAGCTCCGAGATGTGGATCAGGCCGTCCCGTCCGGGGAGGATCTCGACGAACGCCCCGAAGTTGACGATCCGCTTCACCTTTCCGCGGTAGATCCTGCCGATCTCCGGATCCTCGGTCAGGCTGCGGATGATGTCGACGGCCCGCTGGGCGGCGGCCGCGTCGATGCAGGCGATCTTGATCTGGCCGGTGTCCTCGATGTCGATCGTCGCGCCCGTCTCGTCGGTGATCTTCTTGATCATCTTGCCGCCCGGTCCGATCACGTCGCGGATCTTGTCCGGGTCGATCTGAATGATCAGGATGCGCGGCGCGAACGGAGAGATCTCCGGACGGGCCTGCGAAATCGTGCGGGACATGATCTCGAGAATGTGCAAGCGACCACGGCGGGCCTGATCGAGCGCGCGCTCGAGAATCGAGAGATCGAGCCCGCCGATCTTGTTGTCCATCTGGATCGCGGTGATCCCCTCGGCCGTGCCGGTCACCTTGAAATCCATGTCTCCGAGGTGATCCTCGATCCCGAGAATGTCGGAGAGGACGACGGTGCGCGAGTTCTCCGAGATGAGCCCCATCGCGATCCCGGCGACCGGAGACTTGATCGGGACGCCGGCGTCCATGAGCGCGAGGCTGCCGCCGCAGACGGTCGCCATCGAGGAGGATCCGTTCGACTCGAGGATGTCGGAGACGACCCGGATCGTGTACGGGAACGACTCGTTCGACGGGACGATCGCCGAAAGCCCGCGCTCCGCAAGGACTCCGTGGCCGATCTCACGCCGTCCCGGTCCGCGGTTCGGCCGCACCTCGCCGACGCTGAAGGGCGGGAAGTTGTAGTGGAGCATGAACGTCTTCCACGACTGCCCCATCAGCTCCTCGATCTTCTGCTCGTCGGTCGAGGTTCCGAGCGTCGTGACGACGAGGGCCTGCGTCTGTCCGCGGGTGAAGAGCGCGGAGCCGTGGGTCCGCGGCAGCACTCCGATCTCGCACGTGATCGGGCGGATCTCCTCCGGGCCGCGGCCGTCGGCGCGCCTGCCTTCCTCGAGGATCATCGAGCGCAGCCGCTCCTTCTCGAGCTTCTCGAGGACGGCGCGGATCATCTTCTCCTGCTCCGGGAACTCGACTCCAAAACGCTCGATCGCCTCGGCCTTGATGGCGCTCATCGCCTCTTCGCGCTGCTCCTTGCCGGGAACCGAGAGGATCTGGCGAACGCGCTCGTCGTACCCGTCGCGCAGCGCCCGCTCCAGCTCGGGCGGGGCCTGGCGCTTGGCGAAGGAACGCTTCGGACGGCCGGCTTCGGCGATCATCCGCTTCTGAAGCTGGATCAGCTGCTGGAGCGCCGGCTGCGCGAGGCGAAACGCCTCCATCAGCTCCGCCTCGCCGATCTCGAGGGCGCGCCCCTCGACCATCACGAGGCTGTCCTCGGTCGCCGCGACGACGATGTCCATCGTGCTCTCGTCGAGCGCCGAGCTCGTCGGGTTCACCACGAGCTGCCCGTCGATCTTCCCGATCCGGACCGCGGCCACCGGGCCCCCGAAGGGGATGTTGGAGATCCCGATCGCGCAGGAGACGCCGATCAGCGCGAGGGTGTCGGCGTCGTTCTCCTGGTCGGAGGAGAGGACGTCCGCCTGCACCTGCACCTCGTAGCGGAAGTCCTTGTCGAACAGCGGCCGGATCGAACGATCGATCAAGCGCGACGAGAGGATCTCCTTCTCGTTGGGACGCCCTTCGCGCTTGAAGAAACCGCCGGGAATTCTCCCGGCGGCGTACTGCTTCTCTCGATAGTCGACGACGAGCGGGAAGAAGTCCCGCTCGACCGCTTCCTCTCGTGCGCCTACGACCGCCGCAAGGACGACGGTGTCGCCGTAGCGGACGACGACCGCTCCGGACGCCTGCTTCGCCATCCGGCCGGTCTCGAGACGAAGCTCCCGGCCGCCGATCTCGACGGAATACTCATGCACCATCGGATACGCTCCTCTTCCACCTTCTGCGGATCCACGCGAAACGATAAGCTACGGCCTCCTGCCCGGCAGGACCGGGAGGGGCGAGAAGGACCGATCGGCAGCGAGGTTAGCGACGCAGCCCCAGTTCCTTCACGATGGTCTTGTAGCTGTCCTGCTTGTTGTCCCGAAGGTAGTCGAGCAGCTTGCGGCGGCGGCCCACCATCTTCAGCAGGCCCCTGCGGGAATGGTGATCCGTGGTGTGACGCTTGAAGTGCTCGGTCAACTGCCGGATCCGCTCCGTCAGGAGCGCGACCTGCACCTCGGGCGAACCCGAGTCGAGGTCGTGGAGCTTGTAGCGACCGATGATCTCTTGCTTTTGTTCCTTGGTCAGGGACATCCCGTTCCTCCGCTAGGCGCCGGAACCTCCGACACCCCCCCGTCCATCGGGGCGCGCTTCATCCTTTCAGGACCTAACCCGATCGAAGCTACCAGGAAGCGCCTCGAACGGCAACACTCGTTTCCACATGTCCGGAAGATTCCGGCGGCACCGACGCGGGGGACCGCCAGCCCCGACGCGGGGCGACCGGCGGCCTCGCGCGGCGCTCGGGGCGCCGGCGAAGCGCCTCGCTACGTCCCGCTCGGCCAGGAACGCGCCTCCGCGCGCGCCCGCTCGATATCCTCGAAAATCTGCGCCCGCAGCGCTTCCAGAGACGCGAACCGGCGTTCCTCCCGGAGCCGCGAGCGATAACGGAAGAGCAGGCGCCGGCCGCGGAGATCCCCCGACCAGTCGAGCACATGCACCTCCGGCACCAACCGGTCGCCGGGCGTCAAGGTCGGCCGGCGACCGAGGTTCAGCACCGCCGGCCGCAAGATCCCGTCCCACTCCGCCTCGCCCGCGTAGACACCGAGCGGCGGAAGGCACTGCGTCTCGGGGATCGCCAGGTTCGCCGTCGCCACGAGCACCTTCGCCCCCTGGCCCCGCCCGTGCACCACGATCCCCTCCACGTCGGGCGGCCGCCCCAGAAGCTCACGCGCCCCGTCGAGGTCCCCGGCTCGCAGGCAGGCGCGGATGCGGCTCGAGCTGACCGGCTTGCCGGCGATCTCGATCGCTTCGATCCGCTCCGTCCGGAAGCCGAACCGGCCCCCGGCCTCGACAAGCATCGCGAAGTCCCCGCGGCGCCGGTGGCCGAAGCGGAAGTCGTGGCCCACCCAGATCCCGGCCAGCCCCCGTCCTGCCCCGAGCACCTGCTCCAGAAACTGCTCCGGCTCCACGCGCGCGAAGGCCCGCGAGAAGCGGAGCACTTCGACCCGGTCGAGCCCCGACTCGGCCAGCAGCCTCCACTTTCGCGGCGGCGGGGTCAGCTCGTCGGGCGGCGTTTCGGGGGCGAAGACGGTCACCGGGCGCGGATGGAACGTGAAGAGGATGGTGGGAAGTCCGCTCTCGCGTCCCGCCGCGACCAGCCGGTCCAGGATTGCGCGGTGGCCGAGGTGCACGCCGTCGAACACCCCGACAGTCGCCAGGTACCGGCTTGGCCAGGGAAGCGCCAAGTCAGAGCACACGCTCGAGCTTCAGGCCCCAGGCATCCTGCCAGGGGCGATCGATCGGACCGGGGATGGCGTCGACGGCGACGATGGCGATCAGCTCCCCTTCGGGAGCCAGCAGCCGCAACGGCGAGGACCCGGGTCGCTCGGAAACGTCGACCGCCCTCCAGGGTGGCTGTCCCCCCTGCCGGACGCGCCGCACCCACTCGCTCTGCCGGAGACGGACCGCCGGGAGATGGGCGAGCGCCGCGGCGAGCGGCATCGACGCCGCCTCGCAGCGAGTGCGCGCGACGGCCAGATCGTCGTCGATCCGCACCGCTCCCCCATCCTCGAAGGGGCCGACCGCGATTCTCCGCAACTCCTCGACGGACGCCCCGGGACCGAGCCTCTCCCCCAGGTCCTGCACCAGGCTCCGCACGTAGGTCCCCTTCCCGCAGTCGATCCGAAAGCCGATCAGGTCAGGGCCGATCGAGGTGATGTCGAAGCGGCGCACCTCGACGGTCCGCGTCTTCCGCTCGATCTCGATCCCCGCCCGCGCGTAGGCGTACAACCGCTTTCCCTGATACTTGACCGCCGACATCATCGGAGGGACCGACTCGTAGAGGCCGACGAACGAAGCCGCTTCGGAGCGGATCCGTTCGGGCTCGATCGGGACGACCTCGCGCTCCTCGATCACGGCGCCCGTCTTGTCGCCCGTGTCGGTGATCCTGCCCAAGCGCAACGAGCCGACGTACCGCTTGGGAAGATCCATCAAGTAGGAGAGGACTTTCGTGCCCCGTCCGATTCCGCAAACGAGGACGCCCGTCGCGTACGGGTCGAGGCTTCCCGCGTGGCCGACCTCCTTGACCCCGAGAACCACACGGAGGCGATGGACCGCGTCATGGCTCGTCCAGCCGGCGGGCTTGTCGAGGACCAGGATCGATCCGGTCATCTCCCGCCGTCCTCGCCAGGGCGCCCGCGCTCCCGCTCCCGCCACGTGTCGCCATGCTCGCCCGTTTCGCCGCCCTCACCGCTCTCGTCCCTGTCCTCGTTCTCGCCGCCCTCGCCGCTCTCGTCGTTCTCGCGCGCGCCGCGGCGCGATCCCTCTTCGGTCAGGCCCAACTCCTCGATCAGGCTCTGCACCCTCAGGCCATATCCGATCGAGCGGTCCGCGAGAAACACGATCTCCGGGACTTTGCGGACGTGGAGACGGTGGGCGAGCTCCGCGCGAACCGCCGGCGCCGCTCGATGGATGACGCGCAAGGAGGCGGCCTGGTTCTCCTCGCTGCCGAGAACCGACAGGTAGACCTTCGCGTGCCTCAGGTCGCCGCTCAGGTCCACCCGCACCACGCTGACCCAGGAGAGGCGCGGGTCGGCCAGGTGGTGCTGGAAGATGTCCGAGATCTGCTGACGCAGCTCTTCCGACATCCGCGCGACCCGGATCCGGTTCATGCCTACTGGTCCTCCTCTGCGGAAGGATCGTCGTCCAGGCTGCCGACCCTCGTAACGAACGAGAGGAGGACCGCCCTGTCCTCCGACTCGATCAGCCGGGCGATGCCGGCCAGAATCGAGCGAACCGAGCCTTCGTCTCGGCCTACCACCGCAATGCCGAGAATCCCCCGCTGCCAGAGGTCGCTCGGCCCCGCGTCGACGACCGAGATCTTGTAGCGCTCGGCCAGCCGCCCCTTGAGGCTGTGCAGGATTGACCGCTTGTCCTTCAGAGAGCGGCTGTTCGGGAAGTGGAGCGCGACCTGCGCGACCCCATAGAAGACCCGTTCCCTGTCCACGAAGCGCGGTGGGGCAAGCGCGAGCTACTCGAGCTTGCGGGCGACTTCCTCGATCACGAACGCCTCGATCCGGTCCCCCTCGAGGATGTCGTCGTGCCCTTCCAGGCCGATGCCGCACTCGAAGCCGGCGCTGACCTCGCGCACGTCGTCCTTGAGCCTCTTCAGGGATCCGATCCTTCCCTGCCAGACCTTCTCGCCCCCCCGGATCAGACGCACCTGGTCGCTGCGGTGGATCGTCCCGTCGAGGACCATGCAGCCGGCGATGGCGCCGATGCGCGTGATCCGGAAGACCTTCCGCACCTCGGCCGCGCCCTGGCTCTTCTCGACCAGATCGGGCGCGAGGAGGCCGCTCATCGCGTTGCGCACCTCGTCGACCAGCTCGTAGATGACCGTGTAGAGGCGGACGTCGACCTTCTCGTTCTGGATGGCCACCTGCGCCTTCGCGTCCGGACGCACGTGGAAGCCGATCACGATCGCATCGGAAGCGGCCGCGAGCAGCACGTCTCCCTCCGTGATCGCGCCGACGCCCTGATGGATGACGCGGACCTGGACCTCCGCGGTCGACAGCTTTTCGAGGCTGTCCCGAAGCACTTCGACCGATCCGGCCACGTCCCCCTTGAGAACGACGTTCAGGCCGAGCTGCTCCCCTTGCTTGATCCGCTGGCTGATGTCGACCAGCGTACGCCGGCGGCTGAGCTTGAGGTCGTGCTCGCGACGGATCTGGCTTCGACGCGTGCTGATGTCGCGCGCTTCCTGCTCCGTCCGTGTGGCGTTGAAGGTGTCGCCGGCCTGCGGAAGACCCGACCATCCCCAGACCTCGACGGGCGTCGAAGGAGTCGCGTCCTGCACCCTCCGGCCGGTGTCGCTCACCATGACGCGGACCTTGCCGTGCTGCGCGCCGCAGACGAAGGGATCGCCGACGTGCAGTGTTCCGTCCTGCACGAGGACGGAGCCGACGACTCCTTTGCCGGGATCGAGACGGGACTCGAGGATCACGCCACGGGCGAGCCGTCCCGGCTGCGCCTTCAGCTCCAGGAGCTCCGCCTCCAGCAGGATCATCTCCAGCAGCTTGTCGATCCCCGCCCCACTCTTCGAGGAGATCTCGACGCAGACCGTCTTGCCGCCGTACTGCTCGACGACGACCCCGGCCTCGGCAAGCTGGGCGCGGATCTTCTCGGGATTCGCCGCCGGGAGGTCGATCTTCGTGATCGCGACGACGATGGGGACGTTCGCGGCCCGGGCGTGGTTGATCGCTTCGAGCGTCTGCGGCATGACCCGATCGTCGGCGGCGACGACCAGCACGACGATGTCGGTAACCTGGGCGCCGCGCGCGCGCATGGCGGTGAACGCCTCGTGGCCCGGCGTGTCGAGGAATGCGATCCTCCCGCCCTGCCCGACGCTCACGTTGTACGCCCCGATGTGCTGCGTGATGCCGCCCGACTCGGTTGCGACCACCTTCGTCTTGCGGATGTAGTCGAGGAGGCTCGTCTTGCCATGGTCGACATGGCCCATCACGGTCACGACCGGAGGACGGGGGAGCTTCTCCAGATCCTCCTCTTGCGTGTCCGCCATCTCCTCGATCTGCTGCTCGCCGTACTCCCGGACGAACTCCAGCTCGAAGCCGAACTCGTCGGCGATCGCGAGCATGGCGTCCTTCTCCAGACGGCGATTGATGTTCGCGATGATCCCGAGCTGCAGGCAGGTGGATACGACCTCGGCCGGATTCGCCTCGAGCACCGCGGCGAACTCGCCGACCGTCATGAACTCGGTCACCTTCAGCGGAGCCGTCTCCTGGACCTCGTCGGTCGCGCCTTCCGCGCGGCCGCGACGCCGCTTGCGACGACGCCCCTCGAGGTTCGCGAGCGTGCGACGGACGCTCTCGCGGACGAGGCGTTCGTCGGTCTGCGTCCGCCCCTTCTTCTTCTTGCGGCTCGAAGGCGTTTTGCCCGCGACAGCGGGAAGCGGAATCCGCGTTGGGCCGACCCGCGGTTGTTGCGGTGCGGGCGGGCGGACCGCGGGGGGCGCGACCGGCCCGGGAGGCGGTGGCGCCGTCACGACGCGCGCTTGCTGCACCGGCTGCATCACCGGCTCCGGCTGAGGTGCGACGGGCGCGGGCGGGGGAGCGGCGACCACCTTCCGGCGCGCCGCCTCGTCCTTCGCCTTCTGCTGGATCTCACCGTGGATCTGCGCCTTGCGCTCGTCCTCGCGGCGCGTCACCTCGCGCTCCTGCGCGATCTTCGCCCGGACTCGATCGACGATGTCCTCCTCGATCGAGCTCATGTGGCTCTTCGCGTCGCCCCCGAGATCCTCGATCATCTTCACCAGCGCATCGCTGGAGATCCTCAGATCCCGCGCGAGCTGGTAGATGCGAACCTTCATGCGTCCGCCCCTCTCCTCTCCGTATCGTCTCGCCCCTCGTCACTCGTCTCGCCCCGTGGGGCCTGCGGGTCCATGGAAACGGCCGGAGACTGCTGATCCGTGTCGTCCTCCTCCGAGTCTGCCTCTCCTTGCGGAAGATCGGCCCGCTCCGACGCGGGCTCCGGACCTTGGGGAAGCTCCTCCTCTTGCTCCGGCTCTGCCTCTTGCGCTTCCCCTGCCACTTCCTCTTCCGCTTCCTCTGCCTCCGTCCCTGTCTCCGCTGCTTCTGCGTCTGTCTCTGCTTCCGCTTCTGCCTCTGCCTCTGCCTCTGCCTCTGCCGTCTCGCCGTCCACCGGCGTCTCCGTCTCGATCCCCTGCGCTTCTTCCGCTTCCGCCGTCTCGGGCTGCGGCTCCTCCCGGGCCTGCCGCTGCCGCTCGAGGGCCCGCTCCTCCAGGATCTGCGCGCCCGTGATCAGCAGGCGGGAGGCGGTCTTCTCCCCGATACCCGGAATCTCCATCAGCTCGTCGATCGAGGTCTTCATCACGTCCTGGAGCGTTTCCTTGCCGCTCTTGACGAGCTTCTCGACGAGCTTCGGTCCGAGCTCCTTCGTCAGCGACTCGAGATCGATGTCCGGAACTCCCGCCTCTTCTTCCTTCTGAGCCTCGATCTGCGACTGGCTCACCAGGTTGATCCCGAGACCGGTCAGCTTGGAGGCGAGACGGGCGTTCTGCCCCCCTCGTCCGATCGCCACCGGAACCTGCTCGTCGGAGACGACGACGGTCGCCTTCTGCGCGGCCTCGTCGTAGATGACGTCATAGACGCGGGCCGGTGAAAGGGCGCGGCTGACGAGGATCTTCGGGTCGGCGCTCCACGGCACGATGTCGATCCGCTCGCCGCCCAGCTCCTTGACGATGTTCTGCACCCGGGAGCCCTTCATCCCGACGCAGGCCCCGACAGGATCGACCCGGTCGTCATGGCTCACGACGCAGATCTTCGTCCGCGAGCCCGGCTCGCGAGCGATCGCGCGGATCTCCACGACCCGCTCGAAGATCTCCGGCACCTCCTGCTCGAACAGCTTCCGCACGAACTCCGGATGCGTCCGGCTGAGGTGGATCTGAGGGCCCTTCTGATCCTTGTCAACATCGAGCAGGTACGCGCGCACCGAGTCGCCGATCTTGAAACGATCCCGGTTGATCAGCTCGCGATGCGGGATGATCCCCTCCGTCTTGCCGATCTTCACGATCACGTTGCCGCGATCGACCTGCTGGACGGTGCCGGAGATGATCTGTCCCTTGCGGTTGATGTACTCGTTGTAGACGTTTTCCCGCTCCGCCTCCCGGACGCGTTGGACGAGAACCTGCTTGGCGGTCTGGATCGCGTTTCGGCCGAACTCCGCGACCGGGACCTCGACGCCGACGATGTCGCCGACGTGCGCCCTCGGCTGGATCTTCCGCGCCTCCTCCACGTCGATCTCGCCGCCGAGATCGATCGCCACCTGGACGACCTTCTTGTGGACGATGACCTTGATGGCCCCCGTCACCTCGTCGAAGGTGACCTGCACGTCCTGGGCGGTCGCGTAGCGCTTGCGGGCTGCGCTCAGTAACCCGGCCATCAGCGTCTCGATGAGCAGGCGCTTGTCGACCGCCTTCTCGCGTGCGATCCCCCGAAGGGCTTCCAGGATGTCCTCATTCACCATGGTCTGACACTCCGTTCGGTCCCCGCTCTCCCTCGGAGCGAATTCCCCGAGGACGGCGGCGCGGATCGAGCCGCAGCTCCGCGCGCTCGATCCTGTTCAGCGCGAACCGGGTCGGTCCCTGTCCGTCGATGTCGATCGACGCCTCTCCGTCCGCGACCCCGAGGATCGTCCCCTCGAAATGGCGGCGACCATCGTTCGGTTCGTGGATCCAGAGGTGGACCCGCTCGCCGGCAAATCGCTCGAAGTGCCGCTCCGTCCAGATCGCCCGGTTCATGCCCGGGGACGACACCTCGAGCTCGTACGCGCCGGCCATGCCGGGCTCCGCGTCGAGCAAGAGACCGATCCGGCGGCTCAAACGAGCCAGATCGTCGATCCCCAGACCCTCCTCACGGTCGACGAAGATGCGCAAGCGAAGCGCGCCGCGCGTCCTCGACACCTGGGCATCGACGAACTCGAACCCCTCCGATTCGAGCAGGGGTCGGAGCCACTCTTCCAATTCTTCACGCTGAAACCGCATCGAAACAAAAGGCGGGTCATCGCCCGCCCCGGGTAACCTAAGACGAAACCCCTCTATGCCGCAAGGAGTTTCCCGTTTCAGGCTGTCTCTATTGGAGCTGGCCTCCGTAGAGCAAGTCGACCAGCAAGCGCCCCAGCTGGTCCAGGCTGTCCTTGGTGCATGCGCCCGGTAAGTCTCCAAGAGTGTGCCACTGGCGGTAGTCGAAGTCAATCAGGTCGACTGCGGGGATCCCTCGCTGGAGAAACGGGATGTGGTCGTCGAAGACGGCGTGGCAGACCTCATCTTCGAACGCGGGAAGCCGGAGCGCCATCGCGCGGGCAAAGATCAGGTCGTTCAACGATTTCGCGTACTGCTCGGAGTAAGCCTCGCGGCAGATGCGCATGTCCTTCCCTCCGACCATGTCGAGCACGAGGACCGCCCGGGGATAGGGAGGCACCAGGCGCGAGGCATGCTCGCGGGAGCCAAGCAGATAGCCTGCCTCGTCCCCCTCCTCGCCCTGGTCTTCGCCATCGACGAGAAGGATCTCGACGGGGAGCGGCGGTGGATCGTCCCGGAACGTCTCGGCGAGGGCCAGAAGGACGGCGGTCCCGCTCGCCCCATCGTTGGCGCCCGGGATCGGCCGGGCGCGATTGGCAGGATCGGGATCCTGATCCGCCCGGGGACGGCTGTCCCAGTGGGCGACGAGCAGCAACGGAGCCCCACCCGATCCGAAGCGGGCAAGGACGTTGGTAAGGACCAGCTCAGGCTTTCCGTCCCCGGGAGCCGCCCGGAAGCGATGGGTGAGCACCTCGCCACCGGTCCCCTCGAGCGCCGACTGGAGGTAGGAAAGACAGGATTGATGCGCGGGGGTCCCCGGCACGCGCGGGCCGAAGCGGCACTGGGCCTCGAGGTGCGTCCATGCTCGGTCCGCGGGAAACGCCGGCGTCCGGCCCCCCGATGCGGCACGAACGACGACGGCGGGACCGCTGAGCAGGAAGAGCAGGCACAACAGCAAGCATCGCCGGCCGAGCAGGCAGGACCGCGGGACTTCGCGCAGCGACCGGCGGGCCTTTCGCCCGGCCGCCGGCGTCCTCGCGCTCCCTCGTTGGTTCGGCTGCTCCATCCGTCGCCCTCCGCCTTTCTCCCACCGGCAGCCGGCTTGTCGCTCCCCCGTCAGAAGTTGAAGGCCGCCGAGACCGTGATGCTGATGTAGCGCGCGGTGTTCGTCTTGTTCTTTTTGTCGCTGTCCTGTCCGAGGGTCAGGCCGGCGTTGCCGGTGATGCTGCTCGTGAAGTTGTAGCTGCCGGTCGTCGACAGGGCGTACTTCGCGATGTCCCGCGTGACGACGAGGTTTCCGCCCTGCCCGCTCTCCAGCCGATTGTCCTGATAGTCGAGGGCGAGCGAGAGATCGAGCTTGGAGGTCGCGCGCGACTGCTTCTTGGTGATCGGGTTCGTCACCACCCGCGTGAGGCTCAAGGTCTTGCGAAGGGTAAGCCCGACCTGGCGGCTTCGATCGCGCGTGAGGCTCCGCACGTTGCCGAACTGCTCCGACTCCCTCGAGGAGTAGGACGAGGTGAGCTTCGCCGAGATGCCGTTCTTGAGCGTCGCATCGAGGTTCAGCAGCGGCCGGAGATTCACGGTCGTTTCGGTGCGGTCCTTGGGGTTCGCGCTCGTTCCAACCTCCCGGGTCTCCCTGGTGTATCGGGAGCTGGCACGCAGGTCTTTCATGAGCGCCTGGAGTCCGAGCTTCTGGCCAAGCCTCCCCCAGTTGACGTCGAGGTCGGGGAACCGCCTCGTCCGCGTCGTCGTCGCCGCCCCGTTGACCGAGTTCTTGTTGAAGCCGTAAGCGTAGGACGTCCGGACCTGGATCTCCGACAGGAGCTTCAGATCGGTCGAGAGATTCAGGTCGCGCCGATTCCCCTGGGAGGAGTTGAACCCGTTGAGCTTCTCGACGCGCGCACCCGGGTCGCGGCTGAAGCCGAGCTGATAGGAGAGCGACGGCTCTCCCGAGACCCGATCGCTTCGGTCGGTCTTGCCGATCGTGTAGGTCGTGGAGATAGCCCCGAGCGAGAAGATCGAGGATCCCGACGACCCGCCGCCGCGCGGAGCCCGTGGAGGCGGAGGAGCCTCGCCGGTCGAGTCGCCGGGCGCAGGCGCAGGCGCGTCGCCTCCTCCATCCCCGCCGCCGCCGCGCGCGATGCCGCCCAAGGCGCGCATCCATCGGTCGATCGGCAGCGAGCCGCTCAACGTCAGCGTGTTGGAGTTGCCGAAGCCGTTCGATCGTTGCTGCGCCCCCAGTCCACTGGAGGTGATGGAGTTGAACCGGCCGTCGAACGATCCGCTCCACGAAACGCGCGGCACGAGACTCTTGCCGAACAGAGGGATGGCCTGGCTCGCGGTCAGCTGGTGCCGCCGCGAGACCTCGGTTCCCAGCCGCAACCCGAAGACCCGTTTCGGCGCCGTCGGCAAGCGCAGATCGCGCGTCTGGTCGAACTGGTAGGTGATCGCCTCGATCGGCCTGAGACCGGTCGACCAGTTCATCGTGCCGTTGCGGGTGACGAGCCGGCGCGTCTCTTCGTAAGGCAGATCCAGGTCGTTGTCGGGGCGCCGGTACTCGATCCGCTTGTTCCATCCCCCCGTGAGGATCGTCTGGATGTTCGTTGGCATCAGACGGAGCTGCGTGTTCCGGTAGACGCGGATCGGAGGGCCACCGCCGAGCGGAAGCGCGTAGCTGATCGAGCCCGAGCGGGTCATCACGGTGTCGCGGCTCTCGGGCGTATTCGATATGTTGCTCGACAGATTCCCTGAAAGGCTGATGCGGTCGATCGTGTACTTGAGGATCGGATTCGCCGACGGAGACCGGGAGACGCTGAACTGCATGTCCCGGGACCGCGTCTCCGTAATGTTCTCGTCGCGCGCCTCGCCGGAGAGCACGAGGTCGCTGTTCGTCCGGAACTTCGGGACGTCCTTGGTCTGCGCCAGGTTCAGGCTGACGGGAAGCACGATGCCGCTCCCCTCCAGGAAACGGTCGACGTTGATCCGGGCGCCCGTGTTGAGGCTCGACCGGGTCACTCCGCTCCCCCGATCGCTGCCGATCTTCAGGAAGTCGGCGTCGGTCCGCTGGAAGCCAAAGTTCATGTCTCCGAGGCCGGCGAGGCCCAGGTTCATCGAGAACCGGCTGGCAAGGCCGGTATCGCGCTTGACCGACGCGAGGCGCAGCTCGTCGATCCAGACGTTGCCCGAAACGATCGTCGAAGGCCCCCGGCTGATGACGCCGAACGCGATCCGGCGGACCGACGTGAGGCTCGGGTTCCCCTTGAGCGAGATCGAAGCGCCGTTGCCGAGATCCCGGAATGCGACCAGGTTGCTGTCCGCCTGAAGATGGAGTTGCGACAGCATTCCCATGTCCACGGAGTGCAGGACCCATCCGTCGGTCACGGGAGCGCGGTACTCGTAGTAGTTGTCCTGATCGGAGTCGGCGTTCCGGGCGAAGCGGACGAAGAAGTCGAGATCGACCGGCACCTCCTCCCTCAGCCTTCGTTTCACGTAGAACTCGAGCTTTCGATAGAGGCTCGCGAAGTCCTGCGCGGCCGAGAACGTCCGGAAGACCGTCCCCGAGTGGCCGGGCGGGAAGTTGCGCATCTCGAGCGTCAGCGATTGCTCCCGCTCCTCGACGTCCTGGCGCTCGTCGGGCTTGAACGGGGGGTCGTACTCGGAGGTGGAATTGTCCTTGTTGTTGAGCACCGCCGGGAAGAAGTCCTCGCCGGGGAACAAGGAGGAGTCGGGTAGCGCGACGCCTAGCGAGTCCCGCACGCCTCCCTTCAGCCACCGGTTTCCGGTGATCTCGATCCCACCGATCTGGAGGTAGGCCTCGCTTCGGAATCCCTCGACCCAGATGCGGACATGCTTGATCTGCTCCCAGTTAGGGAAGCCGACCTTCGTGTAGAAGGTCGGGGTCAGGGGGATCCGGATGCGGCGCCAACCGCGCGTGTATGGCGCGTACTTCGGATCCTGGTCCTGGGCCTGCGACGACTCGAATTCGACGAGAGGCTGCGGGTTCTTGTCGTCGTTCAGGTCGGCGACGAAGTGGAAGTACGCCTGGTTCTGGTCGAGCGTCAGGTTCCCGTTCAGGTCCTCGGAGTCGAGCCGGCCGTTGCCTTCCGTTCCGTTGATCCGGGCGTAGCGCTGGGTCCGGCCGGGATCCTCGGAAGGCTCGGCCCGATCCGCCTCCTCCTGCGTCTCCTGAAACGCCCAGTCGTCGTAGGCCGGATCGTCACCGCTGCCCTCCTGCGCGTTCGGGAGATTGTCGAGACCGACGTCCTCCCCCGTCCCCGAGCCCGGCGAGTCGAGCTGCCCGTCCTTGTTCACGTCTTCGGTATCGAGCTCGTGGTTCGGGAGGGTGAAGCTGTTCGGGCCCAGCTCCTCGGGCCGCACGCGATTCCAGATCGCGTCCTCCGACACGGTGCCGAGCTCGAGGTGGAGCCGGCCGGTCCGCTCCTCGCGCCGCTCGTAGGGGATGAAGTCGTTCACCCAGATGTCGAGGAATTGCGCGCGGGAGAGATCGATCGTGGAGCGCTGCGAAAGCGGCTGGACGAGCGAGAACCACGATCGCCGCCGTTCCTCCTCGGTCGCGCCGTTGGGGAAGAAGTGCAGCTCGAGGATCGAGCGGTTGTCATCCTTCTCGGTGTCGGCGAGTCCGCCCCGGCTCTCGAGCGTCGGCTGCAGGTCGCCCTGCTTCACGGCGGCTCTCGGCGAGTACCACCACGCCTCTCCGCGCCTCTGCACCTTCTCCACCTGCGAGAGCCCCGGCACCGAATCGGGGACTGCCGACGGGAGCCATGCGGTTCGGTTCATCGAGATCGAGTTGAGGTCCTTCGCCCCCTCGAAGTCGTCGACGTACAGCTCGCCGCGAACGTTCGGGTTGGGCAGGGAGACTCCCATGCCCGCGTCGATCGCGATCGAGCCGGGATCGCGTGTGCGGACGCCGGGAAGCCCGTCGACGAGGGAGCCGATCAGCCAGGAAGGAGTCTTGTAGCTCGTCGCGAACTCGCCGACGACCGTCCGCGTCGGCTCCTGGCCGAGACGCGGGCGCCGGCCCTCGATGCCGGGCGCCCCCTTGCTCTCGTAGACCCACGTGGTCGAGAAGCCGAGCTTGTTGTCCTGCGACTTGTAGCTGAGCGCGCTGCCGGCGAGCGTCTTCTGCCCGCCTCCCCCAAACGGCAGGTAGCTGTAGCTCACCCGGATCTCGTCGGTGTCACGGACGTCGGCGGCGTCCAGAATCCGCACGACGCCCATGTCGTAGTCGATCGTGTAGTCCTTGTCGCGCTGGAGGGTGCGCCCGCCGGCGGTGACCGTTTCGGAGCCCTGAAGAAGGTTGAACGCGTTCAGAGCGATCTCGGAGACGGAGGTACGGGCCGTGACCTCGAACGAATACTGCGACAGGGTGTCGGCCACGGCGGTGAAGTCATTGCGGATGTAGAGGCCGGGCACCTGGTACTCCGCCGGAAGCTCCATCGGGCGATCGGCGAGGCAGCGGGCCTCGTCGATCGGCAGCGGGGCGAAGGGCTGCAGCTCGCAGAACATCACATAGCCGCTCTGCGTGTCGAGCCTGGCCTTGTCGATCTGTCCGTCGGGCCCAGGGGCCTGGTTCTCTCCCACTTCCGTGTACAGGTCGAGCCCCAGGATCTCGAGAAACGTCTTGTCGCCGATCCGGTCCGGGTTGGTGACTCCTCCTGTTGTCTTCTTGCGCCGGATCGCCACGCTCAGACCTTCGGGCGAGAGGTTCGAGCCGAGATCGTAGATGTTGCGCAGCTCGAGCTTCCTCGCGTCGGCGAAGACCCCCTGAGTGAGATCCCGTGGGTTCGTCCCCCCCATCCCCTCGGCGGGACGAATCAGCTTCAAGACCAGGCTGTCCGGAGCGCCGGGGACCGGGCCGCCGATCTGCCGCCCGCCCGTGGTCTTGTAGGTGACGCCGATCGCCTTCGACATCTGGGGATCGAGGATCTGGCCGTCGTCGAGGATCAGCACCGGATAGCCGGTATAGACGTCGAGCTGGATCACGTAGTCGGTGCCGGAAAGCAGGCGGTTCCACTCTCCCGTCGCGTTCGCCTCCTCGTGGACCGTCTGCGGGTTTCCGGAAAGGGTCACGTATCCCGGGACTGTCAGCTGCTCGAGGTTGTTCCGTCCGTCGCGGTCGTCGATCCAGACCTCGACGCTCGTCACGTCGAGATCGGAGAGTGGAGGGCCGTCCGGCTCGGTCAGGAAGAAGAACTTTCCCTGCACGTACTGGTAGTCCTGGATCGAGAAGGTGCGGGTCTCGGCGTTGCGCGTCAGGCTGCGGCTGTCGGTCTTCCCTTCCTGCTTGCTCAGGATTCCGCGCATCTCGACGTCGCCGACCTGCGCCAGGGCGTTGATGCCGAACAGGCCCTCGACCTTCCCGCTATAGGAGGCGTACTGCGTGCCGGGGAGCGAGAGGCTCGTGTTGCCGAGATCGACCGACTGGAGCACCTCGTCCTGGTAGCCTTTGTAGTGGATCTTGATGCGGTTCGCGAGCGGCGTCGTCGCCTCGCTCGACTGATCGACGTCGACCGAGACCTTGTCGCCGATCGATCCCGTCAGCAACAGGTTCAGTTCCTGCTTCATGTCGAGCTGCGGGAACTTCGACTGGGATCGCTGGAACTCGGTGACGGGGCGGTCCGGGTACCAACGGCTGGTCCCGCTGAAGGAGATCCGCTCGCTCCCCGAGACCGTGAGGTTCGGCGCCCCTTTCCCGACGATGCTCGAGATCGCGCCCGGCATCTCGACCGGGAGATTCAAGCTGATCAGGCCGCCGGAGGTTTTCGCGTTGGGGTCCTTCAGCTGGATCCCGCGCTCCGCCTCGGCGACCCAGAGGTTACGGAAGGCGCGCCGGGTCATGCCGTCCACGTACGCCCCCATGTCCTGCCAGACCGGGGTGCGGACCGGCACGCCGCCGGCCGAGTAGGTCTCGAGCACCCGGGAGGAATCGAGCTGGACGGAGACCTGGCGGGTGACGAGCTCGCGCTGCTCCCGTCTCTTCAGGTTCGCGGGAGGGAGCCAGCCAAGGCCGAGGCTGTCCTGGAGGAAGATGAAGTCCTCCAGGTACTCCGAACTGACGCCCAGCGAGTCCTCCCGCGCCCGCAGATTCTCTGGAAGCTCGCCGGAGCGGCGCAGGACGGCCCGCGCGCGGTAGCGGGAGGCGAGGCGGTAGAGGAGCGGATCGTCGTCGAAGCTCGACCGGGCGGCTCGATCCCATAGCCCGACGTACGCGTCCTCCCCCTCTCCGTGAAGAGGCGGCGCGAAGACGACGAAAACCGTCGTCCAGAGGAGGATCAGGGCTGGCCAGGCCTTGCGACGGAACACGAAACGCTCATGATGGTGATGGTTTCGAGAGCAGACGGGGCGCCTCCCCACCTCTTCCGGGGCGGTTATACTCCGGCCCTGACACTCAGGGTCCCGGCCCCGATGGGGCAGGGGTCCATCGGATTACACACGGAGGGTCGTTTGGCGTCAAGACGCCGCCTGGTCCCGTTCGGGATCCTCTCGCGGTACATCGCTCGGCAGCTCGTCAAACCGTTCCTCCTGGGATTCTCCGTCGTCACGTTCCTCCTCACCCTGGACTTCCTTCTCGACTACCTGAACCTGTTCCTCGGCAAAGGCATCTCCATCTGGACCGTCTCGAAGCTCTTCGTCCTCGGCCTCGGCTGGATGGTGGCGCTCTCCGTCCCCTGCGGGGTGCTCGTCGCCGTCCTGATGGCCTACGGCCAGATGAGCCAGGACAACGAGATCACAGCGATGCGGGCGAGCGGCATCAACCTGATCGCCGCGATGGTCCCTTCCTTCCTCATGGCGGGAACGATCGCCGTCGGGCTCACGGCATTCAACAACTATGTCCTGCCCGAGTCGAACCACGCCTTCGCGAACCTCGTGGCGCAGATCCACCGGGTGCGACCGACCGCGCAAATCCGCGAGGGGGTGTTCCTCGACGAGTTCGAGGGGTATGACCTCTTCATCGGCCGCCTGAACGACCGCACCGGCGAGATGAAGGACGTGCTGATCGTCGACGCGTCGGAGAACCGGCGGTTTCCGCGCACCATCGTCGCAAAGGAGGGAGATCTCTCCTTCGTCCCCGGCACCTCGACGCTCGTCCTGACCCTCCGCAACGGGGAGATCCACGAGCTGGACCCCGACGCCCGGGAGGCACGCTACCGCCGCCTCGCCTTCGAGGAGCAGACGATGCAGCTCCAGGGCGCATCGGACGCGTTGCAGGGGGTCCGGCGCGGTCGCGGCCAGCGCGAGATGTCGGTCGGAGCGATGCGACAGGAGATTCGCCGGCTCGAGGAGGAGCGTGACAGCTACGAGGCCCAGGTCGATTCGTCGCTCTCGGCCCTCGGGGTCTCCAGCCCGGAGCAGCTTCCTCCGCTCTCGCCCGAGGAGCGGCAGCCGAAGGGGATCACGAAGATCCTCGCCCCCCTCGCCGCCCTCTTCGGCGGGCGCCGACCGCCGCCGGCGCCGGCCGAGGACCTCGATCCGGAGCTGAGGCGCCAGATCGAGGAGCTGCGGATGCGCGTGCTCCAGAGGGAGTCGGTGGAGAAGCGGATCGACTCCTTTCGAGTCGAGATCCAGAAGAAGTTCTCGATCCCGTTCGCCTGCCTCGTCTTCGTGCTGGTCGGCGCGCCGCTCGGCATGCGGGCCCGCCGCGGGGGGCTGGCGGTCGGATTCCTCTCCGTCGCCTTCTTCCTCTTCTATTACCTCTGCCTGATCGGAGGCGAGCAGCTCGCCGATCGTGGCCTGCTCTCCCCCTGGCTCGCCATGTGGATTCCGAACTTCGTCCTCGGCGGCCTGGGCCTCCGTGAGACGGTGCGGGTCGCCACGACCGGCTTTGCGGTTTCCGCATCGCGCAAGGTGCGGCGGCAATGAAGAAGCTCGATCGGTACCTGCTGCACGACTTTCTTCTCTACAGCCTGATGGGCGTCCTGCTCTTCGTCGGGATCTTCGTGATCGTCGACCTCTTCGAGAAGATCGACACGTTCGTCGACAACAAGGCGGGGTTCAGCACCGTCGTTCGCTACTACGCCTGGAACGTGCCGGTCCTCCTCATCCAGATCGTGCCGCTCGCCGTCCTGCTCGGATCGATCCTCTCGCTCGGTCAGATGCGCCGCTTCAACGAGCTGACCGCCATGCAGGGCGCCGGGATCTCGCCGCTCCGGATCGCGACGCCGCTCCTTGCCGCCGCATTGTTGATCGCCGGCTTCGACTACGGGCTTGGCGAATGGATCGTCCCCCAAGCGTACCGCCAGCAGCAGAAGATCCTGCGCGTGGATATCAAGGGGCAGGAGCCGCTCGAAACGGCGGGAAGGATGAACATCCGCTACCTGGGACGGGGCGGCAACCTCTACACGATCGAGTTCTTCGACGGCGCCACGGGGAGCCTGCGGAACGTGTCGGTCCAGAGCCTGGCGGAGAACGGGATCCGGCGGAGGATCGACGCGGAGGCAGCGCGCTATCGCGACGGTCTCTGGCGTTTCGAGAAGGGGACGCTTCGCGCCTTCGGCGACTCGAGCGAAACGACGATCCGCTTCCGCAACTATGGCACGTCGAGCCTCCCGGAGAAGCCCCGCGACTTCCTCCGGCCGGAGGAGAGCCTCTTCGAGATGAACATGCGGGAGCTGCGCGCGTACGCCGACCGCATCCGATCGAGCGGAGGGCGCGACGTCAAGATCCGCGTCGACTACCAGCTGCGCGTGTCGTTCCCGCTCGCGACGGTGATCATGGTCCTGCTCGGCGCCTCGCTGTCGCTGCGCATCGTGCGAGGAGGGAGCGTGGCGCTCGGCATCGGGGCGACCGTCTTCGTGGGGTTCGCCTACTATGCGATGCTCCGCGCGGGACAGGCGCTCGGCTACAACGAGACGGTCCCGCCGATCGTCGCGGCCTGGCTGGGGAACATCCTCTTCGGCGGACTCGGTTCCTTCTTCTTCTGGAAGGTCACGCGATAGCGCCCGATCGCCTCACGGGCGCAAAGCCGGCCCGGGCGCATTTCCCGGCACTTCGTCGCCCACGGCCGGCCCCGGCGTTTCGGGAGCCGGAGCCTCGGCCGCCCGTCGCGCCTCCTCCTCGCGCGCTCCCTGCATGCGGGCGATGAAACCGGTGTCGTAGCGTCCGGTCCGGAAGTCGGGGTGCTTCAGCACCTCGCGATGGAACGGGATCGTCGTCTCGATCCCCTCCACCTGCGCCTCGCCGAGAGCGCGTTCCATCCGCGCAATCGCGCGCGGGCGGTCCGACGCGTGGACGATCAGCTTCGCGACCATCGAATCGTAGTAGGGCGGGATCGTCGAGCCGGGGAGGATGTTGCTGTCGATCCGCACTCCGGGGCCACCGGAGAGATGGAACGTGCGGACGAGGCCGGGGCAGGGGCGAAAGTCCTGGGCAGGATCCTCGGCGTTGATCCGGCACTCGATCGCGTGCCCTTGCATCCGCACCTGCTCCTGGCGGAGCGCGAGAGGCTCGCCGGCCGCGATCCGGATCTGCATCTCCACCAGATCGAGCCGGGTCACCAGCTCGGTCACCGGATGCTCCACCTGCAGTCGCGTGTTCATCTCCATGAAGTAGAACTCGCCGGTCGCCTCTTCGAAGAGGAACTCGATCGTTCCGAGGCTCTGGTAGCCGACCGCTGCGGCGCCGCGCACGGCCGTCGCCCCGAGATGGGCGCGCATCGCCTCGTCGAGGGCGGGGCTTGGAGACTCCTCGATCAGCTTCTGATGCCTCCGCTGGATCGAGCAGTCGCGCTCTCCGAGGTGCAGCACGTTGCCATGCTTGTCCGCCACGATCTGGATCTCGATGTGCCGGGGCTTCTCCAGGTACTTCTCGAGATAGAGAGCTCCGTCCGCGAAGGCCGCCTCCGCTTCGGAGCGGGCGGTCGTGAAGAGCCGCTCCAACTCCTCCTGCGAGCGGACGATCCGCATTCCCTTGCCCCCGCCTCCCGCCTTCGCCTTGAGGATCACCGGGAACCCGGTCCGTTCGGCGATCGCGGCCGCTTCCGACGGGTCCTCGAGCACTCCGACGCTTCCCGGCAGCACCGGCACGCCGGCCGCGCGCATCTTCTCCTTGGCGATCGCCTTGTCCCCCATCGTCCGGATGACCGAGGAGGGAGGGCCGATGAAGGTGATGCCGCTCGACTCGCAGGCTTCGGCGAACTGGGCGTTCTCGGCGAGGAAGCCGTACCCGGGATGGACCGCGTCGGCGTTGGTGATCACGACGGCCGAGAGGATGCGCGGAAGATGGAGATAGCTCTCCCGGCTGCGCGGCGGACCGATGCAGACCGCCTCGTCGGCCGCCTTCACGTAGAGAGAATCGGCGTCCGCTTCGGAAAAGACGGCGACGGTCGCGATCCCCATCTCGCGGCAGGCACGCAGTACGCGCAGGGCGATCTCGCCTCGGTTGGCGACGAGAACCTTCTTGAACATGGATCCCTTCCGGGGCCGGGCCGCGAGTCGGGCGCCGTCCCCTCGATCTCAGAAACGCACCATTCCGGGAGGCTTCGAAGCGTCCGGTCCCGACTCCGGCGCTTCCCGTTCCGGCCCCTCGAACGCGGCCCACTTGGCATCGCTCGAGGAGTGGATTCCCCGGATGCGGAGCTCGAATTCGGTGGGACTGGAGGATGCGTGGATCGCCTCCTCGAGGGTGATCAGGCCTTCACGATACAGCTTCATCAAGGACTGGTCGAAGGTCTGCATCGCATACTGCGTGGTCCCCTCGTGAATCGCGGCCTTGATGAGCAGCGTCTTTTCGGCGTCGAGAAGGTACTCCTGGATCGTCGGCGTGTTGATCATCACCTCGACCGCGGGGACGCGGCCTTTGCCGGAAGCCCGGGGGATCAGGCGGAGGCTGATCACCGCCTGCAGGGTCGTCGCGAGCAGATAGCGAACCTCGTCATGCTGGTGCGGCGGATAGAAGGAGATGATCCGGTTGACCGTCTGCGCCGCGTCCACGGTGTGGAGCGTCGAGAGAACGAGGTGGCCCGTGTCGGCCGCCATCAGACCGATCGACATCGTGTCGCGGTCCCGGATCTCGCCGAGCAGGATCACGTCGGGATCCTGCCGAAGAATGTGGCGGAGGGCGTCGCTGAAGGAGCCGGTGTCCAGACCGACCTCCCTCTGGCTGATCAGGCTCTTGTCGTCACGGTGGAGGAACTCGATCGGGTCCTCGATCGTCACGATGTTGCGGGAGAGCCGGCGGTTGATCGAATCGATCATGGCAGCGAGCGTCGTGCTCTTGCCGCTTCCCACAGTGCCGGTGACGAGCACGAGGCCGCGTGGGCGCAAGGCGAGCTGCTCGACGATCGGAGGGAGATTCAAGTCCTCGATCGCCGGAACGCCGAGCGGAACGTGGCGCAGGGCCATGGCGATCGTGCCGCGCTGGTAGTAGAGGTTCGAGCGGAACCGGGCGAGCCCGGCCGCGCCGAAACCGAAGTCGATCTCCCGCTCGCGGGCGAACTCCTCCTTCTGCGCCGGCGTCAGGACCTGTTCCGCGGCTTCCTCCATCTCTTTTCCGGAAACGGGCGGCAGATCGAGAGCGAGCAGATTGCCATCGATGCGAAGCACCGGAGGACTTCCGACCTTCAGGTGCAGGTCGGACGCCCCCTGCTCGATCATCGCCTCGAGGAGCTTGCGGAAGTCCATCGGTCCTCCGATCAGTCGGGCCGAACCAGGAAGAGCACCTGATTGAACTCGACCGGTTGTCCGTTCTGCACGGGGATCTTGGCGATCGTGCCCGCGACCTCCGACTCGATCTCGTTCATCAGCTTCATCGCTTCGACGATGCAGACGACCTGGCCGATGGCGATCTTCTGATTCACGTCGACGTAGGGCGGCGACGTGGGTGAGGGGGCGCGGTAGAAGGTCCCGACCATCGGCGAGCGGATCGGAACGAGCCCGGGCTCCTCGGCCGGCTCGGAGGCGGCCGGCGGTGCGGCTGCAGGCGCCGCGGGCCCCGGCTCCGCCGCACGTCCGGCGGCCGGAGCGGGCGCCGCCGGCGGGACGTGGATCACGGCCGCCTGGTGATTGCCGGCGTCCTTGGTGATGCGGACGCGGTTCCACCAACGCCGCACCTCCAGCTCGTGGATCTGGCTCTCCTCCACCAGCTTGATCAAGCGCCGGATCTCTTCGACTCGCATCCCCTCTTCCTCCCTACGGCTCTTCGCGGCCGGCCGCGGTCAGCTCGACCAGGCCACGCAGCGCGAGCCGGTACCCGACCGCCCCGAGACCCAGGATCACCCCCCGGCACACAGGACCGACGAGGTCCCGGCGCCGGAACGGCTCCCGCGCGAGAGTATGGGACAGATGCACCTCGAGGACCGGGTAATCGACCGAAGCGACCGCGTCGCGCAGGGCGATGCTCGTGTGGGTCAGGCCGCCGGGATTCAGGACCGCTCCCCGGACCCGGCCTCGCGCCTCATGGATGCGGTCGATCAGCGCTCCTTCGGAATTGCTCTGGAAGAACTCCACGGGGACACCCAGGGAACGGGCTTCCTCGCGGACCTCCCCCTCGAGCTGCGCCAGCGTCATCGAACCGTAGACCTTCGGCTCCCGTGATCCGAGCAGGTTCAGGTTCGGGCCGTTGAGGACCAGGATCGGGTGCATCGTTCAGGCCAGCACGTATTCCGTCGCCTCACGAACGAGGCCTTCCGGAACTCGCGGCCGGACCGTAACATCGCCGATCCCGGCTGTCAACACGAAGGTCCAGCCCTCCTCCCCGGCCTTCTTGTCCAGATGGAGCCAAGGTTCGATCCGCTCCCACTCGAGCCCGGACGCTCGGATCGGAAGGCGATGGCGCTCCAGCAGTCGTTCCACGCTCTCGAGGACGGAAGCCCCGCAGAGACCGAGCATCTGCGAGAGACGGCAGGCGGCGATGAGACCAATCGCCACCGCTTCCCCATGACGGTATGTCTTGAAGCCGGTCGCGGCCTCCAGAGCATGGCCGATCGTGTGGCCGAGGTTGAGCTTGCGGCGTTCTCCCTGCTCCCGCTCATCCGCCGTGACGATGCGGGCCTTCACCTGGATCGACCGCTGCAGCAACTTTTCCAACACCACCGGCTCCCTCCTCCAGATCGGCACATCCCGCGTCTCCAGCAGGTGGTAAAGTTCCCCATCCGCGATCATCGCCGCCTTGACGACCTCGGCCAGCCCGTTCGCCAGCTCCTCGTCCGGCAACGTGGAGAGCGTCTCCGGAGCCGCGAGCACGAGGACCGGTTGATGAAAGGCGCCGATCAGGTTCTTCGCCCCGCCGTAGTCGATCCCCACCTTTCCCCCGACGCTCGCGTCCGCCATGGCGAGCAGCGTCGTGGGCACCTGCAGGAAGGAGACACCGCGCATCCACGTCGCGGCCGCGCAGCCCGCCAGATCGCCGATCACCCCCCCGCCCAGCGCGATCACCAGACCGTCGCGCCGGAGACCCGCGGCGAGGAACGCGTCGTAAAGCTGGGTCAGGGAGGACATCTGCTTCGTGGACTCGCCGGGAGGCAGCTCGACCACCGAAGGATGGAGCCCCATCCCTTCGAGCAGAGAGAGACCGGCGGGGAGCCAATGCGCGGCCACGTGGCGATCGGTGACGAGGACGGCGCGCCGCTCGCGAAACGCCTCCAACTCCTCGGGGGGTGCGCTCCGCCAGGATTCGATCGAGTCGATCAGGACCCTGTAGGGGCGCGCGCCCACCTGCACGAGAATCGAGCGAGGCATCGGACTCGCTCAGCGACTCGCGCCCGAGCAGATCCGTGGCACGACGCAGCGGCCAATCACGTCCGGCCGATCGCGTAGCAACATGGAGGGACGGTAGCATCGGTCCGGCCGGAGGTCCAGGCGCGGTCGAACCCTCGCTGCCGCGCTCAGGCGGCGGCAGCGCGGCACGCGGCCGTCGCGAGCGCGATCACTGTCCCTGGAGCTGATGCCGTAGAAGTTCGAGCTGGTGGGTGAGCTGCTCGATCTGGCCGCGGAGCCTCTTCTCCCGTCCGCCGGCGAGCATCCGCTGCCGCTCTCGCCAGATCACGTGAGCGCGGTCCTCGAGCCGCACGGGCATCGAGATCCTCTTTCCGTTGCGCTGGAGATCGATCTCGATCGTCTCGCCGGGCCCCCGTGCAGCGACCGCCTGAGTCAGCGCGTTCCAGTCCGTGACGGGCTGGCCGTTGAGCCCGGTGATGCGATCGCCAGGGAGGATCCCGCAGCGCTGGGCGGGACTTCCCGCGAGCACGCGCGAGACGAGCAGGCCGGAGGATGAAGATGCGGACCGAGAGGCGGCGGCCTCCTGTCGCGGGATCTCGACGCTGACGCCCAGGAACCCTTGCCCCTCGTCGCCCGCGTCGATCAGCCCGTCCGCCACCGACTCGATCAGATCGACTGGGAGGATCCACCCGGCCTCCGTCGGCCCGGTGCATTCGAGCGGATACTCGATCGACCGGGTGCGATCCTTCGAGTGCAAGAGGATCGTCTCCCGGCCTTGCCCGAGGAGCATCCCGATCAGGCGTCCTTCCTCGTCGAGCACCCCTCCGCCCGCCAGAGCCGGATCGCCGGCGACCTCCAAGCGCGCCTTCCAGATATCCCCCTCATGCGTGCCGCCCGAGACCTTCGTCACCGTCAGATGCTCCTCGCCGTCCTCGGGGAGGAATCCGAGGGTCATGACCCAGTTCTGCTCGAGCAGGCTGCGCGAGTCCCCGCGTTCGGCCGGTCGCGCGGGCAAACCTTGCGCGATCTGCACGAGACTCAGCCCAGAGACGGGATCCTGTCCGATGAAACGCGCGGGATGGGGCTGCCCGTCCGGCCCGAAGATACGGATCGTATCGCCGGGCTGCGCGAGATCCGCGACGGTGATGACGTGGCCCGCCTGGTCCCAGAGCAGTCCGTTGCCTCGAATCCTGCGCACCGCGAGCGCGCGCTCCGAAGCCGCATGAGGGCTCGCGGATTCCGGAATCCAGGGACGGCGGACGTCGACCCGCACGATTCCACTCTTCGCTCCCTGCAGGATCGAGTCGAGGCGCTCGCGCAGCGGCCCGGCGGCCGAGGGCAGAGCGTCGGGAAGGGTGAGGACGAGCAGGAACAGGCAGGCGGCGAGCGGCCGCGAGCGTCCTTTCCTAGAACACAATGTAGACACGACCCTCACGATTCTGGCTCCGGTTCGACTCCGGTGCGGGCGATCCTCCCGTGTTGACCTGTCTGCCGACTCCGCTCAGACCGCGATCCTGTCCCCAGTCCGGCTGCGGCGCAACGACCGTGTCGGATGCGGCGGCATCTTGCTGGGACTCGGCCCGCCGCAGCATCTCCTGGACGAGATCCTCGAACGGACCGGAGGGAGCGGGCGCGGAAACTGGAGAGGAGGCGAAGCTCGACTGGCCGCCGGGAGCCGAACCGGATGGAGCGATCTGCTGCTGCGAGACCGCCACCGAAGGGCTTCCCACTCCCGGAGTCGAGGAGCGAAGGAGCAGAACGCTTCCCCCGATTCCGACGACGAGCCCGAAGCTCAAAGCGGCGACCGCCACGCGCGGCGACCATCCGAGTGTGACGAGTCCGGCTCGCAGTCTCTCCCACAGGCCAGGCTCCTCGACCGGGACGGGGACCCGCCGGGCCTCTCGAACCCTCTCGAGCACGTCGTGCAGGAACTCGGGCGGAGCCTGCTCCTCGGGAAGCGTTCGGACGAGGCCGACGGTCCGCTCGAACTTGCGGAACTCGGCCGCGCAGGTGGCGCACGATTCGAGATGCTCCGACAAGCGATGCTGCTCGCGGTAGTCGAGCTGGCCATCGAGACGGGGGGAGAAGAGATTCCTGGCGCACTTACAGTTCATCGGCGGTGCCCTCAACGGAAGTGTCCATGAGCTCTTTCAACGCCATGCGAGCGCGATTGATGCGGGACCGAACCGTCCCTCCAGGGATCTTCAGCACCTCGGCGATCTCCTCATAGGAGAGCTGCTGGATGTCGCGCAAGACGATCACCTCTCGGAACTTCTTGGGCAGGTTGGCTACAGCCGCGGCGACCTTCGCTTCGACGTCCCGGCGGCGGTAGAGGCGCTCCGGGCCGGGACCAGGATCGGCCACGAAGGCTCCCGAGTCGCCGGTCGCCTCCAGAAGCTTGTCGAGGGAGACGACTCCCCGGGCTCGGACCCTCCGTCGGATCTCGTTCTTCGCGAGATTCATGGCGATGGTGTAGAGCCACGTGCTGAACTTCCCGCTCGGCCGGTACCTCTCCCGATGAATGAATACACGAAGGAATGTTTCCTGGGCGATCTCCTGGGCCCGGTCTCGGTCCCCGATGAATCGACTCACCAGATTGATGATCCGGTTCTGGTACCTCTGCACAAGGGCCGCGAACGCCGCTTCCGAACCCCGGACGATCTCCTCCATCAATTCTTCATCGGGGAGACCAGAGGGATCGGTAACGGGTTGGCGGTCATCGCCAGATGCCATTCCTTCTCCCGTTCTCGGGGACACTACCCCGGGCCCTATCGAGGGTTCCCCCCGCCGGACCGCCTATCCTCCCAGACTTGCAGGAGTTCCCTCGCCCTCCGGTCGTCCGGCTGGTCCCGGAGCAGGTCCCGCAGGATCTGGCGCCCCTCCTCGGCCCGGTCGCCCGCATGCAGTGCCCGGGCGAGGTGGATGCGGATCTCCGCCTCCCGGGGGTCCAGTTGGCTGGCCCGCTGCAGTTGCTCGATCGCCTCGCCGATCCTGCCGAGGCGGAAGAGCGCCCAGCCGTAGCTGTCCAGGTAGGCGGCGTTGCCGGGATCGAGCGAGACCGCCTGCCGTGTCCACTCCAGCGCCTGGTCCAGCCGGATCCCCTGATCCGCGCACAGGTAGCCGGCATAGTTGAGCACGCTCGCGTCTCCCGGGTGACTCTCGAGCAATCGGGCGAACCAGGTGACGGCGTCCTCGTAGCGACCCGCGGTCTCGTCGATGCGACCCAGCTCGAAGAGGACCTCGCGGTCATCGGGGTGCATCCGGAGGATCTGCTCGAGATGCTTGCGCGCCTCCTCCGGCCTCCCGAGGTCGAGGAGAATGCCGGCCGAGAGCAGTCGCGCTTCCCGGTCGTCAGGATTGCGAGCATGGACCTGCTCGAGCGACTGCAACGCCTCTTCCGGGCGGTCGAGCTGTGCGAGGGTGGCGGCGCGATAGCGGAGCGGGGCGTCGTCCTTCGGGTTCTCGCGCGCCAGCTCGTCGGCCACCGAGAGAGCCGCCTGCAAGCTGTCCGCGCGCAGATACGCGCGCCACAACCACTCCCCGGAGTCGGCGAGATGGGGATCGAGAGCGCGGGCCTGACGGAAGCAGGAGATCGCCTCGGGGATCCGCTCCTGCGAGAAATGAATGACGCCGAGCTGCATCGGGATCGAAGCGTCGTCGGGCACTTCCTGGCGAAGTCGCTCGAGGAGCGGCTGCGCCTCCGCCTGCCGGCCGATCGAGACGAGGATACGCGCCAGCTCTCGGCGTATCTGCGTCGAGGATGGATCGGCAGCGAGCACACGCTCGAGGGCGCCGGCGGTGGAGGGAGAAGGGCCGAGCTTCCATGCGAGGGCGAGGATCGGATCGATGGCGCCGGGCAATCCCGGAGCTGCCTCCTCCGCGCGGACCAGGTCTTCGAGCGCTTCGTCGAACTGGCCGAGCCGGGCGCGCAGAATCCCCCGGCGAAGGAGAAGGGGCGGCACGTCCGGGTCGACGCCGCCCTTCTCCGGAAGGAGGAGGTCGAGCGCCTCCTCCGTCTTGCCGGCGATCTCCAGAGCGAGCAGGAGGGAGTTCAGGTAGCGCCGGTCGTCCGGCTCCCGGCCGCGCGCCTCCCGGAGCGCCTCGATTCCCTCTTCACGGCGGCCGGACCGGCTCAAAGCCTCGCCGAGGAGCCAGAGCGCTTCGGTGTCCTCTGGGGAGAGAGAACGCGCGCGGGAAGCGACGGAGACCGCTTCGCTGGCGCGACCAGCCTGGAGCAAGACCCGCGCCAGCTCTCGCTGGATGTCGCCAGCGGCGCTATCGAGAGCGGCTGCCGCTCGCAGCTCGTCGATGGCGGAGGGCAGATCTCCCTGCTCGGCGTGGGCCATCCCTTGCACGTAATGCTCCAGTGCCTCTCCGGAATCCGCTGCTCGGCCCGGCATCGCGAAAAGCGCTACGAGAAGAAACGGGGCGAACCAACGCGGCAAGGGAACTCCTTTCTCCCTGAAGTGTCGATGCTAACACATGGAAAAGACATAGGTACCTTTGACACGGAATTCCGCGGCTACCTATACTGCGGATAGCGAACACCCGAAAGGAGCGGATCGTCCCATGAACCGGCTTCCCGCCATCGCCTGGATCTTGGTCGCCGCGCTCGTGAGCGGCGCCGGTTGCTACACGGTTCTCCGCCATCCCGCCGCCGTCGACATGACGCAGGCGGAAACCGGCGAGCCGCTCTCCTGCGCCGACTGCCACGCCGATGCCAACCTCTACCATCCCTACGCGTACGATCTCGGCTGGTACGGCTACTACCCGCCCGCCTGGGCGAGCTACTACGCGACCCCGTGGTGGTACGACAGCTATTGGTACTACCCGCATGATGGGGGTTCGGACATTCCGCCCGCGGTGAGCGGCGGCCGCACGATCTGGAGCCGCGAAGGGGCGGGTGGCAGCAACGCTCCGCTGCCGACCCAGGGAAGCGGCGTGTCCAATCCGACGAAGGACAGGCCGAACGATCCCAACGACAAACCCGGCCGCGACGACGGCTCCAAGGACGACGACAAGAAAGACAAGGAGAAGAAGGACGAGCGCCGCCCCTGGAGGCGCTGACCCGCAAACCGGCAAGGAGGAACCCGTGCTCCGACGGATCCGCCGCCCCTTCTCGTCGAAGAGGATGGGGCTCGTCCTCATCGCAGCCTCGCTCACTTCGGTTCTGTCCACTGCTCCGGCTCCCGCTCAGGAGCCGGTTCCCCTACCGGAGATCCCGTTGACCTTCCGCTCTCCGATCGCCGCGCGCTACGCCGGCATGGGAGGGGTCTCGATCGCGGTGGCCGACGATCAGGCGGCTGGCCTCTCGAACCCCGCGGGGCTCGGTCTCGTGCGCCAGATCGAGTTCGCGGTCGGCTTCTCCAGGCAGGATGGCGAGCGCACGATCCGCTATCTGGGCGAAGAGCAAACGGTCGACTTCGGCAAGACGCGCCTCTCGAACGTGGGCTTCGCCTATCCCTTCCAGACCTATCGCGGCAGCCTCGTCGTCGGGTTGAGCTACGGTCGGGTCGGCAACCTCGACTCCGACTTCCTGAAGGCCGGATCGGGAGGGGCGGTCCTGAGCGAGGAGGAAGGGATCTTCGAGGAGGGAGGGATGGGCGCGTACGCCGCCACGGTGGCGTTCGAGGCGGCCCGCGGCCTCCTGCTCGGTGCGACCGGAACGATCCTCAGCGGATCGAGCTACCGTGACCGCACTTTCCGGTACGCCGCCGACGACGGCTTCCGCACGAACCGGCACGAGATCACCGACAGCGACTTCGACGCGGTGACCGGGAGCATCGGAGCGCTCATGACCTTCTCGCGCGGGATGCGCCTTGGACTCGTGCTCCACCTCCCGGAGAATCTCGATTTCACCGGGACGGCCGACGACGTGATCGACGGGGAACCCGACCAGTTCGATTTCACCGACGAGATCGACCTTCCCTACCGCCTCGGCGCGGGGCTCGCCCTCGCGCGGCAGAACGTCGTCGTCTCCGCCGAGGCGACGTACGTCGACTGGACGCAGATCGACTTCGCGGGCCCGGTCCGCACCCGCGACCGTGAGTATGCCTATCGAGAGACGCTCGACCTGCGCATCGGCGCGGAGGTCCTCCTTCCGATCCAGTTCCCGCTGCGCCTGCGCGCCGGCTATGCGTATCTTCCCCTTCCCTATCAGCTCGTCCTGACCGACGTGGTGAATCAGTCCTACGAAAAGGCCCGCTTCGATCCCGACCGGCACTACTTGACGGCGGGAGCCGGGATGCTGCTCGGCGATCTCGTGACGCTCGACCTCGCCTACATGCACGGCGGATTCACGCGGGCCGACAAGACCCGCGCGCCGGAGCTGTTCCGCGAGGAGGAGAGCGACAACCGCATTCTCGGAACGCTTTCCCTCCGCCTGCACTAGCGAGCCGCGCGCTGGGCGGGGATGGCTGGCGGGCCCGCCGCCAGCGTAGCGCGGAAGCGCAGGAGCGGCGGACCGCAGGGGCGACGCGCCGGAGAAGCTGCGGGAGCGGGGAGCGGCGCGCTCAGGCCTTTGCGGAGTCTTCCCCTTCGGGACTCGCCGGGGAGGGACCGAGCTGCAGAAGATCCGAGAGGGGAATGCGGCTCTCCTCGGCGTGAAGATGACCGAGCGCGTCTCCGGCGGCGTTCTGCTCCGCCTCCTTCTTGTTCCGGCCCTGCCCCCTCCCAAGCAGCGATCCGCGCACCGAGACCTCTATCGTAAAGAGCTTCTGGTGGTCCGGGCCAACCTCCGTGACCACGCGGTAGCGGGGATGGGTCTTGTGGCGCGCCTGGACGTACTCCTGCAAGAGGCTCTTGAAATTGAGCCGGGCGCGGTCGTGCAGGATCGCCTCGGCGGTCGAGAGCAGACGCTCCTCGATGAACTGCCGGACGACCGCGATTCCACGGTCGAGGTAGATCGCTCCGATCACCGCTTCGAACGCGTCGGCCAGGATGGAGGCGCGCTCGCGCCCGCCCGAATCCCGCTCGCTGTCGGAGAGGAGGATGAAGTCGCCGAGGCCCAGCGCTTCGGCCCGGTCGGCGAGGACCGCCTTGCTGACAAGGAGCGACTTCTTCTTCGTCAGGTCCCCTTCGCGATCGAGGGGGAACACCCGGTAGAGGTACTCGATCACGACGAGCTCGAGCACCGCGTCACCGAGGAATTCGAGCCGTTCGTTGGAGCGGACGGGATCGCCACCGTTGCTGCCGAGGAACGACCGATGGGTCAGCGCCTGCTGCAGCGTGGCGCGATCGCGGAACCGGACGCCCGTCTTCCGCTCGAAGGAAGCGATCGCTTCCTCTACGGCCTTCGGTCTCTGGACGCCCCTCGAGGATCGTCGCCCGAGCCAGGGAAAGAGCATAGATCCAGGCCGGTCCGCGAACTGCCGGCTAACCCTCCTCGTACCTCCGGAAGGCGAGGCTCACGTTGTGCCCCCCGAATCCCAGGGAGTTGGAGAGCGCCACATGAAGTGGCTTCTTTCGCGCCTGATTGGGGACGTAGTCGAGGTCGCACTCCGGGTCGGGGTTCTCGTAGTTGATGGTCGGCGGAATGATTCCTGTGTCCAGGGCCAACACGCTGGCAATCGCCTCCACAGCGCCCGCCGCCCCGAGCAGGTGCCCTGTCATCGACTTCGTGGAGCTGACGGCGAGCTTCGAAGCATCCGCTCCGAAGACCGCGCGGATCGCCATCGTCTCGTACTTGTCGTTCAGCGGCGTGGACGTTCCATGGGCGTTGATGTAGTCGACCTCGCCGGGGCTCAGTCCGGCGGACTCCAGCGCGAGCTGCATGGCTCTCGCCGCCCCCTCGCCACCGGGAGCCGGCTGGGTAATGTGATACGCGTCGGCGGTCGAGCCGTAGCCGACCATCTCCGCGAGGATCTTCGCACCCCGCGCGCGGGCGTGCTCGATGGTCTCGAGAACGAGAATGCCCGCTCCCTCCGCCATGACGAACCCGTCCCGGTCTCGGTCGAACGGGCGGCTTGCGAGCTCCGGAGCGTCATTGCGTGTGGAGAGCGCCTTCATGTTGGAGAAGCCGGCGAGCGCCAGCGGAGTGATCGGAGCTTCGCTGCCGCCGGTCAGCATGACGTCCACCTCGCCGATCCTGAGGAGGCGGTACGCCTCGCCGATCGCGTGCGCCCCCGAGGCGCAGGCGGAGACGGTGGCGTAGTTCGACGCCTTCGCTCCGTACTGCATCGAGATCTGACCGGAGGCCATGTCGATGATCATCATCGGGACGAAGAACGGACTGACGCGAGAAGGGCCGCGCTGGAGAAGCGTGGAGTACTGAGCTTCCAGCGTCGCGATCCCTCCGATGCCCGAGCCGACGAGAGCCCCGAAGCGCTGCGGATCGAGCGAGTCGAGGACGAGCCCGGACTGGTCGAACGCCTGCCTGGCAGCGCCCAGCGCGTATTGGACGAAGGGATCGGTCCTCTTGATCTCCTTCGCCTCCATGTAGTCGGCCGGCTGGAAGTCGCGCACCTGGCCGGCAAAGCGGACGTCGTGGCCGGAGGTGTCGAAGCGCGTGATCGGTCCGATCCCGCCCCGGCCTTCCAGAAGCGAGTTCCAGAAGGTGGCGACCGAAGACCCGACGGGGGACACGACCCCCATTCCGGTGATCACGACTCGATGTGGCATCGAAAACAGCCTCCCTGGGCTCAGCTCTTGGCCTCGAGATGCTCCTTCAGGTACTGGATCGCATCCTTCACGCGCTCCATCTTCTCGGCCGCCTCGTCCGGGATCTCGATCTCGAACGCCTCCTCGAGCGCCATCACCAGCTCGACCGTATCGAGAGAGTCCGCGCCGAGGTCGTCGATGAACGAGGCTTCGGGCGTCACCTTCTCCGGGGCGACGCCGAGCTGCTCGACGATGATGTCCCGGATCTTCTGTTCGTAGTTCTCCATCGCTTCTTCCTCCCGGGGCAGCCCTGCCCCATCACGACATCAACATCCCGCCGTCGACGGCGAGGACCTGCCCCGTCACGTACCGGGCGGCATCGGAGGCGAGGAAGGCCACCGCATGTGCGACGTCTTCCGGCGTTCCGAAGCAACCCAATGGGATTCGTTCCCGCATCGCCGTCTGCACGCTCTCGGGAAGAACCTCCGTCATTGCGGTCTCGATGTAGCCGGGCGCGACCGCGTTGACCGTGACACCGCGCTCGGCGAGCTCCTTGGCCATCGACCGGGTCAAACCGATCAACCCGGCTTTGGCGGCCGCGTAGTTCGCCTGCCCCTTGTTTCCCATCAGCCCGACCACCGAGGTCACGTTCACGATCCTACCCCAGCGCTCGCGAATCATCCCTTTCGCGAACGTCCTCGCGCAGAGGAACGCCCCGCGAAGATTGATCGCGAGCACGAGGTCGAAATCCCCCGGCTGCATCCGGAGGAACAGGTTGTCGCGGGTGATCCCCGCATTGTTCACGAGCACCTGGATCGGCCCGATCTCCTCGATGACTCGCGAGGCCATCGATTCCACCTGCGATGCGTCCGACACGTCGCAGGCGACGTGAAGGCACCGGCGGCCCAGGCTCCGGATCTGCTGCACGACCGGACCGTCGTCGGGTCCCGAACGGTCGACGAGAACGACATCCATCCCGTCCTGGGCGAGGCGCACGGCGATCGCCGCGCCGATGCCGCGGCTCCCGCCGGTGACCAGCGCCCTCCGGGCCTGCGTCTCCGCCCCTGCGCTCATCGTGCCACCTCGTCGAAAGAGGCAATCTCTTCCACCGTCCCGACCGATTGGGCGGAGACGGAACGATCGATGGACCGGGCGAGCCCACCCAGAACGCGCCCGGGACCGATCTCGAGAAAGCGCTCGCATCCCGCCGCGCGCATTGCGCGGATCGTCTCTTCCCAGCGGACCGGAGAGAGGAGTTGGCGGGCTAGGCTCTTGCGGATGTCTTCCGGCTCGACAACCGGCGCTGCCGACGCGTTCGCGTACACCGGAACGCGCGCCGGGGCGATCGAGACCTGGGCGAGCGCCTCCTCGAGTCCGCGCGCCGCCCCTTCCATCAAGGGGGAATGGAACGCGCCGCTCACTTCGAGCGGCACCACGCGCTTCGCCCCCGCTTCCTTGCAGAGCCGCATCGCTTCGCCGACCGCCTCGACCTCTCCCGAGATCACGATTTGGCCCGGGGAGTTCAGGTTCGCAGGCACGACGATCCCCGCAATGCCGGAGATCGCTTCGCGAAGCGCTTCGGGCGTGAGCCCGAGGACGGCGGCCATCGTCCCCGGCCGGTCGATCCCGGCCTGGTACATCAGCTCGCCGCGCCTGCGGACGAGACGCAGGGCGTCGTCGAACGGCAACGATCCGGCAGCGACGTACGCGCTGTACTCGCCGAGCGAGTGGCCGGCCGCGGCGGCGAAGGCGAGGGAGCGGCCGCTCTCCAGGACGGCGAGCGCCGCCATGCTGTGGACGAAGATCGCGGGCTGGGTGTTTCGCGTCTGGCGGAGCTCCTCCTCCGGACCTTCGAAGCAGATCCGCGAGAGCGGAAGGTCGAGCACCCGATCCGCTCTCTCGAACCGCTCGCGAGCCGCCGGAAAGGTCTCGACCAGGTCGCGTCCCATCCCGACGAACTGGGCGCCCTGACCCGGAAAGAGCAAGCCGGTCGTCATCCCCTCCCTCTCCCTTCGCCTACCAGTGCACCAGGGCGGCGCCCCAGGTAAGTCCTCCACCGAACACGACCATGAGAACGAGGTCCCCTTCCTTCAGGCGGCCTTGCCTCCAGGCCTCGTCGAGCGCCAGCGGGACAGAGGCTGCCGAGGTATTACCATACCTTTGGATGTTGGTGAAGACCCTTTCCATCGGGATCTCCAGCCGCTTGGCCGTCGCCTCGATGATCCGCAGATTGGCCTGATGCGGGACGAGCAGCGCGATCTCGTCGGTCCGGCGTCCCGCCATCTCGAGCACCTTGACGCAGACGTCCGCCATGCCGCGGACGCCGAGCTTGAACACCTCGTTGCCCTTCATGTGGATCGTGTGCAGCTTGTTCTGGACCGTCTCCACGCTCGCCGGCATGCGGCTGCCCCCCGCCGGCATTTCGATGAGCGACCCGTTCGTCCCGTCCGCTCCGAGGGAAAGCGCGAGGATGCGATGATCCTCGTCGCCCGGGCGCAGCACGACCGCGCCCGCTCCGTCCGCAAGCAGGATGCAGGTGGTGCGATCGTCCCAGTTCGTGAGGCGCGAGAGCAGCTCCACTCCGAGGATCAGGACCGTGTCCGCCTGGCGGGAGGCGACCATCGCCTGTCCGACCGAGAGCGAATAGAGGAATCCGGAGCAGGCCGCGGAGAGGTCGAACGCCCACGCCTGCGGAGCGCCGAGCTTCGCTTGCAGCAGGCAGCCGGTCGACGGGAAGACCTGATCGGGAGTCACGGTCGCGCAAATGATCCCGTCCAGATCCTTCGGACCGATCCCGGCCGCCTCGAGGGCGGCCAACGCCGCGGGATAGCCGATGTCGGTGGCGGCCAGTCCCGGAGGCGCGATCCGGCGCTCCCGGATTCCCGTCCGCGTGACGATCCACTCGTCGGACGTGTCGATCCCCATTCTCTCGATGTCGGCGTTGGTGAGGACGTTCTCGGGAACGTTGGAGCCGGTTCCGGCGATCCGGACCGGCCTAACCAAGGACCTGTCGATCTCTCTGCTCACGATCGAGTTCCTCTTTGATCTGAGTGTGGATCCGCTTGCGGGCCGATTCGGCCGCCACGCGAACCGCGTTCTTGATGGCGAGCGGGGACGAGCTGCCGTGGCTGATGACGCAGATACCGTTCACCCCGAGCAGCGGAGCTCCGCCGTACTCCTCGTAGTTCAGCTTGTCGCGGAGGCGGCGGAAGACCGGTTTCAGCAACAGCGCCCCGAGGCGGATTTTCAGGTTCTTCTCCACCTCGCGGCGCACCGTGGACATCAGCATCCCGACCACGCTCTCCGCGAACTTGAGAATGACGTTGCCGGTGAACCCGTCACAGACGACCACGTCCGCCGTTCCCTTGAGGATGTCCCGCCCCTCGACGTTGCCGATGAAGTTCAGATGCGGGCGGGCATCGGCCAGCAGGCGATACGCCTGGACGGCGAGATCGGAGCCCTTCGAGTCCTCCTCGCCGATGTTCAACAGGGCGACGCGCGGCTCCGGGACCTGGAAGATCTGCTGCGCATAGACCTTCCCCATGAGCGCGAATTGGTACAGATGGGTCGGCTTGCACACGGAGTTCGCGCCGACGTCGAGCAGGATCGTATGGCCGGTCGGCGTGGGAACGAGCGCGGCGATCGCCGGCCGCTGGATCCCGGGGATGCGCCCGACCGAGAGCAACGCCGAGGTGGCCACCGCGCCGGTGTTGCCGGCGCTCACCAACGCGTCGATCCGCCCCTCCTTCAACAGGCGGGCGGCGACCACGATGCTCGAATCCTGCTTGCGCCGGAAAGCGAACGCGGCCCCCTCGGCCATCGAGATTTCCTCGGCCGTGTGGTGGACCTCGATCCCCAACGACTCGGCTTCTCGACGGTCCAGACGGCGGAAGATCTTCTCCTCGTTGCCGACGAGGACCACACGGATGCTGCCAGGAAACTCCTGCGCCGCATCGATCGCGCCGCGGACCTCCACGATCGGGGCGGAGTCCCCCCCCATCGCATCGAGGCCCACGCGGATCGGGCCGGCAACAGGCTCCAGGGTCAAACCCGTAGGCGTGGCCGTACTAGTCGCCCAGCACCTTTTCGCTGCCGTAGTAGCCGCACTCGGGATTCGCGCAGACCCGATGGGGCCGCCGCGCGGCGCCGCAATGCGGGCAACGCTGCACGGTCGGCGGGGAGAGCTTCCAGTTCGCCCGGCGCTTGTCGCGGCGGGTCTTCGAATGACGCCTCTTCGGAAGAGCCATCGGATCACTCCTTCTCGGTCGTGTCGTCCTGCGGAGGTCTTCCCTCCGCCTTCTCCAGCAGATCGGCCCAGGGGCCATGGGGCCGAACGGGCGGACACCCGCACTCCCCTTCGTTTCGATTCATGCCGCAACGGGGACACAGCCCCTGGCAATCGGGACGGCAGAGCGGGTGCCAGGGCACCTCGAGCAGGACCGATTCCCGGACCTCCTCCGCCAGCTTCAGGACCCGGCCGTCATGGTACAACAGACCCTCGTCCTCCGCGATCTCGGACTCCGACCGGCGGTCCCGCTCTCCCTTCTTCTCGCAATAGAGCCGGAATGCCGACTCGATCCTCTTCTCGACGGGGGCCAGGCACCGGACACACTCCTGGAGGAGGGTGAAGACGAGGATGCCCTGGATCTCGACGTTCTGATCCGACCGGAAAAACGTCGCTTCCAGGCGGACCGGCCCCTCGATCCGGGCTTCCTCGGCGCCGATCCCAAGCTCCTCGGCGGTCGCCTCGAGCGAGACGTCGTTCGCCCCCTCCACCAGGGTGGCGAGCGGGACCTCGAACGGGTGACGGTCGGTGTGGCGCATCCCTTCGTCTACCGGCTACCGCAGGGAGAGGTCCAGGCCGAAGAAGGCGATCTCTGCGGCTGCCGTCTCCGGCGCGTCCGAGCGGTGGACCGAATTCTGCTCGATGTTCAGGCCGAAATCGGCGCGGATCGTCCCGGGGGCCGCCTTCTTCGGGTCGGTGGCCCCGACGACGTCGGCGAGACGCCGGATCGCATCCTCCCCCTCGACGACGGCGGCGACGATCGGTCCGCTCGCCATGAAGGCCACGAGGGAGTCGAGGAACGGCTTGCCCTCGTGCACCTTGTAGAACTCTCTCGCCTGGCTCTCGGAAAGGGCGACCATTCGCAGGCGGCGCAGCCCGAGGCCCGCCTTCTCCACCCGGGAGAGGATCTCCCCGATCAGGTTCCGCCTGACCGCGTCAGGCTTGATCATCATGAAGGTCTGCTGCAAAACCGTTCCTCCGTCCTCCTCAAGGGTTGCCGATCGATTCCGGCCCCCCGCGGGCGCGAGGGGCCGGAACTCCTCCCACTTTCCTCCGTCCTGCTCCGGAAGGAACCAGCCAGGACCAGGGTCGAGAGCCTTCGGGCGGCGTTCCGCTACATGCCGAGCGCCTTCTTCATGAGCGGCCCGACCTCGGACGGGATCCTGGCGACGGGGATCCCGGCTTCGCCGAGGACCTTGATCTTCTCGGCCGCCGTCCCGCTCCCGCCGGAGATGATCGCGCCGGCGTGCCCCATCCGCTTGCCGGGAGGCGCGGTCTGACCGGCGATGAACCCGACGACCGGCTTGTTCATCCGCGTGCGGACGAACTCGGCCGCCTCTTCCTCCGCGGTGCCGCCGATCTCGCCGATCATCACGACCGCCTTCGTCTCCGGATCCTCCTGGAAGCGCGACAGACAGTCGATGAAGTTCGTGCCGATGATCGGATCGCCGCCGATTCCGATGCACGTCGACTGCCCGATGCCGTTGCGCGTGAGCTGGTAGACCATCTCGTAGGTGAGGGTCCCGCTTCGGGAGACGACGCCGACCGGGCCGGGCATGTGGATCTCGCCCGGCATGATTCCGACCTTGCACTTCCCAGGCGAGATGAGACCGGGGCAGTTCGGACCGATGACCCGCGTGCCGAGCGGGCGGATCTCCTCGAAGACGGAGATCATCTGGATCGTCGGGATCCCCTCGGTGATGGCGACGACGAGCCGGATGCCGGCGTGCGCCGCCTCGAGGATCGCGTCGGGCGCGAAGGCGGGCGGGACGTAGAGGACCGACGTGTCGGCCCCCGTCTCGCGCACCGCGTCCGCGACGGTGTGGAAGACCGGGATGTCGTCGACGCGCTCACCGGCCTTGCCCGGAGTGACGCCGGCGACGACCTTCGTGCCGTACGCCTTCATGGCGCGCGAATGGAACGCTCCGTCCCGTCCGGTGATTCCCTGGACGACGACGCGGGACTTCTCGTCGATGAAGATGCTCATCCTCTCCCCCTCCTCCCGATCACCCGCGGGCGGCCAGCTCGACCGCGCGCTGCACCGCCTCGTCCATCGTCTCCGCCGGGGTCACGCCCGGGACCGCTCGCAGGATCTCGCGAGCGCGCTCCTCGTTCGTCCCGGTCAAGCGGACGACGATCGGCAGCTTCAGCTTCGTGACGTCGAGCGCGCGGACCAGGCCGTTCGCCACGTCGTCGCAGCGGGTGATCCCGCCGAAGATGTTGAAGAGGATCGACTTCACGTGGGGATCCCCCGTGATGATCCGGATGGCGGTGATCACCTTGTCGGGGCTCGACGACCCGCCGATGTCCAAGAAGTTCGCGGGATTGCCGCCGAAGTGCTTGACCAGGTCCATCGTCGCCATCGCGAGGCCGGCGCCGTTGACGAGGCAGCCGATCGATCCGTCGAGCTTGATGTAGGTGAGGCCCATCTCACGGGCCGACGCCTCGTGCGACGTCTCCGCGGAACGGTCGCGCAGCGCCTCGAGATCCGGATGCAGGAAGAGCGCGTTGTCGTCGAGGTTGACCTTCGCGTCGAGCGCGATCACCTTCCCTTCCGGCGTGCGAACGAGGGGGTTGATCTCGGCGAGCGAGGAGTCGATCTCGACGAACCGGCGGCAGAGCTTGCCGAGGATGTCGGCGATCTGCCGCGCAATCGCCGGCTCCGGCTCGATGCCGTAGGCGAGCTGCCGCGCCTGGAAAGAGTGCAGGCCCCCGCAAGGATCGAAGTGATCCTTCAGGATCGCCTTCGGGTTCGTCCGCGCGACCTCCTCGATGTCGATGCCGCCTTCGCGCGAGGCCATGACGAGCGGCTTGCCGGCCGCCCGGTCGATGACGACGCCGAGGTAGTACTCATGGGAGATCTCGGCGGCGGGGGTCACGAGGACCTTCCGCACCGGCAGCCCCTTGATCGTCAGCGCGAGGATCGCTTTCGCCTTCTCCTCCGCCTCCTCCGGCGTGGCGGCGAGCTTCACGCCGCCCGCCTTGCCGCGGCCGCCCGCGTGGACCTGCGCCTTGACGACGACGGTGCCGCCATAGCGGGCCGCGAGCTGGCGCGCCTCCGCCGGCGTCGTCGCCACGTCCCCCTCCGGAATGGGGATCCCCCCTGCGCGGAAGATCTCCTTCGCCTGGTACTCGTGAATGTTCATCCCAACCTCCCCTCCCGGCCGCGGTCTACCGCCTCCGGAGGAACTCCTCCAGGACGTCGCGAACCGTCGGCGACCCGATCTCCTGCAGGTCATAGCCCACGCGGACGGACGGCTTCTGGAGCTTCAGAATCCGACGGATGTCGATCGGCGTCCCGATGATGACGAGATCGCAGGGAACCTTGTCGATCGTCGCCTCCAGGTCGGCGACCTGCTTCTCCCCGTACCCCATCGCGGGAAGCAGCGGCCCGATCTCCGGGTACTTGCGGAACGTTTCGGCGATCTCGCCGACCAACCAGGGGCGAGGATCGACGATCTCCGCGGCGCCGTACTTCGTGGCGGCGACGATCCCCGCGCCGAAGCGCATGCCGCCGTGCGTCAGCGTCGGCCCGTCCTCGACCACCAGGACCCGACGTCCCCGGATCTGTTCCGCGGCCTCGACCGTGATCGGGCTCGCGGCCTCGATGATCACCGCCTTCGGATTGTTTTCGCGGATCGAGCGGCGCACCTCGTCGATCGCCTCGCGCGGCGCCGACTCGATCTTGTTGATGACGGCGACGTCGGCCGACAGCAGGTTCGTGTTGCCCGGGTGGTAGCGAAGCTCGTGCCCCGGGCGGAGCGGGTCGACGACCACGAACTCGAGGTCGGGACGGTAGAACGAGGTGTCGTTGTTCCCTCCGTCCCACACGACGACGTCCGCCTCTTTCTCCGCTTCCTCGAGGATCCGGCCGTAGTCGACGCCGGCATAGACGATCGTGCCGTTGACGATGTGCGGCTCGTACTCCTCCATCTCCTCGATCGTGCACTCGTGCGCCTTCAGGTCGGCGACCGAAGCGAAGCGTTGCACCCCCTGCTTCACGAGATCGCCGTAGGGCATCGGATGCCGGATGGCGACGGCCTTCTTTCCCAGCTCTCCGAGCACACGGCAAACCTTCCGAGTCGTCTGGCTCTTTCCGGAGCCGGTCCGCACCGCGAGAACCGAAATCACCGGCTTCTTCGACTCGATCTGGGTGCTCTTCGGCCCGAGCAGCGTGAAGTCGAGCCCGAGAGAAGCGACCCAGGACGCCATGCGCATGACGTACTCGTGCGAGACGTCGCTGTAGGCAAAGACCGCTTCGTCGGGCTGGCTCTCCCGCACGATCTGCGGGAGCGACTCTTCACGCACGATCGGGATGCCCTTCGGATAGAGGGGCCCCGCGAGTGCGGCCGGATAGGTGCGGTCGTCGATGTGCGGGATCTGCGTCGCGGTGAACGCGACGACCTCGACGTCCGACCGATTCCGGTAGCAGACGTTGAAGTTGTGAAAATCTCGGCCGCCGGCGCCGAGGATGACGATCTTCCTGCGTCGTTGCGCTGCCATTTTGAACCTCCCCGCCCCGGGTCGCCCGGAACGTCCGCTCCTCCACCCGGGCAGCAACAGTGCTCTACCCTACGGGCAGCCGCCGACCGTTGTCAAGGCGAAAGCTCCTGGATTTACTTGGAGTTACGGATGCGATCGAGGAGCGCGGTGGTGGAGAAACCGGCGCGCAGCGGGAGCAGGCGCACCTCTCCCCCCCAGCCCGCCACCTCCTCGGCGCCGACGACATGGTCGAGGGTGTAATCCGCTCCCTTGACCAGGACGTGGGGACGCACCGCGAGGATCAACTCCAGCGGCGTGTCCTGCTCGAAGAGCACGACCGCATCGACGCAACGGAGCATCCCGAGAAGGAAGGCTCGCTCCCGCTCGGGAAGAAGCGGACGGCCCGGCCCCTTCAGCCTCCGGACGCTCGCGTCGCTGTTCAGCCCGACCAACAGCCGATCGCCGAGCGCGCGCGCCTCTCGCAGGATCTGGACGTGCCCGGGATGGATCAGATCGAAGCAGCCGTTGGTGAAGACGAGCCGCTCGCCGGCCGCGCGGACGGCGTCGAGGAACACGCTCAGGCGGGCGGGATCGAGGAGCGGAGCGGGATCGAAATCCGGATCAGGCATCGCCGTGCCGCGCGAGCGAGACGCGGATCTCCTCGGGCGACGCGCAGGCGGTTCCCACCTCGCGCACGACGATCCCCGCCGCATGGTTGGCGAGGAGGGCCGCCTGGCGGAGGGTGCCGCCCGCAGCGGCGGCGAGCGCGAAGGCGGAGACGACCGTGTCCCCCGCTCCGGTCACGTCGAACACCTCGGTCGCGACGGCCGGATAGTGGGTCTCGGTGCCGTCCTCCTCGAAGAGGGTCATGCCGTCCTCTCCCTGCGTGATGAGGAGCGATCGCGCCTCGAGCCGCTGGCGGAGCGAATGGCCCGTCTCGCGCAGCGTCTCGGCGTCGACGATCCTGCGGCCGTGTGCGGAGCCCGCCTCGAGCAGGTTCGGAGTCAGCACCGTCGCGCGCCGGTAGGCGAAGAAGTTCGATTCCTTCGGATCGACGCAGAGCGGGATCCCGCGGCCGATCGCCCCCTCGAGCAGCTCGGTGAGCAGATCCGCGCAGAGGACCCCCTTGCCGTAGTCGGAGAGGACCACCGCCGCGCAGCCGCGGAGCGCCGCGCCGACCGCGTCGCGCACACGGGCGAGGACGATCCCCTCGATCGGCCGGACATCCTCGCGGTCGATCCGCACCACCTGCTGGTGGCGCGCGATCACGCGGGTCTTCGTCGTGGTGCGACGGGACGGATCGGTGAAGATCCGGTCGGCCGCGATCCCGTTGGCGGCGATCTCGCGTCGCATGTCCTGGCCCTGGGAATCCTCACCGACGACGCCGATCAACCACGGACGCCCGCCGAGGGAGCGGATGTTGCGCGCGACGTTCGCGGCTCCACCGAGCCGCAGCGTCTCGTCGCGCGCCTCGATAACGGGGACGGGAGCTTCGGGCGAGATGCGCGCCGTGTCTCCCCAGAGGTAGCGGTCGAGCATGACGTCGCCCAGGACGAGGACGGGAAGGCCTTCCATCCTCTCGAGGACTCTCTGGCAGCCGGCGATCTCCGATTCGTGCATGGGCGGAATCTTAGGGGATGCCCTGCCGTGTGTCGATCCGCATCCCCGACGAGCGGGCGCCAGGCGCCGCGGCGGCTCGGTTCATCGGGGGACGGGGGCCTGGTTCACCGGGCGACGATCAGCTTTCGCTCCTCCGTCCTGCCCGCGACTTCGATCCGCAGCACGTAGACGCCGGAGCCGAGGCGCGAGGGCGCCGGGGTCGCGAGCGTGTTCGATCCCGCCGATACGGCATGCCGCTCCTCGGCGAGCCGCCGCCCGCTCGTCGGGTCGATCAACGCCAGCCGCGCGACTCCGTCCACCGGAGAGTCGAGCGAGATTCTCGCCGCACCGCGCGAAGGGTTCGGGAAGGGGCCTTCGACATGCAGGGCCTCGGCTCCCGATCCCTCGCCGACCTCGGAGGTCGCGGACTCGCGGCCGGAGACCTCCACCGGAGAAGCGACGTTCGCCTCGAATCGGAGGGTGCGCCCAGGACCACAGAGCTCATCTTCGACGATCTCCTGGCCGTTGGCGTACACCGTGTACAAGGTGCCGTGGTGCAGTCCGAAGACGTAGTGCACCGTCTCCGCGCCGGCGGCGCTCGAGGCGATCGTGATCCACCCCGCTGCCACCACCGCGACGGCGATGAGCCGTAGCGCCCATGCGCCCGACGCCCGCCCCTGCGGGTTCTTCCTCATGATGCGTCACTCCCGCCCCTCGACTCGTGCCCAAGCGACGGCGGAGAGCGGGAGATCCTTCTCCCGTACCCGCCATGACTCGACCCCCAATCACCCGAAGCTGTCGCGAACCCCTTCCGGCCGAATCACGGCGGAGAGAGACGAACGTTCTTGAACATTCAAGAGCAGTGTGTGGACAGCGTCGAATCGAACCGGATCGAAGAAAGTGCAGAATGTCCGTGCCGGAGACGCCGGGGAGCGCGGAGGATCGAGAGAGGTCCGCGAAGCGGAGATGGTCGGCCGAATCCAAGCGGCGGTGGTCCGGGCGCAAGAAGTCCTCCCTGCGGCGATACCCGACCGGTGATCCCGCCGGAAACGGCGGGAAAGCATGGTTTCGAAGTCGACGCTCCAATCGGACGGGCGCGGCACTCACCAGGAACGCTCGCGATGGCGGCCCCCCGCAGCGAACCCGAGAGCTGTTCGTCACGGGAGCGTCGATCTGGAACGTAAATGCAAGGCGGATCTGGCGCAACAGATTTCTTACGCTTTTTTAATTCTTCGTCCGAACGGAACTTCGAATGTGCAATATCCGACGCATTACCGCAGAAGATTCGATGCGCGGAAGGAATAGAACCGGCCGTCGCCGAGCACCACATGGTCGACGACCGGGATTCCGACGAGGTCTCCGACCTCCGCGAGCCGGATCGTGATCTGGATGTCGTCGTCGCTCGGTGTCGGATCGCCCGACGGATGGTTGTGAACGAGGATGAGAGAAGCGGCGGCGTCGATGATCGCATTGCGGAAGACTTCGCGCGGATGGACGAGGCTCGCGCCCAAGCTCCCGATCGAGACGACCTCCTCTCCGACGACCACGTGCCGCGTGTTGAGGTGCAACGCGAGGAAGTGTTCCTTGCGCAGGACGGAGTACGGGCGGCAACGATCCTGCACGTCTTCCGGGCCGCGGATGGGGCGGTCGGCGGGGAGCGGACGGCAAAAAACCCGCCGGCCGATCTCGACGGCGGCCAGCAGCCGGCACGCCTGGCGGGGGGCGAGGGCGGTCAGGGCGGCGCGCGCGGCCTGCGCTTCCTGCGCGAGGAGCGGGAGGCCGCCGTCTTCCAGCAGGCGCGAGGCGACGTCGCGGATTCGCCGCCCCTTCCGTCCGCCGTCGAGCAGGACCAGGAGCAGATCGAGATCGCTCGTCGTGTTCGGTCCTGCGCAGAGGATCTGCTCGCGCACGAGAGGCTCGGAACGATGCGGAGTTCTCGCGGAGTACAGCTCTCGCGTCACCGGCTCCTCCCGGCCCTCCAGCCTGGAGGGTCCGGAGGGGTGCGGGATGCAAGTGCCGTGCCTCCGGCGCGGCGCAGGAGGCGCAGGAGGCGCGCGCGAGCGGCGGGGCGAGTGACGCCAGCGGCGCGTCGGCCCGATCAGCTCGTCGTCGTCGCGCGGTCCTCCTCGTCCTCGTCCGCGTCCGCGTCCGCGACCGCGTCTGCGTCGACCTGGATCAGGCCGGTGGCGAAGGCCTCGGGATCGAATGGCTCGAGGTCCTCGATCCCCTCTCCCGTGCCGACGTAACGGACGGGGAGCTTCGTCTTGCGTGCGATCGCGAGGATCACTCCCCCTTTCGCCGTCCCGTCGACCTTCGCGAGGACGAGGCCGGTGACGCCGGCCGCCTCGAGGAATGAGCTGGCCTGCGCGAGGCCGTTCTGCCCGACCGTCGCATCGAGGACGAGCAGCACCTCGTGGGGAGCGCCCTCCTCGGCCTTGCCGACCACCCGATGGATCTTCTTCAGCTCGTCCATCAGGTTCCCCTTCGCGTGCAGGCGTCCGGCCGTATCGACGATGACGGCGTCGACGGCGCGGGCGACGCCCGCCTGGACGCCATCGAACGCGACCGAGGCCGGGTCCGCGCCGGCGGCGGAGCGCACGATGTCGGCTCCGGCGCGCTTCGCCCAGATCGCAAGCTGCTCGCATGCAGCGGCACGGAAGGTGTCGGCCGCGACGATCAGCACGCTGGAGCCGGCCTGCCGGTATCGATACGCGAGCTTGCCGATCGTCGTCGTCTTGCCGACGCCGTTGACCCCGCAGACCAGCACGACGCGCGGGCCGCGGGGCGAGGGAGACGGCTCGGCCGCCGCGCTGCCGCGAAGGGCCTCCGCGACGATCTCGCGCAACAAGCCGGGGATCTCGGCGCTCGACTCGATTCGTCCCTTCTTGATCCGCTCCTTCAGCTCGTCGAGCACCCCTTCGGCCGCCTCGGGGCCGACGTCGCCGCGGAGCAGAACCTCCTCCAGCGCGTCGTACAGCTCGGGCGTGATCTTCGGTTGCGCGCGCACCGCTTGCTGGATCCCCTCGGCGACCACCTGGCGGGTCTTGCGAAGGCTGTCGGCGATCTTGCGGAACAGGCCCATCCGTCGTTACTCCTCTCTCTCTCCGACGACCCCTCCGACGACGGTGCCGCTCGCATACGCGTGCGCCCCGCCGGGGCCATCGAGCACGATTTCACCGGCGGGACCGAGGCCGGTCGCTCGTCCCGAAACCCGAGTCCCATCGGGGAGCTCGAGCGCGACCTCCCGGCCGCGCTGGCAGCATGCCTCCCAGGCGTCGCGCAGCGTCTCTCCGGGGCCCGCCTGCTCGAACCGATCGAGCCGGTCCCCGAGGGACGGCAGGAACAGGCGCAGGAACTCCTCCACGCCGACGGGCGACGCGCCTCGCCGCCGCCGCTCCATCGCGAGCGAGGTCGCGACGGATCGGAGGGCCGGCTCGAAGTCCTTCCTGTCCTGCATCAGGTCGACGCCGATGCCGATCAACGCGGCGCCCGATTCCACGTCGGCGAGGATGCCCGCCACCTTCCTTCCCCCGAGCAGAACATCGTTCGGCCACTTGAGAGCCGGATCTTCGCCGAGCCAGCGGAGCGCGCCGGCGACCGCCATGGCGGCGATCGCGGTGAGCGCCGGCCATTCGCGCGGGGGCCGCGCGGAGCGGTGGATCAACGTGCACCAGAGGCCCCGGTCGGCGGGAGAGGACCAGACGCGCCCGCCCCGCCCGCGTCCCGCCGCCTGCGAGCGCGCCACGACGAGCGTGCCCGGCGCGGGATCGGAGGCGAGGAGCGCGCGCGCCTCCTCCTGCGTTGAGCCGACCGCATCGTAGCGGAGGACGCGGAAGCGCCGGTCGAAGCCGGGATCAATCATCCGGCGGCCGGACCTTCGCCGCCCAGGACGAGGTCGAGCCCGAGGTCGAGAGCAGGAGCCGAATGGGTGATCCGGCCGATCGAGACGAAGTCGATGTCGAGATCGGCGTAGCTCGCGATCGAGCTGAGTTCGAGGCGGCCTGACACCTCGATCTGCGTGCGCGGATCGCCCGGCCGCTTCGTCCCCGGGATCCAGCGCCACTCCGGGTCGGCTGGCGCGCCGGCGGCGGCGACGCGAGTCGCGTCGATCTCGCGGATCGCCCGCACGCATTCGCGCACCCGCTCGGGCGACATGTTGTCGAGGAGGATTCGCCCCGCATCGGCGATCGCCGCCTCGCGCGCCTCCTCGAGGTTCCGCGCCTCGATGATCACCGGCACGCCCGGGGAGGAGCGCCGCACCGCTTCCGCCGCCTTCGCGATCCCTCCCGCCGCGTCGATATGGTTGTCCTTGATCATGATCGCGTCGTAGAGGCCGAGACGGTGGTTCGTGCCGCCGCCATGGAGGACCGCCTCCTTCTCGAGCAGGCGCAGCCCCGGCGTGGTCTTGCGGGTGTCGGAGAGGCGAACGCGCGCGTCGGGTCCGCCGAGCGCATCGACGCAGGCGCGCGTGGCGGTGGCGACACCGGAGAGATGCTGCAGGAAGTTCAGCGCCGAGCGCTCCGCCGTGAGCAGCGATCGCGCCGCCCCGCGCGCCCGCAGGATCTCATCCCCCGCGGCGAACCGGCTCCCCGGCTCGACGAGCGTCTCGACCTCGACGTCCGCGTCGACGGCGCGGAACACGGAGATCGCGGCGCCGAGGCCGCTCAGCACCCCGGGCTCGCGCGCGCGGATCGTCGCCGTGGCGCGCGCGCCCTCCGGGACCGCGGCGGCGCTCACATCCCCCTCGCCGACGTCCTCGAGAAGCGCCAGGCGCGCGAGCGCTCGCTCCACGACCTCGAGCCCCGCCTCCGGGGGCCCGTCCTTCCCGGCCATGGCCATCTCGTCCGTTTCGCCCATCAGATCAACCCCTGGATCTCGAGGATCCTGTCGCGGATCGAAGCGGCCCGCTCGTATTCGAGGCGATCGGCCGCCGCCTTCATCTCGTCGGTGAGCATCTTCACCATTTCCTCCTGGGACATCGCGGACGGGTCGATCGCGACCGGCTCGGGCGCCGGACGCGAGGAGTCGGCGACCGCCGTCTGCATCAGGATCTCGTCGATCGTCTTCTCGATCGTCTTCGGCGTGATGTGATGCTCCTCGTTGTAGGCGATCTGCTTCGCGCGGCGGCGCGAGGTCTCGCGCAGGGCGGCCTCCATCGATGGGGTCTCCTTCTCGGCGTAGAGGACGACGAGGCCGGAGACGTTGCGCGCGGCCCGCCCGGCGGTCTGGATCAGCGAGCGCTGCGACCGCAGGAACCCTTCCTTGTCGGCGTCGAGGATCGCGACGAGCGTGACCTCCGGAAGATCGAGCCCCTCGCGGAGCAGGTTGATCCCGACGAGCACGTCGAACTTGCCCAGACGCAGCCCGCGCAGCAGCTCCATCCGCTCGATCGCGTTCACGTCGGAGTGGATGTAGCGGACGCGGACGCCGGCGTCGACGAGATAGTCGGTCAGGTCTTCCGCCATCCTCTTCGTGAGCGTCGTGACCAGCACGCGCTCCTGGCGCGCCGTGCGCTTGCGGATCTCCTCGAGCAGGTCGTCGATCTGTCCCGCGACCGGCCGCACCTGGATCTCCGGATCGACCAGGCCCGTCGGCCGGATCACCTGCTCGACGACGACGCCGCCCGACTTCGCCAGCTCGTAGTCGGCCGGCGTCGCGCTGACGAAGACGATGTCGCCGGCCATCCTCTCCCACTCGTCGAAGCGGAGCGGGCGGTTGTCGAGAGCGGAGGGAAGCCGGAAGCCGTGCTCGACGAGCGTGGTCTTGCGCGAGCGGTCGCCTTCGTACATCCCGCCGACCTGCGGGACGGTGACGTGGCTTTCGTCGACGAAGGTGAGGTAGTCCTCCGGGAAGTAGTCGAGGAGGCAGGTCGGGCGCGAGCCGGCCGGTCGCCCGGCGAGGTGGCGGGAGTAGTTCTCGATCCCGTTGCAGAATCCCATCTCGCGCAGCATCTCGAGATCGAAGCGGGTCCGCATGCGCAGGCGTTGCGCCTCGAGGAGCTTCCCCTGCCGGTGCAGCTCGGCCAGGCGGTCCTCCAGCTCCGCCTCGATCCCCTCGACCGCCCGCGCCAGCCGCTCGCGCGGCGTCGCGAAGTGCGAGGCGGGGAAGATCGAGACCGCGTCCTCCCGGCGCTTCACCTTCCCGGTCAGGGGATCGAAGGCGCTGAGCCGCTCGACCGTGTCGCCGAAAAGCTCGATCCGCACCCCCTCCTCCTCGTGCGACGGGAAGACCTCGATCACGTCGCCGCGCGCGCGGAAGCGCCCGCGCGAGAACTCGACGTCGTTGCGCGCGTACTGGATCTGCACGAGCTTCTCGAGGATCCTCTCGCGCGCCACCTCCTGCCCGACCCGAAGCCGGACCGTCTGGCCGAGGAAATCCTCCGGGGCGCCGAGCCCGTAGATGCAGGAGACCGAGGCGACGATGATCACGTCGCGCCGGGACAGCAGCACCGAGGTCGCGTGCAGGCGCAGCCGGTCGATCTCCTCGTTGATCGACGCGTCCTTCTCGATGTACGTGTCGGTCGACGGGACGTAGGCCTCGGGCTGGTAGTAGTCGTAGTAGGAGACGAAGTAGCCGACGGCGTTGTCGGGGAAGAAGGCGCGGAACTCGCCGTAGAGCTGCGCGGCGAGCGTCTTGTTGTGCGAGAGGATCAGCGCCGGACGGTTCGCGCGGGCGATGACGTTCGCCATCGTGAACGTTTTGCCCGAGCCGGTGACGCCGAGCAGCGTCTGGTAGCGCTCCCCGGCCTCGAGGCCGGCGACGAGCCGGTCGATCGCCTCGGGCTGGTCGCCACGGGGGGTGTACTTCGAGACGAGACGGAAACGGTCCATGGAGCGGAGTATAACCCGCGCGCCATGGACCGGGATCCGCGTGTCTCAGTATCCGGAGCGGACCGTGTAGGTCAGCGTCACCTCGGCGTCGGCGCCCACGTCGATCGACCATTCCGCCGTGTTCGCGTCCTTCTTCTCGCTCGGATGCGAGGACGCCACGATCCGCCAGTCGCCCCAGAACCGGTCCTCGACGTGGATCGTGACCGGCTCCGTCTTCCGGTTGCGGAGCTTGACCTGGTAGGACTGCTCCCACACCCGGTCGGAGATCTGGCGCCGGTCGGTCATCGTCCGCTCCGCGACGACGTCGAACGCGTTGCCGAGCCCCAGGCGCACCTTCTCGTTGCGCGGCGTGTGGTCGATCCGGTCCTCGCCGACGAACTGCTGCCCGCCGCGCGAATCGCGCTTGTAGGTGCGGACGGTCCCGGCCGGCAGCGGCATCCCGAGCCCCTTCGCCTCGCTGTTCTCGAACTCGAGCACGATCCGGACGTGCTTGTCGTCGCGCCACGGCTGGTACTCGTAGGACTTCGTCACCGGCGTCGTCGTCGGCTCGAAGAGCGCGATCTGCTTCGTCTCGCGGTCGCGCACCGTCGTCGGGCGCGGGAGCGTGTAGAGGTGGTACTCGAAGAACGACTCCTCCTGGAACTCGTTCGCTCCCTTCGCCCGCGCAATCGGCATGTCGGCCATCGGGCGCGGCGGCGGCTGCGGCTGCACGCGGTTCACCTCTCCGGCGATCAGCTGCAGGCGCGCGTCGGGGTAGCTCGCGCCGCTCCGGTTGTCGACGCTCACCCAGGCAGCCAGATCGGCGCGCGTGTCGTCCTCGTTCGTCAGCGCGACGTACTCCGCGTGCCAGGAGACGCCGGTCGTCAGGTACGACATCTCGACCGGCTGGCGTCGCCCCGGCCCGCCGTCGATCTCCCAGACGAGCGTCGGCCTCGTGATGAGCCCCTCCGGCAGCTTCGGCATGCGGATGTCGGTCACCTTCTCGCGCTGGAGCATCGACAGCCCTCGCTCCTCCTGCAGCACGAGGTGCTCGGAGGTGAAGGAGAGCAGCGTCCCGTCGTGCAGCTCTCCCCCTTCGAGAACCGCCTGCACCGGCTGGTCGATGTAGCTCTCGAGCAGCCGGTCCGCGCTCGCGATGTCGTAGCGGAAGTTCTGCTCCAGGACGGTGAACGGCGTCTGCTCGCCGAGCCCGCCGAGATGGACCGACGTCGGATCGATCTGCGCCGCGACGTCGACGACCGTGATCGTCCCGCGTCCCGACGGCAGGTCGATCTCCCGCACGTCCCGCACGAGCCCGAGATCGTTGTTGTAGACGGTCAGCTGCAGTTCCCGCGCCCCGCCCGTCGCGATGCTCATGAGGAGGCCTCCCAGGCAGAGGATCCAGGTACGCATCCCTTCCCCCTTTCCCTGTCCCGATCCGTTCGCGCGCAGGCAGCGCCGCCTGCGCGCAGGTCGCGCCCGCGCGCGGCCAGGCTACTGCAGAGCGCCGAGAGCGGCCTGCAGCTTCTCGAGCGAGCCTTCGAGGGCGTGGAGCTTCTCGCGCTCCGCGTCGACGACCTCCGGCTTCGCCTTCTCGAGGAAGTCCTGATTGGAGAGCTTGCGATGCGCCGCCGCGAGGAGCTTCTCCGTCTTCTCCAGCTCGCGCGTCAGGCGCTGCCGCTCCACGTCGAGGTCGATGATCCCTTCCAGATGGACGAACACCTCGGCGCCGGCGACCACCGCCGAAGCCGCATGCGCCGGCTTGGCGATCGACTCGGCGACCGTCAGGCGGGCGACGCGCGCGAGCGCGCGCAGGACCGCCTCCTGCTCCCGGGCGACCTTGCCGGCGAGCCCGCTCGCGCGGATCGTCACGTCCGCCTCGCGTCCCGGCGGGACGTTCATCTCGCTGCGCAGATTGCGGATCGATGTGACGATCGCTCGCAGCGCCTCGAACTCCTCCTCCGCCTGCGGGTCGTCCCGGTACTCGCTCGCCTTCGGCCAGGAGGAGACGATCAGCAGGTCCCGGCCGAGCGGCAGGTGGGAGGCGATCTCCTCCGTCAGAAACGGCATCAAGGGATGGAGCAGCCGCAGGATCGCGTCGAGTCCGGCGAGGATCCCCTCGCGCGCCTCGCGCGCCCCGGCGCCGCCGGCGGCGATCCGCACCTTCGCCGTCTCGAGGTACCAGTCGCAGTAGTCGTTCCAGGCGAAGGCATAGACGCCGCGCGCCACGTCGTTCAGGCGCATCTCCTCGAGGCTCGTCTCCAGCTCGGCGCAGGTCGCGCGCAGCCGGCTCGACAGCCAGCGGTCGGCGAGGTCGGAGCCGGCGAGCGCGGCGCGCAACGTCCCCGCCTCTTTGGTCCCCTTGGTCCCTTCGGTCCCCTCGATCCCCTCGAGATTCATCTGCGCGAAGCGGGCGGCGTTCCAGAGCTTGTTCGCGAAGTTGCGCCCCACCTCGATCTTCTTCTCGCCGAAGAGGACGTCGGTGCCGGTCGGGGTGAGCATCAGCATGGTGAAGCGGATCGCGTCGGCGCCGTACTTCTCGATCAGGTCGATCGGATCGGGGGAGTTGCCGAGCGACTTCGACATCTTCCGTCCCTGCTCGTCGCGAACGAGACCATGCAGGTGGACGGTGTGGAACGGCTCCTTCCCCATGAACTCGCAGCCCGCCATCACCATCCTCGCCACCCAGAAGAAGAGGATGTCGGGGCCGGTGACGAGGACGTCGGTCGGGTAGAAGTCGCGCAGGTCGTCGGTCTTCTGCGGCCAGCCGAGCGTCGAGAAGGGCCAAAGCCACGAGGAGAACCACGTGTCGAGGACGTCCTCGTCCTGGCGCCACTTCGTCGATCCGCATTGCGGGCAGGGCCGCTCCTGACCGCCGGTGACGACCATGTGCCCGTTCTCGTCGTACCAGACCGGGATCCGGTGCCCCCACCAGAGCTGCCGGCTGATGCACCAGTCGCGGATGTTCTCGAGCCAGTGGTAGTAGACCTTCTCCCACCGCTCGGGGACGAAACGGACCTTCCCCGATCGCGCCGCCTCGAGCGCCGGCGCGGCGAGCGGCTTCATCTTCACGAACCACTGCGTCGAGATGGACGGCTCGACGACCGTCCCGCAGCGATAGCAGGTGCCGACGGAGTGGCGGTACGGCTCCACCTTTTCGAGCAGACCGCTGCCGCGCAGCTCCTCGACGACCTTCTCGCGGCACTCGAGGCGGTCCATCCCGGCATACGGGCCGGCCGCTTCCGTCATGCGGCCGTAGCGATCGATCACCGAGATCACCGGCAGCCCGTGGCGCGCCCCGAGGTCGAAGTCGTTCGGATCGTGTCCCGGCGTCACCTTCACGGCCCCGGTGCCGAACTCGCGGTCGACCATCGTGTCGGCGACGAGCGGAATCTCGCGCAGGAGGATCGGAAGGATCAGCGTCCGGCCGACGAGCGGCTCGTAGCGCGGATCGTCCGGATGGACGGCGACAGCGGTATCGCCGAGCATCGTCTCGGGGCGGGTCGTCGCGACCATCACCGAGCGGTCGAGCCCCTTGACCGGGTACTTGACGTAGTAGAGATGGTCGTCGCGCTCCTCGTACTCGACCTCCTCGTCGGAGATCGCCGTCTGGCAGCCGATGCACCAGTTGACGAGATATTCGCCGCGGTAGATCAGCCCCTTCTCGTAGAGCCGGCGGAACACCTCCACGACCGCCGCGGAGAGCCCGGGATCGAGCGTGAACCGTTCGCGCTCCCAATCGCACGAGACGCCGAGGAGGCGGAGCTGGCGGATGATCTTGCCGCCGAAGCTCTCCTTCCACTTCCAGACCTCGGCAAGGAACGCCTCGCGCCCCATCTCGGGCGAAGAGATGCCGCGCGATTCGAGGTCCCGCTTGACGACGTTCTGCGTCGCGATCCCCGCGTGGTCGGTCCCGGGGAGCCAGAGCGTGCGATAGCCCTGCATCCGCTTCCAGCGGATCAGCACATCCTGGATCGTGTTGTTCAACACGTGACCCATGTGCAGCGCGCCGGTCACGTTGGGAGGCGGGATGACGATGGTGAACGTCTCGACCTCCGGGCCGCCGCGCGGGCGGAAGCAGCCCTGCTGCTCCCACCGCTCGTACCAGCGGGCTTCGAAGCTCTTCGGGTCGTAGACCTTCGCCATCTCGGACATGCTGCCTCCTAATCCGGTCGCGACCATGCGCCCGATGGAGAGGTGAGGCTACCAGCCGGCCGCGGGCAGGGTCAACGAGCGCACAGCGCACGAAGGGCCCATGGCGTCGTCGGTAGGCGCGTCGTCGCTAGCGCGCCCACGGCGAAGGGAAGCCGCGACGCAGTCCGATCGTGGCGCGCCAGGCGACTGGCGGATCGGGATGGCCGTCCCCTTCTCCGTCCGGCGCATACGACGTCTCGAAGCGCGCCTCGGCGATCGTCCTCTCGTCGAGGTTGCGCCGCAGCGCGCCACCGAGGGTGGCGGACCTCTCGCGGTGCGCGCCGGGCTCCGGGGAGTGGATCGTGCGCAGGCGCCACCAGAGCTGGGCGCGGTTCTGATTCCACGGGGGGCTCCAGAGGCTCGCGTGCACCGACACGGCGTCGCCTCCCATCGGATGCCCCATCACGTAGCCGCGGTAGTAGTAGTCGCGCTCGCCATACACGAGATGATTCTCGTACCAGTCGTTCGCGTCGTCCCAGGTCTCGGCCGTCTCGGCGAGAACGGTCCATCCGGCGACCAGCGCGGACAGTCCGTAGTGGTGCGCGACCGCCGTCGGCAGCGGACCCTGGAAGCTGTCCTCGCCTCCGTACTCCCAGAAGAGCCGCGCCCCCTCGAACCACTTTCCCTCGAGCCACTCGCGCGGCGTGCGCAGCTCGAGGCCGATCGAGGCCTTCTGATCGCTGTCCGCGGCGGATCGCGGCCCGACGCGATTCTCGTTGCGGCCGAGGAGGATGTCGCCGATGTCGCGCAGGGTCAGCTTCTCCGTGCGACCGCTGCCGCCGAAGAGGATCGTCCGCGCCAGCGACAGCTTCGCCCATCCCGCCGGCTCCCACTCGAGGCGCTGGCCGTGCAGCAGCGGATAGGGGACGACGCGATCGCGCTCGTCGAGATACCCGAGGAAGAGCGAGGCGTGGAAGCGCGCGGCGCTCCGCGACCCGCCGAAGGTCCAGGGGCGGATCGTCCGGATCGAGAGACGATCGAACGCCGGCGCCGTGCGGCCGAGGAGCAGGCTCCCCTCGTTGCCGTCCCCCCAGAAGAGCCGGGTCAGGCCGGCGCGCACCTCCGTCCGGCCGCGCGACCAGACCAGCGATCGCTCGAGCCAGTCGCCGCCGGAGCGATTCCCCTCGCCGATGCGGAACCGCCCGCCGAGATCGAGCCGCAGCCCGTGCGGGAACGGGACGTGCCCGTCGATCGCCGCGCGCAGCCGCACGCCGTCCCGCGCCCGAAGCCCGGAGGACTCCTCCACCGGAACCGGCCGGCGCACGTCCGCCCCCTCCATCAGGATCTCCGACGCGCGGGAAAGCGGCAGGTCGGTGTCTTCCGGGATTTCGGGGAGCGGCAGCATCGCGCCGGTCGGCGCCTCGGGCGGACGGAGAATCCGGTAGCGCTCGAGATCCCAGTCGTAGAACGGCGACTCGAGCGGCTGCGCCTCGACTCCCGCCACGACGAAGGCCGCCCCGGCGAGCAGGGCGGCCGCGAGGACGGCGGCGCGGACCGGTGGCGTCGCGACGCGCGAGAACGGCATCGGCGGGGCGGGCCTCAGATCCTCCCCGCGCCGGCCAGGATCTCGACGTGGCCCGAGTTGCGCAGCGAGCGCTCCGCCGCCTCCAGGACCCGCACGACGCGCAACCCCGACTCCCCGTCGGCGCGCGGATGGCGGTCGTGCACGATCGAGCCGAGGAAGTCGCTCACCTCCGCCTGCAGCGGCTCGAACGACTCGATCTTCGGGGAGACGATGTCGCCTGTGCGGTAGGAAAGCTGGTACTCGCCGAAGGTGTCCGGGTCCTTGAAGTGCACCCCCTTGTCGAAGATCTTCACCTGCTCGAGATGCTCCGTGTCGTCGTAGACGAGCATCTTCGCATCGCCGACGATCGTCGTCCGGCGCAGCTTCGAAGGGGCGAGCCAGCTGACCTGCACGTGCGCGATCGCGCCGGAGGCGAAGCGGAGGAAGAGGAACGCGACGTCGGGAATGCCCTTCTGGACAAAATCCTTGCCCGTCGCGAGCACCTCCACGGGCGCTTCCTCCAGCCAGTAGAGGATCATCGAGACGTCGTGCGGGGCGAGATCCCAGATGACGCTGACGTCCTTCTGATGGAGCCCCAGGTTCACGCGGGTCGAGCTGATGTAGAAGATCTCCCCCAGCTCGTGCTGCTCGAGGATCTCCTTGATCTTGATGACCGGCGGACTGTACTGGAACGTGTGGCCGACCATCAGCACGCGCCGGCGCTTGTCGGCCTCCTCGATCAGGCGCATCGCCTGCACGCTCGAGGCCGCGAACGGCTTCTCGACGAAGACGTGCTTGCCGTGCTGCAGCGCCTTCAGCGCGAGATCGAAATGCTTCGAGAGCGGGGTCGCGATCATCACCGCGTCGATGTCGAGGCGTGTCAGCACCTCGTCGGTGTCGACCGTCATCTCCATCGCCGGATAGCGAGCCGCGATCTTCTGTAGCTTGCCTGCATCCAGGTCGCAGACGACGACCTTGTTGCAGAGCCGGTTCTCGAACAGGTTCCGGACCAGGTTCGGTCCCCAGTATCCGGATCCGATCACCGCAACGTTCACCAACCCGTCGACCACCGCCTCACAGCCCTCCCTTCCCGAACAGGATCACCGGAACCGTGCGCAAGAGCAGTTTCGAGTCGAGGGTGAGCGACCAGTTGCCAATGTAGAAGAGGTCGAGCAGCACCATGTCCTCGAACGTGACGTAGGAGCGGCCTGTGACCTGCCAGAGGCCGGTCATGCCGGGAGTGACGTCCAGCCTCCGCTGCTGCCATTCCTCGTACAGGTCGTACTCGAAAGGAAGGCAGGGGCGCGGCCCGACCAAGCTCATCTCCCCGCGGAGGACGTTCCAGAGCTGCGGCAGCTCGTCAAGGCTCATGCGGCGTAGCAACCGCCCGACCCCGGTGATCCGCGGATCGTCGGTGAGCTTGTAGATCTTCCGCCCGCTCAGATCGACCCCCGCCGGCGCCCGGTTCTTGATGAACTCCTCGAGGTAGCGCTGGTGCTCCTCGTCCTCCTCCGGGCTCTGCGTGACGACCATGCTGCGGAACTTGTAGAACGTGAACGGCTGGCCGCCCTTGCCGATCCGGGTCTGCTTGAAGAGGACCGGCCCCGGGCTCGAGAGCTTGATCGCCGCGGCGACCGCCAGCAGGAACGGGAGGATGAGGAGCCCCCCGAGGCCGGCGCCGGCGACGTCGATCGCGCGCTTGATCCGCAAGGCGAGCGCCGACGGCTCGGTCTCGCTCACCTGCAGCAGATGCAGGCCGCGCACCGTGTCGAACGGAGCGGATTCGACGATCCGGTCGAGGACGTGCGAGAGCACCTTCACCTGGACGCCGCGTTGCCGCAGCGCGTCGGAGAGCCGGACGATTTCCTCGCGCGGAATGTCCGGGCGGGCGACGACGAGAAGGTCCGCCTGGAGGTCCTCCACGAGATCCGGAAGCTGCGCGGCCGACGCGATCCGGAAGGGATGGAGCGACCGGATTTCCGGCGGCTGATCGTCGACGAACGCGACGACGACCGTCCCGCGCCGCGAGACCAGCCCCTGCGCCAGGTCGCGCGCCGGCAGTCCTCCGCCGAGAATGACGACCCTTCCCTCGCCCGGGAAGTGCCGGGCCGGGACGAGCGGCACGAGGACCGGCCGCAGGCCGACCATCCAGAGCGCGAAGGCGAGATGGTAGAGCAGGACGGCGAGCCGCAGGCCGGTCGAGGCGTCCGACGCGATCAGAAACGCGCTGCCGAGCGCAATCCCGCAGGACCAGAGGGCGGAGCGAACCCCCGCTTCGATCTGCCGCCGCCGCGAGTGGAGGACGCCGTGACGGTAGAGGCCGAAGGAAGCGGCGACCGTCAGGCTGAGCGGCACGAGCGCCAGCGAAAGGGCGAGCGGAAGCGTTCGAATCCGCGCGAGCGAGTCGAGCGGGGAGAGCAACGCGCCGGCTGCGAGGAACAGCGACAAGGCGAGCGCGATCGCCAGAGCGGGAACGTCCAGAATGAGCAACCACCCGAGCGAGGGGCGGGGAATACGTCTGGCATATCCGGGCCGCGGCGACGGGACGGGTGGTGTTGCGATCGGCGGGTTGCCGGAGGGCGAGGTCAGTCGATGCCCAGACCGGGCCGCGATGGACCGATCGGCCAACAGAGTCCTCCCATTCTTAGCCCCTCGATGCCGAAATCCCGAAGAACAGTCAAGGCCTATTGATACAGATGGAAAAGGCCGGCGCAAGGACAATTCCCCTTCCCAGGGGAGGTCCGCGCGCCGGCCGTGCCGGTCGATCCCTCGCTATTCCTATTGCTTACGACATCGACATCCCGGCTTCGGAGGCTTCGATCGAGACTCCGCGCGCGCGCGCCTCGCGCTCGACCGCCTCGCGGCCGCGCGGGGACGGCGGCAGCCAGACGCAGAAGCGGCTGCCCTTGCCCTTCTCGCTCTCGACCCAGATCCGGCCCGCGTGCTCCTCGACGATCCCCTTGCTGATGACGAGGCCGAGTCCGGTACCCCCCGCCTTTCGGGTGTTCGAGGAGTCGAGCTGCTGGAACTTCAGGAACAGCCGCGGCAGGTCCTCGGGCGCGATACCGATCCCGTCGTCGGCGACCTCGATCCGTACGCCGCCGTCCTCGGCGACGGCGCGGACGCGGATCTCGCTCCCCGGCTCGGAGAACTTCACGGCGTTCGACAGCAGGTTGTCGAGGACCTGGATCATCCGGAGCTCGTCGACCCAGACCCGCGGCAGCCCCGCCTCCTTCTCCAGGCGGATCTCGATCTCCCGGCGCGCCGCCATCCCTCGCATGTCCTGCGCCGCGTTCTCGAGGAATCGAGAAGGATCGATCTCCTCGAAGCTCATCGAAAGCCGCCCCGCCTCGAGCTTGCTGAAGTCGAGGATGCTGTTGATGAGCTTCTCGAGCCGGTCGACGTTGGTGGAACAGATCTCGAGCAGCTCGGCCTGCTGCGCCTCGAGCTTGAAGTAGCGCGGGTCGTTCAGGATCTCGAGGCTCCCCTTGATCGAGGTCAGCGGCGTGCGGACCTCGTGGGAGACGACGGCGACGAACTCGCTCTTCAGCCGGTCCAGCTCGCGCGCCTTCTCGTAGGAGCGGACGTTGCGGATGGCGATCGACGCCATCGCGGCGAGCTGCGGGAGCAGATCGGGGGTGTCCTCCTCCATGCGCTCGCCGGGGGAGGAGAGCAGCGCCAGCGTCCCGATCGCCTGGTCCTCGAGCAGCATCGGGACGACGTAGACCTGCCTCGGCTTCGCGCCATCCTCCCCGGCCGTCTCGGCGAGGGTCTCGGCGATCATGCTCTTCGAGAGGAGCGCCTTGGCGTTGGGGTTCGCGAGCCGCTTCACGTAGCGTTCCCGCTCCCCCTCGACCGCGGCGAGTCCTCGGTCCACCCAGCAGGTGAGTTGTCCCGTCATCTCGTCGAGCAGGAAGAGCAGCCCCTCGCTCGCGCGGCAGAGTCCGAGGCTCCGCTCCACGATGCGCGAGAGGGTCGCCTCGAGCTTCAGGCTCTCGATGATGTCCTGCGCGATCTCGTAGAGCGTGCGCTGGCGCGCGCGCGCCTCCTCGGCGATCTTCTTGCGGATCTCCCCCTCGCGGCGTTCGCGCAGCGCGAACGCCCGCCACTGGAGGGCGCGCGAGAGGGACGCCTCCAGCTCGCCGAGTTGGAACGGCTTCTGCACGAAGTCGTAGGCCCCCTTGCGGAGCGCCTCGATCGCGTTGAAGACCGTCGCGTTGCCGGTCAGGAGGACGACGGCGACGTCGGGATCCTTCTCCTTGGCGCCGCGCAGGACTCCGAGGCCGTCCATCCCGGGAAGGTTCAGGTCGGTCAGGACGAGGTCATAGTTCTCCGCCTGGATCTTCGCGAGCCCGTCCTCGCCGGTCCCGGCGAGGTCGACGCGGTAGGGGTACTCGGAGAGGAAGTCCTGCAGCAGGTCCAGCACCGGCTCCTCGTCGTCGACGACCAGGATGCGGGCTCCGGGAAAGGTGAAGCTCTGCGTCTCGGTCGAGACCGATCCCTGGATCTCTTCCATCGTCCCTTCCTCCTCCTGAAGCGGCCGTCGCTAGGCCGCGGCGGCCGCGGAGAGGTCTTCGTCTTCCTCCACCCCGAGAGCTTCGCGGTCGCCGGGATCCTCGACTGCATCGAAGCCGGCGCCCTGCGCGGCGGCGCCGCCGGCGACCCCCGGCCTGGCGAACCGCACCGCGCGGTTCCGGCCTCCCCGCTTGGCCTCGTAGAGCCCGATGTCGGCGCGGCGCAGAAGCTCCTGCGCCGTCCCGGCATCCTCCGGGAAGGCGGCGACCCCCGCGGAGACGGTGAGCTTCTTGCGCCGCGGGAACGTGTGCTCCGCGATGACCGCCCGGAGGCGCTCGGCCGCCATCATCGCATGATCGCCGTCGGTGTCGGGCATCAGAACGAGGAATTCCTCGCCGCCGTAGCGGACCGCCAGGTCCGAGCTGCGGGCGGAGCGCTGCAGCAGCTTGCCGAAGTCCGCGAGCACGCGGTCGCCGACCGGGTGGCCGTGCTGGTCGTTGATCCTCTTGAAGTGATCGACGTCCAGGGTGACGAGGGCGAGCGGGCGGCCGTAGCGGCGCGCGCGGTCGACCTCCTGGGCGAGATGCTGGAGGAAGTGGCGGCGATTGCAGAGGCCGGTCAGGTCGTCGGTGATCGCGAGCCGCGCCATCTCCTGGTACATGAGGAAGCGCTGCAGCACGGCGGCCGCCTGCCCCGCGGCGAGGATCGCCATGCGGAGGTGGTCCTCGGTGAAGGTCTTGGGGCGGGAGTGGCAGAGGTTCAGCACCCCGATCAGCTCCGCCTGGACGAGGAGCGGCACCGAGAGGAAGGAGCCGACCTCGGTGCCGCCCGCCCGCCGTCCCGCGTGGAGGTCGGCGAGGAGGATCGGCTTCTGCTGCTTCGCGACCCAGCTCGAGAAGCCGAGGCCGAGGTCGAACTTGACCCCGCCGATCAGGTCGACCACGTCTCCCTTGCGGGCGGCGACCTCCAGGCGCTTCTCGTCGCTCTTGATCAGGAAGAGGGTCGCGTGCTCGTAGGGGATCGCCTGCTGGACGAGGTCGAGGAGCCGCGCGAAGAGCTTCTCGCGGTCGTCGGTCGTCTGGGTGAGGCGGGCGATCTCGTAGAGCACCTCCAGCTCCACCCTTTCGCGAACGTCTCCCGCGACCTTTCCCCGCCGGATCACCTGGATGATCTTGTTGTGCACCGTGTGAGCGGCGGTGAGGACCTCGCTCGCCCGCTTCTGGGAAGCGGCGCTCATCACCTGCTGGACCAGCCCCTCGCGCTCGCGAGCGGAGATCAGCCCTTCCTCCTCCAGGGTCCGCAGGAGCCGCTGCTCCCCCTTGCGGAACTTCTCGGTCATGTCCTGGAGCTGCCTCGGCCCGGTTCCGTTCCGTCGCGTCATCGGTCCTCTCCTCCTGAGTCGATCATGAGCGTCCGAGCGGATCCAGCCGCCCGCGCTCGTGCCCCTCTCCTGGCGAATCTGGCGAATCGGGCGGGATCCGACTAGGCTGCGCGCCTCTCGGCCTCCTCACCATCGCGGCCTTCTTGGCCGCCGTCGTGGCCGCTCTCGCGGCCGGCGTCGTGGCCGGCGTCGTAGCCGCCCTCGTAGCCGCCGGCACCCTCGCCGCGGCCTTCCATGCGGATCGGATCGATGCGCAGGAAGTGCGGTTTCGCGAACCCTCCGGCGGCGTTCGCGCGCAGCTCGTGCGAAGCGGGCGCCGCCGGCGTCCGCAACGTCCCCTCGATCGTGCGAAGCTCGGTCCGGATCTCCTCGCGGGCCGCCGAGGTCTCGCGTTGCGCGGCGTCCCGGCGGCGGGCGTTCGCGCGCGACTCCCGTCGCGTCAGGAGCATCGCCAGTCCGGCTCCGAGGAACAGGCCGGCGGCCGCGGCCAGGACCTCCCGCACCCAGGGATCGACGAGCGCCTGGGCGACACCGCTCGCGAGCGGCGCGGCGCTCATCGCAGCGCTCCCAGCACCGGATCCCCGTACATCGCCTTGCGGACCCGGCCGCGCAGCCTGGAGATCGCCTTCGTGTGGATCTGCGAGACGCGGGACTCGGAGATGTGGAGCGTCTCGCCGATCTCCTTGAGCGTCATCTCCTCGTAGTAGTAGAGCGCGACGACGAGTCGTTCCTGCTCGGTCAGGCCGTTGATCGAGGAGAGCAGGAGCTTCTTCTCCTCTTCTTCCTCGATCCGCTCCAGCGCGTCGGGACTCTCCTCGTCCTCGATCATGTCGGCGAGGCCGGAGAGGTCGTGATCCTCGTCCACGCTGACCGACTGGTCGAGCGACAGGACGACGGTGCCGCGAACCTCCTCCATCATCCGGAGGAGGTTCGGAAGCGTCATCCCCATCTCCCGCGCGATCTCGATCTCGCTCGCGGCGCGGCCGAGCTTCTGGTCGAGGCCGCAGCAGACGCGCTCGAGCGTGCGCGCCTTGCGACGCGTGGTGCGCGAGACCCAGTCCATGCTGCGCAGCTCGTCGAGCACCGCCCCCTTGATCCTCCAGATCGCGTAGGTCTCGAACTTCGTGCCGCGCGACGGGTCGAACTTTTCGAGCGCGTCGAACAGCCCGATGATCGCCGTGTTCAGCAGGTCGTCCTTCTCGATCGACTTCGGCAGGCCGGTCGCGATCCGATCGACGACGTACTTGACCAGCGGCGCGTAGCGCTTGAGCGACTCGGCGCGACGGCGCTCCTTGGGCGGCGCGTCCTTCGGCACGATCTGATGCTGCAGCCTCATCAGGGCGTTCGATTCAGGCATGGAACCTCCCGCGGCACCGCCGGGGCTCGCGGCCGCCGGCTCGTTCGATCGCGTGATGCTCGATCGGCTCGATGGACTTGACCGGAACGCTGGACTCGACCGGAACGATGAACTCGGCCGGAACGGGCGGCTCGGCCACGGCGCGGCGCGCGCTCATGCCGGGATCCGCTCCCGCTCTCGCTCTCGCCCGTTCCGGGCGCCGAAACTCCACCCGGGGACCGGCATCACGCCGGGGTCCGGATCCCCGGACTCGAGGAGCCGGGCGGCCAGCTCTTCGATGGAGAGCGACGCGGCGCACCGGGGATAGAGCCGCAGCAGCGGCTCCTGGCGGCGAACGGCCGAGCCGACCGCGCCGTCGACGGGAATGCATCCGAGATAGACCGGATCGATCGAGAGGAAGCGGCGGGCGACGTCGCGGATGCGGCGGGCGACGCTCGCCCCTTCCTCCGCGTCGTGCGCCTGGTTGACGACCAGGTAGGGCGGGGGCGGAGACGCGGGGCGGTGCGCGCCGCCTCCGTCATGGGCGGCGGCGTAGCCGAGCGCGCGGAGAATCGCGTAGGCGCTCGTGAAGGCGGCCGGCTCGGGCGTCGTCACGAGGATCCTTTCCGAGGCGCACCGGGCGAAGTGCATCGTGGTGCGGCCGAGACCCGCTGCGGTGTCGAGGAGGATCAGATCGGTCTCGTCCTCGATCTCGTGCAGGGAGCGATAGAGGCGTTCGCACGAGAGCTCGTCGAGGTTCGCCATCTCCTCGACCCCCGGCGCGGCGGGCAGGAGCGTCACGTCCTCGCGCGTACGGACGACCACCTCGCTCGCCCGGCGCGTGCCGCGGACGATGTCCTGCGACGTGCATCCGGTGGGCTCCACGCCAAGCAGGGGATCGAGGCCGCTCATCCCAAGGTCGCCGTCCACCAGCAGGACGGAGAGGCCGCGCCGGCGCATCGCGATTCCGAGATTCGCGACGAGGGTGCTCTTGCCGACTCCGCCCCGCCCGCTCAGCACGGCGATCGTGCGGATCGACGGCCGGCGCGAGCGCGGACTCGGGCGTCCGTTGCAGGAGAGCAGGCGAAGCGCGGGCCCCTCGGGCGGCTGCTCGGGCTTGCCTCTCCGGATCGTGACCGGGGTGCTCCGTCCGCTCGCCATTCTCTTTCTGCCCCTCTCTTCCGGCCGTCCGGGCTCCCGATCTTCCGGGCGCCTCGCCGGGGGGCGCTCCCCCGGCGGGAAGGGCGAAATGCAACCGCCGTGCCCGATTCACGACCGATTCGCGATCAGCGAGCCGGACGGCCAAACCGCGATGGGGCGATGGATTGCGGATGCGGGCGCGCACGGTCCGGCGGCGAGCGGAGCCGCGCGGAGGCGGGGGCGCGGTCAATCCTTACCGGGGGTCGGTCAGAAACCGGCCGGCCCGGCGGGGGTCTCCCCGGCCGGCGGGCTCGCCGGCGCATGGCGGATCGCGATCCGCAGCCGCCCGTCGGCCGCGTCGGCGCGTGCAGGAAGCACGAAGAGGCGGCGCTGGCGGAGCGCTTCGCGAACGATCCGCCGTTGGCGGGCGTCGGCAGACGCGAGCGGCGGGGCATCGAGCACGATCGCGACTCCCGGGGGGGCCGCCGGCGCCGCGAGCCGGATGCGATGCGCCGGGCCGTCCGGCTCGATGCGCGCGCGGCATCCTCCGGGAACGAGCAGGACCTGCCCCGGCGCGAGACGGTCGCCATCGCGCGCGATCCGGACCGGCAGGCGTGTCGCGCGATCGAGCCCTTCGCGAAGTCCCCGCGTGTGGCGCGGCGGATGCGGGACGCTCAGGACGAGCGCTCGCTGGTCGCGCCGCCCGTAGGAGTGAGCCGTGAGGAATGCGGTCGCGCGGAGAAGGCCGCGCAGCCTGACATGCAGCCAGAGGACCGGGAAGGCCTGGATCTCCTCCTCGCCGGCGAAGCGGCCGCGCAGGCGCAGGCGCGCCGCCGAAGCGGGGAGGATCTTCTCCTCCAGGTCGGGGGAGATCCATGCAAACTGGCTCGGCCGCTTCTCCCTCTTCAGGAGGATGTCGGCGGCGCCGAGCCGCAACGCCTCCCACGCGATCCGTCCCCCTTCGACCGTGTCAGAGGCGAGACCGAGGATGCGCATGCCGCCCGGGCGAGGGCGCGGCAGCGCGCGAAGCACCGTGAGGCCGTCCATGTGCGGCATCTCGAGGTCGAGGAGGAGCAGGTCGGGCTCGAGCGCGCGGATTACGCGGAGCGCCTCGGCGCCGTTCGATGCGGCAGGGAGGAACGCCAACCCGGGCTGGCGCCGGAGGAGGCGCGAGCGCAGCTCGGCGACCACCGAAGCCGAATCGTCGACGATCAGGCAGCGGAGCGGGGCGCGCTCCCGGCCGCTTTCTCGGCGCGCATGGGCGCCGTCTCCGCCGTCTCCGCTGTCCCTGTAAGCCGCTCGTTCCATCCCGTTCTATCCATCAGCACTCCGCGATCGACTCTTTAGCGCCGACTTGCGGGCGCTGGGGCGCTGCGCGGGCCGCGAGCCCCGCTCAGCTCTCCCACACGGGCGGCGCCACCGGCTCCCCGAAGCGCTCGACGATCCGGTGGCCGAGCAGCCGCAGCATCGGAGGCTTGCCGCCCGGCCGGACTCCCAGCTCCCAGACGATCTGCTGCGGCGCGCGGCCGTAGGCGCGGATCCATCCCTCGTGCACCCCGCGCCGGTGATGGAGCCAGCAGAGCGCCGTCTGGTTCGCGAGCGTGTTGCGGCCGCCACGCGCCCGCGCGTGCAGGTGGTGGCTCTCGAGATGCTCGCGCCCGCCGCAACCGGGCGCCTGGCAATGCCAGAGGTCCCGCTCGAGGATCCGCGCCTTCGCCGCGGGCCGTTCCGGATCCTCGAGCCTCCACTGTTTCAGACAGGCATCGATCATGAGGAGCAGGATCTCCCACGGCTCGAGCCAGGGCGCGTCCAAGCGCCGCCGCACCTCGCGGAACGCGGCAGCCAGATCGCGTGCCGTGGGGTCCGGCAGCCAGAGCCGCCGGCGCTCCCAGCCGCGCGGGAGCGCAAACATTTTCCCGACCGACTTCGGCAGCAGATCGGGCGGCTCGTTGCCCGGGATCGGGCTTTGCTCGAGCAGGATCTCCGTGAGCAGGTCGATCCTCTTGCGGACGGAAGGGTTCTCCGCCGGATCCCACGAGGCGCCTTCGACGATCTGCTCGGACCCGCGCGCGCGAAGCTCGCGCCGCAGGCGCTCCTCGGTCCAGCCCGCGATCGACAGGATCTCGACCTCCAGGTCCTCGACGAGATCCCGCTTGGCGCCCGGCTTCTTGTTCCGCGTGGCGATCGCATGGTCCGCCATCGCCACCCGCGCGTTCTGGCGCAGCTCGATGCGCGCCTCCCGCGCGGTCAGGACCGACATGCGCTCGAGCAACCAGCGCATCTCCCGCTCGGTGTTCGACTGCGCGTGCACGGAGTAGGCGATCTCGCGGGAAACCCAGCCGCGGAGGAAAGCGCGCGCGAGGAGCGGGTGATCGCCGAAGAGTTCCGCGTCGTCGAGAAGGGCGTCCATCGTCTTTGCGCAGATGTCGAGGCGGGCCTCGGCGAACGCTCCCATGTCGGGGTAGCCGAGCATCTCCAGGACACAGAAGGACTGCAACGTCGCGAGGATCCGGCAGCGTAGGATGTGCAGACCTCGGCCCATCCGCTCCATCGCCGCGATCTGTCGCGCCGCTTCGCACCGATCCTCGGGGATGGCGCCTCGGGCGAGTTCGCCGTCCCGCTTCACCCAGGCCTGCAGCTCGGCCAGGGTCGCCAGAGCCTCCTCGATCTTCGCTTGCGGCACCCGCACGCGCATCGGCTCGGGGCGCGCGACGCGATTCGGTTGCGTCTTGGGCCGCGGCGGGCTCGGCCCCTTCTCGCCGCCGCCCGCGAGGCCGGTCTCGGCGAGCATCGCCGCGATCACCTCGTGCTCGGGCGCGTCGTAGCCGATCATCCTGCGGCCGGCCTCGTAGAGCCAGTCGAGGGAAAGGAAGAGGATCTTGGGGCCGGCGATACCGATCGTCGCGCCCCGCGCCTCGTCCGGCGGCTCGTCCCGCGGCTCCTCCCGCGCCTCCTTGCGCGCCTCGTCCCGCGGCTCCTCCCCGCGCCTCCCCGCAGGACTCCGCCGGCTTCCTCCGATCCGCCCGGACGAGGTCCTTGAGCCGCCGCACCGGCATCTTCGAGGCGAGATCGAGCCAGACGCGGACCGCCTTCTCCTCGCCCGCCGCGCGGCGAAGCGCCGGAGCGACGGCGAGCAGCGAGTATTGCGTCACCGATCCGCCGAGAAACGCTGCGGCCGCCTGCGGGATGTCGCGGCAGAGGCGGCCGAGATTCATCAGGTCACGGGTGCGCGTCTCGCTGATCCTCGCCATCTCCGTGGCGAGATCCTCGATTCTCACGAAGCCGGTCTGAAGAACGTTGCGCCTGATGTGAAGCAGGCGCTCGCCCATCGAGAGGAGGATGCGGTGCTCCATCGGCCGGGCGGCGACGAGTCCGCCGAGGAGCATCGCGATCACTTCGTCCGCGTGCGGGAAGAGCTTCAGCTGCTCTCGATCCCTGCGCCGGTGCCGGCGCGGGCCGATGACGTAGCTGCCGCGCAGCGAGCGGCCGGCGAGACCTCGAGGGAAGCGACGAGCCAGGGCGATCCTCCGGAAAGCAGAGAGGGAGACGACGAAAACGCACGAACAATCGTTGCAAGAATGGTGCCTCGTTTCGCGCTTTGCGTACGATCGCCTTCATACAGGCCAATGACTTACACGAATGCATTTGAGCATGTTCGGGCGAATGATCGCGAAGGTGCAGCACGATGCAACACCCTGTAGCATATCACATCGCATTGATCATTCGCGCGCGATCGAGTGCGCCCGACATGCAGCTCGCGGATTTCCCTTCGCTTTCACATTCCTTCGTGTAAGACCGCCGTGGAGGAAGGACGGCACCGTGGAAGACCGCCGTGGAGGAAGCACGACATCTAGGAAGAACGACGTGGAGCGACGAGCGCAGGAACGATGCGCGGTGACGGGCGACGCGGGCCGCGAGATTCCTCAGGCCTCCCTCGCGAGGCGCCCGCGCCGCGAACGGCGGGGAGGCCGAGCGCGCATGTCGATCTCCGGCGGTCCGGCGGCCGGTTGCCGGCCCCTCGCGGCCGCCGGACCGGTGGAGCGGCAGCCGCCCGGGCGCCCGAGGATGGAAAGCTGCCTTTCCGGGTCTTCGCGGCGGCCGGACGCGCTGAGACCCGGTCCTCCCCCCGCACCGCGGCGGCCGGACGCGCTGAGACCCGGACTTTCCCCCGCATCACGCCGCTCGCGCGCGTGAGAACGCCATGTTCCCGCGTCACTATGGCGTCTCGGCGCGCCCGAACGCCATGTTCCCGCGTCACCATGCCGCTCGCACGCGCTCGAACGCCAGGTTCCCGCGTCACTACGCAGCTCGCACGCGCTCGAA
>JBHGAY010000022.1:0-93399 GCA_041946735.1 Candidatus Eiseniibacteriota bacterium
GCGCCGATCGCCGCACGCCAGATCTCGCCGAGCGGCGTCGAGGACTCGACGAATCGTCGACGCCCGGACGAGAGCCTCGAAAACAAGGCAACCACATTGCCGGGCGAGCGTGTTCGGTCTCGTTCGGTGGCCCGAACGTCCGCCCGGGGGAGGGTGCGGAGGTCCGGCGGCCCGGCGATGCGGAGGCTCCCAGGCCCCGCGGGCCGGGCTCCCCAGCGCTTTCCGCTCCCAACTGCGCCGTTCACCCGGCCCCTCGTTCCTGTTAGCTTCACGGGTTCTTCGAATCACCCCCGACGGCGTGCGGCGCATGTCCCCGTGCGGTCGCCCCGCGCGGCACTGCGCCCATCCCGATGCCGAGGAGAGGAAAGATGGCCGAAGCGCTCGAATCCGCGCCGCCCGAATGGCCTGGGAGCCTTCCTCTCGACTCCACGGCGGCGCTCATCCATCGGGTGAAGTCGGGCGACCGGTCGGCGCGCGACGAGCTCGCCGCCCGCTACCATCCGCTCCTCATGCGGTGGGCGCACGGGCGGCTGCCCGCCGGCTCCCGCGCGCTGTCCGACACGGCCGACCTCGTCCAGATGACGCTCCTTCGCGTCCTCGACCGCATGGGGGCCTTCGAGCCCCGGCGCGAAGGCGCGTTCCTCGTCTACCTGCGCCGGACGCTCCTGAATCTCTTGCGAAACGAGATCCGCCGCTCGTTCCACGATCCCAAGCAGGCGGTGAACGAGGAGTTCGAGGACGAGCGGGCGTCGCTGCTCGAGGAGATGGTCGGGCGCGAGGTGATGCAGTCCTACGAGGCCGCGCTGGCACAGCTCCCGGGGCAGATGCGAGAGGCGGTCGTGCTGCGGCTCGAGTTCGGCTTCAGCCATCGGGAGATCGCCGACGCGATCGGAAGTCCCTCGCCGAACGCGGCCAGGATGCTCGTCTCGAGGGCGCTCGAGAAGCTTTCGCGCGCGATGGACCGCCACCGGTGAGAGGGCGGGGGTGCTTGCGCCCGAGGGCGCGCCGGTGAGCAAGGGCAGGCCGGCGAGAGCGCGCCCGCTGCGGCGGCTGTGCGACGCGATCTCCGACGGGAGCGCCATCGACTGGGACCGGGCGCGCGAGGAGACGCCGGCGGCCGAGGGGTCGACACTCCAGCGGTTGCGCGAGATCGAGGCGGTCGCGCGCGCCCATGGCGCGATCGCCTCGCTGTTGCAGGAGCGGCCGCCGGAATCCGGGCAACTCGCCGCCGGGCAACTCGCCGCCGCGGCACCCGTCGCCGGGCAAGTCGCCGCCGCGGCACCGGCCTCCGCGAACTACTGGGGGCCGTTGCGCCTCTGCGAGCTGGTGGGTCAGGGAAGCTTCGGCGACGTGTATCGCGCGATCGACACCCGGCTGCAGCGCGAAGTGGCCGTCAAGCTGCGCCGCCTCGGCTTCACCGACTCGGATGCCGGCGCACGCCGCTTCCTCGACGAAGCGCGGAGCCTGGCGCGGGTGCGCCATCCGAACGTGCTCGCCATCCACGGGGCCGACGTCCACGAGCGGCGCGTCGGGTTCTGGACGGACTTCCTCCACGGCAAGACGCTCGCCGCGCGCCTGCAAGACGAAGGTCCGCTCGGCGCGGGCGAAGCGATCGTGATCGGCCTGTCGCTCTGCAGCGCGCTCGCGGCCGTGCACGCGGCCGGTTACGTCCATGGAGACGTGAAGGCGGCGAACGTGATGCGCGAGCGACACGGCCGGATCGTCCTGATGGACTTCGGCGCGGCGCACTGGCGGAGCGATGCGCCGCCCGGAGCGGGCAGCGCCGGCGCAGGACCGGCTGCCCCCGCAGGGCCGGCTGCCCCCGCGATGCCGCTTCCTGCGTTCGGCACGCCGCTCGTACTCGCGCCGGAGATCATCCTGCGCGGCGAGGGAGCGCGGCCGGAATCCGATCTGTACTCGCTCGGCGTCCTCCTCTATCAGCTCGTGACCGGCCGCTATCCGATCGAGGCGAAGGACTGGACCGACTTGCAGGAGAGGCACGCGCGCGGCGAGGTGGGGTCCTTGCGCGACGCGCGGCCCGATCTCCCGGCCCCGTTCGTCCAGCTCGTTGAGCGCGCGATCGCGCCCGACCCGGCCGATCGCTTCCGGAGCGCGGGAGAGATGGAGCGCGCTCTCTTCCTCGCCCTTTCCTCGGCGGACGGAGTCCGCGACCACGTCCCGACCACGCGGTCGGTCCTGAGGGAGCTGGGGACGCTGCCCGAGGAGATGTGTCGCCGACTCGCCCTACAGGCGGCCGAGCAGCTCGCGCGCGTCCATGCGGATGGCGACGTGCTTGGAGACGGATTCGACCTGGACTCCATGCTGTTGCTCGGGGACGGCAGCTTGCAGCTGTTCCGGTCCGGGCGGCCGGTGGGGATGGTAGCCGCTGCATCGAACTCCGCCCCGAACGCCACCGACCTTGCCGCCGCCGACCTTGCCACGTCCGACCTTGCCGCCTTGCAGCAGGCCGACGTCCGCCGGCTCGCTCAGCTTCTGCTCGAAGCGGGGACGCGAGGGGGATCGCGTGCCGCGTTCTCGCCTTTCTTCGACGCGCTCCTGACGGACATCATCGCGGGCGGCGCGCCCGAGGCTGCGCCCTCGCCGTGCCGCCCGGTCCTCTCGGCCGAGCAGCTCGCGCAGATCCTGAGGGAGGGAGAGAGAAGCGAGTGGTGGCGCGAGCGGGCCGTCGAGACTCCCCAGGCATCGGTATCCTCCCCGCATCGCAGCCACGCCGCCCGCGAGACGGGCCTTCATGGCCGGGATCGCGACCTCCAGCGCCTCCGCGCCGCCTACGAGCGAGCGAAGGCCGGCGAGGGGAACGTCGTGCTCCTCGAGGGAGAGGCGGGGATCGGCAAGACGAGGCTCGTCGACGAGCTGGTGAGCGTCCTCGAGCGGGACGGCGAGGCGTTTCACTTCCTCTTCGGCTCCTATCCGCCCGGCGGAGCGGCGACCGACGCCGGCGCGTTCCTCGCCGCCTATCGGGAGCATCTCGGAGACTGCGGCCGCGAGCGCAGGCTCGAGCGGGCGGTGGAGCGCGCGCTCGCCTCGTCGTCCCCGAGCCTGGCGGCTCCCTTTGCCGCGCTGCTCCGAGGCGGCGCCGCTTCGGAGTCCGACCGGCTCACGAAGGAGTCGATCCAGACCGGCTTCGTCCTCGTCACGCGCGCGCTCGCGTCGGAGAGGCCGGCGATCGTCTGCATCGACGATCTCCACTTTGCGCCCGACGACGGACGCGCGCTCTTCGCCGCGCTCGCCCTCGGAGTCCCGGGCCACCGGATCCTGCTGATCGGATCGGCCCGCCCGGAGCTTCCGGATTCCTGGACCGCCGCCATCCTGAGACCGGAGCATGCGACGCGCCTGTCTCTCGAGCGTCTTCGCGATCCCGACTTCACGGCGATCGTCGCGGACGCTCTCGGCTCGGCGCCGCTGGCCGGCGATCTCGGTCCGATCCTCATGGCGCGCTGCGACGGCAATCCTCTCTTCCTCCTCGAGCATCTGCACGCGCTCGAGGAGGCCCGCCTCCTCGCTCGCGGAGCGGATGGCGTCTGGACCGGGACGCTCCGCGAGCATCAGATCCCGCGGCCCGACTCGGTGCGGCAGCTCATCCGCTCGCGCCTGGAGGGGCTCGACGAGGAGGACCGGCATCTCCTCGAGTTCGCCTCGTGCGATGGATTCGAGTTCGATCCGCTGCTCGTCGCGGAGGCGTCGGGCGCGCCGGTTCTCGACACGCTCCGCCGCTTCGGCCTGATCGAGAAGCGCCACGGCCTGATCCGAGCGGCTGGCCGGCGCTATGCGTTCGATCATCATCAGGTGCAGGAGACCCTCCAGGAGAGCCTCTTCGAGCCGCTCCGGGAGCACTACCACGCGGCGCTCGCAATCGCGCTCGAGGCGCGCGAAGCGCACGAGCATGCGCGGGATCGCGATCCGCGGGAGATGGACGGCGAGATCGCCGTGTCCTTGGCGGAGCATTTCGCGAAGGGAGGACGCGGCGAGGAGTCGTCGCGCTACCTCGTCGCCGCGCTCGAACATCTCGAGCGGATGCATCGCCACGGCGCGGCCGTGGACCTCGCCATGCGCGCTCTCGAGTCGTCCGGGTTCCCGGCCGGCGGCGAGCGGATCCCCGCGCTGATGCGGCTCGCCGCGCGCCTGGAGTACCTCGGCCGGAAGGACGAGGAGAACGAGGCTCTCGAGAAGCTCGTCACCGTCGCGGACGCGCACGGCGAGACGCTCGCGCGGGCGCAGGCGCGCCGCATGCTCGGCTGGCTGCGCACGCGGCAGGCGCGCTACGACGAGGCGCGCTCGTTGCTCGAGCAGGCGCTCGCGATCGCGCGCGAGTGCGGCGACCCTCGCGAGGAATCGAACGCGACGGGGCATCTCGGCAATCTCTTCTACGAGATGAACAGGCTGGAGGACGCGGAGGCGTCGTTCACGGAGAGCCTCGAGCTGGCGAGGCGCAGCGGCTACACGCGGCAGGAGGTCAAGATCACCGGCAACCTCGGCGTGGTCGCGTACGGGCTGGGACGTCCCGCGCAGGCGCACGAGATCTTCGAGCGCCACCTGGAGCTGTCGCGTCGCGAAGGCTACCGGCTGGGCGAGGCGATCGCCGTCGGCAATCTTGGGGTAATCCTCTCGGAGCTGGGAAGGCGTGAGGAGGCGCGCGAGCACCACGAGCGCCATCTCGCCCTCGCGCGCGAGGTCGGCTTCCGCCAGGCGGAGGCGATCGCGAGCGGCAACCTCGGAGGCCTCGACTTCCACGCGGGACTTCTCGCGTCGTCGCTCGAGCGACACGAGCGGATGCTGCGCGTGTCGGCCGAGATCGGCTTCGTCGTCGGAGAGGCGAGCGCCATGCAGGGTCTCGCCCTGACGCTCGCCGCGCTCGGACGTTTCGACGAGGCGCGTGGATGGGAGGAGAAGCGGCTCGCGCTCGGCCGTGACGCACAGCGGCCCGCCATCGAAGGGGAGGCGATGCTCGGGCTCGCCGACATCGCCCTCGAGATGGAGGACCTCGGGGGGGCGGAGGATCTCTATCGCCGCGCCATCGATCTATGGAACACGAACCCGTACAAGCGGGGGATGGCGCTCGCGCTCGTGCGCCTGGGGAAGCTGTGCCGCGAGACGTCCCGGGAGGACGAAGCGCGCGATCGCCTGGTCGAGGGGCTCGCGCTGGCGAAGGAGGCGGCGGTTCCGAGCGCGATCGTCACCGCCTCGGTCGAGCTGGCGTTGCTTCCCTCCGGGGATCGTGACGCGGCCCTCGACGCCTACCGCTCCTACGAAGGGCGGCTGAGCCACACCGAGAAGCTGCGCGCGCTCCATCGCCTCCATCAAGCGACCGGCGAGGAGGCGCACCTCGTCGCCGCCCGCGCCCTGCTCGAAGATCTGCTGCACGGCGCGCCCGAGTCCGACCGGCCGCGCCTGCTCTCCCGCGTCCGCCTCTATCGGGAGATCGCCGCAGGATAAGCCCAGCCCCCGGCCCTTTCCTCCCAAGACCCGACAGGCGATCGGCGCGTCTCCGCCCTTCTCCGCCAGCCTCCGCCGGCCTCCGCCCCAATTTCCTCGTGCGCTTTTGCGATCCCCGCGTGTTTCCCCTGGTCGACGATGCCGCACCGGCACGCCCGGCCGTTCCCAAGGTCACGGTCACGGTCTCCGGTCACGGTCAGGTCACGGTCACCGGTCAGTAGGAAACGGAGTCGCAAGCGAAGGGATCGCGAGCGCCCGCCCGCGCGAGCGAGCGAGCGGACGGTCCCGCACTCGTGGAGGTCTCGAAATGAAAAAGGTCTTCTGGATTGCTTCCCGGGCGGCGGTCGCCCTCGGGTACGCGGCGGTCACCCTCGGCTTCGCGGGGATCGCCCTCGGGCTCGCGGGGATCGCCGCCCGGCCGGCTTCGGCCGAGGTTCTGAGCGACGCGTACATTACGGTGCGCGAGGGCGGAGCGGACAACGCGCTCGTCGGCTTCTCGGTCGGCACCGCCGGCGACGTCAACGGCGATGGCTACAGCGACGTGTTGCTGAACGGTTCGGAGAACAACGGGACGGTCTGGTGCTACCACGGCTCGGCCACGGCGTCGTTCGGCCCGCCGTCCTGGTCGGTGAACGGAGGAGCGCAGAACTGGCTCGGAAGCCAGGTCTCGACCGCCGGCGACGTCAACGGGGATGGTTACGACGACGCGGCGATCGGCGCACCGATCTACGCGAACGGCCAGACCTCGGAAGGGGCCGTCTACGTCTACCTCGGCTCGCCGGCCGGCCTCGCCGCGACGCCGCAGATCGTCCTCGAGTCGAACGTGGCGAACGCGTCGTTCGGCGGCTCGGTCGACACGGCGGGCGACGTCAACGGGGACGGATACGACGACATCGTCGTCGGAGCGCACCGCTACGCCAACGGGCAGTCGAGCGAGGGGCGCGCGTACCTCTTCTACGGCTCGGCCAATGGAATCCTCTCGACTCCGGCCTGGACGTTCGAGAGCAACGTGGCCGACGCCTCGCTGGGCCTGCACGTCTGCGGCAACGGCGACGTCAACGGCGACGGCTTCGCCGACGTGCTCGTCGCCGCTCCGGATCTCGCGAACGGACAGTCCCTCGAAGGACGGGTCTACCTGTTCTGCGGCTCGGCCAACGGGCTTCCGGCTCAGGCGGACTGGACCTACGAGTCCAACGTCGTCGGCGGACGGTGCGGCTGGGGCCTCGGCTTCGCCGGCGACCTGAACGGCGACGGCTACAGTGACCTCGCCTTCGACACGGGGAGCAACGCGCCGGCGAACGGCGGGGTGCTCGTCTTCTTCGGCGGCGGCAACGGTCCCGCAGCGGCGCCCGACCGCTTCTTCGCGAGCAACCACGGCGGTTTCGCCGACAACCTCTACACGGCGGGCGACGTCAACGGCGACGGCTTCTCCGATCTCGTCGCGACCGAGGAGACGCTGAACAACAACACCGGCGCGATCACGATCCTGGGCGGCTGGGAGTCGGGGAGCGGCCTGCCGGTCCTCGACTCGCGCAACGGCCAGCAGGTGGGCGAGCAGTTCGGCGCCGACGCCCGCTCCGCCGGCGACGTCAACGGGGACGGATACGGCGACGTGATCGCCGGCGCGCCCCGCAACGACAACGCGCACACCGACGAGGGCGTCGTCCGCCTCTACCTGGGCGGCCCGTCGCTTCCCTCCGGCACCGCCTCCATCACGCGCGACGGCGGTCAGGAGAGCGCTCTCTTCGGATACTCGGTGGCGCAGGGCGACTGGAACGGCGACGGCTATTCCGACCTGGCCACCGGCGCTCCGTACTGGGACGGCTCCTTCGTCGATGGCGGCGCGGTCCAGATCTTCTATGGCAGCGAGAACGGGTATCCGGCCACCGCAGACTGGATCTACCTCGGCACTTCGCAGCAGGGATCGTTCGGCTACGCGGTCGCCAACGCCGGCGACGTCGACAACGATGGCTACGACGAGCTTCTCGTCGGCGAGCCGTTCTGGAGCGGGGGCAACCTGTCGGTCGCCGGACGGGCCTACCTCTATCAGGGCTCCGCGGCCGGTCTCGAGCCTTCCGCATCCTGGATCGGAACGGGAGAGTCGAACGGCGCCTACTACGGCACCTCGCTCGCCGGCGCCGGCGACGTCAACGGTGATGGCTATGCGGACGTCCTGGTCGGCGCCCCGATGCAGAACGGCGTTCAGGGCCACGGAGGGAAGGTCTACGTCTACGACGGGACGGCGGAAGGTCTGAGCCAGCAGGCGAACTGGACGCAGACCACCGGCACGGACTTCGATGAGCTGGGCCGCAGCGTGGCCGGCGCGGGCGACGTCAACGGCGACGGCTACTCGGACATCGTGATCGGCGCGCCGGGGATGGGCGCGATCGCGGACGAGGGCTACATCTTCGTGCTCTTCGGATCGCCGGCCGGTCCCGAGCCGGGTGGATGGTTCATCCACGGCAACCAGGTCAACGCGCGGTTCGGCAGCCGGGTCGCGGCGGCCGGCGACGTCGACGGCGACGGCTACAGCGACATCGTCCACGGCGCGGGCGACTTCGACTACAACGGCATGACGGACTGCGGCATGGCGGAGGTGTATCTCGGCGACCCCGGCGACTGGTTGAACCTCTGCTGGGGGAGGGTCGGCGAGCACGCGAGCGACCGCTACGGATTCAGCGTGGCCGGCGGCGGCGACCTCAACAACGACGGCTACTCGGACATCGTGATCGGCGCCCCGTGGAGCGACGGCGCCTCGCCCGACGGCGGCGGCGCGTACCTCTATCTCGGCAGCGGAGTCGGCGGCACGATCCTCGACGCGTCCTGGCTGCGCTTCGACACCGACGACTGGTCGAACTTCGCGTGGTCGATCAGCATCGCGGGCGACGTGACGGGCGACGGCGTCTCCGACGCGGTCTTCGGCCAGCCATACGCCGGGTCCCCGATCGGCCGCGTCTCCTGCTTCTACGGCCAGCGCGAGGTGTTCCCGCCGAGCGACAACGGGACGCGCCGGCATCCGCGCCAGCTTCGCGGCAACGGAAGCACGCCGCTCGCGCTGCTCGGCAAGTCCGACGTGTCGGGCTTCGTGATGCGCGCGGTCGGCCGTTCCGCGGCAGGACGCTCGGACGTCGCGCTCGAGTACCAGGTCGCGCCGTCGGGAAGCGGCTGGAGCGGCGTGTCGCAGATCCTGAGTACGGTCGACACCGGCGCGCCCGTTCCGGGCGATGGCAGCCGGGTCGTCGTCTCCACGACGATCGGCGGACTGATCGAGAACACGACCTATCACTGGCGGGCCCGCTTCCGCGGCGGCTCGCCGTACTTCCCGACGACTCCGTGGTGGTCGGTCCAGGGCAACGGCTCGACGGACGCCGATCTGCGCGCGGGAGCGGGCGGATCGAGCACGGTGGACGACTCCGAGGGCGGAGCGGGCGACCGCGGCGCGCTTCGCTTCTCGCGCGTCACGCCGAACCCGAGCCGGTTCGAGACGGCGCTCTTCTTCTCGACGGCGGCCTCGGGCGGCGACGTCCACTTGACGGTCCATGACGTGGCGGGACGGCGAATCGCGACGCTCTTCGACGGCCCCGCGCCCTCCGCCGGCGAGCACGCCGTTGGTTGGGACCTGCGCGACGATGCCGGACGCGACGTGCCGGCCGGCGTCTACCTCGCTCGGCTGACGCAAGGCGCTTCCATGACGACGACGACGAAACTGATCGTCAACCGGTAGTCGCGAACCGGTAGGCGGGCCGGCCCGCGCGCTCGCGCGAATCGATGGCTCGACCGGGACTGCGCGTGTCCCGGCGAGCGGACCGGCGGAGGCGATCTTCCTCGATCGAAGGATCGAGGAGGGTCGCCTCGCCTCGTTGCGCGCGGCGCCCTGCCTCAGACCTTCAGCCGGCCGATCAGACGCAGCAGGCCATCCAGGATCGTCAGCGGGTGCGGCGGACAGCCGGGGATGAACAGGTCGACCGGGACGCAGGAAGCGGCGCCGTTGTGCTGCTCGGGATGGTCGATGTACGGTCCGCCGCTGATCGCGCACGCTCCGACCGCGACCACGATCTTCGGGCTCGGGACCGCGTCGTAGGTCTTCTGCAGCGCCAAGCGCATGTTCTCCGTCACCGGACCGGTGATCAGCAGGCCGTCGGCATGCCGGGGGGAAGCGACGAACTGGATGCCGAAGCGGCCGATGTCCCAGCCGATCGTCGTCAGGACGTTCGTGTCCGCCTCGCAGGCGTTGCATCCGCCGGCGCTGACGACCCGCAGCTTCAGGGATCGACCGAAGACGCTACGCAGGCGGCCGTCCAGGGCGGCGGCGAGCGGCGCCTCCCCCGGGCCGATCACGAGGTCCTCTCGCCGCCGGGCTGCCAGGCGAGGATCGGTCGTGTAGGCGATCGCTCCCGCGGGGCAGGCCGTCTCACAGTCCGTGCAGAAGAGGCATCGGCCGAGATCGATCGTGAGCCGCCGATCACCGACCCCGGCCTCCACTCCGAGCGCGATCGCTCCCGTCGGACAGGCAGCCTCGCAGTCGTTGCAGCCGGCCCGGCAGGCGCCGGCGTCGATCGCCGGCCGGCCGCGGAAGCGATCCGGGAGCTCCGGCGCCGGCCCGTCGGGGTAGGCGATCGTGCGGTGGCCTTGCTGCATCCTGGCGAGGATCGTGCGAATCATAGGTCGTGTCCGCAGTAGGAGAGGTTGAAGCTCTTGTTGCAAAGCGGGAAGTCGGAGATCGGCTGCCCGCGCAACGCAAACGCCAGGCCGAACCAGTTGTGGAACGACGGGTCGACCACCTTGTACGACGCGAAGCGGCCGGCGCCGTCGGTGACCCCCACGTGGCAGATCTCCCCCCGCCATCCCTCGACCATCGAGACGGCGATCCGATCGGGCGGAAGGATCGCCTCGCCCGAGACGGCCACACGACTCTCGCCGGACGGCAGCGACTGGAGCTGCTCGCGGACGAAAGAGAACGATCGCTGGATCTCGATCGAGCGGACGTGCGCGCGACCGAAGACGTCCCCGGCGTTCCAGGTGCAGGACGGGATGTGCGCGTAACGATAGATGCCGAACGGATGGTCCTTCCGGACGTCCCGATCGATCCCGCACGCCCTCGCCGCCGGCCCAACCAGGCCGATCTCCGCCGCGATGTCCGCGGGAACGGTCCCCGTCCCTTCGAAGCGGGCCATCACCGACGGCGTGTCCCAGAGAAGCGCATCGGCGACGGAGAAGTCCTTCGCGGCCGCCTCGAGGCGCTCCAGGATCCGCGCCGCGCGATCGGCATCGAGGTCGAAGGCGACCCCACCGGGACGCACGAGCGAGCGGCCGAACCGGCTCCCGCAGAGACTCGCCGTCAGGTTCAGGACGTCCCCGCGGATGCGCCCGCAGTAGGCGGCGGCCGGAAGGAACCCGACGTCCCCCGCCAAGGCTCCCAGGTCGCCGATGTGGTTCGCGATCCGCTCGAGCTCCAGGGCGACTCCGCGAATCGCCATCGCGCGCGGCGGGACGTGGATTGCCGCGATCGCCTCGATCGCCTGGCAGTAGGCGTGGGCGTGCCCCACCGTCGTATCCCCTGCCAAGGTCTCGATCCGGTGGATCGTCCGCTTGTCGGGTCCGCTGCGCAGGGAGCGCTCGACGCCGCGGTGCTGGTAGCCGAGCGAGATCTCGAGGTGAAGGACCTCCTCGCCGTAGCACTGAAAGCGGAAGTGGCCCGGCTCGATCACGCCGGCGTGCACCGGCCCGACCGCGACCTCGTGAAGCTCCTCCCCCTCGATCCGGAAGTAGTCCATCACCCCGCAGGGCGGCCGCTCTCCTTCGGGCGGACCGCCGTGCCCCGCGGAGCCGGCAAACCGGACCGGCTTCATCCAAGGATGCCCGCGCGGCTCGACACCCCACTGCTCCGCGATCTCCCGCTCGAAGAGGTGCGCCTGCGGACAGTCCGGGGTCAGCGACTCGAAGCTCCCCGAAACATCCGTCGCGCCGAGGGCCAGGCTTCCCGACTCGTCCTCGGCGAGGACGGCCAGCAGGCGGACCAAGTGAGCCCCGAGCGGCATCCCGAACAGCGCCGCGATCCGGCTTCCCCTCGTCGTCGCCTCGAGGACCGCGCGCCGGAAGGCGCCCGCATCGAGGACCGGCAGGTCCGCCGTCCGGATCGCCTCCCCGTTGCCGAGATTGAGAAGCCGCTTGCCCGGCATCAGTACATCCTCAGCGTCTTCAGCGCAGAATCGATCGCGTCTCGGAGCGCGCCCGGGACGTAGAGGCCCAGGACGAGCACGGCGAGCCCGAGCGCCGCCGGCGGCAGGACGGCGGAAAGCCGCTCGCGCACGGGGGGCAGGGGGAGATCGTGCGCGGCGCCCCCGGGAGGCGCGCCGTGGACCATCCGCAGGAACACCATCGCCATCGCGACGAACACGATCAGGAGCAGCAGGAGGTAGAGCGCGGCCAGAGCGAAGCGACCGGCGTCGAGCAGCCCTTTCAGGATCGAGAGCTCGCTGACGAACGGGCCGAAGGGAGGGGACCCGGTGATCGCGAAGAAGCCGGCGAGCCAGAGCGCGCCGGTGATCGGAAGCCGCCGGAGGGCCCCGGTGACCTGGCTTGCCCCCTTCGTCTTGTACGCCCCGAGCAGGTTGCCGGCGAGCAGGAACAGCATCGCCTTCGTCAAGGAATGGTTGACCAGGTGGAGCAGCGCGCCGAAGCCGGCGATGCCGCCGACGCCGGCGCCGAACATCGCGATCCCCATATGCTCGACGCTCGAGTAGGCGAGCATCCGCTTGTAGTCCGTCTGCCCGACGATGAAGACGGCGGCCACGGCCATCGAGACGATCCCGAAGAGGACGAACAGATCCTGGCTGAAGTCCGCGAGGCCCGCCGCGGCGCAGACCCCGTGGATCCTCAGGATCGCCAGGAAGGCGCAGTTGAGCAGCGCCCCGGAGAGCAGCGCCGAGACGAGCGACGGCGCCTCGCTGTGGGCATCCGGGAGCCACGCGTGGAGCGGGGCGAGCCCCATCTTCGTCCCGTATCCGACGAACAGCAGGAGGAACGCGGCCTTCAGCCACTTCGAGTCGAGCTGCCCGGCGTGCGCGGCGAGCTCCGTGACAGTCATCGAAGAGATCCGATCCGTCACGGGGCCGGCCGCGACGACGAGGAAGAAGTTGCCGAGCAGCGCGACGGCGATCCCGACCGAGCAGAGGACGAGGTACTTCCACGCCGCCTCGAGGGATCGATGGTGGCGGTGATAATGGATCAGGGGGGCGCTCGCGAGCGTCGTCGCTTCGATCCCGACCCACATCAGACCGACGTGCCGCGCCGTGATGACCAGGCTCATCGTGGAGAGGAAGATCAGCAGGCAGCCGACGAACGTCGCCTCCGGGGCGTTCGGGAACAGGAAGCCTTCCTCGATGTCGGGACGCTTGCCGACCCCTTCGCGCTTCAAGTACCCGACGGCGTAAACGCCGGTGGCCAGGAAGAGCGCGCTCGTGATGCTCAGGAAGAGCCTCTCGGGGGCGTCCAGGGCCAACCATCCACCGAAGAGAGGCGCCGGCCGGACGGTCCACGTCGCCGCCGTCAAGGATGCGTGGATCGCCGCCGCGGCGAGCAGCAGAGCGTGACGCAGCCGGTCGCTGCGCAGGAAGAACGCCAGCGCGCCGGCGAACAGGGGCACTCCGAGGATCGCGAGGATCACCGGGCGCTCCTCGGGAGGCGGAGCCGGCGACGGGGCGCGTGGCGAATCACCCGGCGCAGGCGCGCGAAGCGGCTCACCCTCTCAGCTCCGAGAGCCGGTCGGTGTCGATGTCATGGAACTCCCGATTGATGTGGTAGATCATGATCCCCATCACGAAGACCGCCATGAACGCGTCGAGGAGGATCCCCATCTCGACGAGCAGCGGCTCCTTCTCCGCGAACGCCAGGCCGAAGGCGTAGATCCCGTTCTCCATCGCCAGGTAGCCGAGCACCTGCGTGATCGCCATCCGCCTGGCGATGAGGATGAACAGTCCCACCATGATCGTGAACAGCGAGACGGCGATGAGGAACGTCGATCCGCTCGGGACCGGAAGGGGAAGCCGCCAGCCGAGCCATAGCGACACGCCGAGAAGCGCTCCTCCGAGGAGGAGCGAGGGGGTGTAGCCGACGATCGGGTCGATCTCCCGCCGCACGTCCGCTCCGCGCACCGCCCGCGTCAGGAGCCAGGGGAAGACGACGCCTTTGGTGAGGATGCTGGCCGCCGCCTGCAGCGTGACCCGCAGCGTGAGATCCCCGGCGTGGGAGAGGATCGGCAGCAGCCCGAGCAGGACCCCCTGGATCGTCACGATCCGGATGCAGGCGACCAGCCGGCTCGTCCCGAGAAGGCGCAGGTTGGTGAAGACGACCAGCGCGACGGCCGCATCGATCCAGGCGTTCATCGGCATGCCTCCTTCGTGTGGATCGCCCGGTCGCGCGTCATCGGAGCACCAGCATCAGGGCCAGAGCGGAGAGGACCGTCGCCGCCACGAGGAGCTGCGGCACCCGATTCAGTCGCAGGCGCGCCATTGTCGACTCGACGCAGCCGGTCGCGACCGCCAGGGCCCCCATCGCGGCGAGGCCGACGGCGAAGTCGAGCGCAAGGTGGCCGGTGCGGATCGGGAGCAGGATGCCGACGACCAGCGCCCCGAGGATCCACAGCTTGATCGCGCCGGCGTATTGCACGAGCGCGAGATCCGGCCCGCCGTGGTCGAGCACCATCACCTCGTGGATCATCGTCAGCTCGAGATGGGTGTTCGGATCGTCGAACGGGATGCGCGCGTTCTCGGCCAGGTAGACGACGAAGAGCGCCGCGCCGATCAGGAGCAGCGGCAGCCCGCCGGTCGGTCCGAAGTCGAACAGGCGGACCGCGGAGTACCCCTCCGAGAGCGAGAAGCCGCCGCTGCGGCGGGCGAGTGCCGCGAGGCCCAGCAGAAGGGCCGGCTCGGCGAGGGCCGAGAACGTCACCTCGCGGCTCGCCCCCATCCCCTCGAAGCTCGAGGCGGTATCGAGGGCGGCGAGCACCGTGAAGAAGCGCATCAGGCCGAGCAGGTAGGCGACCAGGATCAGGTCGCCCGGGAACGCGGCGATCGCCCGGACCCCCGCGAACGGGACGAGGAGCAGCGCGACGCACGCCGCGGACAGTCCGATGATCGGCCCCGCCCGGAAGAGCCAGGTCGTGCTCTCGCTGTACACAGCCCCTTTGCGGAGGAGCTTCGCGAGGTCGAAGTAGCCCTGGAGGAGTGGCGGGCCTTGGCGCCCCGCGAAGATCGCCTTCGTCCGGCTGATGATCCCCGGGAGGAGGGGTGCGAAGACGATCGCGCAGGCCACGTGGAGGACGGCGAGGAGGTGGATCGGGTTCATCGCCGTCTCAGCCCAGCTTCCAGACGAGGAGGACCAGGAGCGTCAGCGCGACATAGAGGACGTAGAGCTGGATGTGCCCGCTCTGCAGCCACCGCTGCCTCGAGAGCAGCTCGCCGGCGCGGGAGAAGAGTGGCTCGTACACCCGCCGGTGCAGCGGGTCCGGGGTATGAGTCGACAGGCTCGAGGCTCCCGGGAACAGGCCGCGGGGCGGCGACAGCTCACGGCGCGTTCCGAGGACGAAGTGGAAGAGGCTCGTCAGCGGCTGCGCGAACCCCGATGCCGTGTACTGCATCCTCGCGGTCGGCGCCGCATATCCGCAGTCCCACGTCGGTCCCGCGGTGACCGTCCGGCCGGCGAGCAGGCGCTGCCGCAACAGGACGAGCGCGGCGAGGATCGCGAGAAACGCCGCCGAGGCGAGGACGACGTGGCGCAGCGCCAGAGTCGCCGCTGCCGCGGCCCCCGTGGTCGCCGGCGCAGGAAGCTCGGCCACCCCGGCGACGACGCCTCCGATGGCGCGGGCGACGAACGGTGCCGACAGGCCGATCGCCGCGCACCCGGCGGCAAGAGCGAGCATCGGGGCGCGCATCGACCATCCCGCCTCCCTCACGTGGGCCGCCTCCTCGCTGCGAGGCTCGCCGAGGAAGACGATCCCGAACGCCTTCGCGAAGCAGGCGGCGGCGAGGCCCCCGATCAGGGCGAGGGCGACGATCGAGATCGCGCTCGCCGCGGCGGCGGCCGGTCCGAGAGTGACGAGACCCTGCCAGGCGCCGAAGTAGATCAGGAACTCGCTCACGAAGCCGTTCAGCGGGGGCAAGCCGCAGATCGCCGCCGAACCGATCAGGAAGAGGAGGCCGGTCCAGCGCATCGGCTTCAGCAGTCCGCCGAGCCGATCGATCTCGAGCGAATGGGCGGCGTGCGCGACCGCGCCGGCGCCGAGGAAGAGCAGCGCCTTGAAGAGGGCGTGGTTGACGACGTGAAGCATCGCGCCGGCGAATCCGAGGTACGCCATCGCCGGGGAGCCGTAGCTCCTTCCCAGGAGCCCCACGCCGAGGCCGATCGCGATGATGCCGATGTTCTCGACGCTGTGGTACGCGAGCAGCCGTTTCAGGTCGTGCTGGGCGAGGGCGAAGAGGACGCCGAGCACCCCCGAGGTCACGCCGATCGCGAGCAGGGTCCAGCCCCACCAGGCCGGGGGAGGACCGAGGAGGGTGATCGTCCGGACGAGACCGTAGATGCCGGTCTTGATCATCACGCCGGACATGACGGCCGATACGTGACTCGGCGAGGCGGGGTGCGCCTCGGGCAGCCATACATGGAACGGCATCAGCCCCGCCTTCGTCCCGAAACCGACCAGGGCGAGCAGGAAGAGGACGCCCGCCGTCCTCCCTGCGCTTCCTTCGAGACCGAGGCGGCCGAACTCCAGGGATCCCGAGGAGCGGCCGAGGAGCAGGAAGAAGACGAGCAGTCCCGCCGTCCCGAGATGGGTGGCGATCAGGTAGGTCCTTCCCGCCCGCCGAACGGACTCCTTCTCGTCCTCGAAGACGACGAGGAAGTAGGAGGCGAGCGCCATCCCTTCCCAGGCGATCAGGAAGAGGAGGCCGTCCCGCGCGATCAACACGAGGCCCATGCATGCGACGAGGGCGTCGAAGAAGAACCAGCATGCGGCCAGGTTCTTCTTCCGGCTCCATGCCCGGAGGTAGGAAGCGCCGTAGATCGCCGCCAGGCAGGAGACGACGAGGACCGGCAGGAGGAAGAACGCCGAGATCGGATCGAGCCCGACCGAGAAGGAGCCGATCGGCATGCTCCACGCGGCGCGGAGGGAGAGCGGCTGCCCGTGCGCGAGAACGCCGACGGCGGGCCAGAGCGCGAGGATCGACCCCGCGAGCAACGATGCGAGGGCGATCGAGGAGGCGAGGCGCTCGTGGCGATGGACGAGTATCGCGAGGACGCCTCCCGCGAAGATGAGGCCCAGCCCGGCAAGAACCGCCGTCATCGTGCGGGCGAGTCCGTTCGCGGCGTCATTCGCCCTGGTTGTCCGGCTCTTGAGGCCGCCGCTTCTGGATCTCCCGCTCGTCGACTCGTCGCACCGCCTGCAAGATCTCCTCCCGTGATCCCTGGCGCCAGAGGAGGTCGCGGAACGCCTCGTCGCGCAACGCGAAGGCGAGGCGCGACAGCAGGTGCAGATGGGCGCGCACGGCGGGGCTCACGATCGTGAACAGGACGTTGACCGGCTTGCCGTCGATCGCCTGGAAGTCGATCGCGTTTTCGAGGAAGCAGAGAGTCACGGTCGGCTTCGGGATGTGCATCACGATCGGATTGCGGACGTGGGGGATCGCGAAGCCGTCGCCGATCCCGGTCGAGCCGAGCGACTCTCGGGCGAGCAGGACCTGATGAAGGAACTGCCGGTTCACCTCGTCCGGCAGCCGCATCAGATCCACGACCGCCTTCAGCACGGAGGCCTTGTCGGTCCCGCCGACCCGGTAATGAATTCCCCCGGCCTCGAGCGCTTCCCCGACGGTGGGGAGCGTCGCGCGGGACGCCTCCTCGGGCTCCTCGAAGATCTCGGGAGAGACCTGGAGCCGCCGGGAGGTCGCCCACTCGAGCAGCTCCGCCCGGTTGAACCGGTGCTGCTCGTTGATCCGGTAGGCGGGCAGCCTGCCTTCCTTGATCCAGCGGTAAACTGTCTTCTCCGAGACTCCCAGGAGCCGGGCCGCCTCCCTAACGCCGAGCTGCATTCCCTGCCCTCTCCGTCAATCCGCCTCGACATAGGACGTTTTGGGACATGGCGGGCATTCTGTCCTCATACGTCCAGCCGATCAAGCAGATACGGTCGGGGTTGGGGGGCGTCGGTCCGTCGGGATCCTCGGTCCCGGGCGGGGTTGGCCGGTCCGAGGCGGCTGCGGCGCAGCTCGTGGCCTCTGTGGAGGTTCGTTCGGCCGGGGTGCTACAGTAGTCACGGCCGCGAAGTCTGCGAGAACGCCGCGAACAGAGGCGGCTGCGGCGGACCGGGGGTCCGCCCTGTCCATGTCAGGGGTGTGGGGAGGGGGAAGTGGCAGACTGGCGGATCCGCGAGCATCCGATCCTACCGGTCCCGGAAGCCGGGACTGTTCCGTTCTTCTGGAAAGGTAACCCGCTCGAAGCCCGAGCCGGCGAGACGATCGCCTCGGCGCTCTTCGCCAACGGCGTGCGCATCTTCGGCCGCCACCCGAAGGACGGAGCCGCCCAGGGGATCTTTTGCGCGAACGGCCAGTGCGCCCAGTGCACCGTCATGGCCGATGGGCTGCCGGTGAAGTCGTGCATGGTTTCGGTCGCGGCCGGAATGCGGGTCGAGCCGGTCGAAGGCCGGCCGGCGCTGCCCGAGATCGCGACGCACTCGTCGTCGGGCGACGGGGATCTTGCCTTCCATCCGATCGAGACGGTCCAGCCGATCGAGACGATCGAGACGATCGAGACGATCGAGGTCGAGTGCCTGATCCTCGGTGGCGGCCCGGCCGGGCTGTCGGCCGCGATCGAGCTGGGCAAGGCGGGGGTCCGCACGCTCGTCGTCGACGACAAGCACCGGCTCGGCGGCAAGCTCGTCCTCCAGACGCACAAGTTCTTCGGATCGATCGAGGCGTGCCACGCGGGCACGCGCGGGATCGACATCGCCTCGCGCCTCGAGCGCGAGCTTCAGAGCTTCGAGAACGTGCGCATCTGGCTCAACTCGACCGGCCTCGCCGTCTTCTCCGATCGCAGGGTCGGGATCCTGCGGGAAGGCCGCTACGTCATCGTGCAGCCGCAGATCCTGCTCGTGGCGACGGGCGCGCGCGAGCGCTCGCTCGTCTTCCGCGGCAACACGCTTCCGGGCGTGTACGGCGCCGGCGCGTTCCAGACGCTCGTGAACCGCGACCTCGTCCGTCCCACCGAGCGGCTCTTCATCGTGGGCGGCGGCAACGTCGGCCTGATCGCCGGCTACCACGCTTTGCAGGCGGGGATCGCGGTCGTCGGGCTGTGCGAGGCGCTTCCCGATTGCGGTGGCTACAAGGTCCACAAGGACAAGCTCGTCCGGATGGGCGTGCCGATCTACACCTCGCACACCGTCCTCTCGGCCAACGGGACGGACGAGGTGGAGTCGGTCACGATCGCGCGGATCGACGACTCGTGGAAGCCGGTCCCGGGAACCGAGCAGACCTTCGCCTGCGACACGCTGCTCGTCGCCGTCGGCTTGGATCCGGTCGATGAGTTCCTCCACAAGGCGAAGGAGTTCGGCCTTCCCGTCTACGCCTCGGGCGACGCGGAGGAGATCGCCGAGGCGTCGGCGGCGATGTTCACCGGACGCATCCGCGGTCTCGAGATCGCGCGCGCCCTCGGGCGCGACGTCGGCGAGGTCCCTCCCGAATGGCATCGGACGGCGGAGGTCCTGAAGTCGAAACCCGGCGCGACCGTGACCGAGGACATCCCGGAGGGCGAGTCGGGCGTCTTCCCGGTGTTCCACTGCGCGCAGGAGATCCCCTGCAACCCCTGCACGTCGATCTGTCCGGAGCATTCGATCGTGATCGAAGGCGATGACATCATGGGGCTGCCGGAGTTCCGGGGAGACAAGTGCATCGCGTGCGAGCAGTGCGTCGCCGTCTGCCCCGGGCTGGCGCTGACGCTCGTCGACTTCCGCGCGGGCAAGGGAGCCGCGGCGGGCAAGGGAGCGGCTGCGGGCGCGGCGGCCGCCGCTTCGGACGACGCGATCGTGACGATCCCCTACGAGTTCGCGAACACGGAGGTGCGCGCCGGCGAGACGGTGACGGTGCTCGACACGGAGGGCGCGATCCTCGGCAACGTCGAGGTCGTCAAGGTTCGCGCGCCGAAGTTCGCGGACCGGGCGCGGCTCGTGCGCGTGAAGGCGCCGCGCGAGATCGCGAAGCGGATCGCGGGGATCCGCGTGCAGGATCCGTGGGTGACGCAGGCGGTGGAGGAGGAAGCGGCGGCCGAGGCCGCCCGTCCGATCGCCGACGACGAGATCGTCTGCCGCTGCGAGCGGGTGACGGCGGCCGACATCCGGCGGCTGATCCGCGCCGGCGCGCGCGACGTGAACGAGATCAAGGCGGCGACGCGCGCCTGCATGGGGGCGTGCGGCGGGAAGACCTGCCCCAACCTGATCCTGCGGATCTATCGCGAGGAGGGGATCGCGGCGCGCGAGGTCACCGTGAACACGCACCGGCCGCTCTTCATGGAGGTGCCGCTCGGCGCCTTCGCCGGCGTCTCGACGGGCGCCGGCCCCGCGAAGGAAGCCCGAGTCTCGCACGCGACCGACGCGCACGAGGGAGGCCTCTGATGAGCACGCGGGTCTTCGATGCGATCGTCGTGGGTGCGGGGAGCGTCGGGCTGCCGACCGCCCTCGCGCTCGCGAACGCGGGGATGAAGCCGCTCGTCATCGACCAGTTCCCCGCTCCCGGACAGGGGAGCAACAAGGCGGCGATCGGCGGCATCCGCGCGACGCACTCCTCGCCCGCCAAGATCCGGCTCTCGCTCGACTCGCTGCGCATCTTCTCGAGCTGGAAGGAGGAGCACGGCGACGAGATCGAGTGGCAGCAGAACGGCTACTGCTTCGTCGCCTACACGCCGCGCGAGGAGAAGACGCTGAAGGACCTGCTCCAGGTCCAGTTGCGCTACGGCCTGAACATCCGCTGGCTGGACGCGGCGGATCTGCTCGAAGTCGTCCCGGCGCTCCAGCCGGAGGGGCTGATCGGCGGCACGTTCTCGCCCGAGGACGGGTCGGCCTCGCCGCTTCTCTCCAGCCAGGGGTTCTACCGCGCGGCGCGGCGCTTGGGCGTCGAGTTCCGTTTCGGCGAGCGCGTGCTCGGCGTGATCCGCAGGCGCGGCCGGATCGCGGGGGTGCGGACGCAGGGGGGCGGCTACGCCTCGGAGACCGTGATCAACGCGGGAGGCGCGTGGGCGCGCTCGCTCTCGCAGGCGGCGGGGATCGACGTGCCTGTCGTGCCGGACAGCCACGAGGCGGGGATCACCGAGCCGGTCGCGCCGTTCCTGCGGCCGATGCTCGTCGACATCCGCCCCTGGCCGGGAGCGAAGAACTACTACTTCTACCAGCACAAACCGGGATCGATCGTCTTCTGCATCACGCCCGATCCGCCGATTGTCGGGACGGACCGGCGCGAGACCTCGAGCTTCCTGCCGACGATCGCGCCGCACATGGTCCGGCTCGTCCCGAAGCTCGCGAACATCAAGGTCCGGCGGACGTGGCGCGGCCTCTACCCGATGACCCCCGACGGCTCGCCGATCGTCGGCTGGTCGCAGGAGATCGAGGGCTACCTGCACGCGGTCGGCATGTGCGGACAGGGCTATATGCTCGGGCCGGGCGTCGGCTCGCTGGTCGCGCGGATGGTGACGCGCTCGCTCGAGGCGGAGGACGAGGAGATCCTGCAGGAGCTGTCGCCGTACCGCCGCTTCGCGGGCGAGGAGGCGCTGAAGTAGGGAACCCTCTGGTCAGGCTATCGAACGAGCGTCACGCGCCCTGTGCCTTGAAGCCCGCGCCCGTCGATCCGGTAGAGATAGACCCCGTTGGGGAGGCACCGGCCGGCGTCGTCTCTTCCATCCCAGACGATTCGGGACCCGCCTCTCGTAGCGAGAGACGCGGGCGCGCCCGGCCACAGAGGCAGCGACCGCACCTTCCGTCCGCCGGCGTCAAAGAGGCTCACGGCCGCCGTTCCGAGCGAGCTTGTGAGGGCCTCCAGCAGCGGTGTCCCGCTGTCGTCTGACGATTCGATGCTGAACTCGGTCGACCAGGCGAACGGGTTTGGCTGCGCGCTGATCCGCCACGCGGTTCGTAGGATCGGTTCCGGCGCGCTTGTGACATCGAGCAGCGCTGGCACCGCCAGCACGAGGTTCGGGCGCGTGCCGATTTCGCGATCGCCGGTGTGAGGGGTCCCGGTTTCGTGGAGGACGGAACGCAGTCGATACGGATCGACCGGCGTGCCGAAATACACGCGGGAGATCCCAAGAAGCGAAACGGCCGCGCCCGCGACCATGCCGGTCGCTCCGGAGGTGTGGCTGAACATCGCCGTATATCTCGTCTCAGGCGAGCCTCCGTTGTACAAGTCGCCGTATCCCGCGGTCACGATCCTCTCTCCCCAGCCGTTCACGTCGATCCGGCTTCCGTAGTTGGAGTCCTCATCGGCGTCAAGATCCTCGGGATGCCCGGCTGCCACCATGATCGCGCCGGAATCGCGGACGTTGCGGTCGAACATCCCCTCGTAGCCCGGGTCGTCCAGGTTGATGTGGCTGTTGCCGGCCGCCTCGACGCACGTGATCCCGCGTCCCCAGACGCCCGTCCAGATCACGTCGTAGCAGGCCTGGACCCCTTCGAGCGGCAGGAAATTGACGCCGACCTCGATGTACCAGACATCACCGTAGTCGAGCTGATCGATCGCGCGTTGGCAGTACTCTCCCATCGTGTCGACGTCGAAGTTCTGCACTCCGTAGAGCGCCTCGGGAGCGAATCCCCGGATGCCGAACCCGTTGTGCGCGCCGATGACCTCACCGAGAGCGGCCAGCTCATGGTTGCTGTAGTTCGGGCTCACGCCGTCTTCATAGAAGAGCTTCGCCGGGTCGAAGTCCTCGTGTCGGGCGGGGCCGGCGAAGAGCTCCAGATCGATGACTCGTTCACCAGCGCCGAGGCCGCCGGGGTAGGCCCAGGCGGCGGGCGCGCCGAACCCGATCGGCGGATCGTAGAGATACCCCTGGAGGCCGCTGAAGTCGGGCGTCCGGTCGCCCGCCATTCGTTGTTCACGCGACTGCGCGGCGGCCCCCGTCGCGCTCGCCTCCCTGTCAGCAATGACGACACGGGATCCGGTCATGGTCAGCGATTGAGGAATCGGCGCCGGATGTGCGATCTCGACGCAGGGGAGTTCGTTCAGGGAATTCACCAGGCGCGCCACCGCCGCCGCACCACCATCGATATGAATGTCGAACCAGAGCGACAGATCCGGACCGACCACCCCGGCGCGCCGCTCGCCGGCATCCTTCCAGGAGCGGAGGAGCGAGCGGTCATGGCTCAGCATCGGGCGCACGATGCGAACGGCTTCCCGTTGAACCACCTCGTTCAGCTTCGTGAGATCGAGCCCCGACGGATCGACGAACCGGCCGTCTTCGAGGCGGACCTCGGATCGCTCGACGAACTTCACCTGCAACCAGGCGTCGGAGAAGCCCGCCATCTTCCCCGCTTCCCAGAGCTGTACCGGGCCGACCGGTCTCGTGTTTCGATCGATGGCGTGCGCCGAGATCGCGATCGCGGCGATGAGAACGAGCGCGAGTGCCGTTCCGAGAGCGAGCCGTCTCATGGTAGCCCTCCTCGAGCCGAGTTCCTGGTGGGAACCGTCAGCCCAACCTCAGCGGAGACAATTATACATCGGGAATATCATCGGGCGCCCGGACAGACGCCCCGAGTTGCGATTGAGAAGGTCGTCGGGGTTGGCCATCGGTTCTCGTCGGAGCGCGGCAGTGAACAGCGCTGCCGCTGTCATTTCCTCTCCTGAGAAATCCGGCTAGCGCCGGCCTCCGACTCCTGCCAGAATTCCCCCGCTCAGTCGAGGACCCGACTCGCCGTCGTTCCGTCCCAAGGGAGCACTCCCGAGGAGGTCGATCGCATGTCCGTCGAGAAGCGCGCGCGTCCCGAGACGCAGGATCCCTACGAGGAATACGAGCTTCCGGTCGAGGGTTTCCAGGGAAGCCCGGAGGAGATCGAACGCCAGTGGTATGAGAAGTGCTACCTCGGGCGCGGCGACACCGTGAGGCAGCTCACGTGGCGCGCCGTCATCATGGGATGGGCGCTGGGAGGGATCCTCTCGCTCACGAACATCTACGTCGGCCTCAAGGCCGGTTGGGCCTTCGGAGTCGCGATCACCGCCTGCATCCTCTCCTACGCGATCTGGACCGGCTTCTACCGCCTGAAGCTCGCTCGCACGCAGATGACGATCCTCGAGAACAACTGCATGCAGTCGACGGCGAGCGCGGCAGGCTACTCGACCGGCGGGACGCTGATCTCGGCGTTCGCCGCCTACATCCTGATCAACAATCAGACGCTGCCCCTCTCCCTGATGCTCGGGTGGGTCTTCTTCGTCGCGATTCTCGGCGTGACGATGGCCGTCCCGATGAAGCGGCAGATGATCAACGTCGAGCAGCTCCGCTTCCCGAGCGGGATCGCCGCCGCCGAGACGCTTCGGGCGCTGCACTCGAAGGGGGAGAAGGGGATCCGCGCCGCGCGCGCTCTCGGAATCAGCGGCATCGTCGCCGCGCTGAGCGCGTTTCTGACCGACGGCCTGCGGCTGATCAGCCCGAAGCTCGAGTCGCTGCAGATCTCCTCGCTGGTCACCCGCTTCAACACGGCGACCCTGGGGGCGTCGTGGACCGGCCGGACGGTCGCGTTCGCCTGGGACCCGATCTTCATCGCCGCGGGGATGTTCGTCGGCATGCGGGTGGGGCTCAGCATGCTGGTGGGCTCCATCACCTGCTGGATGATCTTCGTCCCCTGGCTTCAGGCGAACGTCCCCGAAGCGGCGGGGGTCGTCGGATTCCGCTTGCTGGTCCAGTGGACGCTGTGGGCCGGGACGGCCTGCATGGTCACCTCGGGAATCCTGGCGGTCGCCTTTCAGTGGAAGAGCGCCCTGCGCGCCTTCCAGGGCCTCGGAGACATGCTGTTGAAGCGGGACGGACCGAGCGGCAAGCGTGATCGCATGGCGGCGATCGAGACGCCCGGCTCCTGGTTCTTGATGGGGCAGCTCCTGAGCCTGGTCGCGCTAGCGATTCTGGCCCACGCGAGCTTCGGGATGCCGTACTGGCAGAGCGTGATCGCGGTGCTGCTCTCCTTCGCGCTCGCGCTCGTCGCCTGCCGCGTAACGGGGGAGACGGACACGACGCCGGTCGGGGCGATGGGAAAGATCACGCAGCTCACCTTCGGCGCCCTCTCGCCCGCCAACACGACGGTGAACCTGATGAGCGCCAACATCACGGCGGGCTCGGCGACGTCTTCCGCCGATCTGCTCACCGACCTGAAGAGCGGCTATCTCCTCGGAGCGCATCCGCGCAAGCAGTTCATCGCCCAGTTTGCCGGGATCTTCATCGGGACGATCGTCACGGTGCTCGCCTTCCGTGTGCTGGTCCCCGACGCCGCCTCGATCGGGACCGAGCAGTTCCCCGCGCCGGCCGCGCAGACCTGGAAGGGGGTCGCCGAGGCGATGTCGCAGGGCTTGAGCACGATGCATCCGGTGAAGATCTGGTGCATCGTGATCGGCGGGCTCGTGGGAATCCTCCTGCCTTTGCTTTCCCGGCTGTTCCCGAAGCAGCAGAAGTGGATCCCCTCGCCCGCGGGCGTGGGCCTGGCGTGGGTCTTCCAGTGGTACTACGGGCTGCTCTTCTTCCTCGGCGCGGTGATCGGGATGATCTGGCAGAAGCGGAACGAGAAGCACTGTGAGGAGTACCTGTTCCCCGTCGCCTCGGGGGTGGTCGCGGGCGGCGCCCTCATGGGCGTGCTGCTCGTCTTCTGGGAGAACGGCGCGGAGATCGTGAAGCAGCTGCTCGGGAGGTAGGCGGCTGGGGTTCGCTGGACCGGGGTCGGGCTAGGTCTCTCTTCTCTCGAAGCGTATGCTGGCACTGCTTCGATTCCGCGGCCGGCGTGGACCTTCCGCGCCGGCGAGCGAAGATGGCCGATGTCTTGGTTATCAGGGAGGTGGATTCCATGGGATTTCTCGATGGACTGTTGAAGCAAGTGCTGGGGGGGCAAGGCGGTGGCAACGCGATGAGCGGCATGGTCGAAATGGTGACGAAGAACCCGCAGATCCTCGCGGCTCTGACCAGCCTTCTCAGCACGCGGGATGCCGCAGTCGGCGGCAGCGGGGGGCTCGGGGGCCTTGTCGGCGCCTTCCAGAAGCAGGGCCTTGGCGACATGATCTCGTCCTGGATCTCGACGGGACCCAATCCGCAGATCTCCACGGCCCAGCTCACGGAGGTCCTGGGCGGCGACACGATCAACCAGTTTGCGAAGAAGGCGGGGGTGCCGGTCGCCGAAGCGGGATCGCTCCTCGCCGGAATGCTCCCCGCTCTGATCGATCATCTGACACCGGATGGAAAGATGCCGGATACGGACTCGCTGGAGGGTTCCCTGAGTTCGCTGCTCGCCGGGCTCGGACGCTAGATCACCGGGAGGACAGGAGGACCGATCATGAGCCTATTGGGGAAGATCCTGGAGAAGCTGGGCTTGAAGCGTGAAGCCGAGCCTGTCGCTCCCGCTCCTCAACCCAAGCCCATGCCCCAGGCCGCGCCCGCGACGCCCGCGCCGGCCGGGCCGGCAGCTCCAACCCCGATCCCGATGGTGGACGTGGTCAGCAAGCTCGAAGGGCTCGCCGCTGCGCACGGCCAGAAGCTCAACTGGAAGGTCTCGATCGTCGACCTGCTGAAACTGCTCGGACTGGAGAGCAGCCTTGCGGAGCGTAAGGAGCTTGCGATCGAACTAGGGTGTCCGGCGGAGAAGATGGGCGATTCGGCGCAAATGAACATGTGGCTGCACAAGACCGTGCTCCGGAAGCTCGCCGAGAATGGCGGCAACATTCCGAAGGAGCTGCTGGACTAAGGCCGCTTCCACGCTGAAGAGGTTTTCCGCGCTTCGCGCTTCCGCGACCGTCAGCTCGGTTCGCGTGGGCCGAAGCGCTGGAAACCTCGGCGTGTGGCATCCGCTGGCTGGCCGCCCCGTCCTTCGTCGGACCGGAGCTCTCACGAACCCTTTCCAGCGTGCACCTGGACCATCACCCATTGGTCGGGATCGTAGAACTCCCGGATGAATCGATTCACCTCGTCGAGCGGGAGCTCTCCGGCCCGCCGTACGAGCTCAGAGCTGAAGTCAGGTGGAAAGCCACAGAGGCGGTCCCGCAGGGCACGGTCGAGGATCTGCGCGGGCGTCTCGCGAGCGAAGGCCAGCCTGCCGCTGAGCGCGGACACCGCCAGGGATCTCTCCTCCTCCGTGATTCCCTCCTCCTGGAATCGGCGGACGATCTCGCGAAGGCGCGCTTCCGTCTGCTCCGCATGATTCGAGCTACATGAGGTCGTAATCGTGACCGGTCCCGGCTCGACGTAGGAATAGTCCCGAGCGCCCGTCTCGTAGACTTCCCCGAACTCGTGGCGAAGGCCGTTGTACAGCCTGGAATGGAAATGTCCGCCCAGCGCATGGCCGGCGATCATCAGGCTGAGATGGCCGGGCTCGGTCCAGCACGGTCCGATGCGCGTCCAGGCGAAGTAGGTCTTCGTCAGTTTCGGGATCTTCCCCTCCCGCACTTCCGACGGATCCGAGACGGCCGGCAAGGCGAGACCGCGGATCTCCATTCCCTCGGGCGGGGACTGCGTTGCAGGGGGCAGCAGCACCCCGGCCAATCGGATCGCGTCCTCCAGCCGCAGGTCGCCCCAGAAGCCGATCATCCGTCCCGGGCTCCGTATGATCTCGTCGCGAGCGTCCGCCAGGGTTTTGACATCGGTCGACACGCGGGGTCGCGGGGTGTATGACACACGCCGCGGGTCATCCTCCGTCAGAAGGATCTCGTGGGCCAGCTTGACCGCAACGTACGAGGGTCTCGTCAGCTGCTGCTTCCACTCCAGGCGATTGTTCTCTTCCATCCGTCGCAGCTCCGCGACGTCGAACGAGCGATTCTTCAGAACATCCCGGACAATCGCGATCAGCGCCGGCAAGTCCTCGTGCTCGCACTTGCCGGTCAGCTGGTAGGCGCGGCTCCAGATGTCCAGCCTCAAGTCCGCCCCGAGAGAGTCGATCCGTGCGCGCAGCCGCCCGGCCGGATCATAGATCTGAATGTCAAACGCCTCACGGCCATGGTTGCGCCGCGTCCACTCGCACCAGCTACCGCCGGGGAAGAGGATCTCGACCCCCGCAACGGGGGCGCGATGATCCTCGACCAGCACGCAGCGCGTGGAATCCGCGAGCGTCCACCAGACGCCTGAGGAGGGATCGAGAACCGGTCTGGGGGCTTGCGTCTCGGACCGTGAGGGCTCCGCGCCGGACAATCCTGCAAGCAGGAGGGACGAAAGGACGACCACCGCCTTGACAAGACTCGAGGCGCTCATAGGATCCCCCACCGCCTCGCGACCGGGTAGAGGCGGCCGAATGTCTTGACATACCAGGGGACGTGCTCGGGACGGACGTAGATCCGGACGGCAGTGGCATCGAGCACGTATCTCCGGAAGACGTCGGCCACCTGGTCGTACGTCACCCGGCGGAACTTCTCTCTTCTGTCGAATGCCAACGCCGGATCTCCGAACCACCAGCCCATCCTGGCGATGATCTTGGCGCGCGCCTCCGCGAAGTAGACCGATTCGTCGTCGCTCCTCAGCCGCTTCCGCAACGCCGCATCGAACGAGGCGGGAGTCAGCCATTCCATGCGCCCCAGCTCGCGGACGCTCTCCTCGAGGTGCCGGAACTGATCGTCCTTCGACACGTACGGGAGAGCGGCGGAACCGAAAAAGATCGCGCCCCCGCGTCGAGCCTGCTGGACGACGGTCGCCGCATCGACCGCACGCCCCCTTCTGGTGACCAGGTCCTCCTTGAACGGGTCCACCTGCCCGGCGACGAGCATCATCCGCAAGATCTCGATCGCCCAATAGTCCGGAGACGTGACCGGCGGCAGAAGATACGCAAGGACGGCCAGATTCGCGGGAGGCACATTCTCGGTAATGTCCACCTGGGGTTGGAGAGTCCAGGCCATGAGATCCGGAGGGTCCGCCGGAGTCTCGCCAGCCGCCGGGATGGAGCCGAAGAGGCGAACGACGTCGTCGAAGGTTCGCGCCCCGTCGACCGGGCCGACGATCACGAGGTGCGCGTTCCTCGGACGGTAGTAGCGCTCATAGAAGGAGCGCATGTCCGCCACCGTCAGGCTACGGAGGTCCTCCTCCAGTCCAGTCGGACGGAGCGCGTAGGGGTGATCGCCCAGAATGGCTCTGCGGCCGGATTCCATCACGCGCGTCATCGGATCGTCCCGCGTGCTGCCTCGGAGCTCCTCGATCACGATCTTCCTCTCACGATCGAGGTTCTCCTGCCCGATGGAGAGACCAAGCATGCGGTCCGCCTCGATCGCGAGGACCTCGTCGTGGCCGGCCGGATCGATTTCCGACACGTAGTAGGTCTCGTCCCAGGATGTGTACGCGTTGTTCCGCCCGCCGTAGCGCTGATGGACCAGGTCGAGCTCGTCGGCTCCGTGGCTCGCCGTCCCGTGGAACATCATGTGCTCGAAGAGATGAGCGATGCCGCGCTGTCCGGCCGGCTCGTTCGCGGAGCCGATGTGGTACCAGAGATGCGTCGCGACGACGGGGTTCGCGGAATCGGGGAGGATCGTGACGCGCAGGCCGTTGGGAAGGGTTTCGTCGAGGAATCCCGGGGGTGTCGAAGCATGGGCGAGAGTCGCGAGCGCGACGGACGCGAGCAGGGCGAGCAGGGTTGGAACGGTTGGCAGGGCGGGCAGGGTAGGCAGGATTGGCAGGGCGGGCGCCCGAAGGCTGCGGCGGATCGTTCCGAGGAGCTTGTAAGGCCTCATGGGCGATTCCTTTCGGCTACAGAGGCACGATCTTTTTCGCACGAGCGATCATCGCTGCTTTTTTACGGCGACGACTCTAGCACCGCGGCACCGCCAGGGGAATGGAGAACCGACGAGGCGCCGCTGGGCACCATGACTGCGTCGTTCTCGACAGGGAGCGGCGCACAGCCATCGTTCCGCGAATTGCGCGATTGAACGGCAAGGGTCGCCAGTATATCCTTGTTGCCGTCGCAATCGATGCCCGTGATCCGACCGGGCTCTCGCTCGTGCACCAACAAGGAGGCCGCTATGCGTGTATCCCATGGTCCTTTCCTGCGCCGTGTGCTCCCGCTCGTCCTCGCAGCAAGTCTCGCTGGCTCCGCCGGTGTCGCGCGTGCGACGACCTGGCATGTTCCCGGCGATGCGGAGACGATCCAGGGCGGCATCGATCTCGCCGCGCCTGGCGACGATGTGATCGTCGGGCCGGGCACGTACCTCGAGTCCGGCATCCGGATGAAGTCCGGAGTCCTGCTGCACAGCGAAGCGGGACCCGAGGCGACCATCGTCGACGGCCAGAGGCTGAACGCCATCTTCTACTGCGTCGATTGCGCCGAGCAGGCGGTGATTGACGGCTTCACGATCCGCAATGGCCAAAGCTCCGATGGCTATTGGGGAGGCTTCCTGTGCGAGCGCTCCCTGGTCGCGATCCGGGACTGCATCATTCGCGACAGCTGGCCCGACGCGATCGTGATTCTTGACACGTCGGACGTGGAGGTCGAGGGGTGCCGGATCGAGGGCTGCCACGCCGCTCTCTTCACGGAGTGGTCGATCGTGCGAGTGACGGACTGTGTCGTTCGCGATAATCGCTACGGTCTGGGCGGCTATGCGTTCGACCTGACAGTCAGCCGATGCGTCATCACCCGCAACGTCCCGGACGACGGCGAGGGGTGGGGGATCGGAGTGGGCCTCTGCCAGCTCCGCGTCGAGGACACCGAGGTGACGGCGAATCGGGGAAGCGGCATCATGCTCTCCGAATCGACGTCGTCCATCATCGGCTGCACCATCGCCCACAACTGGGTGGTGAACGGAGAGTTCAGCGGAGGAATCGTACCGGAGTACAGCACCGTCCACCTGGAGCGGACGATCGTGTACGGGAACGAAGGGGCCTACAGCGACAACTGCCCCCCGGGATCTGCCTACTGCTCGCTTATACGGAGCCGATGCGACGATCTGGGAGGCAACTTCTGGGAGGATCCCCTCTTCTGCGATGCGGAGGGCGGCGACTACCGCTTGGATGCCCTCTCGCCATGCCTTCCAGGCAACCATCCGGACGGAGACGATTGCGGCTTGATCGGCGCCTACGGAATGGGCTGCAGCACGCACGGAGCGTGTTGCGTGGCGGAAACCTGCATCCTCGGGAACCAGCAAGACTGCGATGGCGAGTATCTCGGTGATGGGGTTGCCTGCGACCCGAATCCCTGTGTCGCCTCGGCGACCCAGTCGACGACGTGGGGACGGCTACGGAGCATGTTCCGCTAGGTCAGGTGCCTGCGCGGTGAGTGCGGGAGGGCGGTATCCACGACCTCCGCCGCGGTCGTGCCGCCCTCCCGCCGCACCCTCACCGAGTCATCACGATCCGCTGGCTGGCCGCCGCGCCGTCCGTCGTGACGCGAGCGAGATAGATCCCGGGCGCCACTTCCCGGCCCTCACTGTCTCGGCCGTCCCAGGGGACGTAATGGGTACCCGGACCCATCGCGCCGCTCGCGAGGCTTCGAACCAGCCTTCCGCTGATGTCCACGATCGTCGCCCGCACTGAGCAGCCCGCGGCGGGAAGCTCGAGGCGCAACACAGCCGATCCCCGGGCCGGGTTGGGAAGGACGCCGAGTTTCAGCCCGGCGTCCGCGCCGCCGGCGAGATCCGCGACGCCGCTCGGCGCAACCGGGCAGATGTTCTCGAGGATCACCAGACCACTCGGTCCCGCCAGGTACAGATCGGAGTTGCGGATCAGAATCGTGCTCACATCCGGGACGTGCATCGTCGCGACGATCCGCGGGTCGGTCGGCTCGGAAATGTCCACCTGGTACACGAGATCGGCGTCCGCGCAGAATGCGTACGAGGCGTTTGCGCCGTCGACTGCGACAACTGCGAGTGACGTTCCGGTGTCCGACGTGCCTACGAGTGCCGGGATTGCGGGATTCGAAACGTCGATCACCGCGAGGCCGCCGCTGCCGTCCGCGAGGTAGGCGTAGGAGCCGGATACCGCGACGCGCTTGGCGTCCGTCGTGTCGAGCTGGCCCACGATCGCCGGATTCCGAGGATCCCGGATGTCGACGACATAGAGGCCCCATGTGGTGGCAGGGAGATACGCGTAGCCTTCCGATAGCGCCAGCGAGTAGACGTTGTGGCCCTGGATCGAGAGGGAGGCGACGATGGCGGGCCACGCGGGATCCGACACGTCGATCACCTGGAGACCCCGGCCGCCGTCTGCGACATAGGCATAGGAACCGGAGATGGCGACCCCGCGAGCGTGCCCCGGCGTGTCCGCGATCCCGACGACCTGCGGATCCCTCTCATCCGAGATGTCGAACGTCACGAGGCCAAAGTCGTCGTCGGCGAGGAATGCGTAAATGCCTCGGACCGCGACGTCCCGGGCGGAACCGATAATCGTGCCGCTTCCTAGGAACTGCGGCTTCACGGGATCCCAGAAGTCGTACAGCGCGATGCCGCCGGGCACCACGAGGCAGCCCAGGAAGTTGTCGATGACCAGGTCGCCGATGGTTCTGTCCAGCGGCCGTTCGGCAGTGTCGAGCTGACTCACGTCGACCACGACGAGGCCGAACTCCTCGTCGGCCACGTATGCGTAGTCCCCCGAGAGCGCGAATCCGGTCACGCCAGAGTGATAGTCGGCGAAGGACACCGCGCCGACGACCCGCGGAGCGAGGGGATCGCTGAAGTCCGCGGCGACCACACCGCCCAACGTCGTCATCAAGGCGTGCGTTCCCTTCACGGCGAGGGTCCATCCGCTCGTGTAGGTGTCGCTGAGACGCAGGAGCTGCCCGGGGTCCGAGATGTCGATCACCTCGAGACCCATCCCGCAGCCCGCGTAGGCATAGGTGCCCTCGGTCACGACGTCGAAGTACTGGTAGTAGTCGGTCCCGAGGGAGTCGAGGACTCGCGGATGCAGCGGATCGCGGACGTCGACCGAAGTGAACACGCCCTCGCCGGCGACATACGCGATGGTGCCGGCGACCGTCACTCCGAAGTCATATTGAGAGGTCTTGATGCTCGAGACGATCTGCGGATGGGCAGGATCGTCGACGTCGATGAAGATCAAGCCCGCAAAGCCCCCCGCGACGCAGGCCAGGAATCCCGGATGCGACGAGTCTTGACAGATCGCGATCCCGTTGCCCTGCTTCGGCAGCTGGACGCTCCCTTGGAGGCGGGGGTTCCTGGGATCTTTGAGATCGATGACGCGGAATACCGCGGAGTCGCTGGCGCCGGTGACGTAGGCATGCCTGCCGGAGATCGTGATGCAGCCGGCGGGCGGCATGTCGAGATGGCCGACCGGGGTCGGCTTCTCGGGGCTCGAGATGTCGAGCACGTCGAGCCCCCCGGGATCGCGTGTGACGACGTACGCATAGTGGCTCGAGATGGCGACGTCCTGCGGCCGACCCGGGATGGCAGTAGTCGCGACGACGTGGAGGTAGTCGCCGTACTCGACGCAGGGGGCGGACGAGGACGAAGGCGCCTGTAGCAGCGCCGCGATCAGTCCGAGGGTCAGCGCTAGGGTCAGCCGCAGGGTCAGGCGAGGGATGCGCGCATTCATGGTCGGGCACTCCTTTCGAGCCGCGCGAAGCTCACGGTAGCGGGAACGACAAACGCCGGCACGAGGAGCAGGCCGCGGCGAAGGGGGAGTGTCAGGGGTCGAAGGAACGCAACGGCACAGCGCGCGAGGGCGCGGCCGCCTCTTCGCTCATCGCTGCTCTTTCACCGCGACGATACTAGCACCGCGGGGGCATCGAGCAAACGAACGACTGTGAGGGCGGGGGGCGGCTGTCCGCATCGGCAGGATTGTCGTGATTCCGCTAGGCGGATCGCCGGGAGGCGGATAGGATCCCCGGTTCCGAAAGAGCCCCGCGAGGGGCGAGAGCTCGCTGACGTCGTAGGCCGCGCACCCGTGGCAACCAACACGACCGCGAAGAAAGGTCCTCACGATGTTCCCAGAGCCTTCCAATCGAGATCGGTCTATGGCCCGCGCTCTCCGGCGCCTCACAGGTGTTCTCGGGTTCGCGCTCGCGTGCGTCCTGTCGCTCGTCGGCGCGGCCTTCGCGCCCGCCCCCGCGATTGCCTCCCTCCCGCCGTACGCAGAGCAATGGTTCACGCCGGGTCAGCCGGAGGACGTCGACGTCGACGTCTACGGCCGCGTCTGGGTTGCGTGCTCGGACGATTCGGTCCGTGTCTACTCGTCGCGCGGCGGCCAGCTCCTGTTCTCCTTCGGCGGCAGCGGCGAGGGGGACGGCCAGTTCCACGATCCCTTCGGGATCCAGTTCGCCCCGGACGGGACGGTGTACATCTGCGACTACGCCGGGACGCGCGTCGAGCGATTCACGAGCGAAGGAGACTTTCTTCTCTCGTGGCCGATCCCGAGCGACCGCGCCGACCACGTCGCGATCGACGACCTGGGCGATGTCTACGTGACCGGCTTCTCGAACGGCTTCATCCATAAGTACGACGCCGTCGGGAACCCGGTCGTGGAGTGGCCGAGCGTGAGCGGCGGCCGTCCCTCGGGTGTCCTGGTGATGGGAGGGATCCTCTACGTCGTCCCGTGGGATGTCTACGAGATCGAGCAATACGCGCTCGACGGGACCTATCTCGGCTCCTTCCCGATCGAGACCGCATTCGGCGTCGATCTCGAGCAGGACGCGCTCGGTCAGCTCTGGCTCGCCGACTGGATCAACGGCGTGCTCCGCGTCTACACGGCGGATGGCCAGCCGGTCGAGGTCCTGGGAGAGTTCGGCAGCGACCCGGGCCAGTTCAACGGCCCGGCCGGGATCGCGTTCGGGACGGAGGGCTCGGTCTACGTCGCGGACCAGTTGAACGGCCGCATCCAGCGCTTCGGAGACGTCTCGGCCGACGTGCCCGCTTCGGGTGGCCGGATCCTCGCCTCGCTCGCGCTCCGCGCAATCACGCCGAACCCGAGCCGCGGCGAGGTCGCTCTCGTCTATTCCGTCCCGCGCTCCGAACGGGTCGTCGTGACCGTGGCCGACTTGTCGGGACGTCGGGTCGCCACGCTCGCCGATGCACCGGTGAGCGCCGGGCAGCACCAGCTCTCCTGGGTCCCGCGCGGAGAAGACGGGCGCCGGCTTCCCACGGGCACCTACTTCGTCCGGGTGCAGGGGGAGAGCGGGGCGAGCGTGGGACGGCTGATTCTCCTGCAGTGATAGGAGCGACCCTGAACCAGGCTTGGGTCGTTGACGGTGACCGTCCTCTCGGTGCAGGGGCGGGTCGCCGATCGGCCGGAGCCTCGATCCGCCAGTGGTTCGTCACCCGTTGGGGCCCTGCCGCTCCCCTGCAGGAGGGTTATCGCCATGTCCACGAGATCCAGCGCGCGTCCAGTGAACGTTCCTGCCGCGACCGGCACGATTCGACCTCTCCGCGCACCGGCCGCCCTCCTGAGTATGTTGGGCATCCTGCTCATCGTGCCTATCGTTCAGCCGGCCCGCTCCGAGGCCGACCCCGCCCGCAACTCGGAGTCACCGCTGCCGCCGAGCCTTCTGCAGGCGGGAGGCGACGCGACCTGGTGGCATACGATCATCACGGATCTCGCGCGCCGGGAATACGACGTTACGGCGACTTCCACGGGAGACCTGCAGGCGCCCAACCGGAGCCAGAACCTGCGCGCGACATTTCGGCCGACAGGGATCGCGGTCGTGCCGCGCGCGGACGAGAACGCTGCGCCCGCTTGGCGGTTCGCTTGGGAGACGCGCGGCATCGGGCGCGAAGGTGAGATCGAGACGACCGGTCCTGTCACCCCCGAGGCCGTCGGTGCGCGCGTGACATACACCCACGGCGGGTGGAGCGAGTGGTATGAAAACACGGCGAATGGACTCGAGCAGGGGTTCACCGTGGCGCAACGGCCGCCGGGCGATCGTCCGCTTCGGATCGAGGGAAAGGTCTCGGGCGGCGGCACGCTCGAAGCGCAGCAGAACGAGAACGGCGCGATCGACTTCCTCGATGCTCACGGCGCGTGCGTGATCCGCTACGGAGAACTGCACGCGCGGGACGCCCGAGGAAGCGAGCTGCCGTCGAAGCTGATCGCTTCGGGAGAACAGCTCGCAATCGAGGTGGACGATTCCCGTGCCGTCTATCCCCTCGCCGTCGATCCGTTGCTCTCATCTCCTGCCTGGACCGCCGAGAGCAATCAGGCGAGCTCCAACTTCGGCGTGTCGGTGGCGACGGCCGGCGACGTGAACGGCGACGGCTACTCCGATGTCATCGTCGGCGCCTCCAACTATGACAATGGCCAGACCAATGAGGGAGAGGTATTCGTCTACCAGGGCTCGCCCGCCGGCCCGAGCAGCGTTCCCTCCTGGACCGCGGAGAGCGATCAGGCGGGGGCTCTGTTCGGCTCTTCGGTGGCATGCGCGGGTGATGTCGACGGCGACGGCTACTCGGACATCATCGTCGGCGCCTATGACTACGATAACGGGCAGGACAACGAGGGACGGGCCTTCGTTTTTCTCGGCTCGGCCTCGGGACTCGGCGCGTCCGCCGCCTGGACCGCCGAGAGCGATCAAGCGGGCGCTCTCTTCGGCTATTCGGTGGCCTCCGCGGGTGATGTGAATGGCGACGGATTCTCCGACGTCGTCATCGGGGCCTACAGCTATGACAACGGCCAGTCCAATGAGGGGCGCGCGTATCTGTACAACGGCTCGAACGCGGGGCTGCAAGCCTCACCCGCCTGGACGGCAGAGAGCGATCAGGCGAATGCCAACTTCGGCTTCTCCGTGGCCACTGCCGGGGACATCAACGGGGACGGCGACTCGGATGTCATCGTGGGCTCCATCACGTTCAGCAACGACCAGTCGGGCGAGGGCAGGGCCTTCGTGTATCACGGCTCTCCTGGTGGATTGAGCGCGGCCGCCGCCTGGACAGCGGAGAGCGACCAGGCCCAGGCGTTCTTCGGGTGGTCCGTATCGACGGCCGGGGATGTGAACGGCGACGGATACTCCGACGTGATCGTGGGCGCAGTCAGCTTCGACGACGGGCAGGAGAACGAAGGACGAGCCTATGTCTACGAGGGCTCTGCAGCCGGTCTCGGCACGGTCGACTGGATCGCGGAGAGCGACCAGGCCTTCGCCGAGTTCGGCTGCTCCGTGGCCACGGCGGGGGACGTGAACGGTGACGGATACGCGGACGTCCTGGTCGGCGCCGACTCGTACGACAACGGGCAGACCAACGAGGGGCGGGTCTTTGTCTATCAGGGTTCCGCAGCGGGCTTGCCCAACTCACCGACCTGGACGGCAGAGTCCGACCAGGGGGGAGGTCTTTTCGGAACTTCCGTGGCATCCGCGGGGGACGTGAATGGTGACGGATACTCCGATGTCATCATCGGCGCGACGGGATTTGACAACGGGCAGACCGATGAGGGCCGCGCCTTCGTGTACCTGGGCGCGCCGAGCGGGCTTTCTCTCACCTCCGGATGGTTCGCCGACGGCGGCCAGGACGATGACCGATTCGGCTATATGATCGCGGCAGCGGGCGATGTGAATGGCGACGGCTACGGTGACGTGATTGTGGGGGCCCCGTTGTTCGACCATGGCCAAACCGGTGAGGGGATGGCGCTCGTCTTCCATGGCTCGCCCGACGGGCTATCGTCCTTCCCCGCATGGACGGTGGAGGGAAACCAGGAGGACTGCACCCTCGGCATCGCGGTGGGGACGGCCGGCGACGTCAACGGCGACGGCTTCGCGGACGTCATCGTGGGCGCCGACGGCTATGACCATGGCCAGTCCCGCGAAGGCGGCGCCTTCGTCTATCTCGGTTCCGCGGCCGGGCTGTCGACCACGCCGGCGTGGACGTTCGAGAGCGACCAGGTGGACGCGCTCATGGGGACGGCGGCCGGATGCGCCGGCGATGTGAACGGCGACGGCTACTCGGACGTTCTCGTCGGTTCGGAGATCTACGACAACGGCGAGCAGGATGAGGGACGGGCCTACCTCTTCGAGGGATCGAGCACGGGCCTCTCCGCGGCCCCGGCCTGGATCGCGGAGGGTGACCAGGCGGGAGCCCGATTCGGTTCCGCCACGCGGACGGCGGGGGATGTGAATGGCGACGGTTTCTCGGATGTGATCATCGGGGCGCCGTACTACGACAACGGCCAGACGGACGAGGGACGCGTCTACGTATACGAGGGTTCCAGCACGGGCCTGTCCGCGACCCCCGCCTGGATGGTGGAAGGCGACCAAAGCGAGGCCACGTTTGGAGCCTCGCTCGGCACGGCAGGCGACGTGAACGGCGACGGCTACTCCGATGTCATCGTGGGCGCCGTGCAATACGACAACGGGCAGTCGCAGGAAGGCGCGGCCTGGATCTACATGGGCTCGGCCGGAGGCCTCGCGACCTCGCCGGCCTGGGTGCAAGAGGGGAATCAGGCCGGCGCCTTCTTCGGCTGCTCGGTCGGGACCGCCGGGGACGTGAATGGCGACGGCTACTCCGACATCATCGTCGGAGCCATGCTGTACGACAACGGACAGAGCGAGGAGGGCCGGGCGTTCGTGTACCACGGCTCGGCCAGCGGTGTCGCGACGGCGGCCGCCTGGGCAGCGGAGGGGGATCAGACGAACGCGTTCTTCGGTTACTCGGTCGCTGCCGCCGGCGACGTGAACGGCGACGGCTTCTCCGATGTGATCGTCAGCGCGATCTACTACAACAACGGACAGGCCGCCGGTGGGCGGACCTTCGCCTACTACGGCAATGGAGGCGATGGGCTCGATCGCCTCCCGCTCCAGGCGACGACGGACGACTCGAAGCTCATCGCGCTCCTCGGCGCTTCCGATTCGGATACGGCGTTCCGTCTCCGGGCGCTCGGTCGCACGTGCACGGGGCGCGGCCACGTGCGGCTGCAATACGAGGTGAAGCCGGCCGGGATGCCGCTGGATGGAACTGCGCTCGGAGACGGCCCGCTGGTTGACACCGGCGCTCCCGGCCCGGCTGGCAGCGTCGTTGGTTTGAGTGAGCTCGCGAGCGGGCTCACCTCCGCGACCCTCTACCACTGGCGCCTGCGGACCGTCAGCGACTCGCCGTTCGCTCCGCTCTCGCCGTGGTTCGGGATGACCGGCAACGCGCTGAGCGAGGCCGACCTCCGAACCCAGGAGCCGCTGACCGGCGTCGACGAAGACGGGGCCGCCGCTCCGCAGCGAGCTGGTGATCGGCTCGGCGCTCCCGTTCCGAACCCGCTCGTCTCGTTGACGCGGTTCGCGTACACGCTGTCGGAAGGCGGTCGGAGCCGACTGGCGGTCTACGACATCGCTGGCCGGGAGGTCGCGGTTCTGAGGAACGGAGTCCTCGCGGCAGGACGGTACGAGGAGTCGTGGGACGGACGCGATGAGCGAGGCAAGGAGGTGCGGAGCGGTGTCTACTTCCTCCGCCTCGATCGTGGCGGTCGTGGGCAGGTCGACGTCCGGAAGCTCATCAAGGTGCGATAATGTCTTCACCTTCTGACTTCAGCCTTCCAGTGACGGGAGGGCGGAGGAGGCATGGGCCTCTCTCGCTCTCCCGTTCTTCTTTGCTTCTTGTTCGGGATTGCTCGCACTACGGGGGAGAGAATGGGCAGGCCTGAGGGCCGGGCCGGACGGAGCGGGACCCACCATGCGGCCATGGTGCTGTCAACAGGACGGGGGCCTTGTTGGGCCGGTCCCTTCACCCGGGCGCCGGAAACCGGGCGAACGCAGCGGCGACGCGTGAACTGCTGATTCGGACCGCGTCGAATCGGGAGTCGACGCGTCGATGTTGCACTCGCCCGGCGCCGGTCGTCGCTTCGACGCGTCGATGCTCCCCCCGCCCCGTCGCCGGTGTCGCCCCGTGTCGCCTTGTGTCGCCGATTGTGTCGCCGGAGACGTTTCGGACGCTTCGATGTCGTCTGCGACCGCCGCCGGAAGCCGCTCCGACGCGTCGATGCCGCATTCGCCCGGCGCAAGTTCTTCTTCTGACGCGTTGTCGGAATTCGGACGATCGCCGGCGGCGAGCCGCGCGAACGTCGAACGCTCGACGATAAAAACGCGTCGCCATGCCATTCCGCAGCCGTCGGATGCAGCACCGGCGCTTCCGCGGGCCGTCCGACGACCGTCGAAAGCGGACACAAGAAGTTCTTCTCGTATCCACCCACCGTCGCGCGCAGCACTGACGCATCCGTCCCGCCCTCGACGCGCTCCCGTCGCAGCTCCGACGCGTCTCGGCATCGTTCTGGCGATGGCGTGTCCAGCGGGGGTGGGTGGATGCGGCGTTCGACCGTCGCAGGACGATGATTCCGAACGTCGATGCTGCGTCCTCCCGGATTCGGAAGCCCAGAGGACCGAAACAGGACCGGCTCGCCCGGTCCCCAGGAGGAAAGGAGGAGCAGGGGATGCGATTCCCCGATCCCACGATCAGTCCCGAACGGATGCTGTACGTCTTCGGGGGCTACCACCTGAACCGGCTGCGCGCGGACGAGGAGACCGTCGATCTCGCCAACGCGTTCGGCCAGGCCCAGGATGCGCTCCGCATCCGTCTCGATGAGCACCGGGAGGCCGAGGCCGCGACGATGACCGCCCTGGCGGTCCGCGACTCGAAGGACGACAAGCTCGACGATGCCGTCCGGGTCTGCTGCTTCAAGGTGCTCGAGAAGGTGCTCAACAACCGCAAGGACGCGCGCTTCCTGAACCTCTTCCCCGGCGGCATGACGCCGATGATCACCGAGGCGCCGGAGGACGAGGTCCGCGAGGTGTTGCTCCTGGCGGCGAAGCTCGACAAGGAGACCGACGTCGAGCTTCACGCCCAGGCGGCCCCTCTGCGGGCGGGAGCCGAGGCGCTCCGCCAGGCGATCTCGGACTACAACGGGATCGCCGACCGGGAGGCGCTCGCCCTGAGCGCCCTCCAGGACGAGAAGCGCAAGTGGATCGACGCTTACGCCTACAGCTACCGCCAGCTCCAACTCCGCTTCTACCAGGACCCGAAGAAGGCCGAGCGCTACTTCCGCCCGGCGCGGAAGGTCAGCAGGGGCGGGGCGGAGGAGGAGGGGGAGTCGGTGACGGAGGTGCCGGAGCAGGAAGCGGCGGTGAAGGCGGTAGCGGGTGCGGCGAGCGCGAGCGCTAGCGCTGCTGCAACGCAGGCGCTGAATGTGGAGGAGGTGTAGGCGCGCGAGGCCGGACTGCCCAGCGCGGAAAGACCTGAGTCCAGGAGTCCAGGAACCAAGGCGCGGCCGGGCTGACCCCCACCCGGCCACGCCGCTGTTCTGCCTGCTAACGGGCACGCGATTGCCCCGCACGTCGGCAGTTCCCCGTCTCCGACCGTTGGGTGGCGTCGAGCGAGGAAGCGGAGAAGGGTCGGAGGTGCGATCGAGGAGATCCATCCATGTTAGGATCGCTCTATGCCAACCACGGGAGAGAGAGCATGACCCTATCTCGTATCACAACAGACGCGGATGTCTGCGGCGGGAAGCCGTGCATACGCGGTCTTCGGTTCCCGGTCTCTCGTCTTCTCGGTCTCCTCGCTGCCGGGGAAAGCGAGGAGTCAATCCTCCGTGACTACCCGTATCTGGAGAGGGAGGACATTCGCGAGGCATTGAACTACGCCTCGCTCCTCGCAGACGACCGGGTGATCGATCTAGCTACGTGAGATTCCGCCTCGACATGCCGGTGTCGCCCGGACTGGCCCGATCGCGGTCATGATGTAGTCCACGCGGGGGATATCGGGCTCGACCGAGCCCCGGATCGCATGATTCTGCAGCGGGCTCACGACGAGCACCGAATCGTAATCACGGCGGACCTCGATTATCCGCGACTTCTGGTCCTGAGCCTCGCGGTAGGCCCCGGCCTCATCTTGTTCCGAGGTGGGAACTATTCCGAGCGAGAGATGGAGAGCCTCCTGGAGCGAGTGCTCGAATCCGTGACGTCGAAGGAGCTCACAGAATCCGTCTGCGTTGTGGACAAGCATCGGATCCGCATCACAAAGCTACCGGTGCAGCCCTAGGCATCGGCATCCGGGGAACTGTCTCCTCCGGGTGAATCCGCTGGACGCCGCAGGTCGGCGAGTGCGATTCCCGACGAACTGGCACTGCCCCAGACCGGGTGACGTTTGACCCCCGAGCCGCTCGTCGTCATAGAGGAGGACGACGGCGTCGAGCGTCGAGTGGCGGCGCGTGTCGCGGATCGCGATTCCGGCGCGGTCGATGTGGGCGAGGTGGTGCGGCGGCCGGGCGAGGCCCGTCCAGCATACCCAGTCGGGGGGTGACAGGCGTTGACGCCCCTTGCACAGGGCAAGTATGTGCGGCGGGCGAGGATAAGTGCTTGAGCCACGTCGCGCGGTCCGATACTCTGGTCCCGCCCATCTGAGCGAAAGCGGACGAATCGGGCCGATGTCGGAACCGAGGGGCAGTGCCAGGTCGATCCGTCCGCGAGTACGGAGACCGATGACCGCGATCGGAACGAGCATCACGCGATCGAATGGTGGCGGCGGGAAGGGAACGGACTATGGCGCTGGCGACTGACAGCCCGTCGGCCGCCGATGCCCGAGTTCGAATCGAGGCCTTCCGGTGGCTGCGCGAGCAGGTTGCCGCGCTTGGCGATGTTCTCCCGCTCGACCTCCTACGGAGGGGCTTCACGCTCGACGGCGCCCGGGTCCCGCTCGTCGGTCCCCAGGGCATCTTCAAGCCCGCCGTTCTGCCCGAGCTTCCGTTGTCCATCACGACCGTCTTGAACGGGCCTTACGCCGACAGCTTCACGCCGGAGGGTCTCATCCGCTACCGCTATCGGGGAACGGATCCTAGTCATCACGAGAACGTGGGGCTTCGCAAAGCGATGGCCCGCCGCACACCGTTGATCTACTTCCACGGGGTCGCCACCGGAAGGTACTTGGCCGTTTGGCCCGTGTTCATCGTCGGCGACGATCCTGCAGCTCTGTCGTTCACGGTCGCCGTCGACGACGAGCAGATCGCCGAGGAGTCGGCCAGGGACGCCGATGGGCTCGCCGCGTCCGTGCAGGAGACGGAGGGGCGCCGGCTTTACATCACCACCTCAGTCAAGGTCCGCCTGCATCAGCGCGGCTTCCGGGAACGCGTGTTGCGCGCCTACCGGGAGCAGTGCGCTCTGTGCCGGCTCCGGCATCGCGAACTGCTCGACGCCGCCCACATTATCGGGGACTCGGAAGCCTCGGGCGATCCGGTCGTGCCCAACGGGCTGTCATTGTGCAAGATCCATCACGCGGCATTCGATGGCCTGTTCATCGGAATCCGGCCGGACTACGTGGTCGAGGTGCATCCCAGGATTCTGGGCGAATCCGATGGCCCGATGCTGCGGCATGGCCTGCAGGGATTGCACGGGTCGAAGATCCTCCTGCCGTCCCAGCGCGCGAACTACCCGGACCGCGACCGGCTGGAGGAACGACATAGACGATTCCGAAGCGCCGCGTGATCGCAAGGGCGTCGAGGTGAGGAGGGGCGCATGAAGTACGAGGTCGCCTATCGGAAGCCGAGGCAGCGGTTGGGGCGAGCGGATTGGCCTTCAAGGTGAAGCAGAGCAACTGGCGTCATGCCAATCCGTGAAGGTGCTACCAGTGAACCCGGAGTTCGAGCCGATGGAATTCTCTAGCGAAGACGAGGGCCGGCTGGAAGTTGTCGCCGAATGCGTGGAGGTGTTGAGAGGCACGCCGGGCATAAGGATCGCCCAGCATCGGGAGGCACGTACGGGCATTCGAAGCATGGGACTCGACTGATGAGAGCCTTTCTCGCCGTCACCGACAACGACTGGTTCCGCTTTCTGCGTGCCCAGCCAGGGATTGACGAGGTCAACTTCTGGCAGCCGAGCGGCGGCACAGCGTTCCGGGCACTCCAGACCGGGCAGCCGTTTCTCTTCAAGCTGCACCACCCCGAGAACTTTGTTGTTGGTGGCGGATTCTTCGCCCACTTCTCGCTTCTGCCCGCAAGACTGGCGTGGGAAGCGTTCGGGATCAAGAACGGCGCGGCGGAGCTCGGGGAGATGTGGCGACGGATCGCCAAGTACCGGCACCGCGTGCTGGACGAGCGGGACCAGCAGATCGTCGGCTGCATCATTCTCGTGGATCCATTCTTCCTCGACGATCGGGACTGGATCCCGGTGCCCAAGGACTTCAGTCCGAACATCGTCCGCGGGAAAGGCTATGACCTGTCCCGTTCTCCGGGCCGCGAACTTTGGAGTCAGGTCCTCGCCGCACGCGCAGCCTCGATGTCCGTTCAGCGGTCGCGGGTGGCTGACAAACAGCTGCTGCTTTCCGACAGCCCTATGTTCAGCGAGCCGGTTCCGGTTCGCCGTCGGCTCGGCCAAGGATCGTTCCGCGTCGTGATCACCGACCTCTACCGCCGCAAGTGCGCGGTGACGGGGGAGAGGGCTCTCCCAACCCTTGAGGCGGCGCACATCCGCCCGGTCACGCGGGACGGCCGTCACTTGACGAGCAACGGGCTGCTACTTCGCTCCGACGTCCACCGGCTGTTCGACGACGGCTACGTCACGGTCGACCGTGACCTCCGCTTCCGCGTCAGCTCCCGGCTCAAGAAGGACTTCGACAACGGGGAGGAGTACCGCCGATATGCCGGTCAGCTGCTCTGGGTGCCGACCTCGGCCGAGGACCGGCCGGACCCAATGCTGCTGGAGTGGCACGCAGACACAGTGTTTCGGAAGTAACCAGCCAGCGCCGGGAATCTCCGTGGGGGGACCCGAGATGATCGATCAAAGGGTAGCAGACCGCATCGGGAAGGTCGGCGACGAGCTCTCCGCGAAAGGCGAACTCCTCGCTTCGGCTCAGCTGGTGCGATATTGCGTAACTTTTCGATCCCGATTTGGTCCCGAGGTTCTCGCGGGTCTCGACGGCGAGAAGCTCCTCGAGACGATGCACGACAACCTCAACCGGGACAGCTTGGTCTACTGGCTAGAGTTCAAGAACGGCGATGAGTTCCCTGCCCGCTCATTCCGCGGCATTGCGGGCGGCAGCGCCCTCGAGTTCGGGATCTATGGGCGCAGGAAGTCGGGCGCCTGGATGACGGGGAGCCCGCAGAAACAGGAGGAGATCCCGCTCGACCAGGCGATCGAGATCGCGCGCCAGCATCCACACGAGTTCCGGCAGGGTGCGGAGCTGCTGGCGGCCTTGCCGCGTCACGCGTCGGACGGGGACTATCGCGAGCTCCAGAAGAAAGATGGACAGAGTAGCGCCCTCCGTGAGCGACTCGGCGTGGGGGCACAAGTTTCGGCGTCCTCTTCCCCGACAAACTCGACGACCATCATGCCCCGAGCACCAGAGGTTCCACCTCATCGAGCTTTTGCAGGTACCGCCTGGTCAGGGACGGTACTTGGCCGGAGGCCGCCCCGAAGCAGGATCTCTGAATGAGCCGCGTGCACCTGAAACGCTTGGAGCGTAGGAAGATCGGAGGCTTCGGTGACGAGATGAAGCTCTCGGTCCCGTTACCGAAGACCCCAAAGGGCATGATCCATCAGCGGTGTCCCTCGGAGTCGTGCAGACCGCGGCTTTTCGAGTTGGGGAACGGGGCGCCTGACCGATGCATCGCGCACGGGAATCAGCATCTCGTTCGACGACAGATCGGTACGCCAGGTATCACCTGCCCTTACTGCGGTGGGGACGCTCCCGATGACGAGTACATCTGCGAAGAGGATGTTCGCTACGCCCGGGAGCTCATCGGCTGGGAAGCTGGCAGGGACATGCAGGACTTCATGGCCGAGGAGGCCAGGAGGTTCAACCAAGAAGGAGACTTCGGTCTCTTCAAGGTTCGCATGGAGGTCAAGGGCAACAACCGTCGCCGCCCGGTTGCCTGGCGTGAGGATTTGCTGCGCGATCTGACGTGCGACATCTGCGGACGACGATACGGTGTCTTTGCGATCGGTCTCTTCTGCCCCGATTGCGGAGCCCGCAACGTCCACGTCCATTTCGCGCGGGAGATCGAGCTGGTTGAGCGGCAACTTGCTCTCGCGCAGGAGAAGAGGCAGACGGACGAGGAGCTTGCCTACCGGCTGCTGGCCAACGCCCATGAGGATGTGTTGACTGCATTCGAGACCCACCTCAAGACGATCTACCGGTTCCTTTGTCCCCGTCGGCTTGCTACTGACGTCGCCGCCGAGAAGTGCCGCAATCTGCGGAACAGGTTCCAGAATGAGAAGAAGGCCGAGAACCGGTTCAAGGATCTGAGCATCGATCTCTTTGCGGCATTGAGCGAGGACGAGCGCGGGAAACTCTCGGCGAACATTCGGAAGCGCCACATCGTCGGACACAACCTCGGAATCGAGGACGATGAGGACGTCGAAACGAGGAACGCCGGCACGGTCGTCTCCCTCCTTGTGGAGGACGTCCGAGGATTCGTCGCGATCTGCAAAAAGGTCATCATCTCGCTTGAGGAGCAGCTTCCCGAGTTGCTCCCTCCGTCAAATCAGGAACCTGAACCACCACAGGAAGGTGAGTCGATCGGGAGGTGACTCTTGGCCCGCGTCCGGAAGATCCAGCGCAACCCTTCCTCGGGGATGAACCACTTCGTCGTCGATGCAAACTTCTTGGCGAACAAGTTCGTCCCGGGATCATCGGCCCCGGACGCCCATCAAAAGATACGCATCGAGCGGTGTTGCGAATGGTGGGAGGAAATCGACGCGCAGGTCGGACATAAGCGGGCGCGGGTCTATGCTCCTGACATCTGCGTAGCCGAAGCTTTCAAGGTCCTTGCCAAGAAGTACTACGAGGAGCAGTGGTTCAAGACGGCGGTCACGTTCAACAACGCTCGCCTTCGTCTCCGTAAGTTCATCACTACTCCGACGAGGACGCTCCGAGCCGCGCGGCGGCATATCAAGTTCCACGACATCTCGACCACGAGAGACATCATCATCTCCGTCGATCGTTTCTATGAAGCGTTCCACAAGCACAAGAAGAAGGTCCAACTCCCCGATTTGATTGTCGTCGCGACGGCGAAGTACCTGCTCGACTTCTACGACGTCCCGAAGCAGCAGCTCCATATCGTCACGCTCGATCGTGCGCTCCGGGAGGGATCCAAGTTCATCCAGGAACTCCCCAACGCCTACGATCCGACGGAGCCGTCGGACTCCAAGGACATAGTGTTCACCGGGGACGTCTTCAGACCGCGACGGCGGAAGCGTCGCAAGAAGCCATAGTACAGATCCTGAACCAAGCAACGACAGGCGCGCGTTTCTGAATCGGCGGAGTAGCGAGGTGGGTTGCCACCGACTTGTGGATAGCTCGTCACCCCAGCGGGTAAGGTGCGTGGAACGCCTTTCCTCAAGAAGGGATGCGTCCAGCCGCCTAGCGGGCCTGCACCTCGCTCACGCCAGCCCACCCTGCTTTCCCCCTGTACCAGTGGGTTGACGACCTACCGGCGAAACCGGGGTGGGCTGCCGTTCGCACCTCACGGGCGGCAGCCGACCAAGAGCGTGCGCAACCTAAGTCAGTAGCCGTGACAGCGGAACACCCCTAGGCAATCCCCGGGTAGGTTCCGGTTGACACTCCCCGCAGCCGTATGGAAGCCTTCGGTTTCGACCAGTTGTCGGGTGCGCGGAGAGATGGCCGAGTGGTTGAAGGCGGCGGTCTCGAAAACCGCTGTGGGGGTAACCCCACCGGGGGTTCGAATCCCTCTCTCTCCGCCAGTTCCTATGCGGCGGGCGCTCGAGCCCGCCGAATTGCGTCCGGCCGTGTAGTCCGAGTCCGTGGGCAATGAGGGGCATCATTCGCGCCGCGAGCCCGTCCCGATCACCGGGGCCGGCGGTCCCATAGAAGACCAGAGGTCCGGGCCGAGCATCTGCGCCCCCCGAACCACCCCGAAAAAGATGCGGTTGAGGCAGGATGGGGCGGCCCCTATACTCGCGATTCGATCGCGGTTCGACCGCGGTTGGCAGCCACGGCGGAGAGATGTCCGAGTGGTTGAAGGAGCACGCCTGGAGAGCGTGTAGGCGTGAATAACGCCTCCAGGGTTCGAATCCCTGTCTCTCCGCCAGAAAATCAAGAGGGAGCGGGTCGGCGCGACCACGAACGCGCGATCAGCGGACCTCAGGTCCATTTGGGGATGTAGCTCAGCTGGGAGAGCACCTCGTTCGCAACGAGGGGGTCGGCGGTTCGAATCCGCTCATCTCCACATTTTTTTCGTCCTTCTTTCTGTCCTTGGGTCGGGTCGTGCTAGACGGGGAGTCAGCGGTGCCCTGTAGCCCGCAATCCGCTATAGCGGGGTCGAACTCCCTTCCGAGGTCCCACCCGACTGCGTTTCTTGGAGGCCAAGAGGCATCGACGGCCAGGTCCCGCGCAACGGGGAACTGCTGAACCCCGCCAGGACCGGAAGGTAGCAACGGTAGGCAGCCCGCCTCGGGTGCCGCGGAGCCTCCTGGCCTGAGCCCACAGCCAACGGGATGCGTAGCCGGAGGATCAGAGAAGGGTGCACGGCTCGGCCCGAGGGCAGAGACTTAGGGCGGACGGAGTGCGGACTGAGTTATTGAGGAGTCGAGGGAGACGCGGGGCGGACGAGCAAGAGACGAGCAAGAAGGGACCGATCCTCGATCATGAGCTACGTCGTTCTGGCCTTGAAGTGGCGACCCCAGACGTTCGATCAGGTGACCGGCCAGGACGCGATCGCGCAGACCCTGAAGAACGCGATCCGCCTCGGCCGCACTGCGCACGCCTACCTCTTCACCGGCCCGCGCGGGGTCGGCAAGACCTCGACGGCGCGGATCCTCGCGAAGGCGCTGAACTGCGCGGAAGGTCCGACCCCCGAGCCGTGCAACCGCTGCGACGCCTGCCGTGAGATCACGACCGGCCGCTCCCTCGACGTCATCGAAATCGACGGCGCCTCCAACCGCGGGATCGACGACATCCGCGAGCTGCGCGAGTCGGTGCGCTATGCGCCGGCCTCCGGGCGGACGAAGATCTACATCATCGACGAAGTCCACATGCTCACGACCGACGCGTTCAACGCCCTGCTCAAGACCCTCGAGGAGCCGCCGCCGCACGTCGTCTTCGTCCTCGCGACGACCGAGCCGCTGAAAGTCCCCGCGACGATCCTCTCGCGATGCCAGCGCTACGACTTCTCGCGGCTGCGCGTGCGCGACACGGTAGGACGGTTGAAGGAGATCTGCACGTCGGAGGGGATCGAAGCGACCGACGACGGCCTGTCGCTGATCGCGCGCCGCGCCGAAGGCTCGATGCGCGACGCGCTGACGCTGCTCGATCAGGTCGTCGCGTCCGGGCGGACGCCGCTCGACGCCGACACCGTCACCTCGTGCCTCGGGATCGCCGGGCGGGATCTCTACTTCGCGATCTCCGAGGCGATCCTCGACGCCGATCCGCGGCGGGCGCTCGAGCTGCTGGGCAACGCGTACGTCGAGGGGCAGAACCTCCAGGAAATGGCGGAGGAGCTGGTCCAGCACCTGCGGAACCTGCTCGTGCTGTCGGTCGGAGAAGGGCTCGAGGACCTCGTCGAGGCGACCGACGTGGAGCGGGCGCGCTACCAGGCGCAGGCGGGGCGCTCGCGCCCGGCCGACCTGATCCGTCAGCTCCAGATCGCCGTCGACACGGCGACAAAGATGCGGCGCTCCGCGTTCCCGCGGGTGCTGCTCGAGCTGGCGGTGGCGGAGATCTGCCTGCTGCCGCGTGCGATCGATCTTGCCGAGGCGCTGCGCGGGCTCCCGGCGGGGGAGCCGCCCGCGACGAGAAGCTCGGCTGCGCCTTCCGCGCCTGCGGCCCCGCCCGCGCGGACGATCCGCTCCGCTTCCTCCGCAAAGAGCCCGACCGCCCCCCGCTCACAGGCAGACCTGCCCGCGACCGGCATCGCGATCGCTGACGCCCCCGCGCCGCTGATCGATCCGGAGCTGACATGCGATCCCGGCGACGTGGCCGCCGACATCGACGCGCCGGCGGAGCTCGAGGCGGAGCCCGGCACCCCCTGGGACGACGTCGTCCGTCGCGTGCGGCAGGCGAAGCCGGGCCTGGGCGCCGCGCTTCGCGGCACGGCGATCGCCGCCGAGGACAACGGCTATCTCAAGATCCGCTTCCCGGCCGGCTGCGCCGCGTTCCACAAGAAGGCGGTCCTGAGCAGCGAGAATCGCACCGTCCTGATGGAAGCGGTCCAGGCGGTCTACGGGCGTCCGCTAGGATGGAAGGTCGACGGTCCCGTCGACGAAGAGAAGGCGCCGGCGCGCGAGGAGGCCGGCACGCGTGCGCGCGGGCGATCGAACCTGGCCGACATCGAGCGGATCGCGAAGCGGATGAACGGGGAGATTCTCGGCCCGGCGTAAAGGCCGCCGAGAGGCTGGCGGGCAGGCAGCGAGCAGGGCAGCACCAGGGACAGGGAGGATCGATGCAGGACTTCCGCAAGCTGATGAAGCAGGCGAAGGAGATGCAGGAGCGGATGGCGCAGATGCAGGAGCAGCTCTCCCGCGAGGAGGTCGACGGCTCCGCCGGCGGAGGCATGGTCACCGTCCGGATGAATGGGCGCCACGAGATCGTGAAGGTGACGATCGACAAGCAGGTGGTCGACCCGGAGGACGTCGAGATGCTCGAGGACTTGATCGCCGCCGCGGTGAACGACGCCCGCACGAAGGTCGAGGAGAAGATGCAGGGGGAGATGGGGAAGCTGACCGGCGGCCTCGGGATGCCGGGGCTCTTCTAGCCGGGCCGGCGACTCTCGCACGGGCGCGCGCCGCATGCAGTACAGCTCTCGCTATCTGGAAGACCTGGTCGATCAACTGTCCCGCCTGCCGGGGATCGGCAAGAAGACCGCGCAACGCCTCGCCTTCCATCTCCTGCGCGTCGAGACCGAGGAGGCGCTTGCGCTCTCGCACGCGATCGAGCGGGTGCGGCTCGAGGTCGCGACCTGCGAGCGATGCCACAACGTCGCCGAGACCCAGCCCTGCTACCTCTGCTCCGACGACCGGCGCGACGGGTCGGTCCTGTGCGTCGTCGAGCAGCCGGGCGACGTCGTCGCGATCGAGCGCTCCGGCGCCTATCACGGCCGCTATCACGTCCTGCGCGGGGCCCTCTCGCCGCTCGACGGGATCACCCCCGCCGATCTCCGCCTGCACGAGCTGGCCGACCGCGTCCGCAACGAGGGGATCGTCGAGGTGATCGTCGCGACGAATCCGACGAACCAGGGGGAGGCGACCTCCCACTACCTGGCCGAGATGCTCTCCGGCCTCGGCGTCACGATCACGCGGATCGCGCGCGGCGTGCCGATGGGGTCGGACATCGAGCTGTCCGATCAGGCGACGCTCGCCCGTGCGATCGAGGGGCGCAAACGCCTCGCCTAGCCGCCGGCTCAGGGATGCCGCTCCGCGCCACCGGCGCCACCGGCTCCACCCGCTTCGCCGGCCTCGCCCGCTTCGTCGCCACCTTCGCCTACATCGGACACCTTCCGCTGGCGCCCGGCACCTGGGCCGCGGCCGTGACGCTCGCCGCGTGGCTGCTCCTGCCTCCGGTCGCGTGGCCGCTCCAGATCGCCATCGCGATCGCCGGGATCGTGATCGGCACGAGCGCATCGGGAGCGGTGGAGTCGTACTATGGACACGACAGCCGTCACGTGGTGATCGATGAGGTGGCGGGGGCCGCCCTCGCGGTGGCCGGCTTCGAGCCGCGGATCGGGATCGCGATCGCCGGCTTCCTGCTCTTCCGCCTCTTCGACATCGCGAAGCCGCCGCCGATCTACCAGCTCCAGGCGCTGCGCGGCGGCGTCGGCGTGATGGCCGACGACGTGGCGGCCGGGATCCTCGCGAACGTGCTGATCCGGATCGGGATGGCGGCAATGGGCGTCGGCGCAGCGTGATGGAGGACGGGCAGGCGTGAGGCCGCGGGGAGGACGAGCAAGACGATGATCTGGATCGAGGTGATCACGATCGGCGGAGAGATCCTCTCCGGACGCACCCGCGACTCGAACTTCGCCTTCCTCGCCAATGGGCTCGCCGCCGCCGGACTCGCCTGCCGCCGCCACACGACGGTCGGCGACGATCGCGAGCCGCTCGCGCAAGCGATCGAGGAGGCGCTCGCGCGAGCCGACGTCGTCCTGACGACGGGCGGGCTCGGGCCCACCCCCGATGACATCACGCGGAAGGTCCTCGCGACGGTGCTCAAGCGCCAGCTCGTCCTGCGCGAGGACGTGGTGGCGACGCTCGAGGAGCGCTACGCGCGCATGGGACGGATCCCGCCGGCGAACTTCCAGGCGCAGGCGCTGATCCCGCTCGGCGCCGACCTGATCGAGAACGAGATCGGCACCGCCCCCGGCATCCGGATCGGGACGCAGGACGGCCGCTTCCTCTACGCGATGCCGGGCGTGCCGCACGAGATGGAGCGGATGGCGGCCCGGTTCGTGCTTCCCGAGATCGCGCGCGCCGCGCCGGGCCCGCGCCGCGCTTCGCGGACGGTGCGGACCGTCGGCCTGGTCGAGATGAAGCTGGTCGAGATCCTGCGGCCGATCGTCCCGCCAGAGGTGTCGGTCGCCTACCTTCCGAATCTCGGGAAGGTCGATCTGCGGTTCGATCTCGAAGGGGAGACCGCCGAGGCGGAGGCGATCCTCGAGCGCCTGGTCGGGACGGTGCGCGAGCGGCTCGGGCCGGCCGTCTACGCGGAAGGGGAGGAGGATCTCGAGGAGGTCGTCGGGCGGGCGCTCGTCGATCGCGGGTGGAAGCTCGCCGTCGCGGAGTCGCTGACCGGCGGGGGCATCGGCCGGCGGCTCGTGCGCGTGGCGGGCGCCTCGCGCTACCTGCTCGGGGATCTCGTCGCGTACGACAACGGCGCGAAGGTTGCGCTGCTCGGGGTGCCGGAGGCGTGGATCCGCGAGCATGGGGCGGTGAGCGGGCCGGTCGCGGAGGCGATGGCGTCGGGCGCACGCGAGCGCTTCGGCGCCGATCTCGCCGTCGCGACGACCGGGATCGCGGGGCCCGAGGGCGGAACGGTCGAGAAGCCGGTGGGGCTGGTCTATTTCGGGCTCGCGTGGGCGGGCGGACGCGTGTCGATCCGGCGGCATCTCGCCGGGGGCGGCGGACGTGAGCCGGTCCTCGAGAGGACGACCACCGTCGCGCTCGACCTCGTCCGGCGCGCGGCGCTCGACCTGCCGATCGGCGCGAGCGACTGAGACGCGCGCCGACGCGCGCGATGGAGCGACGAAGAGCCGACGAGCGAGCGACCGACCGGGCGAAGAAGGGCCAAGGAGCGACGAGCCAAGGAGCGAAGGAGCCACGATGGAGAAGCCGACGCGGACGTTTGCGGCGTTCACGATCGATCCGTCCGTGAAGGAGGAGATCGGCAGGCTCTCGCGCGAGGCGGCCGCGACCCCGGAGGGCCGGGAGCTGCGCTGGGTGAAGCCGGAGGTGATGCATCTGACCGTCCGCTTCTTCGGCGACCTCGATCGCAAGCAGGTGGCGCGCGCGCGCACGGCGATCTCGGGGCTCGATGGCGCGTGGGAGGCGCCGTCCCTCCGGCTCGGGCACATCGGCGCGTTCCCCTCGCTGCGCCGCGCGCAGGTCGTCTGGCTTGGCCTCGAGGACGAGAAGGAAGGGGCGCTCGCGGCGCTCGCCGCGCAGGCGGACCATGCGATCCGCGTCTCGGGATTCGGCCCGGCGGACAAGCCGTTCGTCGGCCACATCACGCTCGCGCGCACCCCGCGGGGCGGGGGACGGGCGCCGGAGCTGACGGCGTGGGCGGCCCGTTTGACAGTCCCTCAAACCGCCTTTACGATTCGCACCATTACGCTTTTCGAGAGCGATCTGCGCCCGGAGGGGCCGGTCTACACGCCCCTCGCGATCGCTCATCCCCGCGTCCCGGGAGAGGGGACGGCGGGGGACCGCGACCGGAGCGATCCGGCGAACGAGCCATAGTCACAATCCGTGCCTCCACGCGCCCGGCGGACCGGGCAGGGTCCGGAGCTCTGCTTAAGGAAGGAGAACCCTCGGATGGGTGAGGACAAGGGGCAGGAGAGGAAGAAGGCGCTGGAGCTGGCGATCAGCGGGATCGAGAAGTCGTTCGGGAAGGGCTCGATCATCCGCCTGGGCGACCAGCAGGCGGTCGTCGAGACCGAGGTGATCCCCAGCGGATCGCTCGGGCTCGACCTCGCGCTCGGCGTCGGAGGGCTCCCGCGCGGGCGCGTGCTCGAGATCTTCGGGCCGGAGTCTTCGGGGAAGACGACGCTCACGCTCGCGATGATCGCGAGCGCGCAGCGGCTCGGCGGCACCGCGGTCTTCATCGACGCGGAGCACGCCCTCCAGCCGTCCTACGCGAAGCAGCTCGGGGTCGACATCGACAACCTGCACGTGAGCCAGCCCGACACGGGAGAGGAGGCGCTCGAGATCGCCGACCAGCTCGTGCGCAGCGGCGCGGTCGACATGATCGTCATCGACTCGGTCGCGGCGCTCGTGCCGCGCGCCGAGATCGAGGGGGAGATGGGCGACGCTCACGTGGGACTCCAGGCGCGGCTGATGTCGCAGGCGCTGCGCAAGCTCTCCGGCTCGATCAGCCGCAGCAAGGCGATCGTCGTCTTCATCAACCAGATCCGGATGAAGATCGGCGTCCTCTTCGGCAACCCCGAGACGACGCCGGGCGGCAACGCGCTGAAGTTCTTCTCGTCGGTGCGGCTCGACATCCGCAAGATCGCCTCGATCAAGGAGAAGGAGGTCGTGATCGGCAACCGGACGAAGGTCCGCGTGGTGAAGAACAAGGTGGCGGCGCCGTTCCGCGCGGCCGAGTTCGACATCATGTTCGACGAGGGGATTTCGCGGACCGGCGAGCTGATCGACCTGGGCGTCGAGGCGGGAATCCTGCAGAAAACCGGCACGTGGATCTCCTACGGGGACGAGCGGCTCGGCCAGGGTCGCGAGAACTCGCGCCAGACGCTGCGCGAGAACCCGCAGATGTCCGCGAAGATCGAGCGGCAGATCCGCGACGCGCTGGGACTGCCTACGCCGGGCGAGACGGCCGGGACGAAGGCGAAGGGCGACGCTGCGAAGGGCGAGGCGGCGAAGGGCGAGGGCGGCAAGCCGGAAGGTGCCGGGAAGCCGAAGGCCGCCGAGGCGGCGGCCGTCAAGGGCGTCGCCGACAAGACGGCGGCTGCGGCGGACGCGAAGGGCAACGGCTCGCGCGAGCGGAAGGGACGCGCCTGAGAAGGGGCTTTCGTTCCTCGGGCGGGGAGAAACCGGGGCAACCGGAGAGGCCGGGGAGGCCGGATAAGAAGTCCCCGCAGACGGCGCTCGCCGTCGCGTGCCGCTACGTGGCCACGCGCGAGCGGTGCGCCGCGCAGGTGCGGGAGTACCTCGCGCGCAAGCGGTTCGCGAAGGAGGAGATCGAGGCGGCGATCGAGACTATGGTCTCGCGCCGCCTGATCGACGATGCGCGCTTCGCCCGGGTCTGGGTCGAGGCGCGCGCCCGTAGCTCCCCGAGGGCGGGGCGCCTGCTCATCGCCGAGCTACGGGCGAAGGGGATCGACGGCGAGACGGCGCGCGAGGCGGTCGCGCGCTTCCTCGAGGAGGTGCCGGAGGAGGAGCTGGCCGAGCGGGTCCTTGCGCGGCGGCGCGGGCGCGCGGCGGGAGCGGCGGCCGGGACGCCGGGCGGAGAGCGCGAGGATCGGGAGCGGACGGCGCGCGCGCTGACCTCCCGAGGCTTCCGCTCCTCGTTCGCGCTGTCGAAGGCGAAGGCGAAGGCGGCGCGGCACTCCGAAGGTCAGACGGACGACGACGACCACGCTGATGAGGACGAGACGCCGCGCGACAAGCAGCGGCGCCCCACGCATCACGAGGAACCACGGGAAGGAGACGATGGAACGACTGTCGCGTGAGATCCGATCGAAGTTCGTGGAGTTCTGGCGGGCGAAGGACCACCGGATCGTGAAGAGCGCTCCACTCGTCCCTCGCGAGGATCCCACGCTGCTGTTCACCTCCGCGGGGATGGTGCAGTTCAAGAAGTACTACGCCTCGAAGGAGCCGCTCGAGTTCCGGCGCGCCGTCACGGTGCAGAAATGCCTGCGCGCGTCCGATCTGGAGAGCGTCGGCTACACGCCGCGCCACTGCACCTTCTTCGAGATGCTCGGCCACTTCAGCTTCGGCGACTACTTCAAGCGCGAGGCGATCGCCTGGAACTGGGAGTTCTTCACGAAGGTGATCCCGCTCCCGGTCGAGAAGCTGCGCCCGTCGGTCTTCGAGCGCGACGAGGAGGCGTTCGCGATCTGGCGCGACGAGATCGGGATCCGTCCCGAATGGATCTTCCGGCTGACGGCGAAGGACAACTTCTGGGGGCCGGCCGGGGACACGGGCGCGTGCGGCCCCTCGAGCGAGCTGTACTACGATCTCGGCCCGGAGCTGGGATGCGGCCGGCCGGGCTGCGGCCCGGGATGCGACTGCGACCGGTGGATCGAGGTCGGCAACTTCGTCTTTCCGCAGTTCGACCGCCAGCCGGACGGCAGCGACTTGCCGCTCGCGAATCGCGGCATCGACACCGGGATCGGGCTCGAGCGGCTCACGATGGTCTACGCCGGCAAGAAGACGATCTACGAGACGGACCTCTTCGTCCCGCTGATTGAGAAGATCGCCTCGCTCGGCGCCGCTCCCTACGAGGGGGATCACAAGCCGGCGTATCACATCATCGCCGACCACGCCCGCGCGCTCACCTTCGCGCTGACCGAGGGGGTGCTGCCGGGCAACGAGGGGCGCGGCTACGTCATCCGCCGCCTGCTGCGCCGCGCCGCCGTGCAGGGGCATCGCCTCGGGATCCGCGAGCCGTTCCTGACGAAGCTCGCCGCCGTCGTCGCCGAGGAGATGGGGCCGGTCTATCCCGAGCTGTCCGAGGCGCGCGAGGCGGTGCGTGTCGCGCTGCAAGGCGAGGAGGAGCGGTTCCAGGGGACCCTCGAGCAGGGGCTCGCCCGTTTCGAGGAGATCGCCTCGCGCTCTCCCGAGACGATCGATGGCCGGGACGCGTTCGTCCTCTACGACACCTACGGCTTCCCGATCGACCTGACCGAGGCGCTGGCGCGCGAACGCGGCCTCGCCGTCGACACCGGCGGCTTCGAGCGGGAGATGGAGGGGCAGCGCGAGCGCTCGCGCGCGACCGCGACCTTCTACAAGTCCCAGGGCGAGGATCTGGAGTGGCAGGTCCTCTCGGACGGTCCGCACTCCCGCTTCGTCGGTTACGAGACGCTGGAGGTCGCCGCGACGCCCGTGCGCCGGGTCGCGCCGGTTCCGGGCGCGGAAGGCGAGTGGTGGGTCGTCGTCGAGACGACGCCGTTCTACGCCGAGTCGGGCGGGCAGGTCGGCGACGTCGGCACGATCGAGGGCGCCGGCCTCGCGGGGGAGGTGCTCGACACGAAGTCCGTCGAGAAAGAGACGCGCCACCGCGTCCGGCTTTCGACGGGATCGTGGGGCCCCGGGATGCAGGTGGCGCTCCGAGTCGATCGCGAGGCGCGGAACGCGACGCGCCGCAACCACACGGCGACGCACCTGCTGCACGCCGCGCTACGCGGCCTCCTCGGCAAGCACGTTACGCAGGCCGGCTCGCTCGTCGCGCCCCACCGGCTGCGGTTCGACTTCACGCACACGCGGCCGATGACGCCGGAGGAGATCGAGGCGGTCGAGCGCGCGGTGAACGAGCAGGTGATGGCCGACACCGCGGTCGTCGTCCGCGAGTCGAGCTACGAGGAGGCGATCCGCGAAGGCGTGATGGCGCTCTTCGGCGAGAAGTACGAGGACCGGGTGCGGCGCATCGGCGTCCCGGGCTACAGCGAGGAGCTGTGCGGCGGGACGCACGTGGCGCGGACCGGCGAGATCGGGCCGTTCGTGATCCTCTCCGAGACAGGGATCGCGGCCGGCGTCCGGCGCATCGAGGCGCAGACCGGCGCCGGGGCGTTGGAGGTCCGACAGCGCGAGCGTCACGTGATCGACGCGCTGCGACACCAGCTCCAGGGATCGAGGGAGGAGCTGCCGCAGCGGGTGCAGGCGCTCTTCGAGGAGATGCAGAAGCTGCGCAAGGAGAACCAGCAGCTCCGCACGCGCGGCGCGCAGGACGAGCTGGCGGGAATCTGGGAGCGCGTGCGCCAGCATCCGGGCGGGCGCTCGCTCGTCGCGGAGATCGAGGTCGAGTCGACCGAGGGACTGCGGGAGCTGGGGGACCGCGTCCGCCAGAAGCTCGGCAGCGGCGCGGCGCTCCTCGCCGCGCGCGCGGGTGCGAAGACGACGCTCCTCGCCGTCGTCACGGAGGATCTCGTCGCCGCAGGCAAGGCGCGCGCCGACCAGATCGTGCGCGAGGCGGCGCAGCTCGCCGGGGGCAACGGGGGAGGCCGCCCGCAGATGGCGATGGCCGGGCTCGCCGATCCGGAGAAGCTTCCGCTCGTGATCGAGGCGATGACGGGCCGCCTCGAGGCGCTTCTGAGCGGCGCATGAGCGGCTCTCCGCGGAGAGTCCTGCTGACCGGCGCCTCGGGCCTCCTCGGGAGCGCCGTCGCGCCGTTGCTTCGCTCCATCCCCGGGATCGAGGTCGAGGCGCCGGGGATGGCGCAGTTCGACCTCACGCTCCCCGAGACGATCGAGGCGGCGCTCGAGCGCGCGCGCCCCGATGTCGTCCTGCACCTGGCCGCCGAGACGCGGGTCGACTGGTGCGAGGAGCACGCCGAGGAGGCGTTCCGCGTGAACACGGCCGGGACGGCGCTCGTGGCGCGCGCGGCCGAGGCGCGCGGGGCGCGTCTCGTGTTCGTCTCGACCGACTACGTGTTCGACGGCGCCGCGCGCTCCCCCTACTCCGAGGACCATGCGACCCGGGCGCTGAACGTCTATGGCAGAAGCAAGGAAGAGGCCGAGAAGGCGGTCGCCTCGACCGCCGGCGACCGGCTGATCGTCCGCTCGTCGGGGCTCTACGGCGCCGGCGGCAAGAACTTCGTCGACACGATCCGGGCGAAGGCGCACCGCGGCGAGCGGCTCGCCGTCGTCGACGACCAGGTGCAGTCGCCCACCTGGGTCGGCGATCTCGCGCCGGCGCTCGTGCGCGCCGCGCTCTCCGGCGCCCAGGGGATCCTGCATCTCGCCTCCGACGGAGGGGGCTGCTCCTGGTTCGACTTCGCGCGCGAGATCCTCGCGCAGATCGGATCGCGCATCGCGTGCGACCCGATCCCGGCGTCTCGCGCAGGGCGGCCGGCTCCCCGGCCCGCCTATTCGGTCCTCGACGTCAGCCGCGCTCGCGACACGCTCTCGATCCGCATGCCGCACTGGCGGGACGGTCTAACGCGCTACCTTTCGGGAGGGGAGAGATGATCCAGGCCGTCCTCCAGCAAATCCGCGTCAAGCAGTGGACGAAGAACCTGATCCTCTTCGCGGGAGTGATCTTCTCGCACCAGTTCCTTGTCGGGCAGGAGATGGCGCGGGCGGCGATGGGGTTCGTCGCTTTCTGTCTCCTCTCCTCGGCGATCTACATCCTGAACGACCTGATCGACATCGAGTCCGACCGCGTGCATCCGCGCAAGCGGTTCCGGCCGCTGCCCTCCGGGCGCCTGCCGATCGCGACCGCCTGGTCGCTGATGCTCCTGCTCGTCCTGACCGGCGGGACGATGTCGCTCCTGCTCGGCAGGAACTTCGCGCTCACCGCGGGCGGCTACCTGGCGCTGAACATCCTCTACACGCTGATCCTGAAGCGGGTGGTGATGCTCGACGTCCTGTCGATCTCGATCGGCTTCGTGCTGCGCGCGGCCGCCGGGGTGGCCGTCCTGTCGCACCCGGTCGAGCTGTCCCCGTGGCTGCTGCTCTGCACCTTCTTCCTGGCGCTGTTTCTCGCCGTGTCGAAGCGGCGGCACGAGCGGTTCCTGCTGGCCGAGCAGGCGGAGCAGCACCGCCGCACCCTGGCGGAGTACCCGCAGGAGCTTGTCGATCAGATGATCCCGGTCGTCACGGCGGCGACCGTCATCTCCTACGCGATCTATACCGTCTCGCCGGGGACGGTCGCGCGCGTCGGCGGCTCGGGGCTCGTCTACACGGTGCCGTTCGTCGTCTTCGGCGTCTTCCGCTACCTCTACCTCGTCTTCCGCAGGATGCAGGGAGGCTCCCCCTCCGACACGCTCCTCACCGATCCGCCGACCCTGGTCAACATCGTCCTCTGGCTCGGCGTCGTCCTCGCGATCCTCTATGGGCGGGGGTGAGAGCCGGGCGGAGCCGGAAGCCCCCGCCCCCACGCCCGACCCCGCTCTGCGCATCCGCGCGCGCGCCAAGCTGAACCTCGGCCTCGAGGTGCTCGGCCGCCGCCCCGACGGCTACCACGAGATCCGCTCGATCGTTCAATCGGTCCGCCTCGCCGACGAGCTGGAGATCCGAGCGCGGCGGGACGGACGGCTGCGCCTGCGATGTCCCGGCTCCGACCTGCCCGAGGACGAGGAGAACCTCGTCCTCCGCGCCGCTCGTCTGTTGCAGGAGCGGCACGCGCCGCCCGGGGCCGGCGCGAGCTTCACGCTCCGCAAGCGGATCCCGATCGGGGCCGGCCTCGGTGGGGGATCGAGCGACGCGGCTGCCGCACTCGCCGGGCTCTCGCGCGTGTGGGGCCTCCGACTCCCGCTCCGGCGTCTCGAGGAGCTTGCCGCGGAGGTCGGCTCCGACGTCCCGTTCTTCCTCCGCGGCGGGACGCAACTCGTGCGCGGGCGCGGAGAAAGGCTCCGTCCCCTGCCGTCCGCCCTCGCCCTTCCGGTCCTGATCGCCTATCCAAGTCTTTTCATTTCCACGGCTTCGATCTATTCGTCGGGAAATTTCGCGTTGACAGCCGAACGACCGCTACCTAGACTCCGTACTTGCGACTTGACAACCCTTTCCGGGGCATACCGTTGCCTCCGCGGTCTCCGGAACGATCTGGAGCCTGTGGTGACAGCGAGGCACGGAAGGGTCGCACGTCTGCTGGCGGAATTGAGGGCGTTCCACCCAGCGGTCGTCAGGGTCACGGGAAGCGGATCGAGCGTCTTCGTCATGGACGAGGACGAACGGTTGCTGTCCCGAATCCTGAGGGAAGCTTCGGTCGGGGACTGCCGGGTGTATGCAACCCGGTTCGCAAGGAGGGGGTTGGTCTCCGTCGTTCCTCGACCTGCCGGGAACGACATCTGAAGCAAGACATCTTGGGTCACGGCAGATCGTGGTGCGTCGCCGATGCTCCGAGCACGTGGTTTCTGGCGCCAAGGAGGCACCGGGCCTCACGAGGGGTGGGTGACCAGCATGAAGATCACAGAGGTCAGGATCTCGCTGCGGGACGACGAAAAGCTGAAGGCCTTCGTCAGCATCACGCTCGACAGTTGTTTCGTAATCCGAGGGTTGAAGATCATCCACGGGAACAAGGGTCTTTTCGTCGCCATGCCCAGCCGGCGCAAGCCGGACGGGACGTTTCAAGACCTGGCCCACCCGATCAACAATGCGACGCGTAGCTGGATCGAGGGAGAGATCCTCGAGGCCTACCGGCTCGAGCTGGAAAGGAGCGCTCTCGTCCAGTAGCAAGATTCTTCTGGAACCGAAAGGACGTCTTCTGATCCAATAGACCCGTCCTTGCCGCGGGGCTTCCACCTCGGGCCTCCGAGGTGGCCCCGAGAGGACGCAGGGTTTCCCTGTCCCTCGCGGGCCGCATCCGGCCGAAGGCAAGCCGGCTTGGGGCGTCGTCCAGTGGCAGGACCCGGGATTTTGGTTCCCGTTACGGAGGTTCGAGTCCTCCCGCCCCAGCAATTCTTTCAGAGGCCCCCATCCATGGGTCCGGAGTTGCATGGGCGGCCGCCCGAGGGCGGTTCGACCAAGCGGAGGAGAACGTGCTCGATACGTTGCGCGTCTTTGCGGGCAACGCGAATGCGAAGCTCGCGAAAGACATTGCCGCCTACCTCGGCGTGGAGCTGGGGGAGGCGGAAGTCAGCCATTTCAGCGATGGCGAGATCAACGTCCGGATCAAGGAGAACATCCGCGGCTGCGACATCTTCATCGTCCAGCCCACGTACGCCCCCGCTGACAACCTCCTCGAGCTGCTGATCATGATGGACGCCGCCCGGCGCGCCAGCGCGCACCGGGTGACGGCGGTCCTTCCGTATTTCGGGTATGCCCGGCAGGACAGGAAGGACCAGCCTCGCGTCCCGATCACCGCGAAGCTCGTCGCGAACCTCATCACGGTCGCAGGAGCGAACCGGGTCCTGACGATGGACCTGCACTCCTCGCAGATCCAGGGGTTCTTCGACATTCCGTTCGATCACCTCTTCGCCGCGCCGGTCTTGATTCAGTACTTCCGGGACCTGGCGATCCCCGATCTGATCGTGGTCGCCCCGGACGTCGGGAGCATCAAGATGGCCCGGGCCTACGCGAAGCGGCTCGGCGCCTCCCTCGCGCTCGTCGACAAGCGCAGGGTGCGGCAGGACGAGATGGAGGTGATGAACGTGATCGGCGACGTCCGGGATCGCAACGTCGTCATCTTCGACGACGTCATCTCGACCGGAAAGACAGTGGCGCGCGCCGCGGCCGCCCTGCGCTCGCAGGGGGCTCGCGAGATCTTCATCGGCGCGAGCCATGCCGCCTTCTCGGACGAGACGATTCCGATCCTCGAGGACTCGCCCGTCCGGGAGATCGTCATCACCGACTCGATCGCGCAGCCGCCCGAGCGGCTCGCCTCCCCCAAGATCCGCGTGCTCAGCGTGAGCGGACTTCTGGGCGAGGCGATCCGCCGGATCCACGAGGAGCGCTCTCTCAGCTCGCTCTTCGTCTAGAAGGAACGGAACGGAACGGAACGGATCGGAGCGGGGGCGGATCGATCGCGATCCGCGCCCAGGAGTGTCCCCGATAGCCTAAGTGGCTCTTCGGGACGTTTGGCCCCCGGTTCCCATAGGGGGCGGAGGCCCTCGGGGAATCGCCCCGAGCGGGGTAGGCCCCTCTCGGGGGCAGCAGGAGGATAGGGAGAAAGAATGGAAACGGTAGAGCTGCATGGCGAACTTCGAAGCGGGACCGGCAAGGGGAGCGCCCGCCGCACCCGGATGGCCGGCCGCACTCCGGGCGTGATCTATGGCGCCGGGGAGCAGGCGATCCCGATCACGCTGCTCGAGAGCGATCTCACGCGCGTGCTGCGCCAGCACCGCGGCGGCACCGTCGTCCTCGACCTGAAGATCGCGGGGATCCAGGACCGGGACCTGACGGCGATCATCAAGGAAGTGCAGCGGGAGCCGGTTTCGCGCCGGGTGCTGCACATCGATCTGCAGCATGTCTCACTGACGCAGCTCGTCCACGTCTCCGTCCCGGTGCATCTGACCGGAACGGCCGCCGGCGTGAAGGAAGGCGGCATCCTGGAGCAGCTGATCCGCGATCTCGAGATCAGCTGCGAGGCGGGCCGGATCCCCGAGAAGATCGACCTGGACGTCACCGCTCTCGTGAAGGGCCACTCCCTCCATGTGAGCGACTTGCCGCTTCCCGAGGGTGTCACGTCGTTGACGCCGGCCGACCGGGTCGTGGCGACGATCATCACGAAGGCGGTGGAGGTGGCCGAGGCGGCTGCGGCGCCCGAGGCGGCTGCCGCGACGCCCGAAGGCGGGGCGGCGCCCGAGAAGGCTGCTGCCGAGTAGGGCCGGGAGATCTCCGAGGATCGGGATCCAGACGCGCCGGAGATCCGGTGCGTCGCCGGGCTGGGGAACCCCGGGCGTCGCTACGCGGAGACGCGGCACAACGCCGGGTTCCATCTGGTCGACCGGATCGCGAGAGAAGCGGGAGCGGCCTGGATGGAGAAGCCGGGAAGAGCGGAGGCGATCGTGCCGATCGGCGGCCGGGACACCGTCCTGGTGAAGCCGCTCGCCTACATGAATCGGAGCGGTCCTCCGGTGCTCGCCTGCCTGGAGGAGCACCGGCTCGACGCGGGACAGCTCCTCGTCGCCGTGGACGACGTCGCCCTTCCGGCCGGGCGGCTGCGCCTTCGCGCGGCGGGCTCCTCGGGCGGACATCGAGGGCTCGCGTCGATCGAGCAGGCGCTCGCGACCGACCGCTACGCGAGGCTGCGTCTCGGAGTCGGCGGGGCCGAGCCGGGAGAGGATCTGGCCGAGTACGTGCTCCGTCCGCTCTCGCCGGAGGAGCGGGAGGAGTTCGACAGGATGATCGAACGGGGAGCGGAGGCGGTGCGCGTGGCGCTGCTCGAAGGCTTCCCGGCTGCGATGAACCGGTTCAACCCGTCCCCTCCGTCCAACGGAGAGAACGGGTCGCAGGGACGAGAAGGATGAGAGAGGGCCGGATGAGAACCGCGCGGATCGCCCAGCGGGGGGGCTCTGCGAAACCGGATGGCCCCGCAGGACGAGCGCCTTGGAAGAGGCCCGAACGGTGGGCTCCTTGGAAGAGGCCCGAAAGGTGGGTTCCTTGAGAGAGTACGAAACGGTCTTCGTGCTCCATCCCTCCCTCGAGGAGGCGAAGGTGGAGGAGGAGATCGAGGGGGTTCGACAGACGCTGGTCGGCAACTCCAGCGAGATCGTCGACATCGAGCGCTGGGGGCGGCGCAAGCTCGCCTACGAGGTGCAGAAGGTCGGCGAGGGGATCTACACACTGATCCGGTTCCGCGCGGAGCCCGTGGCCGTCGCGGAACTGGAGCGTCGCTACCGGCTTCGCGAGACGGTCCTGCGGCACTTGACGGTGCTGGCGCAGGGTCCGCCGCCCGAGCCGGCGCGTCACGAGGAGTCTTCGTCGGAGCCGGCGGTGGCCGAGGGCGTGCACGCCGAAGGCCAGGCGGGTTCCGAGGGAGCCGCAGCCGGAACGCCGGCGGCGGTGGCGACGACGGCGTCCGAGCCGGCGGCCGCGACCGAGCCGGCGCCCGCAGCGAGTCCGGCCGAGCCCGAAGCGGACGTCACACAGTCCTAGCCTGGGGGCTGCCAGGCGGAGGAGTTCGAGATGGAAGGAACGACGTATCCCAGGATGAACCGGGTCTTCCTCACCGGGATCGCCCAGGAGGAGCCCGAGCTTCGCTACACGCCTTCGGGCGTGACGGTTTGTTCGTTCCGCGTGCAGGTCGGGAGGATCCTGCGGGATCGTTCCGGCGGCGCGCGCGAGGTGGCCGCCTATCTGACCGTCGTCGCCTGGCAGGAAACGGCCCAGCGGATGGCCCGTGACCTGCGGAAAGGGCAGGCGATGTACGTCGAGGGATACCTGAGCACCCGTTCCTTCACGACGGCTCGCGGCGACAAGCGGACCGCGGTGGAGATCTACGCCGAGCAGATCCAGATCCTGGGGCCCTTCCTCGAGGAGCGGCCGGCCGAGGAGGGCTCGGGAGAGAAGCCGCATCGCCAGAACGATCGCCGCCGTCCGGGAGGCGGACCGCGCGCGGGCGAGGCTCCGGCTCGCGAAGGCGCAGGCGCCGCCGCGGGTCCCGAGCACGAGGCGCGTCACGAAACGACTCCTCCGCATCAGGACGAGACTCCTCCCCACGAGGAGCCGCTCCACGTGCACGAGGATGAGTCCGAGCACGCGCAGCAGAATCCCCAGGAGCCTACGCAGGAGCACGATGAGGGGACGCAGCGCATGGATCTGTAGGGATCCGGCGGAACGAGTCGGAGAGAGAAGAAGACGAGAAAGAGAGGATCGGAATGCCCAAGGGTGAACCGCGCGGTCCGCGCCGGAAGGTCTGCAAGCTGTGCCTGGACCGTGTCGCCTATGTCGACTACAAGGACGAGAAGCGCCTGCAACGCGCCGTGACCGATCGAGGCAAGATCGTTCCGCGGCGGGTGTCGGGCAACTGCGCGCGCCATCAGGCGCAGATCACGCGGGCCGTCAAGCGGGCGCGTGTGCTGGCCATGCTGCCGTTCGCCGCCGAATCGTACAAGTAGGTCGTCCCCGCTCTGCTCGTGCAGCGGCGCCGGTGGAGGCGCCGCGGAGGATGACGGCACGGCGAGACCGGCGAGTCCGGACCCCGGCGCCGCCGGCGCCACGCAAGCGGCGGGCGTCTTCGCCCGTGCGACGGGCGCGACGCAGGGACGATCGAGACGAATGGAGAGAGGCCGAGAGGAAGGAAAGGAACGATTCCGATGGAGGTCATTCTTCTGCAAGAGATCGACGGACTCGGCCGCCCCGGCGACCGGGTCGACGTCGCGCCCGGCTACGCCCGAAACTTCCTGCTCCCGAAGAACCTCGCGCTGCAGGCGACGAGCGCCGGCGCGCGGATCTTCGCCGAGAAGGAGCGCGTGAAGCAGGCGCGGCAGGACAAGATGCGCGCCCATGCCGAGAAGACGGCGACGAAGCTCAACAAGACCTCGGTCACCGTGCTGATGCAGGCGGGCGAGGATGACAAGCTCTTCGGGTCGGTCACGTCGGCCGACATCGCCGAGAAGCTGGCGGCCGAAGGCTTCGAGGTGGACAAGAGGCAGATCATTCTCGAGGAGCCGCTGAAGGCGCTCGGCGCGTACAACGTGAAGGTCCATCTCTACCAGGACGTCGAGGCGAAGGTGCGCGTCTGGGTGAAGAAGGAGGGTCTGGCCTGAGGCGATGCGTGAGGCGATGCGTGATCCGATGCGTGAGCGGATGCGTGATCCGATGAAGATGCGAGGAGTCGTTCTCGGTTTCGTTCTCGGCCTGCTCTGCAGCGCGGTGTTCCTGGTCGGGCTCCAGTGCTCTGGCGGCGGGGGGCCGGGCTCTTCGGGTTCCGATGGCGGGGATCTTCAGGATCTGGTGCTTGGCCGTGTCGGGAAGCAGGCGTTCACCGTCCGTGACCTGAACAACAAGATCCGCTACCAGTACCCGCAAATGATGAACCTGAAGGGGAAGGACGCGGTCGGGCAGTATCGCGACGTCCTGCGCAGCGCGATCGACGAGCTGTGTTGGATCACCCTCGGGCAGAAGAAGGGCTACCAGAACGACCCGGAGTTCAAGGCCACCTGGGAGCTCTCGCGCCGCTACATCCTCGCCGCCCGCACGATCGAGCACGAAGTGCGGGCGAAGTCGGTCCCCTCGGAAGAGGAGATCCAGAACTACTACCAGGAGCACCGGTCCGACTACATGGTGCCGACCCGCGTGCAGGCCGCGCACGTGCTCGTCCGCACGCTCCCGGAGGCGAAGGCCGTCCGCGCGCGGCTGCTCCGCGGCGAATCGATCGCCGACCTCGCGCGCACCGTCTCGATCGACGAGCCGACGAAGGCCAACGGCGGGGTCCTGGGCTGGATGACCGCCGGATCGGGGGTGGGCCATCTCGGCGAGATCCCGCAGGTCAACGCCGAGGCGATGAAGCTTCAGAGGGGGGAAACGAGCGAACCGGTCGAGATCCCCGGGATGGGATGGACGGTCCTGCAGGCGATCGATCGAACCGAGGCGACGCCCCGCCCCTTCGACGACGCGGTGCGCCAGGCGATTGCGCGGCGGGTGCAGACGACGAAGCACAATCAGCTCTTTTCGCAGACGCTGGCCAAGCTCCAGGAGGAATACGGGGCGAAAGTCGACGAGGAAGCGTTCCAGCGCTACTCCGAGAGCCTCCTGTCGGAGGAGGATCTGTTCGGCGCGGCGCGCGACGAGAAGGATCCGGATCTCAAGATCCGGTTGTACGAAGGGTTCGCGGCGAAATACCCGGCGAGCGAGAGGGCGGCCCAGGCGGAGTTCATGGTAGGGTTCCTTCAAGCGGACGAGAAAAAGGACTACGCGGCGGCCCGGGAGGCGTTCGAGCGGTTCCTTCAGGACCATCCCGATCATGAGCTGGCCGCGTCCGCGCGCTGGATGCTCGACAACATGGAACAGCCGAACCCCGATCCGGCCCGGATCGGTTCGGTCCGCCGCCAGGCGGAAGACCGAACCGGGAATCCGAACTAGGCGACCGGACCGGGAGGTCGGGAGATCGAGAGGTCCCGCATGGTCGAAGTGGAAGTGTTGAGCCTCGCGATCGACGAGAAGAACCAGTACCCCGTCGTGATCCTGCAGACGCTCGATGGGGCGCGCCGGCTACCGATCTGGATAGGCCCGCCGGAGGCGTCGGCGATCGCGATGGAGATCGCGGGCAAGAAGTTCCAGCGGCCGCTCACGCACGACCTGATGGTCAGCATCCTGAAGGGGATGCAGGCGAAGGTCCGGCGCGTCGAGATCTGCGACCTCAAGCAGAACACCTTCTACGCGAGGATCACGATCGAGGCGGCGGGGCAGATCCTTTCGGTCGACGCGCGGCCGAGCGACTCGATCGCGATCGCGCTGAAGACGAAGGCGAAGATCTTCGCGGCCGAGGAGCTGTTGACCGACGAGCTCGACCGGCTGATCCAGGCGGAAGGGCCCGCGAAGGGGCCGGAGCCGACCGACGAGCAGCGGGCCGAGGAGCTGCGCCGCTTCATCGAGAACCTCAATCCGAAGGACTTTGGAAAGTACAGCTTCTGATTCGGACGCGATCGGGCCGGGGCGCTCCGGCCCGATCCTCCTTCCCTATCGCGACGTCCGCCCGGTGCTCGGCGCGGACGTCTTCCTCGCTCCCGGCTGCGTGCTGACGGGCGACATCGTCCTGGGGGACCGCGCCTCGATCTGGTTCGGGACGGTCGCGCGGGCCGACGTCGACCGGATCCGGATCGGCGAGGGGACGAACGTGCAGGACGGCTGCGTCCTCCACGTGAGCCACGGCTTCCCGCTCGCGCTCGGCGCGTGGGTGACCGTCGGGCATGCGGTCGTCCTGCACGGCTGCACGGTCGAGGACGGGGCGCTGATCGGGATCGGGTCGCGCCTGCTCGACGGCGTCGTCGTGGGACAGGAGTCGTGGATCGGCGCGGGAAGCCTCGTCACGCCGGGGACGAAGATCCCGGAGGGCGTCCTCGCCTTCGGATCGCCGGCGCGCGTCGTGCGTCCGCTCAGCGAAGAGGAGCGGCGGCGCGGGCGCGAGTCGGCGGAGCGCTACGTCGCCTACGCGCGGGAGTATCGGGCGGCGGGTCTCGAGTAGGAGCGCCGGGCCGCTGCCTCGCGGCCAGGCCTAGTCCTCCAACCGGAATCGGAACGGGACGATGACGCGGAAGGGGATCGCGCGGCCGTCGCGCTCGTACGGGCGGAACTTCCACAGCTTCATCGCCCGGATCGTCTCCTCCTCGCACATCCGGTCGACCTCCGAGCCGAGCAGCTCCACCTCGCCGACGTTCCCCTCGGCATCGATCGCCGCCTGCACCCGGACCACCCCCTCGACGCCTCGCGAGACCGAGAGGCGCGGGTACTCGGGACGCACGAGCTTCAGGATCACGAAGTCCGAGGAGCGGCTGGTGGGAGCGCTCGTCGAGCGGAGCGACCAGTCCTCTCCCAGCTCGACCACGGGATTGGTGTCGGGGCTCCGTCCCTGCAGGCCGCTCGCCAGCCGGCGCGGCAGCTCCTCGGGCGCCTCCGACTCGGGGAGGATCTCGACCGGCTGCGAGATCAGCGCCCCCGCCTGGAGGCGCGCGGTCGCGACCTGCTCCTGCTCGTCGACCCGATACTCCTGGGGATTCAGCTCGGGCAGGACGATCTCCGGTCCCTCGAAGCCGATGTGGGGAGCGGCCGTCTCGGCGGGACCGGTCAGGAGACGGGGAGCGGGGACGACCAGGAAGAGCAGGGCGTGGAGCAGTCCCGACACCAGGATCGCCGCGCCGAAGGAACGCCGGTGGCGCGACTCCCGCCACGCGATCGTCTCGTCGATCTCGATCCGCATCGGCCGGCCTGCCTCCCTCTCGCCCCGCGAAGCGCTCCACGGCGAGCGTAGCAGAGGCCGGCGGCCGCTTGGCACCGGCATGCGCAGGAACGTCCGGCGCCCGGCCTTCTTGACAGCCTTCCGCCGCTCCGTCAGTCTCACCGGCGGAGACCATCCATGCCAGAACCCCCGAAACTCCAGCACATCCGGAACATCGGCATCATCGCCCACATCGATGCCGGCAAGACGACCACCACCGAGCGCATCCTCTACTACACGGGCGTCACCCACCTGATCGGCAGCGTCGACGAAGGGACGACCCAGACCGACTGGATGGAGCAGGAGAAGGAGCGCGGCATCACGATCACGAGCGCCGCGATCACCTGCCACTGGCGCGACCACCGGATCAACATCATCGACACGCCGGGCCACGTCGACTTCACCGCCGAGGTCGAGCGGAGCCTGCGCGTGCTGGACGGGGCGGTCGTCGTGCTCGACGCGCGGAGCGGGGTGGAGCCCCAGTCGGAGGTCGTCTGGCACCAGGCCGACCGCTACCACGTCCCGCGCATCGTCTTCGTGAACAAGATGGACCGGGCCGGGGCGGACTTCGACGCGGTCATCGCCGAGATCCACGACAAGCTCGGCGCGAACCCTCTCGTCGTGAACTACCCGGTGGGGGCGGAGGACCGCTTCGAAGGGGTGGTCGACCTCCTGCGCGGCGACATGCTCCGGTGGCCCGATGAGGAGATCGGCGCCGAGACGGTTCGAGGTCCGGTGCCGGAGGGCGAGAGGGAGCGCTTCCTGGAGAGGCGGCGCACGCTCCTCGAGACGCTCGCCGTCGAGGACGAGGCGCTGCTGGAGAGGATCCTGAGCGGCGAGGAGCCGCCCGCCGAAGACGTGACGCCGGTGCTGCGAAGGGCGACGATCGCGCGACGCGTCGTGCCGGTGTTCGCCGGCTCCGCGCTCCGCAACAAGGGGATCCAGCCGATCCTCGATGCCATCGTCGACCTGCTGCCGTCGCCGCTCGACATCGAGCCGGCGCGCGGGCGGGTGCCCGGGACGAACGAGGAAGAGATCCGGCCGCCGGATCCGTCGGCGCCGCTGAGCGCGCTCGCGTTCAAGACCTACACGGAGCGCGAGCGCGGGCGCCTGTCCTTCCTGCGGATCTACTCCGGGACGCTGCGCGAGGGCTCGGAGGTGTTCAACGCGACGCGCGGCGAGACGGAGCGGGTCGTCCACATCTTCCGGATGCTCGCGGCGAAGCGAACGCGGATGGAGAAGGCGGAGGCGGGAGAGATCGTCGCGGTGACGGGACTGAAGAACACGACGACCGGCGATACCCTGACGCCGCGGGAGAAGCCGCTGCTGCTCGAAGCGATGGAGTTCCCCGAGCCGGTGGTGAGCGCGGCGCTCGAGGCGCGCGGCGCGGGGGACGAGGAGAAGGTGCAGCACGCGCTCGCCCGGCTGTCGAGCGACGATCCGACCTTCCGCGTGCGGATCGACGAGAACACCGGCCAGACCGTCATCTCCGGGATGGGGGAGCTGCATCTCGAGATCCTCGAGGAGCGGCTGAACCGCGAGTTCGGCCTCAAGGTCCGGCTGGGACGGCCGCAGGTCACCTACCGCGAGACGATCCGCAAGCCGGTGACGAGCGAGGGGCGCTTCGAGCGGACCACGGGAGGGCGCGACCACTTCGCGCACGTCGTCCTCTCGATCCAGCCGCGCGCCCGCGGGACCGGCGTCCGCTTCTTCTGGGCGGTTGCGGACGAGAAGATCCCGCGCATCTACGAGCCGGTCGTGGAGCGGGCGGTGCGCGACGCGTGCGAGTCGGGGATCCAGTGGGGGTATCCGATCACCGACGTGCAGGTCGAGATGATCGACGGCACGGCGCACGAGACGAACTCCTCGGACCTCGCGTTCCGCTCGGCGACGCTGAACGCGTTCCGCGACGGCTGCCGCCGCGCCGAGCCGCTCCTGCTCGAGCCGATCGTCGAGCTGGAGATCCTCGTTCCGAAGGACTTCGTGGGCGGAGTCGTGCAGGGGCTCGCCGCCCGCGGCGGGCGCCTCCTCGGGACCGACAGCCGCGACACCTTCCACATCCTGACCGCCGAGGCGCCGCTGTCCCGCATGTTCGGATACGCGACCGACCTGCGCTCGGCGAGCCAGGGACGCGCGTCCTATTCGATGCTCTTCTCCCGTTTCGACGAGGCGGAGAGGTCGGAGGGGCTCCCCGGCTGAAGCGACGGCGGCTGCCGCGCTGCAACTCGTCCGGAATGGGGAATCGCTTGACCGGTCTGGGGGGGCGTGCTAGCTTTCGCTAGCCTTTTCAAGGGGTTAGGCCTATCTCAGGGGCCGAACGCCCCGGATGGAGCGCGCCGGAAGGCGGGAAGCAGGGGGAAGAAGATGAAGCGAACGGCGACAGTCGCATTCGTCCTGGCCCTGGCCCTCACGATTCTCTCCTGCGGAGGCAAACAGAACGAGAGTCAGGGCTCGAGCTCCGCGCCGGGCGGGGCAAGTGGTGGCGCCGCCGGTCAGCCGGGAGGCAAGGACGGCGCCGTGAAGGAGCTTCGCGTCGGAGAGTTCGCCTCGATGACCGGCGCGACGGCGACGTTCGGGATCTCGATGGACCACGGGATCCTGATGGCGGTCGACGAAGCGAATGTCGCCGGCGGCGTGGCCGGCGTGCCGATCCGGGTGATCTCCGAGGACGACCAGGGGAAGCCCGAAGAAGCGGCGACGGCCGCGAACAAGCTGATCAGCCAGGACCAGGTGGCGGCGGTCCTCGGAGAGGTCGCGAGCTCGAACTCCCTCGCTGCCGCGCCCATCTGCCAGCAGGCCCAGGTCCCGATGATCACGCCCGCCTCGACGAACGAGAAGGTGACCGAGACGGGCGACTACATCTTCCGCGTCTGCTTCATCGATCCGTTCCAGGGCGCGGTCATGGCGAAGTTCGCGCGCCAGTCGCTTGGACTCTCCCGGGTCGCGATCCTCCGGGACGTCCGCAGCGACTACTCGCTGGGGCTCGCCAGCGCGTTCCGCAAGACGTTCGAGGAGGCGGGTGGGACGATCGTCGCGGACGAGAGCTTCCAGCAGGGGGATGTCGACTTTCGCGCGCCGCTCACTGCGATCGGCGCGGCGAAGCCCGACGGCATCTTCGTCCCCGGCTACTACACGGACGTCGGTCTGATCGTGCGGCAGGCGCGCGATCTCGGCATCAAAGTCCCGATGATGGGGGGAGACGGGTGGGATTCGCCGAAGGTGCTGGAGATCGGCAAGGAAGCGATCGAGGGGTGCTACTTCAGCAACCACTACGCGAACGACGACGAGAGCCCGGTCGTGCAGGAGTTCATCGGCAAGTACGAGCAGCGATACGGAGCGAAGCCCGACGCGATGGCGGCGCTCGGCTACGACGCGGCGCGCCTGCTCTTCGACGCGTTGCAGCGCGTCGAGCAGAATAGCCCCGGGACGGTCGCGACGCTGGCGGACGGCCACTCCGCGGGAAAGAAGAAGCTGCGGGACGCGCGGGCGGCTTTGCGCGACGAGATCGCCGCCACGAAGGGCTTTCCCGGCGTGACCGGGTCGATCACGATCGATCCGCAGCGCAACGCGCGCAAGTCGGCGGTCGTCCTGCAGATCCGCGACGGAGGCTTCCACTTCGTCGAGCGCGTCGAACCGTAGCCGTGCAGGAGTTCCTCCAGCAGCTCGTCAACGGGATCTCGTGGGGCGGCATCTACGCCCTGATCGCTCTCGGCTACACGATGGTCTACGGGATCCTGCGATTGATCAACTTCGCGCACGGCGACGTGTACATGGTCGGCGCCTACCTCGGCTTCTACGCGGTCGGCTGGCTCGGCCTGCAGGGGGCGGGCGGGGCGGGAATCGCCGGCGTCCTTCTCGTCTTCGCCGTCTCGATGGCCGGGTGCGCCTTGCTGGGAATGGGGATCGAGAGGTCGGTCTACAAGCCGGTCCGCAAGCATTCGAAGCTGACGGCGCTGATCACGGCGATCGGGGTCAGCCTGCTCCTGGAGAACCTCGGCATTCTGATCTTCGGGCCGGACCCGCAGTTCTTCCCGCAGATCATCGTCGGCCGCACCTACCGGCTCCCGGGCGGAGTGGTGATCACGAACCACCAGATCCTGATCCTCGCCGGCTCCGCGATCCTGATGCTGCTCCTGCAGCAGGTGATCTACCGGACGCGGATCGGCAAGGCGATGCGCGCCGTCTCGTACAACCGCGACGCGGCGAGCCTCATGGGGATCGCCACCGACCGGGTGATCCTCTTCACCTTCGCGATCGGAAGCGCGCTCGCGGCGGCCGCCGGCGTCCTCGTCGCATTGCAGAACCCGAAGATCGAGCCGCTGATGGGGCTCCTGCCCGGCCTCAAGGCGTTCGTCGCGGCCGTCCTCGGCGGAATCGGCAACATACCGGGCGCCGTCGTCGGCGGCCTGCTCATGGGGATCGCGGAGACGCTCGTCGCCGGCTACATCTCCTCCACGCTGCGCGACGCGATCGCCTTCAGCCTGCTGATCGTGATCCTGCTGGTAAAACCTTCCGGGATCATGGGGCGGTCGGCCTCCGAGAAGGTATGAGCCGGATCGAGGGGCAGAGGGGATGAGCGACGCGGCCGAGGAGAAGAGCCGGAGGGCGGGTCGCCGCCGGGAGGCGCCGGACGGCCGGCAGTCCGGCGCGCGCGGCCGCCGTCGGCTGCCGATCGCCTGGATCGCCTGGATCGTCGCGATCCCGCTGCTCTTCGGCGCAGACCGGCTGCTCGCCGCGGCGCTGAACCCCTACGTGGCGAGGATCCTGATTCTCTCGGGCATCAACATCGTCCTCGCCGTCAGCCTGAACCTGATCAACGGCTTCACCGGGCAGTTCAGCCTCGGCCACGCCGGCTTCATGGCGATCGGCGGCTACGCGGCCGCGTGGTTCAGCCTGGTCGTGGGACCGTCCTTCGGGCCTTCGCTCCAGGTGGTCTCGTTCCTCGTGGCCCTCGCGCTCGGGAGCGGGCTCGCCGCGCTCGCGGGGCTCTTGATCGGCATTCCGACCCTGCGCCTGCGCGGAGACTACCTCGCGATCGCGACGCTCGGTTTCGGCGAGATCATCCGCGTCGTGATCCTGAACCTCGAGTTCCTGGGCGGCGCGCGCGGCCTGACCGGCATCCCGCCGCGGACGACCTTCTTCTGGGTCTATCTCGCCGTCGTGGCCTGCGTCGTCTTCCACGCGAACCTGGTCCGCTCGCGGCACGGCCGGGCGCTCCTCGCCGTGCGCGACGACGAGGTGGCGGCGGAGAGCCTCGGCGTGCCGACGACGCGCTACAAGATCCAGGCGTTCGTGATCGGAGCGGCATGGGCCGGCCTTGCGGGAGGTCTCTTCGGCCATTACCTGATGTACCTGCACACGAACAGCTTCACGTTCATGAAGTCGATCGAGGTCGTGATCATGGTCGTGCTCGGCGGGATGGGGTCGATCACCGGCTCGATCTTGGCGGCGATCGTGCTGACCGTGCTGCCCGAGGCGCTGCGCGAGTTCCGCGAGTACCGGATGGTCCTCTACTCGCTGCTGCTGATCGTGCTCATGATCGCCCGGCCTCAGGGGATGTTCGGGACGCGGGAGCTGCCGCGCGTCTGGCAGCAGCTGCGCGAGCGGGTGCAGCGGAGGGGCGCGTGACCTGCAGCGCGGACGCCGGTGTGGGCGCGGCCCCGGTTCTCGAGCTCGAGAAGGCGTGCAAGCTCTTCGGCGGCCTGAAGGCCGTCACCGATCTCGATCTCGTCTTGCAGCCGGGGGAGCTCGTGGGGCTGATCGGCCCCAACGGGGCGGGAAAGACGACGGTCTTCAACATGATCACCGGCGTCTATCGTCCCACCTCGGGCGAAGTGCGGTTGCGCGGGGAATCGCTCGTCGGGCTCGCCCCTCACTCGATCGCCCAGCGGGGCGTGGCGCGGACGTTCCAGAACATCCGGCTCTTCGCGCAGTTGAGCGTGCTCGACAACGTGCGCGTCGCCTTCCATCGGGAGTCCTCGATCGGGATCCTGCCGGCGATCCTGCGGACGCCGCTCTTCCGGAAGGAGGAACGGCTGTTCTGCGATCGGGCGCGCGAGCTGCTCGGGCTGCTCGGCCTCGCGGAGTTCGCCGAATCGCGGGCGATCGATCTCGCCTACGGGCATCAGCGTCGCGTGGAGATCGCGCGCGCTCTCGCGCTCGCGCCGCGGCTGCTGTTGCTCGACGAGCCGGCGGCCGGGATGAACCCGCACGAGACGGAGGATCTGATGAGCTTGATCCTCCGGATCCGCAAGGAGTTCGACCTGACGATCCTGCTGGTCGAGCACGACATGCGGTTCGTCATGGGAATCTGCGAGCGCCTCGTCGTTCTCGACTACGGCGTGAAGATCGCCGAGGGGAGCCGGGAGGAGATCCGGCGGCACCCACGCGTCATCGAGGCGTACCTCGGGGAGGAGGCGCCGCATGCTGCGCCTTGAGGGGCTCGAGGTCCGCTACGGGGCGATCCAGGCGGTGCGGGGCGTCGATCTGGAGGTCCGGGAGGGAAAGATCGCGACCTTGATCGGCGCCAACGGCGCCGGGAAGTCGACGATCCTGCGGACGATTTCGGGGCTGCTGCGGCCGAGCGCGGGGAGGATCCTCTTCGAGGGGAAGCCGATCCAGGGCCTGCCGCCGCACAAGATCGTCGCGATGGGGGTCGTGCAGGTGCCGGAGGGGCGGATCATCTTCGCGAACCTGACCGTCCTCGACAATCTCGAGCTGGGGGCATACCTGCGGCGCGACCGCGCGGGGATCCGACAGGATCTGGAGGTCGTGTTCACGCTCTTCCCGCGCTTGAAGGAACGGATGCGGCAGGCGGGCGGGACGTTGAGCGGCGGCGAGCAGCAGATGCTCGCGGTCGGGCGCGGGCTGATGGCGAAGCCGCGGCTGCTCCTGCTCGACGAGCCGTCGCTCGGCCTCGCGCCGCTGCTCGTGAAGGGGATCTTCGAGCGGATTCGCGAGATCAACCGGATGGGCACCTCGATCCTCCTCGTCGAGCAGAACGCCCGCATGGCGCTCCAGACCGCCGACGACGCCTACGTGCTCGAGACCGGCCGGATCGTCCGCTCGGGGGCGGCCGCGGAGATCGGCAGCGACGCCGGCGTGCGCGAGGCGTATCTGGGGGGATGATGGCGGACGAGCCGGACAACCGCGGCGAGAGCCGCGAGGGCCGCGAGAGTCGCGGAGGTCGCGAGAGCGGCGACGGCCGCGACAGCCGCGCTTCCCTCGCGCTGCTGCCGTCGATCGAGGCGCTCCTCGCCGACGCCCGCCTCGAGGCGCTGAGCGGCGAGCCGCGCCCGCTCGTGCGCGCATGGGCGCGCGAGACGCTCGACCGGCTGCGTGCGGAGATCCGCGCCGGAAGCTGGACGCCGGGCAGCCGGGACGAGGCGCTGGCGCGCTCGATCGACGGCATTCTCGAGCGCGGGGCGATCCGCTTGCCGCTCCGCTTGCGGCCGGTGTGGAATGCGACCGGCGTCTTGCTCCACACGAACCTGGGTCGCGCGGTCCTTCCGGAGGAGGCGCGCCGGGCGCTCCTCGCGGTCGCCTCGGGCGCGAGCGCGCTCGAGATCGACCCGGCGACCGGACGGCGTGCTTCGCGACTCGCCGCGGTGCGGGAGCTGATCCCCGTCGTCACCGGCGCCGAGGCGGGCTTCCCGGTCAACAACAACGCGGCGGCCCTCTTCCTCGCGGTCGCCGGTATCGCGGCGGGACGCGAGGTGCTCGTCTCTCGCGGTCATCTTGTCGAGATCGGCGGCTCGTTCCGCCTTCCCGACATCTTGCAGGCGACGGGCGCGCGGCTGCGGGAGGTCGGGACGTCGAACCGCACCCGCATCTCGGACTTCGAGCGAGCGCGCACGCCCGACACCGCGCTCGTCCTGCGCGTGCATCGCAGCAACTTCAAGCTCGTCGGCTTCACCGAGGAGCCGTCGATCGAGGAGATGGTGGCGTTCTGCCGGTCCGCCGGCCTCCCGCTCCTCGACGATCTCGGCAGCGGCGCGCTTCGCGCCTACCGCGATCTCTTCCCGGAAGAGCCGGCGATCGAGGACTCGATCGAGGCGGGCGCCGATCTGGTCTCCGTCTCGGCCGACAAGCTCCTCGGGCTCGGCCAGGCGGGTATCCTCGCGGGTAAGCGCGAGGCGATCGAGGCGTTGCAGAAGCACCCGATCGCGCGCGTCGTGCGGCTCGACAAGACGCTCCTCGCGACGCTCGAGGCGGGGCTGCGCCTGCACCTCGATCCGGAGCGGGCGCGCCGGAGGATCCCGCTGCTGCGGGCGCTGTCGAGGAGCGAGGAGGATGTGCGGGCGGCGGCCGAACGGATGGCGGATGCGCTGCGCGACCGGCTGGGCCGGGGGCGCGGCGCGAGCGGCGCTTATCGGATCGAGACGGTCGCGACGCGCGTCGAGGTGGGAGGAGGGTCGCTCCCGGGCCAGGAGATCTCCTCGCACGCCGTTCGCATCACCCATCCGGAGATCGTCGCCGGCGCGATCGCAGCTCGGCTGCGCGCCGGCGATCCTCCGGTCCTCGGCCGCGTGCAGCAGGACGGCCTGCTGCTCGATCTTCGCGGCATCGAGCCGGAGGACGAGGAAGCGTTCGGCGAGGCGGTCGCGGCCGCGCTCGCTGAAGGGGAGGAAGGATGACCGAAGCCTACTTCTCCTCCGCGGAAGAGGCCGCTCGCGCGCTCGAGCTGCCGCTGCTCGTCACCGCTCCGTCGGATGCCGCCGTGCCGCGGCGCCGCGATCGCCTTTCGGACTTCGGTCCCGGGACGATCCTCGGGGCGAGGCTGTTCCACCGGCTGGGCATTCCCGGAGACGCGAGCCCGTTCGTCGTCTGGATCACTTCGCCGCACGGCAGCTTCGAGCATCTGTCCTGGGCGGTCGCGCTGGCGGAGCACACGGCGCGCGAAGGGCGCGCCACCTTCCTGCTCGATCCGAGCCGGGTCGGTCCGCTCACGCCGCTCGCCGGGGGACCGGGATTGCCGCTGCCGCTGCCCGTCTTGGACAGGCTCGGGCGGCTCGGCGTTCCGATCGCCGCCGGTTGGCCGAGCGATCTGCAGGGAGTCCGGCTCGTGCGCCCCGTCGAGCACCTGCCGGCCGGCGAGGCGATCGCGGCGCCACCGGGCTGGGTGCTGATCCTCGCGCAGTCGCTTCCCGATCCTTCGGAAGGGCCGGTCGGGCCGCGGCCGGGATGCGACGGCGTAGTGCTGGCGGCCGCGATCCGCGACCACTCGGTCGGCGAGCTCGAAGCGATCGTCGGCGATCTGCGAGGGACGAAGCAGAGGATCCTTGGGCTGATCGCGATGGGACCGGTGCCGTTCGAGAGGCGTCCTCCGATCGAACGGTGGACGACGGAAGCGGCGGCGGCCGCGAAGACGGCTCCTGCGGCTGAAGCTCCGAAGGCTGCGACTCCGCCGGCTTGGGCGCCTCCGGCTGCAGCTCCGCCACCTGCGGCTCCGCCACCTGCACCGGCGAAGGCGACGCCGCCTCCCCCACCGAAGACGCCGCCGCCTGCGCCAGCGCCTGCGCCGCCGGCGGCTCCGCCGCCGCCCACTCCAGCTCCGGTGCCAACGCCAGCGGCGCCGGCGCCGGCGCCGGTGCCGCCCGCTGCGTCGCAGACGAAGGCAGAGGCGCCCGCTCCGAAGGCGCCGCCGGCGCCTCCACCGCCCAAGACGCAGCCCGTGAAGGCAGAGAAGCCGGTCGCGCCGCAGCCGCCGCCACCGGCGCCGCCGGCGAAGCAGCCGCCGGCGCAGCAGCAGCCGCCGCCGCCACCAAAAGAGCCGCAGCAGCCGGAGCCGGCGGTCCCCGTCGCGCGCTTCGACGCCTGGCATGAGCCGCGCCGCACGCGCCGGCTCGTCGCCCCTGCGCTCCTCATCGTGGGACTCGTTGTCGCGACCGTCCTCCTCGTCCGGCTCTTCGGGGGCGGCGCGGGCGGACGTGCGCCGGGCGAGCCGCAGCGAAGCCGGACGGAGCCGTCGCTTCCCTCGACCCGGTTTCCAGCAGCCGACACAGCCGGCACAGCCGGCACTTCCGACACAGCCGGCACTTCCGACACAGCCGACACGGCACGCAGCGGCGAAGGGGGAACCGGCTTGACGGTGCCCTCGGATACGACGAACCTTCGCACTCCGGTGGCCCCGCCGGCTCCGTCGTGGTCGCCGGGATCGGACACCGTCGTCGTTCACGTCGGCTCCTACCGGGATGCGGGTGTCGCGACCCTGGTCGCCGCCCGGCTCGCGGAACGCGGGGTGCCGGCGCGGGTCGTTCCGGTCGACCTTCCGACGAAGGGACACTGGAACCGGGTGACGGTGGGGTCCTTCCCGGACACGGCCTCCGCCTGGCGTGAAGCGATCCGGCTCTACCGGTCCGGACTCGTCGATTTCGCCCAGATCATCGGGCGGGGGGGCCGGGGAGTGCGGATCCGAACGGTGGAGACGGCGATGACGAACACCCGGGTGCCGGAAGGCATCGAGCCGGAAGGCATCGAGCCAGAAGGCATCGAGCCGGGAGACATCGAGCCGGCGATCGAGAGGAGAGAGCAGCAGCAACCGCGCTGAGCGGCGGCGGGCGCAACGGAGGGCGGCGCGCGAGCCGGCCTTGCGCCCGAGCATCGATTTGCGGAAGGAGAGAGAGTGCGCCTGAAGAACCTCACCGTGCACGGCTTCAAGTCGTTCGCGAACCGGACCGAGATCCCGCTGGGGCAGGGGATCACGGGCATCGTCGGTCCCAACGGCTGCGGCAAGTCCAACGTCTCCGAAGCGATCCGATGGGTCCTGGGCGAGGGGAACGTCCGCGTCCTGCGCGGCGAGAACATCCTCGACGTGATCTTCAAGGGCTCGGGGACCGCGAAACCGGCGGGTTATGCGGAGGTGATGCTCCTCGTCGACAACGAGGACCAGTCGCTGCCCGTCCCGCAGGGAGAGGTGACGATCGCGCGACGCGTCTTCCGTTCGGGCGACAGCGACTTCCTCATCAACAACGTTCCGTGCCGCTTGAAGGACATCCGCAACCTCTTCCTCGGCACCGGGCTCGGCTCGCACGGCTACTCGGTCATCGAGCGGGGGATGGTCGATCAGGTCCTCTCCGACAACGACGAGCAGCGCCGGCTCTTCTTCGAGGAGGCCGCCGGCATCAGCCGCTACAAGCTGCAGAGGCGCGAAGCGCTCCGCAAGCTCGAAGGGACCGAGCAGGACCTCCTGCGGATCGACGACATCGTGCGGGAGATCGAGCGGGAAGTCCGCTCCCTCGCCCGTCAGGTCGGCAAGGCGCGCAAGCACCATCGCCTCCTGGGCGAGATCCGCGACCTCGAGGTCGAGCTGGCGCTGCGCCGCTTCTGCGAGCTCGATCGCCGGCGCGTCGCGGGGGCGAACGAGCGAGACGGCTGGACGAGCGAGCGCGAGTCGCTCGGGCTCGAGCTGTCGCGCCTCGAGGCCGATCTCGAGACGGGACGGTTGAAGCTCCTCGAGCGCGAGAGGCTCCTCGAAGAGGCGCGCCGCGAGCGTGAGGATCTGCTCGGGCGGAGCGCTTCGGTCCGCGAGGAGGCCGCGGTCCTCGCCTCGAAGATCCAGGGGAACGAGCAGCGGGCGCAGGAGCTGTCGCGCCGCATCGTCGAGGAGTCGGCGCACGAGGCCTCGCTCCGCGAGCGGATCGCCTCCCGCATTCCCGAGCAGGAGGAACTGGCGCGCCAACGGGAGGGGCGCCAGGCGCTCGTCCGCGAGGCGGAAAAAGGAGTCGCCGAAGCGGAGAAGGCGTTCGCCGCCGCTCGCGAGGAGGCGGCGCGGACCGCGCAGCTGCGGATGGAGCGACTCGTCGTGCGGACGAAGGAGAGCCAGGAGCTGGAGGGCTACCTCTCGCGGATCGAGCAGCAGGAGCTGCGGACCGCCTCCCTCTCGGTCCATCGCGAGACGCTCGGGCGCAAGACGGGCGAGATCGCGGAGCGGATCGCCGCGCTCGAGGAGGAGATCGCGCGAGGCGCCGGCGAGATCGAATCGCTCGCCTCGCGGGCCGCGGAAATCGAAGCGGCGCGCGCCGCCGCAGAGGCGGATCGGGAGGCTTCGCGCCGCGAGAAGGAGGAAGCCTCGCGCGAGCGAGCCTCGGTCGAGAGCCGCCTCTCCCTGCTCCACGAGCAGCGGGAGCGCCACGAGGGGTTCGACTCCGCCGTTCGCTCGCTGCTGGAGAGGCGGGGCGAGTTCCACGGCGTCCTCGGCGTCGCCGCCGAGCTGGTCCGCCCGGAGCGCGGGCTGCCGGTCGCGACCGTCGAAGCGCTTCTCGGCGACGCGCTGCAGTGGGTCGTCGTCGAGGACGAGGAGGCGGCGCGCCAGGCGATCGAACGCCTTCGCGCGGAAGGACAGGGCGGCGTCACCTTCTTCCCGCTGCGCGAGAACGCCACGGAGTCCCCGGCCGGATCGACGGACGGATGGGATCGCCCGCCGCTTCACGCCGCCGACGATCGCCTATCGCCGCTCGTCCGCCACCTCGCTGCGCGCGTGTGCCCGCGGGAGAGCGCCGGCGCGGCGCGCGAGGGCGCTTTCGGTGGCGCTCGCGCCGCGGCCCCGCTGCTCCGTCATCTGTCCCCGGAAGGGATCGTCTACTCCTCCGAAGGTTGGATCCGGCTGCAGGGAGGGGGCGGCGCCGACCGCGAGATCCTCGAGCGGATGCGGGAGATTCCCGATCTCGAGGAGGCCGCCGCGCATCTGCGCGAGCGGCAGGATCGCGCCGAGGAGCGGCTGCTCGAGCTGGAGCGCGCGATCGCCGAGGCCCGGGAGCGGGCGAGCGCGATCGAGCGGGAGAAGGCGGAGCGGATCGAGCGGGAGCGCCGCCTCGACCGCGAGCTGTCGGAGCGGAAGGTGGAGCGGGGGCTCCTGACCGAGGAGGCGGAGCGCGTCGCGCGCGAGATCGACGCGCTCGGCGAAGCGATCGAGATGCTGCGGCGGGAGCGCGCCGCCCTCGAGGACCGGCTCGGCATCTCGGAAGCGTCGGAGCTCGAGGCGCAACAGCGTCATGACCGCGCCCGGGCCGAGGAGGACGCGTGCGCGCGCCGGCGCGACACCGCGCTCGCCACGCTGACCGAGCACCGGACCGAGATGCTGCGCCTCGAGAACGCGATCCGCGAGATCGAGACGTCGCGGCAGCGCGACGGCGAGGAGGCCGACCGACTCGCGGCGGCCCTCATCCTCTGGGGGCAGGAGCGGGACGAAGCGTCCCGCCTGGCGGTCGAAGGGACCGAGCGGCGCCAGAAGCTTCTCGCGACCGCCGTCGATCTCGAGGAGCGCACACACGACGCCGAGGGGACGGTCGATCGCCGGCGCTCGGAGCGCGACGAGGAGCAGAGCGTCCTCGCCGCGCTGGATCACGAGATTCGCGAGCGACGAGCCGTGTTCGAGGGGCTCAAGGAGCGCCTGCACGACGACCAGATCCGGCAGGTGGAGATCCGCTCCGAGATGGACCGCCTGCGCGAGCGCATCCTGCAGGAGTTCGAGATCGACCTGGAGGTCGAGGCGCCGAAGCGGCTGGCTTCCCTCGAGGGCGGAGACTCGTCCGTCCCGGCGCCGGCCGCCGTCGAGGGCGCGCCGGCGGCGGCCCCCGCGGCCGATCTCGAGATCGAGGTCGAAGGGGAAGGTGAGAGCGAAGGTGAGGGGGAAGGAGAGGCAGAAGGAAAAGCAGAAGGAGAGGGAGAGGGAGAGCGGGGAGGCGAACCCGCCGTCCGCGGACCTCTCGATCCCGAAGCGGCGCGTGTGCAGATCGAGGAGCTGCGCCGCAAGCTCGCCGACATCGGGCCCGTCAACTTCCTGGCGAGCGAGGAGTACGACCGCCAGCGCGAGCGCCTGCTCTTCCACCGCAAGCAGCAGGAGGATCTTCGCAAGGCGCGCACCGACCTGCTCCAGGCGATCGCCCAGATCAACGAGACGGCGGGACGGATGTTCCTCGAGACATTCGAGACCGCGCGCCAGAACTTCCGCGCGACCTTCGAGTTCCTCTTCCCCGGCGGCGAGGCGGACGTAGCCTTGGCCGGGGAGGACCCGCTCGAGTGCGGGATCGACATCACCGCCCGCCCGCGCGGCAAGAAGCTCGAGGCGATCCGCCTGCTCTCGACCGGGGAGCGATCACTCACCGCGATCGCCCTGCTCTTCGGTCTCTATCTCGTCAAGCCGAGCCCGTTCTGCATGCTCGATGAGCTCGACGCCCCTCTCGACGACGCGAACATCGGGCGCTTCGTGACCCTGCTCGGCCACCATCGCGAGCGGACGCAGTTCATCGTCATCACGCATAACAAGCGGACGATGGAGGCGGCCGACCGCCTCTACGGCGTGACGATGCAGGAGCCGGGGATCTCGAAGATCGTCTCGGTCCGCCTCTCGGACGTCGAAGCGGAGATTCTGCCGGTGACGGCCGGAGCGGGCGGCGGCGTCGAAGGCGGGACGGCGGGGCCGGATGCCGATGCGGGCGCCGGCGGTCCGGAGCGCGGGCAGCCATGATCCGCCGGCCGGCCGGCGCCGGGAGCCGCTGAGGCGGGGCCGCCGGTGCCGCGGCCGGTCCCGCCCGTTCCGCCGGTCCCGCCAGTGCCGCCGGTGCCACCTGCCCGGCCGCGAGGTCGAGGCCTTCTCGGACTCTTCCGGACCGAGGACCGCGAGATGCCGTTCTGGGAGCATCTCGAGGAGCTTCGTCGCGTGCTCCTGCGCTCGATCGCCTTCCTCCTGGTCGCGACGATCGTGGCGTACTTCCTCTCCGGGAGGATCCTCGACAAGGTGGTCGCCGACACGGTGGGGGAGGCGATCTTCCTCAAACCGATGGAGGCGTTCAACGCCCGCCTGAAGATCGCCTTCCTGATCGGGCTCCTCGTCGCGCTGCCGCTCATCCTCAGCCAGATCTGGTCGTTCGTCGTGCCGGGCCTCCTGCAGAAGGAGCGGAAGACGATCGCCCCGCTCGCGGCCGGCTCGACGCTCCTCTTCTACGCGGGCGTGGCGTTCTCCTACCTCGTGCTCACGCCGACGATGCTGCATCTGTTGACCGGCTTCGCGAGCGCGCGCGTGCAGGCGCAGATCTCCGTCGGCTCTCTCCTGGAGTTCCTGGTCACCATGGCGGTCGTCACCGGCATCCTCTTCCAGCTTCCGCTCGTGGTGGCGATCCTCTCGATGATCGGAGTGCTGAGCCCGACCTTCCTCACGAAGCGCTGGAGGCAGGCGGTCGTCGGCATCTTCATCCTGACCGCCGTCGTGACCCCGGGGGACGGCCCTTCGCAGATCGTCCTCGCCGCTCCGGTGCTCGTCCTTTACGTTCTCAGCATCTTCGTCGCGCGGATCATCTGGGGACGCAAGCGCCGGGCGGAGGCTGCCCGGTCCGGCGGCGGAGACGCCGGGGAAGAAGGAGGCTCGGATGGCGGAGCGTGACACGCTGCTCGCGGTCGACATCGGCAACACGCAGGTGGTGGCGGGGGTGCTGCGCGGCGCGGAGCTGCTCGGGCTCTTCCGCCTCACGTCCCAGGTGGCGCGCACGGCCGACGAGCTGGTGGCGACGCTCGAGCCGCTCCTGCTCCCGCATCTCCCCGAGCTGCGGATGAGCCGCCGCGTGGCGATCGCCTCGGTCGTCCCGGCGCTGACCGGCGCGTACGAGGAGTATGCGATGCGCCGTCTCGGCGCGCGGCCGTTGCTCGTGAGCGCGCGCCTCCCGCGCCTGCCGATCCGCATCGACGTCCCCGATCCGACCTCGGTCGGAGCTGACCGGATCGCGAACGCCGTGGCCGCCGCCGCGCTCTACCCGCTTCCGGTCATCGTCGTCGACCTCGGGACGGCGACCACGTTCGATGTCGTCCTGCCCGGCGCCCGCTACGTCGGCGGGGTGATCGCGCCGGGGGTCTGGACGAGCGCCGAGGAACTGTTCCGCCGTGGCGCCCGCCTCGCCAAGGTCGAGCTTCGTGTCCCCGAGCGGGTGGTGGGCCGGACCACCGAGGCGTCCGTCCAGTCGGGGGTCCTCTACGGGGCGGCCGGCCAGATCGACGGCATCCTCGCCCGGATCTCGAAGGAGCTGTCGATCCGCCCTCGCGTCGTCGCCACGGGCGGCCTCGCTCCCCTGATCGCGATGGTCTCGAAGAGCCTGACGACCGTCGATCCGGGGCTCACGCTCCAGGGACTGCGGATCCTCGAGGAGCGGAGCCAGCGGCCCTCCGGGCAGCCGGCAAGGAAGGCCCCAAGGCGGTCCGCTCGAAAGGGATAGCGAGCGTTTCGGTCCGCGCCTCGGGTTTCCAAAATCCCTGCTTGAGCGCCGGCGGAGCGGATTCGTAGACTGCCATGGTGCAGTCGGCGAGGCGGCTGCTGCTTGGGCCCGTTGGCCCCGCGGCCCCGGCCGGTCCCCGGCCGGGGCGGTTCATGGGAGGAAGTCGATGACCATCAAGCCGATCGGGGATCGCGTGCTCGTCCGCTTCGTAGAGGCGGACGAGAAGGTCGGATCGATCGTGATTCCGGACACCGCGAAGGAGAAGCCGCAGCAGGGGATCGTCGAGGCGGTCGGCGACGGGAAGATGACGGAGAAGGGGCTCCGCCTTCCGATGCAGGTGAAGATCGGCGATCGCGTTGTGTTCGGACGCTATGCCGGGACGGAGGTCCGTCTCGGGGATCAGCAGTTCATGGTTCTGCGGGAGACGGAGATCCTGGCGGTCCTCTAGCCGTCGCCGGCCCACCCCCCGCGCAAGGAGCATCACGAGATGGCGAAGATCCTGAAGTTCGACGCGCAGGCGCGCGAGTCGTTGCGCAACGGTGTCGAGAAGGTGGCGCAAGCGGTTCGGGTGACGCTCGGCCCGAGGGGTAGGAACGTCGTCCTCGACAAGAAGTTCGGCTCCCCCGTCATCACGAACGACGGAGTCACGATCGCTCGGGAGATCGAGCTCTCCGACCCGTACGAGAACATGGGCGCGCAGCTCCTTCGCGAGGTCGCGACGAAGACGCAGGACATCGCCGGCGACGGGACGACGACCGCGACGATTCTCGCCAACGCGATCGTCGGCGAGGGACTCCGCGCCGTGATGGCCGGCTCGAATCCGATGGCGCTCAAGCGCGGGATCGAGCGCGCCGTCGAGGCGGTGACCGAGGGGCTGAAGTCCCAGTCGCGCTCGATCGACAGCCAGGAGGAGATCGCCGCTGTCGCCACGATCAGCGCGAACAACGACCCCACGATCGGCAAGCTGATCGCCGAGGCGATGCAGAAGGTCGGCAAGGAAGGGGTGATCTCGGTCGAGGAGGCGCGGGGCACCGAGACGAGCCTCGACGTGGTCGAAGGGATGCGGTTCGACCGCGGCTACATTTCCCCCTACTTCGTCACCGATCCGGAGAAGATGGAAGCCGTCTTCGAGGACCCCTTGATCCTGATCCACGACAAGAAGATCAGCGGGATGAAGGATCTGCTTCCGGTGCTCGAGCGGATCGTGCAGGTCGGCCGTCCCTTCCTGATTCTCGCCGAGGATATCGAGGGGGAGGCGCTCGCCACCCTCGTCGTCAACCGCCTCCGCGGGATCCTGAACTGCGCCGCCATCAAGGCGCCTGGGTTCGGCGACCGGCGCAAGGCGATGCTCGAGGATCTCGCGATCCTGACCGGCGGCCGCGTCGTGTCCGACGAGGTGGGGGTGAAGCTCGAGAGCGCGAAGATCTCCGATCTCGGCACCGCGAAGCGGGTCGTGATCGACAAGGACAACACGACCGTCATCGGCGGCCAGGGCAAGCGCGAGGAGATCGACGCCCGCGCGGGCCAGATCCGGCGGCAGATCGAGGATACGACCTCCGATTACGATCGCGAGAAGCTTCAGGAGCGTCTCGCCCGCCTGACCGCCGGCGTTGCCGTCATCCGGGTCGGAGCGATGACCGAGATGGAGATGAAGGAGCGCAAGGCTCGTGTCGAGGACGCCGTCTCCGCCACGCGCGCCGCGGTCGAAGAAGGTGTGATCCCTGGCGGTGGCACGGCGTTGCTGCGGGCCGAGGCGGGGCTGAAGACCCCGGCGGGGCTCGACCGCGACGAGCGGCTCGGCTTCGAGATCGTCCGCCGCGCGCTCGAGGAGCCGACGCGCACGATCGCTGCCAACGCCGGCTTCGAGGGGAGCATGATCGTCCAGCAGGTGCGCGCCGCGAAGGGGAGCGTCGGCTGGAACGCCGAGAAGGGGGAGATCGAGGATCTCGCCGCCGCCGGCGTCATCGACCCGACGAAGGTTGCCCGTAGCGCGCTCGAGAATGCCGCCTCGATCGGCTCCCTGATCCTGACGACCGAGGCTCTCGTCGCCGAGAAACCGGAGAAGAAGGCCGAGGCCCCCGGCATGCCGGAATGAGCCGGGAGGGAGGAGGCGACCGGTGGACGTGATCCGTCTGCGCGACGTCGTCGTCTTTCCGAAGCTCGGAGTCGCGGATTTCGAGAAGGAGTCGGTCCAGAAGGTGACGCTCGACGTCGAGCTGCACCTCGACCTCCAGCAGGCGGGCGCCACCGACGACGTTGCACGCACCGTGGATTACCAGAGGGTCTACCGGCGGATTCGCGAGGTCGCCGACGAGCAGAAGTTCCACCTGATCGAGGCGCTCGCCGGCTCGATCGCCCGGACCATCCTCGAGGAGTTCCCCGTCCAGAAGACGGTCGTGCGGGTGCGGAAGACGAACCTCCCGTTCGACGCGCACCTGAACTGTGTCGAGGTGGAGATCGAGCGGCGGGCGTGAAAGCCTTCCTCGGACTCGGATCGAATCTCGGGGACCGGACGGCGAACCTCGTTCTCGCCCGCGGATGCCTGGCCCGGATCGCCCGCCCGGGCAGCCTGCGGTCGAGCCACATCTACGAGACGCGCCCGTGGGGGCGCCCGGACCAGCCGGACTACGTCAACGCGGTCGTGACCCTCGAAACGCAGCTCTCCCCGCGCACCCTCCTGCGCCTCGTCAAGGAGTGCGAGCGGCGCGCCGGCCGCCCGCTCCCGGCGCCGGGAGCCGAGCCGCCGGAGGATCAGCGGTGGGGCCCGCGCGTCCTCGACATCGACCTGCTCGACGTCGGCGGTCTCGTGCTTCACGAGCGCGGATTGATCCTCCCGCACCCGCGGATCGCGCAGCGCGCGTTCGTCCTCGTCCCGCTCTGCGAGATCGAGCCGGCCTGGCGGAATCCTTTGACGGGGCGGACCGCGACGGAGATGCTGGCCGCGCTGGATCCGGAGCCGGGCGACGTGCGGCTGCTCGGCCGCTTCCCGGAGTCCGCGGAGGAGCCACGTGCAGGCAGCACGGATCGACCCGACCTTCCTCGCGATTGAAGGGGTCATCGGGGTCGGCAAGAGCACGCTGGCGCGCAAGATCGCCGAGCGGCTCGACGCCCGCCTCGTCCTCGAGGAAGTGGAGGAGAATCCGTTCCTCGCTTCCTTCTACAAGGACCGCCGGCGCTATGCCTTCTCCTGCCAGCTCTTCTTTCTGCTGTCCCGCTACCGGCAGCAAAGGACGCTCGGCCAGCGCGACCTCTTCTCGACGCGGATCGTCTGCGACTATCTCTTTCAGAAGGACCGGATCTTCGCCGCGCTGAACCTCGACGAGGCGGAGATGGGGCTCTACGAACAGATCCTCCCGCTTCTCGAACGCGACCTTCCCACTCCTGACCGGGTCGTCTATCTGCAGGCGAGCGTGCCCACTCTCCTGCGGCGGATCGAGCGGCGGGGGAGGAGCTACGAGCAAGGGCTCGACCGCGCCTACCTGCAGGAGCTTTGCGAGGGATACAACCGCTTCTTCTTCCATTACGACGCGGCGCCGCTGCTCGTGGTCAACACCGACTCGATCGACTTCGTCGAGAGCCCCGAGGATCTCGAGGATCTCTGGATGCGGATCCGCGAGCACGCTTCGGGGACGCTGTATTACAATCCGCAGGGACCGGCACGATAGGCGGGCAGGACCGGCACGATCGCCGAGCGGCGACCGGGAAGACCGGCGAGGAGGGATCGCGATGCCGAGCGAGAAGATCACGGCGCGGATGATTCGCGAGCGCAAGGGGAAGGGGAAGATCTCCGTCCTCACCTGCTACGACTTCCCGATGGCGAAGATCCTCGACCGTGCGGGGATCGACATCCTCCTGGTCGGCGACAGCCTCGCCAACGTCGTCCTGGGCTACGACACGACCCTGCCGGTGACGATGGAGGAGATGATCCATCATGGGCGCGCCGTCGCGCGCGCCCGGCCGCGCGCCTTGCTCGTCGTCGACATGCCGTTCGGGAGCTTCCAGTGCGGCGCCGACGCGGCCGTCGCGAACGCCGTCCGTCTGATGAAGGAGACCGGCGCCGACGCGGTCAAGCTCGAGGGGGGACGTCGCAACGCCGAGGCGGTCTCGCGCATGGTCGCCGCCGGCATCCCGGTGATGGGCCATCTCGGCCTCACGCCGCAGTCGGTGCACGCGTTTGGCGGCTACCGGGTGCAGGGCCGCGGCCTGGAGGAGGGGGACCGGCTGCTCGAGGAGGCGCGCGCGCTCGAAGCGGCCGGCTGCTTCTCGATCGTCCTGGAGTCGGTGCCGGCGGCTCTTGCGAAGAGGATCACCGCGTCGATCGGCATTCCGACGATCGGCATCGGCGCCGGAGCGGACTGCGACGGCCAGGTCCTCGTCCTCTACGACATGCTCGGCCTCTTCGAGGAGTTCCGGCCGAAGTTCGTCAAGCATTTCGCCTCGCTCGCCGCGGAGGTCGAGCGGGCGGTCCGGGAGTACAAGCGCGAGGTGGAGGAGGGGCGCTTTCCCGACGCGGAGCATTCCTTCGGAGAAGGGAAGGCGGGATGAGGACCGTCTCCACGCCGGCCGCCGTGCGCGAAGCGGTGCGCCGCTACCGCGCCGCCGGGGAGAGCGTCGGCTTCGTGCCGACGATGGGCGCGCTGCACGCCGGCCATCGCTCGCTGCTCGCCCGCGCCCGCAAGGCGAACGACCGCGTCGTGGCCTCGATCTTCGTCAATCCGCTGCAGTTCGGTCCGGGCGAGGACTTCGCCCGCTATCCGCGACCGCTCGCACGCGATCGCCGCGCGCTCCTCGATGAGGGGTGCGACCTGCTCTACCTGCCGCGCCCCGAGCGGCTCTACCCGGCCGGCTTCGCGACGCGGGTCTCGGTCGGCGGGCTTCTCTCCTCCTCGCTCGAAGGAGAGCATCGGCCGGGACATTTCGACGGCGTGGCGACGGTCGTCGCCAAGCTCCTCATCGCGGTCGAGCCCGACCGCCTCTATCTGGGACAGAAGGACGCGCAGCAGGCGATCCTCCTGAAGCGGATGGTCGCCGACCTCGATTTCGGGATCGAGGTGGTCGTCTGCCCGACCGTCCGCGAGCCGGACGGTCTCGCCCTCTCCAGCCGGAACGTCTACCTGAGCGCCGAGGAGCGGCAGTGGGCCCCGGCTCTCCATCGGGCGCTCGAGGAGGCGGCCGAAGCGGCGGGGGGGGCGCAGGACGCCGCGCTCGCGCGTCGTGCCGAGCAGGCGCTCGCGCGGTCGCTCGCCTCCGGACCGGGCAAGCTCGACTACGCCCGCGTCGTCGACGCCGGCACGCTGGGGGAGCCCCAGGCGGGGCGGCCCTGGCTGATCGCGCTCGCCTACCGTCTCGGGCCCACGCGCCTGATCGACAACGTGATCGTGCGGCCCGCTCGCAAGTCGGGCAAACCGCGGAGCAGCGGCACGATCTCGAAAGCGAGAGCCGCCCGATGAGGAGCTGGCGTGTCGTCGTCCTCGCCGCGGGGCAGGGGACCCGGATGAAGTCCGACCTGGCGAAGGTGCTGCACGGGCTCGAGGGCCGGACCCTCCTCGCGCGCGTGCTCGACACCGCGTCCGAGCTGCCGGTCGAGTCGATCGCGGTGATCGTCGGGCATCAGCACGAGAAGGTGCGGGCGGCCCACGCGAGACCCGGAATCTCGTTCTTCCTGCAGGAGCCGCAGCGCGGGACCGGCCACGCGGTGCAGCAGGCCGTCCCGTTCCTCGACGGCCACGACGGCTCGACACTGATCCTCTACGGGGACGTTCCGCTCCTTCGCCGCTCGACCCTCCTCGAGCTGATGGAGGAGCACGAGACGAACGGCGACGCGGCCACCGTGCTGACCGCCCGGCTTCCGGATCCTTCGGGCTATGGCCGGATCGTCCGGGACGAGCGGGGCGATCTGCAGGCGATCGTGGAGGACAAGGATCTCGATCCGCGTGACCGCGCGATCGACGAGATCAACTCCGGCATCTACGCCTTCCGCACCGGTCCGCTGGTCGAGGCGCTCGCCTCCCTGCGCGACGACAACCGGCAGAAGGAGCTGTATCTCACCGACACGATCCGCTCGATCCGGGAGCGCGGGATGCGCGTCTCCACCTACACCCTCGCCGATCCGCTGGAGATCTCCGGCATCAACACGCCGGAACAGCTCGAGGCGGCCGCGGCGGTTCTCGCCAGGCGGCGGGAGCAGGGGAGCGAGGACTGCCCGATCTGCGCGCTGGCCTCGCGCGCCGGCGACGGCTATCCGGTCCTCGCGCGCCTGCCGGGCGCATTCCTCGTCGTGACGGCGCGCCCGTACAACTCCGGGCAGGTGACCGCCCATCCGGAACGGCACGTGCTTCACCACTCCTCCTTGCGCCCGGAGGAGCGGGGGGCGGTGTGGGCGCTCGCGCAGCGCGGGGCGCGCGCTGTCGACACGCTCTACCATCCCGGCGGGATGAACCTGGGCGCGGGCCCGGCGCAGCCCGGCGCTCACCTGGCGATCGAGGTGATCCCTCGCTGGGTGGGGGACATGAACTTCCTGCCGATCCTGGCAAACGTGACGCTCCTTCCCGAGGAGCCGCGCGAAAGCTGGGAGCGGCTGCGACGCGTTCTGGAGTCGGAGGCAGGGACGCCGCCGACGGAGGGCAAAGGAGCATGAGCCGCAGGAGGAACAGCCGCAGGAAGCGGGGCCGCCGGTCGGGAAGGGTGTGGGTGACGGTCCTGCTCCTCGTCTTGATCGCCGTTTTCGGGCTGAGCATCTATCTCGGTCGTATTCCCGGCGAGTCGTCGAAAGCCGCGACCCCCGCGGCCGCGCGCAACGCCTCGCTCGGCCTCGATCCGGCCCCGGCCCCTGCCCCGGTCCCGCCTCTGCCGCCGCCGATCGTGCCGGACGCCGACTCGCCATCCCTGATAATCTGGAACGGGTGCGGCAGGATGGGGTTGGGGGCAAGAGCCGAGCGGTGGATGCGCCGGCTGGGATTCGACGTCTACGAGACGACCAACGCCGATCGCTCCGACTATCCCCAGACCCTACTCATCACACGTCCTGGCCGCGAAGAGCCGGCGGGCGAGATCCTTCGGTCGCTGCAGGAAAGGCTGAGGGTCGGGCGGTTGGCCGACAAAGAGGTGAGGCTGCGGGACGTCGATGCCCTCTTGATCCTCGGGCGCGATTTTCCCGATTCCCTCCCGCTTCGCTGACCGCGGCCGGCTCGTCGGGACGGAAGGCCGGGACGGGAAGCAAGAAACCAGGGAAGCGATAGAAGCAAGCAAGCTAGCAAGGAAGGAAGGAAAAGGCGATGGGATCCGTAGGATTTCGCGAGATCTTCATCATCCTGCTCATCGTGCTGCTGCTCTTCGGGGCGAAGAAGATCCCGGAGCTGGCGCGCGGGCTCGGGCAGGGCATCCGCGAGTTCAAGGACGGGATGCGCGACTCGTCCCATGAGGAGAAGAAGAAGGAGGATCCGAAGGGCTAGACGCCACCCCCGCTCGTCTTCCCTCCAAGCCGCGCCCCCTCGGGCGTCTCCCACCCCGCCTCCTCCTCCGGCCTCCGGAGGCGAAGCAGGAGCCAGACGTACAGCGCGATCGCCGGCAACGGCTTGCTCAGGTGCTGGAGCAGCGAGCCCAGCCAGGAGAGGGATCCGTCGTGCCCGGCCACGAGCGCATAGGGAGTCGGAAGGGCCAGCAGGATCGACATCGCCAGCACGAAGCGGGAGCGCTCCCCGAGCGCGAGAACGGTCAGCGCCGGCAGCAGCATCACGTAGTGGTATTCCCAGACGTCCTTGAAGACGAGGAAGAACGCGAGCACCCAGAGGCAGAGGAGCTGGCGCAGCGGCGCCTCGCGTCCCCGCTTCCACGTCATCCAGGCCGCAGGGATCGCGACGAGAAGGTTCCAGATCGCGACCGGGACGTTTCCGACGAAGATGTCGCCGGGGCCGAGGACCAGGAGCTTCGACGCGAACTCGGAGGGCATCGTCCAGCCGAGGAACCGCACGAGCGCCGAAGCGCCGAGCGAGCCGCCGAGGATCCTCGGCG
>JBHGAY010000023.1:0-79899 GCA_041946735.1 Candidatus Eiseniibacteriota bacterium
GGCGCGCCCGACGCTGTAGGCGGGGACGGTCAGGCTCGACGCGAGCGCGAGCGAGAAGAGCGGTGCGAGAGTGAAGATCGCGGCGAACAGGGCGGGACGGCGAAGCGGCGGCGGCGGCTCGCCGGGGCGCATCGCCAATGCAGCGCGGGCCCGCGGGAGGAAGGCGCCGATCAGCAGCGCGGCGGTCGACGCGAGCGCGAGGATCGACAGCGGCGCGGAGCCCCACTTCCAGTAGTACCAGCGCTCGGCGGGAGCGAGCGGCCAGACGCGCGCGCCGCTCGTGAACGCGGCGAGGCTCTCGAACGGACCGAGCGCGAGCGGAACCTTCCGCCAGTAGGCGTGGAGCCAGACGTTCAGGCTCGTGTGGATCGCGAGCTGATCCGGGACGACGAGAACGAGGTACGGCAGCCAGACGAGGAACGCAGCCGCCTGCGCGAGCAGCCAGCCTCGCACCTGCCGACGCCCGCAGAGAAGCCACGCCAGGTTCGCGGCGATCACGATCCCGGGCGCGACACTGTGCGTATAGAGCAGGCAGGCCTCGGCGAGGGCAACGATGCCGAGCCAGCGCCGCCGTCCCTCGAGCACGCGCGCCGTCGCGGTCATCAGGACGAAGCTGAAGAAGAAGAGAACCGCGTAGGAGCGCGCATGGCGCCCGTAGTAGATGCCGTGCGTGCCGAGGGCGTAGAAGGCGAGCGGCGCCTCGACCCATCCGCGGATCGGCGGGGCGGCGACGAGCCAGGCCATCGTCGCGGCGGACGCGGCAACCGACAACGCCCGGGCGGACGCCTCCCCGGGAGGGAGATGCGGCAGGATCAGCCGCTGGATCTCGTAGTAGAGGGGAGGGGCATCGTCATCGCGGACCGCTTGCACGTGCTCGCGCCACGGGAGACCCGCAGTCCAGACCGTGTACGCCTCGTCCATCCAGAGACCGTCGCCGGCCAAAGAGGCGGTTCGCAAGGCGAGCCCGAGGAGGATCCAGAGGACGATTCGCGCCACCGTCGATCGCCGGGTCCGCAGCTTCCCCACCTCCTTCTGCTCTTTGCAGCGTCGTGCGGGCGGCGAAGCCGCATCACGCACGGCAGGGATTGTATCAGACGACTCGAGATTGCGTGAGGGCAGGGCCAGCAACAGGGCAGGGCCAGCAACAGGGCAGGGCCAGCAACCGGCGGAATCACTGGCTTGACACTCGCCGGGGGGCGTACACTCCATGGCGTCGAACCGGGGGCCACACGCGGAGAGATGGGAGCCCAGCACCCTCGACAACGCGCCTCTCTTGGGGTGTTCGAAAGACGGAGGTCACGGGAATGAAGGTCGCGATCCGGTTTCCTTTCCTCCTCCTCCTGTGCATCGCCGCTGTCCCACCCGCTCACGCGGGCAAGAACGCCGGCGGAACGCTGATCGTCCACACGAACGACGCCGTCTACTTCCGCTACCCGGATCAGTACTGCAATCCGGAATTCGAGCCGGGAGCCTGCGAATCCGCGGTGACCCGGACCGATCACGCCGAGAATCAGGCGAGCTTGGTCTGGTTTCTGGCCGCCTTCCCGCAGTACTCCCAACCGGCGGTGACCTCGATCTCATTCGGGGTTCGCCACAATCTCCCGATCGGTCAGGGATACGTGTTTGCCTGGTCGGCCTGCGGAGCCTTGCCGTTCCAGGATCCGGAGCCAGGATTCCCCGACACTCCCGGCGGAGACACGATGGACTTTCTGGATCCTGTCCGGGACGCCTTCTTCCCGTTCTCCTGGTTCGCGGCCTACGGCTTCCCCGACGCGTACTTCGGCTCCAGGCCCGATCCGAGGCTCGGGGTCGCCCAGTTCGTCGACGACGTGCTCCCTCCGAATGTCGACCAGGCCGAAGCCTTCGGAGAGGTGCGCTGGTATGCCGAGGGAACGAACGAGTGCCCTACGGCCGACGTGGTCGTCTGCTGTCTGCCGACCGGGCTCTGCGTAGTGCAACCGGCAAATGTGTGCGTCGAGGAAGGTGGCACCGTCCTTCCCGGCTACGACGCCTGCACACCCGATCTGTGCGGGACGAACCAGTTCGGAGCCTGCTGTCTCGACGACGCATGCCGGATCTCGCAAGCGGAGGCGTGTGAAGACGCCGGTGGCATCTTTTATGGGATCGGATCGACTTGCGATCCCAACCCCTGCTTCTCGGAGTTCGGGGCTTGCTGCGACGGCGATGTCTGCGCCTTGAAAACCAGGCTGCAGTGCGAGGCGGACGGCGGGGAATGGCTCGGCTACATCCCCTGTGACCCGGTCAACCCGTGTCCGCTGGCGGGCGCCTGCTGCATGCCCGACGGAAGCTGCACGTTGTCGCTGGAGCAGGACTGCGTGGACAGCGGCGGAACGTGGACCGATTCCGGCGTGCCGTGCCTTCCGAACCCGTGCCCGACCGCGGTTCAGCCGACGACATGGGGGAGGGTCCGCGCGACCTATCGATAGACAGATAGAGAACGAGATAGCGGGCGGGAGAGAAGGAGAGGCCGATGAACGTGAACCGCTTTCGCCTCGGGTCGCTGATCGCGCTCCTCGCAGTGATTCCGTGCCTCGCGCAAGCAGGGAAGAACGCAGGGGGAGCGCTGATCGTCCACACGAACGACGCCGTCATGTATCGATACCCCAACCCCCTCTGCAATCCGGAATACGAACCGACCAGCTGCGAAGGGGCGGTCACCCGGAGCGAGGCGTCGGGCAACTTCCCAACCGTCACATGGTTTCTCGCCGCCTTCCCGGACGGCTCGGAGCCGGCCGTCACCGAGCTACGCTTCGGAGTGCGGCATGGCTTCCCGCCGGGCCAGGGCTACTGTGTCGGCTGGATGCCGTGCGGTCCCAATGTGGCCGTCGACGTCACGGAAGGGTTCCCGGATACGCCCGGCGGAGCTCGGATCGCCTATTTGGACGTGGTCCGCGACCCCTTCTTCCCGGTCTGTTTCTTCGGCTTCTGGGCGCTTTCCGGGAGCTATCTCGGCACGGGCCCCGATCCTCGTACCGGGGAAGCACACTTCGTCGACGATCTCGTCCCAATCACCCAGGACGGAATCGAGCGGTTCGGCGAGGTCCGCTGGTACGACGACGGCTACAACGACTGCCCGTCGGCCGAGGTGGCCGCCTGCTGCCTCCCGAACGGGTTCTGCGTGATGCAACCCACGGATGTCTGCATCGAGGAGGGGGGCGATGTCCTGCCCGACGACGCTTGTACTCCCGGCCTTTGCGCGCCTGACGCATTCGGAGCCTGCTGTCTCGACGACCTGTGCCTGATCTCGGCGCCGCAAGCGTGCGAGGATGCTGGCGGCGTCTTCCAGGGGATCGCATCGACGTGCGACCCGAACCCTTGCTTCCTGATGTTCGGGGCCTGCTGCGTGGAAGGCGTCTGCAGCTACAAGACGAGGCTGCAGTGCGGCAGGGACGGCGGGGAATGGCTGGGCTACATCCCGTGCGACCCGGTCGACCCGTGTCCGTTGGCGGGCGCCTGCTGCATGCCCGACGGAAGCTGCACGTTGTCGCTCGACCAGGACTGCCTGTACAACGGCGGAACGTGGACCGATTCCGGCGTTCCGTGCGTTCCGAATCCGTGCCCGACCGCCGTTCAGCCGACGACATGGGGAAGGATCCGCGCGACCTATCGATGAAGCATAAGGCGAGGAGCGAAGCGACCGGTGCGGGATTGGAGAGCGACGTTCGACCGACGGCTCCCAGCGTGCGCCCCTGCCGCGAGATCTAGCGTTCGCTCTCCCGCCTCTCCGCGAGCAGCTCCAGGATCTCCTCGTCGGTCGTCTGATCGAACCTCTCGTAGTGCGCACCGACCGCGTGGAACGGCTCGGGCATGTAGCCGCAGTACACCTCGTCCACCTCGCGGCTGATCTGGCTGCATGCTGCGCGCGCGGCGACCGGGACTGCCACCACGACCCGCTTCGCGCCATCCGCGCGCGCGGCTCTCGCAGCGGCCAGCATCGTCGCGCCGGTCGCCAGGCCATCGTCGATCAGGATCACCGTTCTGCCCTTCAGATCGATCGGAGGCCGCTCGCCGCGATACAAGGCCTCGCGTCGCGCTCGCTCCTGCTCCTCGCGCCGGACTACTTTCTCGACGCTCGCCGCCGGAATCCCGAGCGACCGAATGAGCGGGATGTTCAGCAGCGTGCGCCCCCCGGACGCGATCGCGCCCATCGCCAGCTCCTCCTGCCCGGGAAGGCCGAGCTTGCGGACGACCACGACGTCCAGCGAGAGGCCCAACCGCTTGGCGACGACGGCGGCCACAGGCACGCCGCCTCGCGGCAGGGCGAGCACCACGACGTCGGACATGTCGGCGTAGGCCTTCAACTCCTCGGCGAGGAAGAGACCGGCGTCGGCGCGGTCCCGAAACGGCTTCATCCCCTGATGTGGCGCCTTCACGAGCCTCGCTCCTTCCGTCGGCCCGGTCCCTCGTTCCTTCACATTACGAGACCGCGCCGAACGCTCAAGCGCCAGAAAGTCGCCGATGGGCCGGTGACCGGACCGTCACGATGGCGCCGGCGACGTTTTGGCCGCTGCGCTCAGTCCCGCGCGCCGGCCACCGCCCCTCGTCTCGAGTCCAGCCACAGCCACACCACCGGGATCAACAGGACGACGATCGCCGCGATCCCGTTTGCGCGCGCCCAGCCGTCCGGCTCGGCGGCGAGGGCGAGCGGGGAGCGAAGCACGAAGAAGCCGTAGATGGCTGCGAGATACGCGAGCGGATTCCCGCGAAGGAGGATCCGGGCGAACAGGACGATTGCGACGACCGGAAGCGCGAGACGGATCGCGTTCTGCAGCGCCTCGGCGCCGGACCGCGCCGGGAGCAATACGATCCCGAGGAGAAGGCTTGCGAGGATCGCGATGCGCAATGCGCGCCCCGGCGCCTCGCGGGAAGGAACGACGCGTACGAGTGCCGCGGCGACGATCCCTGCGAGGAACGTGCCGCCGATCGTCGAGACGATGGCGGACAGCGCCGGAAGGGCGCTGCCCAGATGCGCGGACACGTCCAGGCCCGGGGGCGCCGCGCTCCTCGGGAAGGCGGCGGCGAGCCACAGGCCGGCGTTGCCGATCACCTTCGCCGCAAGCGGAGCGAGGACCAGGGCGAGCAACGCCGCCGGAAGCATCGACCGGCGAGCGCCCCGGTCCAGCACGGCCGTGATCGACGGTTGCAGCGCACGGGCGAGCGCTGCCCCCGCCCACGCGACGAAGAAGTAGAGGATCGTCGCCGTCAGGAAGCCGACCACGACGACGAGCAGGTAGTTCCCCCACGCGACCGTGGTGTCGTAGCGATAGAGAACACGCGGTACCCCGGCAACGGCGCTCAGCAGACCGAGCGCCGCGCCGAAGATGCCGAAGCGCAGGAACTGCTTCCAGCCAATGCCTCGCAACGAGGTGCGGCTGGCGTCGCGGAAGGTGAGGGCGAGGAGCCCCAGAGTCCCGACCAAGACCAGCGCGAGCGCCAGCCCCCAGAGCGCGTTGTGCCGTCCCCGCTCCCGTTCGTACGACTCCGGGATCTTGAGAGAGAGCCCGAAACTGCCCGGCTGATCGCCGTTCACCGTCGCATCGACCCGGTACCGCGCTTCCCCGGTCGTCCGGGGATCGCCCAGCGTCGATTCCCACGTGAACTCATGATCGGTCCGCTTCGGTCGCGGCTTCTCGGACGACTCGGTCTTCTCCATTCCGGCGACGTCGATCCCGGCTGCATCGAGGACGGAGACAGCGATCGACTCCGCCCGCGCGCTCGAGACGGTCGGTAGGCTGTCACGCTCGGCGACGCGATGCTCGAAGGCGACGACACGCCCCTTCGCCGCGTCGACGCGCACGCGCACCTCCTCGGCCGACAGCGGCCGGAAGCGGCGCACCGACCAGCTTTGCGCGGGGAGGAGCCCCGGCCATAAGCGTCCGACCTCGTCGAGACCGGCGTGCGACAGGACGTAGCGCTCGGCGTCGGGATTGACCTCCTCGTTGAACTGCCACACCGTCCGGCCGTCCTCGTAGCGGATCGCCTGGCCGCTCAGGAAGTCGCTCGCCCGCCGCATCGCTTCCGCGCGTCCGATCCGCACCTCCGGCTCGGGCGCCTCGATCGAGCGCGTGGCGGCCCAACTGATCGCGAAAGCCGCGACGATGCCCGCGCCGAAGATCCACGCCGTCCGGGCGGACAGCGGCGGCGCAGGCGCGATGACGCCGGCGCGCGCCCCCGTGTCCTCCGACGCAACCGGCTCGGAGCCCCCCGCCGCGGCCGAAGCTGCCGCCGCTTCGACGCTCGCCTCCGCCTCCTCGATCGGCTTGGGCGCGGTCGCGTCGTTCTCGTGACGCATCGGCTCTGGGTCCGCGAAGCGTCCGGTCCGAAGGTACGCGACGATCGCGACGGCGAGCGGCAGGAGCATGACGCACCCGGCGAGGATCGTCGTCGTGACGTAGTACGGATTGCCGGATCGCAGCAGCAGGTAGCCGGAGTACATCGCGTCGACCGTGTAGTGCCAGACGAGAAGCGCGAGCACGTTGAACCGGATCATCAGCACTCCGATCAACACGCCGGCGAGCCCTACCTCGAGGCCGCGAATGTAGAAGGGCTGATTCGGATAAGTCGAATGCCCGAATCCCCAGATGAAGGCGGCCAGCACGACGGCAAGCCATCGGCTCTTGAACAATCGGTGAAAGAACGGGATCGAGAACGCCCGGCTCATGAACTCCTCGCTCACTGCCGGGAGGAAGCCGATGAAGAGCAGAAACGCCCACGGGAACGCGCTGTTCAGCAGCTCGTCGTACGGCACTTCGGCCGGGGACCAGGCTCCGAGCTTCGAGGCGGCGAGATAGAAAACCGTCTGGTAGGCGAGGAAGAAGCAGGTGAGCGCGAATCCTCCCACCGCCGAGAAGAGGAACTCCTTCGTCCGCAGCCCTTGCCAGCGGAACAGGCGCGCCAGGGAGAGCTTGCGCGGGAAATGCTCCCGGTACTCGCTCTCTCCCGCGCCGACGAGGACGGTGAGCAGAACGCCGAGGCCGATCGCGCCGAGCAGGCTCATCAGGATCGTCTCGCTGAGGAAGCCACCGAACGACTTCGTCGTGTCGTATCCGTAGAGCGCCTGCGGGAGGCTGTTGAGCGAGGAGAGGAAGAGCAGCGAGGCCCCCACGATCCCGAAGGTGAGGGCGAAACGCCAGCGGACGAGGCCACGGCGGGCGTTCAGGAACAGGACGACCACCATTGCGAGCGCGGTCAGGACGAAGAAGACGCTGTCGACGGCGCCTGCCGCCTCGTTCTTCGATCTCAAGCCCGCATAGGAGCGCACCCACTCCTCGGGCACCTTCACGTACTGTCGATAGCCGCCGAGGTGATCGCCGCGGATCGTCACCTCGTAGCGGTACCGTCCCCCCTTCCAGTCGACTCCGGCAAGCTCCCAGGTGAACGAGTGGTCCGCCCGCATGTCGAGATTGCGCGTGGTTGCTCCCAGGAAGCGGAGGCCGTCGAGCCCTTCCGGACGGAGGTGGCGAAGCTCCGCTTCGGCGATCGCGCGCGCCTGCGGGACGTCGAGCTTCGCTCCCGGCACCTTCTCTCCGAGAACGTGATCGAAGCCGGCCAGCTCCCCGCCCGGCGTGATCTCGACGAGGAACTCTTCTTCCTGCAGCGGCCGGAACCAGCGGTGCGACCACTTCCAGATCCTCGCGCGCTCCGCGACGATCCGGTCCATCTCCTCGAGGCCGAGCTCCTTCTCGAGAAACGTCTTCGCGGTGTCGGCGTAGCTGAAGGCCGAGGCATAGCGATACCCCGCGAGGGGCCAGCCGCGCTCGGCCAGCCAGCGTTCCGCCTGCTGCCGGGATTCCTTGCGCCCGACGTCGAAGCGGATCGTCGCCTCCGGGAAGACCCGGTCGTAGAGCGAGAAGCCGAGCCAGAGGGAAGCGGCGCCGAGGAGAACGAGGAGCAGCAGCCGGAGGCGGTCGGTGCGGGTCAGGCGGAGCTGCGGCTTCAAGGAGGACGGCAAGCGATCGGCGGCCTCGTCATCGCTCATGGGAAGATCTCCCTCTCGACCAGCTCACAGATGATGTGGCCGGCCAGGATATGGCCTTCCTGGATCCTGGGGGTCTCGTCGGAATCGACGCGGAGGCAGAGATCGACGAGCGGCGGAAGCGCGCCGCCGGTCCTCCCGGTCATTCCGGTCGTCACGAGACCCATCTCCCTCGCCTTGCGCAGCGCGCGCAGCACGCTCTCGGAGTTGCCGCTCGTCGAGATGCCGACGGCGACGTCGCCGGGTCGCGCGAGCCCCTCGAGCTGCCGCGCAAAGACCTCGTCGTAGCCGAAGTCGTTGCCGATCGCCGTCAGGCACGAGCTGTTCGTGGTAAGCGAGACGGCGGCGAGTCCGGGGCGGTTCTTGTAGAAGCGTCCCGACAGCTCGCACGCCATGTGCTGCGCGTCGGCCGCGCTTCCCCCGTTGCCGAAGTAGAGAATCCTTCCTCCGTCCTTCAGGCTGTCGATCCACTGCTCGGCGATTTGGCGGATCAGTCCCGCCTGCGCCTCGAGCGACTGCTTGACGCGGATCGACTCGCGGATCCTGTCGACGATCTCCTCATCCCGGATCATGGCTCGCTCCCTTCGGAGGTAGGGCCGGACGCGGAGCGGCGGGTGGACACCGCTTGGCCTCCCGGCGTTCGCGTTCGCGATGTCGCCTCGTCGTCGGGATCGGCGGCGCCCGCTTGGCCGGCATCGACACGCCCGCGCGACTGCTCGATCAGTTGCACGATCGCGGCGGCCAGACGGTCCCAGCCCATGTTCGCTCGGACGGCGCGGATTCCGTCGACGAGCGACGGCTCGAGGTCCTCTTCAAAGTAACGTGCCACCGCGTCGGCCAGCGCGGCCGGATCGTCGGGCGGGACGAGAATCCCGGTTTGTCCATCAGTCACCATCTCCTCGAGACCGCCGACCCTCGTACAGACGACCGGGCGCTCGAGCTGGTAGGCGACCTGCACGATCCCGCTCTGGGTCGCCGACCGGTACGGAAGGACGACCAGGTCGCTCGCCGAGAACGCCGGCCCCACCTGCTCGTTCGGGACGTAGTCGCCCGTCATCGTCACCAGATCGCCGAGCGAAAGCTCCTCGATCAGCCGGTCGTACGGCCGGCGATCCTCGTAGAACTCCCCGAGGACGACGAGGCGAAGGCGCGGCCCGAGCCGCCGGCGCAGCTCCGGCATCGCGCGGAGCAGGACGTCGAGCCCCTTGTAGCGCCGGATGTAGCCGAAGAAGAGGAGCACGCGATCGTCGCGATCCCAGTCGAGGGCCGCTCGCGCCTCTTCGCGCGGCATCGGCTCGCCGAACTGCTCGTAGAGCGGATGCGGCACCTTCGCGTAGAGAGCGCCGGGGCGGAAGCGCAGGAGATCGCGCTCCACCTCGCTCGACATCACGACGAAGGCGTCGGCGGCGCCGAGCATCCATCGCGTCAGCGCCTCGTCCAGCGGCCGCTTCTCGTGCGGAACGACGTTGTCGCAAATCAACACGACGCGCGCTCGCCCCGCCTCCCCTGCCTGGCGCGCGGTCTCGCGCCGCACCCGCCGGGCGATCGTCCCGAAGGAGGGGGCGAAGAACGGCATCCAGTACTTGAACAGGAGCGCGTTGGGACGATCGGCGGCGATCACGCGCGCCGCGCGACGCCACGACAGCGGATTGACCGAGTCGACGATGGGACGAGCCGGGAAGGGGGCGGCGTCTGTCCCCGCCTCCATCTGGGTCTTGCCCGGGAAGAGCAGGCCGGGATACTGGCGGGTGAAGGAGTAGAGGCGGACGTCGTGCTGCCGGGCCAGCTCGCGGCAGAGGAGCGCGTTGTACTGAGCGATGCCGCCCCGCATCGGCCATGCGGTCCCGACGTAGGCGATCCTCAAGCGCTCTCCCCGTTCTCGGGCGGGACGATCCACGTCTGCAGTCCCCGGTCCTCCAGCGCAAAGGGGACGATACGTCCTCCCTCCGCCTCGAGCGCGCGCTCGACCGGCTGCCTCCGCTCGAACGGACAGAAGAGGAGCAGAAAGCCGCCGCCTCCCGCGCCGAGCAGCTTGCCGCCGATCGCGCCCGAGGCGATCGCCGCTTCGTGCAGCCGATCGATCCGCTCGTTCGTGATCCCCGGATCGAGATCCTTCTTCGCGATCCACGCCTCCCGCAAAAGCTCCCCGAAGCGACGGACGCGGTCGCGCAGCAGCGCCGCCTTCATCTCGGACGCGAGATCCTTCATGCGATCGAGACTCCGGACGACCAGGGGATTCCCGTCGATGAAGGAGCGTGTCTGACTCTCGACGATGCTCGCCGACAGGCGGCTCGCGCCGCTGTAGCAGAGCAGAAGCGAGTACTCGAGCTCGTTGACGACGTCGCGGCGGATCCGCAGCGGATTGACGATCGTGTGGTCGCGGTGGAACTCGATCCAGTTGAAGCCGCCGAAGGTGGCCGCGTACGGGTCCTGACGCCCTCCCGGGATCGCGAGATCGGTCCGCTCGATCCGGTAGCTCAGCTCGGCGATCTCGTAGTTGCCGAGCGGTTCGCGAAGCCAGGAACGGATCAAGCCGACGAGCGCCGTAACGAGCGTCGACGAGGAGCCGAGGCCGGAGCCGGGCGGCGCATCGGAATGCACGAGCAGGTCGAACCCGCCCGCCGGGCCTCGCGAGCGCGCGAGCAGCCGCTCGCGGAAGTGGTTCACCACCCCCTTCAAGAGATCGAGATCGCCGTCGAGGGGGAGCGGGTCGTCGAGCGGGAAGGTGCGCGTAGTGTCGTAGTCGAGGCTCGTCAGCGACACGACCCGGTCGGCGCGCGTCCGGAGCGTCGCGTAGACGTACTTGTCGATCGTGGTCGAGAGGACGACTCCGCCTCGTTGCTCCGGATAGGGAGAGACGTCCGTCCCTCCTCCGCAGAACGAGATCCGGAGCGGGGCCTTGGCACGGAGGATCATTTGCGGCCATTCTCCGGGAGGGCCGCAGGGGTGTCAACGCCCGCGCCTTTCTCCTTCCCCTCGCGGGCTCCCGAGCGGCATCATCGACCCCCGATGCAACCTTCCACGACTGAGACCATCGCGCCGGGGACGCCGGCGCCGCAAACCGGGCCCGCGAGCGATACGCGCGCTCTCTACGAGCAGCGTCTCGCGGACCGCGCCCAGCGGCGACGTTCGCTGTCCCGGCGGGATCTCCTGCTCGCGAATGCGCGCCTCGTCCTGTTCCTGGCGCTCCTCGTCATGCTCTGGCTGGCCTTCCTCTCGAGCCTGTTCCCCCCGGCCTGGTGCATCCTCCCCGCGATCGCCTTCATCGGGCTGATCGTCGCCCACGACCGGGCGATCCGCGCGCGCCGGCGGGCCGAGCGCGCGACGGCGTTCTACGAGGCCGGTCTGCGGCGGATCGACGACACGTGGGCCGGTTCCGGCCCAGCCGGTGAGGCCTACCTCGATCGTGCGCACCCGTATGCCGAGGACCTCGACATCTTCGGCCCCGCGTCGCTCTTCCAGCTGCTCTGCGCCGCTCGTACGTCGATCGGCGAGCACACTCTCGCTTCCTGGCTGCTCGCCCCCGCCTCGAGCGGCGAGGTCCGCGAGCGCCAGGCCGCCGTCGCGGACCTCCGCGACCGCCTCGATCTGCGCGAGGACCTCTCCGTCGAAGGGGAGGAGATCGCCGGGACGATCCATCCCGAAGCGCTGGAGCGGTGGGCCTCCGCGCCACCGAGCCTCGTGTCGCCCTGGGTGCCGATCGGCGCCGCGCTCACCTCCGCGGCGACGACCGCCGGAGTCCTCGGCTGGGCCGCCTTCGGCGCAGGGCCACTCCCGTTCCTCGCGGCCCTCGCCGTCCAGCTCGCCTTCGGGCAGGTGACGAGACGGCCGGTCGTCCGCGTGCTGCGGGACGTGGAGCAGCCGGGGCGCGAACTCGACCTTCTCGCCCGGATCCTCTCCCGGGTCGAGCGCGAGGGGTTCGCTTCGCCGCGCATGCAGGCGCTCGCGGGATCTTTGTCGGGACGGTCCGCATCCCGGCGGATCGCGGGGCTCGCCCGCCTCATCGAGACCGACGAGTGGCGCAAGAATGTCTTCTTCGCGCCGTTCGCCTTCCTGCTCGGATGGCAGACGCAGTTCGCGGCCGCGATCGATCGCTGGCGGGCGAGAAACGGCGCGGAAGTGCCGGGCTGGCTGCGCGCGGTCGGCGAGGTCGAGGCGCTCGTCTCCTTCGCGTCCTACGCGCACGAGCACCCGGGCGATCCGTTCCCGGAGATTCTCGACGCGCCGGCGATCGCGGAGCGGCGAGGCGGCGAGCCTCGCTTCGAAGCGGAAGAGGTGACGCACCCGCTGATCCCCGCGTCGCGCGCCGTGCGCAACTCCGTCTCGCTCGGTCCGGACATGCGCCTGCTGGTCGTCAGCGGATCGAACATGTCGGGAAAGAGCACCCTGCTGCGGACGGTCGGCGTGAACGCGATCCTGGCTCTCGCGGGCGCCCCAGTGCGCGCGCGCCGGTTTGCGATCTCGCCGCTCGCGATCGGCGCCTCGATCCGGCCGGTCGACTCGCTCCAGGAAGGGACCTCCCACTTCTACGCGGAGATCACGCGGTTGCGCACGCTGGTCGAGATCGCCGGAGGCCCGCTTCCGCTGCTGTTCCTGATCGACGAGATCCTGCACGGGACGAATTCGCACGATCGCCGGATCGGCTCCGAGGCAGTGGTGCGAGGGCTGCTGGATCGTGGAGCGGTCGGATTGATCACGACGCACGACCTCGCCCTCGCGCGCGTGGCCGACTCGCTCGCGCCGCGCGCCGCGAACGTCCACTTCGAGGACACGATCCTCGAGGGACGGATCCGCTTCGACTACAGGCTCCGGCCGGGCGTTGTGACGAAGTCGAACGCGCTCGCTCTCATGCGGGCGGTGGGCCTGGAGGTGCCGGAGGTGGAGTGAGTGTGCGCGCGAGAGAGAGACCGCCGGAGAGCGCGCCGGAGAGCGCGCCGGAGCGAGCAGCGCCCGAGAGCGCGCAAGAGAGCGCGCCAATGAGAGAGGACGAGCAAGAGAGCGAGCGAGCGAGTCAGTGAGAGAGCGCGCGAGCTAGAGTGAGGGCCGGCATTGCAGCCGGCCCTCTCCCTTGCAGCTTTGGAACGAGGCGCCCTGGATCGGGCTACTCGTGATGCTCCGATGGCGGCGGCGGCGCGGGAGCCGCGGGCGGCGCTGGCGGAACGGGAGCGGGCGGGGCGATCTTCATCCCGCCTCGGTACGGCGCGACGCGGCGATGGCCCCTCTGCATCGGCTCCGGCGCGGGAGCGCTCATGCCGGCACGGCAGCAAGGGCCGCCGCACGGGCAGTTCTCACCGCCGCGATGCATCCATATCCTGTCCCGATGGTGACGCCGCACGGGCCGCTCGATGTATCCCCAGCCGGCCGGATCGGGGATGCGCCTCGTGCGCTCCATCTTCCCGTCCGGGCAGCCTGCGCTCGTCGCTGACGGGCACCCCATGCCCATCCCGGCGGACGCCTTCATCGGAGTGCCGAATCGCGCGGACATCGCGGCCTGCGCCGCGTACCCCATCGACTGCTGCCCACGCGCCATGGACTGCTGCCCACCCGCCATCGGACAGCCCGGAGGACATCCCATCTGCGATCCGCCCGCTCGAGGCATCGTTGCGGCTGCGTGGCTCGGGCACGCCGGCTGAGGCTGCTGCGCCTGTGTCTGCTGCATCGCCGCCCGCTGGTGCAAGCACGCCTGCTGGCAGCCGCCCTTGCCTTCGCACATCCCCCCGTGGCGCATCGCGAAACCCTGTGCGCACCCGAGCGCCAGTACGGCGACCAGCGCCCCGAGGGCCAGCACGTAGATCCTTCCCTTCACGTCGCGACTCCTTCCTCTTCGTCCCCTCTTGCCTACCCTCTGCGTCCCCTCTGCCTACCGGCTGCCCGCGTCCTGTCGTCCGCGGATCCGAACGCACGTTACCCGGAGTATCGGCCTCCCGGCCGGGGCGGAAAAGCGGAGCCTGTGATTGGCGACGGAGAATCGTTCGGAGCGGCCGGCGGCGAAGGGCGGGCGGAAGGGGCGGAAGCAGGCAACAGGGGGCGGCCGCCGCTCCGGCCGGCTCGGCCGGCCCGTCAATCGTCGGCGGAAGCGGAAGATGCGGCGGCGTCCTGCTCGAGACGCCTTCGGATCTCGGCGAACTCGCGCTCCGCCCGGGCCAGGCGATCCGGAGTCCCGATGTCCAGGAAGTAGGCGCTGGAGCGGAAGGCGTGGAGCCGCCCCTCGCGCGCCCACCGTGGCAGAACCTCCTGCTCGAGGCTCCCCGGCCGCTCGTCGATCTCTTCGATCATCGAGCGGTCGAGGACGTAGACGCCGGCGTTGATCCAGCCCGCTCCGGAGGCGCCCTTCTCGAAGAAGCGCTCGACCGTCCCATCCGCGCGGATCTCGAGCCCACCGTAGTCCGAGCGGTCCGCGCCGACCGAGACGGCCACGATCGTCGCCGTGCCCGGCTTGTGCGCCGCGAGAACCGCCGGGGCGTCCACGTCCACGAAGGAGTCCGCGTTGGCGACCCAGTTGCGGGCGCCGGCGACCGCGCGAGCGCTGGCGAGCGCGCCGGCGGTCCCCAACGGCGAGGATTCCGCGAGGAAGATCCGGTCGGGCCCGGCGGGACCGAAAACGCTCTCCACTTCCGCCGCGCGATAGCCGGTCAGGAACACGATGCGCGCGGGATCGAGCGCCCGCGCGCGCTCGAGGGAGTAGCGCAGGAGCGGCCATCCGGCGACCGGCAGGACCGCTTTCGGCCGGTCGGTCACCGAGCGGAGCCGACTCCCCTGTCCGCCACAGAGGAAGAGGACGACGACCTCCCGCTCCCGGGATGCGATGTTCGAGTCCACGCGAGGATCGTATAGGAGGCGCGGCGGCGAGGGGCGTAACAATGCGCCCCGTGTCCGGCGGTGGCGTTCCCGGAAGAATCTCGAGCCCCTGCCTGGCCCGCCTCGGAAGTCCGGCGGCGGCGCAACTGTCAAGGAAGCGCGTCGCTACAGCCCGTTCGACGGGACTGCAGGACCTGCTGACCCCGCGTTCGGTGCCCCTCGCAGCGCTGCTGGCCATGCGATCCCCCCGTGACAGTAGGGTCTGCAGCCCTGCTGGACGTCTTGTCCCGCGTTTCGATGCGTCCCGCAGCGGCGGCGGACGCGCCGGTCCCGACGTCCGACCGCTCCGGCGGCGCCGGGGGACGGGCTGTCCCGCGTTTCAACGCCTCCTCCGGCGCTGCGTGACGTTCTGTCCCGGCGCATCGCGCCGCGTGCAGCGCTGCAGGTGACCGTTTCCGTGCCTACGATGGGATCTTCCGCAGCGCTGGCCGCGTTTTCCGCGTTTTCTCTCCAGCCCGCTCGTCCTGCTGGCACCATCGAAAACGGGGACAGCATGTCCGGCAGTCCTGCATGGCGCTTCGAACGCGGGGACAATAGGTCCCGCAGCGCCTGCAGGCGGGAGTTCCGGCGGGATCCTGAGTCCGGCAGCGCTGCGCGAGGCCCGATGCGAGGGGACGATGCGGCCCGCGGCGCTGCGTGCCGCGCTGTACGCGGGATCCCATGCGGCCCGCGGCGCTGCGTGCCGGATGTTGCGCCCGCACCATGGGCCCGGCGGCGGTGCACGGCGCTTCGAATGCGGGGACAGCGCGGCCGGCGGCGCTGCACGGCACTTCGAACGCGGGGCCGATGCGTCCGCCGGCGCCGCAGGCGGCTTCGAACGCGAGGACGATGCGTCCGCCGGCGTCGCGCGCCACGTGGCACCCCAGGCCGATGCGTCAGCCGGCGCCGCGCGCCACGTGGCACGCCCGGACGATGCGTCCGCCGGCGCCGGCAACCCCTTCCGATCCAGGGACCGCGCCGGTCCCTGGCCCGCCCCTGTCCCGCCCCCGCTTTCCTCGCCGCCGCTCCAGAGGCTGTGCTAGCCTCGGATCCCGTGCGCCGGGAGCGCGCGCGATCCGGCCCGAGCGATCGTCGCGTCCCGCCAACGGACCGAGATTGGAGAACTTACTCGTCAAGCTGCTCTTCCTCCTGCTCGGAGGCGTCCTGCTGCTGGCCCCCGGACTGGGGATCGTGGGGTTCGTCCCTGCATTCCGGCGTTCGCTGCGCCCGGCCGAGCAGATCCCGGTCGCTCTCCTGCTTTCGACGGCGGTCAGCGGGCTCGCGGCGATGGCCGGCAAAGCGGCCGGGATGCGCATCGGCCCCTGGTCGTGGATCCTGCTCTCCGTGTCCCTGCTCCTTCTGGCGGCCGGCACCGTCGCTCGGGCTCGGGCGCGGGCGCGGGCACGAGCGCGGGCGCGAGCGGGGCGGGGCGAGCGGCAGGCGGCGCAGACGGCCCTGGCCGCGCCCGATGGCCGGCCGAAGGGAAGGCGCTACCACCTCTTCCTGATCCTCCTCGGCGCGTTCGCGTTCCTGCTGATGGCGCGAAGCGGCGGCTCACTGGGCCCCGTGCACGACTCGCTCGACTTCGTCGCCTTCGTGCACGAGACGCTCGAGACCGGCGACCTCTCCCCCGCCTCGCCGATCTACGCGGTTCCTCCCGGCACGCCGCCCGATCCGCGGCGGGGGACGTTCCACACGATCGTGGCCGCGATGTGCCGGCTCTCCGGGACGCTGCCGACCGACGCCTGGCGCTGGCTGCCGATGCTGCTCGCGCCGCTCGCGATCGTCGGGCTCGCCGCCCTCTATCGCGCCTGGCTCGGCGAGAAGGTCGCCGTGCTCGGGACGCTGATCTTCGTCGCGTCGACCTTCTTCACCTCCGACCGCTTCATCCAGAACCTCGGCTACGCGAGCCGCTTCGGCTGGGTGGTGGGATGGGGAGCCTTGCTTCTTCTCGCGCGGGGTCTGCAGGCGGCGCGCGACCCGGATCACGCAGGAGCCGGCGCCGCACGCCAACGGCGCAAATGGCTTCTCGGGCTCGCGGCTCTCGGCCCCGCGATCCTGATCCCGATGCACCTGCTGAGCGGCTTCCAGGTGCTGCTCGCGCTCGGCTGCGCGGGTCTCGCCGTGCTCGTCGATCGGGCGGCCTCGGCGAGCGAGCGTCGCGACACGATCCTGACGGTCGTCGCGGCGACGGTTCTGATCGTCCCGGCCGTGCTGCTCAAGCTGAGGGGAGGCGCGAGCATCGGGAATCCCCTCTTCGATCATCTCTACGGGGTGCTGCTCGTCGCGCCCGGATGGCCGGTACTGCATCCGGCCTATCTGATCGACCGGTTCGGGATCGCGGGGATCGTCGGCTCGGCGCTCGGCCTCGCGCTGCTGCCGGTCGCGCGCCGGGACCGCGGGGCGGGCTTCCTTGCCTACTCGACGCTCGTGCCGCTCGCGATCCTCTTCGTGCCGCCGATCGTGCGAGTGGTCGTCGAGGCGCATGCGCACAGCATGCTCTTCCGCGTGATCCTGACGATCCCGTTCGCCGGGACACTCGCCTTCTGCGCCCTGCGTGCGGCGCGGACGCTCGCGCAGCCAGCGCCCGCCGGCGGGCGAACGGCGTGGCGGCGGGCAAGAGCCGGCTTCGTCCTGCTGCTCGTGGCGGGCGGGCTCACGGGGCAGGCGATCGCGACGCGATCGTCGTGGGCGGTGCCCGAGAAGCTGCGGCGGCAATACGAGGAGAGCCAGCCTCTCGTCGCGGCGCTGGACTTCCTCGAACACCGCTATCCGCAGCGCCTGACGATCCTCTCCGACCCGATTTCGAGCTACGCGATCCCGGCCTACACGCACCACGACGCTGTCTCGCCGTTCCAGCAGCACTCCTCGCCGTCCGATTCGACCGTCGACGACCGCCTGCGCGACGTCCAGGAAGCGCTGAACGGCTCGGTCGGGCCGGCCCGCACCTTCGAAGTGCTTCGCCGGTACGGCGTCGACATGATCCTGCTCAATCAGAGCTGGGGGAGTTTCGTCGACGCCTACTACGTCTTCATCTCGCCGCTCGCCTACGAACGGCAGCGGAAGAAGTTCGACGGAGCGCCGGATCTCTTCGAGAAGGTCTACGACGCGGATGGTATCGCACTCTACGCGGTGCACGACCCGGGACCGACGGTCGCGCTGCCGCAGGGGCCGCCCCCCGAGTGGCGCACTGAGGATCCGGGGAACGCGCCGATCCTGCGCGCCGGGCCGGTGGCGCTGCTGCGCGCCGCGCCGCGCGATTCCATCGCGCCGATCGACGGCTGGCTCTGCTTGGACCTCCTGTGGCGGAGGACCGAGGAGCCGTACCGGTTGCCGGCCGGCGCGGAGATCAAGGTGCAGCACCACACCGAAGACGGCCGCTACGGGGTTCCTGTGCTCGGCCGCCTGCTTCGCGTGATCGATGCTACGAGCGGGAAGCGGATGACGCGCTTCGGCCAACCATTCCGCCCTCTCGCGACCTTCTATCCGGACTTCTTGTGGAAGCCCGGCGAGGTGTATCGCGACGAGCTGTGGTTGCACGTTCCCGAGATCGCCATCCCGGGGATGTACGACATCTACCTCCGGCTCGGCGTCGAGCCATACGCACCGGTCGCCTGGCTCGACGAGATGGTGTCGAACCGCCTGCGGGACGATTGGAAGAAGGTCGGAGAGGTGAGGATCGGCGACTGAGCGGCGACCAGGCTAAGCCTACAGCCTGGCGCTGCGGCATCCGCCGCGCCAGGAGGAGAAGCGCTTCGGCGAGCGGGTGATGACGTAGCCGCAAGACCCGAGGATCAAGCTCTCCGCTCGATCAGCGCACGCATGAGACGGGTTCCCGCCGCAATCACCGGCCCTCCCATCGGATCTTTCGAGAGAACGTCGAGCGGCGCCTCTCCGAAGTGCAGGCCCGAGGCGGTCAGCATGTTGATGCGGGCGCTGCCTGCCGGCGGAGCGCCACGCCTCGCGCCCGCCCAAGGTCCGATGACGTCCGCGACCCGTTGCCCCTCCTCGATCAGCGCGTCGATGAGGCCGTCGATCGTGGCGTCCGATCCCGCAGCTTCCCAGAGGATCACCGCGCCCCCGTGATGGAGGAACCGGGCCGTACGATCCGCATAGGCAGCGAGCGTGTCGAGACCCTCCGGAAGATGGACTTCCAGCACGACGCCGCGCACGCGTTTGCCTTCCCCGGGCCCCGGCTCCACGCCCATCTCCCTCATGAAGTGCCACGCCTGCAGCGTCTGCCTCGATTCCAGGTCGCTCCTGCCCGCGATCTCGCGCAGCAGCCGGACAGCTTCGTTCCGATCGCCCCGCGCCAGCGCGCCGCGCGCGTCCTCGAAGCCGCGCCACGCCTCGGATCCCGCAGCCGCCGCAACCACCTCGTCGCTTGGCGTCCACTCAGCAAGCGGGACATCGGCGAAAAGCATGTCTCGAAGGTCAGGCATCGGTCGTTCCTCCAAATTGGGGCGGAGCCGGGTGGCATCGCTTCACGGCTGCGGGACATGCGAGCATACACGGACGCGTTCCGACCGGCCCCCATCGATTCGCAGTTGTCGCTTCAAAGACGCCCGGGCGGAGTCTAGAATCAGGGTTGCGAATCGTGCGTGACCAGGTCCCGCCGGCCGGCGAGTCGCCGATCCGGCAGGGACATTTCCATCGATCACCCATTCGTCTCCAGAAGGGGTCCTTCGAGATGTTCCGGTCGTCGTCGCCGCAGCGTCGCCGGTTTTTTGCGCTCGTCTTCGTTCTGCTGATCGCCCCACTCGGCTTCTCGGCCGTTCTCGGTCTCTCCGCCGCCCTTGCCGACACCTGGTTCGGAGATCCGATCGTCACCCCCGTCGACCGACGCCAGCTCGGCCTGCGGGTCGCCGATCTCGACCGGGACGGAACGGACGAGGTCATCGCGTCCAACACCGCCTCCCAGTACGTGGTCTACCGTGCCGACTCCACGGGAATGTTCACCGCCGGCCAGATGCTCCCCGGGTATCTGTGGGGCGCGTTCACAGCCCTCGATGACAATCAGGACGGATGGCCGGACCTGCTCGTTCAGGAAACCCAAAGCCTGCTTCGCCTGTGGCGCAACGACGGCTCTGGGCAGCTCGTCGACTCGGGGTTCACGATCCCGCTGCAATCCACGATCCTCTCGGTGGGCCGGCTTCCAGGAGACTCGGTTCCCGATCTGATGGTTCGGGGAAGCGACGCGGATCTTCTTCTCCTCCACCATGGCATGGTCACGGGACTCTTCTCGACGCCCGACTCCGTCCTGCTGCGCCTCACCGGAGAGCCGCCCAACACGTTCGCCGCGAACATGGCTGTCCTCTACGATCTGAACCTCGACGGTCTCGCCGACGTGTTCGCGTCCGGATGGCGTCCGGCGGAATGGCTGCCGGAGATTCGCTGGAGGCTGTCGCGTCCCGACGGGTCCTTCGGACCGATCCGCCGCTTCTTGCACGAGAGCCCGATGAGCGAGTTCAACCATTTCACGATCAAGGACATGGACGCGGACGGGGATCCGGAGATCGCCGTGATGTGGGTCGGCTTCGAATGGGGCAACACCTTCATCTACTCGTATCGTCGCGCGACCGACGATCTGGACTATCTCTGCACGGCGCCGGGCTACGGCCTGCCGGTCGTCGAGCACCTCGACGACGATCTTCGCGCCGACCTCATGATGACCGATTACGGGACGACGAGCGTCTACCGCTACCTCGGAGGATCGTCGTTCCAGCTCGTGCAGTCCTTCCCGGGAGAGAACATGACGCTCGCCTCGATCCTCGGGTTCGAGGCCCGCGATCTCGTCTACTCGAGGAGGGATCCCAACGAGATCCACGTCCGCCGCAGCCTCGTCGCCCCCGCCTCTACGGAGGAGCCCTCGCTCGATGGTCGGGTGCGACTCGTCGCCGCCCCCAGCGTGGCGGTGAACGACGTCCGTATCGGCTTCCGCGGGCTCACCCGGCCGATGCGCGGCGCCCAGGACCGGATCGAGATCTTCGACGTAGCCGGCCGCGAGGTGCGCAGGCTGCCCCTCGGTCCCGGTACGGTGGCGACGACTTGGGACTTGCGGGCCGACTCCGGCGCCCGGGTCGCGCCCGGCGTCTATTTCCTGCGCGCGACCCTCGGCGGCACCCTCTGTCGAGGCAGGGTTCACGTGCTGCGATGAAGGCGAAAGCGACCCTTCGCCTCCGTCACCGTCACTTCAAGAGGATCACGCGAACCGTCCTGCTCGCCCCGCCGGCTCGCAGGCGGCAGAAGTAGACGCCGTTCGAGAGCGCGGCGCCCTCCTCGCCGGTACGATCCCACGCGACTGCGTGCGTCCCGGCGCCGAGCGGTCCCAGGACGAGCCTGCGGACGCGCCTCCCGGCCGCGTCGAAAACCGAGAGATCGACGACGGAAGCTTCGGCCAGTGCGAACGTCAACGTCGTCCGTCCCGAGAACGGGTTGGGGCTGGCCCGGAGGTCCGCCGGTCCCAGCCCGATCTCCTCCGCGGCGATGCCGGACGCCCCGGTATTCTCGAAGTAGTTGAAGGTGCCGGAGTAGTTGCCGACGGTGAGATCGAGGTCATGGTCGCCGTCCAGGTCACCGAACGCGGGAGCCGCGTTCTGCCCGACCACGAGGCCCGCAACGACCGTCGGATCCTCCTGCCAGGCGGTCCCTACGTGCCGGAAGAAGCGGAGCTCGTGCGAGAGCGTGCCCGCGAGCAGATCGATGTCGCCGTCCCGGTCGTAGTCCGCGAGGGTCGGCGAGCAGTTCGATCCGACGTCGATCGACCCGAAGTACGAGGGGACCTCCTGCCACGCCATCGTCTCCTCGCCGACGTTCTGGAAGTAACGCAGCCGGCCGGCTTCGTTCCCGACCACGAGGTCGAGGTCGCCGTCTCCGTCCATGTCGACCAGGCGCGGGACCGACCACGCGCCGACGTTGATCCCGGCGAACACGCTCGGGTCGTACACGAAGCCCGATCCGGTGTTGTGGTGGAAGAACAGGTTGCCCGAGAGGTCGCCGACCACGGCATCCGGAAGATCGTCCCCGTCGAGCATGCCGAGCGCGATCGCCGAGTAGATGGAATGATCGATGTCCACGAAGAGCTGGTGCGCGGCGAGCCATGCGGGCGCCTCGACCGTCCCGACGTTCTCGTAGTACTTGATGTCGCCGAGCTGGCTGCCGCTCGCGAGATCGAGGTCTCCATCGCGATCGAAATCGTAGAGGAACGGCGAACTGGCCGCGCCGACGTCGAGCACGCCGCCGAAGAGCGAGGTGTCGACGACCCAGACGGGATCGGCCGGCGGGCCGCCATTGACGTAGTACTGCAAGCTTCCGGCGCTCGTGCCGAAGACGAGGTCCGGCAAGCCGTCGCCGCCGAGATCGCTCAAGGACGGAGAGTTCCAATAGGTCGATGCGCCGAGTCCTTCGAAGACGTTCGGGTCTTCGACCCAGGCCCAGGCCGTCGGATTGCCGTCGTTCCTGTAGTAGACGAAACCATGCTCGTCGCGGCCGGCGACCAGGTCGACGTCGAGGTCGCCGTCCAGGTCGACCAGGTAGGGATAGGCGTAGAGGCCGATGTCGAACCAGGACTGCGCTTGGGCCTCGGAGAACGCCGGGGCGCCGGGCGTCCCGATGTTGGGGAAGAACTTGATCATTCCGCTCTCGCTCAGACCGGCGACCAAGTCCAGGTCGTGATCCTGGTCGAGGTCGGCGAGGGCCGGCACGGGGCTGGGGCCGGTGACGAGACCGGAGAAGAGGTCGGTGCGCCGGAGAAAGGCCGGAGCCGTCGCGGTTCCCGTGTTCTCGAAGAAGATCAGCCCGTAGAAGCCCCCGGTGACGAGATCGAGATCGCCGTCGCCGTCGAGGTCCCCGCAGACGCCGACCTCCGCGTCGAGCGGTCCGACGGGAGCGAAGATGTCGGGGCCGGGGGCAAACCTCGGCGCGACCGGCGTCCCGGTGTTCTCGTAATAGAGGAGCGTCGTCTCGGTGCTGCCGAGCATGAGGTCCATGTCCCCGTCCGCATCCAGATCGGCGAAGCGCGGCTGCGAGAAGGTGAGCGAAGGAATCCCGCTGGGATTGAAGATCGAGTCGTCCTGCCGCCAGTTCTGCGCCTGGGAGGCGCTGGCGGCGGCGAGCATTGCGAGGAGCGAGCCGAGGAGGATCGATCTGCCGGGGGTGCGCACCTGGCATCTCCTTCCTTGTGGGTTCGTCGGCCGTCGCCGTTGTGCGAGTGCGACATGCAATCGTGAGCGATATCGATGATAGGCGACCGCACGGGGATCGTCAACGCGTTCGGCCGGCAGGCGGCCGGATCGAGTACGCCGATGACGGCCGGCCCGGCGGGCGCCGGGCTGGCGAGCGCCGGGCTGGCGAGCGCCGGGCTGGCGAGCGCCGGGCTTGTACGAAAGGCGACATTCTCGTAGCCTTTCCTCTTGCACAGATCGAATAGCCGGAAGTTGAAGGGCAGGGTCGGAAGTCGAGGGGCAAAGTCGGAAAGGAGATGAGAATTCCGATGCGGCCGCACCGCTCCCGGAGAGCTGCCTCGAGTCGCCCGCGATTCGCTCGACCGATCCCCGCCATGTTTCGCGCCTCCCTCGTCCCCCTCGCCGTTCTCCTGGTCGGCCTCCCGCTCGGCGGCTGCTCTGACGACGACTCGCCGGCAGCCGATCGCGTGGCGCCCGCGCAGGCCGCGATCTTGACCGTCCAGGTCCATCCGACGGGGGTGTTCCTCGCCTGGACGGCCCCCGGGGATGACGGCAACACCGGGACGGCGGCCGAATACGAGATTCGATATTCCACCGGATGGATCACGCAGGAGAACTGGGATACCGGCACCCTGGTACGCAATGTCGAAGCTCCCGAGGAAGCAGGCACGACGCAGGTTGCGTTCGTCCTCGACCTGGCGCCAGGGACCCTCTACTTCTTTTCCGTTCGGACCGCCGACGAAGCGGGCAACTGGTCTCCGATCTCGGACCCGGTCTCGGCCGTCACGATCGGCGACAACCCCGAGGACTCACACTGGTGGGACGGATTCGGCAACGAGTCGGCTCCCTTCGGCGACGTGCTCGCCTTGACGGTGCACGACGGCGAGCTGATCGTGGGCGGCCTGTTCAATCACGTCGGCTCGATGCCCGCAGACGCGGTCGCCGCATGGAACGGAACGAGCTGGCGGGCGCTGGGGAACTCCAGCGGCCTCGAGACCGTGCAGGCGCTCACTTCGTGGAACGGGAACCTGATCGCGGCCGGACGCGCCGCCATGGCGAAGGGACCGGAGCGCTACATGGTCGCCTCCTGGGACGGTTCGTCCTGGACTCCGCTCGGACCCGCGACCTGGATCGAAGCGGATGACGAGGTCCGCGCTCTCGCCGTCTTCGAAGGAGACCTGATCGCCGGGGGCAGCTTCAATCTCTGTGCGGGAGGCTCATGCCCCAACGTCGCGCGCTGGGACGGCGATTCGTGGTCGCTTCTCTCGGGCGGGCTCGACGGTCCGGTGCGCGCCCTTCTCGTCCACGACGGCACCCTCTACGCGGCAGGCCACATCGGCGCCGGGACGGTCGGCGTCGCCGCATGGGACGGATCGCACTGGAAGCCTGTCGGCTCGGGAATCGAAGGGACGGTGACCGCGCTCACCGTCTTCGAAGGCGACCTCGTCGCGGCCGGAGACATCTGCCGGTCGGGCGGATCGGCGTCGGAGCGGGTCCTGCGCTGGAACGGAAGCTCCTGGTCTGGGGTGGGCGGCAGCGTCCCGATGACATGTCTGCTGTCTCTCGGCGTCCACGACGGCGCCCTGATCGTGGGGGGGATGTTCGGCCACCAGGGGGCAACGAGCTGCCCGAGTCCGTTCCGCATGCTCTCCGCCTGGGACGGGATCGCCTGGCGCTCCCCCGGTTCCGGCCTTCTGTCCAGCACCGAGGATGCCGGCGTAGCCGCAATCCAGGCTTACGACGGCGACTTGTATGTTGGCGGCGTATTCCTCGAAGCGGGAGGTAAGCCGTCGATCTGCATCGCGCGCTGGCGGTGATCAGCGGACGTCCTTCCGAGCCTTACGGACTCGCCACGAGATCCTTAGCGGATTCCCTCGCGAGATCCCTTTGCGGTTCCCTCACGAGATCCTTAGCGGTTCCCTCACCGATTCCTGCGTTCCCTCGCGATGCCGGTTCCGCTAGAATCGGGACCGCTGAAACGGCACATGGTCGCATCGTCTTTCCGCCAGCAGCAACCAGGGGGAACCTCGCCATGGCAAGGACAGCAACGCGGAAGTCCGCAGGGCAGCTTCCATCGAACGCCAGAATCGGCGTGGCGCTTGCAGCCACCGCCCTCTCGACGCTTCTGATCCTCTCGGGTGCCTTTGCGGTGGCCGCCGCCGCGGACTGGAACAACAAGGGTGGCAACGCGCAGCGCAACGGACTGACCAGCGAGACCGGGCCGACCTCCGCGACCGTCGCCTGGTCGGGGGCTCGCACGTCGCTGATCGCCTGGCTCCCCGTCATCGAGGGAGATGACGTCTTCACCGTCCGCCAGGCGAACTGGCCGGGCCAGGTCCACGACGCCTACGTCGTCTGCATGGATCTCATTTCCGGAGGCGAGCGCTGGGCGGTGGAGCTTCCCGCCGACGAGGGCGACTGGACTCCCTGGATCGCCGGCGTGCGAGACGGCAAGGTGTACGCCTCGCGCTCCGGCAACGGGGCGAGCGTGTGGGCACCGATGTACTGCCTCGACGCGCAGGACGGCCACACGATCTGGGTGAGCAGCATCGAGCAGAGCGGCGGTCCCTACGACGGCTGCGTCTTCGCCCCCGACGGCGATCTCATCGTCGCATCCTTCATGGACATCTGGCGATTCGACGCGGCCGACGGCACCGTCGTCTGGCACGCTTCCCGAGTCGGCTCGGTCAGCGGCAGCTGCGGCGGCGCGTTGTACGGGGATGCGCTCTACGTCGCCGACGCGGTTCCGGGCGGCAACGCGATCGTCTGCTTCGACATCGAGACCGGCGCCCGCCGCTATCAGAGCGAGACGATGAGCGGCTTCTTGATCCAGAACACCCCGATGTGCGGCGCGGACGGAACGATCTACCTTGCGCGGACGCAGAACAATCCCGCCGTCGACTACTACTACGCGTTCACCGACACGGGGACCGAGCTCGTGGAGAAGTGGCACATTCCGGCCGGATACTCCGCCTTTGCGGAGTTCGCGGCCGGTCCGGACGGTTCGCTCTACTTCATCGTCCCCGGGCCCCGGCTCGCGCGCATCGACCGGGAGACGGGCGAGATCGTCGATCAGACCGATGTGCTCTCCGGCCTCTCCGCGGCTCACGTTGCGGTCGACGCCGGCGGCAAGGTCTTCTTCTCGAACGGCGGCTTCGCCTCCGGGCGCCTGACATCCTATGAGGCCGACCTCACGGAACGCTGGAGCGTGCCGGTCCCGAACATCAACATCGGCGGTCCGGCGATCGGACGCTACGGGACGCTCGTCGTCTGCGGCACCGGCAGCGACATGCGCGCCTACCGCACCCAGGACCCCGCGGACGTCGGCCCGTCGACGGACTTCGCCGCGGGCGGGATCGCGATGCGCGCGGCGCCGAACCCCTTCGCCGGCGCCACGACGATCGCCTACCGCCTCGTCCGGAGCAGTCCGGTGAGTCTCGAGGTGTTCGCCGCCGATGGGCGTCGCATCGCGCAGCTTCTGTCGGGCGAGGAGCAGCCCGCCGGCGATCATGCCTTGACGTGGGAAGGCCGTGACGACGCCGGCCGCCCGGTCGCCTCGGGGATCTACTACCTGCGCCTCAGCGGCGACGGCGAGCTTGGGAGGACGCGAGTTCTGCTCGCGAGATAGGACCTAGGGCATTTCCTTCCCGGGCTTACAGGCCCGGCGGCTCTGCCTCTGCGTCCCTAACGGCTCTGCCCTCAGCCCGCAGCCGCTCTGCCTTCAGCCCTCTGCCCCGGCGCCCTATGGCGCCGGGGTATCAGAGGACCGAACAGTTCGACTCCTGATGTCCTCGACCTTCCGCCGGTACGCTTGGACGGCGGAAGCTGCTTCCGGATCGCCGTCTTGCCGGCGGAGAGCCCGGCCGCCCGAAGGAGGAACGAATGATCCCGCACCGCATCTCGGCCCCTCGATCGTCCCTGGCGCTCGTCCTCCTGTTCCTCGTTTCCGCCTGTCCGGCGATCTCGGTGATGATCGGGATCGCGGCGCCGGCGCCGGCTCTCGCGCAGCCGCCGGATTGGAGCGTTCTCCGTCCCAGCAATTCAGGCATTCCGGGCGAAGAGATCCGTTGCCTTCGATTCGCTCCGGACGGCGGGTTCTGGGTAGGCGCCCGCTGGCCGTTCTGGCAGGAAGGCGGCATCGGCATCTACGATTCGGCCGCAGACGTATGGACCGACTACTCGAACTTCGAGACGCCGATCCCGAGCGAATACGTGAACGATCTCGCCTTCGCGCAGGACGGAAGCGTCTGGATCGCGACGGACGCCGGGCTCGTGCACAAGGGGGGAGACACCTGGACGGTGTACACCACCGCCAATGCGCCCTTTCTGCATAATGTGATTCGCGAGGTCGAGATCGACTCGGCGGGACGCGTCTGGGTGAACAACACCAACGTGCAGAACCAGAATGCAGCGGTGCTGGTCTGGGACGGCTCCACCTGGCGCTCCTTTCGCGTACCGACCGACATCCCGTGGCAGGACCCGTGGCGTCAGCTTCAAGGGCTCCTCGTCGACCGGCAGGATCATGTCTGGATCGGCAACATGACCTTGCCGGGCGTGGCCGAGTACGACGGGCAGTCCTGGATCCTCCGCGGGCAGAACATCGATCTTCTCGTGCCGCACGCCGCCGATCTGGCGAACGGGGTCTGGATGATCACGGGAAACCTGGGCTACCAGGTCTATCGATGGAACGGCAGCCAGTTCGTCCTCTTCGGCGGAACGCCGCCGCCGCTGAGCAACACGACGATCACGGAGGTCGCAGTCGACGGCTCCGGCGCGGTCTTCATCGGCAACTGGGTTGGAGAGACGGTCAAATCCACGAACCTGGGGCAGGCGTGGGCGCCTTTCACCGTCGTTTCGGACAGGGTCACCGGATTCGCTTTCGATGCGGACGGCGCAGAGGTGTGGATCGGAAGCGCGGGGGCGATCCACCGCTTCTCGGCCGGTGCGCAGCCGATCCACGTCTACAACACCTACAACACGGGCATCCCCGACTTCTGGATCGATCGCATGTCGACCGACCGCGACGGCTACTTCTGGCTTGCGACCGGAGAAGCGGGGTTGTCGCGATTCGACGGGCTCCGATGGCGGAACTGGGGCGACCACAATGCCGGCTCCGAGCCGTATCCCTTCGCCGGCAACGAACCGATGGGCTGCGCGTACCAGGATCGGTCGGGAACCCATTGGTTCGGCGGCAACGGCATCGCGCGCTGGGACTCCGGCACCGGGCAGTTCACCGGCTTCTGGAACTGGCAGAACAATCCCGGAATGGGTGTGGGACTTTGGATCGCCTTCGCGGAGGACATGGCGGGGAAGCTCTTCTCCGCCGAGGAGTATGGATCGATCTACCGGTTCGACGAAGGGCAGCAACGATGGGTGCGGGAGCCGGTTCAACCGTACGCCCCCCTCGGGCTGCCCGGAATGCAGGCGGACAGCCACGGCAATGTCTGGATCGCCGGCTGGTTCGATCTGTACAAATGGGACGGGTCGACCTGGTCGACAGTCACGCTCCCCGATCCGAACTACTTCTTCGACCTCGGGGGCATCTCCTGCCTGGACATCGGGCCGGATGGGACGTTCTGGATCGGCACCGGGGGCGGGCTCGTGCGGTGGGACGGGACGACCTTCACGTTATTCGATCCGTCCCAGGTTCCCTTGCCCGCGAACTTCGTAAGCGGCGTAGACGCGCGGGAGGACGGGCTGCTGGCCCTGGCGGCCGCGGACGACCAGGCTCATAGCGGCGTCTGCCTGATCGACGGAGATCCGGCCGTTCCTTCCAACTGGACGGTGTACCAATACGGCAGCTCTCCTCTGCAGCACTGGCAGCTCGGGACCGTCGCCTTCGACGGCAACGGCGACCTGTGGGTCAGCTGTCTGAGCATGGGAGTGGTGATCCTGCGGATCGGACAATCTCCGGCCAACGTCGCGCAAAACGGATCGCCTGTTCCCGGCGAGATGCTCGCGGTCGGCTCCCCATCGCCGAACCCCTTCCACGACGCAACCTCGATGCGCTACTCGATCGCGCGGGCGGCAGCCGTGACGTTCGACATTTTCGATCCGCAGGGGCGGCGGGTGCGCCGTCTCGTCGACGCGCACCAGAGCGCGGGAGAGTACGTGGTGGGATGGACGGGAACCGACGAGGCCGGCCGGCCGGTGCCGAGCGGCGTCTACTTCGGCCGGATCCAATCCTCGGACCCGGCGGGTGGGACACGTACGATCCGGATCGTCAAGACCGAGTGACGGCGCGGGGAGACCGAGTGACGGCACGGGGAGACGGAGTGACGGCGCGGCGCCGCCGGGAGGGACTTTCATGAACACGATCGGGATCCTCGGCGGCCTCGGGCCCCAAGCGACGATCCACTTCCAGCAGCTCGTTCTCGAGGTCTCCCAGCGGCTGCTGCCTCGCAACATGAACCTTGGCTATCCGCCGATGGTCGTGCACTTCCACCGCGGCTCGCCAATGGCTATGGACGATTCCGGCAAGCTGCTCGTGCCTCCACAGCCCGCGCCAAGTCTCCTCGAGACGGCGAGGCGAATCGGGCGGGATGCCAACATTCTCGTCTTCGTCTCGAACGGGGTTCACCTGTTCGCCCGGGACCTCGAAGCCGCATCCGGCATTCCGGTCCTGAACCTGATCGACCTCGTCCTCGCAGAGGTCCGGCAGCGCGGGTGGAAGAAGGTGGGCGTGTTGACCTACTACGACCCGCGGATCTACGAGCAGCCGGTGCGCGAGAGCGGCTTGGAGCCGGAGACGTTGGGAAAAGACCTGCAGGCTCCCCTCGACGCGGGGATCGAGGCGGTGATCGAAGGCCGGGCGGGAGCCGATCATGCGGCGAACGCGCAGCGCGCGCTGTCCGCCCTGCGCGCTCGACAGGTGGACGGCACGATCCTCGGCTGCACCGAGATCCCTTTCCTTCTCGACGAACGCGCCCGGCCCGACTCCCCCGATCTGATCGATCCCCTGCCGCTACTCGCCGAAGCGGCCGTCAGGCGCGCCGCGCATTCCTGAAGCGGGAGCTTCCGCGCGCCTGCAACCGGCACACGCGCGGCGCACCCGGCGCCCTCATCACCCGGCATCCTCATCCCAGGAGACGATGAAGAGGACGACCGGCTCAGAGCCGGGATTGCCGGCTCGATGCTCGGTCCCCGCATCGATCTCGAAGCCATCACCTTGCTCGATGGTCAAGGAGCCGTTCCGGAGTTCGAAGCGCAGCGCTCCGCCGAGGACGTAACCGGCATGCCCGCGAGCGCACCAGTTCGGATCGGCGAAGCCGGGCTCGAACGCGAGCATGGCCGCGCGCGCGCCGGGAAGGCTCTTCTTGCGCTCGAGCGGATGCCCACCCGGTTGCCAAGGAAGCTGTCGAAAGGGAATTCCCGTTTCGTTCATGCGCTCTCCTCCTGCCGAATGGCGTCCGGAGCGCCGAACGTAGATGCCGTCGAACCGAGGGTCAAGGATCGCAGCGGGCCCGGCGGGTCCGCGCCCCCGGCCAGTCCGCCGCCCTCGCCGGCTCGCGCCCGGTCGCAGCGCCGTGGCGACAGACACCGCATGGCCGCCTCAGTGCCATCACCTAGCATCAGTCACCTCTCGCCCATACGACCGTGGAGCGCGTACAATTGCCCCCGGCTGACTGGAAGAGCCTTGCGTGAACAGTGGCAGTGGAAAGGAGGAGGTCATGCGAGCACTGGCCGCATCGTTGCTCGCCTCTTTGATCCTGTCCGTGCCGGCGATTGCCGCCACCTATGTCGTCGATCCCTATGGCACCGGCGACTACCCGACGATCCAGGCCGCCGTGAACGGTTCCGCCAGCGGCGATGTGATCGAGCTGACCGATGGGACCTTCACCGGCCCCGGCAACCGGGACATCCGGTTCAATGGAAAGGACCTCACCGTCCGGTCGCAGAGCGGCGATCCCACACGCACGGTCATCGACTGCGAGCTGGCGGAGCAGGCGTTCCTCATCTGGGAGGGCGAAGAGGTGCACTTCCAGGGAATGACGATGACCCGGGGGCGCGACTCCTCCTGGGGAGGAGCCGTCTGTGTGGAGATGGCGGCTCACGGAGTTTTTCGGGACTGCATCTTCAGCGACAACAGCGCGCCGGGCAACGCCGGAGCCGTGATGATCATGAACTGCGGGTACGCGGAGTTCGAGGGGTGCACCTTCATCGACAACTCCAGCTATGCGGGCGGCGCCGTATGCACCTGACCCGGTGACATTGCACTGGTCCAGTGCACCTTCTACGACAACCAGGCCGAGGAAGGCAGCGCGATCTCCTTCCGCGGCGGTTGCGGAGTGGAGCTACGCGTCGAGAACACGATCATCGCCTTCAACAACGGCGGCTCGGCCATCGAGGGCGGCGCCGATGCCTTCTTCAGCTGCGTGGACATCTATGGCAATCCGGGCGGCGACTGGACGCCGGCGATCGTCGACCAGCTCGGCCTGCGCGGAAACATCAGCGACGACCCGCTCTTTTGCGACGCTGCGGGCGGAGACCTTCGCCTGAATGAGGGCTCCCCCTGCGCGCCGGGCGGCGAGTGCGACAGGATGGGCGCCTGGCCGGTCGGGTGCGAGGCGACCGCCATCCGCGAGGCGAGCTGGGGCGAGGTCAAAGCGCTGTTCCGGTAGAGGCGGCCCCGGCTCATCGGCGGATCGAGTTTCGTGGGATCGAGCTTCGACAGAGGCGCGGCAGGGAGCGAGACCCGGCCGCGCTTCCTCTACGGGCTCGTGAAGGTTCGCCGCTACTTGCCGATCAGCACCAAGACGGCCGAGCCGATCGCGAGGACTGCCAGCGCCGCGCACAGCAGGATGCAGGCGATGTTGTAGGCGAGAGAGTTCGTCCGCTCCCCCATGATCCGGCGGTCGTTGATCAGGATCAGCATGAAGACCAGGACGATCGGTAGGACCATGCCGTTCACCACCTGGCTCACGTACATGACCCCGAGCAGCGAGATCTTCGGGATCAAGACGGCCCCGGCCCCGATCGCGATCAACGCGGTGTAGAGGATGTAGAACTCCCGCGCTTCGTCGAAGGAACGGCTGATCCCCGACTCCCATCCGAACGATTCGCAGATCGTGTAGGACGTCGAAAGCGGCAGGATGCTGGCCGCGAACACCGAGGCGTTCAGCAGTCCGAACGCGAAGAGCAACGACGCGTACCGCCCGGCGATCGGAGCGAGGCCGCGCGCCGCATCGGCGGCGGACTCGATCCGCATCCCCTGGGCGTGCAGGTTCGTCGAGCAAACGACGACGATGAAGACGGCGACGACCGTGACGGAGAGGCATCCGACGATCGTGTCGATCCGGGAGAGATAGTAATCCTCCACGCGGATGTTCTTTTCGACGACCGCAGCCTGCTGGTAGAACTGCATCCACGGCGCGATCGTCGTCCCGACGAGCGCAATCAGCATGATCAGGTAGTCGGCATCCCCCTGCAGATGGGGGACGAGCAGCGCATGCGCGACCTCGCCTGCCGGTGGATGGCTCACGGCTCCCGCCACGATGTAGCTGATGTAGAACGTGCAGGCGACGAGGAACACCTTCTCGACCGTCCGGTAGCTCGACCGAAGGACGATCGCCCAGACGAAGAGCGCCGCGATCGGAACCGCGACCCAGCGCGGGACTCCGAAGATCTCTCCCGCCGCCGCCACTCCCGCGAACTCGGCCAGGATGTTGCCGAAGTTCGTCACCAGGAGCCCGGCCATCAGATAGAAGGTGATCTTGACGCCAAACCGCTCCCGGATCAGGTCGGAAAGCCCCTTGCCGGAAACGACCCCCATCCGGTTGGACATCTCCTGCACCACGATCAGCGCGAGGCAGAGCGGCAGGAAGATCCAGAGCGTCGCGAGTCCGTAGCGGGAGCCGGCTTGCGAGTAGGTGGTGATGCCGCCCGCATCGTTGTCGACGTTCGCCGTGATGACACCGGGTCCGAGGATCGCGAGGAAGAGGCCCAGGCGGGCGCCGATGCCGCGGACCGCCCCGCGAGCCCGCACCTTCAAGCTCGTCCTTCCCGCCGGAAGTCGGGAAGCAGCTCGTCGAAGGCGTGCTTGATCAATACGACGCCGATCATCCGCATCTCCTCATCGACGACCGGGCAGCCGAGGAAGGAGTACTTCTGGAACACCTCGGCCACCTCGCGCCGGTGCTCGTCCGGGCCGACGGTCACCAGCCGGCGCTCCATGATGTCGGCGACCTTGTCGGCCGCCTGCGCCCTGAGCAGCGTTCGCAAGGTCGTCACCCCGAGGAGCCGGTGCTCCGGGTCGAGGACATAGACGTAGTAGATCCCCTCGATCTCCGGCGCCATCCGGCGGACCTCTTCCATCGCCTCGGCGACGGTCGCCGTCGGGCCGACCGACACGAACTCCGGTGTCATCAGCGACGCGGCCGTCTTCTCCTCGTACTCGATCAGCTGCTCGAGCTGCGCGCGCTCGGGCGCCTCGACTTCCGCGATGATCTCCTCCGACTGGGCGTCGGGGAGGTTGGTGAGGATGTCGGCCGCTTCGGACGGATCCATCTCCTCGAGGATGTCGGCCGCGACCTCCGGATCGAGCTGAGCGATGATCGAGGCCTGCATCTCCTCCTCGACCTCCTCCAAGGCATCCGCCGCCGCCTCGGGACCCAGCGAGTGAAGGATCGCGACGCGTTCGTTGCGGTCCAGCTCCTCGAGGATGTCCGCAACCTCGCCCGGGTGCAGGTCGCGGATCCTCGCCTGCTCCACGCGGAGCCGGAGCGGCTCACCGACGCTCGACGGATCGGCGAGGGGCTGGACGAACTTCCAGGAGATCAGGTCCTCCGGCTCGGGACGGCCGACCGCCTTCCAGATCGGGCGCGCCGCCCTCTCCACCCCCATGCGGCGCAGGAGCCCGCTGAAGCCGACGTCGACGTGGACGATCCAGACTCGGTCGGTGACGAGCAGATGGACGTCGTTCACCCGCTCCACCTTCGCTCCCTGGACGTCGACGATCTGCTTGTCGAGGAGAAGCTCACGAACCAGGAAATCGTTCGGTTCGAGTTGCGGGATGACCAGCTCGCGCGTCCCGAGATGGATCGCGCTCTTGCGGCTGCGCGAGTCCCGCATCGCGGGGATCGGCACCGGCGCGGCGAGCCTTGGGCCGCGACCGCTGCGGATCACGATCGCGCGGACGACGGGGTACATCTCGCCGCTCGTCGCGATGAGATCGACCACCCTGCCGATCCTTCGCCCCTCGGGGCCCCGGACGCGCCGGCCCAGGATCTCGGAGACGAAAACGAAGGCGAATCCGCTGGAATGGCTCATCCGGACCTCGAATGCCCCTGCCGCGTCGATCCCCCCGAGGGAGGTTGGACGCGACTTCGATTCAGATCAAGACCCGAATCGGCGGGCTGCGAAGTTCGCGAGCGGCGGGTGCGTGGGAGGGCGCGTGAGCGGGCGGATGCGCGGGCGGGTGCGCTGACCGCGAAGCTTGCCGTTACCCTTGCCCGTTGCGTCGCTCTCAGCCTTGAGCTTGCCCGCGGCGTTACTCTCGGCCTTCCCCGTTGGCTTGCCCTCGGCCTTCCCCTTGCCCTTGCCTTTGCGTTGGCCCCTGACCTTGCGCCGGCCCTCGCGTTCCGCCCTTCCTCACGCGGCTGGCGCTTGCCCCTCGGTCTCCCGCCAGATCTGGAGCAGGAGCTCCACCGAGCCCGGGGCGAATCCGGCGTAGTGATTGTTGAAGTAGCAGAAGACGTCGGCAACGCGGCCGGTCAGTGTGCGGAGGACCGGGATCCAGGCCCGCATCTCGGCCGATCGGTCGATCACCAGCTCGTTCCAGTCCCCCGTCTTCTCCCCCTTCTCGCGCTTGTCGGCAATCAGCTCGTCCATCGCGTGGTGGTCGCCCAGAAAGCGCACGTAGGAGAAGTCGGAGGTGATGGGATCGCAACGGTCGAACCAGCGTTCCGGCTGCGGCATCGTCACGTAATCGACGAGGGCGAGAGCGATGTTGCGCGAGCGCAAGAGATCGCAGAGAGGGGAGGCGATCCAGGTGGGATTGCGGATCTCGACGACGTAGAGACGTCCCTCGGGCAGCAAAGGAAGGAACGCCTCCAGCCGGCGCAGAAAGCCCGAGCCGGTCTCGTGCTCCTTGGGATCCTGCCGTTTCGAAACGGCCGGAAACTGAAAGAGCAGCGGCCCGAGCTTCGAGCCCAGCCCTTCCATCGTCTCGAGGAAGTACTTCCAGTCGTCCCCGCAGTCGAGAAGCTGCTTCTCGTGCGTGATCGTCTTCGGCACCTTCGCGGAGAAGAGGAAGCCGGGCGGGACTTTGCGCTCCCACGCGGCGACCGTCTTGGCTCCCGGCATGAAATGCCAGGTGGCGTCGATCTCCACCGTGCGGAACGTGCGCGCGTAGTGCGTCAGGAACTCGTGGGGAGGGAGGTCCGCCGGGTAGAAGCTGCCGCACCAATCGGGAGCGCTGAACGAGGAGGTGCCGACGTGCAATCGGGGCGGCAGCACCGAGAGATCAAGAACCAAGGGATCCCCCGGTTCGATTCTCACGCACGCGGATCCCGCTGCGCATGCGCACGTCGTGGAACTCGCGCGCCTCGATCCAGAGATAGTTCGCGATCAGGCGCAGCTCGAGAAGCTCCGACTCGTCGATCTCTCCATCGGAGGCGGCCCCGCCGAAGAGGCTCTCGAGCAACGCGATCCTCTCCTCGATCTCGCTGACGCGGTTGAACGAGGCGCACAGGCGCTGGCGATCGAGATCGTCGAGGGTGCGGGCGCGCACGAGCCCCAGGATCCGCTCCGCTTCGTCCGTCCCGAACCCGAAGCGGTCCTGCAGCTGGCGGCGGAGGTAGCGGGTCTCCTCCGGCGCCACCTCGCCGTCGCCGAGGATCACGCGAAAGTGAATGGCGGCGAAGAGGAGCGCGCGTTGGAAGCGCTCCTCGTCCTCCCTGATCGGAGCGCGAGGGACCGTCCGGCGGAGGAGGCCGCGAACGCGTGACAGGACGGTGGGGGCGGCGCTGGCATCTGCCGCCTCGATCGCCTCCCGCATGCGGGAGAGCAGGCGGCTCTCCCCGCCGCTCCGCCGCCCGTCGGCGCCGGCGAGCGACTCGATCCGGGCGAGCACGCGCTCGCGGTCGGTTGCCGGAATGCCGGTCACGAAGTCGACGGCGAGCTTCTCGGCCTCCTCGATCGGGACCGGCCGGTCCAGCATCGGGCGCAGGCCGGCCCATTCGGCGGCGTCCAGGCCGACGTCGCGGGCCACACCTTCGAGATACTCGGTTTCTTGCGGGGAGAGATCGCCGTCGGCCCAGGCGGCCGCCACGAGCAGCCTCACCAGGGCGACCTCGGTCCTTTCGTTCACCAAACGATTTGCCTCCACGGGGTAACTTGCGGCCACTCTAGGCAGCCCGGCTTCGGCCTGTCAATCGGGGCGCCGGCGAGCGCGCGCGCGCCGGCGAACGCCAACGGTCGGTGGCCGCCCGCGCGTCAGCGAACGTGGACGGTCGGTGGGCCGCCCGCGCGCCAGCCGCGTGCCGCCCGCGCGCCGCCCGCGCGATCCATGACAGCCCCGGGCGCAGGCGGTACCCTCGCCCAGGCACCGACGACGGCGGGAGGGACTCGGCAGGAGCCGGAGCCCGCTCTCCGTCCGATTCATGGAGGAGCCGATGACCGCTCGCCGCTTCATCTGGATCGCCCTGGGGATCGTTCTCGCTCTCTCGTTCGCCGGTCGCGCGATGCTTCGCAGCCAGCCGCGCGGGGAGCCGGCGCCCGGCGAGCTGACCGTGACGCTCGCCTCTCCCCGGGGAGAGGTGGCGAGGCTCTACTCCGTCGACGTCCTGTTCAGTTCGGCGATGAAGCCGCTCGGGGAGCGCGGCCCGTCCGGCCCGGTCCGTGCGGACGGCAAGAAGATCCCGCTCGAGATCGACCCGCCGATCGAAGGGAGCGCGACCTGGATCGGAACCCGCGCCCTTTCGTTCGCGCCTCGCGAGCCGGTCCCCGCCGCGAGCCGCCTCACGTGCAAGGTGCCGGCCGGCACGCGCGCGCTCGACGGCTCGACGCTCCCCTCCGACGTCGTGTGGGAGATCTTCGTCCGGCCGCCCCGCCTGCTCCGAAGCGTTCCGGAGGACGCCTCCCTCTACGCGCCGGGCGAGACGATCTACCTGCTCTTCAATGCGCCGGTCCGTCCCGGAGCGGAAGACTCCGTCCGTTTCGCCGGCCCGGACGGTCCGATTCCCCTGACGCGCGTCGCCCCCGACTCCGCGGCGATCGTCGAGCTTCTCGGACGGCGCGGGCCATCGGGCCCGATTCCGACTCCTGAGGAGGCGGAGCAGCGGGGACTGCTCGCTCTCCGGCCCACAGGGACGGTCCCGCCCGCCGCATCGCTTTCGCTCGAGATCGCCCCCGGGATCCCGCTCGGCGCCGGAGAGGTGGGGCTCGAGGAGCCGGTCGAGGTCTCGTTCGCCTCCTATGGACCTCCGCGCTTCGTCGACGCCCAGACGGGGCCGACGACCATCGACCTCACCCTCGGAGGGCCGGTCGATCCCGAGGCGCTCCGCGAAAACCTGCAGATCGAGCCGCCGGTGCCGAACCTCGCGATCGACCCGCGCAGCGGCACGGAGTTTCACATTCGCGGGCGCATCCGCTCCGGCACGACCTATACATTGACGCTTCGCGCAGGGTTGACGTCCCTGCTCGGCGCCCGCCTCGAAACGGCGGACCGCCTCACGGTGGCGACGGCGCATGACTTTGCGGAACTTTCGATCGTCCCCTCGAGCGGGTACCTGCTGCGCACCGATGATCCCCGGATCCGGATCGAAGGGGTGAACGTCGACTCCGTCACGATCCGCGGCGCGTGGGTTCCGGCCGACAGCATGCCGTCGAGCCTCGCGCACGAGACCTGGGAGCCGCCGCTCGGCCCACTGCCGCTGCTCGGTCGATGGGGCGAGCCGGCCGCGACTCCCGACAGCCTCCGCGCGATCCATCTCGATCTCTCGCGCTTCGGCAAGCGGCCGAAGGGAGCGCAGGCCGTGCGCGTCCAGGTGCGCTCCCGCGCCCTGTTCCCGGATCCCTCCGGGGAGCGCGAGACGTTGCGCGGGGAGGCGCTGCTCCAGATCACCGATCTCGGCATCTCGGCCATCGCGGCGCATGAGAAGAGCCTGGTCTGGGTCACGCGGCTCTCGACCGGCAAGCCGGCCGCCGGGGCGACCGTGCGCTTGTGGCTTCCGGGACGGCGCCGCCCCCTCGGCTCGGCGACGAGCGACGCCGACGGGATGGCATGGCTTCCCGGCGTCGCGCCGCTGTCGCGCGGGGATCGCCCCGTGATCGAAGTGCGGACGGAGAGCGACGCCGCCTGGATCCGCGTGTCGCCCGAGGTCTACCAGGCGGGCAGCGAGGCGGGCCCCGAGTTCGCCGGCGCTCCACCGGCCGGGTACGTCTTCACCGACCGGCCGCTGTACCGGCCGGGCGAGGCCGTCTCGTTCGTGGCCCACGTGCGCCGGAGCGGCTCGCAGGGGATCGCCGGCGCCGGCATCCCGGCCGTCCACTACGAAGTGAGCGCCTCGGAGGGCGGCACGGTGATCGGCGAAGGGGAACTCGCGCTCGCCCCTCCGGGCGACGGCTCGCTCACCGTGACGCTCCCCGCCGATGCGCCGCTCGGCTACTACGCCATCGCGCTCACGCTGCCGCGCGCCCCCCAGAAGGAGACGCCGGAGTCGAAGGGGCAGCCTGGAGGCGATGAGGAGGACGGCGGAGGCCGCCGCGCCTATCCGGTCGCCTACGGAGGCTTCCAGGTCGAGGAGTACCGGCTGCCCCGCTTCGAGGCGGCGGTACGCGGACCCGCCGAGCCGGTGATCGCCGGCGAGGAAGCGACCGTCACGGGACGGTTCGCCTACCTCGGCGGCGGCCCGCTCGGAGGCGTCCCGGTGCGCTGGACCGTCTCGCGATCCGCTTATTGGGAGGCGCCGGAAGGATACGAGGACTATCAGTTCACCGACGAGCGGCCACGCGGGATGGAGGAGGTGCGGCCGATCTACGGGATGGACCGCGTGGCGGCGGGCGAAGGGACGCTCGACAAGGAGGGGCGGATCGCAATCCACGTGACCCCGGACATGTCGGGCCTCGGCGCCGACCAGACCTACATGGTCGAGATGGGCGCGCGCGACTTGGCCGACCGCTCCGCCTACGACGTCGGGACGTTCACCGCGTTGCGCGCGGGGCTCCGCGCCGGCATCCGGACCGAGTCGTTCCCCGCCGCCGGCGAGGAGCCGGAGCGGGTGCAGCTCGCGGCGATCGCGCTCGATCCGTCCGGCAAGCCGCTCGCCGGCGTCCCTTTGACGCTGCGGATCGAGAAGCGGCTCTGGCGGACGGTCCGCGTGCGCCGGATCGGCAGCGCGTTCGGCTACGAAAACGTGCCGCAGGACAGCCTCGTCTCGTCCGAGGAGGCGGCGTCCGGCTCGGAGCCGGTCGTCCGCACGTTCACGCCCCGGAGTCCCGGCACCTATTCGTTCGTCGTGGAGGCGCGAGACGATGCGGGCCGCTTCACGAGCGCGCGCAGCTTCGCCTACGTGGCGGGACGGTCCGCGGCCGGCTGGTACCGCGGCGACCAGGCCTGGCTCGAGCTGAAGCCTGACGAGCGAAAGTACATGCCGGGCGACACCGCGCAGGTGCTCGTTCCCGCGCCGGCGATTCCGACCGAGGCGCTCGTCCTGATCAGCGACAACGGCATCCAGCGCGCGCGCCGCCTTTCGGGGCTGCGCGGGGCGCCGCGCGTGGCGGTCCCGCTCGCCCCGTATTCCCCGCCGGCAGTCTGGATGCAGGCGATCCTCGTCGGGCCGACCGTGGTGCCGGAGCCGGGCGGAGCGATCGAGCACCTCCCGTATTACGGGTGGGGACAAACGGCGCTCACGATGTCGCTCGATCCGTGGAAGCTCGACTTCGACGTCACGACCGACCGCGCGGTCTACGAGCCGGGGAACGAGGTGACGATCGTCGTGACAGGCGGCGACGCGGCGCGCGCGGCCGGCGGAAAGGTGACGCTGGCCGTCGTCGACGACGCGATCTTCCAGCTCTCCGGCGAGCCGTCGGTCGATCCGTGGAACGCGATCTTCCAGTGGCGCGGGCCGGGCACCGACTACAAGGACGTCCGGCAGGATCTCCATCTGCCGGCGCGCGGCGAGAAGGGGCGGATCACCCCCGGCGGCGACGGCGGCGAGGAGGGAGGCGGTCCGCGCAAGCGGTTCGTCCCGACGGCGGCGTTCGCGCCGCTGCTTCCGATCGGCGCCGACGGCCGGGCCGTCTATCGCTTCCGCCTTCCCGACGACTTGACGCGCTTTCGCGTGCGCGCGCTGGCGAGCGCCGGCGTCGATCTCTTCGGGTACGAGGAGACGAAGTTCGACGTCCGCAAAGGGCTGCAGCTCGAATGGTCGGCTCCCCGCTTCGTGCGCGACGGCGACCGCCTCGACCTCGTCGCCGTGGCGCGCAACAACGGCCCGGAGAAGATCGACGCGCGCGTGAGCGTGTCGGTGCGCGGGGCGCGGATCGACGGCAAGGCGGAGAAGAAGCTGTCCAAGATCCCGGCGGGGGGCGGCGCGCGAGCCGTCTTCACGATCCGCGACCCGGCGGCGCCCGGCATCGAGGTCACGATGCGGGCGCAGGCGGGCGGCGGGCTCGAGGATGCCGCCACGTTCACGATCCCCTTCGAGAAGCCGGTGCTCTGGGAGAGGGACTTCCTGGCGGCGCGGCTCGAGCCGTCCTATCGGACGACGATCGCGCTCGACCGGACGGCGATTCCCGACCTCGGCGGATTGACGACGACGATCGGGCCGTCGCTGCTGTCGGGCATCGGACCGGCGCTCGCCTCGACGATCGACTATCCCTACGGCTGCCTCGAGCAGCTCTCCAGCTCCCTGCTCGCCGCCGTTGCGGCGCGCACGGCGGCGCAGCATCTGGGCGAGGAGCCCGACTCGCTCGTCGGCGCCGGAGACGCCGGAGGCGCGGGCGGCGCCGAAGGCGCGGGCAGCCGCGGCATCGATCTGGAGACACGGGCGAAGCGCGCCTCGGAGCAGATGGCCGCGGCCGTCCAGCCTTGGATGGTCCTCTCCTGGCCCGACATGCAGTCACCGCCGGCGAGCGACTACGTCGTCGGCTACGCGCTGCTCGCCGCCACGCACGCGCGCGCTGCAGGGCTCCCGTTCCCCGAGGAGGCATGGAGCCGCCTCGATCAGGAGACGGCGCGGCGCCTCGAGAGCGCGTGGTCCGGCTGGAACGCATGGAACGAGCAGGACCGGCGAGGGCGCGACCGTTCGGGAGGCAGCGCGGAGCCGGAAGAAGGCGGCCTCGAGCCAGGCGGCGAGCCGGAGGCCGGCGGCTTCGACCGGCCGAGGGATCACGGCGAGTCGTCGCTGCGACAGCTGCGCGAGACGATCCCCTGGCTGCTCTTTGCGCAAACCGAGTCGGAGCGGCTCGCGCCGGGGGCCGCCGCCGGAGCGGGCGGAGCGGGCGAAGCCGTCGAAGCGGGCGCAGCGGGCCAAGCGGCCGAGCCGCGCGCGCGACGGGACGATCTCGAGAGCCTGTTCGCGCGCCATGGCGAGCTTCCTCTTCCGTCGCGGATCGTCCTCGCCCTCGCCCTGCAGAACCGCGCGGAGAGCGAGACCGGAGAGCCGAAGGCGCTTTGGAGCGGGTACGTGGAGGCGATCGTCGGCGAGGTGTTGCAGAGCAGCCTGCAGCGGACGGGCCGCTTCGTCTGGATTCACGAGGAGGACGAGACCTGGGCGGACGGCATGGGAAGCGACGAGGAGGCGACCGCGTTCTTCCTGCGGCTGCTCGCCGCTCACGATCCGCAGAACGAGCAGATTCCCGGGCTCGTCTCCTGGCTGCTGGATCGCCGCCGTCCCTCGTCCGGGATGTGGGCGAGCCAGCACGCCTCGGCGCTCGTGCTCGACGTCGTCACCTCGACGGTCGCGCGCCTGGAAGGACCGCTCTCGCAGGTGACCGGACAGGTCGCGGTCGGTGAGAGGTTCGAGCCGTTCCGCTTCACGGGCGGCGATCGCGTCGTGCGCTCCTTCTTCCCGCTCGCGGATCTCTTCCGGATGGCGGGGACGAACGATGCGATCCCGCTGCGCGGAGATTCCGACGGAAGGCGCACCGTCTATCTCACCGCGACTCTCGACGTCGCCCATCCCGCGCTGGATGCCGGGTCGGTCGAGCGCGGCATGATCCTCTCGAGGGAGTGGGTCGACGCGGCGGGACGGCCGTACGGCGATCGCCTTCCGTTGGCCGAGCCGCTCTACGTCCATCTCGCGATCGTGGCGCCGCGGGACGCGCGGATGCTGGCGATCGAGGACCCGCTCCCGGCGGGCGTCGAGGCGGTCAACCTTGCCTTCGCCAACGCTCCGAAGCTCTCGCTCTCCGAGACGCCGGATGGGGCGGCCGAGTTCTCCCCGGCGGGAGGCGACTACGGCATGGGATATGGAGGCGGAGGCGGCGGAGGAGAAGAGGGCGGCGGCCCGTACGACGGCGGCGAGGGTGGCGGCGAGCTGTGGATCGTGCACAAGGAGCTGCGCGACCGCCGCGTGCTCGCATTCGCGGAGGACGTGCGCGCGGGGATCTACCACCTCTACTACCCGGCGGTCGCGACCGTCGCCGGCACCTACAGGGTGCCGGGCGCCCGCGTCGAGATGATGTACAGCCCGGAGATCTACGCGACGACGCCCGCGACGACGGTGCGCGTGGAGGAGAAGACGCGATGAGATCCGGCCGGCAGGAGCGAGGGCGGGGAGCGGCTCCTTCTTTCCCGCTCCTCGCCCTCCTCCTCCTTCTCGTCCTCGTCCTCGTCTTCGGTGGACTCGTCGTCGCGCCGCGGATCGTTCCGCTCCCGAGCGAGCTGACCGCCGACCCTCCGTCCTCCGTCGTGCTGCTCGATCGTGGCGGTGGTCTGCTCGAGGAGCGGCGAGCGCCGGACGGCGACGCGCGCCTCGCCGTCCCGCTCGGAGGGATCGATCCCCTCTTGCGCCGTGCCACGCTCGCCGCCGAGGACCGCCGCTTCTTCCGCCACGTCGGTGTCGATCCGCTCGCGCTGGGCCGCGCCGTCGTGCGCTCGATCGCGCGCGGCGCGGCCGTGCAAGGCGCGTCGACGATCTCCATGCAGACCGTCCGGCTCGCGCGCGGCCGCCCGCACGGAGCCATGGCACGAGGCGTCGAGGTGTTCTGGAGCCTCGCGCTCGACGCGCAGTGGGGGAAGGATCGCATCCTCGAGGCGTACCTGAACCGCGCGCCCTACGGCCCGCGCGTGACCGGCGCCGGCGCCGCCTCGCGCCGCTACTTCGGCAAGCCTCCGGCGCATCTCTCGCTCGCCGAGGCCGCGCTTCTCGCCGCGATGCCGCGCGCTCCGAGCCGGCTGGATCCGCTGCGTCACCCGGAACGGGCGCAGGGGGCTCGCGACGCCGTGATCGCGCGGATGCTCCGGCTCGGGTGGGTCAGCGAGAGCGACGCGCAGCGCGCCCGCTCCACCCCGATCGATCTCGTCTCGGCCGCCAGCGGGGCGGCGGCAGAAACGGCCGCGCATCACTTCGCCGAGGTCGTCCTCGTGGACCTCGCGGGCGCCCCGGCCGCCGCCCGGGTCCGGACGACCCTCGATCCGGCCCTCCAGGCGGCCGCGGAAAGCGCGTTGCGCGCGCGGATCGAGGCGCTGCGCGAGCGCCACGCGAGCAGTGGGGCCGTCGTCGTCCTCGACACGCGAAGCGGCGAGCTGCTCGCGCTCGTCGGCTCCCCCGACTTCGCTTCGAAGAACGCGGGACAGTGGAACGCGGCGCTGGCTCCACGCCAGCCGGGCAGCGCGGTGAAGCCGTTTGCCTATGCCGCCGCCTTCTCGAGCGGTCTCCGCCCGAGCACGGTGCTCGCCGACGTCCCGGCTTCCTACCGTGGCCCGGACGGCGTCTTCGCACCGCGCAACTACGCGCAGCGATTCTCCGGACCGATTCCGGCTCGTGAGGCGCTCGCGAACTCCTACAACGTGCCGACGGTCGAGGTGATCGCCCGCACGGGGATCGACCGGGTGGCGGCGGTGTTCCGCGCGTTCGGGCTCTCCTGCCCGGAGCCGGAGCGGCTCGGCCTCGGGATCGGGCTCGGCGTGGGCGAGACGTCGCTCCTCGATCTGGCGGCCGCCTACGCGACGCTCGCGCGCGGTGGCGAGCGGATCGCGCCGCGGACGATCCTCGAAGCGCGCGATGCGGCGGGCCGTCCGCTGCCGCTCGACGAGCCACCGCCCGAGCGGGCGATCGATCCCATCTCCTGCGCCTGGGTGAACGAGATCCTGTCCGACCCCGCCGCGCGCGCCGCGGCCTTCGAGCGCGGAGGTCCTCTCGAGATGGAAGGGCGCCCGATGGCGGGAAAGACGGGGACCTCGTCGGACTGGCGCGACGCATGGGCCGTCCTGTATACGACCCGCCACACGGTCGCCGTCTGGATGGGCAATCCCGACGGCTCGCCGATGGACGAAGTGGTCGGCGTCGCCGGCCCGGCGGTCGTGGCGCGCGACATCCTGGAGCGGCTGGAGAGCCGGGAGCCGTCGCCGGCGTTCCCCGTCCCGCAGGGGATCGAGCGGCGCGCCGTCTGCCCGCTCTCTGGAAGGGCCGCGGGCAAGGACTGCCCGCAGGCGGACTGGGAACCGTTCCGCTCGAGCGATCCGCCGCTCGGCCCCTGCGACGTGCACCGGGGCCTCCGCGTCGACGCCGCGACGGGGCTTCTGGCGCGTCCCTGCACGCCCGCCTCGCGCATCCACAGGATGGTGTTCGTCGATCTCCCGCCTCGCTTCGCGCTCTGGCGCGCGGACGAGGCGCGGCCGGCGCCGCCCGCGGAAGCGACGCCCTGCCTCTGCGGCTCGCCCGCCTGTCGCCCGCTCGACGCGCCCGCGCTCGGCGGCGACGGTCGTGACGGTGATGGCAACGTCGACGGCGATGGCTGGGGTTTCGCGATCCTCCGCCCGATCGAAGGGACGATCCTCGTGATCGACCCTACCCTTCCGCCGAGCCAGCAACAGCTCGCCCTCGAGGCGGCGATGCCGCCCGGGGAGCGCGTGGAGTGGCGCGTCGACGGCGCGCGGGTGGCGACGACCGGCCCCGGCGAGCGGGCGTTCTGGCCGCTCGCCGCCGGAGACCACCAGATCGAGGCGCGCGCGCTCCGCCCCCCGGGCGGCGCCGGGCGCTCCTCCCGGTTCTCCGGTCCGCCCTTCCGCGACGTCCGGACCGTCCGCGTCCTGGCTGGAGGGGAGCGATCGGGGATTCTCCCCTAGCCCGCTGTCTCCTCCTCTCCCCTAACCGGTTGTCTCCTCCCCGATAACGCCGGTCCTTCTCTCCCTCGCGCCTCAAGATGGCGCCTCCCACGTCCGATCTGTGGAAGGAGCGCGAAAAGCGCCCTGCGCGCGCGTGACGGACGGCGTACGCGGAGGTCGTGGAGCTTGGATGCGCAACGGTCCGCTCGAGGACCGCGCTGGCCGCTCGAAAGCCGGGAGCAGCGGACGGGCGGCGCGATCGTTCCCTCGGGGGAGGATGTTCCTGATTCCTGACGTGCGACGTGCATGGAGTGGGTGGCGAGTCGCCGCGTCCCCTTCCCGAGGGGGAGGACCGTGGCGCGGCTCGTTCCTCGTCGTCCTCGCCATCTCGCTCGCGGCGACGTTGGTCGCCTGGGCCTCGGTACGGCAGGAGTCGCGAGGCAACGAGCGCGCCCGCTTCGACGCCGCGGTCGATCGTTGCCGCTCCCGGGTCGCCTCCCTCGCCCGCCGCTACGACGAGGCGTTGCGCGGCGCGCAGAGTCTGTTTGCCGCGAGCGAGGTGGTCGAGCGGCACGAATGGCGCGCCTATGTCCGCGAACTCACCCTGGATCGCGAAACGCCGGGGATGATCGCGATGGCTTTCCTCGAACCGCGGCCCGTCGCCCCCGGTCTGAGCGAGACGGAACCGGTGATCGTCTACGTCGAGCCCTGGAACGCGGGCCGCATCCGGGTCGGACAGGCGCTGGCCCAGCGACCGGTGCAGTCGGCGCTCGCGCGCGCGAGGGACACGGGCGAGAGCGTCGCGAGCGAGCCGGTGCCGGGCCTCGCTTCCGACGTCGACGGGCCGGGGCCTTCGGTCGTCCTGCTCGTGCGGCCGGTGTACGGGCGTGCGGAGCCCGACGGGCAGCCGCCGCGGGACGAGACTCACGGGGACCGTACGCCGCCAACGATCGAGGAGCGCCGTCGCCTCCTGCGAGGCTGGGTCGCGAGCGTGATCAGGCCCGACGCGATCGTCGCCGAGGCGCTTCGCCGGACCGACGGACTGCAAATCGCCCTGCTCTCCCCTGGGCGGCTCCGCTCCTCGGGCGTCTCCCGGCCCGGCGATCGCCTCGAAGCGACGACCGCGGTGCGGATCGGCTCGGCGCCATGGACGCTCTTCGCAGAAGGGGATCGCGAAGCGTTCCAGGGACCGACGACGGCGCGGCGGCCGGGGCTTCTCCTCGCCTTCGGCGTGGCCGCGACCGTCCTGCTCTCGATCCTCCACTTCCGCCTCGCCCGCAGGCAGGCGGATTCCTCGAGCCTCGCGCGCCGGATGCACCTCTCACTGCGGGAGTCGCAGGAGCAGGCGCGGCTCTGCATCGAGAACGCGCTCGACTCGGTCGTCCTGCTCGATCCCGCCGGCTTCGTGATCGGCTGGAACCAGGCGGCCGAGGAGGCTTTCGGATGGACGCGCGCCGAGTCGATCGGCCGCGTCTTCCGCGAGGTGGTTCCTCTGGAAGGCTGCGATCTCGCGGACCTCGATCTCGTTTCTCCGTTCGCCACGCAGCCGCGCCGTCGCTTCCACGCCACCGCGCTCCGCCGCGACGGTCGGTCCTTCCCCGTCGAGGTGAGCCTCTCTTCCGCTCTCGTCGGACGCAGTCGGATCACGAGCGTCGTCGTCCGCGACGTTTCGCAGGAGAGGCGAGCCGCCGAGGAGCTGCGACAATCCAACGAGCGCAACCTCGCGCTCCTCGAGAGCATCGGAGACGGCTTCTTCGCGGTCGACAAGGACTGGTCGGTCACCTACGTGAACGGCAAGGCGGAGGAGCTGCTCGGTTGGAAGCGCGCGGAGGTGGTCGGGCGTTCCGTCTGGGACCTCTTCCCGTCGGCCCGCGCGATCCGAGGCTTCTATGAAGCGGCCTGCACGACCGGCGCTCCGTTCCGCCTGGAGAGGAACCTCGGACGTCCGGATCGATGGTTCGACCTGCACGGATATCCGTCCGCGGATGGACTGTCGATCTTCTTCCAGGACGTGACCGAGCGCCGCAAGGCGCAGGAGGAGATGAAGCGGCTGTCGCTCGTGGCAGGCAGCACCTTCAACGGGGTCCTGATTGCGAATCGTGACGGCCTGGTCGAATGGACAAACCAGAGCCATCTCCAGATGACCGGGCAGCGCGCGCGCGATCTGCTCGGCAGGCACCTGACGGAGCTGCTCCCGATCACCATCGGGGATCTCGACCGCCTGCGCGAGCGCGGCTCGCTGGCGGACGGGCGGTCCGCCCCTTCGTCCCCGCCGGTCGCCGACCCATGCGCCGAAGCGGTCCGCGCGAACCGTGATCCGGTGCGAGGCCTACGCCTCGAGGCGCTTGGCACCAATGCGGCGGGCCGGTCGTCCTGGCTCGAGGTACAAGTGATCGCCGTCTTCGGAAACGACGGCGCGTTCGACGGCTTCGTCGTCGTCGAGGACGACATCACCGTGCGCAAGCGGGCCGAAATCGCCCTCCGAGCGAGCGAGGAGAGGTTCCGCGCGCTCATCGAGAACAACTTCGGCGCGATCGCCATTCTCGACTCCAGCGGACGGATCCGCTTCCTCAACCGCTCGAGCGAACGGGTCCTGGGCTTCCGACCCGAGGAGATCGTCGACGGCAGCTTCTTCGCGTTGGTCGACGCGGGCGATGTCGAGCGGATCACCGCCCTCCTCTCCTGCCTGGCTCCCGGGACGTCGACGTCGTTCGAGACGCGCCTGCGACGTAAAGACGGGGCGCTGCGCAACGTCGAGCTGATCGCGACGAATTTGATCGAAGACGACGCGATCGGCGGGATCGTCCTGAACGGGCGCGACATCACCGAACGCAAACGAGCCGAAGAGCTGCTGCGCGTCAACGAGGCGCGCTATCGGGCGATCGTCGAAGACCAGACGGAGCTGATCTGCCGCCACTCGCTCCGCGGCGCCATGCGCTTCGTCAATGGAGCGTTCTGCCGCTACCTCGGAATGTCTCGCGAGGAGATCCTCTCCTACGACCTGCACAACTTCGTCGCTCCCCCCGATCGCGAGTCGGTGCGCCAGAGGCTCGAATCGCTCCGGACCCGCCAGCGTCCCACCTCCTACATGTGCCGGATGCTCCTGCCCAGCGGAGAGGTGCGATGGCTGCAATGGACCTCCCGCGGCCTCCCGGGGGCGGCCGAAGATGGAGGCGAGTGCCAGACGGTCGGCCGCGACGTGACCGACCAGGTGCGCGCGGAGGAGCAGCTCGTCATCACGATGCGCGAGGTGGAGGAGGCGCGCATGCGCGCGGAAGGTCAGGCCCTCCTGCTGCGCGAACAGGCGAAGGAGCTGGAACGCACGCGCGATCAGGCGCTCGATTCGACCAAGGCGAAGTCGCGGTTCCTCGCGAACATGAGCCACGAGATCCGCACGCCGATGAACGGCATCATCGGAATGACCAACCTCTTGCTCGACACGTCACTCGACGTCGAACAGAAGGATTACGCGACGACGATCCGCAGCTGCGCCGACTCGCTCCTCGAGCTGATCGACGGGATCCTCGACTACTCGAAGATCGAGGCTGGCAAGATGACGGTGGAGGTCGTCGACATGAACCTCCGCGACGAGATGGAGCAGATCCTCGACCTCCTCGCGCCGAGAGCGATCGAGAAGGGTCTCGAACTGACCTGCATCGTCCCGGCCGGCTTCCCGGAGATGTTGCGAGGCGATCCCGCCCGCCTGCGCCAGATCCTGCTGAACCTTCTCGCCAACGCGATCAAGTTCACTCATCGCGGGGAAGTGACGATCGGCGCCGAGATGGTGGAGGAACGTGACGCGGAGGCGCGGATCCGCCTTTCGGTTTGCGACACCGGGATCGGCATCCGACGCGAGAGTCAGCAGACGATCTTCGAGAGCTTCACGCAGGCCGACGGCAGCACGACGCGCAAGTACGGCGGCACGGGGCTCGGCCTCGCGATCTGCAAGCAGCTGACCGAGCTGATGGGAGGACGGATCGGTGTCGACAGCGAGCCGGGCAGGGGAAGCCGGTTCTGGGTCGAGTTGACGTTCCCCAAGCAGGACGCTGCCGCCCGCCAGCCCGGCGCGACAGGCGCCACCGCGGGGCTCGCCGGCGTTCGGGTGCTCGTGGCTGGAGACGGAGCGACGACGCGGACGATGCTCGCCGACCTGCTCGCATCCTGGGGATGCGCCGTGGAGGTCGCGATCGACGAGGCGAGTTGCCGGGCGGTTCTGGCGACGAGCGGAGCCGACTCCTTCCGCGTCGTGATCCTCGATCTCCCCAACGGAGAGGGAATCGCCGCCGACGTCCAGGACGACGCACGCCTTCGGGGCGCGTCCGTCCTGCTGCTGTCGCCCGTCGGCACGCGTCCAATGCGCGATCTGGGGACGGCGGAAGGCCCCGCGTGCGCCCGGCTGCCCAAGCCGGTCCGGCGCGATGCGCTCCGGCGGGCCGTCGAGGAGATCCTCGGGATCGCCGCGGTTGCCCAGTCGGCCGAGGAGACGGCTCGCGAAGTCCCCGCGGTCGCTCAGCTCGGCGTCCGCGTGCTGCTCGCCGAGGACAACTCGGTCAACCAGAAGCTCGTCGTCCGGATGCTCGAGAAGTGGGGCTGCCGCTGCCATGTGGCGGCCGACGGCCGCGAGGCGCTCGAGGCTTCCGCGATCTTCGGATTCGACCTGATATTGATGGACTGCCAGATGCCCGAGATGGACGGCTTCGAGGCGACGCGCGCGATTCGCGCCCGCGAGTCGGCGCGCGGCGGCAACGGCCATCTGCCGATCGTCGCCATGACAGCGCATGCGATGGAAGGAGACCGGGAACGGTGCCTTGCCTCGGGCATGGACGATTACATCGCGAAGCCGCTGAAGCCTCGAGAGCTGTACGACGCTCTGCTGCGGTGGGGCGGCGGCGCCGGCGCCGCGGAGCGTGCGGCAGTCAGGACGACGACAACCACCACGACCACGACAACCACGACAGCATCGACGATGGCGGGGACGGACCGGGCTGATTCCGGCGCCGCGACCATCGGGGAGGACCTCATGGATCAGATTGCCGGCGGGTCCGGCGAAGCCGCAGACGAAGAAGCATGCGACGTTTTCTGTCCCGCCCGTCTCAAGGAGAGCTGCGGGGCCGACGTCGAGTTCCAGAACGACGTCCTGGGAGAGTACATCCAGTCCTCGATGAGCCGCCTCGCGCAGCTCCAGGAGGCGGTGCGCAACCGAGACGCGCGCGCGATCGAGGTGGCCGCACACACGATGAAGGGAAGCAGCCTCACGATCGGGGGCAACGCCTTCGCCGCCGTCTGCCTCGAGATGGAGCAGCTGGGGCGGGAAGGCGAATGGAGGGGCGAGCCGGCCGCGACGGCGGCGGCGGCGGAGTCGATGATGGCGCGGGCGATCGCCGCGTTCGACCGCCTGCGGGCCGTGCTCGAGAACCGGATCGGAAGAAAGGCGGCATAGGACATCGACAGCCCCGCCGCGGCGCGGACACGCACGAGTCTCGCGCCGCTGCGGCTGTCTGAAGAGAGCGCCGGGGCGGGCCCATCGCCCCGGCGATTCCGTTCTTCCCGACAGGACAGCCCGCTGGACAGATCCTCGTTCGATGGGCGGCCGGGCGATGGTAGAATTCCTCCGCGTCTCCTAATGGAGTCCGGCTCTGCCTCGAGCGACTTCGATTGAGAAAGGCGGTACTGGAAATGGGTCGCGTGATTGGTCCGCATCTCCTGCGGCTCCTCGTCCTCTCGCTGTTCCTGACCGCGGTCGCTTGGCCGGCCCTGGCCGCCGCTCCCGTACTCGGCAGGCCGGGCTCCGGCATCGATCCTTACCATCCCGCCCTCCCGCGCGAAGTCGTCTGGCAGCAAGACCCGAACGTGGCCGGATACGTCTTCACCTCCGAGGAGTTTCCCGACTTCCATTCGGAGACGGCCAACGACTTCGTCCTTCCGCAAGCCGCCACCGTCCGATCGGTGACCTGGTGGGGCGGCTTCTTCAACGGCCCGCCGCACGTGGAACTGGCGGGCTTCTGGTTCCGCTGGTTCCGGGACGGCGGCGGCTGCGCCCCCGCGGAGATGATTCGCGAAGAGCTGATCCTCGGTGATTGCGAGGAAAGCCAAATTCCCGGCTCGGAGATCTACGCCTACCGCGCCGACGTCTCGCCCGTCGACCTCGAGGGCGGGGTTCGCTACTGGCTCGTCATCCAGGCGCGCAACTGGTACTTCCCTCCCCAGTGGGGACGGGTCGCCGCCCTGGCGGTCGAGGAATGCGAAAGCGTTTTCCGATGCCCCGAGGCCGGATATCCCGACTGGACCGTCGTCTCCTCGGTCATCGGTGAACCGTACGACGCTTCCTTCGCCCTCTCCACCGATTCGGACGCGGAGGCCTGCTGCTGGGGCGAGGGGTTCTGCTCGATGGTCCCGCCCGAAGACTGCACGCTCCAATATGGCGGCACTCCTCAGGGACCCGGCAGCAGCTGCGTCCCGAACGCCTGCCCTCCGCCGCCGATCGGAGCGTGCTGCCTCGGCGAGGATTGCCAGGTGATGACCGAGGGCGGCTGCTGGATGGCAGAAGGCGACTTCCAGGGGCCGGACACCGACTGCGATCCGAATCCCTGCATCGTGATCGCGGTCGAGGAGAAGAGCTGGGGCAACGTGAAAGCGATGTTCCGCTAGATCCCTCTCCGCGCGCCGGTCCCTTGCGTGCGTGTCAGCGGGAGGGCAGGACGATCGCCTCGCCCCGGGCCGATCGCGACCCGCGGCTTCGGACCTCGAGGACATAGCGTCCCGGCGCGAGCCGGCTCGCGTCCCACGACACGGTCGCCGTTCCTTCCCGGAGACTTGCGGGCCCGACACGCCCGACCTGCCGCCCATCGATGGAGAACAGCTCGACCCAGATGGGAACCGCGTCGTCAGCGTGGCGGCCACCGTCCGGTAGCGTGATCGTCACGCGCGCTCCGCTCCTCGGATCCACCGGATTCGGGACCACGCGGATCGTCCCGGAGTCAGCGCCGTCGAGCACTTCTGCTTGCTGCGCGGGCGGCTCCGGCGCCGCGGCCGCCACGCCCGCCTGGAAGAAGACGAAAAGCGAGTCTGCGTTCTCGTCGACGACCGAGAGGTCGAGGTCGCCATCTCCATCCAGGTCGTGCGCCCAGGTATAGGAGCCGGATTGGGCGACCGGCAGCGTGGTCGCGTAGGCGAGCAGCCCGTTCCCCGGATTGCGAAACAGATCGACCGTCCCGCCCGCATAGTTCGAGGAGGTCGCATCCACGTCGCCGTCGCCGTCGAGGTCGGCGACGAAGACGCCGAGCGGAAAGGCTCCCGTCGAGACGAGATGGGAGGTCCCGAAGCCGCCCGATCCGTCGTTGAAGAGGACGATCAACCGGTTCGCGTACGAGGCGACGGAAGCGAGATCGAAGTCTCCGTCTCCATCGAAGTCGTTTCCGTTCAGGCACCACGGCCCGTTCGCCATCGCCCAGGTTCCGGTGCGCGCGAAGACGCCTCCGCCTTGGTTCGTGAGGACCGTCAGGCTGTCGGCATCCTGGCAGGCGACAGCGATGTCGAGGCGCCCGTCCGGATCGAGGAGCCCGGTGCGGATCGCAAACGGGCCGGCCGAAACGGCCGTGATCGGCGGCAGTGGGACGAATGTGCCATCTCCATTGTTGAGGTAGACATGGACCCGGTTCTGGCCTCGCGACGTTGCGCAGAGATCGACATCATTGTCCCCGTCGAAGTCGCCGCCATGGATCTGCCTGCACTGGCCGCCGGCCGGGTAGTTCGTCGCCGGCGCAAAGGTACCGTCGCCGTGGTTCAGGAGAACGGAGACATTCCCCGATTGTATGTTGGCGGTCGCGAGGTCCTGATCCCCGTCGTTGTCGAAATCCTCTCCGAAGATCGACGAGGGCACCTGCCCCACCGCGTATTCCTGACGCAGCGGGAACGATCCGTCGCCGCCCGTATTCCGGAAGATCGAGACGTCGTGCGTCCCCTCGTTGGGAGCCGCTACGTCCGGGCTTCCATCACCGTCCAGGTCGCCGCCGTAGATGAAGTACGGGACGTCGGAGGCTCCCCAGCCTTGCCGGTCCTGCCAGGCGAACGTCCCGGCGCCCGAGGCGATCGTGAAGGCGCTCGTGTAGCCGCCTGTGAGACTGTCGCCGGTCACGCTCGCGATGTCGTTGCGATAGTTCACAACAACCATCTCGCCACGCAGGAAGGGACGCAGACCGTTATGGAAGGTGACGGCATCGTCCACGACCGTGACCGTCCCGTCGTGCAGGCCCGACATCGTTCCGGAGACTCGCACGGCGCCGGGCGGCACCGATGCCACAGGCGCGGAGAAGATCGCCTGGATTTCTGTCAGGTACGATGGAACGGCGAGCGCATACCGGGCCGGGGTGACCGATTGAACCTGCAGGACGGCGGACGCGGGGATCGGCAGCGCGAGACCGACCAGCCCGGCGGCCGTCGGAGCGAGCATGGCGAGCTTCGTCGCGAGTTTCATGCGTTCCTCCGTTCCAGCGGCCACCTTCCTCAGGAACGAAGGAGGATATCAGCGCAGACCTCGGGAGGCGCGGGAGAAGCTTCGTTCGCCCCCTGCCGACGCCCGGTCCAACCATCCGGCTGTTTGCGGTCTCTGGACGCTACGCGGTCTGCCCAGCCCGCATCGCTTCGCCTCTCCGCTCCGATCGACCGGCGCGAAGCGCATCGAGACTCCATGGCCCGGGACCCGCCGCCGACAGGTAGAGCCACACGAAGCAATAGAGGATCGCCGGCTGCCCGTTGTTGATGATCGGCCAGAACGAGACCGGCGCGTGGAACTGGAAATAGGCGACCGCCATCTCGCCGGCCAGGACGAACGCGACGGGACGCGTGAACAGCCCGAAGAGCAGGAGCAGCCCGCCTGCGAACTCGAGGATTCCCCCCGCCCCCGTCTGTGTGAGCAGGCGGGCAGTGGCGTTGTCGGGCGGCATCCCGATCGGAAAGGCGAAGAGCTTCATCGTCCCCGCCGTCACGAACATGAAGGCTGCGACGATTCGAAGCAGGCTTCGGATCTGCGGTGCCCAGGTCGCCCACCTCGCGGTAAGCGTCATGGTGCCGTTCGCCACTTCGTCCTGGACGCCGCCTCGGGGAACGGTGCCGTGTGGAGTGGTTCCCATCGCTTTCTCCTCCTTCTCGTGCGGCCGCCTTCACATCTAGCTTCTTGCCTTGACGACGATCTGCCTAGGCTGGGATCGACAGGCGGCGCCGAGCCGGGTCTCGTGCCGGGTGGAGGCTCGCGCCAGGTCGCGGGGCACGACGAAATCCGCTATCCTCAGCGGGCCCGATCCGAGGAGCGGGAGCTCGGAGCTCGGGGCCCGGATCGAGAGGGATGGACCGAATCGAAGAGGAGGCGCCGCCATGCGTTGGACTTCCGGTCGACGGAGCACGAACGTCGAGGACCGCCGCGGTCGGGGAACCGGACTGGCGATCGGTGGAGGCATCACCACGCTGATCGCGCTCGCGGTCGCGCTCCTGTTCGGCGCCGACCCCAGGGCGCTGCTGGAACAGGTCACGACGAGCGAGACGAGCCAGGGGGAGTACCAGGCGAGCCCGCAGGAGCAGCAGCTCGCCGACTTCGTCTCCGTCGTCCTCGGCAGCACCGAGGACGTGTGGAAGCAGCTGTTCCAGGAGTCCGGAATGAGCTATCAGGACCCGATCCTGGTCCTCTTCACCGATCAGGTGCAGTCCGCTTGCGGGATCGCGGGAGCGGCGGTCGGCCCTTTCTATTGCTCCGAGGATCACCGGCTCTACATCGACCTCGGTTTCTACGACGAGTTGCGCGAACGTTTCGGCGCGCCGGGCGACTTCGCGCAGGCCTACGTGATCGCGCACGAGGTCGGGCACCATGTGCAGAACCTCCTCGGAACGCTGAACGAAGTACACAACGCACAGCAGCAGGCGAGAAGCGAGCGTGAGGCGAACGCGCTCTCCGTCCGCCTCGAGCTGCAAGCGGACTATCTGGCCGGAGTCTGGGCGCATTACGCGCAGCAAGAGGGACTGCTCGAACCCGGAGACATCGAAGAGGCGCTGAACGCGGCGAGCGCGATCGGCGACGACCGGCTCCAGCGCGAGATGCAGGGGCGGATCGTGCCGGACAGCTTCACGCACGGCACCTCGGCCCAGCGGGTCGAGTGGTTCCGCCGCGGGCTCCAGTCCGGAGACCCGGGCGGCGGCGACACGTTCGACGCGCCGGATCTGTGAGATCGGCCTGAGGAGAAGGTCCGCGGCCTGCGAGGTCGCAGCCGGCGAGGTCGCGGCCGCTTGGACCGAGCGGCGGATCCTCGACGGCGAGGCCCCCGCCCTTCGGATCGAGGCTTCGTCTACGTTGCCAACTCCCAACCGCTCGTATAGTCTGCCCCGTTCCCCGGCGCCACACCGGCGACCGGGGCCCATCGACTTCGCCTCCCCGCACAAGGGGAAAGGAGAACGAAGGTTCGCAGATGAATCGCAGGACCTGAAACCGCCGACGGCCTGAGGGACTCAGGCCTGGCCGTCGAGCGATCCTTCGCGCGCCCGCGGAGGTCCGGAGCGCTTCCACGTTCTTCTGATCGCTCCTCCGCCTCCTCCCGTCACGCGAAGACTCGCTGGACCGGGAGGAGGAACGTTGATCGAATCCCACGACACCGAACCGAGTGGCCGCTTCCGTTTTGAAGACCATCACGAGACGCTCGAGCGCATCGCCGTCGACGTCACGGCGCGACATGCGCCCGAAGTCGACGCGACCGCGACCTTTCCCTCCGCCTCGATCGATGCCCTCGCCGCCGCCCGCCTTCTCGGGATGGTGAGCGCCCCTGAGGTCGGCGGGCTCGGAGGCGGCATTGCCGGCGCGGCGGCCGTCGTCCGCCGCCTCGCGCGCGAATGTCCCTCCACGGCGATGGTCGTCACGATGCACTACTGCGGCACCGCCGTCCTCGAGCAGCACGCGGACGAGGCGACGCGCCGCCAAGCAGCGTCCGGCCGCCACCTTTCGACCCTCGCCTTCTCGGAAGCGGGATCGCGTAGCCACTTCTGGGCCCCTACCAGCACGGCCCGGCGCACGAAAGACGCGATCGAGCTCGACGCGCGGAAGAGCTGGGTCACTTCGGCCCATCACGCGAGCGCCTACGTCTGGTCGAGCCGTCCGGTCGAGGCGGATGGAGCGAGCACGCTCTGGCTCGTGCCCGCGACCGCGCCGGGACTCGAAGCGCCCGAGCGCTTCCAGGGCCTCGGCCTTCGAGGGAACGACTCGACGCCGGTCACGGCGAAGGGGGTGCGCGTGCCGGAGTCGGCGAGGCTCGGCGAGGACGGGCAGGGCTTCAGCATCATGATGCAGACGGTGCTGCCGATCTTCGACGTGCTGATCTCCGCCTGCTCGGTGGGGATCATGGAAGCAACGACGTCACGCGCTGCGGCGCACGCGTCGGGCCAGCGCTACGAGCACATGGAGGCGGCCCTCGCCGACCTTCCGACGATCCGGGCGTACCTCGCGCGGATGCGGGTGAAGACCGACCAGGCGGCGACGCTTCTCGAGGACACGATCGCCGCCCTCACGCACGGCCGCGAGGACACGATGCTGCGCGTGCTCGAATCCAAGGCGGCGGCCGGCGAGCTTTCCCTCGAGGTCGTCGCGCTCGGCATGCGGGTCTGCGGCGGAGCCGCCTACCGCAAGGACCTCGGCATCGAGCGCTTCTTCCGCGACGCGCAGGCGGCGAACGTCATGGCTCCGACCACCGACGCTCTCTACGACTTCATCGGCAAGGCGATCTGCGGGATGCCGCTGTTCTAGCGGCTGCGTCGAGTCGCGGACCACGAGAAAGGAACGACGATGCAGAGGAGAACCGAACTGATCCTGGGAGCGGTCGCATACGACCCCAAGGTCGTCACGATCTGGGAGGGCTTTCAGCGCTACTTCGACGAGCGGAGCCTCCCGTTCGACTTCGTCCTGTTCACCCGCTACGAGCGCCAGGTCGAGTCGCACCTCGCCGGCCAGATCGACGTCGCGTGGAACTCCCCTCTCGCCTGGATCGAGACCGAGCGGCTTGCGGCGCGCGCCGGACGGAAGGCGCGGGCGATCGCGATGCGCGACACCGACCGCGATCTCACCTCGGTCATCGTCGTGAGAGAGGACTCGCCGATCCGGACCGTCGAGGAGCTGCGCGGGCGGCGGGTCGCAGTCGGCGCGGCCGATTCCCCGCAGGGGCGTCTGATCCCGCTCGGATTCCTCGCTCGCTTCGGACTCGAGCCGGGCGAGGACCTTTCCGTCGTCCCGCACGATCTGCTCGTCGGCAAGCACGGCGACCACGTTGGCGGGGAGCGTGAGGCGGTGCGCGCGCTCCTCGCGGGACGCGCCGACGCCGCCTGCCTGCTCGACGCCAATCTCCTGCAGTTCGCGCAGGAGGGAACGTTGCCGGCGGGCTCCCGGCGCGTTCTCGCCCAGACGCCCCCGTACGACCACTGCAACTTCACGGCCCTCGACGTAGCCGGGCCGGAGAAGGAGGAGCTCCTCACGCGCTTCCGGGAGGAGCTGCTCGCCATGTCGTACGACGACGCGCGTGTGCGTCCCCTGATGGATCTCGAAGGGCTCAAGCGCTGGCTGCCGGCGCGCACCGAAGGCTACGAGCAGTTGAACCGTGCGGTGGACCGATTCGGGACGATCGAAGCCTGGCTCGCGTCCGCCTCCGGCGCGGCCGGCGTTCCTTCGCCGGGCGACGAGGTCCGCGCGTGAGGACCGGCTCGGTTCAGGCGGTGGTCGACCTCGGCAATCTCTCGCTCGATCGAGGCGGGCGCCTGCTCCTGCAGCGGGCGATCGCCCCTCTCGTCCCGGGCGAGCGGCTCGAGGTGCGCGGTTCCGATCCGGAGCTGCCGGTGCATCTGCGCGCCTGGTGCCGCTCTCGCGGCTATCGATTCGAGACCGGCGCCGTGGGCGAGAACGGCTCCGGCGCACTGGCCGTCGTCATCGGAGAAAGCGGATCGGGGGGACGATGGAGCGGCGCGGAGCCGGCCGGGCGCGCAAGCCGTACGGCGTCCGGAGCGGTCGTGGACAGGCCGCCCGCCCGCTGGGGCCTCGCCCCCCGCGGCGCCTCGGTCGAGATCGGGACGCCGTCCTTCGACTTCGATCTCGACGCCAAGGAGCAGGTCTGGTCCGACGATGCCGCTCGCCTCTATGCGCAGGCGTGCGCAGCGCAGTGGGATCCCGAGAAGGCGATCGACTGGCGCTCGTCAGCCGACCTGCCCGGCGAGATCGAGCAGGCGGTCGTGCAGATCATGACCTACCTGATCGAGAACGAGACCGCCGCGCTGGTCGTCCCGGCGCGCTTCCTCGGACGGATCCATCCTCACTTCCGCGAGGTGCAGCAGCTCCTCGCGATCCAGGTGGCGGACGAGGCGCGCCACATCGAGGTGTTCACGCGCCGGGCGCTGTTGCTGGGCGACTCGCTCGGACTGTCGACGGCCGGCGGCCAGGAATCGCTGAAGACCCTGCTCGATGAGCCGGACTTCGCGATCGCCTCCTTTTTGCTCTCCGTCCTCGGCGAAGGGAGCTTCCTCTCGCTCCTGCACTTCCTCGACGAGAACGCGCCGGATCCGGTCACGCGGCAAGTGTGCCGTCTCGCCGGACAGGACGAGGCGCGCCACGTCGCCTTCGGCCTATCGCATCTGAGGCGGCATCTGGAGATCGATCCATCGCTGCGCGCCCGCCTCGCCGCGTCGGTCGATCGCCGGCATCGGGCGCTCCAGCATTCGGCCGGGTTGAACGAGGAGGTCTTCGACGGGCTGGTGCTGCTGGCGGCGGGATCGTGGGAGCCCGATCGCATCGCGCACGGCCACGAGCAGGTCGCCGCCCTCCAGCACGACATGGACGAGGGACGGCGGGCGCGCCTCGCCCGCCTCGGGTTCACCCAGGGGGAGGCGGAGGCGCTGTCGAGCCTGCATACGAAGAACTTCATGTAGGGACATAGGGGCGGACGGAGTCCGTCCCGGCGCCCCACGCTGCACCCACGCCTCACCGCCCGGGCCGCCGGCCTCACAAGTCCCCGCCCACCTGCGCGTGCCCGGCCAGCCCAGGCCTGTCCCCGGCGGCCGGCGGCCGCCGCATCTTCTTCCTTCTTCCCGGCAACTTTCGGCAGCCTCTCGCGTCTACGGGTTGGGAGGTCCATCGTTTGGGCCGGAATCGACCCTCGCTGGGTCGGCGGCTCCCTTCGGGAGACATGGAGGAGCGGTCGGTCGATGAGAACGGATGCGGAACTCGCGAGCGCCTTCCGGGACGGGGACGACCGGGCATTCGCGATCCTGTACGACCGCTACAAAGGACCGCTGTTCGTCTTCGCCTGCAAGATGCTGGGCAACGAGGAGAGGGCCCGCGATCTCGTCCAGGATGTGTTTCTGAGCTTGTACGAGAAGCGGCTGCAGCTCGCGCGACCCGAGAGCTTCCGAAGCTGGCTCTTCGCGAGCGGACGAAACCGGTGCCTCTCGCAGTTGCGGCGGACGGACACGGACTCTCCGCTCGACGATGGCTGCTTCGCGGTGCCGATTCCCGCGAGCATGCTCCCCGATGCCCGCCTGGAGGCGGGCGAAGAGATGCGGAGACTGCGGCACGCGCTGGCGCGCCTACGTCCCGAGTACCGCGAGGTCCTGGTGCTGAGGGAATACGAGGACATGTCCTACCAGGAGATCGCGAGAATCACGGAGACGGCCGAGAGCGTGGTCCGGTCGAGGCTGTTCAAGGCCCGCAAGGCGCTCCATGACGCCCTGGTCTCGACGGCGCCGGGAGGGAGATGACATGCAGTGTGACGATGCGAAGTCGATGCTGAGTCTCTTCGCCGATTCGAATCTCGAGGGAGAGGAGCTGCAGGGCGCGATGTTCCGACACCTGCAGGAGTGCTCCGATTGCCGCGGCTTCTTCGACTCGATCCTTCGGCAGAGAAAAGCGGCGTCGGTCGAGCGGGAGATGCTGCTCCGAGAAGCGGACGAGCTTCTGCCGGCCGCCGAATCCCTTCTGGCGCGAGCGCGAAGCGGCCGGGCAGAGCGTCGGTCGCTTTCGGTCTGGCAGCGGATCCTGGCGGGCGGCGGCATGCGGATGCCGGTGCCGGTCGCCATCAGCATCGCGATCGTGCTGCTCCTGGCCGGCATCGTGCTAGGCACCCGTATCGCGGGACGGCCGGGGCAGGACGGCCTCAGGATCGATCGACTCGAACGCGCCTCCCGCTCCGAGGTCGTCGTGGTCTGCGGGTTGCCGGAAGTGCAGGTGGTCGGATCGACCCCGAAGCGTTGAAGGGCCGGGGGCTGCGGGAACGGTGCCTCGTCGTGCAGAGGCGGCGGAACGCTGCGAAGGAGGAATGCAGATGAAACGACACGTGAAGGTATGGCTTTGGCCGGTTCTCGTTGCCGTCTTGTCGGTCGCGGTGACGTCGTGCGCCGCGAAAGAGGACCAGGCGAGCGAGCAGCCGTCACGGGAGGGCGTCACCGAGCAGGCCCCCGGGCAAGACCAGGCCCAGGCGCCGGCGATTCCGGTCGAGGAGATGCCGAAGCTTCTGTCGAGCGAACCGCCCGACTATCCGGAGGAGGCAAGAGCCAACGGAGTCGAAGGCACGGTCTTCGTGCGTGCTCTCGTCGGGAAGGACGGAACGGTGCAGAGCGCGACGTCCGATCCGGCGAAGCCCGCGCCTGCCGTCCTCGAGAAGGCGGCGGTCGATGCGGTGCGCGGCTGGACGTTCTCGCCGGCAAAGTCCAAGGGCGATGCGGTCGAGACGTGGGTCGTGGTACCGGTCAGGTTCGTGCTGGATTCGGACTCGAAGAAGACGCAGTAGTGCGCCTGCGCTGCGCAGCCGGGGACGATCGGAAGGCGACAGGAATCAGAACAAAGCGTAGATGAACGGGGCGATCGCGCTGCTTCCACTCAGGATCACGAAGACTCCGAGCACGAGCAGCATCAGGATGACCGGCAGGAGCCAGAACTTCTTCCGCTCCCTGAGGAAATCCCACAGATCGCGCAGCATCGAGATTCTCTCCATCGCCTTCCTTCTCCCCGCCGTGCCGCTTCTCGATCGCCCCTTAGCCGCTCCGAACGGTTCAGAACGGCCGCCGGTACCGCTCCCGCGTCGCCTGTGACGGCGTCTTCGGGAGCCACGACGTCCTCTCCCCCTTCCCCCAGCGCAGATCGATCCCCGATCTTCCCAGCGCCCGCACGATCAGCCCGACCGGCGTCACGATCACGAAGAAGAAGGTCGCGAGCAAAAGGACGGTGATCGCCTGTCCGATCCAGCCGGCGATGCGAAGCCACCCGCGATGGATCGGCATCCACACCGCCGGCAGCGCCCACGCGAGCGCAGGCGCCACGAGCGCGCACCCGCCGAGGATAGCAGCGCGCAGCGGATGATGGCGCAGCAACGAGACGATGGTCCAGAGCAGCAGCGCCCCGGCCAGGATCAGGGAGAATCGGCGCGATTCGCGCTTCTCGTTTCCCGGCTTCATCCCTTGCGATCCTTCGCCCGCATTCGCACCGGCGCCCCCCTCCCCCTCTCAATCCAGCGGGATCGCGCTCTGCCACGACGTGTCGACCGGCGGCAGATCCAGCTTCTCCCGCTCGATCACGAACGGTCCCAGGACGAGAACGTCCATCTGCGTCCGCCGGAAGCAGAGCCAGGCATCCTGCGGCGTGCATACGATCGGCTCGCCCCGAACGTTGAACGACGTGTTCACGATCATCGGGCAGCCGGTCTTCTCGCCGAACTTCTCGATCAACCGGTGATAGAGAGGATGGTCGTCGCGTCCGACCGTCTGGACGCGCGCCGACCCGTCAACGTGCGTGATGGCCGGCACGACCGAACGCGGCTGCTGCAGGAGCGCCAGGCCGCGGGCCGCCGGATCGGCCACCGGGAGCCGCTTCTCCGCCCGCACGGTCGCCACGAGGAGCATGTACGGGCTCTCGTGCTCGAGGTCGAAGTACTCGCGCGCCGCCTCCGCGAGCACCGACGGCGCGAAGGGCCGGAACGACTCGCGGAACTTGATCGCGAGGTTCATCCGCGATTGCATCTTCGGATCGCGTGGATCGCCGAGGATCGAGCGGCTGCCGAGCGCGCGCGGGCCAAACTCCATCCTCCCCTGGAACCAGCCGACGACCTTCCCCTCGGCAAGCAAGGTCGCGACGCGATCGGCGAGCGACTCCTCATCCGCGTACCGCTCCGCCGCCGCCGCAATCCCCTCGTCTTCGAGGAAGCGAGCGATTTCCGCGTCGTCGAACCGCGGACCGAGGAGGCTCGCCTTCTGCCGATCCTTCACAGTGACGCCGGCCGCGGCGCCGGCCCCGCCGGCGCGGCCCTCGCCGTCCCCGGCGGGCGTCCGCGCGGCTCCCTCGATCTGATGGTGGACGAACAGCGCCGCGCCCAAAGCGCCGCCCGCATCGCCTGCCGCCGGCTGGATCCAGATTCTCCGGCAGAGCTGCTCGCGCAGGAGCATCCCGTTGGCGACGCAGTTCAGCGCGACGCCGCCCGCCAGGACGAGATCGTCGATCCCCGTCTCCTTGCGCGCGAACCGCACCATCTTGCGCAGAATATCCTCGGTGACGACCTGGATCGACGCGGCGAGATCCATCTCGCGCTGCGTGAGCGGAGACTCCGGATGCCGCGGCGGCCCGCCGAAGAGCCGCGCGAAGCGCCCGTTCGTCATGCGTAATCCGGCCGCGTAGTCGAAGTAGCGAAGATTCAATCGGAACGAGCCGTCCTCGTACACCTCGACCAGCTCGCGCCGGATCGCGTCGGCCCATCGCGGCTCGCCGTACGGCGCGAGCCCCATCAACTTGTACTCTCCGCTGTTGACCTTGAAGCCGCAGAAGTACGTGAAAGCCGAATAGAGAAGTCCGAGGGAATGCGGGAAGTGGATCTCGCGCAAGATGCGGATCCGGTTCCCCTCGCCGATCCCGAGGCTTGCCGTCGCCCACTCGCCGACGCCGTCGGTCGTGAGGATGGTCGCCCGCTCGAACGGTGACGGGAAGAAGGCGCTCGCCGCGTGCGCCTCGTGATGCTCCGTGAACAGCACCTCGCCCCGGTAGCCCAGCTCCCGGCGGATCTCGTCGCGCATCCACAGCTTCTGCTTCAGCCACAGGGGCATCGACTTCAGGAACGACGGCAGCCCGGCCGGGGCAAAGCGCAAATACGTCTCGAGCAACCGCTCGAACTTGACCAGCGGCTTGTCATAGAAGACGACGCAATCGAGCCGGTCCGCGCTCTCGATCCCACCCTCCTGCAGGCAGCAGGCGGCGGCGCGCGAGGGGAATCGATGATCGTGCTTGCGCCTCGTGAAGCGCTCTTCCTGGGCGGCCGCGACGATCTCGCCGTCTCGAAGGAGACAGGCGGCGCTGTCGTGATAGAAGGCCGAGATACCGAGGATGGTGCTCACCGCCGCATTTTAGGTCAGCCGTCCGGAGACCCGCAATTGGCAGGGGGCCCAAGGGCGACGCAAGACGCGAGGACCTGCGCGCCGCCGATTTCTCGCCGGCCGCGAGGCGCGGCGACGGGCACAGAGCGCCGCATCGCCGTCTCGGACACACGAGCGCGGCATCTCGGACTTCCGCCTGGGAGGCGCCGCGCGGGGATGCTACGTTTGTCGGCGACCGCCGCGGCCTTTGACGGTCCGGCCGGCCGAGGGAAGCCGAGGGAACAGGGACAGGGGGAAGCCCGGCAGATGAAGACGGGAGGCGGGTCGGGGCGCGCCGGTGCCGGCAGACGAGGAGCAGGCCGGGGCGCGTCCGGGGGCTCCGGCGGAACCGCCGGCGCCGCACGGTCCACCCGCTCCGCTCCGGCGCTCGCCCGCTCCGGCTGGCTCACTCCCCTCGCCGACCGCCGCACGCTTCTCATTCTCGTCGGGATCCTGATCGCCGGAGCGCTCCTGCGCGGCTTCTACCTCGCCGAGTTCGTGCACTATCCCGATTTCACCGTCCCGCACGTCGACGCGGACTTTCACAACTACTGGGCGCGCGGCCTCGCCTTCGATCAGTGGACGCCACCACACGGCGAACCCGATCCGCTCATCCGGACGACGCCGTACTTCCGCCCGCCTGGATATCCGTACTACCTGGCCGCTTTGTACAAGCTGACCGGTCCGGGATACGTCGGTCCGCGTATCGTCCAGATGCTCCTGGGACTCGTGAACGTCTTCCTCGCGTTCCTGCTCGGCGCGCGCCTGCGCGGGCGCATCGCCGGCCTCGTGTTCGCGGCGATGATGGCGACGTACTGGATCTTCATCTTCTTCGAGGGGGAGTTCCAGGAGCCGGTGCTGATGATCCTCCTGGTGCTGCTCCTCGCGATGGTCTTGATGGACTGGACGCGGCAGCGCACCTGGCGTCGCGCCGCGCTCGCCGGCGCCCTCGTCGGGCTCGCCGGCTTGATCCGGCCCAACGCGCTCCTCGTCCTGCCGGTGATCGCCCTGTGGATGTTGTGGGTCTACCGCCGTCGCGAGCGCCCGCTACCCTGGAGGCCGGCGATCAAGGCGATCGTCGCCGCGGGCATCGCGACCTTCCTCGTGATCCTGCCGGCGACGTTGCGCAACCTGATCGTCGCGCACGACTTCGTCCTGATCTCGAGCAACGGGGGGATCAACCTCTACATCGGCAACAACAACCGCGCCGATGGAATCGTGCGCGGCGCGCTGCCGGAGATCGGCGTCCTCGACACCTGCTATGACTGGCCGGAGATCGTGAGCAACGTCGAGCGAAAGGTGGGCCGCCCGATGTCCCACTCGCAGGTCTCCGATTACTTCTCGAAGGGCGCGACCAACTGGATGCTCCATCACCCGCTCGGCGTCGCGGAACTCGCCTGGAAGAAGACGCTCCTCTTCTGGGGACCGGCGGAACCGCAGGACAACAAGGAGGTCGACGAGGACCGCCGCTTCTCGCACACGCTTCGGGCGATCCCGTGGAACTTCCCGCTCGCGCTTGCGATCGGCCTCGCGGGGGCAGGGCGGCTGTGGATGGAGCGACGTAGGAGGGGAAACGGCGGGGCGACGGCAGACCGGAGCGGCCCAGCCGCCCTTACGTCGACGAGCGAATCGGCTTTCGAGATCGCCGTCCTCCTCGGCCTGATCGCCCTGATCTGGTGGATCTCCTACCTCCCCTTCGCCATCACTTCGCGCTACCGCGTGCCGGTGATCCCGGTGCTTCTCTTCTTCGGATCGGTTCTCGTGGTCGATCTCGCGCGCTACGTGAGCGCTCGGCGCTGGCGCGACGCCGGCGTCTGGGGCGGAGCGGCGATCGCGCTCTTCTTCGTCGCCGGGATCAACTTCGCGGGATACGAGTCGAGCCCGGCGCGCTGGCATTACCAGCGCGGGATGGCCTACAACGCGCGGGGAAAGGCGCAGGAAGCGGTACGGGAGTTCGAGGCGGCGGTGAAGGCGAATCCCAACTACGTCGCCGTCTACAACGATCTGGGGGCGACGCTCGCGTCGAACGGCCGGGTCGCGGAGAGCATTCCGTACTTTCAGCAGAGCGTCCGTTTGAATCCGAACAATGCCGCCGCGCACGCGAACCTCGGGGCGGCGCTGGAGCTGACCGGCCGGTTGCGGGAGGCGGGCGCCGAGTATCAGGAAACGTTGCGCCTGCGTCCCGGGCATCCGCGCGCGATGGAGGGGCTGCGTCGCGTGCAGGAAGCGCTTGCCAAAGGAGCGAGCGGAGCGACGGCGCCGGCTGCTTCCTCGTCTTCTTCCGGCGCTCGCGCGAGCGCTGCGCCCGCCGGCGGCCGCTGAGGCCCTACCGTCCTGTTCCCGCCCCCGGCGCTGTTCCCGCCCCCGGCGCTGTTGCCGCTCCCGGCGCTGTTCCCGCCCCGGCCGCTGTTCCCGCCGCTGCCGCTGCCGCCCGCCGCAGGAGATCCGCCGCACGCGCATCCGCCGGATTCCACACGCGGGCGCGCTGCGCCGCCATCGAAGCCGCCCGCGCGTCCCCGATCCGCAGCAGCACCTCGCCGTAGTCGTCCCAAAGGGTGGGATCGACCGGGAAGAGGCTCGTCGCGGCGGAGAACTCCCGCGCCGCGCCAAAGAGCTCGCCGCGCGCCGCCCGGCCGCGCGCGAGCCGCGCGTGGGCGTCGAGCAGGTCGATCCGCTTCGATAGGAGGCCCTGCACGAGCTGGTCCTCTTCGGTGTCGTTCGTCCGCATGTAGAGCGCCCCCGACGAATCCCCCGCCGACGCGAGCAGCTCCGCCGCCTCCTCCCGGACCGACCGCGCGACGTACGGATACGGGGGCGCGGTGTCGCCTTCCCTCGTGTACGGCCAGCGGCGCAGGAGCTGATCGATCCGCGCGTCGGCGAACGCGAGATCGAGCCGCGTGAGCGCGGAGCCGCGCAGCCAGCACGCCGCCTCCCGCGCGTCGACCGGAGTGATCGTCCGCCCGAGAATCCGGTCCGCGACCGCGGCCGCGATGCGCGCATTGCCGAGGAAGGTCGGATGCAGATGCTCGACGAACGACTCCGCGCCCGGCGATCCAAACGGAGCGGCCTCGCGAAAGATGCGATCGACGGGGACGACCTCGACGTTCTGCCGGGCAGCAACCTCGCGCAGGGCGGCGTCGATCGCATCGGGCGCGCGAAACGGCACGCGGTCGAGATTGCGCGCCCGCGCGAGGTCCTCTCGGCCGCCCGCATCCCCGGTCGCCAGCCGCGCGATCCCGCGCAGGTAGGCGGCTCCGGCGTCCTGCGATTGCGCCGTGGCCAGCCGGTCCAGCTCCGGCAGCGCGTCGCGCGCCACCTCGGCCGCCGGGTTCGCGCCCGTCCATGACGCTCCCCTCGCGATCTGCGTCGCGCTCGGCGATCCCGGCCCGAACGGATAGAGGTCGCGCTCGTTCGAGACGACCTCGCACAGGATCACCTTCGTCCCCCGCTTCCGCGCGGCGTCGACAATGCGCTCGAGCGACCGCCGATAGCGCGCCGCCGCCTTCGCCCGCAAAGGACTGTCGATCGGGATCGTCGCGCGCGCGGCCAGTCGCTCCATCAGCGTCCCCGGACGCTGTTCGGCCCGCGGCTTCAGCAGGACGCGCTCGAGCACCCGCGCAATCCGGAGGCTGCGCAGTCCCATCCCTTTCGTCCCCGCGCCATCGACGCCGTAGAACTCGTTGTGCCCGAGATAGACGACGAGGATGTCGGGATCGGCCTCGAGCATCTCCTCGGCGAAGGACGCGACGGTGCTCGAGCTGATCCCCGTCATCCCGCAATTGATGACTTCCCAGCCGCCCGACGGCTCGCGCTCGTCCAAGATCTGCTGGAGCAGCGCGGGGAATCCGCCGGTCACGGGGAAGGGAAACCCCGCGGTCGTCGACTCGCCGATGCAGAAGATCCGCTTCGTCCCGGCCGGCTTCTCGGCCGGAAGCACCTGGAAGTTGGGGGACGGAGTGACGCCTGCGAGCGCGGGCGGGAAGTAGCGCTTGCCGAGGTCCGGGTTGATCTGCAGCCAGGTGCGGCCGCCGATCTCACGCGAGAGGTAGAAGGATGGCGGCCGGGCGACGCCCGTCAAACGCAACGCGCCCTCGATCCCCGCGAGCAGGACCCAGGGAAGCGCGATCAGGATCAGCCAGAAGCTCCAGGGAGTGCGGGTGCGCTGCCGCGGCGCGCGCTTCCCCGCGCGGTCCGCGGGGCCCTCGGTCTTCGGCATTCCTCCGCCTCCTCCCCCATTCCTCGGTAGTAGATCGAATCGACGGCCGCCTCCGGGCGACGGCCGTCGTCCAGCGTATCGCATCGGATCGCGGGCGAGGGAGCGCTTATCGAACGGGGGCCGACCGCGCACCCGCCACTAGTCGTAGCCCAGATCGAGAGGCCCGATCACCTGCGTCAGAACAATGGCATCGGTCACGAGACCGAGGGCGATCGCGATCGGCACGCCGATCCAGCCTTGGCGCAGCCGGACCCACTCCAGATCGCGCATCGCGACCTTCTCCGTCTCCGTGCCGAAGTCGATCCGGAGGAGAACCGAGTCGGCGCCGCCGGGCTCGGCCGAGCCGTCGGGCGCCGCTGCGGCCGTGTCGAAACCGAGGAAGAGGCCGGTCTCCTGCCGCCGCCCCTCCCTCTTGAACGTCACGGTGCGCGAGGTGGTCAGGGCGCGAAGCGTATCGGGCGGCAGCCGGTCCTTGCGGAGCTTCTCGCCCTCGATGACCGAAGCGACGGTGGGCATGAGGACGGTGCAGCCGCTCGGGACGAACCCGAGCAAGAGCATGATCGCGGCCAGGCGCACGTGCCGGTAGCGCGGGGCTGCGGCGGCCCACGAAGTCACTCGCATCACGCCGGGAAAGGTACCGCAGCGAGCGCCGCAGCGGCAAGGAGCGAGCGAGCCTCACCTGCGCGCTCCGCTCCCCAGGAGCGAAGGAAGCTGGTACAATCGAGATCGCGTGATCGAGAGCCAGCGACGCCCGAGTCGCCAACCAGCAACCGCCGTGGAGCGATGTGAAGCATGAAGAACACGACGATCCGTCCGATCCTCCTCGCCGTCTTGATCCTGCTGCTGCCGATGGTCCTCCTCACTCTCCGATTCGCTTCTCGCAAGGATGTTGCGTCGCCAGCCGGCGGCGCGGGCGAGAGCGCCGGCCTCGCTGGGGCCCCCGCGAACCTCGCCACGCCGCCGGCCGAGGGCACCCCGCACGACAGCATCGTCGTCTCCCCTGCCGGCCACGTCTGGCGGTGGGGCCAGGTCGACGATCTCGGCTACGTGCTGCCGCTCGACGTGCGGCGCCCGAAGCCGCAGCACCCGCTCGGCCTGCCGCCGTCCCGCGAAGAGATCCTCGCTGCGCGCGCTCGAGAGGGCCAGAGGCCCGAGCCGCTGATCGAAGAGCACCGAGTCAGCCCGGACGATGGCCACACGCAGAACGAGACGGCGATCGACACCGACGGGGAGACGGTCCTGGCGGCGTTCCACCGTTTCGGCAACAACACGCTCGTCCTCGGGGTGGCGCGCTCTCTCGACGGCGGCCACACCTGGGATGGCGCCGAGGTCTCCGGCTCGCACACCGTCCTGACCGATCCGTGCGTGAAGTCGGCGGGCGGCGGGCTGTGGATCCTCTCCTATCTCGCCTCCGGAGGCATCGGCGGATCGGACTACGACGTGTTCGCGCGCCGCTCGACCGACAACGGAGCGACCTGGGGCGCGCCGGTCGCTGTCGTGAACGACAACGGCCACGACGACAAGCCTTACACGGCGGCATCCGGCGAGTACGTCGTCGTCGGCTATGCAGACTTCGGCTTCTCCCCGGCGAAGGTCCGCGCCGTCCGCTCGACGAACGGCGGCGTCTCCTTCGATCACGACACGATCCTCGCGAACAATTCCGGTGGCGGGAACGGCGCCTGCCCCATCATCGATCCCTCCGGGATCTTTCACGTTTTCTGGCGCGACAGCTACCAGGACAGCCTCTGGGTCTCCCATTCGACCGACCAGGGACTCACCTGGTCGGCCGACCGCGGGATCGTCGAGATGCATCCGCTCCCCTCGACGCTCCCGCCCGGCTTCCGGATGGTGAACCTGCCGTCCGCCGCAGCCGATCCGCTCACCGGCGCGATCGTCGTCGTCTGGAACGATCAGCTCTACGGAGATCCCGATATCCTCTCCGTGCGCTCGACCGACGGCGGACAGACCTGGTCGGCTCCGATCCGCGTGAACGACGACGCGCCCGGCGCCACCCAGTTCTTCCCCTGGATCGCCTTCGACCCGCACGGAACCGCGCACGTCTGCTGGTACGACAGGCGCGAGAACGGCTCCGACATCGACGTCTACTACGCGAAGTCGCCGGATGACGGGGCGAGCTGGGACGCGAATGTACGCGTGACGCCCGCGTCCTTCCCGCCGATCCTCCCCTGGGACACGACGACCCCCTTCCTGGGCGACTACAACGCGATCGCCGCCAACGCGACGACCGTCTTCCCCTGCTACATGGACGCGCGCGAGGGGAACCAGGACGTCTACGTCGCCCTGCTGCCCGGCGGTCCGGCAGGCTCGGTGGCAGACGGCGCTCCGCTCGCGGCGGGACGGTTCAACGCGCAGCCCTTGCTGGCGGCCCCGAGCCTCTTCGGCGCCGGCGAGGTCGTGACGCTGCGCGCGGCGCGGCCGGCTCCCGCCGGCTCGGTCGTCGAGATCGTGACCGCCGACGGGCGGAAGGTGCGCGAGCTGGCGCTCGGCCCTGGCGGGACGGTGAGCTGGGAAGGCAGCGACGGCGACGGTGCTGCACTGCCGAGCGGCGTCTACTTCGCCCGCTTGCGCGGGGTCGAGGGGGCGACGAGGCTCGTGAAGCTGCGGTGATGCCGAGTCTCGGGTGTCCGGCCGGAGAGTGAGATCGATGAAGACCTGGCCGCGTTCGTTCGCGTTCCTCCGGGTCGCGCTCGCGTTGTTGCTCGTCCTCGCCTGCGGCTGCGGACTGAAACGGGTCTGCCCGCGCGCGCCCGAAACGGACGTCACCGCCGATTGCATCGCCGAGCGGGTGAGGCCCGGGGATGAGGTATGGGTCTACTCCCGATCCGGGGAAGCGCATCGCGGGTCGCTCCTGCGGGTCGAGGGCGAGGCGGGCGGGGGCGGCGGCATCCCCGGTGGCGGTCTCGTCCTGGTCCAGCGTGGCGGCGCCTCGGTCGCCGCCCGCAACGACACCATCCGGCTCGCGCTCGCCGACATAGAGAAGATCGAGAAGTCCCGGGACGACAGCTCGTCCGTGCTCCTCGCCGGCGTCGTCGCCGGAGCTGTCGCCGTCACGGTCGCCTACCTGTGGATCGTTTCGGGGATCGGGGACGCGCTGAAGTAGGGCCCGGCGGAGCACACGAACACGCGACACGCTCCCACCCGGTGGACGCTCCTCAAGAAAAGATCCCCCGGCCGGTCATGAGGCCGGGGGATCCCCATTCAATCCGAGTCTATTCGTCTGCTCCTTGATCCGCCGCAAGGACGAACCATGTGTCACGGGCAGTCGCAGTCCGGGTGCTCCACGGTCCCAGGAACGTAGTCACCGTGCGCCAGATGCTTGGGCAGCGCGTCGAGACTGATCTCGATGCACTGGTACTCTCCCTCGTCATTCAAATGCGCCACCTTGACCTTGCTGGGCATGATGTCCCCGCCGTGGTTTGCATATTTCGTCATCGTGTAGCCGATGAATGTCGCCCAGCCAGTCTCCGTATCGATCCTCATGACGGGAGACCCGTCCGGAGGATCCCAGAAGGTGGTCAGACCGGTGCCATGAAGTACGTCGTGGTCATCGAAGGCGATCGACATCACTTCCTGGTGGTGCGGCGGCCCGGCTTCGGGCACGTTGTAGATGGGAGTCACGAGCGTGGATGCGCCCGTTTCGGTGTCGATGGTATACAGCTCGTTGTCGAAGGTGCCCCACAGCGTTCCATGGGAGTCGAATGCCAAGTCCATCCAGTTCGTATGGCCCGTGTCGCCGATCTGGGTGAAGACACCAGTCGCCTTGTCGATCTTCCAGAGATATGAGTTGCCCCAGATGTAGCCGAGATGGTTGACCTGGAATCCGCAGACATACATGTTGCCGCATGCGTCAATGTCCGATCCTGCAGTGTTGAACGGTACAGGATCGCCGATGATCGTCACTTCTCCCGTTTTCGAGTCGATGCGCGAGAGGCGCGATTCGACTTTCGTCGGGTCGAAGGAGATCAGATTCATCGTGGCGTAGATGGTCCCGTCGACATCGAAGCAGATGCCGAACGTAAGGGGTCCCATGGCCTCCGGATCCTGGCCGGGATAAGGGTCGGGGCGCAGGACCCACTGGATGTCACCCGCACGACCATTGTGGAAATTGATCATCCTCAGGTCCGAGTAGCCGCCAGGGTCATCAGAGAAGAAGAGCGAGTAGTAACCTCCCGGGAGCAGCCCTGGCCGGCCCAGCGCTGTGCCGCCTAACGCATCGGAACCAAGGTCCGCGTTGATCGGTGATGGTGGTGGTGCCTGGTCCTCTGTGCAGCCGGCAAACAAGAAAGCGAGTCCCACGCACGCGAGAACGAGGAGAGTCTTCATCGCTAGCCTCCATCTGTCGTTCAGTAACGGTAAGGGGTTTCAGACCAGCGGCAGGCACTCTACCCACGCGCCGTGCGCCGGTCAATGGCTCGGTGGTGCCAGGTGCTGCATCGGGTTCTGTTGGCCAACAATTCCTCCGACATGCGGGGGGGATCCGCCTTCGGGGAAGACCTACGACGAATGCGACTGCGCTCTCGGGCTCCCGACCGGGCCTTCTCACGCGGCGCGGAGGCAGAACCACGGACGGGACAGCCCGTCCTCGCCGTCAGGCAAAGACGAGGCACGCTTGACCATGCGGAGGCTTTCGAGGCTCCTTTCATCTCGCGCCCTCCGATGCGCTAAGCTGCTGAGCGTCGAGGCGGTCGGCTGGAGGCGAACGGAACGGCCTCCACCGAACGCCTCTCTGCTATCCCTGAGTTACAGAAGCGAGGAGACGCTCGGCGATGCTCGACGGCGGGAATGCGAGGCCAGCCCGACGATGAAGACCAACCGCACGATGGTCGTGATCGCGCTGCTGCTCAGCGTCTTCATGGCGGCGATGGAGTTCACCGTCGTCTCGACCGCCATGCCGACCGTGATCGGCGACTTGGGCGGCATCCGGCTCTATTCGTGGGTCTTCACGGCCTACATGCTGGCGTCCACCGTGACGGTCCCGATCTACGGCAAGATCGCCGACCTGCGCGGCCGCAAGCCGGTCATGCTGTTCGGCCTCGTGCTCTTCCTCCTCGGGTCGATGGCCAGCGGACAGGCGCACTCGATGCCGCAGCTGATCGCCTTCCGCACGCTGCAGGGGCTCGGCGCCGGCGCGATGCAGCCGATCTCGCTCACAATCATCGGAGACATCTTCAGCGTCGAGGAGCGCGCTCGGATGCAGGGGCTCTTCGGCTCCGTCTGGGGTTTCGCGGGTCTGGTCGGCCCGCTCCTCGGAGGGATCATCGTCAAGGTCCTCTCCTGGCGATGGGTGTTCTACATCAACGTGCCGTTCGGCATCGCCTCCGGGCTCCTTCTGATGACCGCGCTGCACGAAGGGATCGAGAAGCATCCGCACACGCTCGACTGGGGCGGCGTCGCCCTCTTCACGATCGCGTGCGTCGCGCTCCTGATGGGAGCGCATGGCGGTATGCTGGCCGCGATCGGGCTCCCGATCGCCGCGCTCGGCTTCGCGCTGTTCTTCCGAGCGGAGCGCCGCTCGCCCGAGCCGATCCTCCCGCTCGAGCTGTTCAGCCGCCGCGTCATGGCAGTGTCAAGCGCCGCCGGTGTGCTCGTCGGCGCCGTCATGATGGCTTCCGTTACGTACATTCCCCTGTACGTCCAAGGCGTGCGCGGACTGTCGCCGACGCAGGCGGGCGCCACGCTGACGCCGATCGTGATCGGTTGGCCTGTCGCGAGCGCGATCGGAGGCCGGCTCTCGCTCCGCCTCGGCTACAGGCACCTCGTCATCTGGGGCCTCGCGCTCGTCGCCGGCGCGAGCGTGCTGCTCGCCTGGTCGCTGGCCCACACGACCGGCCTGGCGATCCCCCGTATCGCGATGGGAATCATGGGAGCTGGCATGGGATTCTCGACGATCGCGATCCTCCTCGCCGTCCAGACGAGCGTCGAGTGGAGCCAGCGTGGAGTCGCGACCTCGAGCACGATGTTCTTCCGCATCATGGGCGGCGCGATCGCCATCGGGATCCTGGGCGCGATCCTCGCCTCGCACCTCGAAGGCGTCCCCTCCGCGTCGCCGGACCAGGCCAACCAGCTTCTCGGACCCACCCACGGGCACGGCCTTCCGCCGCAGGTCTTCCGGGCGCTTGCCTCCGCGCTCGACCAGAGCCTGATCACGATCTTCTGGGTGATCGCGGCAATCGCGGTGCTCGCCTTCCTCGTGTCGCTCTCCTTCCCGTCGCTCCGCTCGCCGCGAACGGGCGAAGCCCCGGCGGCCAGCGGCGCAGAAGGCTGAGTCCTCCCGAGCGAGCACGCCCCGCTCCATTCCGCGCCGCGTCCTCCCGTCCTCACCGCTCCCGTCGCCGCCCTCGTGTGTCGTCACCCTGGGATCCCCGCGGACTTGATGCTACTGTCGTTGCCGTCAACGAGCGGGTGAGCAGCAACGAGCGATCCCTGCGGTAAGTGGGCCGGCTCACAAGGAGGTCACGCCATGCGCCCCCGTCTTCTCTCTTCCGTCGTGTTGGTTCCGCTGTTCATCTTCGCGGCCATATCGGCTCGTGCCGACTGCATCGACTACGAGGACTACTTCCATCTCGTCACCCGATTGAGGACCCAAGGAGCCAGCTTCGGAATCGACCTTTCAGGCAATTACGCCTATCTGGTGGAGTCCAATTATGTCGCCCACTCCTGTATGGAGGTCGTCGACGTCTCCGATCCGCTGGTTCCCCTCGCAGTCGCAAGCCTCCCGCTCCATGAGGACGGAGTCCGGATCGACGTGTCCGGGAACTATGCCTATGTGACGGAGGAGGGATACGGACAGCAAGCTCCAGCCTTGCAGGTGATCGACGTCACCGATCCACGCTTCCCGCAACCGGTGGGACTTCTGCCTCTCCCGCCCGGCGTGAACGGCGTTGCCGTTCTCGGCACGCAGGCATTTGTTGCGAACGGAAGGGAAGGTCTGCAGATCGTCGACGTCTCCGATCCCGCCAGTCCGCGCCTGGTCGGTAACGTCGCCACCCGTGACTCCGCGATCGGGGTGGCCGTGCGGAGGGATCCGCACGATCCTCGGCGCATCTACGCATACGTCGCGGACGGGGGCAGCGGCTTGACCGTGATCGAGGCCGGCGCGCGGAGAATCCCCCGCATCGCGGGAAGCGCATCCTTCGATGAGCCGGACGGGGAGGCCTGGGACGTCGTCGTCGTGGAGGATTACGCGTACATTGCCGGAGGTTTTCGGGGCCTCTTCGTCTTCGATGTTTCCGATCCTACGCGCCCCACTCTCGTCGGTCATACCGACACCGCCGGCTGGGCCTACGGTGTCGCCGTCTCGGGCGCCCGCGCCTGCATCGCGGATGCAAACCGAGGACTTCAGGTCATCGACGTCTCCGACCCAGCCGACCCAAGGACTCTCGGCAGCGTCGCTTCGGGGTACCTGCATGATTGCATCGTCTCCGGCGACTACGCGCTGGTCGCCGAGTTGGGGGGATTCGAAGTCATCGATGTCTCGGGCTCCGAGAACGCTCACGACATCGGCAGCTTGGAAATCCCTGGACAACCCCAAGGCGTAACCGTTTCCGGTCACTACGCCTACTTCGGATGCGGGGAAGAGGGACTCCAGGTCCTCGACCTGGCCGATCCCGAGAATCCCGTCCTCGTTGGAAGCCTCAACACCGGAGGCTGGGCGGAGAGGCCGGTCATCTTGGGCAGCTATGCCTACCTGATGGACGGCGGGCGCGTGATCCGGGTGATCGACGTAAGTGATCCCGCGCACCCGGTACCGGTCTCGAACATGATGGTCGCACATGACCCGGTCGGAATTGCCGTGGACGACCGATACGCCTACGTGTCGGAGGATTATGACTACTTCGAGGTGTTCGATCTGGCGAGCCCGGAGGATCCTGTACTCATCTCCCACATCGCCGGGATCCGGACGGGACCAATCGTCGTTGCCGGAGACTACGCGTACATGGCTGCGCGGTACGACGGATTGCGTGTCGTCTGGATTGCCGACCCCTACAATCCGGTGCCATCGGCAATCGTGCCGATCGATTCGCCCATTGGTGTCTGTGTCTCCGGCAACCTGGCGTGCGTTGTCTCCGCCTCTCTCTCAAGAGTGATCATCATAGACATCACCGTCCCGCACTTCCCCCAGCTGCGTGGCAGCATCGCCAACCCGTGGTTGGTATACGGGGTCGCGGCGTCGGGAGACGACTTCTACGTCGCGTCCGAGGTAGGACTCGAGGTCATCGACACGACGGACCTTGCCCATCCTCGGTTGCTCGGTCAGGCGCCCACCCCAGACATGGCGAACGGGGTAGATGTCGGCAACGGCCTTGTCTGCATGTCCCTCTTCGGCGGCGGGGGCTTCTCCGGTCTCGACATCTTCCCGATACAGTGCCCGGATCGCGGGGCCGGCGAGGGAGTCGTCGAGCGAGCGTCGCGGCGAGCCACGGGTCGATTCGGCGGCGTGCTCGTCCGTCCAAATCCGATGCATGAGACCGCGACGCTCTGTCTCACGCTTCCAGCAGCGGGCGCCGTGCGGGCGGCCATCCACGACGCGTCCGGGCGCGTCGTCCGGATTGTCCAGGACGGCGTCCTTCCCGCCGGTCCGGTACGCATCGACTGGGATGGCCGAGCCGTGGATGGGCATCGCCTCGCGGCCGGCTTCTATTGGGCGAAGGTCTCGGGTCCCGGCGGGACCGAGACGGCGAAGATCGTGATCGCGAGGTAGCCAGCGTGCTCGGCGCCTCAGCCCAGGCGGCGAGGCGGTGCGGCGTCGGATGGTCGGGCACCTTCCGACCGACCCCCGAGGGAGACTTGCCGGGCGATCCCGCCGGCCCTACGGTTCTACCGTCCTCGTAACTGTCGGCGCCCCGATCAGGGTTGACGCGCACGACGAAGAAGAGGGAGGTTCCGCCGTGTGGCGATGCCAGAACTGCGGCGCGGAGACGGACGATCTGCTTGACCAATGCTCCCGGTGTCACATGGAGCGATCGGCAGACTCGGAGAGGGTGCCGAATCGCGCGAACGCCGCCGGACTGCGGCCGCGGGTCTCCTCGGCCGCAGTCCCGGTCCAAGTCGTGGTGACCGACGTTCACATGAGCTTCGGGTCCATGGTCGGCTTCATGGTCAAGTGGGCGATCGCCTCCATTCCGGCTTTCCTCATCCTATTCATTCTCGGTCTGCTCGCGGCGAGTCTGCTGATCACGACGTGCGGCCTGTCCCTGAGGTCGCTCCTGAGGTGAATCCGGACTCTGGCGCGCCCCATTCGTATGCCAATACTCCAAAGCGAATCGACATGGAGCCTCTCGGAGGGTTCATCGGATTCTCCCAGGACCCGGCGACTTGGCTCTGGAGGTTCTGTAGTCCTGTAAGGAGGTCTCATGCCCGCGAAGAAGAAGACGCAAAAGGCTGCCGGAAGCGCGCCCGCGAGCAGCAAGAAGTCGACAGGATTCACCGAGGAGGAACGGGCCGCCATGAAGGAGCGCGCCCAGGAGCTGAAGGCGGCGGCGCGCGCGACCAAAGGCGGCGCGGACGGGGAAGCGGACGTGCTTGCGAAGATCGCCGAGATGCCGGAACCGGATCGCGCCATGGCGGAGAGGCTCCACGCGATCGTCAAGGCCACCGCTCCAGCCCTCTCGCCGAAGACGTGGTACGGCATGCCCGCATATGCCAAGGACGGCAACGTCGTCTGCTTCTTCCAGGCCGCGCAGAAGTTCAAGACGAGGTACGCTACGTTCGGTTTCAGCGACAAGGCAGAGCTCGATGAAGGCGGCATGTGGCCGACCGCCTTCGCTCTGAAGCAGCTGACCGCCGCCGAAGAGGCCCGAATCGCCGCGCTCGTAAAGAAGGCGATGGGCTGATCCTGGTCGGCGCCTGCCGGCCAGACCGTGGCGAGGGAGCGAATGACCCGGAAGCCTGTTGACGACGTAGCGTTCGAGGAGTGGGACGATCCCCATCCTCGCTATCCGGAATTCCTCCGATTCCTCGCCGAGGTGGCGCCGGAGCAGGTCCCGTTCGTCACCGGCGAGCGCTACGCGCCTTACGCCTCGCATCTGATCGTCGGCTTGCAGGCCGGAGAGCTCGCCGGGGCGATCCGCTTCGCAGTGCAGCCGATCGGCCCGGAAGCGCACTGCCCCACTCTTCACAACGACGGGCGCCAGCTTACCGAGGCGAAGATCCATGTGTTCGCGGTTCGGCCCGCATCGCGCGGTCACGGCATCGGCACGGAGCTTCAAAAGTTGACGATCGCGTGCGCTCGCGAGCTTGGCTGTCATCAGGTAGCTTCCTATAGCTGCTACGACAAGGTGGCCAACTATCACATCAAGCTATCGCTGGGTTTCGCGGCCCAGCCCGAAGTTCACGGGGACAACGAGCAGGGCGTCTACTTCCTGATGCCGCTGCGCGAAAGAGCGGATCCGAACCCCGCCCAAACGACCCCCCGCTCACTCTCTGCGCAGTAACCGATGCCACTCCGTACTGCCGGACTGCAGCGGATCTACCCAGACTCGACCACATCTGATACAGTCCGGCGCGTGAAGAGAGGGGCCGCACGAGCATGACAGGCATGGAGCAGGCACACCGCCGCCACGTCTGCCCCGCCTGGGCGGGCCCTCTCCTCGCCAGTCCCATCCGAGCTCTCTTTCAGAACCCGCGGAAGATTCTCGCCCCCCACGTGGCTCCCGGCATGCGCGCCCTCGACGTCGGACCCGGGATGGGCTTCTTCACGTTGCCGCTTGCCAGGCTCGTCGGCGCGGAAGGACGAGTGATCTGCGTGGACATTCAGGAGAAGATGCTCGCCGGTCTCATGCGCCGCGCGCGCAGCGCGGGACTGGCCGATCGGATCGAAACGAGAGTCTGTGATGCGGAGAGCTTGCGCGTCGCGGATCTTGCTTCCACGATCGACTTCGTGCTCGCCTTCGCGGTCGTCCACGAGATCGGCGATGCGCCGCGATTCTTCCATGAGATCAGCACCGTCCTGAGACCAGGCGGACGGATCCTGTTCGCCGAGCCGAAAGGACACGTGTCGAAGGGAGCCTTTCAGGAAGCGATCTCGATCGCGAAGCGCACGGGCATCGAGAGAGTCGCTTCTTTGCGAATCTTCCGCAGCCATGCGGCCGTTCTGGAACGTGCTTGAATGAACCGAATGAACCGAGGTAACAGCAAATGGACATCTGGAAGTTCTACGACGTAACCCACCGACACCAGCTGATCTGCAACCCGACCAGCCGCGAGAAGCTCGAGCAGCTGGTCGAGCTTCTGCGGCTTCCCGCGGGGGCGTCGGTGGTCGATATCGCGAGCGGCAAGGGCGAGTTCCTGGTACGTCTCGCCGAGACGTATGGCGTGTCGGGGGTCGGCATCGACGCCTCCCCGCACTGCACGCGCGACGCCAGCGCAAAGCTCACCGCCCGCGTGCCGCAATCGGGCGTCGTCTTCCGCGAGATGGACGGAGCCGCCTTCGTCCCTGACAAGCCGCACAGCTTCGCGCTCGCGTCCTGCATCGGAGCGAGCTGGGTCTTCGGCGGCCATGGCAAGACGATCGACGCGCTCCTCGGTTTCGTGCGACCGGGAGGGTGGATCGTCGTCGGCGAACCGTTTTGGCGGCGCGAACCGGCGGCGGAGTACCTCGAAGCCTTGGGAATGCCTCGCTCGAGCTTCACCACGCACGCCGAGAACGCTGCGGCCGGCGAAGGGCGGGGACTCGAACTCGCATACACGTTGGTGAGCAGCGAGGACGACTGGGACCGATACGAGGGGCTCCAGTGGTTCGGCGTGTCCGAGTATGCGCGCTCCCACCCCGAGGATCCGGATCTGCCCGAGCTCCTGGAGCGGATCGCGAAGCAGCGGACCGACTACCTCCGTTGGGGGCGAGACACGCTCGGGTGGGCGATCTACGTTTTCCGGCAGCGGATCTAGCGACCGTCGGCGCCCGAATCGATCGGCGGCTTGCCTCCGGGGCAAAGAGCGCCGGGGCTTACGACGTCATATGGGATGGACGGAATAGAGAGGGCCGAATTGTAGCATCAGGAACCTACTTCGTCCGCCTGCGTCTGGGGTCCTACGA
>JBHGAY010000024.1:0-78714 GCA_041946735.1 Candidatus Eiseniibacteriota bacterium
AGTTCCGTTGCGATCTCTCTCCCAGTGCACCGACTCACAGCAAGAGAGATGCCGAGGAGTCCCAGCAAACGAACAACGCTGCAAGAGGCTACGCAACGCAACGCTGCGGCTGTACCGGCGCCGATCGCCGCCTGCCTGGTCTCGAACAGCGGCGTCGAGGATCAGACGAATCGTCAAAACGCCGACGCCTCGCCGTGTCCCTATGGATGCATGTATATACGGATGGATGGGCTCGGGTGCTCGGCGCGAACGGACGCGCCAATCGGGCGAGGCGGCCGGCTCAGCCGCCCGGCCCCCGATTCCCTGCGGTCACCTCGCGGTTACCCGGCCGTCTCCCTCGACAGCTTGTCGAGCCACGCGAGGACGGCGCCTGCGAACGAATCGTAGGCGACACCGTCGACCCGCCAGGTCGCCGCATCGTCTTGCACGAACCCGCTCGCCTCGATCGCCTCCGCCGCCTCGAGCGCGCCGGCCAGATCACCTCGAACGGCCTTGGTGTACGCCATGATCAACCGCAGATCGTCGGCGTTGAAGGTGGCGCGATGCAGAAAGACGTAGGCCGGCTCCAGCGCAAGCGCGCCTGCCGCCGCTTCTGCGGCAACGTCGAGGCTGTCCCATCCGTACGCGAGCAGAACGGCGGCGCGGCCGGCGAGCGCGTCGGGGTCCCCCGCCGAGCGCCGCAGAGCCTCGCCAAATCGAGCGAGCGCGAGGCTCCTCGGGGCCTCTCCCTGCGCGAGGGCCAGACGGGTCCACCCTTCCCCGACGTACGCCGGCTCGTACTCCGGATCCTTCCCGATCGCCCTCTGGAAGCACTCGAGCGCCTCGGGCATCTTCCCGTCTTCGTAAGCATCCCATCCAGCCGCCGTGATCTGCTCGGCGGTCTCCTCCGGAGGCCGGGACGATTCGTCGTCCCCGCAACCGATGGGGAGCACGCACAAGGCACCGAGCACGCACAGAGAGGCAAGCCACAACACGCCGAACGACGTGCAGGCACCGCCGCGCACGCCCGGCGCGCGGAGGGCGCAAAGGGCACAAAGCGTCCGGAACAAGCGGATCATTTCGCGTTCCTCCTTGGATGCTCGAAGACGACCGCTGTCTCGGCCTCCCCCTCGAGGCTTCCGTTCGAGCCGTGCGCCTGCACGAGCGCGCTCGCCTTGCCGAACGCCAGATGAGCGGAACCGCGGTACAGCGGCCGCCCCGGCTGCCCGGTCCCGCCGGGGACCTCCTCCATCTCGATGGCCGTCCCGTCCACCACGACCGTCAAGGACGTAAGAGGCTGATCCGCCGTCACGAGGATCTGGAGCGACTGCGGACGGCCCGGATTGCGGAGCACGGCGAGCCCGAGCAGCGGCGCGGTCGCCGGCTCGATCGTGAAGCCCCCGACGTTGAATCGCCACGTCGTCTCGCGGCCATCGAAGGCGCCGACCTCGAGCCAAGCTTCGTCGCGCGGCGGTCCCGGGACGAGCCACTCGTAGCGTCCGGTGTTCGGCTGGTCCAGCGCGATCGGGATCCACGTGCGCAGCCGATCGATCGAGTAGCGCAGCGAGACGAGGATGTCTTCCGCAGGCGTGTCGCCGTCCGTGACCTCGTAGCGGATCGTCTGCACGGTCCCCACCTTCCACCGCTCTCCGCCCGCCGGCGAGACCACCTTCACTCCCGGCGGTCCGAGGATCGTGAAGTCCGCGTCGGACTCGTCCGAGACGTGATGCTCGCCGTCCGATACCGTCGCTCGCAGGCGCGCGTGGTTGGTGGCGAGAAAGGGATAGATGAGCCAGCTGTACTCGCCCGTGTTCCTCTCCGGCCCGCCATAGAGCCTTTCCCACGTCGCGCCGCTGTTGATGGAGACGTCGAAGACGAGAGTGAGATCGGTCAGAGGCGTATCGGGGTCGTTCGCCTCGTAGGTGACGTCCGCCGGCCAGCCCGCCTCCCAGGCTTCTCCCCCGTTCGGAGCGAGCAGGGTCAGCGTGGGTGGCTGCGTCGTGATCGTCAGGTCGCTCTCCATCGCGTCGGTCGCATCGCTGCCTCCGTCGGTCACCGTGACCCGGATCCGCCCGTGCGCCGTCGCCGGCCCGCGAACCCACCAGACATGGCTCCCGGTTGCGCGCTCGCGCTCGACGATCGGAGACCACGTCCATCCGCCATCCGGCGAGAAGTGGATCGAAACTAGGAGCAGGCCGAGCGGCGTGTCCGGATCGCTCGCCTCGTACGCGATCGTCACCGCGGTCCAGGCCTCCCAGATCTCGCCTCCTCGGGGCGAGAGGAGCGCGACCGAGGGAGGCGCCGGGCCTCCGCCTTCGGGCCAGGTGACCGTCAGCCGGTAGGAGCGCTCGGCATCGTGCGCGCCTCCCACTCCGTGGACGAGGACGTAGAAGCGCCCGGTGCGATAGGGAGCGAGCAGCAACTCCTCGCTCTCCACGCCCGGCCGGTCTGAGCGCCAGCCGTCGAACGTCTCCACCTCCCCGGTCATCGTGTTCCTCCAGAACAGGGCGACCGCGTAGTCGCCGGGGAGATCCTCCAGCCGGATCCGCGTGACCCATCCCGTCCGGTACGTCTCGAAGGCGTACCAGTCGAGATCGCCTGCCGCGGAGATCCACGATTCCGTCGTCACATCGTTTCCGATCGGCGCCGCCGTCTCCGGAGTGTCGTTCGGCTCGAAACTGTCGGCGAAGGCGCTCCCCGCCAAGACGCAGAGGAGCACGAGCGTCGTGAGAAGCGACATCATCGCGTCACCAGGACTTTCCGCACCCACGCGCCCGACGGCGTGGTCAGCCGCAGCGCGTAGAGCCCCGCGGCGAGCGGACGGCCTTCGCCATCCCTCGCCTCCCATAGAAAGTCGTGACGGCCGGGCTCGAAGCGCTCGTTGCGCAGCGTCGCGATCAATCGTCCCTGGAGATCGAGCAGATCGAGCCGGACCTCGGAAGCGGCTTCTGCGGCGGGAACCGTGAAGCGGATCGTGGCCCGCCCGCGCACCGGATGCGGCGCGGGAAGCTCGAGCCCCGGCCGCACGAGGACAGGTTCTCCGCTCCATTCCCCGAGACGCGCCTCGACCGGCTGCGTCTCGCCGGCGAGATGGACGAGCAGCGTGTAGACCGAGACGACGCCGCGCGGCGGCGCCGTGTCGAGGAACTCGCACCGCTCGCACGCCGGCAGACGCTCCGCGTTCAGCCGCACGCTCGTGCCTCCGCTCGCGCGCTGGACGTCGAACCCCTCGGGATCGACGTCCCCCGGCATGGACCAAAGCAGGCGCACGCCCTCCGGCGTCCCCTCCACGCGAGCGTCCTGCACGAGGACCGGAGAGAACTCGCAAATGTCTTCGATGTCGGGGAATGTCTCGGGGCAGCCCGGCGGATCAGGTTCGGAGTCGCCGGGAACGTAGAGGCAGCTATCACATTCCGTGACGTCTCCTCCCGCGCGGTGGAGATAGAGTCTGAACGATTCGCTTTCGGTCGCGTTGCACCGGAACAAGAGGCTGTCTTCGGGGATCGCCGCCCAGGGCTCGTCCCCGTATCCCTTGACGCAGATTCCTTCCGACGGATCGAGATAGAGATGGATCGGCATGTCGCTCGCGAACGCGTTGCCCACCATCCGGAAATGCCCGGCGTTCGCCTCGCGCACTCCGTCGACCGCGAGGCAGGCCTGCAGGCCGGCGCCGAGGAAGCGGTTGCCGATCAGGTCGAACGATCCCTTCAAATGGACGTTCTCGGGCATGGCGCACATCATCCCGCTCACGTCGGTGAAGTCGTTGTTCTCGATCCGCGTCGGCCCTTCGGCGAACAGATAGGGAGTGTCGGAGCCGCAGCAATTGTCGAAGCGGTTGCCGGTCACCTCGCCGCGGACTGCTCCCATGCGCCACCGGCCCAGCCAGGCGAACCCGGGCCAGTTCTCTTGTACCCGGTTGCCGCGAATCACCCCGTCCGCGACGAGACCGGCACACGACTGGGCCGAGTTGTGCGCGATGTCATTGCCCTCGAGCCAGCAGTCGAGGCAGAACAGGCCGCCGGCGACGCCGGTAATCCCGGGATCGGTGGACCAGAGGTTGGCCGGCTCGCCCCCCTCCCCCGCATCGTTGTTGAAAACCAGGTTGCCAAGGATTCGCGCGCCGCCGCTCGCCGCGTAGATCCCGGCTCCTTTCGGGCCGTCGTTGTCGACCACGCGGTTGCCACGCAACATCGCCGGCGCCTCGCACAGGATGCCACCCGCCATGCCATCGGAGATCTGCAGGCTCTCCACGACGGCCAGGGGACCCGCCTCCTCGAGGATCCGTACGACCGGGGACAGAGGAACGGAGGGTCGCACGACCGGCAGGAGGTAGCCGTTCGGCACCCCGCGCAAGCGCAGCGGCTTGTCGAGGACGAGGTTGCCGACCCACGCGCGCTCGGCCACCTGAATCTCTGCGCAAGGCGGCGCGGCGTCGATCGCTTCGAAGATGCTCGGCTGATCCTCCGGCACACGGATGACCTCCGGAGCGCCGAGGAACAGGGCGGGCCGGACCGAGATCGTGTCGCCGCCCGGCAGGGCCGCCTCCAGGTCGTAGGGACCGGACGGCGCGGAGCCAAGATCCACGCGGACGTGAAGCGTCTCCGCCCCGGCCCTGCGAAGGATCTCGACGGGCAGGACGACCGATTCGTCCGCCTCGCTCCGGAGGGCGAGCTCGATCTGCGCCGGCAGAGCGCGACCGGCGATCGCCCCCTCGTACGGCCCCGGCTCCCCCACCCACCCGTCGAAGAAGCCGACGATGCTCGCCGGGGAGACTCGGATGCCTTCCACACGCAGGTCGCCGGACGTCGCGGTGCGAACGACGAGCGTCCAGTCGCCGTCCGCCGCGCCGCTCAGATCGAACCGGGCGGTCAGCCAGGTCCCCTCGAGGGCCAGCGGCGCGGAGGCGATGCTCTCGCCTCCGGGGCCCTCGAGCGAGGCATCGAGAGCCTCCTCCAGTCCGTAACCGTAGAGGCGGATCGCCTGATCCGGCGCCGGCTCGACGCGCAACGGCCGCATCGCGATCGCGATCGGACCGGCGCACCCGACCGGCAGCGATCCGATTGGCCCGCAGATCTGGTCCGTCCACGCCGGCGAGCTCTCGTGCACCGACTCGGGATCGCCGGGGCAGATCCGAGGATCGGCGACGACGTCCGCGCCTTGCTTCTCCCATGTCTCCTCGACCTGCGGCGACAGCCCTCGCCAGAACAGGTTGCAGGAGGAGAGCGAGCCCTCCGCGACCAGGACGAACTTTCCGCTGCCCGGCCCGTCGGCGAAGAGGCAGTTGCGCATCGCGACCGGCACGTCGGAGGAGATCGCGTACCCGCTCTGCGCCTCGTTGCCGAGGAAGGAACAGCGATCGAACTCGATCTGATAGAACTCCAGGCCGCCCGCCGTGACGCGCGAGTCCTTTTCCGCCGTCCAGTCCCCGCTCGCGCCCACCGCGCCGCCGAATCCGGTGCCGGCTCCCGACAGCCGGTTGCGCGCGAACAGGCAGTCCGCGAAGCGTGCCGTCATCTCTCCGACGCACTGGACGGCGCCGCCCAGCGTCGGGTCGTCGCAGTCGACCGTCGCCTCGTTGTCTCGGAAAGCGCAGCCCTGCACGCTCAGCGATCCTCCCTCTTGCCGGAGGGCCGCGCCTCCGAGCGCCGCGCTCCCGTTGTGGAACGCAAGTCCCTGGATCGCCAGCGAAACGGCCCCCGCATCGACGATCCTGTGCGCTCCCTCGCCGTCGAGGATCGTGGCGGCCGCTCCGTCCCGCCCGCGCAGTGTGAGCGGGATCGTGATCGCCAGCGACTCCGGGTAGGACCCCGGCGCGATCTCGATCGTGTCCTGCGGCGCCGCGGCGTCGATCGCTCCCCGAATCGTCGAGTACGGTCCGTTCAGGGGATCGACGACGAGGACGTTCGAGCGGACGGGCGGGGCGGCGAAGAGGGCGACGAGGACAATGACCAGGAAGCAGAGCAGGACGAGGGGAACGGAGGCCGAGGCGAGATCGGCGAGGCGAGCAGGAGCATCGGACGGTCCGGCACGGTTCGACATGGCTCTCTCCTTTGGCAATGGAGGCGGCAGAGCGCTATTCGTTCGCAGCATCGATTGTATTCCACGGCGGAGCGTGCGGGAAATGGGAACCTCGATGGAAAGCCGAAGTCGACGGGAAAGTCGACGGGAGAGCCAACGGGAGAGTCGATGGTGGAGTCGATCGGTGGAGTCGATGGTCGAGTCGATCGGTGGAGTCGAACGGCTAAAGCGACGACGCGGCGCCGCTGCCCGGGATCGACTCCCGGCAGTGGCGCCGCGCCGTTTTTCGAGGGCGATCCGTTCCGCGCTTACCCGCGCTTCGCGAACGCCTCCGCGTAGCGCTTCACGGCCGCGTATTGCGAGGCGCCGTCCAGTCCCGCCTCCTCGAGCACCTTCGCCGCCTGCCCGCTTCCCGGATAGCGGCCCTTCCAGAAGGCATGCAGCGAGTGCGCCCGCCCGAAGTCGGATCCGACCCAGCGGTACATCGTCGGCATCGTGAAGCCGGTGATCCCCATCGCCTCCGCCGCCCGCTCGGGCGGGAAGATCTTGTGCTGCTCCTCGATCGGGAGCAGATCGAACAGTTCCGCGCTGGTCACGAGGTAGACGTTCATGCGCAGGCCGTCGGCGTGGAGCTTCGGCAGCACCTCGTCGACGAACGCGTACGCGACGCCGCTCTCCTGCAGGACAATGGTGCCGTGGTACGGCTTCCCCTTCGGGTCGGCCGTCCGAAGCGCGTAGATCCCCTTCGCCGCCATCGTCGCGGGCGGAATCCCGAGCGCGCCGCGATCGGGGACCTTCTCGGTCGGCCGCGTCACGAATGGAGCGAGCACGGCAGGCCGCGCCGCCAGTCCCGCGATCGTGAGCGGCCAGAGCTCCTGCGGCTCCCACGGCGTGAGCGTGATCGCGACGCCCTTCGGGAAGTTCTCCTGCAGGAGCTGGAGCGCCTGCGGATCGGCGTGCGTCGGACCGTCCTCTCCCGTCTTCAGCCCGGCATGCGCGCACACGATCATCATCGTCTTCATCGGATCGCCCGACATCTCGTGGCGCGCCTGCTGCCCGATCCCATGGAGCCGGCCGGCGACGTGCTGGAGAGCCGCGATGAACGCGGCGTACGAGGAGCCGACTCCGATGTGGGCGCCGTACGTCGATACTCCGGCGAGGAAAGCGCCCATCGTGTCTTCGCAGATCCCGCCGGTCGCGACGAGACGCGCTCCCGGATTCGTCTGCGAGTTGTAGAAGCCTTCGGCGAATCCCTTGCCTGCGTTGCTGACGCTCGTCGATCCGAGGAGATCGGCGGCGGCGGCGAGGATCGCCCCCTTCGTCGCCTTGTTCAGGTAGCTGAGCGTGTCGCCGAGCGCGCCGCGCAGGGTCGAGTCGCTTCCCGGCTTCAGAGTCAGCTCCGGCGGGATGGCGTTGGCCTGGATCGATCCGGCATAGAGCGGACCGAGATCCGGCTTCTCGGGGCGCGGGACGCGACGGGCGCGCGCCAGGGACTCCTTCCGCTCGAGGAGCGAAGCGGCGAGCGTCTTGCCCAGCCCCTTCTCGACGATCCCCCGGAACACGAGCAGCGTCTTCCAGAACGCCGCCTCCGCTTGCTCATCGTCCATCTTCCCCTCGAAGTGCGGGAAGTTGACGCCGAAGCGCTCCTCACACTCCTTGAGCGAAGCGTAGAACTCGGGCGAGCAGAACTTGTGCCCGGCGCCATGCGAAGCGCGCCCCTCGATCCCGTAGCGCCATCCCTTCGTAGTCCGGTAGACGATCGCCGTCGGCTGCCCGTTGCCGAGCGCCTTCGCCGCCTGTTGCGCGGCCAGGATCTGACGCCAGTCGCGTCCGTCGTCGACGCGGAGAGCGTTCCAGTCGTGCAGGTACGCCATCTCGAGCGGATTCCACTGCACGTAGTCGCCCGGCGCGTCTCCATCCCGGCAGACGCGGTTGGAGTCGATGCTCGCCTGGTTCCAGTCGACGTGCAGGAACGCGTTGCCGAGGCTGGCGGACGCGGCGGTCGCGAGCGCTTCGCTCACGCGTCCCGGCGTCATGCCGCCTTCGCCTTCGAGCAGGTGCACGCGCGGCGCGGCCTGCGGGCCGTAGGCGTCCATCGCGCCCATCGCGAGGCCGAGACCGGCGGGAACGCCGACGCCCGAGGCGCCGGTCGCGATCCGGACGCCTGGCGTCGTCGGCGTCGGGTGGCCGTCGAGCGCCTTCGAGCGGAACTCGCGGAACAGAGGGGTGCGGGTGGTCGGATTGCGGCGGAAGCCGAGCAGATCCTCGAGGCGAAGCTGCAGGCGATCCTCGCGCGGCAAGAGCTGCGGAGCGCCGGCGCGCGCAACCTCGTTGCGAAGCGCCCACATGGCATAGAGACCCATCGCCTTGTGCCCGGCCGCGTAGACGAGCAGGTCGTTGGCGGGATCGTCGGGACTTGCGAGGTCGTAGTCGAGTCCGCCGAAGAGCAGAGAGGTGACGATCCGGCCCGAAGAGATCGATCCGCCCGGATGCCCGGAGGTCGGGACGTAGTTGTAGAGCACGCCGCATAGAGCGCGGTAGAGGCAGTCGTAACGCTCGAGAGCATCGATCTGCTCGGCCGGCGGGTCGCGAAAGGCGAGCTTGCCCTCGGCGAGAGCGGCGGTCACCGGAACGTAGACGGCGCGGCGGGCGCCGAAGGAGAGCTTCTGCGCGGCGGGATGGCTGGCGCTCATCATCATCCTCCCTTCCCCATGCCAGGCGGCTGTTGAAGAATCCCTTATGCAGCGTAGCCGAGCTTCGCTTCCGGGACAAGCGGGAAGCGACCGCGCGGAGGTTGTCGGCTCAGCCGTTCGGGTCGTGGGGCGCGGAAGCCGGCCGCTCCCCCGCGATCGGCTCGCGGCGCCACGCGCCGTCGCCGGAGATCCAGTTCGCGGCCAGATCCGTAGCGTCCTTCACGCACTGGTTCACGGCGACCCCGCGATACGCGTTCCCGAGGAGGCCGAGGCGGCGTCCACCGCCCGGATCGAGGCGCGCGAGCCTGCCCGCGATCCTCTCCAGCCGGGCGCCATGTCCGATCTCGTACTGCGGAATCCCGAGCGGATGGCGGAAGAGATGCACCCGCCGCGGGGGCGCCTCGATCCCCATGCTCTTGCGCAACTCGTCGCGGACGATCGCGACGATCTCTTCGTCGGGCAGCGAAGCCGCCTGCGGATCGTGCGCGCCGCCGAGCATCGCGCGGACGAGCACCCATCCCTCCGGCGCGCGGTGCGAGAAGACGGAGGAATCCCAGAGGCAGCCCAGGATACGCAGTCCCTGCCCGCGCGGAACGAGGAAGCCGAATCCGTCGGGAACGGACGCGAGATCGGACACCGGCCAGGCGAAGGCGGCGACGGCGAGCGGCGCCGAAGCGATCCCCGCGAGATCGGTGGCCATCGGCTCGTCGAGCGGGCGCAGGATCCGCGCGGCCGCGCCGGCGGGGACGGCGATCACGACCCGCTCTGCCTCGAACGATTCCCCGTCCTGGGTGGCGAGGACGAATGCGCCCGAGCCTTCGACGCGTGAGATCGACGCCACCGGGCGGCCGAGGCGGACCCGGTCGGCGCCGAGACGCTCGCCGAGGCGCTCGATCAGGGTTTCCATGCCGTCTCGAAACGAGGTGAGGACTCCCGAGGGACCCGATGGGCCGCCGCGCCCGTTCTTCTTCCGTCCCCCGCCCTCGCGCTCCCGTCCTTCGCGCGCCCGTCCGTCGCGCGCCCGTCCGTCGCTGGCCCGTCCGTCGCGGGCCCGTTCGTCCCGCGCCCGCCGCGCCTCGCTCCGCCTGGCGAGCATCGCTCGCACGAGACTGCCGTGGTCGCGCTCCATCGCCGCCATCTTCGGGAAGGTGCTGGCGAGCGAGAGCTTCCTCGCATTGCCGGCGTAGACGCCCGACACCATCGGATCGACGAGGAACTCCGCCGCTTCCCGCCCGATGCGCCGCGCCGCGAAGTCGAAGACCGTTTCGTCTCCTTCGGGACGGCGAGGCGCAAACGGCTCCCACAGCACCCGGAGCCGCCCGCGCACCGAGAGGATGTCGGAACGAAGGAAGCGGGGTGGCGCAAGAGGGATCTCGCGAAGCCGTCCCTCTCGCCAGAGAAAGCGCCGGCCGGCTGCGTCGCGCGCCCGCTCGAGCTCCGCGTCGAGGCCGAGATGCGAAACGAGCGCGAGCGTCTCCGGGACGGAGTCGAGAAAGCCGTTCACGCCCCACTCCACGACGAAGCCGTCCTCGCGCAGGGAGCGGATGTTGCCGCCGAGCCGCGACGCGCCCTCCAGGACGAGGAGGTCCGTGCTCGGCCTCCGCCGGAGGATCTCGAAGGCGCTCGCGAGCCCGGCGATGCCTCCGCCCGCCACGACAACCTCGAGCTTCCTCACCGGAGCTTCCTCACCGGCGGCGCTCTCCTTCCCGCGCTTCCGTTCCTCCCCGTCCCGCCCGCGCGCCTGCTCCCCCTTCCGCTCGCGCCCCGGCTCTCTCCTCCGCCGCCTCGAACGCTCCGATTGCGATCGCGGCGAGCGCATCCAGGAAGGCCGGGTCGCTGTTGAGCGACGGCACGCGCGCGAAGCGCGCGATCCCGGCGCGCCGCGCCTCCTCTCCGAAGAGCATGTCGATCTCGTAGAGCGTCTCGATGTGGTCGGAGACGAATGCGACGGGGATCGCGAGGACGCAGCGCCGCCCGGCGAGCGAGCGAATCACCTCGTCGGTCCCCGGGCCGACCCACCGTACCGGTCCGACGCGGCTCTGGAATCCGAGCCGGTGCTCCGGGCGCCGCCCCAGCGTTCCCTCGAGCGAATGCATCACGGCGTCGACCGTCTCGCGGATCTGCCGCACGTACGGATCGCCGCGCCGCGCGAGCCGCTCCGGCACCCCATGGGCGCTGAACAGCAGCACCGCCTCCGCGCGGTCCTCCTCGTCGAGTCGGTCGAGCGCCTCCACGATCCGTCCGACGAGCGCCGCGACGTAGCCCGGATGCTCGTGATAGCTATGGACGATGTCGATCGTCATCGCCGGCGCCACCCGGTCCCGGGCGGCGCCGAGATCGGCGAGGCTCGAGCCGGTCGTGGCGCGGCACTCGTGCGGATAGAGAGGCAGAGCGAGCGCCCGCTTCTCGCCCGCTTCGACGAGCCGCGCGAGCGCCTCCTCGGCGAACGGCGGCGCGTAGCGCATCGCCACCTCGACCCGTACGCCGGGCTTCCCGCGTCGGGCGAGCGCGCGCTCGAGGCCGCGCGCCTGCTCGCGCGTGAGACGCAGCAGCGGCGATCCCCCGCCGATCCGCGCGTAGAGCTTCCGCACCCGAGGCGCCCGCGCCGCCGTGATCGCCCGCGCGAATGCCGGCTGCACCCACCGCCCGCCCGGCAGCGCGATCAGCATCGGATCGGAGAAGAGCCGGAGCAGGAACGGCCGCACGTCGTCGAGCGTCTCCGGCCCCCCCATGTTCAAGAGGACGATCGAAGCCACGCCCTAGACCGTCCTCGAGAAGACCGGCTGCCCCGACGCCTGCTTCGCCGCGAGGTAGGCGTCGAAGAGCATGCAGACGTTCCGGACGAAGAGGCGCCCGGTCTGCGTCACCCGCACCCGGTCCGCCTCGACCTCGACGAAGCCGTGCTCCTCGGGGACCTTCAGCTCCTCCAACTCGCGCGCGAAGTAGGCGCGGAAGTCGATGCCGAAGCGCTCCTCGATCCCCGCGAGGCGGACCTCGAAGTTGCACATCAAGCTCGCGATCACGACCTGCCGGATGCGGTCGTCCACCGACAGCTCGTATCCCTTCTCGATCGGCAGCCGCCCTTCGTCGAGCGCCGGGTAGTAGGTGGAGAGCTTCTTCACGTTCTGCGCGAACGCGTGCCGGACGTTGCCGATCGAGCTGATCCCGATCCCGACCTGGTCGGCCGCCGGCATGACGGTGTACCCCATGAAGTTCCTGTAGAGGCGCCCCTCCGCCTGCGCGATCGACAGCTCGTCCTCCGGCAGAGCGAAGTGGTCCATCCCGATCTGCCGGTACCCCGCCGCCGTGAACGCCTCGAGCGCCTGCAGGAACAGCTCGAACTTCACCTCCGGCGGCGGCAGCGTCGCCGGGTCGGTCTTCTTCTGGTTGCCCCGGATCCAGGGAACGAACGCGAAGCTGTAGACGGCGACCCGGTCGGGACGCATCGCCACCACCTGCTCCAGATTCTTGCGGAAGGTCGCGACCGTCTGCATCGGGAGCCCGTAGATCAGATCCACGTTGATCGACGAGAAGCCGATCCCGCGGCAGTATTCGTACAGCTCGACCGTCTGCTCGAGCGACTGGTTGCGGGCGATCGCGGCCTGCACCTCCGGCGTGAAGTCCTGCACCCCCATCGAAAGCCGCCCGAAGCCGATGTCGCGCAGCGTGTCGATCTGCTCGCGCGATGTGACGCGCGGGTCGACCTCGATCGCGATCTCCGCCTCCGGCGCGATCGTGAAGTGGCGCCGGATCTCGGACATCAGGTCCCGCATCTCCTCGGACGTCTGATAGGTCGGCGTCCCGCCCCCCCAGTGCACCTGATTGACGAGCCGGCGGTGGGGCAGGCGGGAGGCGACGAGAGCCGTCTCCTTCTTCAGGTACTCCAGATAGCGGCGCGTGATCTCGTGCTTGTGCGTAATGATCACGTTGCATCCGCAGAACGTGCAGCGCTCGTGACAGAACGGCAGATGGAAGTAGAGCGAGAGCGGCTCGCCCGAGCGCGCATCCGCCTCCGCCAGCTTGCGCTCGTAGGCGGCGGAGTCGAACCGTTCGTGGAACTCGACGGCCGTCGGATAGGACGTGTAGCGCGGGCCCGGCCTGTCGTAGCGCCGCAGCAGCTCGGCGGTCACGCGCCTCGGGGTCGTCTCTTCGATCATCGGCTTCTTCCTTCCGGCCGGCCTGCTTCCTTCTCGCCGCGCCCCGCGGGCGGGCCCGCCGCGGCGCCGCCGGGGTTCCGTGCGGCACCGCCCGCGCTCGACGCGGCATGCGCCGCCTCGACGAATGCCTGCGCGTTCTCGACCGGGGTCTCCGGCAGGATGCCGTGCCCCAGATTCAGAACGTGCCCCTTCAGCCCGCGCGCCTGCTCGAGGATCTCGCGCGTCCGCGCGACGATCGTCTCCGGCCGCCCCAGCAGGATGCCGGGGTCGAGATTCCCCTGCAGCGCGAAGCGATCCTGCAGGACTTTCCGCGCCTCGGCGAGCGAGATCCTCCAGTCGATTCCGATCACGTCCGCCCCGACCGTCGCGATCCGCTCGAGCGCCCCCATCGCGCCCGGCGCGAAATAGATCCTCGGAACGCCGTCGCGCCGCACCCGCTCCAGCACCTCGCGCGCATACGGCAGCGCGAACGCCTCGTAGTCCTCCGGAGAGAGGATCCCCGCCCAGGAATCGAAGAGCTGGACGGCCTGCGCGCCCGCCGCGATCTGCCGCTCGAGCGAGACGACGGCGGCGTCGGTGATACGCCGCAGCAGGCGGTGGGCCGCCTCCGGATCGCCGAAGAGCAGCGAGCGCATCTCGACGTGGTTGCGCGAGCCTCCTCCGCCGGTCGCGTAGGCGGCGACCGTGAACGGGGCGCCGGCGAATCCGATCAGCGGCACGGCCCCGTCGAGCGCGCGCCGGATCGATCGGACCGCGTCGTCCACGCGATCGAGGATCGGGCTGCCGGACGGATCGCGGAGACGATCGACGTCGGCGGCGACGCGGATCGGGTCGCGAATCTCGGGCGCCGGATGGAACTCGATCGACAGCCCCATCGCGGCGAGCGGCACCAGGATGTCGGAGAACAGGATCGCCGCGTCGACTCCGAGCCGCCGCACCGGCTGCAAGGTCACCTCGGTCGTCAACTCGGGAATCGTGCACATCTCCCAGAACGTGTGCTTCTCCCGAAGCGCCCGATACTCAGGCAGGAAGCGCCCGGCCTGCCGCATGATCCACACGGGGGCCGCGTCGACCGGCAGGCCCCGGCAAGCGCGCAGGAATCGCTCGTTCTTCGTGGGGCTCGGAATGCCTGGCGTGCCTGCCGCACCGACCCCCGCGCCGGTCCCGCTCATGCTCTCGTCCCGCTCATGCTCTCTCCCCCTGCGCGACCGCCAGCGACTCGCGGGCCGCCGCGACGACGCGATCGATCTCCTCTTCCGTGTGCGCGGCCGACAGGAACCATGCCTCGAACTGCGATGGCGCGATGTAAATCGACCGCCGCAGCATCTCGCGGAAGAAGATGGCGAAGCGCCCGGTGTCCGCCTCGCGCGCCTCGTCGGCGTTCTGCGGGAGGAACGGACGGAACCACAGCGTCCCGAGCGAGGCGATCCCGACATAGGAGGACTCGCCGCCGAGATCGGCGACGGCGCGGTTCAGTCCTGCCGCCAGGCGCGCGCCCAGCGCCTCGAGACGCCGGTAGACCGCGCCGTCGCGCAGCATCTCGAGCGTAGCGCGTCCGGCCGCGACGGCGAGCGGATTGCCGGACAACGTCCCGGCCTGGTAGATCGGTCCCTCGGGGGCCAGGTAGCGCATCCAGTCCCTCCGTCCCCCGTACGCGCCGACCGGAAGGCCGCCGCCGATCACCTTCCCGAGCGTCGTCAAATCGGGCAGGACGGAGAAGCGCTCCTGCGCGCCGCCCCATCCGAGCCGGAACCCGGTGATCACCTCGTCGAAGATCAGCGCCGCCTTCTCGCGATCGCAGATGTTCCGCAGTCCCTGCAGGAACCCGTGCGCGGGGAGCAGGCAGCCGATGTTCGCCGCGACCGGTTCGACGATGATCGCCGCCAGCCGCCCCGGATTGTCGGCGACGATCCGCTCGACCGAGGCGAGGTCGTTGTAGCGGGCGACCGCCGTATCCCGCGCCATGCCCGCCGTCACACCGGGACTGCTCGGATAGCCGAGCGTCGCTGCGCCCGAGCCGGCCTGGATCAGGAAGGAATCGGCGTGGCCGTGATACCCGCCGTCGAACTTGATCAGGAGATCCTTGCCGGTCACGCCGCGCGCCAGGCGCAGCGCGCTCATCGTCGCCTCGGTGCCGGAACTGACCAGCCGCACGCTCTCGATCGAGGGCACCGCCTCGACGATCGTCTCGGCCATCTCGATCTCCGTGACGGTCGACGCTCCGAAGCTCGTGCCGTCGCGGGCCGCCCGCGTGATCGCCTCCACGACCGGCTCGGGCGCGTGGCCGAGGATCAACGGCCCCCACGATCCCACGAGGTCCAAGTACTCCCGCCCCTCCTCGTCCCAGACATGCGATCCGGCGCCGCGCCGCAGGAACGGCGGCCCGCCACCGACCGCGCGGAACGCTCGTACCGGCGAGTTGACCCCTCCCGGGATCACCCGCAAGGCGCGCTCGAAGAGCGACGCGTTGCTCACCGCAGCCATCGGGCCGCCTCCTTCGCGAAGTAGGTGAGGATCAGATCCGCTCCGGCGCGGCGGATCGCGGTCAGCGTCTCGAGCGCCGCCGCGCGCCGGTCGATCCAGCCCCGCTCGGCGGCCGCGCACAGCATCGCGTACTCGCCCGATACGTTGTAGGCGGCCACCGGCAGGTCGAACTCGCTGCGCACGCGCAGGATCACGTCGAGATAGGCAAGCGCCGGCTTCACCATCACGATGTCGGCCCCTTCCTCGACGTCGAGCGCGACCTCGCGCAGCGCCTCGCGCGCGTTCGCCGGATCCATCTGGTATCCCTTCCGGTCGCCCGAACGCGGCGTCGATTCGGCCGCTTCCCGAAACGGACCGTAATAGGCGCTCGCATACTTGGCGGCGTAGGAGCAGATCGCCGTCTGCTCGAAACCCGCCTCGTCGAGCGCGGAGCGGATCGCGCCGACCCGTCCGTCCATCATGTCGGACGGAGCGACCACGTCGGCGCCGGCGCGCGCATACGCGAGGGCCGCGCGCGCGAGCAGGTCGAGCGTCGCGTCGTTGTCGACCGTCCCGTCGCGCAAGACGCCGCAATGTCCGTGGTCGGTGTACTCGCAGAGGCAGACGTCCGCCCAGATCGAAAGCCCCGGCAGCGACTCGCGCAGCGCGCGGATCGCCCGCGGCACGATCCCCTCGTCGTCGTAGCCCTCCGTGCCGGTGGCATCCTTGCGCTCCGGAATCCCGAAGAGGATGACCGCCGGGACGCCGGCGGCCTGCGCCTCGCTGCACTCCTCGACGAGACGGTCGATCGAGAGCCGCTCGACCCCCGGCATCGAGGAGACCGGCTCGCGGAGCCCGCTCCCATGCCTCACGAACAACGGCAGGATCAGATCGTCGACCGAGAGACGCGTCTCGCGGACCATTCGCCGTATCGTCTCGTTGCGCCGCAAGCGCCGGGGGCGCTCGGCCGGAAAGCTCATCGCAAACCTCCCTCGATCCGGTCCCTCGTGATCGGACGGCCGGCACCGGCGGGGGCGGCGCCGCTACCGCCGCCGCCATCGCCGATTGCCTCCCCGGTCGCCTCCCTGCCGCTCGCCGGCTGCGCGTGACCGAGCAGCGCACGCTCGACCGCCTCCGCCATCCCTTCGTTCGAAGCCTCCCGCGCCTCCGCGTCCGGAGCCATGCCGAGCGAGCGCATCGCGGCCGCCGTCGTCGGACCGATCGCCACGACGCGGGGCCGCGGAGCGGGCGCTTCCCGCCACGCGCGGCCGAGCAGCGCCTCGAACGCGCGCGCCCCCGACGGGCTCGTCAGGCAGATCGCGTCGATCCTGCCCGCGAGGAGATCCGCCTCGATCGCTTCGAACGCGACGCCGCCGGAGAGCTCCGTGCGGTACGCGACGACCTCCGTCACCTCGACGCCGGCCGCGCGCAACCGCGCCGGCAACTCGGGCTGCGCCTGCTCGGCCCGCGGCAGGAGCGCGCGGAGTCCCGCAGGCCGATCGACTCGCGCGAGCAGCGCGCCGGCGAGCGCGCCCCCGGTGGCGGTGGCCGCCACGAGATCGCACCGGCCGAAACGGTCACGCGCGCGGGCCGCCGTCGCCTCGCCCACCGCGCCGATCGCGGGACGATTCCCGGACAGCGGCCGGCCGGCCCCAGCCGGCGCCGCGCCGCCTTCCGTCGCGTCGGCGAACGCATCGACCCCGCGCGCGCTCGTGAAGAGGACCCAGTCGTACGAGGCCGCCCGGGCCGCAGCCTCCTCGAGCGGACGTCGATCCCGCGGGGGCTGCGTCACGAGCAGGGGCAGGTGGAGCGCAACTCCCCCGCGCCGCTCGATCGCAGCCGCCAGGCCGTCCCCCTCCTCGCGCGTCACGAGAATCCGCGCTCCCCGCAGCGTTCCGGCGATCCCGCTCCCCGCCGCGGCGCCTCCTGCCCCGAGGCCGCGCCACACGAAGTCGAAGAGCTGCTCGGGCTCCGCGTTGCCGCGTTGCGCGGCCTTCCCCTCGGCGAGACACCGCAGCGCCGCTCCCTCCAGCGCGCCGAGCACCAGATCGGTCGCCATCTCGACCGGCATCGCGCGCACGCTTCCTTCCGCAAGCCCTCGCTGCAGCTCTTCGCGCAGCAGGGAGCGGAGCCGGTCCCATCGGGGCGCCGCGCCGCCCTCCACCGCGCTGCCGATCGGGCAGGCCTCCTCCTTGCGCATCATGCGGAAGAAGTTCGGGTAGCGGAGCAGGAACAGGAGGACGTGGACGAGGATCTTCCTCAAGCGGAGCTTCGAGCTCTCCTCCCCCTCGAACGCCGCGCGCAATCCCTCCATCAGGTGATCCATGCGCGAGTCGAGGATCGAGAGGTAGAGGTTCTCCTTCGAGGGGAAGTACAGGTAGAGCGTCCCCTTCGCCACCCCGGCGCGTTCCGCGAGCTCTTCCATCCGGACCTGGGAAAGCTCGCGCCCGGCGAAGAGCCCCGCCGCCGCTTCGAGGATCTCCTCGCGCCGGCTCCGGCCTCCGCCGCCGGCAGCGCCGTTGCCGTTCGCGCTCCTCGCGCGCCCGCCTCCCGCCTCCGCCGCCATCACGGCTCCCCCGGCTGCGCCGCTCCGCGCGCCCGCGCCTCCGCGAGAAGCTCCTTCGCCCCGGAGGCGAGAAGCTCGGCGGCCAGCGCGACGCCGGTCGCCTCGGCCTCCGCGATCGTCCCCTCGCGCGCGCCTCGAAGCAGCTTCCGCCCGTCGGGATCGGAGACCATCGCCTCCAGCCGCAGCCGCGGCCCTTGCCCCTGCCCCTTCCCCTGCCCCTGCCCCTGCGGATCTTGCGGGACGATCCGCGCCAGCGCCCCCACCGGAACCTGGCAGCCTCCCCCCAGCGCGTGCAGGAAGGCTCGCTCCGCCGTCACCGTCGCCCGCGTCACGGGATCCTCCAGGCGCGCGAGAAGCGTCGCCGCCCAGCCGTCCGCCTCGCGGATCTCGACGCCCAGCGCCCCCTGCGCCGGCGCCGGCAGCAGCAGGGAGGCCGGCAGGACTTCCGTCACGTGACGAAGCAGGCCGAGCCGCGCAAGACCGGCGTGCGCGAGGACCACCGCGTCCAGCTCGCCCCCGAGCGCCTTCTCGAGTCGCGTGGGGACGTTGCCGCGCAGCGGCAGGATCTGCAGATCGCCGCGCGCGTGCAGCAGCTGCGCCCGCCGCCGCAGGCTCGAGGTCCCGACCCGCGCCCCCTGCCGCAGGTCCGCGAAGCTCGACGCCCCGCTCGCGACGAGGACGTCGGCCGGCTCTTCCCGCGACAGGATCCCGCCGAGCGCGAGCCCGCCGGGCAGCTCGGTCGGAAGGTCCTTCAGGCTGTGCACGGCCAGGTCGATCGAGCCGGCGAGCAGAGCGCGCTCGATCTCCTCCGTGAACAGTCCCTTGCCACCGATCTCGGCGATTGGCTGGTTGAGGGCTCGATCCCCGCGGGTCGAGAGGATCTCGATCCTCACCTGGAGATCCGGCTCCAGCTCGCGCAGTCGCGCCGCGACGTGCTCCGCCTGCCAGCGCGCGAGCGCGGATCCGCGCGAGCCGATCGTGAGCTGCCGGCCGGCGCCGGGAGCAGGACCGCGCGCGCCCGCGTCAGCCGGCGTTTCCATCGTGCCCTCCCAGTCCGAAGAGATGGCGGATCGTTTCGAGCGGCGCGAATCCGTCCGGACCGAGCCGCTGATATCCCCGGATCCGCACGCTCGGCTCGTGCAAGAGCTTGTTGACGATTCCGCGCGTGAGCGCGTCGAGCTGCTCGCGATCCTTCTCGCAGAACTTCCTGCCGAACCGTTCGACCTCCTGCGCCCGCACCTCCTCGAAACGATCGCGAAGCGCCTTCAAGATCGGCGCCGCCCCGAGCGACTCGTACCAGCGCAGATACTGCTCGGTCTCATGGCGGATGATGCTCTCGACCTTCGGGATCTCCTTCGCGCGCCGCTCCAGGTTCTTCTGCACGAGGTCCTGCAGCGAGTCGACGTCGTAGAGAAACACGTTCGGCAGATCGCGCACGGCCGGCTCGACGTCGCGCGGCACGGCGATGTCGAGGATCAAGAGCGGTCGATTGCCGCGGGCGGCGAGCGCGCGCTTCACCGTCTCGTAGCGGACGATCGGGACGGGAGAAGCGGTGGCGCTGACGACGATGCTCGCGATCGTGAGCGCCCCCTCCAGCTCGGCGAAGGGAATCGCCCGGCCGCCCAGCATCCCGGCGAGCGAGGCCGCATGCTCCGGCGTGCGATTGGTCACGAGAAGCTCGCCGATCCCCTGGTCGCACAGGTGCCGGGCGGCAAGCGCCCCGGTCTCTCCCGAGCCGATCAGCAGCGCCGTCTGCTGGCCCATGTCGGAGAAGATCCGCGAGGCGAGGGCGACGGCGGCGAAGCTCACCGACACCGCCCCGGACCCGATCTCCGTCTCGGTCCGCACCCGCTTGCCGACCCGGAAGGCGGCCTCGAGGAGGCGATGGAACAGCGGCCCGGCCGTCCCCGCGCGCCGCGCGATCTCGAACGCCTCGTGGACCTGTCCCAGGATCTGCACCTCTCCGACGACCATCGAGTCGATCGACGACGCCACCCGGAAGAGATGGCCGACCATCGACTCCCCGCAATAGCGGTAGAGGCTGTCCGCGTGCGCCGCGAGGTCCACGCCGCGCTTCTGCTGGACGAGCGCGCGGAAGTGCCGCTCGAGCGGCTCGCTCCCCTCGGCCAACGCGTACATCTCGGTTCGGTTGCAGGTGGAGAGGAGCATCCGCTCGAAGATCGGCTCTCGATCGCCGAGCGGAACGCGCAGCGTCTCCTCCGCCTCGGCCGGAGTGAAGGCGACACGCTCCCGCAGCTCGATCCCGGCGGTGCGATGGTTCAGGCCGACGACGATGAGCTCCATGCCGGTCCCGCGAAGTGGTGGAAGCTGTGAAGGAATGCCCCGACGAGGAGAAGCGCGATCCCCATCAGGAGGAATCCGGAGATCGACAGGTAGATCGCGCGCTTCCCTCGCCATCCCAGCCGGTAGTACGCCAGCACGCATGCCAGATAGATGCACCAGACGGTGACGGTGAGCAGGAACATCGGATCGCGCGTGAAGCCGTGCACCAGGCGACTCGCCCAGAAGATCCCCGCCACGATCGCGACGGTCAGCGACGCGAGGCCGAGCACCGCCGCGCGGATGTTCATCCGCCCGAGGACGTCGAGCGGCGGGAGCCTCCGGTAGACGAGGCCGAAGCGCGAGGCCTTCAGCTCGTGATAGAGCAGGAGGAACAGGAAGCCGTAGATCGCCGAGACGGCGAACGCCGCATAGCCGAGGATCGCGAAGCCGGTATGCAGTCCGAACCACGGCAGCCGCAGCAGCTCCGGCACCTCCGCATCGAGCGCGATCCGCCCCGAGGAGGCGAACTGCAACAGGGTCGAGAACGCGAGCAGGAAGAAGCCGGTCGAGAGGTTCTTCGTGCGCGTCTCCACGTAGAAGTATGCGACCGCCGTAGCGAAGGCGATCACCGAGAGGAACTCCGGCGCGTTGGCGAGCGGCATGCGCCGGTGCGCGAGCACGAACGAGACGAGATAGAGGAGGTGGACCGAGAGCGTTGCCATCAGCGCAGGACGCGCCATGCGCCCGATACGGTCCCCCCGGCCGAAGAAGACGTATCCATAAAGGAGGAAGGTCGCCACGTAGAGCGTGGGGACCGCGCAGCGAAGGACGGCGAGCAGAGTGCTCATTGGGGGACCGAGCGCGTCACGGCGGCAACCTCCTGGTTCGGCGCCCCGCAGCCTCCCGCGGCTGCCGAACGCGCGGCGCGGCCTGCACTGACCGGTCAGTTCATCGCGAATCGTAACGAGACCGTTCTGCGGGGGTCAATGACCATTGGGTAATCGTTCTAACGTTGCGAGAAAGAGAATCTGGTGGGTTGGCCCGGCGGCCGGGAGGGTACGACCTCCCGTGAGCCCGCGCCTGCGCGGCGCGGCCCCTCGCGGGATCTGGCTCGACTTTCGCGATTTGCGGACCTGCGATCCGGATGTTCCGGAGGACCTAGAAGGGCCTCTCCTCCTTGTCGAGGAACGCCTTCACCAGCTCGCTGAAGTCCTCGGCACCGCTGCTGCCGGGGGCGGTCACCTGGATCGGCGCATGGAATCCGCCCGCCTCGGCGAGCCGCGCGTTCTCACGGATCGGCGGCAAGACGGAGGCGCCGTACACCTCGCGGAGCGTCGCCTCTACCTTCCCGCTGAGCCGTGTGCGCACCGTCCGGTTAGGGACGATTCCGGCAATCCGCAGGCGAGGATTGCGGTGCCTCTGCACCTGCTCCACGACCTCGATCAGAAGCCCGAGGATCTGGAGGTCCAGTTCGCGGGTCGTGACCGGCACGATGACGCCGTCGACCGACGAAAGGCTGGCGACGAGGAGCGATCCCCAGGTCGGCGGCGTGTCGATCAGGACGTAGTCGATCTCGGGGTCGACCTGCCCCACGAGATTCGCAAGCCGCTCCCGCGTCGGATGCGCGCCGTTGTCGAACGGGGCGAGCATCCGGTTCCCCGGGGCGATCGTGAGGCCGGTGACCAGGGTGCTGGTCAGAACGTCGGCCAGCCGCTTCTCGCCGGCGAGGCTGTCCGCCAGGTTGCCGTTACAGGACCGGGGAAGCAGATGGAAGCTGCTCGATCCCTGCGGATCGAGGTCGAAGAGCACGACGTTGCGTCCAGCCAGGGCCAGCCCGGCCGCGAGATTGACGGCGATCGTGGTCTTGCCCGATCCGCCCTTGATGTTGGCGATCGCGTACGATCTCATCGCCCCTCCTTCTTTCGTAAGGTCGACGTCGCCAAAATGTCAGCCGCGAGGATAACAGCGAATTCATGCTGGGTCTAGCGGAAAGCGCGAGCGACGCGACGAAATGTCCGGCGGGACGGGCGTGCGGCAAAAGGATCACTCAAATGGAGCGGGACGATCCGGCCGGCGGGCGTGCCTGACGCCCGTGGTTCCTGAGGCTTCAGGCGCTCCGCGGCACCCAACCGGAGGGGTATCGGCGGGCGAGGTCGACGTACGTCTCCTTGAATCGGGTCCACTCCGCCTTGTACGCCTCGTCCACCTCACGATCGAGGACGCGCGCAGGGATACCGACCGCGATCCGCCCCGGCGGGATCTCCTGGCGCTGCTTGACCACCGCCCCCTCCCCGATCGCGGCCCACCGCCCGACCTTCGCCCAGTCGGAGACGATGGCGCCCATGCCGACGACCGCCCAGTCGTCGATCCGCGCCGCGTTGTGGATGATCGCTCCATGGCCGATCGTCACCCAGTCGCCGATCGTGCAGATCTCTCCCGGGCGGGCATGGATCACGCAGTTGTCCTCGACGCTCGACGCCTCGCCGATCCGAATCGCGCCGTAGTCGCCGCGAAGCCGCGCGCCCGGACCGATCCAGCAGCGCGCGCCGATCACCACGTCGCCGAAGACGTCCGCCGACGGATGGACCCACGCCCCTTCGCCGATTCTCGGATGCTTCCCTTCGAAGCTCGCGATCACCGCGTTTCCTCCGGGACTTCGGCAGCTCCGTAGACCGCGTCCGGCCCCAGCCTCTCCGGAAACCGCCCTCGAAGCTCCCTGCGCGCGAGGAAGCAGAGATGGCAAGCATCCGCGAAGCGGCCGCGCAGGGGCAGACCGTGCTCCTCGACGAGGGCTGCCGGACCGCCCCGCGCGAGAGGCCCGAGGACCGGATCGGAGTCCGGGTCATAGCCGTGCACGAGGTCGGCAAGGCTGTTCCACCAGAGGCTGCCGATCAGGACGCCATGGCAGAGGTGGACGTTGCCGAATGGGTCGACCCAGACCGCACGGGGATCGCGCACGCGCCCGTGCGCGCACGAGGTCCAGGCGCTCCAAGGGCGCGTGCCGGGAAGCGTCTTGCCCCCGAGCGCAAGTCCCAGCGCGAGCGCGGCGCGGCCGTTGTGCTCGAGCGCCTCGCTCGCCGGCTCCGCCTCGATCCCGATGTTCGCGGCGACGGCCAGCGCGCGGTCGGCGCGCGAATGATCCCCGCGGAAGATGTGGAACCGATCCCGGCTGACGACGAGCCGGTCGAGGCGAGCCTCGCGCAGCGGGTCGAGCCAGGCGACGGCCGCAGCCTCGTCGCTCGCCCAGTCTCCGTTGGTGTGGGCCGTGACACGGAAGCCGAGCGCCTTCGCCTCGCGAACCCCTTCGAGCAGCACCGGGAAGTAGAGGAACGGCTCCCCGCCGTCGAAGTGCACCTCCTCGACCGTCCCCAGCTCCGCCGCGTCGGCGAGGATGCGGCGCACCTCCGCGCAGCCCATCGCCCCCTGCTGCTCGGGAGAGCCGAAGACGTAGCAGTGCTCACAACGGTAGACACAGCGGTACGTGAGCAGGAGACCGAGAGATTGGAGACGCATCGTCTCGCTCCTTCCATCGGCAAGCAGAACGAGGGCCGGCCGTCGCAGTTTAGTCGAGCGCGCGCGCGTCGCGCAAGGACCGCGCCGGCGCTGCCGAACCCCGCGGGAGCCCGGCGGGAGCGCCGCGGGGGCAGCGCGGGAGGCCTGGTTGCGCGACGTCCGTCCGGGGCCGAGAATCGGCGGCGACCGCTCCACGCCGGCGGCGTGCCGGCGCCACGTATCCGACTCGCGCCGAGGGAGGTTTCCGTGAGATCTCTCCGCTTCCACGGAGTCGTTCGGGCCGCTGCCCTTTTCGCCTTCGCCGCGTCGATCGCCGCCGCTCCCGTTCGGGCGGCCGATCCGGTGAGCACCTTCTCCTGCGTCGGCTACGACCCGGAGACCGGCGACCTGGGCGTCATCGTCCAGTCGAAGTTCTTCGCGGTCGGGGCCGTCGTTCCGTGGGCGCGAGCGGGGGTCGGCGCGATCGCGACCCAGGCGTTCGCGAACACGACCTTCGGACCCCGGGGCCTCGACCTGCTCGCGGAAGGCAAGAGCCCCCAGGAGGCGATCGAAGCGCTCACGCGGCCCGACTCGCTACGCGATCGGAGGCAGGTCGGCATCGTGGACGCGACCGGCCGCAGCGCGACCTACACGGGTCCCGAATGCCAAACCTGGGCCGGCGGGACGGCCGGCGCCGGCTTCGCCGCGCAGGGGAACATCCTCGCGGGCGAGGAGGTCGTGCGACGGATGGCGGCGGCGTTCCAGTCGACCGCCGGCATGCTGGGCGACCGCCTGCTCGCCGCGCTGGAGGCGGGACAGTCCGCGGGCGGGGATTCGCGCGGCATGCAGTCCGCCGCGCTGCTGATCGTCCGCAAGAACGGCGGCTACGGGGGCTACGACGACCGCTATTGCGACCTCCGCGTGGACGACGCGGCCGATCCGATCGCCGAGCTGCGGCGCCTCTATCAGATGTGGAAGCCCAACGCCCTGGTGACCGAGGGCTACCGGCTCGTCGAGGAGCGGCAGTTCGCGCGCGCGTACGACCTCGGCCAGGAGGCCGTGGCGCTCCAGCCGGAAGCGGGCGAGTACCGCTACCATCTCGCCTGCTACTACTCGCGTGGCGGGGAGCGCGAAAAGGCGATCGAGACTCTCGGCGAGGCGCTTCGCCGGGACTCCTCGCTGGCGCAGAACGCGGTCCGCGATCCGGACCTCGCCCCCTTGAAGGACGATCCGCGATTCGGCCGGATGCTGGAGGCGGCGACGAAGGCCCGCTCAGGAGACGCGAAGGGATCGAAGGAGCCCGAGCAAGGTGGGAACTGATGCGCGGCCCCTCGGGCCGCGGTCTCCCGCGTGCGGGAGTTGCCGCGAGACGAAGCTGCAGCTTACGCGCGCCGGAGCTGCCGCGCGCCGGAGCTGCCGCGCGGCGGCGGCGCCGCCGCCATCTCTATATCACATCTGCTCGAGCAGCTCGCGAAGCGCCGGGCCGATGCTCACCTTATATACGTGCGGGTGGAGAAGGCGCCGGGACGTCGGGTGGAGCCGCTCGAGCTGCTCGCGCAGGACGCCCCGGATCTCCTGCAGCCCGGGCAGCGCGGTCACCAGACTTCCACGGCGCAGCACCGGCCGGAGCAAAGGCTCGACCCTCGCGACCGGCTCGTAGCGCTTCTCGAGCTGCGCCAGGATCGGATGACGTCCCACGATCCCGCCGGAAGGATCGGGCGGCGCCGACTCCAGCTCGACCAGATCGCCCATCATGTACCCGTCGGCGCCGTGCAGGCGGTAGACCTGCTTGATCCCCGGAAGGTTCGACTTCTCGGGCGCGTCGGTCCGTTTGCGCTTCGGAAGCCATGCTCCGGTCTCGTCCTGGATGGCGGCGAGCTTGTACACGCCGGTCAGCGCGCCGTCCCCTTTGCCGGTCACGATGCTGGTCCCGATTCCCCAGGAGTCGATCGCCGCCCCCTGCGCCCGCAGATCGTGCACGATCCACTCGTCGATCTCGTTGGAGGCGAGGATCCGCGCGTCCGTGAGGCCGGCGGCGTCGAGCATCCGTCGCGCCTCGCTGGACAGGTAGGCGAGGTCGCCGCTGTCGAGCCGGATCCCGAGGAGGCGCTCCCCGCGCTCGCGCATCTCGAGCCCGACACGGATCGCGTTCGGGACTCCGCTCGCGAGCGTGTCGTAGGTGTCGACGAGCAGGACCGCGTCGTCCGGATAGATCGCCGCGTAGGCGCGGAAGGCGGCGATCTCGTCGTCGAATGCCGTGACCCAGGAATGCGACATCGTTCCCCGCACGGGAATGCCGAACATCCTTCCCGCCTCGACGTTCGACGTCGCCGCGCAACCGCCTGCGAACGCGGCGCGCGTCGCCCGGAACCCTCCGTCGGGACCGTGGGCGCGACGCAAGCCGAACTCGACGACGCTCTCCCATCCCGCCTCGCCGCAGACCCGGGCCGCCTTCGTCGCAACGAGCGTTTCGAAGTTGACGAGGTTCAAGAGCGCGGTCTCGACGAGCTGTGCCTCGCCGATCGGCGCGGTCACGCGCAGGATCGGGGCCCAGGGGAAGACGAGAGTTCCCTCCGGCACCGCATCGAGGTCGCCATGAAAGCGAAACTCCGAGAGCCTCCGCAGGAACGGCTCTCGGAACAGGCCCAGGCCGCGGAGGTAGGCGATCTCCTCGGGGAGGAAGCGCAAGCCGGTCAGGAAGCGGACGACGTCCTCGAGACCGGCCGCTACTGCGTAGCCCCCCTCGTACGGGAGGCGGCGCAGGAAGAGATCGAAGACGGCCAGGCGGTCGGGAATGCCCGACAGCTCGTAGCCCTGCATCATCGTCAGCTGGTAGAGGTCGGTGAAGAGAGCGGACGGCTCGCGCGTCATCGTGTCAGCGACGCGCGCCGCGCTCGATCGCCCGCTCGAGCGATCCCGAACGCACCCGGGCGACCCCGGCGTCGTCCATCTCGCGCCAGGCCGCCTGCAAACTGCCATCGAGATCGATCGCCCCGCAAGCATCTTCAACGACGACGGCTTCGAGGCCGAGGCGCCGCGCGTCGATCGACGAGTACAGGACGCAGAAGTCGGTCGCCAATCCGGCGAGGAACAGCCGCCGGATCCCCCGCTCCCGCAACGCCCCGCCGAGCCCGGTCGGCGTCTTGCGGTCGTTCTCGAAGAAGGTGGAGTAGGAGTCGATCTCGCGGCGGTATCCCTTGCGCACGATCATCTCTGCGCGGGTCGCTTCGAGCATCGGATGGAACTCGGCCCCCGGAGTCCCCTGCACGCAATGGTCCGGCCACAGGACCTGCTCGCCGTACGGGAGCCGGATCGTCTCATACGGGTCGCGGCCGTGCTGCGAGGCGAAGGAAACGTGGTCGCGCGTGTGCCAGTCCTGGGTGAGGATGACATGCGGGAAGATCGCGATCAGCCGGTTGACGACCGGAACGATCGCGTCCCCTTCGGGAACGGCGAGGGCGCCACCCGGACAGAAGTCGTTCTGCACGTCGACGACGAGAAGCAGGTCGCCGTCCTCGATCCTCGAGGTGTCGGATCGCACGCTCATGACCCGATCCTAACGTTTCCGCTCCGGCAGGGGGGACACTGCTCCGGCATCCGGGAGGACACCGGACGTCCTGCCGTATCCGTGGTGACGGCAGCGGGCGCGCGGTCCGGCCGCACGCGGGCACCCGCGATCCTCGCCCGCCGGCGCGCGGCTACAGAGCGGCGAGCACCTGGTCGACGTGCCCGTCGACCTTCACCTTCCGGAACGCCTTCTGGATCTTCCCCGTCTCGTCGATGACGAAGGTCGATCGCTCGATCCCCATCGATTTCTTCCCGTAGAGCGTCTTCTCTACCCACACGCCGTACGCCTTTGCGATCTCGTGATCCGGATCGGAGAGCAGGGGGAAGGAGAGGTCGAACTTCTCCGCGAACTTCGCGTGCGAGGCGGCGCTGTCGGGGCTCACGCCCAGAACGACCGCCCCCTTGCGCTTGACGCGGGCGAGGTTGTCGCGGAAAGCGCACGCCTCTCGGGTGCACCCCGGCGTGTTGTCCCTCGGATAGAAGTACAGGACGACCTTCTTGCCGCGGAAATCGCGCAGCGACACGCTCTCCCCCGATCCGGTGGCGGCGGTGAAGTCGGGCGCCTTGTCCCCCTCGCTCGGCATCGTCTTGCCTCCTTCCTGCTTGCCGCGCGTCCGGACTCCCCTCGCCGGCCGGCGAGCGCCCCGGGCGCAAGGGACGAAGGTGCGGGCGAGGGGGCGGCTCTGTCAATCCCGCGCCGCGCCCTTTCCCGGCACGACCGGCCAAGGTAGACTCGGGCGGTGTTTTCGGAGCGCAGGCGGCGCGGGCGCCTGCAGGCGTCGGAGCAGCGAGGAGGGAGTCCGATGACCGAGGGATCGAGGAGCGGCGGGAGCAGCGGGAGCGGCCGAAGCGGCGAAGAGAGGATGGTCTGCGGGCACCGGCGTTTCGCCGCCGGAAAGTGGACGCTGCGCGAGGAGACGCCGAAGTACGCGCCCGATCGCACGTGCGACGTCGAGCATCTGCGCCTCGAGGCGACGGTCGATCTGCCGGGGCGGCATCTCGACTGCGTCTGCAAGCAGCGCCTCCGCGCCGCCTACGGCCCGTTCGACTCGATCACCCTCGACGCCGTCGACCTGAAGATCCGTTCCGTCCGCGACGGTTCCGGGCGCGATCTCTCCTACAGCTACCTCGACCGCAAGCTGACCGTCCGCTTCCCGGAAAAAGTGGCGGAGAGCGCGGAGCTCGAGATCTCCTACGAGGTGGACCATCCGGTCCTCGGGCTCTACTTCTTCGGGCCGACCGAGGACGAGCCGGAGGCGACCTTCCAGCTCTGGAGCCAGGGGGAGGACGAGGAGACGCGCTTCTGGATCCCCTGCCATGACGCGCCCCACGAGCGGATGACGACCGAGATGGTGATCACCGTCGAGCCCCGCTACACCGTCCTCTCCAACGGCGCCTTGCAGGAGGTCACGGAGAACGTCGGGCGCAAGACATTCCACTGGCTCGAGTCGGTCCCGCATCCCTCCTACCTGATCACGCTCGTCGTGGGCGAGTTCGTGCGGGTCGTCGACGAGTGGAACGGCGTCCCGGTCGACTACTACGTCGAGCCGGGCCGCGAGGAGGAGGCCCGCCGCTCCTTCGGCAAAACTCCGCGGATGATCGACTTCTACTCGCGCAAGTTCGGAGTTCCGTACCCGTACGAGAAGTACAGCCAGGTGGCCATCCGCCACTTCCACTTCGGCGGGATGGAGAACACCTCCGCGACGAGCCAGACGGACGGCACCCTCCACGACGAGCGGGCGGCGCTCGACTTCACGAGCGACGAGCTGGTGTCGCACGAGCTGGTCCACCAGTGGTTCGGAGACCTCTTGACCTGCAAGTCGTGGGCGCATGCGTGGCTCAACGAAGGGTTCGCGACCTACTTCGAGGCGGTCTGGAAGGAGGAGGATCTCGGGCGCGAGGAGTTCGACTACGAGATGCTGGCAAACGCCGCCTCGTACATGAGCGAGCCGTACCGCCGTCCGATCGTGACGAATCGCTACGCCTATCCGCACGACCTCTTCGACATGCACCTCTATCCCAAGGGCGGATGGGTCCTCCATATGCTGCGCCGGCGCATCGGCGACGAGACGTTCTGGAAGGCGATCTCGCTCTACACGAACCGTCACGCGCGCTCCGGCGTCGAGACGATCGACCTGATCCGCGCCTTCGAGGACGCCTCGGGGAAGAACCTCGCGGGTTTCTTCGACCAGTGGGTGATGAGCCCGGGCCACGCGGAAGTCGAGGGCTCCGCCGAGTGGGACGCCGAAGGCAAGCGCGTCAAGGTGGCGCTCAAGCAGACGCAGAAGACCGACGACGGCACGCCCGTCTTTCACATTCCGGTCCGCATCGAGTGCCGCACGAAGTCGGGCGGGACGGTGGGCCAAACATTCGAGATGGATCGCGCCGAGCAGACCTTCTATCTCCCGAGCGACAGCGAGCCGGTCTCCTTCGTCATCGATCCGGAGCTGGCGGTCCTCGCCACGTGGAAGGTGACGCGGCCGGTGGAATGGATCGAGGGAACGCTGCTCGGGGACGCGCGCGATCCGCGCGTCGCCGCCCGCGTCGAGACGGTGCGCCAGCTTGCGGAGAAGCCAACCTACAAGGGGGAGGAGATTCTCGGACGCGTTCTGCGCGAGGACCCATTCTGGGGCGTGCAGGCGCAGGCGGCACGTGCGCTCGCCCGCACCCGCACCCCGCATGCCCGGCAGATCCTGCTCGAGGCCACCGGCCTTCCGCATCCCAAGGCGCGGCGGGCCGTGGTCGAGGGGCTCGGCGCCTTCCAGTCGGCCGACGTCGCCCGCTCGCTCACCCGGATCATCGAAGAGGGAGACCGGAGCTACTTCGTCGAATCCGCCGCCGCCTCCGCTCTGGGCGCGACCCGGCAGCCGGGGGCCGTCGAGACGCTTCGCCGCGCCCTGGGCAAGCGCACCTGGCACGACCTCCTCACCTTGGGAGCGGTGGAGGGGCTCGCGGCGACACGGGACGAGTCGGTCGTCGAGAACCTGCTCGCGGTCGCGAACGACCGCCGGCGCTACTGGAGCTGCCGCCTCGCCGCGATGCGAGGACTCGCGAATCTCGGCGCCGCCCGGCCGCAGCTCGCGCCGCGCATCGCCGAGGAGCTGATCCGCTTCCTCGAGGATCCCGAGCGGCTGATCCTCGAGCGCGTCCGCGGCCCGATCGTTCAGCTCGGACACGAATCGGGCGTCGCGGCGCTGCACCGCGCCGCATCGGCGACTCCCGATCCCCGCATGGCGAACGAGTACCTGATGGCCGCCGAGGAGCTGGCCGGCGGACGCAAGCGCGGCGAGGACATCGACCGGCTGCGCGACGAGCTGCAGAAGGTGCGCGACGAAGCGAAGGAGATGCGCGAGCTGCTCCACGCCCTGCAGCAGAAGGTGGACGGCCAGACGCCGGAAGGAACCGGCGGCGGCAACGGAGCGCGCCCGCGCGCGGCCGCCAAAGAGGCCACCAAAGAGGAGAAGCGTCGCCGTCCGGAAACCGCGCCGGCGAAGACCAGCAAGAAGAAGACCGCGGCGAAGGGGACGAAGGCAGCGCCGAAGCTACCCGCGACCCCGCGCCGTGGCGACGTTCCGAAGGAGCGCAAGCGGCGCTGAGATCCGCCGCTCCGGCGGTCTCCTACTTCGTGAGGCTCGGCGTCCGCAGGACGTAGCCGTGCGCGTCGCGCGGTAGCTTCTCGATCAGATCGAGGCTCGGGCCGCCCAGGACCGACGCGAAGCCGAAGCGGTCGCGTACGCGATCGAGGCCCGCCTCGAGATCGGCTTGGCGCGTCGCCGCGCCGGCGTCGAGCAGGTCGAGCTGCTCCCCCGCCGCCGGTCCGAAGTGCGAAAGCTCGACCCCGACATTGCGGACGGCGGCCCGCCTCGTGAACAGCTCCTCGAGCAGCCGCATCGCGCGCGCGTAGAGCTGCGCATCGACCGCCGTCGGCGACGGGAACGAGGAGGCGCGCGCGCACGCCTCCCCATCGTTGTAGCGGAGATGGACGCGGACCGTCCGGCACGCGAGCCCGAGCCGCCGCGTCTCTCGCCCCGCCCGGCTGGTCAGGTAGTGGAGCATCGCGGCCAGCTCGCGTCTCTCGATCGTCGGATGATGGAAGGTCGTCTCCCGCCGCACCGAGCCCGGGATTTCCCGCGCCGAGACGACCCGAGTGTCCCTCCCCCACGCCCGCTCCCACAGCGCGTGCCCGAGCGAGCGGCCGAACAGGCCGTGCAACGCCTGCTCCGGAAGCTCGCGAAGCTGCGCGACGGTGCGGACGTTCAGCCGCTCGAGCACCGGCCCGACGGCATGCCCGATCCCCGGCAGATCGCCGATCGGGCGCGAGAGGACGAACTCCTCCTCCGCCCCGGGCGGCAGCAGCCCCAGCCCATCCGGCTTCACCGTCTTCGTCACCATCTTCGCGATCATGCGGTTGGAGCCGATGCCGATCGAGACCGGCAGGCCGGTCTCCTCACGGATGGCCACCCGCAGCGCGGCTCCGGCGCCGCCGAAGCTGCCGTGCAGCCTCTCCGTCCCGCTCAGATCGAGGTACGCCTCGTCGAGGAACGTCTCCATGGAAGGCGCGAAGCGCGCGGCGATCTCGAAGATCCTCTCCGCGAAGCAGCGGTAGATCTGCGCGTGGCCGTCGAGGAAGACCGCTTCGGGGCAGAGGCGGCGCGCCTGCGCGAGTGGCATCCCCGCCTTGCAGCCGCGCCGGCGCGCCTCGTAGGAGCAGGAGGCGATGACGCCGGCGCCCACGATGACAGCGCGCCCGCGCAGCCTCGGGTTACGGAGCTGCTCGACCGACGCGAAGAAGGCATCGATGTCGACGTGCAGGATGGCGGGGTGGTCGCCCCAGGCGGCGGGGGACGGCTCGACGGTCCGCGGCGCGCTCTGCATGACGCTCTCCTCTCGTGTGCCGGCCGGATCGCGGCTCCACGGGAGGAAGGTACCGAACTGTCGTTCGTGTCGTCAAGGGGTCACGCGCGGATCGTCCTTCCGGCACGGGCGACGGCCGAGGGGCTCGCCGGCAGGGCCGCGGCCGCCGCCTCGAGTGCCCGCCCGACCGTGACCGAATCGGGCGCCGCGAGAAGCAGCATCTCGCGATTCCGCAGGTGGGAGACCTCGCCCACCCGCTCCCCCTTCGGGTTGTAGATGCCGATCCGGGCGCCGACGTAGCGGCGGTAGTCGACCTCCAGGCACCCGACCGTTCCCCACCGCGCGAGCCTCCTCGCCACCTCCCCCGCGTCGAGGTACCCCTCGTCGTTGCAGGAGAAGAGAACGGTCCGGGCGCGCAGCCCGTCGAGGAGGTCGTCGAGCGCGGGGGCGAAGCCCCTACGCGAGTTGTAGGCGCTCTTGTTCTCACGGCAGTCGACGCGCTTGCAGGCGACGCCGTAGACGGCGGGACGGTCGTTGCGGACGAGTGTCTCCCAGACGTGGTAGTTGCCGAAGAAGGAGTGCTGGTTGTAAGGCGGATCGAGATAGGCGAGGTCCTGCTCGGGCAGATCGCGGACGAGCGCGTTGGCGTCGCGCCGGCTCACCGTGCCGGTCCCCGGCAGCAGCCGCGGCATCCGAAGCTCGAGATCGGCGAGCGCCCGCGGCGCCCACCGCTTGAGGTACGCCATCTGCAGACCGGTCGTCGAATCGACCCGGTCGGCCGCCTCGAGGAGGCTCGTCAGCGCGATCGCCCGCAGATCGCCGGCGAGCCGGAGGGCCTCGATCTCCTCGCGGATCGCGTCGATCCTCGCCCCGTTCTTCGGATGGAAGTAGCGCGACCGCACGCAGAACGTCTCGGTGAAGTAGCCGGCCCGCGGCGGCAGCGAGGAGAGATGCGCGAGCAGCTCCTGCGCCTCGGCGACGGGAATCGACCGCGCGTCGGCCCGGACGTAGCACTCCGCCAGCACTTCGCTATAGCTCGCCGTGTCGTTCGCATGGACGGTGAGGCCGCATTGCTTGAGCGCCTGCGACACGCGCGTCGTTCCGCAGAACGGATCGACGGCCGTGGCGGCGCCGGGCAGGGAACGAGCCACCGCGGCGATGGCCGGGACGAGCAGCCGCTTCGACCCGATGTACTTGATCATCGGCCTTGCCGTCCCGGCTCGAGGGCGGCGGCGAGACGGAGCCGCAACGCCTCGGGCGCCAGCCCCTCGATCTGTGCCGCCTTGTCCCGGGAGGTCTCCCCCGCCGCGATCGTCACAGCGGCGGCCGGAAGGCCGAGCGCCCCGGCGAGAAGCGCGCAGATCGCCCGGTTCGCGCGTCCCTTCTCCGGCGCCTCTCTCACCTGCAGCTTCAGCGCATCTCCGTGGACTCCGAGGAGCGCATCGGTCGCCGCCTTCGTCTTCACGCGGAGGCGCAGCCGCGCGCCTCCCTCCACGGGGTGGATCGACAGGCAGGAGAGATCGATCATCGGCTGCAGTCTAGCGGCGCGCTTGCCGCCCCGCCACCGCTCTCCGGCCGCTCCGGCGCAGCCGTTCGCCGATGACGCCGCCGCCCCGTGTCAGGAGCCGCTCTCTAGTTCCCGCCCTTCGGGATGATGGAGATCCCGCCGTTGCTCTCGAGCACCGCCCAGCGGATCTGGTCGAGCCTCTCCAGCCCTTGCAGCTTCCGCGCCGCCGCAAGGATGTCGGTCTCGTCGACGCGCGCCTTCCGCATCCGGTCCTCGAGAAGCCTGCCATCGTCGACCAGGATCGTCGGCACCCCTTCGAGCACCTTCTGCACGCCGCGCCAGCGCCGCTTCGCGCCGGAGAGGAGCACGTCGGTCCCGACGAGCGTGAGGATCACGATCATGGCGTTCGTCATGGAGAAGTCCCGGCCGATCATCGCCTGCTGCGTCGCCTCGGCGATGATCAGGATCAGCACGAAGTCGAAGCTCGTCATCTCCGAGAGCGTCCGCCGGCCCGCCAGTCGGAAGACGACCATCAGGAAGACGTAGATCCCGAGCGGCCGCAGCAACGACATCATCGCCTGCCTCCCCCTCGTTTTTCGCCGGCGCTATCGCCCGCGCTATCGCCCGCGTGCGCTCGCGGCTTCCGGCTCGCCGCTTCCCCCTCGGACGGCTCGCAGCTCGCATCTCACGGGAGGATCCACAGCCGGATCGTCACCTCGTCGCCGGCGCCGTCCCAGGCCGGGACATCGAACCGGCCGGTGCGCCGCACAAGCGCGTCGACGGTCACCGTCAGGGGCTGCTCGGCGTCGCCCAGCGAAAACGCGTAGACCATCCCTCGTCCCGAAAGCTCCGTGCGGACAGGCTCGGGCGTGATGCGATCGATCTGGAACAGTTCCGAAAAGCGTTCCCCGATCACGATCTCCGGCTCCTCGTCGACGGCCGCGTCGGGACTCAGATGGAACCGGAATGTGGCGGGAGCGGAGGCGCGCAGGACCTTCTCGTGCTCGACCCACAGTCCGCTCTCGCGGGAGCCCGCCACCGCATGGCTGATCGGACCGTTCCCGAAAAGTCCCGCCAGGGCGGCGAGCAGGGCAAGAGCGCCGATCGCCCAGGCGATCCGCTCCGCGCGCCAGGTCTTCTTCTGGAACGAGAGGTCTTCGTCGATCGAGAGAGACTCGATCTGCTTTGCGCCGCCGTCCGACATGCCGCTCCGCTTCCCGGCCGCTTGCACATTTCGCGCTCTCCGGTTGGTACTTGCACCGTAGGGACGGCGGCGCCGCTCCGTCAACCGGCCCCCGACGTCAAAAGCGTCACTTGGAACGTGTCGGGACCCGCTACGATGGATCCAACGGCGCTCGCCGCGGCGCCGCCATTGGAGTCGCGGCCATCCGTCCGGCGGCGTCCGCCACGACGGGGTGCCGCGCGCCGGTTCGCTCCGCCGCAAACGATCCGACGTTCGACACGGCCGGCCGATCGCAAGGGAACCTCGCAGGCGCCGCAGGCGTCGAGAGGACCAGGTCGAGAGGACCGGGGCGAGAGAACTGGAAGGAGACGAGCGAAGGTTGGCTCTGGAGACGTATCGCAAGAAGAGGGACTTCCGCCGGACGCCCGAGCCTCGCGGCACCGTCCGTCGCCCGCGCGGTTCGCTCCTCTTCGTCATCCAGAAGCACGCGGCCCGCCGGCTCCACTACGATTTCCGTCTCGAGATGCACGGAGTGCTGAAGAGCTGGGCCGTTCCCAAGGGACCGAGCTACGACCCGAACGAGAAGCGCCTCGCTGTCCACGTCGAGGACCACCCGATCGAGTACGGCGACTTCGAGGGGATCATCCCGAAGGGGGAGTACGGAGGCGGCACCGTCCTCCTCTGGGACCGAGGAACGTGGACGCCGCTGGGCGACCCCGAGGAAGGCTACCGCGCGGGGAAGTTCGCCTTCACGTTGCACGGCGAGAAGCTGCAGGGCGACTGGGCCCTCGTCCGCATGAAGGGCCGCGACGACGAGCCGGGCAAGGAGAACTGGCTCCTCATCAAGGAGAAGGACGACCGGGTGATCCCGCAGTCCGAGTGGGACGTCACCGCAGAGCGCCCCGAAAGCGTTGCGACCGGACGCAGCATGGAGCAGATCGCGGCGGACGCCGACCGCGTGTGGGACAGCCAGACCGGCGAGCGCGAGCCGGAGCCTGCCGGCAAGCGGCGCGCCGCGGCGCCGCCAAAGACCCCCGCGCGCGCCACGGCCGGGCGAGATGCCGCCGCTCGCGCCGCGGCCAAGCCGCGCGCCGCGAAACAGGCCGAGCGCAAGACGGTGCACGCGAAGGGCGACTTTCGCCTCCCCGTCCCCGAGCCGACGGCGATCCCCGGCGCGCGACGCGCCGCGCTCCCCGCCTTCGTCGAACCGGCGCTCGCGACCCTCGCGAAGGAGGCCCCGCAGGGATCGGACTGGCTCCACGAGATCAAGTTCGACGGCTACCGGATCCTCTGCCGCATCGACGGCGGGCAGGTCCGCCTGTTCTCGCGCAACCGTCACGACTGGACTTCGCGCCTCCCGTCCGTCGTCCGGGCGGCGGCGGATCTGCCGGCGCGCAGCGCGATCCTCGACGGAGAGGTGGTGATCCTGCGTCCCGACGGCACGACCTCCTTCCAGGACTTGCAGAACGCGATCGCCGAGGGAGGCCGCGGCGCGTCGATCCTTTACTACGCGTTCGACCTGATCCACCTGGACGGCTACGACCTGCGCGCGGTCCCCCTGGTCGAGCGCAAGGAGGCGCTCGCCGGCCTCGTCAGCCGCCGCGAGGGCGGCCAGGGGACGATCCGCTTCAGCGACCACATCCAGGGACGGAGCGAGGAGTTCTTCCGCCACGCCTGCCGCTATTCGCTCGAAGGGATCGTCTCGAAGCGGGCTGACTCCCCCTATCGATCCGGGCGCAGCAAAGACTGGCTGAAGATCAAGTGCGTCCAACGGCAGGAGTTCGTCATCGCCGGCTACACCCGTCCCGAGGGAAGCCGCGAGGGGTTCGGCGCGCTGCTGCTCGGCGTCCACGACCGGCAGGGACGCCTCCACTATGCGGGGCGCGTCGGCACCGGCTTCACCGACGCGACGCTCAGCGACCTGATGCGCCGCATGCGCCCGCTCGTGACCGCTTCCCCCGCCTTCGTCGACCCGCCTCGGGGGGCCGCCGCGCGTGGCTCCACCTGGCTCCGCCCGTCGCTCGTCGGCGAGGTCGAGTTCACCGAGTGGACGAGGGACGGACAGCTCCGCCATCCCTCCTTCAAGGGATTGCGCGAGGATCGCGACCCGAAGGAGGTCGTCCGCGAGGAGATCGGCCTCCCGGTCGAGGTCGGAGGCGACGAAGCGGAGCCGGAGGAGCCGGCGCAGCCGGGCCATAAGGCGAAGGCGCCCGCAGCCGCGCGCGCGCGTGCCGGTGCCCGCCGCGCTCGCGTTCCCGCTCCCGCGAAGGCTCCCGCCGCTTCCGGCGCAACAACCCCTCCGTCCGACCCGGTCGTCGCCGGCGTCCGCATCACGCATCCGGATCGCATCCTCTGGCCGGAGCAGGGAATCGAGAAGATCACGCTCGCGCGCTACTACGAGACGGTCGCCGGCTGGATGCTTCCCCACCTCGCCAACCGGCCGATCATGCTGCGCCGCTGTCCCGAGGGCCGTCACCGCGCCTGCTTCTACCAGAAGCACGCGACCGACGGCACGCCCGAGGCGATCGGCCGCGTCGAGATCCGGGAGCAGGACGGCGTCGACACCTCGCTCTACATCGACGATGCCGCCGGCCTGCTCTCCGCGATCCAGCTCGGCTCCCTCGAGATCCACCATTGGACCGCGCGCATCGACAAGATCGAGCAGCCGGACCAGATGATCCTCGACCTCGATCCGGACCCGAGCGTCGTATGGCCCCGCGTCGTCGAGGCGGCGCACCTGCTGCGCGTCCGCCTCGAGGACCTCGGCCTCCGCTCCTTCCCGAAGACGACGGGCGGCAAGGGCCTGCACGTCGTCGTCCCGCTGGCCCGCCGTCACGGTTGGGACGAAGTGAAGTCGTTCTCGCGCGCCGTGGCCCAGTCGATCGTCGCGCTCGATCCCACCCGCTTCACCGCCACGGTCTCGAAGCGCGCGCGGGGCGGGAAGATCTACATCGACTACCTCCGCAACGCGCGCGGGGCGACGGCGATCGCCCCCTACTCGACACGGGTCCACCCGGCGGCGCCGGTCGCCACGCCGCTCGCGTGGGACGAGGTCCGAGAGGAGATCCGCTCCGACACGTTCCACATCGGCAACGTCCCCGACCGGCTTCGCCGCCTCCGGAAGGATCCCTGGGAGGACATCGGCAAGCTCCGCCAGTCGATCACCGCGCCGATGCAGCGCAAGCTCCTCGGGCGAGGCTGATCCTCCCGAAGGCAGGCGGAATCCGCTGCCTCTCGTGCGCGCAGGGCCGGCGGCTCACCGCCGCCTCGCTGATCCTCTGGAGAAGCGGAAGTTCTGCTACGCGCGTGCGGCCCTCCTCGGGGGACGGACGGCCGCACGATCCTGCTTCCCCTCGCCTGCGCCAGCCCCTACTCTTCGATGCGAATCGGCAACTCCCCGAGCGCCGGTGACGAATGGGACGCCGCAGGCGGCCGACCGGCCGAATCGCCGCCCGCAGGGCCGACGGTCCATCCGAGAAGCGAAGGCGAACGGGGCAGAGAGGTGGGAACCGGCCGCGCAGACCGCGCCGCCGGTGAAGATGGGAGGACGTCAAAGATGAAGATCGTGAGGTCGCTGGCCCTGATCGGCGCGCTCGCGCTCCTGGCGCTCGCCGTCGCGGTCGTGCAGAACGGGCAGGCCCAGCAGCAGGCGGACGCGCACAAGTTCATCGGCACCGAGCAGTGCAAGATGTGCCACAAGAACATCTACGACACCTGGCTCACAACGGACCACGCGAAGGCATTCGACATCCTCCCGAAGGAGTCGCAGGCGAACATGACCTGCCTCGGCTGCCACGCGACCGGCGCGGGCAAGGCGGGCGGCTACGATCCGAAGGCCGAGAAGAACCTCGGCCTGACCGGGGTGGGCTGCGAGGTCTGCCACGGCGCCGCGAGCGACTACAAGATGGTCCACATGAAGGACAAGGCGAAGGCGGCCACGCTCGGGATGGTCGTCCAGCCGACGGCCGACAACTGCAAGCTGTGCCATGCCGGCAAGGTGCCGGAGGGACACAAGCCGCTCCCGCCGTTCGACTTCACGAAGGCTTGGCTGAAGATCGAGCACCATCTGCCGAAGAAGTAGAGCCGGAGAGCGCGATCCGATTCGAGGAACGGGAGGCGAGTTCTCGCCTCCCGTTTCGCTTGCCCGCGCGTTCGCCCCGCGATCCGCTCGCGACGTCCGCAATCCGCTCGAGACGCCTGCGATCTGCTCCCCGGCGCCCCGCGATCCGCTCGCGGCGCCTCCCTCGCTCCGCTGAGCCCGCGATCAGCTCGCGGCCCCTCCCCCGCTCCGCGGCGCGGTGGCCCGGCGCGCCATCTTTCCGATCTCCTTGTCGACCAGGAACAGCCCGCGTCCCTCGAGCCCGGCCACGCGCATCATGTCGAGGATCGACTGGAACAGCTTCTCCTCCTCGTGCTGCTCAGCGACGTACCACTGGAGGAAATGGAAGGTCGAGTAGTCCTTCTCGCCCAAGCAGAGGTCGACGACGCGATTGATCTGCGCCGTCACCTTCCTCTCGTGCTCGAGGGTGCGCTCGAAGACATCCTGGAGCGACTCGAACTTCGCCGGCGGCTCGGCGACAGCCGCGACCCGCCCGTGTCCGCCGGCGTCGTTCACGTAGTGGAGCAGCCGCATCATGTGCTCGCGCTCCTCCTCCGCGTGCGCGAAGAGGAAGGAGGCGGAGCCGGGAAGCCCGCCGTTCGCGCACCAGGAGGCGAGGGCGAGGTAGTAGTGAGCGGCGTAGTCCTCGTCCCGGATCTGATCGTTCAACGCCTTCTCGATCTTCGCGCTGAGCATCGGTCTCTCCTTCTGTCGTGCGGCCGGTCCCGCCGGCGGTCGCGGCCCCGCCCCCGGGGCGCACGCTCGGCGCCGCCGAGCATAGCCGGTCGGCTCGCTTCCGGCTATGGAGCAGCCCCGGGTTCGTCGCCCGGCATCGCCCGCCGCGCGACACGGCCCGCCCGCCGCCCGACACCGCCCGCCCGCCGCGCCAGCGCCACCCGCCCCTGCCCGCGCCGCGCACGTCGCGCCGCGCCCCGCGTCTACTCCGCCGCCAAGGCCTCCACCGGATCGAGGGAGGCCGCCCGGCGCGCCGGCAGGATCCCGCTCGCCAGCCCGACCACGAAGCTCACGCCGAGCGCGAGGAGCACGTAGAGGAGGGGCGTCCGCACGGGAAGCGCGGGAATCGCCGCGTGGATCAGCCGCGCGAGCCCGATGCCGGCGGCGAGCCCCAGAATCCCGCCGCCCGTCGAGAGGACGAGCGCCTCGGCGAGGAAGAGCGCGAGGATCTGCCCCGGGGTGGCGCCGAGCGCCTTCTCGAGGCCGATCTCGGCGGTCCTCTCGTTGACCGAGATCCACATCATCGTGAGGATGCCGATCGCGCCGACGAGCAGCGAGATCGCGCCGATTCCGACGACGGCGAGGCTCACGATCCGCAGGATGCGGTCGAGCGTCTCCAGCATCCCGGTCTGGGTCGTGATCGAGAAGTCCTCTTCCCCGTCGTGACGCTCCGCGAGCACCGCCTCGATCCGCGCCGAGACCGAGTCGACGACGGAGAGGTTCGAGAAGACGACGTCGATCTCGGTCAGTTCGTCCTTGTTGAAGAGCGGCATCGCGAGGGTCACCGGAATGTACGCAGCGTCGTCGATGTCGAAGCCGAGGAACTGCCCCTTCGGCTCCATCACTCCGATCACGCGGAATCTCTGCCCGCCGATCCGCACGTGCTCGCCGAGCGCGTTCTTCTCGCCGAACAGCTCGCGCTTGAGGGTCGGGCCGAGCACCGCCTCGGCGGATCCGCCGTACGCGCCGGCGTTGGGCAGGAAGCGGCCGACACGCACCGACATCCCCCATGCGGCCGCGGCGTCCCTCGTCGCGCCGTAGACGAAGACGCTGCGCGAACGCCCCGCGTACTCGACCGGCGCCGTCCCGACCGACGCCGGCACGACCGTCTGCACTCCCCGAACGCGGGTCACGGCTTCGGCGTCGCCGATCGTCAGGGGATGGACCGTCCCGCCGATCGCGGCCGGCACCCCCGTCGTCTCCGTCCTCCCCGGGTGGATGGCGGCGAGATTCGTCCCGAACTGCGTGAACTCCGACAGGATGTAGAGGCGCGTGCCCTCCCCGATCGACGTGAGCAGGATCACCGAGGCGATGCCGATGAGGATTCCGAGCATCGTCAGGGCGGACCGTTGGCGGTGGCCGCGCACGGCGCGCAACGCCGAGCCGACGACGTCCTCGAAGATCATCCCCGCCTCCGCATCAGGGCCTGGATCGGATCGAGACGCGCTGCGCGCCGGGCCGGCAGGATCCCGAACGCGAGCCCGACCGAAGTCGAGACGGCGAGCGCGGCGACGACCGCCCAGACGGGGGGACGCGCCGGAAAGTCCGGGAAGAAGCCCTGGAAGATCCGGCCCCCGAGGATGCCGATCGCGAGGCCGAGGATCCCGCCCGCGGTCGAGAGGATCGACGCCTCGAGCAGGAACACGGCGACGATCTGGCGGGAGCCGACGCCGACCGCCTTCAGCAGTCCGATCTCGCGGGTGCGCTCGGAGACCGAGACGAGCATCACGTTCATGATCCCGATTCCCGCCACCGAGAGCGAGATCGCGGCGATCCCGGCGAGAGCGGCGGTGAGCATCCCGAGGATCTTCTGGAACGTCGAGAGGACCGCATCCTGCGTGAGCGTCGTGAAGTCCTCCTCGCCGTCGTGGCGCTGCTTCAGGATCTCGATCGCACGCTCCCGCGCCGGCTCGATCGCCGGCGCGCTTCGCAGCTCGATCAGCACACGGAAGAGGCTCCGGGCGTTGAGCAGACGCATGCCGGTCTCGATCGGGATGTGGACGGTCTCGTCCACGTCCATGCCGATCGAGGTGCCTCGCGGCGCGAGCACGCCGATGACGCGGAAGTTCGTGTCGCCGATCCGCACCTTCTCGCCCAGCGGATTGCGATGGCCGAACAGCTCCTGCTGCACCTTGGCTCCCAGGACGGCGAACGGCGCGTCGCGCGTGCCCGGCGGGAAGTAGCGACCGATCCGCACCGACAGCTTGCGCACCTCGCGCATGTCGTCGGTCGTCCCAAGCACCATGATGTCTCGGCTCCGGTCGCCGACGCTCGCCGCGGCGCTGCCGACGACGAGCGGAGCGGCGCGCACGATCTCCGGCATCTGGCGCTCGAGCGCGCCGACGTCCTCGAGGGTCAGGTCGTGCGGCGCGGTGTTGACGACCGGCGCTCCGCCCTGCGTCTCCGTCTTGCCGGGCAGGAGAATCAGGAGGTTCGAGCCGAGCGACGCGAACTCACCGGTCACGTAGAGCCGCGCCCCTTCTCCGAGGCTCGTCAGGAGGACCACCGAGCCGACGCCGATCGCCACGCCGAGCAGCGAGAGGAAGCTCCGGAGGCGATGCCCGCGCAGCGCGCGCAGCGCGTAGCGCGCGAGATCGCGCGCCCTCACGGCCGCTCCGTACCGGGCGCCGGAGACGCCGGCGGCGCCGGGAATGACGCCGGCGCCTGCTCCGGCGCCGGCGCCACCGCTCCGCTCCGCTGCCGTTCGTCGGCAACGATCGCCCCGTCGCGCAGCCGGACGCCCCGAGCCGCCCGCGCTCCGATCGCCGGATCGTGCGTGACGATCACGAGCGTGAGCCCCGCCCGGTTGCGCTCCTCCAGGAGCCCGATGATCTCGCTCCCCGAGACGCTGTCGAGGTTGCCGGTCGGCTCGTCGGCCAGCAGGATCGCCGGCTCCATCACGACGGCGCGCGCGATCGCCACGCGTTGGCGCTCCCCACCGGAAAGCTGGTCCGGCCGGTGCTCCGCTCGCGGCGCGAGACCGACCGACTCGAGCGCCCGCGCCACGCGCCGCCGCCGATCGGCCGGCTCGACGCCGGCGAACATCATCGGCAGCTCGACGTTCTCCGCGGCCGTCAGGCGGGGCACCAGATGGAAGAACTGGAAGACGAAGCCGATCTTCTCGCGGCGCACGAGCGACAGCTCGCGATCCGAAAGCTTCGACGTCTCCTGCCCGTCGAGACGGTAGGAGCCGGACGTCGGACGATCGAGGCATCCGATGAGGTTCAGCAGCGTGGACTTTCCCGACCCGGAAGGTCCCATGATCGAGACGTACTCGCCGGCGCCGATCGAAAGGTCGACGCCGCGCAGCGCGAGCACCGGGCGTCCGCCGACCTCGAAGGTCCGCGAGATTCCCGACAGCAGGATCATCGGCTCCGCCATCGCCCGCGCGCTCCGCTCGCTCACCTGACCCGCCGCCACCGCCTAGCGGCGGGCCGTCCGCTCCGCCACGGTGGCCCGCACTCCTGCCTTCACCTCCGGACGGTCCAGCGAGACGACGACCTCCTCCCCCTCGCGCAGCCCTCCCGTGATCTCGGCGTACTCCCAGTTGCGCAGTCCGATCCGGACGGGACGGCTCACCAGCCTGCCCTTCTCGACCACGAGCACGCGATCCCCCTCGAGGAGCGCGTAGGTCGGGATCCGCACGACGTCCTCCTGCGCCTCGAGAATCACTTCGACGTCGGCGGAGAGCCCCGGCACGAGATTCCGTGGAAGATCCTGCTGCGTGAACGTCGCCTCGACGGTCAGCGTGCGGTTCTGCTCCTGGCGCGTCTCGACGAACGAGGAGATGTAGGTCAGCACACCGGGGAACTCCTGCCCGCGAAAGGCGTCCATCGTGATCCGCACCGGCAGTCCCAGATGGACCTTCGCCACATCGGCCTCATCCAGCGGCGCGCTCACGTAGAGCGAATCGGGATCAATCAGATCGACGACGGGCGGGATCATCACCCCGGGCGGCGAGGGGGTGATCCATTCGCCGACCTCGGTCGTCACGTCGAGGACGACCCCGTCGAAGGGGGCGCGAATCACCGTCTTGTCGAGGGCCGCCTGCGCCGCTTCGACCGACGCCTGCGCCTGGCGCGTCTGCTCCCGCGCCGCCTCGCACCCCGCCGTCGCGACTTCCGCGTTCGTCCGCGCCTCCTCGAGGCGCTGGTCCGCGATCAACCCCTGCGTCGCGAGCTGCTCGGCCCGCTCGCCGTCACGCCGCGCCTGATCCGCCGACGCGCACGCCTGTTCCGCCGCAGCGCGCGCCGCCGCGCGCGATCGGTCCGCCTGCGCGAACTGCGCGCGATACTCGGTGTCGTCGATGCGAAGCAGCACGTCCCCCGCCCGCACCCGTTGCCCTTTGCGCACCGGGATCGCGGCGACCAGCCCAGACACGCCCGGACTCATCTGCGAGCGCCGGCGGGACTCGACGGTCCCCGCTCTCGTGTTCACCACCGTCGACTCGACGCGGCCGCGCTCAACCGTCGCCACCGTGACGGGCACCGGCTCCGGACGAAAGACCGTCCACCGGAGGATGAGGACGACGAGGACGATTCCACCGAGAATCAGAAGCCTGCGTGTCCAACGGCTCACGGGAACCTCGCGTTCGATTGGGTCCTTCGGGGATCCTAACAGGGGGGCGCAGGGCCGCAAGGCGTGGCGCGGTCGCATGCCGGGGCGCTCGCACCGCCGCCCGAGCTATCGCCCGAGCCGCCGCCCGAGCCGCCACCATATGCGCCGCGGCACGCGCGCTTCAGGGCAGAACCAGGGCCGCCGGTGGAGAGACGCGCAGGAGATCCCCGCCGGAGAGCGCCGCCACCCGGCAGAAGACGGTGGCGCCGGAGACGCCCAGACGCGCGAGACGCGCCGGGTCGAGAACCAGGCTCGTGTCCGCCGTCGTCGCCGGCCACGCGGTCTCGGCGAGCGAGTCGCCATAGAAGAGGATCCGGTAGGAGTCCGCTCCGCGTACGCTTCGCCAGGCAACGCGCACCGATCCACCGGCAATCCGCTCGAACGAAGGGGCCGGCGTGCTCGAATCGCCCGGCTCGCCGCGCAAGGCAGGCGTCGCCGGCGGGGCCGGAGAGCGCGGCTGTAGCAGCGAGCCGCCTCCCAGTTCGAGGAAGATCCCGATCACGAGAAGCGCCGCGCCCGCGGCGAGCGCCGGCCGGAACGCGGGAACGAGAAGGCGGGCGAGCCGGCCGAGCGGCCCCGGCGGCCCCGGCGGCTCGGGCGGGCCGGACCGCCCCCGCCGGCCTGCTTCGCGCCCTTGCTCTGCGTCGCCGTCCGTCCATCCGCGCAGCGACTCCGTCACCGGCAGTCCCGCCTCCCGCCGGATCGCGCGGGACAAGCGCTCGGCCGCCTCGCGCGGCTCCGCCCCTTCCGGCACGGCCGCCGCGGGATCCAGGAAGAGCTGCAGGGAACGCCAGCGCGCCCGGCATCGCGGGCAGCCTTCGAAGTGCGCACGCGCCGGATCGGAAGCGGGAAGCCGATCGATCCGCTCGAGCGATTCGACCGGCGGGCAGATCTCGGTCACGTTGCGCCTCCTCTTCCTTCGCCTCGCGCGCGATCGTCCGCGACACGGCGTCCGATCGGCGCCGCCGCGCCGCCGGCGTTCACGCGCCGGCCGAGCGCCGCGGCCTCGTGCTTCGCCCCGTCTTCGAGCGCCGCGCGGAGTTTCCGGCGCGCTCGCTGCAAGATCCCTCGCGCTCCCGACGCGGTGTCGATCGCGAGCAATCGGGTGATCTCCTCGACCGGCAGCCCCTCGTAGCACCGCAGCCAGATCGCCTCGCGTTCGAGCGGATCGAGGTGCCGCCGAACGAGCGCCAGCACCGACTCCTCGTCGAGCCTCTTCTCGAGCGTTTCGCTCGGATCGGGCGCCGGATCGGCCACGCGCTCGATCCCTTCTTCGTCCTCGTCGAACAGCGGCGAGGGCCGCCGCACGACGCTCAGGCAATGGTTGCGCGCGATCACGAAGAGCCAGGTCGCGAAGCAGCTGCGCCCTTCGTAGCCGGCGATCCCGCGGTACGCCTTCAACAGCGAGTCCTGAGCCAGGTCGAGCGCCTGCTCGTGGTCCCGCACGATCCGGTAGCACCAGAGGTAGACACGCTCCCGGTAGCGCTCGAGGAGGACCGAGGCGGCCCGCCTCGCCTCCTCGCCCGCACGATCCTCGCGAGCGATGCAGACCAGCTCGGAGTCGTCGAGCAGCGCCAGATCTCGTTCGGTCACCCCATGGGACGCTCGCTTTCTGAATCCGTCACGCGAACCGTTGCCTCCGGTCCAGGCGGCAGCGTCCGGCCCGCCGCCTCCGGCCGCTCCCCCGCCGCCGAGAATGAGCGCAACACGATGCCCAGCAGCACGAAGGCGGCGCCGCCGGCGAGGGCGAGCCGGCCCCAGGGCACAGGCCGGGCCGGTTGGATCGGGATCCGAAGGGAGCCGTCCCCCAGCACGACGAAGCCCGCCCAGAAGAACGGGTGGCGGGTGCGCGGGTCCTCGCGGATCGCCTCGCGCGCGCGCATCAGCGCGCCCGAAACCGTCGCCCCGCCGGCGAGCTCGTCGTAGAAGCATGCGGCGAAGCGTTGCGCCGCTTCGTCCTCGACCGGCCACAGGGTGGCGGCGACCGAGGAGGCGCCCGAGCAGAGGAGCGCAGTCGACAACCCCTGCATCCCCTCGCCCGAGACGATCGCCCCTCGCGCCGTGCGGCAGCACGACAGGACGGCCAGGCGTGCCGGAATGCGGGACGCGGCGATCGCCTTCGCGTGCAGCGGCCGCGCGCCGAGCGCGATCTCCGAGAGCCACGGGCGCCCGTCCTGTCCAAGCGCGTGCGCGGCGAAGTGGACGACGAGGCGCGGGGCGGCGAGATCGGCGAGGCCGAGCGTGTCGCGCGGCCCGAGGACTCGCAGATCGACCCCGCGATAGGCGCGCGCGATCCGCTTCGCCTCGCGCGCTGCGCCGGGCAGGCCGATCGTCCCTGCTTGGGGCGCGGCGACCGCCAGGATCGGTCTCGCGAGGAGCGCTTCCGCGCTGGCCGCGCTCGCGTCCGCGCCGGCCGCGCCCGCTTCCGCCGCCCGGGCTCCGGCCAGGATCGCGGGCGAGGCGATCCTCGTCCACTCGCGGTCCCGGCCGTCCCCTGCGGCATCGAACGACTCGAACGGGGCGAGGTGGGCGACGCCGTCTGCGGCGACGAGGATCCGATCGCTCTTCGCCACCCAGTCCCCCAGATCGGGGAGGAGCGCGCGGCAGAGCGCGGCGGCCGCCATCCGGCATTCGCGCACCCCGGCGCCTCGCGCGGAGTCCGGGCTCGCGAAGAGGTCGAGGACGAGCCGCACGCCCGGCTCGATCTCCCCTTCGGGAGGAAGCGAGCGGACGCAGCAGGAATCGCGCGTGAACGCGAAGAGCCAGCTCGCCCGGCCGCCGAGATGGTAGTCGAGGAGCAGCTCGCCGGGCTCGAGCGGCGGCAGGAGCGCCGACGCGGCCGCGCTGCGCGGCAACGCCGTCGCCGGCCCCGCGATCCGCTCGAGGAGCGTTCGCGCCTTGAAGACGGCGACCCGCTCGTACGCGGCGCGCACCGCGCTCGGTCCCGCCGCCTTCTCCGGATCGGCGCCGAGGAGAAGACCGGCCAGGCTCGTCGCGATGCTCCGTCCCGCGGCGCTGCGCTGTTCGCGCCACTCGGGATCGAGCGGCAGCCCGCGCTGCGCCTCCCAGACGCGAGCCGCGGCTTCGAGCGACGCGCGCGCGCTGTCCGGCCGCCCGAGATCGACGAACGCGCGCGCCAGCGCGAGGAGCGTCTCGAGCCGGACCGCATCGAGGCCCGGTCTGGCCGAGAGCCCAGCAGCGAGGCGCAGGGGCGCCAGCGCCTCCGCGGGCCGTCCCTCCTCGACACGCAGCTCGCCGAGCCGCGCTGCGAGCCTTCCTCTCTCCTCGGGACCGTCGATCTCCGCGCGCGCGAGCGCCCCTTCGAGGATTGCGATCGCCTCGGCCCTCTCCTGCGCGCTCTCGCACGTGCGGGCGAAGGCGGCGAGCGCCGCCGCCCGCGTCGCCGCCGGGGCCGGCGGATCCGCCGCGAGAATCTGACGGAAGATGCGGCGCGCCTCGCGCGTCCGGCCCTGCGACGCCCGTGTCTGCCCGAGCTGCCGTAACAGCTTCGCCCGCAGATCGCCGTATCCCTCCCGCTCGCAGATCGCGAGCATCGCCTCGAGCGAATCGCATGCCTGCTCCGGATCCCCGAGCTCCGCGGCGCAGAGGGCGAGATTCATCCCTGGGACGATCGACTCCCGCATCTCTCCGTAATCCCGATAGCTCGCCAGAGCCTCGTCGAACGCGGTCGCCGCTTTCGCCGGATCTCCGAGCCGGTACTCGAGAGTGCCGAGATTGTTGCGGGCGAGGCACGTCACCATCGGATACCGGCAGGAATCGGCGAGGACCGCCGCTCGCGCGAACTCCTCGCGCGACCGCTCGTAGGCGCCCGTTCTCCCGAGAGCCACGCCGCGCGAGTTCCGAGCCCACGCCTCGCCGCGCCGCTCCCCTCCTGCCCGGAAGAGCGCGATCGCGCGATCGAGCGTCGACGCCGCCTCCACCGCGCTGCCTCGCACGACCTGGTCCCACCCGATGCCGACGAGCGCCCAACCTTCCTGGACGCGATCCCCGCGAAGGCGCGCGAGGACAGCAAGCGAGTCGTAGAGCGCGCGCGCCTCCTCGGTCCGTCCCTGATTGGCGACGGCGACCGAGAGCCAGCGGATCGCGACGCAGGCGGAGGCGGAATCGCCGCGTGCGCGCGCGATCGCGAGGCAACGACGGAGGATCGTCTCGCCTTCGCGCGCCGCGCCGATCGATGCGCGCAGCTCCCCCTCGCGGAGCCCGAGCCACAGCATCCGTCCCGAGTCGCCCTGCGCTTCGGCCTGCTCGCGCAGGCGCTCGATCGCGGGGAGCGCGGAGTCGGGCCGTCCGGCGAGACGGAGGCGCTCGACCCTCGCGAGATCCGGCGCGAGAGGGGTCGCAGGAGGGAGGAGCGGGCGCGGGCGCGACAACGCGCGCGAAGCCAGCGACGGCGCAGGCACCGCGGCGCAGGCGGCCCCGAAGGCGCCCGCGCAGGCGGCGGCGAACACGAGCGCGAGCGCGCAGGCGCCGCGGCGCAGCCGCAACGCTCGCTCGCCCTTCGCGATCGACCGCAGGGATCGCATGGCCGGTCGGCCGTCCAACGCCAAAGGCCCCTCCGCGGCACGAGTGAAAACCGCGTGAACCAGTGTACGCCGGTCGGATGATTGCGCCAGCCCTCTTCCCCCGCGTCGAACTGCCTCGCCGCCGCGCCGCTGTTCCCCGGCCGCCCCGCGTCTGGTAGCTTGTCCGGTCCCCCAAGGAGGAACCGATGCACGAACGGCCTGTCCTGATGGTCGTCGACGACGACAGCGAGAGTCTGCACCGCCTCTACGAGGCGCTCGACCGGCGGCTCCACGCCGACTACCGGGTCTCCGCCCACACCTCCGCAGCCGAAGCGGTCGCCGAGCTGCGCCGCATCAAGGAGCTTGGACATGCGGTCGCGCTCGTGATCGCCGATCAGTGGATGCCGGAGATGACCGGAATCGACCTGCTCGGCGAAGCGCATCTGCTCCATCCTTCGGCGCAGCGGGCGCTGCTCGTCGATTGGGGGGATCGCACCGCGTCGCCGACCATCCTGCAGGGATGCGCGCTGGGCAAGCTGGAGAACTACATCACGAAGCCCTGGTCGCCCCCCGAGGTGCACCTCTATCCGCTCGTGGACCAGTTCCTCGCCGACTGGACGCGCGCACACCGCCCACAGATGGAGCTGGTCCGGATCGTCACCGGCCATCCCTCTCCACGCGGCCACGAAATTCGCGACCTTCTCGTGCGAAGCGGGATCCCGCACGGCTACCACCTCGTTGACTCGGAGACCGGCCATCGACTTCTCGAGCAGACCGGGCAGGACGGCTCGCGCCTCCCGCTCGTGATCCTGCTCGACGGCCACACGCTGGTCGATCCGACGAACGAGGAGATCTACGACGCGCTGGGCGCCTCGAACATGGAGGATCGCTTCTGCGACCTGCTCGTGATCGGCGGCGGCCCGGCCGGACTCGCCGCGGCCGTTTACGGAGCGTCCGAGGGCTTGTCGACCCTCGTGGTCGAGCGCGAGGCGATCGGAGGGCAGGCGTCGACGGCCGCGCTCATCCGCAACTACCTCGGCTTCCCCGCCGGAATCAGCGGCGCCGATCTCGCGCAGCGCGCCTACAACCAGGCGTGGCTCTTCGGCGCGAAGTTCGTCTTCGCGAGAGGCGCCGTCTCGCTTCACGCGAAGGGGACGAAGAGGATCGTGACGCTTTCCGACGGCACGGAGATCACCGCCCGCGCGGTCCTGATCGCGACCGGCGCCTCCTATCGCCGGCTGAACATTCCGAGCGTCGACCGGTTCTCGGGCGCCGGCGTCTTCTACATCATCCCCTCCCGGGTCTCGCTCTTCCGCGGGCAGAACATCTACATCGCCGGCGGTGGCAACTCGGCCGGCCAGGCGGTCGTGCATCTCGCCAAGCAGGCGGACCACGTGACCTTGCTCGTGCGGGGAGACTCGCTCGAGAAGGGGATGTCCGACTATCTCGTCCAGCAGATCCGGCAGACGCCGAACGTCACGGTGCGGCTGCGGACGGAAGTGATCGGCGGCGAGGGGAACGAGACGCTCGAGCGGATCGTCCTGAGGGACCATGCGGCCGGAAAGGACGAGACGCTCGGGCTCGACGTCCTCTACGTGCTGATCGGCGCTCTCCCTCACACCGACTGGCTCGGCGCGGCGGTGCAACGCGACCGCAATGGCTTCGTCCGTACGGGCCGCGAGGTCGACACAGGCCGCGCGGCCGGCTGGCCGGCGGGGACCTGGCCGTCGAGGTTCGCCACGAGCCTTCCGGGCGTCTACGCGGTCGGCGACGTCCGGCTCGGTTCGGTCAAGCGAGTGGCTTCCGCGGTGGGCGAGGGGTCGGTCGCCGTCCAGTACATCCACGACTACCTGGACGATCCCATTTCCCTGGAGGATGCCGGTTCGATCCTTGCCGGCGATACGGCGCGGATCGAGGGTCTCCCGACTCCGGAGCGCGTCTCGGTGGAGGCTGCAACGGCGGCGGCGAAGATGGAGGAACTGCCCCCCGGCCGGGTGTAGACTGGGCGCCAATGAGCGCCCCGCTGCGACCGGAGAGTTGCCCGTGCGTGCCCACGCGCGAAAAGGGTACTCGACACACCCTACACGCTTTCGCGCTTCTCGGGTTCGTCGTTGTGCTCGTGCTCGCGGGCACGCCGGGCTGCTACACGCAGATCGCTCCGTCCCTGACGATTCCCCCGCCGGTCGCGGAGTCCCCTCCGGATCGGATCACCGAGGAGCAGGAGGCGGACGGAGACGGTATCGTCACCCGCTCGATCGGTCCGCTCGGCTTCACGCTTTCCGTGCAGCCGACGCGCTTCCGCGCCGGCGACCCCGTCGTCATCGAGATCACGCTCGACAACTCGAGCCCGACCTTCCCCTATGAGCGCACCTTCCCGAGCGGCTGCAACGTGGCGTTCGAGGTGCGCGACGAGGGAGGGAGGCTGATCGGGCCGTACCGTGTCTGCGACAACTACGGGAGCGAGATCGTCCTCGCCCCCGCCGAGCGCCGGATCTACCGCTACGAATACTATGGCGGCGAGCAGGGATACTTCGGCGGCGAGGGCGAGCTCGAGCCGGGCCGCTACTGGGTCACGGCCGGCTTCGTCAGCGGGTCGAGCCTGATGCCCACCGTTCCGCCCGTCGCAATCGAACTGCTGCCCTAGCTTCCGGCCCTAGCTTCCGCTCGGGCAGATTGCCCGGCTGTCCCGCCTGATCAGGACGAACGATCCCGCCCGACCGCGCCAGCCCGTAGCAGCCCGATCCCGAGCAGCAGCACGGACGCCGCAAGCACGACGCCGCCCGCGTACGTGAAGCCGATCATCCCGCTCGGCGACGTCGCGTCCGGCGTGAGAACGGAGAGGAAGAATCCGAGCGGCATCAGGATCGCCGCGATCGGGATACCGTGACGTGCTACCCAGAGCCACGGGCGGCCGAGCCGCGCATGATCCACATAGCGAAGCGCGACCAGGCTCAGAACGAGTAGCACGCCGGCGTGCGCGTGCCCGGCGCGCCAGAGGTCCTGGCGAAGCGGGTTGGCCTGGTACGCCGGATCACGAATCAGAAGCGTCAGAAGGCTCGCGCCGCCGAACATGACGGTCGGCAGCACGACCAGGAGGATTCCCGCAAGGCGCCTCGACTCCCAGCTCATCGACGGCCCTCGCTCCGCGGCCGGCGGCGTAACGGGCGGTCGTCGTCCCATCGTCGTCGTCCTCCATCACGGCCAATCCGGATCCCGTGGTCTCCGCTGCTCGCGCACCGCTCAGCCGGTCGGCAGCGAGCGCGGCTTCTTCCCGCGCGGAAACGCGCGATCGATCTCCGCGATCTCCTCGGGCGACAGAACGAGATCTCCGGCGGTTGCGTTCTCCTCGACGTGCGCGGCGTTCGCCGACATCGGGATCGTGAAGAGCGGCTCCTCACGGACGAGGAAAGCCAGCGCGACCGCCGCCGGCGTCACGCCGTGCGCCTCGCCGATCCGTCGCAGCACCCCGGCCGAAGCGCCGTCCTTCTCACCCTTCGCGCCCAGGGCGTGCCGCGCGCCGAGCGGCGTGTACCCGACGACGGCGATCCCGAGCGCGCGGCAGGCCGGGAGCAGTTCGTGCTCGATCCCGCGCTGCTCGAGATTGTACAAAACCTGATTGCACGCGATCCTGCCCGGCCCGGCGATCGCCACCGCCTCCTGCACGTCCCGCGCATCGAAGTTCGACACGCCGTAGGAGAGGATCTTCCCCTCGTTCCGCAGCTCCTCGAAGGCGCCGAGCGTCTCGCGCAGCGGGACAGAGCTGGGCCAGTGCAGCAGGTAGCAGTCGAGCCGGTCGGTCCGCAGACGCCGCAGCGAGGCCTCGCACGCGCGGCGCACGCCGTCGCGCGTGGCATTCGACGGCAAGACCTTGCTCACCAGGAACACCTCGTCGCGCCGCCCCGGAATCGCCTCGGCGATCACCTCCTCGGCGCGGCCCGATCCGTACATCTCCGCGGTGTCGAGATGCGTCATGCCCAGGTCCAGGGCGCGACGGATCGCGCGGACCGCTTCTCCACGGTCCGCCTGCTCGATCCGCCAGGTTCCCTCCCCGATCAAGGGGACGGGGACGCCGGTCGGCCCGAAGGGTCGCTTGCGCATGCCCCGCCAGTCTACGAGGATCGGGCGGCCCGGCGTCAGCGTGCGAGCGTCGGGAGGTGGGCGGGCGAGGCGGCCGAAAGCCCGGGAACATTCGCTTGGCGGCCGCGCGCCCGACGGCGATACTGGCCCGTCGGCAATCCGCGCATTCGCGCGCTCCGGTCGAGCGAGCGCCGCTTCGCCGGAGAAAGGAGACGCGACGTGACGAAACGGATCCTCCTCGCCGGCCTGGCCGGCGGCATCGTTCTCTTCGTCTGGAGCAGCTTCTCGCACATGGCCCTGCCCATCGGCGAGATGGGGCTGTCGACGCTCGGCCACGAGCAGCCGGTCCTCGATGCGCTGCGCGCGAACGTGGACGCCGACGGGCTCTACTTCTATCCGCAGATGCCGCCCGGCATGGCAGGACGGAAAGCGCAGGAGCAATGGGCGCAGAAGATCCGCTCGGGACCGTCGGGACTCCTGCTGATCCACGTCGCCGGGAGCGAGCCGATGACCCCCTGGCAGATCGTGATCGAGCTGCTGACGAATCTGATCGCCTGCATCCTCGTCGCGGCCCTCCTCTGGTGGCTGCACATTCGCCCGCTCTCGGCCGGGTTCGTCGGCGCATTGCTCGGCTTCCTCGGATGGCTGAACATCAGCGCGTCGTACTGGAACTGGTACGGCTTCCCGGCCGCCTTCGTGATCGGCGAAGGAATCGACCAGATCATCGGGTGGTTCCTCGCGGGGCTCGTGATCTCCGCCGTGCTTTGGACCGGCGCCCGCCGCTTCGCGCGCCGGGCGACCGTGGCCGCGTGAGCCGGCCGGCCTCGCGGCGCGCGGCCTGAGCCGCCGCCGGTCGCTCGAGCCGGGACAATCAGCGCGGCGACACCGGCGAGATCCTCGCCGGCGCCGGACCCGCTCCGGCCGCGCCGCTCGGGCCGTGCCACCCGGGCCCCCGTCCCCCGCCGCCTGATTCCCGCCGCCTGATCCCCGCCTGCCCCGGCGCTCCCCCGCCTTTCGAGAGCCCGACCGTCCCCGCGTCGACCCGGCCGTCGTCCCTGCGTCGACCCGACCGCGCCGATCGGTGTACCATCGCCGCCCGAGGCGCCGGGCGTGGCCGCCTCCCCCGTTTCGCCCGGCATCGAAGGGCGGACGGCGGGCGGGAGGCGGCAGGAAGGGAAGGGATGCGAAGACGAGGCCTCTGGATTCTCCTCGGCACGGTGCTGCTCGCTGCCGCGGTCGTTCTGCTCTCCGGATTCCCGCTGACCGGCAAGGTCAAGATCCCCACGGCGAAGGTGCGGAAGGGCGATTTCCTGATCTCCCTGAAGGCGACCGGCGAGGTCCAGGCCAAGCGGGCCTACACCGTCGTCGCCCCGCGCATCCGGAACATCCAGATCACCTGGATGGCCCCGGAGGGGAGCATGGTCAAGGCCGGCGACGCGGTCATCCGCTTCGACTCCAGCCAGCAGCAGGCCGATCTGGCGGAGAACCAGTCGTCCCTCCAGATCAGCCAGACCGCGCTCCAGCGGCAGAAGACGGAGTACGAGATCCAACAGAAGGAGCTTTCGCTCGAGCTGCGTCGCGCCCAGCGAGCCTACGACGAGCAGAAGCACGAAGCGCCGAAGGTCGCCGAGGAGGCGCGGCTCGCGCTCGAGCTCGCCGAGCTGAACGCGAAGGCGAAGCTCGACCAGATCGAGGCCGACATCCGCAAGGCGGAGCTCGAGGTGCAGCGCGCCGAGGACAAGGTCGACCTCGCCCAGAAGGAGCTCGACCAGATGACGCTGACCGCCCCGATCCCGGGGATGGTCGTCTATCTCGAGATCTGGAAGGGAAGCACCATGGGGAAGGTCCAGGAGGGCGACTCTCCCTGGCCGGGACAGGGATTGATCAACCTGCCCGACCTGGGCGAGATGATCGTCAACGCGACGGTCTCCGAGGTGGACGCGAGCCGCGTCGACGCCGGCCAGGAGGCTCTCGTCACGCTCGACGCCTTCCCTGACGTCCGCTTCCAGGGGAAGGTGACCCGCAAGGGAACGCTCGCGCGCCGCAAGGAGCCCGACTCGAAGATCAACGTCTTCGACGTCGAGATCGCGATCGACGACGTCGACGAGCGCCTGAAGCCCGGAATGTCCGCTTCCGCTCAGATCGTCGTCGACAAGATCCCCGACGTCGTCTCGGTCCCGCTCGAGGCGGTGTTCGAGTCGGCCGGCTCGCCGGTCGTCTACCTCGAGAATCGCAAGCCGCACACCGTCGCGGTCGGCCGCCGCAATGACATGGAGATCGAGATCACCTCGGGACTCGCCGGCGACGAGACGATCTGCCTCGTCGACCCGAAGATCGCGCGCCACGGCCTCCCCGGGGATCGCGCCACCGAGCCGGAGCTGAACCGCGGTCGGACCGCCCCGTCTCCCGCTCCCACAACGTCCGAGCCGGCCGCGGCCCCCGCGCGACGCGGCCGGGCGAAGTCCGGATGATCGACACCGGCCTGGTCTTCCGGCTCGCCATCGAGTCGCTTGCGGTCCACAAGCTCCGCACCGCTCTCACCATGCTCGGTGTGATCTTCGGCGTCGCCGCCGTCGTCTCGATGCTCTCGATCGGCGAGGGGGCGAAGCGCGAGGCGATGCAGCAGATCTCGATCCTCGGAATCGACAACATCATCGTCGAGGCGCGCGTCCCGATCTCCGAGAAAGGGACAGACGAGACATTCCAGCGTTCCCCCGGCCTCGGGCTCGCGGACGCCGAGAACCTCCGCCTCTACGACGATCTGATCTCCAACGTCGTGCCGCAGCGATTCGAGACGCCTGCGACGATCCGAAGCGGGTCGATCGAGGCGCCGGTGCGGGTCGTCGCCACCACACCGAACTTCACCATCTCCTCCTCGATCGAGGTCGAGGGCGGCCGCTTCCTGACCGATGGCGACATGGCGGAGTTCGCGCAGGTCTGCGTCCTCGGCGCGAAGGCGCGTCGCGCGCTCTTCGCCTTCGACGATCCGCTCGGACGGATCGTGCGCATCGCCGATCTCGACTTCACCGTGGTCGGCGTGATGGCGGACAAGTACATCGGCCGCGGGAAGGTCGAAGGGCTCGAGCTTAAAAACCTGAACGAGGACGTCTACATCCCGTTCTCGACGGCGGTCAAGAAGCTCGAGCGCGCGGGAATGACGACGCGATCCGACCCGCGCCACTACTTCGGCGACCGCTCGAACGAGCCGCAGCGCAACTACAACATTCCCGAGATCGACCAGCTCACGATCACCGTGAGCGACCTCGATTTCGTTCCCGCGGTGACGCTCCTCGTGCGGCGCGTCCTCGAGCGGCGCCACGGCGGAATTGCCGACTACGACGTGATCGTCCCGGAGTCGCTGCTCCGGCAGTCGCAGAAGACGCAGCAGATCTTCAACATCGTCATGGGCGCGATCGCCGGCCTCTCGCTCCTGGTCGGCGGCATCGGAATCATGAACATCATGCTCGCGACGGTCCTCGAGCGGACGCGCGAGATCGGGACGCGCCGGGCGGTCGGAGCGACGCGCGGCGACATCCTCCGTCAGTTCCTGCTCGAAGCGGTGGTGATCTGTCTCGTCGGCTGCCTGGTCGGCCTCGTCGTCGGGCTCTCCCTCTCGAAGGGGATCAGCCTCTACGCCGGATGGCCGACGATCGTCTCGCCGTTCGCGATCCTGCTCGCGATCGGCGTCTCGACGGCGGTCGGGCTCATCTTCGGCGTCTATCCCGCTCGCAAGGCGGCCCGGTTGCACGTGATCGAGGCGCTCCGCTACGAGTGACGCGTTCGAGTCGGCCGGTCGCCGCGGTGATCCGCGACGCCGTGTCGCTGTCCTTTGGGGTCTCTGTCTCTTGGGGTCTCTGTCTCTCCTCGCGAGGTTGCACGCCATGTTCGAAGCGAATTCCCTCCGCTGCCGTTTGCTCATGCTCTGCACCGTCGCCGTGGTCGCGGCCGCGGCCGCCGTCGGCTTCTCTCCCGGGCTCGGACGCGCGCAGCCGATGACGCTCGACGAGGCAATCGACCAGGCGATCCATCACTCCTCCCGCGGGGCGATCCTCGAGGAGACGGAGCGGATCGCGGAGTCGAGCTACCGGGCGAAGAAAATCAACTTCTACGTTCCGTTGATCACGATCAACGGCGCGCTCCCCTCCTACGACGTCGACCAGTCCTACAAGTTCTTCGGCGGCTCGACGCGCAAGCAGCTGTACAAGACGAGCGATTTCCGGATGAACAGCTTCATCAAGCTCGAGCAGAGCCTGCTGACCGGTGGAAGCCTCGCGATGTCGGCGAACCTGAACCGGTCGCAGAGCCGCTACCCCGACACGAACCCGGAGGTGCCGAGCGGCAGCTTCCTCGACGAGAACGGACGGCAGGGGTACTTCGAGTTCCGGCTCACGCAGCCGATCTTCAAGCCCTCGACGCTGAAGAACGAGCTGCTCGACCGGACGGAGAACCTCGAGCTGGCGCGGATCGGACGGCGCGAGGAGGAGGCGGCGCTGCGCAAGGAGGTGGCCGAGGCGTTCCTCGGCTTGATCGAGGCGGAGGTGCAGGACTCCATGCAGGCGCTCACGCTCGATGCCGCGAGCCTCAAGGCGGAGATCGATTCGGTCAAATGGCAGGACGGTGTGATCGCGGAGGAGGCGCGGCTCGAAGCCGCCTCCGCGAAGCTCGACGCCGAGCTGGCGCGCCGGGAGGCGACCGACAAGCTGCAGGAGCAGCAGCGGGCGCTGGCGCTGCTGCTCGACAGGCCGGTCGAGGGGACGTTGCAGTTGGTGGAGCCGGAGGCGGGTGAGGCGCTGTCGGCGGAGCAGTTGTTGAAGATGAAGTCCGGCTGGGAGAAGTCGCTGCCGGTGCGGCGGGCGCTCGAGAACCGCTCGCGCTCGAAGCGGATGGCATCCTACACCGCCAAGGGAAAGAGCCTGACCGGCGACTTGACCGCCAGCTACGCCGCCGGCCGCGGCAAGGTCAGCCTCGAGGACCGTCCCGACGAGGACATCAACACGAACGGCTGGGGCGTCTCGCTGAACCTCTCCTACCCGATCTGGGACGGTGGATCGGGGAGCGCCGCCACGCAGGCGGCCCGCGCCGAGGCGAACCGGGCCGAGCTGGAGCTGGTGCAGGCGAAGCAGGCGGCGCAGGCGGAGATTGCACGCCTCGTGCAGCAGGTGGACGTCGGGTACCGGAGGCTGGGGATTCAGCAGAGCCGGGTGAAGCTCGCTGACGACAAGCTCGCGATCGCGAGGGAGCGCTTCGCCGACGGACGGATCTCGACGCTGCAGCTCCGCGAGGCGGAGATCGACCGGCTGGAAGCACGGGCTGGGTACCTGGCGGAGCTGAAGACGTACCTCGGGAACAAGATCACGCTGGAGGGCAGCTTCGCCGGTCAGGAGTAGGTGGTTGCCGGCCGGCTCCTGGTTGATCGAGCAAGCAGGCAGGTAGGTAGGTAGGTAGGCAGGTAGGTAGGTAGGCAGGTAGGTAGGTAGGTAGGTAGGTAGGCGGGAACGCGAGCAGGCGAGCGAGGCAGGATTCGAGTGAAAGGGCAGTGCCGGCAGGCACGGCGCTCCTCGGCGGGATCGCGCCGGCGGCCTCGCCCGAGGGATCGGCGCTCGCTGGGAGAAGACGGACGGCCGTCGCTCGCGCCTCTAGTTCGCCGCGCGAGTGACTCCCTACCGGCTGCAAGGGTGGCAGCCCACGCGCGTCGAACGCGTCCCTCGGGCCGAGGCCTCACCGGGCGCTCCCCGCCGCAGATCGATCCGCTGAGCACATCTCCCCCCCACACACACTATTTGGGCCGCGCGCCGTCCGAGTGACGGAAGACCGAGCGGCGCGCGCCCTCGCTCGCGCGAACAATCACCACGCAAACCGGTCGGCCTTGCCCGCGCGGCTCGACAGCCGCCGGAATCTCACGAATGCCTCGATGAAGGTGGCACACACACGGGAGAGGGCACGGGATGCCACTACACCAGACCGCTGTCGAGTGGAAGGCGCGGCACTGCCCTATGGCGGCGGGGAGCGCCCGGTGAGGCCTCGCCACGAGGGACGCGTTCGCCGCGCGGTAGCCGCCACCCTGCAGCCGGTAGGGAGTCACTCGCGCGGCGAACCAGAGGCGCGAGCGACGACCGTCCGTCTTCTCCCCGCGAGCGCCGATCCCTCGGGCGAGGCCGCGGGCGCGATCCCGCCGCAGATCGATCCTCGGAAGACATCCCTTCCCACATGCGCTATTCGCCCGCGCGGCTCGACCGCCGCCGGACGCGTCACAGCCGCGCGCGCACCAAGGCGATCGCGTCGGCGGCGTCGGGCGGGACCGCCACGTCGGGCGCGATCCCCTCGGCGTCGACGGAGAAGCCGGGGAGCCAGCGGGCGCGGCTCATCGGGACGACGAGGATCGCGGCGCCGGACGGCAGCCGCACCCGGCGCAAGTTGGAGTAGTCGAGGGAGCCGCGGGTGTTCTCGCCGAAGAGGCGGACCTTCCCGCTCTGGCGCGCGAGGAGCGCGAACGCTTCCGCGGCGCTCGCGCAGCGCCGGTCCATCAGGATCCCGATCCGCTCGGGCAACGGGTGCAGCTCGTCGAAGGTATCGATGCGGTCCGGTGGACCGTCGACGAACGTCCCGGGCGCGGCCTCCATGCGAGCGGCGAGGTCGCATAGATACGTCACGTATTCCGCCGGCATCCCCGGTTGCGCGGCATAGCTGCGGATGCACGCGGCGTTCGCCGGCGTCGCCCAGTAGTCGCAGCCGGTCACGCGGATCGGACCGGTCGCGATCCAAGGCAGCAGCGACTCGAACGTCGCGTCGCTGCCGCCCCCGTTGCCCCGGATGTCGATCAGGAGGACTGGCGTGCGCGAGAGCTCCTCGCGGGCGGCGGCGAGCAGCGCATCGAGCCGCTCCCGCACCGGCGCCCCAAAGGTTGGGATCGTGAGAAGCAGCGCCTCGTCGTCGAGGCGGGCGAGCGTCGGATCGAGACGCCCTGCCGCGACGTCCCGCTCGAAGCGCTCCTGACCCGTCGCCGACGAGAGGCCGAGGTGGCGGTCGCGGAAGAAGACCAGCCAGGAGCGGAGGATCTCGATCCGCTCGTCTGGTGATCCGCGTGAGGAGAGGATCGAAGCTCGGACCGACTCCGTGAGAACGCCAAGCTCCGCCTCGCGGCCGCGCACCTTGTCGCGGTAGCCGGCGTAGTTCCTCGACACCTCGTCGAGCACGCAGGCGAAGTCGGGAGGATCGCCGTCGCGGGCGAGACGATCCTCCGACCGGTGTCCGGCTTCGCTCACCGGAGCAGGGTCACCTTGCGGATCGCCTCCGTAGAGGCGGAGCGGATCCGAAGGAAGTAGATCCCGGGCGCGGCGGCGCGGCCCGTCGCCGTGCGGCCGTCCCACGCGGGGACGCCGCCGCTCTGCGGCCCGTCGATCGTGCGCCGCGCGACGAACCGTCCCGCCGGATCGACCACGTCGATCGTCGCCGACGCGCCGCGCGGAAGCTCCATCTCGAGATCGAACGCGCCGCGGCCCGGATTGGGAAGCGCGCGCCCGATGCGCAGCGCGAGCGCATCCGCCGGATCCTCGGGGAACGTGTAATCCCAGTCCTCATCGAGCAGCGGGATCGAGTCGTCGGCGATCCGAATCCGGTTGCCGGCGTAGGCGAGGAGGACGAACCCGCTCGTGTCTGCCGCAGCGGGGCAGGTGGACTGCGCCATCTCACTGATCGTGAAGCCGTCGCCGTCGATGACGACGCCGTCCCTCGCGATTCGATTCCCGAAGATCCCGCGTTCGGGATAGGCGCGGGACCAGGTTACGAAGTACTGGTTGCCGTCCCAGATGCCGTCGACGGCGCCGGGAGTCCCGGGCATCCGGCTCACCTCGATGCCGCCGGGATCCAGCAGGGCCCCGTTCTCGTCGAAGCGCGCCGCGTAGACGTCGTGCTCTCCCCCGCCGCCCGCTCGTTCCACCGAGAAGAGGGCGAGGCTCTGCCGGTCGCCGCGGAGCAGCCACAGGCTGCTATGCGAGAGGCCGAGCTCGGGAAACAGCGACGTGCCGGTGATCTCCTCGCCCGGCGCCGCCGGATCGACGATGGCGGCGTAAACGCGGTTGCCGGAATCGGTCGCGTGCAATCCCAAGAGGAGCAGACGGCCTCCCGTGAGCGGGGCGAGTGTCGCCGCCTGGGTCGTCGTGTCCGGCATCACCGTCCATCGACGCAGGCGCTCTCCTGCCGGATCGATCAGGTCGACCCGGATTCCCGGGCTCTGCGTGTTGCGGTCCGGCGTGTAGTCGTACGCGAAGAAGATCGAGTCAGGTCGCTCCACGAAGTCGCAGCGACCGACGGCCGGGATGGCGCCGTATCCGCCTTGGTGCGCAACGACGGTCGAGACGAATCGCTCCCGCAGACCATCCAGGCCGATGCGATCGATGGCCACGATGAAGTCGTTGCTGTATTCCCCGAGTTGGCCGGACCAACCCTCGCTTCGCACGTATCCGATCGAAACCCCGGTTCGGTCCGCTCGCGACCGGAGCGAGGAGGTGCGCGCCCAATCGCAGTTGTCCATCCAGTCGCAGTCGGAATGCTCCGACGGGCCGCTCCATCGGTCGGGCGTGTCGGTGAGCTGGCCCTCCGCATCGAAAGCGAAACGGTGGTAGAAGCCTCCCTCCCGGTTCAACAGATGCGGCTCGCCGCTCCCCCAGAGCGGAATCGCATACAAAGGATGCGTCCCTACGTTGAGGCGCAAGGGCTCCGGCTCGATTGGCAGCCCTTCCAGGGGCACCCATTGCAGGAGAACCGGGTTCTCCGGGGGCCAGGGCATCGCCGGCTGGCCCGCCGGCTCCTTGCTCACCGGCAGCTCCATGGTCGTGGACCAGATCACGGCGAAACGTTCCCCGGTCCACCGGCACGCGACGTTCCGCGGATCCTCCGGCTGCGCGCAGGGAGATTCGGTCACCAGCTCGACCGGCTCGGGATCGAGGCTCTCCTGATCGAGGCCGATCCGCGTCACGAGGATCCGGCCGTCCCAGTCACGCGTGGTTCGCCACGCGAGCAGCGCGACGCTGTCGGCGGCGCAGACGTCCAGGCCCATGTCGGCGGTCGAGTCGATCGTGAGAGGACCGGGCGCGATCGGCGCGCCGGTCGCGTCGAGGAGAGCGACCTCGATCCCATCCCCGGTGGTCCACGCGGCGACCCAGCGATCCGCGAATCGCGCGACCGCTACCTCGGGAGGTCCCCACGTCCCCGTCGCTTCCCCGAGGGCAACCGGCGATCCCGCCGGCAGACCGTCCTGTCCCAGAGGTTGCGCGTGAGTTTCGCGGCCGTCTCCGACGTAGAGGACCATCCCTCCCGCATCGGACATCGCGAGGTCGAGCGCCATTTCGGGCAGATCGCTTGCGAGGACGTGCGGCGACGGATCGATCGCCTCGAGTCCGGGCGTGACGCGCGTGAGGAGCAGGCGATAGGGAGAGCGTTCGCCCTCCAGCCACGCGATCACGTGCGCCCCTTCCTCGTCGACCGCATTCGGAGCGAAGGCGATCGACGGCATCCGGACTTCGGCGACGCCGGGCGGCACGACGTCGACCGTCGCCGTCGCCTCGAGGGTCGCGGGATCGAAGGCACGCACGCGAAGGCCGGGGAGGTCGATGTCGTACGACGGGGAGAATGCGAAAGCCATCTTCCATCCCGAGCCATCGGGATCGGAGAAGTCGATCCCGTCGATCCACCCGTCCTCCTCTCCGCGGAGAGGCTGGTGGGCGTTGTCGATCTCCTCACCGGCCGGGCTCTTGCGGTAGCCGTAAGCAGCGTCGGCGCCCTGTTCGATGAAGGCCAACAGGACCTCGGACGGCGAAACGCCGATCGCGCACGCCGTCGGATAGTAGACGGTTTCGCCGTACCGGAAGCCATGATCGAGGACGATCTCCTCCGTCATACTCGGCGGGCTGGCGAAGGCGGCCGGCGCGAGCAGGAGCGGGAGCGCCAGTGCCACCACAAGAACGGCGAGAACGGTGAGAGCGGACGAAACGACGAAGGTCGGTACGGCGACGAAGAAAACTGCGGCCGGGCGCATCGGAAACCTCCACTCGAAATGCACAGGAGCGACCCCGTGCGATTCACCCCTCGTGATGCGAACGGGCCCAATTGTCGCCCCGCCGGAGGCATGTGTCAAACGAAGGCTGCCGGGCACCGGAGCTGACGCGCGGTCCGCTGGCGTGGCGAGTGTCTTCTCGCGCGACTACGCCCGGGACCCCCGTTGCGTCAGAAGATGAAGTCGGTCGTCAGGAAGGACGACATCCTGCCCGTGACGATCGTGGTCACCAGCTCCTTGTCAGCCTCCGTGCTGGCGATCGAGGCGACGTTACGGATCGAGAAGCAGCGCAGCGCGTCGCTGACCGACAGCGTCCCTTCAGCCGAGTCTTTGCGGCCGGTGAACGGGAAGGTGTCCGGGCCGCGCCGGCATTGCGTGTTGAGGTTCACGCGACACACCTGATTGGCGAGCGCGTCGACGAGATACGCGACGCGCTTCGGATCGCGCCCGAAGATCGAGACCTGCTGTCCATACGGGCTCGAGCGCATGAACTCGTCGATCTCCCGCTCGTCCTCGTAGGTCGCGACCGGGACGACGGGGCCGAACTGCTCCGTCCCGTAGAGGCTCATGTCCGGGCGGACCGGGTAGACGACCGCCGGTCGATAGAAGGTGCCGGTCGCGTCGCCTCCGTCGTTGACGACGCGCGCGCCCTTGGAGACTGCGTCCTGCACGAGACCGGCCAGATACTCCGGCTTACCGTCCTCCGGCAGAGGGGTGATCTGCACCCCCGACTCCCACGGCATTCCCGCCCCGAGCGCATCGACCGCCTGCGCGAGCTTCGCCACGAAGCGCTCGGCGATCGAGGCGTGCGCGAAGAAGAGCTTGAGCGCAGTGCACCGCTGGCCGTTGTAGGACAGCGCGCCCGAGACGCCCTCCTTCACTGCGACGTCGAGGTCCGCGTCCGGGAGAATCACTGCGGGGTTCTTCGACTCGAGACCGAGGATGCAGCGCAGCCGGTTGGGGCGCGGATGCTGCTTCTGTAGCGTGTTCGCGACCTTGCTCGTCCCGATGAAGGCCAGGACGTCGATGTCGCCCGAGCTCATGATCGGCCCGATGACGGTGGGACCGTCGCCCTGGATCACGTTGACGACGCCCGGCGGGAACGCCTCCTTCATCGCCTCGAGCAAGGGGAGGTGCAGCAGCGCCCCGTACCTGGGGAGCTTCGAGACGACGGTGTTCCCCATGATGAGCGCCGGGATGAGCGTCGTATAGGTCTCGTTGAGCGGGTAGTTGAACGGTCCCATGCAGAGCACGACGCCCAAGGGAGAGCGACGGATCTGCGCGATGAATCCCTGCTCCATGACGAAGCGGCTGCAGTCGCGGTCGAGCTGCTTGACCGCCTCGACCGTGTCGCGGATGTACTGCACCGTCCGGTCGAACTCGGCCTCCGCGTCCTTGCGCGACTTGCCGATCTCCCACATGAGCAGCCGGACGACCGGCTCCCGGACCTTCGGCATCAGCTCGGCGAAATGCTCGACGCAGCCGATGCGGCGCGCGACGCGCATCGTCGGCCAGGCGCCCCGGCCGTCGTCCCAAGCCTGACGCGCTGCTCGCACGGCCTCGACCGCCTCGGCCGCCGAAAGCATTGGCACCTTGCCCAGGCGCACCCGCTCGAGCGAGCTGTCCGCGTTCTGCACGCACACGGGCGACAACACCTCGGCGCCTTCGGGCCACGTGCGAATCTCTCCGGCCACGAGGTACCGGCGCTCCCAGGCGGTGACGTCGACCTTCGCGGAATCGGGGATCTCCGTTGCGGAAGGGAAATGGAAGGACTCCATCGCGATCCTCCAAGAGCGAAACGACCCTGAGCGAACGACCCGACGCTGAGCGAGCCATCGCAGCGTAGCGAAGGGAGGGCGAGTCCGGAAAGCCCCTGGCTGCCGATGGTTCTCCTCGCCTATAATTGGCGCGGATCCATACCGGCCCTGTCGGGGCGCTCGCATCGGCGGCGCGCATCGGGGTGGCCCGCCGCGAGGAGACGTGGAATGTCCAGAACGATTCTGTTGGCCGTAGTCGTTCTGCTGTGCGCGGCATCCCGTGGCGCTGACGCGGGACGGAACAACAACGGCGCCCTCATCGTCCACACGAACGACGCCGCTGTCTACAGCGCGGACGACGACTATTGCGGGACGGTTTTCGACGAGCACGCGCCCGCGGACTGCGCCGCGGCGATCACGCGGACCGACAAAGGCGAGGAAGAGATCGCCGTGATCTGGTTCCTCGCCGCCTTCACGGAGCATCATCACCCGCAGATCAACGCGATTCAGTTCGGCGTCGATCACAACCTGCCGGCCGACGCCGGCCAGGTGAGCGCGTGGGGAGCGTGCGGCCCGACGCCGCAGGAAATCCCGGAGGAAGGCTGGCCCGCCGTCCCGAGCGGCAACATCGTCGGCTTCGGCGAGCCCATCACCGACCGGCTCTTCCCGTTCTACTGGTTCGCCGTGCGCGGCGCCGGGGCGGGGAGCCATTTCGGCACCGGGGCCGATCCGGTCAGGGGGAAGGCGGTCTTCGCGGACGATTCGCGCCCGCCGGTCGAAGACGATGTCACGAGGTTCGGCCGCGTCGACTGGTTCGGCCCGGGCTCCAACGCCTGCCCCGAGCCTCCGCTCCTGGGCGGCTGCTGCTTCCAGAGCGACGCGCGCTGCGAGATCGTCGACTACTCCTTCTGCGCCGATTCGGCGGGCGTCTATCTGGGCGACGGAAGCGGCTGCGACCAGTGCAGCCGATGCTGCTACGCGGAGGGGGAGTTTCTGCATCGCTGCATCCTGACGACCGAGACGGAATGCTTCTCGCGCAGCCAGGACGGGTACACAGCCGTCTGGCGAGAGGATTGCCAGATCTGCGACTCGTGGCCTTGCGAAGCCTTCTACGATTGTGCGGTCCCGGCGCGCTCCCGGACGTGGGGCGAGGTGAAAGCGCTGTTCCGCTGACGTCACCCCCGCGCGCACGCCACGGCGGGCGGGACCGAGGTGAGAGCCGCCAAGCCCGGAAGAGCTTCGCGCGGCCAAGCGTTTCACTTCGCTCCTTTGTTTGAGCGGCTTTGGCAGAATCAACCGTGCTTGACGCGGTCGCTACTGTGCTTTACTATATACACAGTGGCGGCAGAGCGTAAGCCGTGCCTGGGCGTCGCGTCCCCGACCTAGGCGTTTCTCGACCGGCCAGCGATCTGCCCGCGGAGGGTGACGTGCCGCTGACGCTGACGGTGAAACTGAGCCAGGCTTCCGGGGTCCCGTACTACCGGCAGATCGTGGATCAGATCGGTCAGATGATCCGCTCCGGCCAGCTCCCCCCGCGAACACAACTCCCCTCCGTGCGAGAGCTTGCCGCGCAGCTTCTCGTCTCCCTCATCACCGTCCGCCGAGCCTATGAGGACCTCGAGGCGGCAAAGCTGATCGTCCTGCGTCAGGGGCAGGGGAGCTTCGTCACGGATACGGTGGCGAAGGGAACGAAGCGGCAGGCGATCGCGGAAGCGCGAGCCGTTCTCGCGGAGGCGGTCGAGCACTGCAGTCGCCTGGGGCTTGACGGGGCCGCCATCCGGGCGACGTTCGACGAAGCGATGCAGAAGGAGGAGGAGAGCCGCAATGCTGCCGACTGAGAGCCACGGAGACTCTTGGAGCGAGGGGGATGGGCACGATGTCGAGCCGGGAGGAACGCTCATCGCGGTCGACGATCTCCGGGTGCGACGCGGGCGCTTCGAGCTGTCGATCCCGCGCTGGTCGCTGGAGCCTGGGATCGTCGTCGGCCTCGTCGGGCCCAACGGGGCCGGAAAGACGACGCTGTTGGAGACGATCGCGGGATTGCGGCCTGCGACTCACGGCCGTGTCTCGGTCTTCGGCCACGATCCTTGGCGCGATCCGGTCCTCGTTCGCTCCGCCCTCGGTTTCATGAGCGACGACCTTCCTGTCTTCGACATGCGCGTCCGATCGCTCGTGCAGATGGTCTCCGCCTACTACAGTAGCTGGGACGTGGGCCTCGCTGAGTCCCTCATCGACCGCTTCCACCTCGACCCGAAGGCGCGGGCCGGAGCTCTCTCGAAGGGACAGGGGACGCGGCTCCGTCTCGTCCTCGCCATGGCGTTCCGCCCCCGAGTGCTGCTGCTCGACGAACCTTCCTCCGGGCTCGATCTCGACGGCCGGCGCGGGCTGCTCGAGAGCGTGCTCGACGTCGTGCGCGATCCGAAGAGGAGCGTCGTGATCAGCTCCCACATGCTGCTCGACGTGCAACGGGTTTCCGACCGCCTGGTCGTGCTTCAAGCGGGGAAGATCCTGCGGGATGGTCCGACCGACCAGCTAGTCGGCGAGGGGCGGACGCTGGAAGAGGCGATCGTCGCCTGGGGGGCGGCAAGATGAGAGCGATGCTCCTTCACATGCGAATCCGGTTCTCGTGGATTCTCCGAGCGCCGCTGCCGGCGGCTGGTGTGATCGTCCTCGGACTTCTTGCGTGGGTGGCGTGGCCGGCGGCGCTCCGGCCCGACGGCTGGTTCTCGGATGCTCGCGGGCCGCGACCGCACTCCTGGAACTCCTTCGTCCAGATCCAGATGATCCTCATCGTGGGATACGCCTCGCGCTTGGTCGGTGGTCGGGCGACGGGCCGGAGCATCGTCGCCTGGAGAACCGTGCAACCCCTGCCCACACTTCCGATCGGAATCCACGGGCGGATGATCGCCGAGGCCCTGCTCGCTCTCGTGTTGCTCCTCGTCCTCCGTCTCGCCGGACTCGCGATTGCCGGTTCGGGGGTTGGACACTTTCTGCTTCGTCATGCGGTCAGGCCGGATGGCGGTCTCGCAGCAATCTATCTCGGGATGACCGGGGTCGGGGCATGGCTCCTCTTCCCGATGCTGCTCGCCTGGGCCGTTCCCGCTGTGCAACCGGAGAGGGCGCTTGCCACTTCCGTGGCGGTCATGGCGGGGACTTTCGTCTTGATGAAACTGAACGCGCTTGCGACGCCTGCCGGATGCATCGCGTCGGGCGCCCTGCTTTCGGCGGCGGTCCTCGTTTCCACGGGCAGGAAGTTGCCGTTCCGCTTGCCGAAGTGGCCCGCCCTACTGCCGAGGGACAGGCGAACGGATTCCCGATCGACGATGATGGCCGTCCCGGCGAAATCGCGCGCCCCCCGCGCGCAGTGGAGGCACGACATCTTCCTGCGTCCCTTCCGCCTGGCCTGGATCGGGCTTCCGTTTCTCGCCCTCGGGCTCGTTCTCGATCGCACGGTCCTTTCCGGCTGGCGACTGGGAGGCGAAGAAGGGTTCAGCCCATTCGCGCTGGCCGGTGGCGGTGCTGTGATGCTCTTCGGCACGTTCCTGCTACGCGCCCCGCTCGCGATATGGGCTCCGATGCCTTCCGGCGCTCTTCTCCGTGCGGCGTCGGTCCTGCCGCTGGAACGGCGCGGGATCGTTCGGAGCCTCTACGCCTGGTTCTTCGCTGCCGGCATGCTGACCTGGCTGTTCCTCGTGGCGCTGATCCTGCTGTCCTCCTGGATGCACGGGGGACGCTCCTCGCTCGGAGCGATCGACGGGGAATCGGCCGCGCCGACTTTGCTCGGCCTGCTCGCGCTCGTCCCGGCCGCTGCCGCAGGCTCTCTGGCTCAGGCGGTCGGCGCCCGCACCGCGACCGCGATCGCCGGCGGACTCATGATCCTCGGCCTCGCAGCCATGATGGTCCTGTCGAGCGCGAGCGTCGCACCGGAGATCCTCGGCGCGGTCATGGCCGGCCTGGCACTGGCGGGCCTCGTCCTGGCGGTTCCCGTGCTGCGTCGTTCGCGAATGCCCCGTGACTGAAGCGGTGAACGTGGGAAGTTGATCGCGGAGCGGGAAGGATTGCTGCATCCTTGGACGAGCCGTGTCGGGGCGTGTGACGGCAAGAATCAGGCTGGGATCAGCTCCGCTCCTGCGTTTGAATCTCACGCAACCGTCCACCGAGCGGAGACAGCTCCGTCGTCAATCCTGATCAAGACCAGCGATGACTCGTTCGATCCGCCCGATCCTCTCCAACATGTCGGCGATCAGGAGATGCGCGGACCTACGCGACATCGAGCAGTTCCTCCTGGATTTCCGATAGGTGGCGCTCCGGAATCGCCCGAAGCGAGACAACGTCCGCTCGCACGCCCAGCAGCGCTTCGATTCGGTCGGCGAGGTCCACGAACCGAAGACCGATGGCAGGGTCCACGTCGACCAGAACGTCGACGTCGCTGCTTTCTGTCTGTTCCCCTCGGGCGTAGGAGCCAAACAGCGCAATTCTACGGATGGGAAAGCCCCGCTTCAGCTCAGGCAGGGCGGTACCGAGGATCGCCAGTATCTCACCGGTGGATTTCACGATGGAGCCTCCCTGCCTTGACAACGACTGTCCGCCGACGTGGAGCCGAGGGAGCGGACGACCCTGCTTAGGTGAGAGGCGATCGCCGCAGGCGTCCGGTGCTGCGGCCATCGCCCCCACCCCAGCGGGAAGCTGAGCGTCAAGTCGAGCAAGGCTGAAAGAGTCCCAAACCGTAATGGGAGCCATAGCCGAGCGTGAGGGGCCCGGCCACCGCATCGGGGAACTCGAGCACGAAACCAAACCCCATGGCGACGGGCGGCCCCTCCACCTTGGTACGCCAACGGCGGAATTCGAGCCAGCGCGTCTTGTGTCCACGTTCCTCGAGCCAGGGCAGCGGCTCGATGCTCCGAGGATCCGGCAAAGCGCGCCGTCGCAGTTCGAGGAGGAGCTGGTCCGCCGGGCTCTCCTTTCCATTCCGCTTCGGGTGACGGGGAAGGACGAATGGCGTAACGGACCTCCAGTGCCTCGCGGGTCCGGTCAGCTCCCCTTGATCCACCCCTTGGTCACCCAGCCCCGCAAGGACCACCCGAATGGGATACGCCCAATCGCTCCTTTTCAGGACGCTCAGGCTTTGCAGCGCTTCGACCTCGCCTGGGCCGAAGCCGGCGGGCGCATAGATCAGCAGGGCATCGAGCCGTCCGTCGCCGTCTTGATCGTGCGGAAGATAGTGCGCATGATCGTGGCTCTTGAACGGCGTCCCATCGTCCTGCTTGCCGGAAAACACCGCCGACGATCGCCCGTCCTCAGTCCGCCCGAAGATCGCCTGCAGGGAAGCTCGCGCGAGCTCTGCAACGAGGACGGAGTCGACCACCCGCGGCAGGACACTTCCGGTAAGCGCATACTTCGCCATGCATGGGCGCACGCGAACTGCAATAGAGCCGGTGCTCCTTGCCCGCTGCGCTTCCACCGTCCTGCAGGCGTATGTGATCCAAGCGGCACCGGGCGGACAGCGCGGATCCATCTTCTTCCTCCGCAGCTCTCCGATATCGGCATGCAACGGGTGCTGCCAATCGAGCAGGGACCGCTCGGGCTGGAACTGCTTCGCGCAAAGCACCCGCACCGGCTCTGCGTCCTCCGGAAGGATCTCGCCTTCTCCGAGGGGCCATGCCGTCCATTCGAGCCCGTCCGAACATTCCGATTCGTCGAGGAGGCTTGCCTCGCACCATGATTCGGCGCGTCCCAGATAGGTGAGGTTCGACAGCAATCGGCGGAGACGGTCCTTCTCGGCTGCCGAGAGCTGGACGTCGGGCCAACCCACGCGCACAGTCTCGTGCGGTTCGAACGCCAAGAACCCGTCGAACACGATCGTCCGATCCTCGGGTCCCTTCTTCATCCACGGCATGAAATGCCGCGTGTGGCCCTGAGTGTACGGCGGTAGCAAAAAGCACGGCGGATCGGCCAGCCGCGTCAAGACGGCACGCATCGCGGGCTCGTCCTGCGCGATGTCCGAACGGCAGGAAACACCGAGCCAGACCGACGTGAGAGCGCGGAGCAGGCGCCATGGCGACGGCGGCCACTCGAGAGCCATCTCGTTGACGTGAGTTCCCCAAGGAGTCGCGTGGTAGCGACCGGCCGGGAATCTCAGCTCGATCGCGATCACGACTCGTCCCCTTCGTCGTTCTCTTCCTTGCCCCGGTCCTTCTCCTTCTTCGCCTTCCCGGGCTTCCAGACGACCTTCGAGACCGGCGGCTTGGCGAACAGATCGGCACACTCCTTCATGCTGGAGGCGAGCGCTTTGCTGATCTCCGTCATCTCGGGGATCCGGTATCCCTCAGGGCGGGTGACTCGCCAGTCGAAACACTCGAGGTCGCAGGCGGTGCGGAAGCGCATCGGCTGACTCAGGAAGCGAAGGATCTTCCACATTCCGATGGTCATAAGGAAGCTCTCCGCCGCCTCGGGAAGACCGTAGGAACGCAGCGTGGCGAGATCGAGGCTGAAGTAGGCGCGGATCTCTTCGGCTACGAATTCGGTGCGATGGAATGGGACGTTGCCGAAGCCTTCCTTCGTGGAGCCGGACGGATTGACGCGGTCGTTCTTGACTCCCCCGCTTTCCACCATCTTTACGCCGCGAGCCTCGACGAATCCCGAGAGAATGCGAGCCAGTCGGAATCGTCCGCCCGCCAGCTCCCTCTTGGCGAGGAAGACTCCGTGGAGGATCGCGTTGGGATCGATCTCGAACACCGTGCGCGCCAGCAGACGCCGGTCGGTCGCCCTCTCGTTGGCGGCGTTCAGGGCTTCGGCGAGCCGGTTGAAGAACGTCCGATCCGCGCTTTCGAGAATGTAAGGAGAGTTCAGGCGGTGCGCCTCGAGAACCGAGGTCGTCACTACCTCCCCCTTCTCATCGACCACCTGTACGTAGGGCATACCCCTGAGCTCCGGAACCAGGTCGTTGCGCTCTTCTTCCCAACAGACCGCCTCGAGGCGGTTTGCGGTCGATTGAGCAGATTCGACGAGCAGCATCTCGGTCCCGTCCGGCAGCGAGTAGGTCGCGGGTCCGAGATCCGGGAATCCCGTCGACTGGAACCGTTCACCCTGGACAGGCCGGAGCCGAGCTTCGACTAGGAGCCGCGAAGCGTCCTTCAGGCCATCACGATTCATGGATCATCTCCCTTTGCGGGTTTGGGGGTTCGAGGATCAGGTCGGCCAATCGTCGGCCTTCACCGATCGGGATCATCAACGCGCCGGATACGCGTGTCCGCTCGCGAGCACTCAATGACAACCGTGTGACCGAGACATCGTCGAGCAGCGGCGGCAGGCCGGAGGCTCTCAGTACCCGTACGGCGGAGACCAGAGCGCTCGACAGCCTTCCGGACCGCAACTGAGCCCTCATAGCCGGCGTGATTCTCGGCCGCACCGCGTCGGTCATCGCTTGCCCGGCGAGCGCCCAGCCGCCGCTGTCCGATGGCACGAGGACGTTGTCGAGCGCGAGCATCTTCAGGAGAGCGTAGGCACGTAGGGTTTCAACGACCGAGCCACGCGGGCGGGTCGGCGGAACATGCACCCAGTCGACACAGAGGAAAGCCGACAGAAAGTCTTCGATCCTCGCGTCATCGGTACGCCCCTGGACGAACGCGGAAACATCGGTGACCATCGCGCGATGCCTGCCCGCTTCATACGGATCGATTCCTTCGAGGTCCAGTCGATCAGCGAGCGTCGCGAGTCGCTCCGGCAAGGACCGCCCAATGTTCGATCCAATCGATCGGTCTGTGGCCCACTCGTAGCGGCCCTTGCGCGGGTCGAGCGACACCGGCTCGAGCAAACACCGAATGCGAGGATCGAGGGAGAATCGGGAAGCGAGTGCTTTCGCGATCCGGAACTCGCAGGATCCATCATCCGACGCCGCCACCCAGGGCGCTGAGAGCCTCTGTAGCGGCGGCACTTCCGCTCCCACGATCTTCCTCTCGCACCGGCCCAGTTCGCAGACGACTGAGCTGAAAGGCCTCGAGCGCGGCGCGAGACCGTATTCGTAGAGCGACCGTTTCAATTGCAGGAGCGCCGTGAGAAACCGCTGGGGCGCACTTTTCGAGGCCGTGAACCTCTCGAGCGCATCAATCCACGGATCGATCTCTTCGAGGAGACCCAGGTGCGGAGTCAGTTCACGGGAAGTGACAACCCGCTCCAGCGGCGTCGCGACGAAAGTCGCTCCTCCTATCCTCTTCAGAAACGCGAAACGCTGGAATGCGTCGATACCTCGGTCCACTCCTAGGGATCGAATCGCTCTCACGAAATCGATCCCGTTCTTCGCACGCCGGCGCCCGACCTGCGCGCGGCCTTCCGCGAACAGCTTCCGCACCTCTCGAAGAGTCGCCGGACGGGACCAGAGGGGCAGCCAGATCTCCGCTCGAGCCTGGTCCGTCGTCTCCTCCACGCGACCCATTCCTCCGTTGCCGCAGCCGCTTGGCTCGACCGCGAACGGAAACGACACCTGGATGGAGCCTTGGGTACCAAGCCTCCGAGTCGCGGAACCAGCGAGAAGCAGGACGCCCTCGAGCGCCAGGACGAAGTCCCAAGGATTGACGATCGATCCGCCTTCGAAGCCCGTCGTCGCGTTGGCCCCGCCGACGCCGGCTGGATGGAACTGTCCGACGGCGGCGCCTGACAGGGGCACCTCGCCGCCTCCCATCAGTGCGGACACGAGAAGTTCCTTCGATCCTGAACGAGCAGCTCCGGTCTTCGGATCGATGAGATCGAGGAGCCTCTGCATCCGGTTGGATGCGAAGTCGAGCTTCCCGTCGTTCCACCCGGTACCGAGGATCGCTCCATACCGGACACGATCCTCTGTCAGCACCAAAGCAGCATCGATCGCATCAAGGGCTTCCTCGGGCAGCTCGGCGCGGCAACGCTGCACGAGCATCAGCTTTTGATCAGCGTCCCCCGGCCCATCTTTCAGGCCCAGATCTTCGATCAGCCATCGAACCGACGCGATCGCCGTTCTGTGCGCCAGGAATCTTGGAGAGAGGGAAGCTTCGATCGTTGCCAAGGACCGCCCTGCGGCGTCGCCGGCCTTCCAGAAGCCCGATCCCATGTTCCACGGGTCCAGCACGGGGCTCGGCTGGAACTCCTCCGCCAGGAACGTCACCACCTGATCGGCTGTCAGCGACGTGACCAACATTAGGCGATCGTGGGGCCATGCCGCCCGCGCCGATGGATCCGCCTGCATGGCGATCGCGCGCAGAAGCCCGAGGCCCTTGAGATAATCGAGAAGTGGTCGCGAGCAACAGCCGTCGAATCGAATCTCATGCATTTCGGTCCATCTCCCCGGCGCGACTGCCCCGCGCGTCGGCTGCACGCAGCAGTGCCTCCAGATATGCGAGTCCAAACGGGCCGACCTGCTCCATCACTTGCGCTACGCGGTCGCTCCAAGACCGCTCGGAACCGTTCTCGCCGAGGTCCATCACGCTCAAGTCGAGCTCACTCTCGGCGACCTGGGTCTGCCCGCCGAGATCGAACGCAGGGATCCGGTCGCCCTCCCAGACGCCGAGCGCGTATCGGCCCCCGTTCGGATGCGGAAGTTCTCCGGAAAGGGAGCGGAGCGAAAGTCGGACCTTGCCATGATGGGACGCTGCTAGATAGGCGACGAGATCCCCCGGGGATCCCTTGCTGTGCGCCAGGATGAGCAGAGCGCTGACGAGCTCGTGGCGGAAGTGAGGGCGCAGGTGACGAGAGGTCCGCGTCGGCGACTTCGCGTAGAGCCGGTCCGGGTATGGCGGCACCGCTCCGCCACGACGGAGAAACTCCTGGAAGGCCGGATGGGCCTTTCCCGCATCATGCCATCGAGCCGCCATCACCAGGGCTTCGCCGTAGGGCCCGGCGAGGCCCGCCAGGCGCTTCGCTTCCTTCATCACACGATCGGTATGGTCCGTCAGATCGACCCATTCCATTGCCTGCGTCTCGTAGTCGCTGCCGACGGACGCCGGTGGCTTGCGGCCAGAAGAGCCGGACGAGGGATCGACGACACTCACCGGATCGAAACTGTTCGGATCGAAACCGGTCTGCGGGTCGTATCCGCCTTTCGATGAATCGAGCAGGAACGTCTGACCCGGGCGGATGTCGTAGGGAGACGTCTTGCGCCACCTTTCCTCCAGATGGTCGTAGAACCACGCCCCTCTGCCGGAGTCCGCCTGCAAGTACTCGCGCAACTGAGAGATGGGAATCGAGCAGATCTCGGCACGATCGGCTTCGGGAACCTCGTTTCCGGTCTGCGGACTACCTTCCCTCCAGAACACGTGGACGTCTCGCTCGTCGCCATCCCGAACGAATCGCGTCACGTCGACGTCGAGGCCGGAGATGTCCGGCATCGTGTCGAAGAGGTCGAGCAGGTCTCGTCTGCGCAAAACGTGGCGTGGTGCCGCGACGGGTTCGAGAGGGTACTTCTCGAGAGCCGCGGGCGATACATCCGCTCCCTCTCCCATTTCAGCAAGACGTTCTTCCGAGAACGCGATCGCCTCCGGGGCGTAGGGAGGCGCGAGCTTCGCAGGCGTCTTGAGCCAGTATGCGGTCGCTTGGTCGTATTCGCCGGCGCGATTGCATCTTCCCAGGCGCTGAACGATGGAGGACCAGGGTGCCGTCTGAAAGAAGAGCGTCTGGGCATCCACGTCGATTCCTGCCTCGACCACTTGCGTCGAAACGGCGATCAGGTCCTCGTTCGGCCCCCGATCGAGCAGTCGATGGAGCGCCTGCATCCTCTCCCTCAGGCGGAATCGAGAGTGAATCAGGACGACCGACGCCCCCGCTTTCTCCAGAGCCCGAGACAAGTCGACAGCCAGCTCGACGCGATTCAACACGACGAGCGAAAGCGTCTTCGGGACGTGCTTCTTGAGGACGAAGTCGGCGACCCGCTTCGGCGCGCCTCCGAAATCGACCGGAGATCTTCGTAGAAGCTTCTTGGCATGGAGGCGGGCCGCGAGGGCGCCACAGCGTCGATCCTGAGAACCGACGCTGAGAGTCTTCAAATCGGCCACTGGATGATCGACGGTACGCAGCCAAACAGGGTCGATCGTGGCCGACACGAATACGGTTCCGGAAGGGGCAAGTAGTGACGCTCCCTGCCGAAATGCTTGAAGCTGCGCCGCAGTGGACCGACCGACACCCATGAGCTGTACCTCGTCGCAAACCCAGAGCGCATCGGTATGGAGCAGCCCGAACATCCGGGGCCAGCGGAAGCGACTCGCGGCGTAGCCGCGATTGAGCGCTCGCGAGAGCAGCATGTCCTGAGTGCCGATCAGAATCGCGTCCCGGTCCGGGTCATCGACCCAGCCATCGTCCGCACTTCCCCCGAGCAGGATGTGGTAATGGAGATCCCGGACTCCGAGGCGTTGCAGATAGGTGTGGGCACAGCCGGCCGTCTGCTCGACCAGGACACGCATCGGAAGACAGTAGACGAGCCTCCGAGGAGTCGCCTTCCGCACAACCGGGTCCGCGTGGAACCGGCGTCGCCAAAGCCAGCCGAGCAGGAGCGCCGCAGTTTTCCCCGATCCCGTGGGGGCAGCGAGGGCGTCGGGAAGCACCCGTGCGTCGGCAAGGGATGCCTGGTACGGATAGGGTTGTTGACCCGTTGCCTTCTCGAAAAAGGCTCGGAAATCAGCGAAGACTTCGGAAGACACCGTGGAACCTCCTCGTTCGATCCACAGCAAGAGCATCGGAGACGGGGGGTGTCATGCGTTGACGCTGCCATCGAAGATTGCCAGGAATCGGCACTTCCGCTTGGCGGCTATCTGACGCAGTGCAGGCGCAGGATTGTCTTGGATTGTGGGGCGGCCCCTGCTTGGCACCGAGTGCGAGACTCCTCGCACCGCAGGCCACCGCCCGAGGAGCACGTGCGACGGGACGCAACGTGTGGTCATGGCTTCTGATACCGACTCCTCGCTAGCGTCGATCTCGCATTGCGCTGCTCGTCTATAGCACTTATCGGGGCAAGGTTCAATTGGACCGACGCGACTCTACGAGTGCTCACATTCCCAGTCAAGTACGATCATTGCGATCCGATCCGGCTGCTCCCATTCCCGACGATGGTTGGAGATGGTCACCTCACGTGTCGCCGACAGGATCGATGCCGAGCAATGCCGGTCGTGGCGTCGGACGTGACGGCGACTCCCCCAGCCGCGATTGCAGAGCCCAACGCAACGAGCGCATGCCAGGCGGTGCTTCAATGTGGCCGCGGCTATCGCGCCGCGGATGGTTGCGCGCGCGTTGCATCTGCTCCAGCGGGTCCAGGTGGCTTCAATGTGGCCGCGGCTCTCGCGCCGCGGATGGGAGGGCTCGGCGATGGATCTGGAGCGGCTGATCCGCACGCTTCAATGTGGCCGCGGCTCTCGCGCCGCGGATGGGGGCGCGCAGTCCGAAGGGGTCGCGCAGGTTCATACGCTTCAATGTGGCCGCGGCTCTCGCGCCGCGGATGGAGTTGAGAATGTCGGTGGCCGAGTTGACCTCGGCGGAGCTTCAATGTGGCCGCGGCTCTCGCGCCGCGGATGGGGGAAGGTATGGGCACCGCTGAAGCCGCAGTACACGCGGCTTCAATGTGGCCGCGGCTCTCGCGCCGCGGATGGGGGGCGCGCCATTCGCTCGTGCGCCGCGCGACCTCATTGCTTCAATGTGGCCGCGGCTCTCGCGCCGCGGATGGCCACCGTGTAATCGTAAATCGTGACCGCATCCCCTTCGGGCTTCAATGTGGCCGCGGCTCTCGCGCCGCGGATGGAAGAGAGAATCGAAGCGTACGAAGCAAGGCGAGCGGCGCTTCAATGTGGCCGCGGCTCTCGCGCCGCGGATGGGCGGGCTTCCAGCACGCGTTCACGCAGGGCGACACGCTGCTTCAATGTGGCCGCGGCTCTCGCGCCGCGGATGGATCCTGCCCGTGCTCTACGGCGCGCAGATCATCGACTCGCTTCAATGTGGCCGCGGCTCTCGCGCCGCGGATGGATGGTCCGGCGCCGGCGAAGATCGAAGACGCGAAGATCGCTTCAATGTGGCCGCGGCTCTCGCGCCGCGGATGGATTGAATTCGCGGCCGAGATGGGGCCGATGCGCTGCGCTTCAATGTGGCCGCGGCTCTCGCGCCGCGGATGGCTGGCAACGGTCGGTGGTGGCAGCGGCGTCGTCGCCCTGCTTCAATGTGGCCGCGGCTCTCGCGCCGCGGATGGTCGGAGCGCAGCGCAAGACGTGGGTCGCCGTCTATAGCTTCAATGTGGCCGCGGCTCTCGCGCCGCGGATGGCTATGCGTAAGGAGGCTTTGTGGTCCAGTTCTGGACGCTTCAATGTGGCCGCGGCTCTCGCGCCGCGGATGGCTGGGCGACCTGTACGTGCGGGAGATCGGCAAGGCGCTGCTTCAATGTGGCCGCGGCTCTCGCGCCGCGGATGGGAGCGCAACTCCGTCATCAGGTCATCGGGATCGACGGTGCTTCAATGTGGCCGCGGCTCTCGCGCCGCGGATGGCGGCCGGATCCAGGCCGACCAGTCGACGTCGGCCGAGCGGCTTCAATGTGGCCGCGGCTCTCGCGCCGCGGATGGCCGCAAGACCCCGGCCTCGGGGTCCTCGGGCTGGTGGCTTCAATGTGGCCGCGGCTCTCGCGCCGCGGATGGGAAGGTCCCGGGGTGAGCCGGGGTCCTCGTGGGCTCGGCTTCAATGTGGCCGCGGCTCTCGCGCCGCGGATGGCGCATGGGCGGGGATCCGCGCAGCGTTCGGACGCGACGCTTCAATGTGGCCGCGGCTCTCGCGCCGCGGATGGGCATCCAATGTGTAACCGTCGTCGTGGCCCACAGCGGGCTTCAATGTGGCCGCGGCTCTCGCGCCGCGGATGGGTTCGTTCGCGGGCGCCGCTCGAGAGGGGTTTTCGCGACGCTTCAATGTGGCCGCGGCTCTCGCGCCGCGGATGGGATCCCGTCCCGGTCCGGGTCGGCGTTCTTCGTCCCGGCGCTTCAATGTGGCCGCGGCTCTCGCGCCGCGGATGGCCGAGAGTGCTTGATCTGTACGCAGGACTAGGAGGCCGGCTTCAATGTGGCCGCGGCTCTCGCGCCGCGGATGGTTGGTCTTGCTGGTACCGATCG
>JBHGAY010000025.1:0-73248 GCA_041946735.1 Candidatus Eiseniibacteriota bacterium
GGATCGAGCCACCGCCCGCGCCCTGGGGAGGCCCCGAAGCCCCCGGCCCCCGAGCCGGCAGGAGAGAGATGGAGCTGAACGAACTCGTCGAGCGGTGCCGCGAAGGGGATGCGGCCGCCTGGGAGGCGCTGGTAAGACGCTACCAGGGAAAGGTCTACGCCTATGCCCTCGACTATCTTCGCAACCCGGAAGAGGCCCGCGATCTCGCTCAGGAAGTGTTCGTCCGGATCTACGAGCGACTCGACCGGTGCCGGGACGCCAGCAGCTTCGTCCCCTGGATGCTCCGCATGACGCGCAACGCCGCCATCGACCGGATCCGCCGCGCGAAGACGAGGCCGCGAGCGATCGGCACGCCGGTCGAGGAGATCCTCTCCCTCGCATCCCCCGTCCCGAGCCCGGTCGAGAACCTGGCCACGAACCGGCGGCAGTCGCTCGTCCGGCGGGCGATGGAGCGGCTGACGGCGCTCAATCGCGAAATCGTCCGCCTGAAGGAGATCGAGGGGCTGAGCTTTGAGTCGGTCGCGCAGATCCTCCAGGTCCCGGTCGGGACGACGAAGTCGCGGTCGGCACGGGCGCGCATCGAGCTGGCGCGCGAGGTAGCCGCGCTGATGAAGGAGGAGGGATGGCCGGAAGGGACGCCGGGGAGGGACGTATGAGCCCGACGAGCGGCAAGCCGGCCGGCCCTGGCAACCAGGCCGAGCCTTCCCGCGACCGCGCAGACTCCGCCGGCCTCGATCGCCGCCTCTCCTCTGCCGACGCCGATGCGCTGGCCGGCGCCATCCTCGCCCGCACGAGCGGGCCGGTCTGTCCTTCCGTGGAGGCGCGGCTTCTCGAACGTGCCGACGGCGTTCTCGGTCCTCTCGATGCGCAGATCGTCGCGGAGCACCTCGCGCGATGCGCGGCGTGCGCGGCGATCGCCGAAGCGCTGGACGTCCTGCGCGAGGAGCTGCCGCAGATGGCTGAGGCCGATCCGGGCCCCTGGTTCACGGAGCAGGTTCTGGCGCGAACCGTTCGCGCGGGCGCGTCCGCCCGGCGCCGTCCCGCCTGGATCCTGTCTCTTGGGGACCATGGGGCCTCGCTGCTGCGCCGGCCGCGCATCGCTCTCGAGGCGGCCTACGTGGGAGCGGCGTTGCTCTTCCTGCTGCTCGGATCGCCGTCTGCGCTGATGCAGTCGATCCCGGCGCGCTTCGCGAGCTTCGGACACGAGACGACGAGCGCAGCCCGCCTGCCCGCCGGCGGCCTCGCCGATGGCGTCGACCGGCTCGGCAACGGATGGCCGCAGAAGCTGCGCGAGTCGCCGGCGGGACTCGCCTACGGGTCGCTCGAGCATCTGGTCGGGATGGCGGCGCGCGGAGGCGAGCGGGTGGCGACGAGCGTCGAGGTGACCGCGCGTGGGACGGCAGCCGGGGCGGAGGCGCTGCTGCACGGCGACCCGGGCGCGATGGGGCGCGCTTGGGAGAGATTGCGCGGTGACCTGCGCCGGCTGTGGAGGCGCGAGCCGGCGGTGAAGGGCGCGATCGGCGGCGCGGCCGGCCCCGCGGCCACTGCTGGCGGGGGGGCCGCGGCCGGGGGCGGAGCTGGCCGGAATTCCGAAGAGAGGGGCGAACCGGCGGAGGGCGGCATGCGTCCACAGAGCCGAGCGGGCCAGGTCGGCCCGAGCCGGCCTTGAACGGCGGCAGAAAGGCGGTGGGCGATGTCCAGCAATCCGGAAGTCCCCAGGTTTCGTGAAAACGAGGAGGAGAGACCGATGCGAGGAGAAGATCTGCGAGAGATGCGGGAGCCGGCGCTGATCGAGCGGCGGAAGAAGGTGCCATTCGTCGCGGGGCTCCTCTCGGCGATCCTGCCGGGACTTGGCCAGGTCTACGTTGGCTACTATCGTCGGGGCTTCTTCCACGTCCTGGTCGTCGGTTCGACCATCACGCTCCTCTCCTCGAACGTGAAGGGGATCGAGCCGCTGCTCGGGATCTTCGTCGCCTTCTTCTGGATCTACAACATCATCGACGCCGTCCGGCTGGCGAACCTCTACAACGACGCGCTGATGGGGATCGGTCCCGAGGATCTGCGGCACGAATTGGTCCTGATGGGACGGCACGGATCGGTCGGCGGCGGGATCGTGCTTTTGGTCGTTGGGTTCCTGGTCCTGCTCAATCGTGTGGCGGGGCTGTCGTTCGAGTGGCTGAAGGACTGGTGGCCGATCATCCCGATCGGCTTCGGCGCCTGGCTGCTCTGGCAGGGTCTGCGCGATCGCCGGCGAACGACCGACTGAGGTGCCGATCAGCGAGAGGCGGCGGCGCGCGGGCTGCGGAGGTAGAGTCAGGCGTTCCGGGAAGTCGGCGGAGGCTCGGGGTCCATCCGAGCGATGTCGGCCCCTTCGTCCTCTTCCATACGGCGGAGCGCGCGATCAACAGCGGCGACGAGTCTCGTGAAGGAGACCGTCGCCGCTTCTCTTCCCGCCCGATCGAGGCCGAGGAAGAGCTGGCGGCGGAGGCCGCGCGTGATCTCGAGCTGCACGCCGCGGCCTGACGAACCTCGGTTGCAGATATTGGCGGGATCCGATCCATCGCGACCGGAACGGTCGGGCGCCGCGTGGAACCCGCCCGCGCGCAGCTCCTCCTCGATCGTCCTCTTTCCCCGATCGTCGAGCCCGCCCAAGTAGACCGCGGGCTCCGCGCCGGCGCACCCGTGCACCGTCACGACGATGCGGGACTTCGCGAGGAGATCGAGCAGCAACGGATCGTCGAAGCTCGTGCTCGGGACGTGCAGGTCCTGGTTGGCGCGCGGGCGGATCCCTTCGAAGAGGTAGAGCGTGCGGCGTGCGCCCGCCAGCGCCCGGGAGATCTCCGATGTCCCCGCTTCGATCCCCCCGCCGTGCGGCGCGACGACGGCGGTCGTCCCCGGTCTCGCGAGCACGACGCGGGAAAAGTCGAGCCCCTCGCGCTCCCGGCCGACGAGAGCGGCGAAGGTGTCATGGCGGCGTCGAAACCAGCGCATCGCCGATCATTGTAGCGGGCTACGGCGTATGTGTGCGCGGGGCCAAGGCGAGCGGGCGCGCAGGTCGGGGCGAGGCGCGGCGTGGCAGCCGGACGGGCTGGCGTCAGCCGATCGGCCGGGCGGGCGCGCAGGGGGCCGCGGGAAGCCCGCCTACGCCATCGCCCGGAACGCGGCCAGCTCCACGCGCCACCGCTCGTGGCGCTCGATCGCATTCTCGATGGAGGCGGAGACGAGGTCGAGGCTCGGAAAGGGCTTGAGGAAATAGTCGGCCGCTCCAGCCTCGAGACATTCGACGAGGCCGGTGAGCGTAGGGAAGCCGGTCATCACGAAGACGATCGTCGTCGGGTGGATCTGCTTGACCTTACGGAGGAGCTGCACCCCCGACATCCCGGGCATCTTGATGTCGGTGAGGATCACGGCGAAATGCTCGTCGCGATGCAGCGCCAGCGCTTCCGGCGCGGATCTGGCAGTGGTGCACGCGATCCCGTCGAGCGAGAGGCGCTCGGTCAGGAGCGTCAGAATCTCCGACTGGTCATCCACGATCAAGACGGACACGTGACACCTCCTCGGTTCGCGGAGACCAGGGGCGTCGCGGCCAGGCGAGGATCGATTCGCCTTCGCCTGTCCGGCCAGGTTCCGAGAAACCCCACAAGCGCAAGCAAGAAGGATGCGCCGCCCGCAGCAAGGGACGCAGATTCTTGGAACTGCTTGGGGCAGTGAAGGCTGGCGAAGAGGATCGAGCGGCCGCATCCGCCCAGGGGTCTTCGAATTCTGTCGCCTGTCATCTCCCTAGGGCGACACTTCTGTCGACTCCCGTTGACATCGGTTGTCAGTCCTAGGCTGCGCGGCGGGGGCAGGCCGGATGGCGGGGGCAGGCCGGATGGCGAGGCGAAATGCCGGGAACGGACGCTCCTACTTCCTCGCGAAAGCGAGGCGAACGCCGAGCGCAAGGAAGACGGAGCCGGCGATGCGATCGAGGACGCGAGCGAAGCGCGGGCGTGTCCCGAGCCAAGCGCCCAGCGCCGCGCTCCAGAAGCCAACCAGCGAGAAGACGGCGAGCGCCATGATCGCGAAGCAGACGCCGAGGACGAAGAACTGCGCCGGCACGCTCCCCGCGTCCGGCCGGACGAACTGCGGCAGAAAGGCGAGGAAGAAGATCGCGACCTTCGGATTCAGCACGTTCATCAGGAACGCCTGGCCGAAGATCCTGCGGTGCACGATCGCCTTGCCGGGAGCGGGCAGCGAGATCAACCCGCGCGACGTCCACGCCTTGATGCCGAGAAAGACCAGATAGAGGGCGCCGGCGATCTTGAGGATCGTGAAAGCGACGGTCGATGCGAGCAGCAACGCGGAGATCCCGAGCATGGCGAAGGTCGTGTGCACCGACAAGCCTGCGGCGAAGCCGGAGGCGGCGATGATCGCCGTCCGCCTCCCCTGATAGATCCCCTTGCCGAGGACGAAGAGGATGTCGGGACCGGGAGCGAGGATCACCGCCAGCGACGCCAGCAGAAACTCCGGCCGGATCGGGATCTCGGACATCGGATCGAATCTCCCCGCCGGATGGTAACACGCCCGACATTCCGGCGCGGCGCCCGGCCTCTTCGTGACGCTGCTCCGCGGGATCTTCGCAGGATGGCTGATCGCGATGGTCGTCTGGCTCCAGCCTCCCGCGCAAGGCGCCCGGATCCTGGTGATCCTGCTGCTCACCTGGCTCGTCGGCACGGCTCACCTCAGCCACGTGATCGCGGGCAGCGTCGAAGTGGCCTACCACGTGGCCGCCGACGGCGCGTCCTGGACGTCCGACTTCCTCGCGGGCTTCTTCGTCCCGGCGCTTCTCGGAAACACGATCGGTGGAGTCTCGCTCGTCGCCGCTCTGACGCTCCCGGACCGCGGCCCGCATGGTACATTCGGCCCATGTTTCCCGTCGACCGAATGATCCTGCTCGCAGGCATTCTGCTGGCCATCGGCATCGCCTCGAGCAAGCTCTCCTCGCGCATGGGACTGCCGGTCCTCGTGCTGTTCCTTCTCGTCGGGATGGTCGCGCGCGCCTCGGGGATCGGCCAGCTGCAGCTCGAGGACTACACGCTCGCCCACGGCGTCGCCTCGCTCGCCCTCGCGATGATCCTCTTCGACGGGGGACTGCGAACCGACCTGGGACGAGTGAAATCGGCGGTCGCGCCTGCGCTTTCGCTCGCGACGTTCGGCGTCCTCCTGACGGCGGGCCTCGTTGCCGCCGTCAGCGTGTGGGTGCTCGACCTGCCGCTATGGCCGTCGCTGCTCCTCGGCAGCATCATCTCGTCGACCGATGCGGCGGCCGTCTTCGCGGTGCTGCGGTCGAAGGGACTGCGGGTGCGCTCGCGCCTGGGCGCGACCCTGGAGATCGAGAGCGCCTCCAACGATCCGATGGCGATCTTCCTGACGGTCGCCTGCCTGGAGATTCTGCTCGGCCGCATCACCCCCGGCATCGAAGTCGCCTGGTTCTTCTTGCGCCAGATGTTGCTCGGAGGACTGATCGGATGGGGCCTGGGGCGGGTCGCGGTGATCGTGGTGCGCCGGATCCGGCTGGACGTCGCGGGGCTCTACCCCGTGTTCACCGGAGCGGCAGCGCTCCTCGCCTACGGCGTCGCGGCCGTGGCCGGAGGGAGCGGTTTCCTCGCCGTCTACGTCGCCGGCATCGTGATCGGCACCGGCTCCCTTCCTTTTGGCCGCGCAATCTACCTCTTCCACGACGGGCTCGCATGGCTCTCGCAGATCACGTTGTTCGTGATGCTCGGACTGCTCAGCGAACCTTCGCGGCTCCTCGCCGCGGCGGGCCCGGGGTTGTTGATCGCCGCGGCCCTCGTCTTCGTGGCGCGTCCGGTCGCCGTGTTCCTCTCCGCGCTGCCGTTCCGCTTCTCTCTGCGAGACATCCTCTTCCTCTCGTGGGGAGGCCTGAAAGGGGCCGTGCCGATCGTCCTCGCCACCTATCCCCTCCTCGCCGGACTCGACGGAGCCCTGGCGCTCTTCGACCTCGTCTTCTTCGTCGTCTTCGTCTCGGCCGTCACGCAGGGCTGGTCGCTTCCGTATCTCGCGAAGAGGCTCGGCCTCCGCCGTCCGGTGTACCCGCAAGCCCCCGCAGCGCTCGAGATCACCTCGCTCGGCGACGTCGAGGGGGACATCGTCGAGTACCGCATGGCGAACGACTGCCGCGCGGCCGGCCACAGGATCCGCGATCTGGCAATGCCCGACGGCGCCCTCGTCGCGATGATCTCCCGCGGCAATCGCATCATCCCGCCACGCGGATCGACCCAGATCCAGCCGGGGGATCATGTGTTCGTCTTGCTGCAGCCGAGGCTGCGGCGCGTCGTCGACCGGATCTTCCGCACGGCGACGCAGCCACCGAGCGCCGCGGCACCGGCCGTCCCCGCGCCCGTCGAGTTCCGCCTGCGCGGAACCACCCGCCTGGCGGATCTGGAGGAGTTCTACGGAATCCGGATCGAGGGAGATGCGGCGGGGGCGAGGGATGGTGCGCCCGCGGCGGCACGAGCGCCGGGGGACGCGGGCTCTTCTGCCACGCTCGAGGCGCTCCTGCGCTCACGAATCGGAGACCGGCTTGCGGTCGGATCCTCCGTGCGGGTCGGCTCGGTCACGCTGACGATCCGTGAGATGGTCGAGGGAAGGATCGAGACGGTGGGGCTCGCGGTCGATACCGCTCCCGAAGCAGCGGCCGATGCGACGGCCGGTACGGCGGTCGATAGCGCTCCCGAAGCAGCGGCCGGTACGGCGGTCGATACCGATGGGGGACAGCCGGACGCCGTCGACGAGCCGAAGGGCCAAGCTTCCTGAGACCGGGGCCGCCGCGGAGGAGAAGAACGGAGCTACTTCCCCGGCGGACCTTCCCACCAGGTCAGCAGATTCGCCTCGAACGGATTCTCCATGTTCAGGCGAGGCGTGGGCCGGACGCGGACCGAAAGACCGCGTAGTCCGGTACGGAAGCAGGGGACGCGCCCCTCGAACGTCGTGGTGCCGTCCTGCCGGCGCATCGGAGCGAGCGGAACGGCCTCGATCGCGCGCAGTCCGCCCCCGCCGTCCACTTCGCCGTGAACCGCCTCGACGACCACCTCCTCGGGAGCGAGCGAGCCGAGTCGCACCTCGGCCTGCACCGGCATGTCGTGCCCCACGGGCAGGTCCCCGTCCTCGGCCGCCACGGAGAGGATCGAAACGGCCGGCCAGGCATCGTGCATCCGGCGGCGCCAGGCCGCGAGCTCGCGCGCGCCGGAGAGCACTTGCCGCGCCACGAAGCGCGAGCGGACGTGCGCGGGCAGGTAGTAGCAGCGCCCGTACTCCTCGACCATCCGGTTCGTGTTGAAGACGGGGCAGTAGTTGCGCATCGAGGCCTTGACCTTCTCGATCCAGCCGCGGGGCAGGCCGTCGCCCCCTCTCTTGTAGAAGAGCGGGATGATCTCCTGCTCGAGCAGATCGTAGAGCGCGTCGCTCTCGACCTGGTCCTGCACCTCGGGATCCTCGTACTCCTCGGCGTTGCCGATCGCCCAGCCCGCGTCGGGCCGGTACGCCTCCGCCCACCAGCCGTCGAGCACGCTCAGGTGCAGGCAGCCGCTCACGACCGCCTTCATTCCCGACGTGCCGCTCGCCTCCAGGGGACGGCGCGGCGTGTTGAGCCACAGGTCGGCTCCCTGCACCATCAGCCGGGCGACCTCGATGTCGTAGTCCTCGATGAAGACGATCCGGCGACGGAAACGCGGCTCGGCGGCGAGATGGATGATCTCGCGCATGAGCTGCTTGCCGGGATGGTCGGCCGGGTGCGCCTTCCCGGCGAAGACGATCTGCACCGGCCGCTCCGGATCGTTCAAGATCTTGGCGAGCCGGTCGGGATTGCGCAGGAGCAGGCTCGCCCGCTTGTACACGGCGAAGCGGCGGGCGAAGCCGATCGTCAGCGCGTCGGGATCGAGCGCCTCCTCCGCCGCGTGCACGACGGCGAACGGCATCCCCCGGCGCTGGAACTGATCCTGCAGCCGGCGCCGCGCGAAGGAGACCAGGTTCTCGCGCAGCCTCTCGCGCGCCCGCCACAGCTCTCCGTCCGGGATCCGGTCGACCCGCTGCCAGATCTGGCGATCGACCGGGTCCTCCTGCCAGCGCGGGCCGAGATAGCGGGAGTAGAGGCGCGCGACATCCCGCGCGTACCAGGACGGGACGTGGATGCCGTTGGTCACCGAGCCGATCGGCACCTCGTCGATCGGGACGTTCGGATAGAGCGGCGACCAGATCTTCCGGCTCACCTGACCGTGCAGCTCGCTCACCCCGTTCGCCTGCGACGTCGTCTGCAGCGCGAGCCCGGTCATGTTGAACGGCTCCTCGCTGTCATGCGAGCGGAGGCGCCCGAGACGCAGCAGCATGTCGAGCGGAATCCCGAGGCGCGCGCAGAGAGAGCCGAAATGCTCGCGCATCAGCTCGACCGGGAAGATGTCGTGGCCGGCCGGGACGGGAGTGTGGGTGGTGAAGATGGAGTTCGCCCGCACCGCTTCGAGCGCCTCGTCGAACGTCAGGCCGTCGCGCTCCATTCCCTGGCGGATCCTCTCGATCGCCAGGAACGCGGAATGTCCCTCGTTGAGATGGAAGACGGTCGGTTCGACGCCGAGCAGCTGCAGCGCCTTCACTCCCCCCATGCCGAGGAGGATCTCCTGCCGGATCCGATGGCGGAGGTCGCCACCGTAGAGCTCGTCGGTGATCGAGCGGTCCTCGGGGTTGTTCTCGGGAAGGTCGGTGTCGAGGAGGTAGAGGGGCACGCGGCCGACCTGCGCGCGCCAGATCTGCACGAGCACGGCGCGCCCGGCGATCTCGATGCTGAAGCGGCGGGGGCGCCCTTCGGACGTCTCCTGGGAAAGCGGGAGGCGCTCGAAGTCGTAGACCGGGTGAAGCTCCTGCTGCCAGCCGTCGCGGCTGAGGTACTGGCGGAAGTAGCCGCGCCGGTAGAGCAGGCCGACAGCGGCGAGCGGCAGGCCGAGGTCGCTCGCGCTCTTCAGATGGTCGCCGGCGAGAACGCCGAGGCCGCCCGAGTAGATCGGCAGCGACTCGTGCATGCCGAACTCCGCGCAGAAGTAGGCGACCTGCATGCCGGTCGCCTCTCCGCGTGAGCGCTCGTACCAGGTGCGCCGGGTCAGATACGCTTCGAGGTCGCGAGCGGCGCGGTCCATGCTCGCGAGAAACGCCTCGTCGGAGGCCAGCCCCTCGAGCCGCTCCTGACTGAGGCAACCGAGCAGATCGACCGGATTGTGGCGGCTCCGCTCCCACTGGTCGGCGTCCATCCGGCGGAAGACCTCGGCGGCGTCCGGATTCCAGGTCCACCAAAGGTTGCGCGCGAGAACCGCGAGCGGCTGCAACCTCTCCGGCAGATTCGGAACGACGCGAAAGGTCCGGACCGTGGGCATGCGGAAAACCTCCCTGGAGACGGCGCTTCCATGCCGCGGACGGCGTCCCTGCCGCCGCCACGCTCCTTCCTGATTCTATCGGTAGCTGGGAACGGTGACTGTACCACAGGAACGATTCTTGCCCGCGACGGTTCCGGGCGGCAGAATCGGGGCCGTGCGACCCCGAACCTCCCATCCCTGGGACATCACGCCGCGAGAGGCGTTCGCGCTGCAGCGCGAGCTGGCGGCACGCGTCCGCGAAATCCCTCTCCCCTGGGACCGCGTCCGCCGGGTGGCCGGCTGCGACGTGGCTGGGGATCGCGACAGCGTGCACGCCGTCGTCGTCCTCCTCGATCTGCGATCCCGCCGGGTGATCGAGCAGGTGGAGGCGAGTCTTCCCGGGGGCTTCCCCTACATCCCGGGCCTTCTCTCGTTTCGCGAGATCCCGGTCCTGCTCGAGGCCTTCGCCAAGCTCTCCGGCACTCCGGATGCCGTCCTGTGCGACGGCCAGGGGCGCGCGCATCCGCGGCGGTTCGGCCTCGCCTCGCACCTCGGTGTGCTGCTCGACGTCCCGAGCGTCGGCGTCGCGAAGAGCCGCCTGATCGGCGAGGCGCGCGAGCCGGGGGCGCGGCGCGGCTGCTCGACGCGCCTGCTGGATCAGGGAGAGGTGATCGGGCGCCTCCTGCGGTCGCGCGACGCGACCCGCCCGCTCTACGTGTCGGTCGGGCACCGGATCACGCTCGACGACGCGGTGCGTCTCGTCCTGCGGATGGGCGGCGGCTATCGCCTGCCGGAGCCGACGCGCCAGGCGGATCGGATCGTGAGGGCGCTGGCGCGCGGGGTTCGAGCCGCGACGCGGGAGGCAGCGGAGGCGCGGCGAGCGGCGGCGGGAGCGTCCTCAGCGTCCTCAGCGTCCTCAGCGGCCGCGGAGGCGCGGCGAGCGGCGGCGCGGCGGCCGATCGGGTAGGATCGCCGAATGATCGAGATCGCGGAACTCGCGGGGCGCGTCGAGCAGGAGCTTCCGGCCGGGGCGCGCGAAGTCGTTCGTCGCGTGACGGGCGCCGGTGGACGCATCTGCTTGGTCGGCGGCTCGATCCGCGATCTGCTCCTCGGCGGCGAGGCGCACGATTGGGATTTCGCGACCGACCTTCCCCCAGAGCAGGTACGCCGGCTGTTCGCTCGGGCGATCGACGCGGGGGTGCGCTTCGGGACCGTGCTCGTGCTCGAGCCCGACGGTCCCTTCGAGATCACGACCTTCCGCAAGGAAGGGATCTACTCGGACGCGCGCCATCCCGACACGGTCGTCTTCACGACCTCCGTCGAGGAGGATCTCGCGCGGCGCGACTTCACGATCAACGCGATGGCGTTCGACCTCGCCGCCCGCGAGCTGGTCGATCCGTTCGGGGGGCGCGACGATCTGGCCCGCCGCATCGTTCGCACGGTCGGGCGCCCGGACGACCGCTTCGGCGAGGACGCGTTGCGGATGCTGCGCTGCATTCGGATCGCGGGGCAGCTCGGCTTCTCGATCGACGATCCGACCTACTTCGCCATCGCGCGATCCGCGCCGCTGCTCGACGCGATTGCGCGCGAGCGGATCCGCGAGGAGTTCGACCGCATTCTCGGGCAGCCAAGGCCATCGGTCTCGATCGAGCGCCTCTACGAGACCGGGCTGCTCCAGCGGTTCCTGCCGGAGCTGGCCGCCTGCTACGGCGTCCCGCAAAACCGTTACCACGCTTTCGACATCTTCTACCATTCGCTCGCGGCGGCGGATCGCGCACCGGCCGACAACAAGATCGTGCGGCTCGCGGCGCTCCTGCACGATCTCGGCAAGGTCGATACGCGGCGCGACGAAGGGGATGGCCGCGTCACCTTCTTCAACCACCAGGCGCACAGCGCGCGCAAGGCCGATGCGGCCCTGCTCCGGCTTCGCTATCCGACCGAGGAGAGGCGCCGGGTCGTCCACCTGATCCAGCAGCACATGTTCCACTACGACCACGAGTGGAGCGACAGCGCCGTCCGCCGTTTCGTGCGGACGGTCGGCCTCGAGCACCTCGACGATCTCTTCGCCACGCGCGCCGCGGACACGCTCGGCAACGGGATGCGGCGCAGCGCTTCCAGTCCCGAGCTGCGGGAGCTGCGGGGACGGATCGGCGAGATTCTCGATCGCGAGGCGGCGCTCTCCGTCCGCGACCTGAAGATCGGCGGCGTCGAGCTGATGGAGCGGCTCGGCGTGCGGCCCGGGCCTCTGATCGGACGGATCCTCGCGGCGCTGCTCGAGGAGGTCCTCGAGGATCCCGCGAAGAACGAGCCGGAGACGCTGCTGCGCCGCGCGGAGGAGCTGCGGCCGGCGATCGAGGCGGAGCTGCCGGCGCGCGACGAACGCCATCGCGACCGCGAAAGCTGATTCGCGGCGATCGATCCGGATTCGATCAGACCAGGAAGAACAGGTCCGGCGCGAAGGCGAGCGCCTCGTCGCTCAGGAACGCCTCGCCGTACTTCCTGCCGATCCGGATGCCGTAGTAGGCGCGGACCGTGTCGAGCAGGGGCAGGATCGAGTTTTCCGCCTTCCAGATCTTCATCTGCGATTCGTACGCCTGAATCGCCCGGTGCACGTCGTCCATCACCTCGCTGACGTCGACGACCATCGTCGGCATCATGTCCTTCGGCACCATGTAATAGAAGAGCCGCCGCACGTCGTGGGCCGGAATCTCCGGCATCACGTTGCGGAAGCGCGCGAGCTTCAGGCCGTCGCGGACGAGCTGCCCCGTCGCGAAGTGATCGGAGTTCGCGGTTCCATCGTGATGATCGAAGCGATTGGTGTGGTACGGCGCGAAGACGATCGAAGGCCGGTGCTCGCGCACGACGCGGGCGATCGTGAGCCTGCCCTGCGGACTGTTGAAGACCTCGGTGTCGGGAAAGTCGAGGATCCGTCCGGAAGAACCGATCACTTCGTTCGCCGCGGCGAACTCGCGCGCGCGGGTCTCGCGATCTCCGTAGGTGCCCTTCTCGCCGCCGGTCAGCGCCACCGACAGAATCCGGCGTCCCGAGCGGATCAGGCGGATCATCGTCCCCGCGACCGTCATCTCGGCGTCGTCCGGATGCGGGCTGAAGACGAGAACGTCGAACGTCCCCTGCGAGGACGGATCTTGCGGACGACTCACGAACACCTCCCGGCCGGTCCCGGCCACGTGACGGGACATGGTAACCGTTGCCGGCGCCGATCGGCCAGCGGGAGGATCGGGCGGGTGGCGGCCCTCGGGGTCCCCGATCAGAGCTCAGAACTGCACGTTGGGCTGGATCGCGAGCTTCTGGCGAAGCGCCCGCTCGATCAGGACGATGCAGTTCTCGATCCCGATACCGGCGGTGTTCAGGCAGAGGTCGTAGGAGAGAGGATCGTCCGGCGAGCGGGAGAAGTAGGTGTGGAAGAAGTGCCTCCTCTCCTCGTCGACCTTCTGCACGAGCCGCTCCGCCTCCTCGAACGAAACCTGCCGCAGACGGCTGATCGTCTCGACTCTCTGCGCGAACGGGGCGACGATCCGTACGTGCAGGCTGCGAGCGGGATCGAGCAGGAAATTCGCGCCCCGGCCGAGGATCACGGCATGTCCGTGCATCGCGATCGTTCCCAGCACGCGGGCGAGGGTGTGCAGGTAGTCCCCTTTCGAGAGGAACTTCCCGTGGAGGAGCCCCTCGATCCAGAGACGCACCGAGGAGAGATCATGCTCGTCGAGGGAGGCGGCGATCGCTTCCTGGAACTTCGACTGCTCGACGATGGCGTTCACGATTTCGCGGTCGAAGATCTGGTACCCGAGCGAAGCCGCGAGGCGGTGGGCGACCTCGCCTCCGCCCGAGCCGAACGCGCGGGAAATGGTGATGACGGGACGAAGCGGCGTCGGGCGCTCCGTCCGGCTCTCCGCGGCGGCCCTCCGGCGCAGGTCCGCCTCCAGCTCCCATCGCCGGATTTGGCGGTCTATGATCTGTTCGATTCCGGTCATGGCCCTACCCCTCAGATTGCACGAGTCCGATGCGTCGCGGCAACGAGAGTACCACCGGGACGGCAACGCCGTACAGCGGAGCGAACGCAGGAGCGAACGAAGGACGGAACGAAAGAGGGAACGAAGCGTGCGGCAGGTAGGGGCGGAGGACAGAAGAAGGTGGAGAAGGAGGAGAAGGCGGCGAAGGAGGCGCGGAGCAGGATGCGGAGCCTGATCGTCCATGGCGGAGCCTGGCAGATTCCGGACGAGGAGATCGGCGCGCATCGGGAGGGACTGCGCCGGGCGCTCGCTCGCGGCGTCGCGCTCCTCCGCGCGGGCCGTCCCGCGCTCGACGTCGTCGTGGAGACCGTCGCCGTGCTCGAGGACGATCCGACCTTCGACGCCGGGCGAGGCTCCGTCCTGAACCTGGACGGGCGGATCGAGATGGACGCAGCCGTGATGGAAGGGCGCGGCCGCCGCGCCGGCGCCTGCGCGTGCGTGACCGACGTGGCCCATCCGATCCGGCTCGCCCGCGCGATCCTCGAAGATGGCCGGGCCGTCCTGCTCGCCGGCGAAGGCGCTTCGCGCTTCGCGCGCGCCTGCGGCATCCCGCCCTGCTCGTTCGAGGACCTGCTCGTGCCCCGGGAGGTGCGCCGCAAGGAGGAGATCGACCGGCTCCGCGCCTACGAGACGCGCATGGCGTTCGACGGCAGCCTGCGGGCGCCGGGCGAGAAAGGCGAGAGGGGCGAGAAGGGCCAGAAGGGCGGGAAGGGCGAGAGGGCCGGGAAGGGCGAGAGAGGCGCAAGAGGCGAGGGGCATCCGAGAGGGACGGTGGGAGCCGTCTGCTTCGACGCGGCCGGAGAGATCGCCGCCGCGACGTCCACGGGGGGCGCACCGGACACGTGGCCCGGGCGGGTCGGTGACAGTCCGATCCTGGGCGCCGGCACGTGGGCGGAGGAAGGCGCGGGAGGCGCGAGCGCGACCGGCTGGGGCGAGGCGATCCTGCGGGACCTCCTCGCCTATCGCACGGTCCAGGCGATCGACAGCGTCACGATCCTCTGGCGCGAGGGGGCCGGGCACGCAGGCGGATCGAGCGAGCCGGCTCGTCGCGCCCCCGCCGAGTCGCCTCGTGCGGCTGCCGCGGCCGCCGCTGCTCCCGCCGCTGCCACCCCCCTCGACCCCAACGCGCCGATCACCTGGGGGCCGGTCGTCTCCGGCACGCCCGGCTCGCCGGCCGCGCGCGCGGCGCTCTCGGCGATCGAGAGCTTCGCTCGTGGAGTCCGCGGGGTCGGCGGCGTCATCCTGCTCGGCCCCGACGGGACCCCGGGGTTCGCGTTCAACACCCCGCGTATGGCGCGCGGGTACTGGGTGGAGGGGATGGGAGAGCCTTGGATCGACACGGAGCCGGCCTGAGTAGGAGAGGAGGGATCACGAGATGCCGACGTTCGTGCTCATGACGAAGCTCGCCCCGGAAGTCTCCCGCGAGGTACGCCACCGGGAGGAGCTGGGGCAGCAATGGAAGGCCGCCGTCGAGGAGAAGTGCCCCGACGTGCGCTGGATCTCCCACTTCGCGCTCCTCGGTCCCTACGACTTCATGGACATCTTCGAAGCGAAGAGCGAGGAGAGCGCGGCGAAGGTCTCGATGATCTCCCGGGCGCGCGGTGCGGTCACGGCGGAATCGTGGACCGCGATCCCGTACGCCCGGTTCCTCGACATCAACGAGGAGATCGCCTGAGAGGAAGGCGGATCGCGCAGGCCGCGATCGCCCGAGAGGCGGACCTCCGCCGGCGAATCCGGATCGCCCGAGCGGGCTCGTTCGAGCCGGATCACTCTCGGGCCCGCTCACTCGAGCCTGCTCACTCGAGCCGGATCAGCTTGCGCTGCACCGTCCCCTCGCTCGTCGTGAGCCGGGCGAAGAGGATTCCGGGACCGCCGGCCTCCGCGCCGCGCGCAGCATCGAAGCGCACCGTGTGTTCGCCGGGAGCGCGCGAGCCGTCGACGAACGTGGCGATTCTCCGTCCCTGGACGTCGAACAGCTCCAGCCGGATCGGATCGCGCGACGCGGCCGGCGAGACGGCGAAGACGATCTCCGTCGAGACGCGGAAGGGGTTGGGTTGCGCGCCGAGAATCGCCGAGGCGAACGCCGTCACCGGCTCGCCGACGCCCATCGCCGGAGGCAGCTCCTGGAGGCGGGCGCCCTGCACGATCTCTAGATCCCCCTCGTGCTCCTGCAAGAAGGCGATCACCTTCAGATGGTCGCTGTGCCAGGACGGCTCCATCGTGACGTAGAAGTCGAAGACCACGTCGTCCCCCGGACCGGAGAAGGCGACGGGCCGCTCGACGATCTCGCGCGTGACGCGGTCGAGGAGGAATCCTTCCGACCAGACGCTGTCCTCGAGAACGAAGAAGTAAGCGCGGGGATCATCGAACACCGCGGGATCGAGGAGGCGCAAGGTGGAATGCACGCGCACGCTCGCGTCTCCGATCTGATAGATCCCCTGGATCATGACGGGGCTCATCCCGCCCGTCTCGGCGATCCGCAGGTCGATCTTCTCCCCGAGCAGGGCCGCTGTGCCTTCACAGCCATCGATCCCTTGGTAGTAGCGGCTGCCGTCGATCCGCACGTAGGGCCACAGGTAGATGCCGTACCAGGCAGCGCGATGCTGCGCCTCCGGGATCGCGAGCGCATCGCACCAGTGCTCGTCGAACCAGAGAATGCGATCGCTTCCGTACGTCGCCTCGACCATCTGCAACCCGCACCGGGTGTCCCAGCAGGGAGGTCACCCGAAGTAGTCGGCGAAGTGCTCGAGAACGAGAAGCTTCGGAACGCCCGCGGAGCAGAGCGAGATCGACAGCGCAGTCAGGACGGCCATGGAGACGATGACCTTGCGGAGCATCGCTCCCCCTTTCTGTCGTGTCGGGGCGGGGCGGAAGATGGAGTCCCCGCCGCTCGTCCACGGCGGGGAATATTCTCCTCTCTACCGTCCAGAAGGGCAATCCGGACGGGAGGGGCGGGAAGGGCGGAAAGGGCGGAAAGGCCGGGGCGATCAGGCCGGAGGCGCGTGCGGAGGGGCGAGCGCGGCGCGGCCCTCTTCGGCGTCGATCGGATCCTCGACATGGACGATCCCGCCTTCGAGGATCTCGGCGCGCAGACCGCCCCGATGGATGAGGCCTCGCAAGACCTCTTTGCCGGTCATGCCGGCGAGATGGGCGCACGGCTCGCAGAGGCGGATCCCGCGGGCCCGGACCGCTCCGATCCGGAACTCGCGCCCCACCAGGTCATTGAGCGCGATGCCGCGCGTCACGAGATTCCGGCGGCTTTCGCCGGCGCCGAGCGCGAAGCCGTAGTCGCGTGCAAGCGCCTCGATCGCCTCGGCCTCGATCAGCGTCAACTCGTCCTCGGGACGGTGCGCTCCCGTGCCTGTCCGCACGCGGGCGAAATGCCGGTCCCCCTCGATCCCCGCCCCCGCCACGAGGCGCGCTTCGACGACCGGGTGAGGCGGCCCGCCCTGCTCGGCGATGATGTAGATCCCCTCGACCTGTCCTCTTCCCTTTCCTTGCTGCATCGGCGCTCCTGAATCCCGGCCGGGTGTAGTCTGCCTCGTTCTCTGGCCCTTGTCCCGAATGTCAACGGCGTCGCTGCTGCTGCTCCAGGCGGCGGCGGAGCTGCGCCGCGAGATCGACCGGCAGCGGCGTCACGATTCGCGGCGGCAGCTTCTCGGGAGGACGCGACTCGGCCGCCACCGCATGCTTGCGCGTCATCTTCGCCTGCTCCGCCTCGACCCGTGCCCGCCGCGCCTCGTCGACCGGCGCCCGGGGGACGTAGTCGGGCTTGCCGAGGAGCGCGTGGAGCAGGACGAGCGCCGCCTCCTTGTCGGGGATCCGCCCCTTCCCCATCACGTCGGGATCCTGCTGAGACTGCGGCGGCAGCGGCGCGCCGACGCACGACGGACAGCCGTCCTCGCACGGGCAGGAGTGGATCAGCTCGGCAGCCGCTTCGAGGATCTCCTCGATCATCCCGTACGCCTTCTGCGCGAATCCCAGTCCGCCCGGGTACTTGTCGTACAGGAAGACGGCGGGCACTCCGACGTTCTTCGAGTCGACCGCCGTCCCGAGATCGAGGGGATCGCACATGGCGAAGAGCGACACGACGTCCGGAAGGACGTTCGCGATCCCCCAGAGTCCCTCGGCCGGAATCCTGCCGTACCGCGTGACCTTCGTCAACGCCTCGAGCGAAGGGGCGATCCAGGTGCCAACCGTCTCGAGCGACTGGGTCGGAAGATCGACGTTGCCGTAGCCGATCGAGTCACGACTGCCGAACTTGATCTTCTTGAACATCGTCACCTTCGTGTGCGCGTTCAGATCTCCGAAGGCGACCGGGCTTTCGTTCACCCGCTTCTCCATCTCGGTGCGAACGATCTCGATGTGGCTGTCGCTGACCGCCTGCGTGTAGTAGTCCGCGTCGGCGCGGTGCACGTAGGCGACCTTTTCCGACGTGTCGAGCCGGTCGACGAAGTAGGTTTCGGCATCGTGCATGTAGATCGCCTGCGGATGGACCTGCGGGAACGCCGAGGGCTCGTCGATCGTGCCGATCACCCGGTTGCCGTCCGGACGGCCGGTCTCGGTGATCGTGTAGACATTCTCGGCGGCGTTGCGCAGCGAGACCTGCGCGGCCGGATATCCTTCCTTGGCGTAGTACCAGCGCCCGCGCACCTCCGAGACCTCGCCATGCTCTTGCAGGAGATCGAGGATGGCTGGAGCGAACTCCCCCCAATCGCGCTCCTCCTCGCGGCGCAACGGAAGCTCGAAGACCGCGCAGCGCAGATGAGAGAGCAGGATGTGCGCGTTCTGGGGATCGACGACCGCGTTCTCGGGGGAGCGTCCGAAGAAATACTCGGGATGGCGCATCAGGTACTGATCGATCGGCAGGTTGTGTCCGACGAGGACGGCCACTGACTCCTCCTCGCGGCGTCCCGCCCGCCCGGCCTGCTGCCAGGTCGAAGCAATCGTTCCGGGAAACCCGACGAGGATCGCGGCGTCGAGCGAGCCGACATCGATTCCCAGCTCGAGCGCGTTCGTCGAGATCACCCCGAGCAGCTCCCCTTCGAACAGCGCCTTCTCGATCGCCCGGCGCTCCTCCGGAAGGTATCCGCCGCGGTACGCCCGCACCTTCTTCGCCACGCCCCCGCCCTCGCGCCGCAGCTCCTCCTGGCAATAGCGGAGCAGCACTTCCGTCAGCAGGCGAGAGCGGACGAAGGTGATCGTCTGGTAGCCCGCGCGCAAGAGCGAGACGAAGAGGTCGCGCGCCTCGAGGTTCGAGGAGCGCCGCTCGAGCCCCGCCGGATCGATCCGCGGAGGATTCCAGAACAGGAAGTGCTTGCGTCCGCGAGGAGAGCCGTCCTGATCGAGGACGACGAACTCCCGCCCCGAAAGCCGCTGCGCAAGCTCGCCTGGGTTCGCGATCGTCGCCGAGGAGAGGATGAGCTGCGGGCGGCTGCCATAGTGCTCCGCAATGCGCAGGAGGCGGCGCAGCACGTTCGCGGTGTGCGAGCCGAAGATGCCGCGGTAGACGTGCACCTCGTCGGCGACGACGTAGGAAAGGCGGCTGAAGAAGTCGGCCCAGCGCGCGTGGTTCGGCAGGATGCCGCTGTGCAGCATGTCGGGATTGGTGAGCAGGATCTGGGCGCGTTCGCGAAGCTGCGTCCGCAAGTTGCTCGGAGTGTCGCCGTCGTACGTGCCGGCGAGGAAGGAGAACGGGCCTTCCGGCTCCCCGCCGATCTCCTCGCCCCGTGACTGGGCGTTCTGGAAACGGCGAAGCGTGCGCAGCTGGTCCTGCGCGAGCGCCTTCGTGGGGAAGAGGTAGAGCGCGCGCGTCTCCGGATGCGTCGCTATCGTCTCGAGGACCGGCACGTTGTAGCAGAGCGTCTTGCCGCTCGCCGTCCCGGTGACGAGGATCACGTCCTTCCCTTCGCGGATCCGGTCGAGCGCGGCCGCCTGGTGCGTATACAGATCCTCGATTCCGGCGCGCGCGAGCGCTTCTCGCATCGCAGGGAGCAGCGGGCGCGCCGGAGAGGCGGTGCGAGCGGGGCGCGGCGGAACGTCGTGGACGTGGACCGCCTGCCCGCTGCGCGCGGCGAGCAGCAGAACGCGGCCGAGAAGATCCTCTCCGGCCGGGAGATGTCGTCGCCTCACGGCTGCTCCTCCTCCTCGGGAAGGGCGAGAGCGAGATACAGCTCCGCCAGGGTGATCAGGTCGTCGCGGTTGTGACGCAGGATCGGCTCGAGCCAGTACGGATCTCCATCGCGCACCCAGCGGTGATATGCGTCCGGGACCTCGCGGCCGCCAAGATCGCCCGCCCGCCATCTTCCGCAGACGCGACGTTCGAGCGTCTGGAGACGGCAATCGGGGAAGACGCCGCGAAATTGCCTGCGCGCGACGTGAAGAAGATCGAGGTGCTCGCGCGGCGCGGGCTTCGGCATCCTGTAGAAGGCGTAGCGGAGCCTCAGGCACGGGACGTCGAAGCTCTTGCCGTTGAACGTCACCCAGGTGGGGGCCGGAGCGTAGTCGGTGGCGAAGAGACGCAGCGCTTCCTCCTCTCCTCCATAGTCCCGAGCGAGAAGCTGGACGAGATCCGCTTCGCGCCCTTCGCTCGGGATCAACATTCCGACCAGGAAGAGGGGACGGCCGACGAAGCCGAGTGTTTCGAGGTCGAGGAACAGGTGTCCTGGCGGAAGCGGCCCACCCGCGCCGGGTAGCCGGACATGATGCCGGAGGACGCCGAGCCCTTCGGTCGGCGTCTCCCAACGCGCCTTCGGAAATCGTTCCAGGAGCCAGCGCTCCATCTCGGTGATGCTCCCGCCGTTTGTTTCGCGCCAGCCCATCGAAGTCCCCATGCCCGACGAACGGCCGGATTCTAGGAGAGGGCAGGACGTCGCGCAAGAGCGCGAAAAGCCGCTCGCCTCGCATACCGCTCGTGATGCCCTTCTTCATGACTCCAAGCTGCGAAAGCGCGTATCGCGACCGTCATGACTTGGGAATCACGCAACGGAATTCGCGATGCGAGAGCGGGCCGACGCGACGTGAAAACGAGGAAGGCGAGCAAGCGTCGCGTTGTCCTCCTTGAAGCGTTCCGCTAGCTTGCTGGCGTGCCACCGTTCCGCGGCTTCCTCCATGGGAGCCGCCTCATGACTGCGTGATCTGCATGGAGGCATGCATGAGAAGGTTGCTGCTGTCGTTCTCGATCTGTTTGCTCCTGTCCGGATGGGCGGGCGCCGCGCTGGCCTTGCCCGACTTCTACGAGGCGGCGTTGACGAGCGAGCAGGAAGTCCCACCGAACGACTCGCCCGGCTACGGCGTCTGCAGCATCACACTCGTCGACGAGAACACGATCACCTTCCGCCTGGAGTTCGCCGATCTGACGAGCCAGGCGGTCGCGGCCCACATTCATCTCGGCTACGCCGGGCAGAACGGGCCGGTCCTCTATCCTCTTTCGGAGGTGCCTTTCGATTCTCCGATCGAGGGGACGATCGACTTCGATCCGCAATACCTCGACGAGCTGGAGAGCCAGGGGCTCTACGTGAACATCCACACCGTGAACTATCCGAACGGGGAGATCCGCGGACAGATCTGCCACTTCCCGGTCGCAACCGAGGAGACGAGCTGGGGCAAGGTGCGCTCTCTCTACCGCTGAACGATCTCATAGATCTCGGGCGCTATCGGGCGTAACGAGGGCCGGACGGAACGCGCAAGCGGGAAGTCCGGCCCTTCCGCTGCCGGCCGCCAGGCGTTCCGGCGGCGCAGCGGGCGCCGGTGGGGCGGCCGTCGTTGGGGCGGGCGCCGGCGGGATGCGCGAGAGCTTGACGAGGGAGAGGGAGGGAGGCATCGTAGCCGCCATGAGCGAGGGACGGGTCCGACAGTTCCGGGCGATCGTGCGCGGCAGAGTACAGGGAGTCAGCTATCGCGCGTCGACCGTCGAGGAGGCGCTTGCGCTCGATCTCGCCGGCTATGCGCGCAATCAGGCGGATGGGTCGGTGGAAGTGGTCGCGCGCGGCGACGAGGAGTCGCTGCACCGCCTGCTCGAGTATCTTCATCGCGGCCCGACGCTCGCCCGCGTGACCGGAGTGGAGGTCGAGTGGGACGACTCCACCCCGGCTCCGCATCCGTTCCGCGTCCGCTGAGTCGGCTGCGCGTCCTGAGTCCGTTCCGCGTCCGCTGATTCCGCTGACGGGGGCTAGACGTCCGGCGTGAGCGCGACCGCGGTGGCACGGAAGCGATCGAGCCGCTCGCGGCAGGCCGCCTCTCCTTCCTCGCACGATCCCTGAGCGAAACGGACGGTTCCGCCCCCCTTGCCTCGGAGCGGCGGCGCAAGAGCCGCCTGCAGCGTGGCGCGCGCATCGAACGGCGCGTCCGCTGGAAGGATCGGCGAAGCGGCCGCCACCCAGTGAGAGCGCCCGCCCGGATCTCCGCCGGCGAGGAGGACGACCGCAGCGGCGGAAGCCGCCGCCTCGGTGACACGGCCGGCGAGACGCCGCAGCAGCTCCGCATCGCCTCCCTCGATCCATGAAGCGACGACCGCGACGCCCTTCGCCGTTCGTGGAGCGACGGCGAGGAGCCGATCCCCTTCGAGCGCCGCCCAGCGCTCCTGCCACGACCGCGCGCGGCGTTCCGCCTCCCGGCTCGACTCCTGAAGTCCTCCGACGACCCGGGGCAGATCCGTCCAGGCGGCGCTCGCGAGGCGCGCGGCGGCGTCGGCCGACGCGAGGACCGTCCGGAACGCCGCCAGCGCCCGCTCTCCGCAGACGAAGTGCAGCCGGACGCGGCCGCGCACGCGCTCCTGCTTGAGAACGTGGATCGATCCGACCTCCCCCGTCCGTGCGACGTGCGTTCCGCAGCATGGCTGGACGTCGATGCCCCCCATATCGACGATGCGAAGCGGAAGCTGCCCCGGGCGCGGGACGGCGCGCGTCTCGACCGGCACGTCGTCCCAGATCCAGCCGTTCGCCTGCGTCTCGGCTTCCGCGATGCGCGCGAGGTCGAGGTCGCGGTCGCCGCCGAGGTCGCGATCGGGGTCGCGGCCGAGGTCGAGGTCACGGTCGCGGTCCGCCTTGCCTTCCCCTTCGAGATCGATCGTCGAAACGTCCTCCCCCATGTGGAAGGAGACGGTCTCCCGCCCGAGCACGACGGAGAAGGCGCGCGAGAGGAGGTGCTGCCCGCTGTGCTGCTGGCGCCGGTCGCGCCGCACGCGCGCGTCGACCTCGCCGTGGACGATCGCGCCCTCGCGCCACGCGGCTTCGGGCGGCGGGTCGTGCGCGAGGAGATGCCAGATCGTCCCCTGCGGGTCGATCCGGACGCCGAGGACCGGGATGCCCGCGATCGAGCCGCGGTCGGAGAGCTGCCCGCCGTCCTCGGCGAAGAAGGCGGTCGCGTCGAGAGCGACCTCCGGGCCGGATCGGCCGGCGTCGCTCGCGCCCGGCGTCATCGCGAAGACGCGGGCGTCGAAGGCGAGACGGGACGGGTCCTCGTCGAAGAGTCTGCGGGTAGGGGGCAACGCGGGGACTTCGAGGGGTGGCAACGGGCGCCTCCTTCCTTTCGCGGCGATCGGGCTCCCGGTAGTCTACCAGCGGCGTGAACGAAAACCTGAAGATCGTGGCCACCTCGGTCGTCGAGGTGTTCGGGCTCGTGGCCGTGGCGTTCGTCTACGCGCGCCGCATGAAGCTCGACCTGAGCGAGACGTTGCGGCTCGCGATGCACATCTTCGTCCCCTGCCTGGCCTTCTCATCGATCGTCGATTCCCGGATCGAGGCGCGCGAGTTCGCGGTCGCGGCCGGGGCGACGCTGATCCAGATCGGCGCCGGCCTGCTGCTCGGATGGATGGGGCTTCTCGCGCTCGGTTGGCGCGCGCGCCGGGAGCTTCTCCTTCCTATCGCGTTCGTCAACTCCGCGAACCTTCCGTTTCCCCTGCTGCTGACGAACTTCGGGACCGAAGGGCTGTCGCGCGGAGTCCTCTGCTACACGGTCACGAACCTGATGATCTTCTCGGTCGGGATTGTGCTGCTGCACGGCGGGGGCCGGGTTCGCGAGGCGATGAAGGAGCCGGCGCTGTGGGCGTCGGTCCTCGCCGGCATCGTCAAGATCGCGAGGATCGAGGTGCCGGACGTCGTGCTGCGGGTTCCGCGCCTGGCCGGGATGGCGGCCGTCCCGCTGATGCTGTTCCTCTTCGGCGATTCGCTCGCGCGCACGCGGCTGACGACCCTGCGACCGGCGATCGCCGCGGTCCTCCTGCGCTACGGGAGTGGGCTCGCGGGCCTCGCGCTGGCGCTGTGGCTGTTCCGTCCGCAGGGGATCCTGCGGCAGGTGCTGATCCTCTACGCGCTGCTTCCCTCGGCAGTGATCAACGTGGTCCTGACGCAGAAGGCGGGACGGGACGAAGCCTCGGTCGCCTCGGCGGTGCTGCTGGCGAGCCTCGCGAGCGTGGTGATCCTGCCGGTCGTCCTCGCGCTCATCCGCTGACGCGGCCGTTAGGCACGAGGCGGAGCGGCTGCACGGCGCGGCGCGGCGCGGCCGAGCGATCAGCTTCGGCGACCGACGGCTCTCCCAGATAGTCCTGGAGCAGATCCTCGAGCTTGCGTGCGTCGCCAAGGCCGGAGGACGTCCACAGGTGCGCGCCCTCGGCCGTCAACAGGACGAGGGAAGGTTCCGGCACGGCGTTGGGCACGACGCGAGCCAGGGCGGCGGCGTCCCCCGTATAGAGCAGGCTCGGGATCGAGGGGGTGTGCTGCCGCTCCCACGCGCGGACCGACTCGACCGCGGCGGAAGCGCCCCCCGCCGGCGAGCCGTCCGGACGGCTACCAGGCGCCTGCCCCTGCTCCTGCGCCCGTGGCTGCGCCTGCCCCGTCGTGAGGACGAGAGCATCGATCTCCACGCCGACGGTCGCCAGGCCGCGCCGCTTCCACTCGCGCGCAATCGAGGCGAGGCGATCCGGCGGCGGCTCGCCGATCGTCCACAGGACGACCAGGACGGCCCCCTCCGGATCGGCGCGCAGCATCGCCTGACGCAGCAACGAGCGAAGCGACTCCTCTCCCCCGGCCGGCATCGGGCCAGGCTTCTGCTCCGCGCGCTCGCGCCCGCACACGGCGCCCCCGAGCAACGCGAGCACAAGCAGAAGCCCGAGGAGGAGCCGGCTCGCCGTCGTTTCGGCGGGCCGGGGCGGCTGCAGCGGCTGCGGCGGCTGCGGCGGCATCCGAGGGGGCATGAGGTGAAGCACGCTTGTATACTACCGGGCGGTCCGATCGGGACCAAGGAGGGGGGATCGCATGGGCGCCGTTCTCGTAAGGGCTGCCGTCCGGCTGTCGCATCGCCTGTCGCACAGGCTCTCGCACCGGCTCTCACGCGGTCGCTCGCACCAGCAATCGCGCGGCCTCCCGCGCCGCCTTTCGCACCAGCTCTCGCAACCGCACCACGGCGCGACGCGGATGCTCCTCCCCTTCCTCGCCCTCGCCCTCGGACTCGCGGCGCCGTCCCCGTCGCCGGGCGCGGATCCGGTCGCGGACTCCCCCGTCCCCGATCCCGTGCGGCGCGCTCTCGCGGCGATCGACCTCGAGCCTCCGTCCCTCGCGATCGACCTTCGCGATCTCTCGCTCTTCGGCGGCGATCGCGGGCGCCTGCGCTTCTACGACGCGCTCGTGACGCGCCCGCTTCGCATCCCCGGGGACGTCGGAGCGATCCAAGCCGGTCTCGTTCGCTCCGCGGACCGTCCCGCCGATCTCTTCGTCGCCGCCACGAGCCGGCTGGGAACGGCCGTCCGCCGCGGACTGATCACCAACCCGGTCGAGGAGATCCGCGAAGGGCTCCCGGAGCGCGAGCCGCTCGCTGGCGCGCTGCGCGACCTCTGGCGCGCCGCCGGCCGGCCGATGCAGCCGGAGCAGCAGGAGCGCTTGCGCGCGGCGGCGCGAAACGTTCCGGATTCGCTCGCCGCCCCGCTCGCCGTGCTGCTCGAGGCGTGCGTGCGCGCCACCCGCGCCCGCGCCGACGCCTTCGCGCCGGCCGGCCTCGACGGGGACCAGCTCGCGCGCGCGTCGATCGCCTACCTGGTCGGTTCCGACGCCGGGACGCTCGACGCGGCCGAGCAGCGCCGGGTGGAGGAGCCGGCCTTCGCGATCGACGCTCCGCTGTGGAACGCGGGGATCGGCGACCTCCTGCTCGTCCTCGATCGCGTGCTCCCCGCCCTGCGCCGCAACGCCGGGCTCGTGCCCGCGCGCGGGTGGCGCGTCGCGACGCCGCTCGGCGAGGTCGTGTTGGCCGGCCCAGGGCCCGACCGGCACGACGGCGAGGCGGCGCCGCTGCTGCTGATCGACACCGGAGGGGAGGATCGCTACGCGGCCGGAGCCGCCGGGACGTGGGATCGTCCCGTCTCGATCCTGATCGACCTCGCCGGCAACGATGTCTACGGCGCGGGCGGCGTCGCGGCCGGCGCGGGCGCAATCGGCGGCAGCGCCGCTGCCGCCGACTCGATCGGCCCCTCCTTCGGCGCGGGGCTCCTCGGCGCCGGGATCCTGATCGACGAGGCGGGCGACGACGTCTACCGGGCCGGATACCTCGGCCTCGGTGCAGGCCTCTACGGCATCGGCATCCTGCTCGATCGCGCAGGCGACGATCGCTACGAAGGGATCGCGGGCGTCGAAGGCGCGGGCCTTTTCGGCGTCGGGATCCTCGCCGACCTCGACGGGAACGACCGCTACCACGCATGGCAGCAAGCGCAGGGGTTCGGCTACGTGCTCGGCGCCGGGCTTCTCGTCGATCGGTCCGGCGACGATCTGTACGACGCGGACGATGCGACGATCCGCTTCCCATCGGCGCAATCGCGCGAGCACAACTCCTCGCTCGCCCAAGGCTTCGGCTTCGGCAAGCGGGCGGACTTCGCCGACGGCCACTCCCTCGCGGGCGGCGCCGGCATCCTGGCCGACGGCGCCGGAGACGACACCTACCGTTGCGGCGTCTTCGGGCAGGGAGCGGCATACTGGTACGCGGTCGGCATCCTGGCGGACGCGGCCGGCAAGGACGTCTACGAAGGCACGTGGTACGTGCAAGGCTCGGCCGCGCACTTCGGATGCGGGGTGCTCTGGGAAGGCTCCGGCGACGATCGCTACCGCGCGACGCACAATATGGCCCAGGGGTCCGGGCACGATCTCTCGCTCGGGATGCTCTACGAGCGGGACGGAGACGACGCCTACGACGCGCCGAATCTCTCGCTGGGCGGCGGCAACGCGAACGGCATCGGGATCTTCTGGGACGTGACCGGCGACGACCGGTACCGTGTGGAAGCGGCAACCACGCTCGGGCGCGCGAACATCGGCTCGCGCGGCGGATTGCGGGATCGAATCGAGTCGATCGGGCTGTTCCTCGACACGGGCGGCCGCGACTCCTACCCTCCCTCGAAGGAGTTCGCCGGCAACGGCAGGCTCTGGACGCAGGCGGGGACCGACGAGGAGCATCCGCTCGACACCGAGCGTGGAGCGGGGATCGACACGACCTGGACGAGCGGCCCGAGCTGGAGAGAGCGGCGGCGGCCGTGAGGACGGGGAGCTGGAGGGAACGGAAGCGATGACCCTGATGGAACAGATCGACGGCAGGCTTCACGATGCGATCAAGGCGCGCGACTTGCGCAGCGCCGACTGCCTGCGAATGTTGAAGAGCAAGCTGATCGAGAAGAGAACCTCCCCCGGGTTCCAGGGAGAGCTGACCGATGCGGTGGTGCGCGACGTCGCGGCGACCTACGTGAAGCAGCTGCAGCGCTCGATCGCCGAGTTCGAGAAGGCGGGCGAGGCGGGTAGAGGCCACATCGAGAAGGTGCGCTGGGAGATCGAAGCGCTTTCGGAGTATCTCCCGAAGCATCTGGACGAGGCGGCCACGCGGCCGATCGTCGAGGCGGCGATCCGCGACACGGGCGCGACGCAGCCGGGCCAGGCGGGACGGGTGATCGGCGTCGTGATGAAGGCGCACAAGGACGAGGTCGACGCGGCCCTCGTCCGCCGGCTCGTCGAGGAGATGCTCCGGCACGGCGCATGAGACCGCGCCATGCCTGACCGCCGCCCGCCGGCGCCCGAGACGATTCGCTCGCGCCAGAATCCCAAGGTGGCGGAGGCGCGCCGGATCGCGCACGACCCGCGCGAGGCGCGGCGCGCGGGGCTCCTTCTCGCCGACGGCGTGACCCTCGTGCTCGAGGCGCTCCGTGCCGGCCTTGCACCGCGAATCGTCCTCGCCGATCCGGACGATGCGGCCGCCTTCGCTCCGGTGCGCGCCGAAGCGACCTTGCGCCGCGCGCCGCTCGTTCCCGCCTCCCGCAAGGTCCTCGAGGCGATCTCTACGCTCGCGACCCCGCAGGGAGCGGTCGGGATCTTTGCGCGTCCCTCCCACGAGCTCGCCCCGCTGCTCGCGGCCGCGGCGCACGCCGGGCCGCCGCTCGTCGCGATCCTGCACGGCCTGCAGGATCCCGCCAACGCCGGCTCGCTCGCGCGCACCGCGCTCGCCGCCGGCTTGGCCGGGATCGTCACGACCGCCGGGACGGTCGATCCGTTCCACCCGCGCGCCGTCCGCGCTTCGATGGGGGCGGTCTTCCGCCTGCCGATCGCGACCGACGCGGACGCCGCTCCGCTGTTCGCCACGCTCGCGAGGAGCGGGTACCGGCGCGTGGCGCTCGACCCGCGCGGCAACGTCCCGCTCGAGTCGATCCGGCTGGACCGCGCGACCGCGGTGCTTCTCGGCCGGGAGGGCAGCGGGCTCGACGCCGAGGCGGAGGCGGCATGCGAGGAGCGCGTGCGAATCGCGATGGCGAACGGCGTCGAGTCGCTCGGAGTCGCCGTGGCGGGGGCGATCCTCTTCTACTCACTCGCGCGATCGCGCGGGGCGCTGTCGTAGCCGCTGCGATGGCCCGCCCCACGGCGCCCACAACGACCGTGCCGCCCGCCGCGACGGCGGCATCCGCGCGCCTCCGCTCCTTCCTCGCCTTCTGCGCCTACGACGTCGGCGACTCCGCGTTCGCCACGACGATACTCGCCGTCCTGTACAACCAGTACTTCGCGCGGACGGTCGCCGGGGGCGAAACGGGCATCGCGATTCTCGGCGCGCGGATTCCCGGCGCGACGCTCTACAGCTGGCTCGTCTCGCTGTCGATGCTCGCCGTCGCGGTCGCCGGACCGTTCCTCGGCGCCCGCGCCGACCTTGGCGGCCGGCGCCTTCCGTGGCTTCGCGGCTTCAGCATCGCCGGAATCGCCGCGACGATCGCGCTCGTCTCGGTCGGTCCGGGACAGTGGGTGCGCGGCTCGCTTCTGTTCATGCTCGCCTACGCCGCCTTCGCCGCCGCCTCGATTTTCTACAACGCGATCCTCCCGACGCTCGGCGAGCCGGAGCGCCTCGGGCGTCTCTCGGGGATCGCGTGGGGGTTCGGCTACCTCGGCGGCGCGGCCGTGCTGCTCCTGAACCTCGCTGTCGTCGCGGCGCCCGCCCGCTACGGCCTCTCCGGGACGAACGAGGCTCTGCGCGTGAGCTTCGCGATGGCGGGGGTGTGGTGGCTTCTGTTCGCGCTGCCGCTGCTCGTCTCCCGGGAGCCGGCCATCCCGGGACGAGCCGGCAAAGCGGGCGGCACGGGGACGGCAAGCGCCGGCGCGCGCGAGGCGATTCGCCGCGTTCGGCGCACGCTCGGCGAGATCCGGCGAACGCGTCACATCTTCCGGTACCTGCTCGCGTATCTGATCTACAACGACGGAATCCAGACGGTGATCGGCACGGCGAGCATCTTCGCCGCGGCCGAGCTCGGCTTCACGACGCAACAGCTCATCTATCTCTTCCTGATGATCCAGGGGACCGCGTTCGTCGGCGCGCTCGCCGCCGGGCGGATCGCCGACGCCGCCGGCCACCGGACGACGATCCTCGCGCAGCTCGTCGGCTGGGTTGTTCTGACGGCGTGGGGACGATGGGTCGGCATCTTCGGCGCGGCGCGCACCGAGTTCTGGATCCTGTCGGCCGTCGCCGGCGTGCTCCTCGCCGGAGTGCAGACGGTCAGCCGCTCGCTTCTCGCCCGCTGGACGCCGGTCGAACGCTCCGCGGAGATCTTCGGCTTCTTCTCCGTTGCGGGACGTTTCGCCTCGGTGCTCGGCCCTCTCGTCTTCGGCGCCGTCGCCTGGATGTCGGGAGGGCTTCGCCCCGCGACCCTCTCGGTCGGCCTCTTCTTCGTCCTCGGGATCGTGCTGCTCCTGCGGGTCGACGAGAGGCAGGGGGAGCGGGAGCTGCGGGAGACGGCCGCGCCGGCTGCATCGGCCGCACGGGCCGCCCCGGATGCACCGGCTGCGTCGGCAGCACCGGCCGCCCCTGGTGCGCCGGGCGCGCCGGCCGAAGGGCCGTGACGGAAAACCAAGACGGGAGGAACCGCCTCTGGGCAGATCCTCCCGCGCCTGTCTCGTTCAGCTTAGCGCTACGGGGATTCGAACCCCGGTTTGATGGCTGAGAACCATCCGTCCTAACCCCTAGACGATAGCGCCGCGTCTCGCGATTCTAGGAAACGCTCTCCGCCGTCCGCAACCCTTCTTTGGCCGCAGCGTCCGCCTGCGGAGCGAGCCTGGGACGGCTTGCTTCCGAGCCGAGGGACGGCTTGTTTCAGGCCGGCCGGCGCTTGCGCGACAGGGCGCGCCTGCGCCGTTCCGCGAGGTCCGCGAGGCTCGGCTCGTCGAGGAGCCCCCGGTCGGGCCAGACCGCGCACAGCCAGGCGCTGGCCGCGAGGTGCACCCAGCGGTGCTGCGAGCGGGCAGCCTGGAACGCGTCGCACTGCGCCTGATGGAAGAGCGGCCCGAGTCCCTCCAGGCCATGCAGAAACGCGAGCCGGTGATCGAGGATCGGCATCAGAGCGGAAAGGCCGGCCGGCTGCGCGCTGGCCGACGCGACGCACGCGAGGGCACCCTCCGCCTGCCAGCCCTCCAGGGTCGCTCCCAACTCGTCGGCCGAGACGCGCGACGCCCGCAGTCCCTCCTCGAGGAGGCGCACCCCGGCGTCGACGTCGGCCGGTCCGAGAGCCGCGAACTCCGGGCTCCGACCGGCGATCAGGGTCGCGAGCACCTTCTGCCCGAGCGAACCGAGCCGCAGCATCCCGCGCAGGCCGTGCGTCGCGACGACGATCTGCGCCGCCGCAGGGACGGGACGGCCCGACGTGCTCGCCCCGAGGAACAAGAGGGCCGTCGCGAGCGAGATCGCCTCCCAGACGTCCTCCAGGGCCCATCCGGAGGAGAGCAGACGCGAGGCGATCGTCGTCCTCTCCTCCGCGCCCGCTCGTCCCCAGCGAATCGCCTGGTCCCAGACCGCCGCCGGGTCGTCGTCCCCTTTGCCTCGCTCGCCGGGCAAACGGCGCCGCGCGCGCTCGTGCAACCCTTCCGCAGCGATCCGGTCGCGGATCGCCTCGAATGCGTTGGTGCGCGAGGAGGGCATCGCCTGGTGGCGCACGACGGGACGCAGCAGCACTTCGGCGTGCGGCCAGCCGAGCGCTTGCAGAAAGAGGAACACCTCGACCGCTCCCGCCAGGCGGAAGCTCGAGACGCAGGCCCCTTCGAGGCCGCTCGTCCAGAGCAGGTCGGCCATCTCGTCGGGGCTCACGTTCTTCAGCAGCCAGGCCAGGAGATGGTCGGCCGGATCGGTGTCGCCGAAGCGGACCGCTTCGAGATAGGTGAAGAGGATCTCTTCCCGGCTTCCTTCGGCATGAGGGGGGTAGGCGAGCAGGCGCGTCGGACCGAAGGCGGGATCGTGGATCTCCGCGTGGACGCGACGACACGCGGCGATCAACGGGTACGGGCGCAGATCGGAGGGAAGGCGGGATCCCAGCTCCCGATGGGCTCGCAGGCAATAGAGGCCGCGGGGCGCCCGCCCGGAACCGAGCCCTTCGTAGCGCGTGGAGCGGGCCGCGGCGCGCGCGGCCGCCAGGTAGAGGTCGTCCTCGTCGGTCTTGCGCGCGAGGCGGCGGCAGATCTCGGCGGTGAGGTTCTCGGGGCTCGCCTCCTCGAGGATGCGCACCAGCGGCTCCGCGTCCCCGAACTCGAGCGGACGCTGCCAGTCCCGCCCGTTCATCGTCCCTCGCTCTCGATCTGCCGTCCGGGATCGAACGCCCCGTGCCAGTCCGCCGATTTCGCCACCGCGCCCCCCTTCACGCCGAAGTCGCGGCGACGCTAGCAGAGCGCCGGGGCGTTCGCAAGGCGGGGGCGACGGCGACGAAGCGGACCGCGGAGCGGGCGGCGACCGAAGCGGACGGCGAAGCGAGGCGGGCGAGGGCGCACCACGACGCGGAAGCCGAATTCCGATCGGCACGGTATTTCGCCCGTCTTTGAGCGGGCGCAAAGAAGATCCGTTGCGCCTTCCGTAGTCTGACGAGTGGATGGGAATGGAATCAGGCCGACAAAGGGAGGCTTTCAGGCGTGTCGAACGATGCTTTCTTCTTCGATGTTTCCGATACGGTAGGCGCCGTCGTGGGGCGCCAGCCGGCGCTTTCGCGTGTCTTCGAGCGCGCGGGAATCGACTATTGCTGCGGTGGCAAGAAGACGCTGGAGCGCGCGTGCCAGGAGAAGGGGCTCGACGCCACGACCCTTCTCGAGTCGCTTCGCCGTGAGGCCGACGCCCTCTCTGGCGGTCAGGCGCATCGGGGAGTCGCCTCGCTCTCCCTCTCGGACCTCGCCGACCACATCGAGAGCACGCACCACGAGTACCTGCGCTCCGAACTACCCCGGCTCTCGGCGATGACGCAGAAGGTCGCGTCGGTCCATGGCGACCGCGACGCGCGACTCGCCCTCGTCCGCGACACGTTCCTCGAGATGGCGAGCGAGCTCGAGACGCACATGATGAAGGAGGAGCGGATCCTCTTCCCCATGATCCGCGAGTGTGACGCGAGCGAGGGCCCGATGGCGTTCCATTGCGGCTCGCTGGCGAACCCGATCCGTCAGATGGAGGCGGAGCACGACGGCGCCGGCTCCGGGCTCGAGCGCCTTCGCGAGCTGACCGATGGATATGCGCCGCCCGAGTGGGCGTGCAATACCTACCGCGCGATGCTCGACGGCCTGACCCGCATCGAGGACGACCTGCACGAGCACATCAGCAAGGAGAACAACATCCTCTTCCCGCGCGCGATCGAGATGGAGCAGACGAAAGCGCAGCGGGAACCCTGACAGACGGCCGGGCTGCCGAGCTGCTAGGCTTCGCCGCGGGACGACACCGGGGAGCCGGCCCGCGGCGGCTGAGCTCTTGGATTGGGCGATGTTCTCTCGGACGATCGGGCGGGCTTCCGCTGTCTATCGGAACAGCATCTTCACTTGCCCCCAGGTCCGTTTCGCTACCGACACGGGCTCACTGCCCTCAACGGCGATATCGACTCGCACGGTGTCGTAAACGAAGGAAATCGGATCGACCGCGCAGTCCACAACGTCTCCGGCCTGCACTAGGAAAGCGCTCGCGAACTCAGCGTGATCCCCGAGGCCGTCAAGCAATTGCGGGAACTCGTGCGCTCATGGGGCGACCTCCTTTTTTGCAGGACCACGCGCACACTCTACGGTCGGCGCCATACGTGCTCTTCTCGTTCGGCCGACGATTCTATCACATGCCTGGAGACTTCGGCGGCTAAGGGCGGCTCGCACGTTCATCGAGAAGACCCGCGGCGGGCTGCGAAGACGCAGTCAGTACATGCAGTCCCCTTGACGTACCACGTGCCGCTCACGCAACGAACGAAAGACAGAGCGCAGGCAGAGCTGCCCCCTCGAGGACCCTGAGCCCTGGACGGCTTGACAGGAATCAGCGGAAGCCGAGTGAAGTGCTGGGCAACGCGGGCGACGGGACTGGGGCTGATAGCCGGCCGCTTGCCATGGGGCAAACGAAGAACCCGGCCGGGAGGACCGACCGGGCTAACTTCTTCTATCGTCTCCATTTATGCTGGCTGGGGAGCAGGGACTCGAACCCCGGTTCCATGATCCAGAGTCATGTGTCCTACCACTGGACGACTCCCCAGCGGATCACGCCTTCGAGTTTTGGATTCTATCGGCCGATCTGCGTTCTCCTCAACTCAAAAATGCCTCGATCTTCCCTGGCCTGCTTTCGGCCTTCTCCTGCAGCCTCCAATCGCTGCGGCAACCGCCACGCGGCCGCAGCCGGCCACGCGTCCTAGCCGCCTCGCGTCTAGCCGCGCCGGTCCTGTCACCTCAGCAACACCAGCTTCTCCGTGCGGCTCGCGCTGCCCCCCTGCAGTCGGATCAAGTACACGCCCGAGCCGACGTCGCGGCCCTGGTCGTCTCGTCCGTCCCATACCTCTTCAGCCGCTCCGCCGGCGAACGAGCCCTGCCGAAGGATGCGCACGCGCCGTCCCTGCAGGTCGATGATCTCGAGCCGGAGCGAAGAGGCGCCCGGAGACTCGAAGCGGATTGCCGTCCTCGGATTGAAGGGATTCGGGATCGCGCCGATCAGCCGAAGCTCGAGCGCGCGAACGTTCACGTCGATCGTCGGACTGACCAGGATCTCGCGGTCGAAGCCGTCGAGACCGACGATGCGGTAGCTCTGCCGGCCCGGAGCGGCGGGATCGCGATACGAGTAGCTGCCATCCGATCCGAAGTCGCTCGCGACGCCCGAGGCGCGAAGCTCCCAGCCGCCCATCGCATCGCGGCGCTCGATCCGGAAGACCTCGACCGGCTCCTGGGTGCTCCAGATCAGCAGCGCCGCGCCTGCCTCTCCGGACGCCTCGGCCGCCAGCGTCCGGACCGGAGTGATCACCGCCGCGTCCTGCCTTCCCGTGTTGCGCGCGTCGTGGCGGAACGAGGGCCAGGGATTGGCCGCCATGGCCGCCGCCAGATCGGCCGGGAAGTTCACGTTGTCGATATCGAGGATCGTCACCGCAGGCTGCTGCTCGGCCTGGATCAGGAGATTCGGGTGGCCGTCCCGGTCGACGTCCCAGGCGGCGAGCCCATGCTGGATGCGCCCGCCCGTGAAATACGGGAAGCCGATCATCATCGTGCCGTCGCCGTCCAGGGCGTAGACGACTCCTCCGTTGTCGCCGACGACGATCTCCGCCGCCAGGTCCGAATCGAGGTTCATCAGAATCGGAGAGCCGATCTTCGTGCTCGTGACAGGGGCTACCCGGACCGGGAACCCGGGGAGAACCGTCCCCTCCGTCGCGTCGATCGCGGTCACGCGCCCTTGCCCGACGCCGAGCGCGACGTCGAGGTCTCCGTCGCCGTCGATGTCCCCAAGAGCCGGCGTGGTCTCCGGCCATCGAGTCGGAAGCTGGTCGATCGGACGCTTGGGGAACTTCGCGATCAGCTGCTTCGAGCCCGGCTCATAGCCGAATCCCCAGAGATAGTTGCGCGTCGCCAGGTAGATGTCGTACTGCAGGTCGTTGTCGACGTCGGCGATCGAGACCGAGCTGTTTTGCGCCTTGAAGTCCCCGACGAGGCCGCTCTCGAGCTGCTGGCTCGCTAGGACCGAGCCGTCGCCGTCGATGACATAGATGGCGGACGGACTCCCGGTCATATTCCGCTCGAGGCCGAGCACGATCTCTTCCCTGTCGTCTCCGTCCAGGTCGGCCACGGCCGGCGTCCCATAGGTCAGGGGCCAATCGTTCGGACCGGGCCACGTGCCCGGATCGGACGGGTTCCCGCTTCCGAGATAGACGAGCTTGCCGTCGCTATTGCTGCTCTTCACCGGCGTTCCGTCGTGATTCCACGCGAAGATGCATCCGCGGCTGTTCAAGACGATCTCGAACTGCGGATCGGAGTCGATGTTCGCGATCACCGGCGAGGAGAGCATGTAGTTGCTGTACCCGGCGGCCTTCGACCACAACAACGTCCCGTCGTTGCGCCAGACGCGGATCTGCGCCGTCCCATGACCGCTGTCGTCGTAGCGCGAGACCGCGACGATCTCCATATTGCCGTCCCTGTCGATGTCCGCCACCGCCGGCTTGTTCCAGTAGGCGGGCACGCCCGGGGCCCAGATGCCGGGAGTAGAGACGACGTGATCGCCGTCCATCACCTCGAGACCATCCGCCTTCATCGCATAGACCGTCTGCCCCGCGATCACCACTTCGAACGGGTTCCGCTCCCCTTCGCGGATCAAGTTCTCGACGGTCGGGCAGCCGAGCTGCGGCTCGACGATCGTGAAAGGCCACCCGGACAGCATGCCCGGGCTCGTCGTGGCTGCGACGACGTTCGAGAAGGCGCTCTGATTGCCGGACGAATCGACCGCCGCCACGCGGTAGTAGTAGCGCGAGAGGCCTGCCAGGCCGCCGTCGCGGTAGTACTCCATCCCGCGGACCAGGCCGGGCTGCGCCCTCTCGAAGTGGACCTGATCCTGCGAGCGTTCGAGCGCGTAGCCGTCCACGTCGCCTCCGGACGACTTGGTCCAGGTGAGCACGATCGCGTCCTTCGTCGCCTTCGGCTGCGCGGTGTCCGGGAAGCTCGGGGCCGATGGCGAGACGAAATCGACGGTCTTCGACAGGAACACGAAGGCGTCGTCCCGCTTCGAGCGCACCTCGAGCTTCATCTTCAGGATCGCCGCGTTCTGCACCTCGAACTGGAACGGAGGATTCGCGGTGACGAGGTCCCCCGCCTCGCCGTCGTCGACCGAGGAGGTGTCGTATCCGGCAACGATCGTCCCGCCCTGCACCGGCGTCAGAATCGCGCGCAGATCCCCCACGCTCCCGCTTCCGAGATCCCGCAGCACCGGGCGCCAGCTGATCCGCTCCCCGTTCTCCGGGATGCCGTCGCCGTCGCCGCTCACCTCCGAGCGCACGCTCCCCTCGACCCGGAAGACGGGTCTCAGGACGGGCAGCGCGAGACGGTAGGTGCGCGCCTGGCCGGCCTGCGGCGTGATCGTGATCCTCGCGACGAGCGGCACGCGGTCGCCGTTCTCGAGGAAGCTCTTCGGTACCGGCGAGGAGGAGCGGATCCGGAAGGCGGTGACCTGGTCGGTCGTGTTCGCCGCGACCGATCCCACATCCTCCGATGCGTCCTGGACCTCGAAGTACCCCGCCACTGATGGCGGCTCCAGCCCGAGGCTGAGGGTCAGAGGACCGGAGGCGCCGTTCCCGCCGTTGGCAAGCGAGACCCTCAAGCCGACCGTTTCCCCCTGATCGAAGACGCCGTCGCCGTTGCCCGCCGTCTGTCCTCCGGGCGAATCGTCGATCGCGAGGGCGGTCGCAGCGACCGCCTCGCCCGACGGCTTCTCGACGTTGCGGGAGAAGGTGCCGGGGATCGACGTGAATCCGGTGGCGGTCACGATGAAGTTGCCGGTCGACGTCGCCTGGAACGGGACGACCGCCTGTCCATTGGCGTTCGTCGTCGCGATCGCGTAGGTGTCGTTCGGCTTGTACGCGCAGACCTGGACGTCCGGCACCCCCTGTCCGTTCCTGCGGACGTTGATCGTCAAGGAGGACTCGCCGAGCGTGTAACTGGTCTGCTGCGCGCTGACCTCGAGAGGCTTCGGCGTTCCGAGCCACATATGGATCTGAGGGTCCCCGAGCAGGATCAGGCTGTAGCTCAGGAAGCGCCGGTAGCTGTCGAAGCCGGTGTTGCCGGCCATCTGCTCCGCGATCGTGTGATAGTAGGCGTCGCCCAGATATGGCGCCTTGTCGTGGAAGATCTTTGTGTAGGTCGACTCCATGAAGCCGGTCGCGGCGGCAGGAAAGTCGAGGTTCGTGGAGCCGATGTAGCAGATGACTCCCCCGTTCTCGGCGAAGAGCAGCGCCTCGGCGACGCAGTCGTAGTCGATCGCCGCGGAGTTGCAGTTGATCGAGTAGAGCACGCCGATCTTGTCGCCGTTCGTGACGGCGCGCGCATCCGACGTCAGGAGGCGGCCCGCTCCGTCGAAGCCGTCGATCGTCCCGATCGACATGCGGTCTCGATCCCCATGGCCGACGTGGTGGATCAGCCCCATCCCTTCGTTGATCTTGTCGATGACCGACGACTTCGTCTCGGGTTGCGCGTTCGGGCGGCCGTTCTGGCGCCAGTACTCATACCACTCGTACAGCTCGACCTTCTCCAGAGGCGGCACGCGGCCCTCGTCGATCGCCTGGTCGATGATCCCGATCGTCCGGACCGCGTCCCCGGCGCCGTCGAGAGAGACGCAGGTGTCGCAGCCGCTCCCGCACGCCCCACAGCGGGGAAGGAGCGACCGCTTCCATTCCGCGTCGAAGAGCACCTCGCCGAGGAACAGCACTCGATCGAGATACCCCTGTGTATTGGGGCTCTTGATGTAGGTGTTGACGTACTTCTGCAGGAACTGCAGGAGCTGCGTCGCGTCGGAGGCCGGGATGCGGCCGACATACAGCTCCGCGTCGAAGTCGACGTCGTCCCCGATCGGATTCGGCGGATTCGAGCCTCGGACCGGCTCTCCGAAGACCGCGTCGCCGTCGGCATTCCAGTTGCCGTCGAGGCAGGCGTAGTAGAGGTCGGTGATGATGTCGACACCGGCCGGGACATTCCACGAGTAGGACTTCGCGAGCCGCATCGGAACCTGGGCCGGTCCGCCGGCGATCAGCACGTACTGGACTCCCCAGTACTGGTAGGCGGCCTGCAGGAAGTGACGGATCCTCTCCTGGTCATCGACTCCGTTGGGATAGTTCTCCCGGATCCACTCGACCGTCCGGATGACGGTCGGAGTGCCGGACTGGTTCTTCCAGTCGGCGAGGAGCTGCACGGAGGGGGCCAGGGCCTCGGTCGTGATGATCAGGTACTCGACCGGCGCGCTCGACAGCGCCGGGAGATCGCTGACCGCCTCGCGGAGCGCCTGGCTTCTTCCTTCCCCCTGGAAGTCCCGGCGCCAGAGGTCCTCCGCGCCCGATCGCAGGACCTTCAGTGGACGCGGCGCGGTCGCGTCGCCCTCCAGATGGACGATCAGCCGGCCCGACTCGAGCAGGGACAGCTGTGCCCCCTCCTCGATGGCGACGACCGGGTAGACGGCGAAGTGGGCGAAGACCTGCCCGCGCCGCATGGAGGTCGACAGGTAGCGGACACGCGAGGCGGGATAGGAGCCGGAGGCGTACGCGTCGTCCCGCAGGGCGACCTGTCGCGGGCCCCCGTCGGGCGTCGGAGCGTCCTGGAGCGCCGTCGCGAGGATCCCCTGGGCCGGGCGCTCCGACGTCGAGGCGCCCGCCAGCTCCCAGGAGGCGACCTTCGTGCCGTCAGGGATCGGCACCCGCACCAGATGGGCCGGGAGGTCCGGCTCCCCGGGCTCCGCCAGATGGAGGAGGGCGTCACTCACGGTGCATTCGATCTCCCCGCTCGCGTCGGAGACGAGGGAGACCTGACCCCAGGACCAACCGAGGAGGACGTCCTCGGGGTCGGCCGCGCTCGCGGCCGCGGGGACGACCAGGGCAAGGAGCGGGATCAGCCAGAGAGCGTGTCGAGCGCGCATCAGACCTCCTCGATGCCGATCCGCGACCGCTTCGGCGGGGCGGGCGGCCGGACGGAAACGCCGGAAATGCTGGAAAACCGCGGCCCGTGCGGCGCGGGACCGCGCGAACGGACTCGTGGGACCAAAGATGGGCATTTCACTCTGCGGCGGAGTCTAGCGGTGGCCCGATGAGCAGTCAACGCGGCCGGCGCTGGTCGCGCGTCCCCTCGGGGCTCTGCGAGGTGCATTTTTCGCGGCTTTCGTGAAGAATCCTGTTGCCTGACTCTCGAAATGGGTGCTAGAGAAGGTGCGGCCTCGATCAGACGAGACCGAAGAAACGCGTACCAAGGAGGGATGGAAGCCATGACCAAGACCCAGCTCGTGGAGGCTTTGACCAAGGAAGCCGGCCTCGACAAGAAGCAGGCGAAGTTGTTCCTGGTCGGCCTCACGACCGTGGTGGAGAAGACCTTGAAGAAGGGCGGGGACGTTCCCCTCACCGGACTTGGCAAGTTCAAGGTCCTGAACCGCAAGGCCCGGATGGGTCGCAACCCGCAGACGGGCGAGCAGATCAAGATCCCGGCCAAGAAGGTCGTCAAGTTCACGGTCGCGAAGAACCTCAAGGACACGGTCCTCAAGAAGGGGGCGAAGTAAGCTTCGCTCCTCGCGGACTTCGGTCCTCTGTTCTCGGACCCCGGGACGCTCGCCGTCCCGGGGTCCTCGTCGTCACGTCGTGGACCGTCACCTCGCGGCGGGACGGCCCGCCTCCGGAAAGCGCCCCGAGGGCGCGCGCACCTCGTCGATCATCGTGGCGTAGAGATCCGGGAAGCGGCCATAGGTGGCCGCCACTCCATAGTCGCGCCGGACCGCCTCTCGCGCGGCGAGTCCGATCCGCTCGCGCCGGCCCGGATCCCGCAGCAGGGCGACGACTGCATCGGCGAAACGCTCGGCGTCGGGCGCAACGATGACCTCGGTCCCGTCCCTGAATCCCATCCCTTCGAGCGCCTCGGGATACGCCACGATCGGCAGCTCCAGCGCCATCGCCTCGCAGGCGCGGCTGCGGATCCCGCTGGCCGCTCGCAGGCAGAGGGCGAAGACGGCCGCGCGCGCGAGGTAGGGACGGGGATCCTCGACCGCACCGGTCACCCGCACCCCGGGGATCGCGCCGAGCGCGCGCACGTCGGGGGCCGGGTCCGCTCCGGCCAGCAAGACGCGGGCTTCCGGGAGGCTCTGCCGAATCCGCGGGAGGATGTCGTGGCACAGATGGACCGCTGCGTCTCGATTGCCCGGAGTCCCGAGATTGCCGAAATAGACGACCTCCCCGCCGGCCGGCTCCGGGGTCGTCGGCGCATCCGCGGTCGTCGGCGCCTCGGCGGTCGTCACCGCCGCCGCGAGCGCATCCCCCCGGCGGAACCTGTCGAGATCGACTCCCATGCCGATCGTCGAGATGGGTGGCTCGGCGGTCCCGAGCGCTGCCCGTATGGTGTCCGCGTCGCGCGGGGTGATCGCGACGATCCGGTCGTACCGCCGCCACTCTGCAATCTCAGCGTCCCGCTCGCGCGGACTCGGACGGTGGCGGATCCGCTCCCAGCGCTCGAACTGCACGTCATGCGTGTCGAGAACCCAGAGGCTCGGGCGGGAGAACGGAGCCAGATGGCGCAGCGTGTACCAGTAGGCGACGTGGACCAGATCCGGAGGATGCTCGGCGATCGAGCGGCTCACGGCGCGGGCGAGGGCGCGGCAGCCGAGGAACCAGGTCTCTCGCTCCCAGCCGCGTCCGCGCAGGCGGTAGTCGATCTGGCCGGCCGCCCGGTGCAGCAGGCTGCGCCGGTTAGGAGCGAGCACCCCGCGCCAAGCGCCGAGGCGCGCGACCGGGCCGGGATCGGCGAAGCGGCTTTTCCGGTGGACGAGCGTGAGGATCTCCAGCTCGAAGCGAGGAGCGAGGGCCTCGAGGATCGCGAGATTCCGCACCCTCCCTCCCATCGTGGGCGGCCAGGGATGGTCGGGCAGAACCGCGAGGATCCTGGGCTTCAGGGTTTGCCCTCCTTGCCCGTCGCCCCGCCGGCCTTCCCGGGAGTCGGGAGCGGATGCTCCTCGGTGTACTTCTGCACCTTCCGCAGAAGCTCCCGCTTCTCGGCATCGGTCTTCTTCAGCAGCTCCTGCTCCATCAGCCGGAAATGCGGCAGAGGAACGACGAAATCGACCGTGTCGGGACACTCCGGATCGACCGCCTTGATCCGATGCATGAACTTGTCGCTCATCGGGTCGGTGTTGGTGGTGTCGACCCCGATCGCCAGCAGGCTGAAGGCGATCTGCCATTTCGGATCCTTGCAGCGTCCCTCCGTCCTGTGGACGATCCAGTCCTCCTGCGCGATGCGCATCGTGTAGCGATCGAACCAGGTTCCGTGGAGCTGGCGGTAGAACTGCACGAGGTCCCAAAGGAAGCGGAGGTTCGCGTCCCGGACGACGTCGGCCTCCTGGGGATTCGCGGCCGAGAGCACCTGGCGGAGCTGCCCGGACCGGCGCGCCAGCTCGACGAACTGGAAGCCGAAGAGCCGCGTGCGCGGGATGCCGAGCTGCTCCGCCTGCGCCTCCCACTGCGCCCGGACCGGGCCGAGCTTCTCGTCGGGATGGGTCTTGATGTAGGCCTCGATCAGCGGGGAGATCCGATCCGTCAGGGTGTCGGCCGCCTCGTCGGTCGTGATCAGCCAATACGGCCGGTTCCGGCGCATGTTGGGCAGATCGTCGCCGTACTCGAGGTCGATCCGGTCGCCATAGCGATCCCAGGCAGCGATCAAGCGATCGGAGAGCGCGAGGAGGCTGTCCGCCCGGTGGGCGCCCGGCTTCGCCCGTGCGATTGCCTGCTCGATCTCCGCGCGGAATCCCCGGACCTGCCCGTACATGTCGAGCGTGGGGACCTGCGGAAACTGCGCGAAGGGATCGTTCGGGGCCACGCTCCGCCCGTTCTGCGCCAACGCCGGCGTCGCCGCGGGCAGGACGATGAGGGCCGGGAGGACGGTGAAGGCCGAAAGGACCAGGAGGCGGGCGCAGACGCGGATCATCCGGACCTCGCAGAGGGCGCCTCCGTCCCCGTCGTCTCGAGGACTGCGACGGCGGCGGCATAGCCCGCGGTATGAGTGATGGACACGTGGAAGCGGTCGGCTCCCATCTCGCGGGCGCGTTGCGCCGCTCCCCCATGCAACAGCAGGATCGGCTGGCCGGAAGTGAGGTTCTGAACCTCGACGTCGATCCATCGGATCCCCGCGGCCCAACCCGTCCCCAGAGCCTTGAAAACCGCCTCTTTCACGGCGAAACGCGCGGCGAGGTATTGAACCCGGTCCCCGCGGGTCTGTTCCAGCTCGCGAGGATGGTAGATGCGTGAGAGGAAGCGCTGGCCGAAGCGCTCCGCGCTCCGCCGGACCCGCTCCGTCTCGATCAGATCGATTCCGACCCCGACGATCACTCTCTCGATCCCCCCGGGTTGGCGCAGGGCTGCAAGGCAACGACCGGCCTCGCAACGTCGACCGGCGCAGAGGCCCAGCGCCCCTTGTGTGCTCTGTGGCCGTGTGGCCCTGTGGCCCTGTGGCCCCCAGCTCGCCCTCTCCCTACATCACCTGTGGCACCGCTTGTCGATCAGATCCGCGAGCAGCCCGATGGCCGCCATCTGGAATGCGGTCATCAGTGTGATCGTGACCGAGGCGTCCATGATCTTCTCCGTGAAGAGGGCGCTGTAGATGAAGATGCCGATCGCGAGCAGGAAAAGGAAGGCGGAGATTGGCAGGAAGATCTTCAGCGGCCGGAAATAAAGGATCGTCCGGACGATGAGCGCCGCGAAGTTCAACGTGTCCTGGATCGGCCGGATCTTGGAGCGCCCCTGCCGCGCGTGATAGTCGACCGGGACGTAGGCCACCGCGAGATCGTTGACGTGCATGGCGAGGGTGATCGTCGTGGTGAAGGAGAAGCCGCTCGGCAGGATCCCGAAGAATCCGACGAGACTCTCCCGCCGGAAGGCGCGCAGCCCGGAGTTCAAGTCCGGGATCCTCGATTCGCTGAGGTAGTCGGCCAGGCGGTTCAGCATCCACTTCGCCGGGCGCCGGATGAGGGGAATCGCGACGTTCGCGCCCGTTCGCGCGCCCACGACCATGTCGTGGTGCTCCAGCATGGCGACCAGCTCCGGGATGCGCTCGTTGGGATAGGTCCCGTCGGCGTCGGTGATGACGATCGCCTCGCCGTGCGAGGCGAGGATTCCGGTCTTCAGAGAGGCCCCGTAGCCCCGGTTCCGGGGATGCCGGAGGACGCAGGCGCCGGCCTCCTCGGCTCGCGCAGCGGTGGCGTCGGTGGATCCGTCATCGACCACGATCAGCTCGATCGGGCCGGCCAAGGCGCGAATCTGACGGACGACGTCGGCGATCCCCTCCTCTTCGTTGTAGGCGGGTACGACGACGCTGACGGCCTTCCCATACCGATTCTCCATACGCGATGTCGCAATCTACGGGATCGTGCGGCGTCCCGCAACCGCCGGCGCCGGCAGCGTTCACGGCGGCGCCGGCCCACCTGCCGCCCACGCCTGCTGAGAGCAGCCGGGCAAGCGCCCGGGCCCCCCTCGCTGGTCCGCCCCGGCGGGGCATGCTAGGCTCACCCGTTCCGCCTCGACCGGGCGATCCGCCGTCCGGGCGGCAGCCGAGCGGGGCCCCTCATGGAGGCGCGTCGGCCACCCAGTCCCCGGGCGGAGCGCCTGCACGGGGACCACGAGAGAAGCCCGAAACGAAGCCGGAGCCCGAGTACGAGGCCCGGCAACCGGAGTACGAAGCCCGGAGCCCGGGGCCGGACCGGCCGGCCCGAGGGAGGACTCGCGTGAGCGCGACCGAGAGGACCGACGAGAAGCTGCTCCTTCCCCCCGGACGCCTCTGGATCGGAGGGCAATGGCGGGAGGCCCGGACGGGACGCCGCATCCCAACGATCGACCCGACGACCGAGGAGATCTTGACGGAGGTCGACGCCGCCGGGCCCGAGGACGTCGACGACGCGGTCGGCGCTGCTCGGGCCGCTTTCGAGTCGGGCCCCTGGCCTTCGATGGCCGCGGCAGACCGGGCGAAGCTGCTCTGGCGGCTCGCCGAGGCGGTCGACGCGCACCTCGAGGAGATCGCGATGCTCGAGGTGCGGGACCAAGGGAAGACCTGGTTCGAAGCCTCGAAGATCGACACGCCCTTCGGCGCCGCCATCCTGCGCTACTACGCGGGGATCTGCGAGCGCGTCGGCGGCCGGACGATCCCGGTTCGCGGGCAGATCCTCAACTACACGCTTCGCGAGCCGGTCGGGGTCGTGGGACTGATCGTCCCCTGGAACTTCCCGCTGCTCCTCGCCCTGTACAAGATCGCCCCGGCGCTCGCCGCCGGGAACACCGTCGTGGTCAAGCCCTCGGAGCTCACGCCTCTGTCGATCTTGCGCTTCGCCGAGATCGCGAAGGAGGTCGGACTGCCCGACGGCGTGCTCAACGTCGTGCCGGGGCTCGGTCCGGAGGCGGGCGCGGCGCTCGCCCGTCATCCCGGCATCGACAAGATCGCCTTCACCGGTTCCACCGCGACCGGACGCGCGGTCATGCACCAGGCCGCCGACGCGCTGACACCGGTCAGCCTGGAGCTGGGCGGCAAGTCGCCCTCGATCGTTTTCGCCGACGCGGATCTCGACGCGGCCGTCAAGGGAGCGACGGGAGGGATCTTCTATAACAAAGGAGAGGTCTGCTCCGCTGCCAGCCGTCTCTTCGTCGAGGAGCCGATCGCCGAGGAGATCGTCGAGAGGATCGTCGAGCGCACGAAGACGTTGAAGGTCGGAGACCCTCGCGATCCCAAGGTTCGCGTCGGGCCGGTCGTCTCTAGGTCCCAGCGCGACCGGGTCCTCTCCTACGTACGGAGCGGGCGCGACGACGGCGCCCGCCTGCGGACCGGCGGCGAGCCGCTCTCGATCGACGGACGCGGCTTCTTCATCCAGCCGGCTGTCTTCGACCGGGTGCGGGCGGAGATGCGGATCGCGCGCGAGGAGATCTTCGGGCCGGTTCTCTCCGTGTTGACCTTTTCTACCGCCGAGGAGGCGATCGAGAAAGCCAACGACACTCCGTACGGGCTTGCCGCGGCGGTTTGGACGAACGACATCGGCAAGGCCCATCGAGTCGCCCGCGTCCTTCGCGCCGGGACGGTCTGGATCAACACGGTGAACCTCTTCGATCCCGCCTCCCCCTTCGGCGGCTACAAGGAGAGCGGCTTCGGGCGCGAGCTGGGGGAAGAGGCGATCGAGATGTACACGCAGGTGAAGAGCGTCTGGGTGAACCTGGCGCCCCCCCGCGGATAGGGCGTGCGCGCCCGGCGTCCGTGATCGCAACGAAAGGCAGAAAGTAGAGACGGCTGCGAAGGACGCGACGGAAAGAAGGCAGCGAAGGAAGCGAAGGCACCGAAGGCACCGAAGGAAGCGAAGGAAGGAGTAGGCGTGGAGAACGAGAAGAGCGTGCAGTCGAACGGCCAGGGCAGCGCCGGAGGCGGGACGAGCGATCGCGCCGACAAGATCCTGGTCCACTACGAGACGGATCGCGGAATCGCGGTGCTCACGATGGACGATCCGCCGGCCAATACGTACACCTACGAAATGATGCGCCAGCTCGACGAGTCGATCCTGCGCACCCGCATGGACGATTCGGTCCATGTGATCGTTCTGCGCGGTGCCGGAGAGAAGTTCTTCTCGGCGGGTGCGAACATTGCGATGCTCGCGTCGGTGACTCCGACGTTCAAGTACTACTTCTGCTTGCACGCCAACGAGACGTTGAACCGGCTCGAGCACACGCCGAAGCTCGTGATCGCGGCGCTGAACGGCCACACGGTCGGCGGCGGCCTCGAGATCGCGATGGCGGCCGACATCCGGATCGCGAAGAAGGACGCCGGAAAGATCGGCCTTCCCGAAGTCGCGCTGGGCGTGCTTCCCGGGACGGGCGGCACGCAGCGATTGACGAGGATCGTCGGCAAGACGCGCGCGATCGATCTGATGGTCTCCGGGCGCACCTTCACATTCGAGGAGGCGATGGACTGGGGGCTCGTCAATGACGTCTACCCACCGACCGATTTCTGGGAGTCGGTGATGGACTACGCGCGGCAGTTCTGTCCTCCGAACAAGGCGGCGAAGGCGGTCGGCCGGATCAAGCGCTCGGTGCAGTCGGGATGCGACCTGCCGTTCGAGAGTGCGCTGGCGCTCGAACGCGAGCTGCAGCAGCAGCTCTTCCAGTCGGCGGACGCGAAGGAGGGCTTGTCAGCGTACGTAGAGAAGCGCACCGCGCGTTTTCAGGGAGCGTGAGGCCGCCACGGGGCCGCGCATCGTCATGAAAGCCTGGCGAATCGAACAGCATGGCGGACTCGAGGCGCTGCGCATCGAGGAGATGCCGGCGCCCGAGCCGGGGCCGGGCGAGGTCCGCCTCCGTGTGCGGGCCGTCGGACTGAACCACCTCGACCTCTGGGTGCGCCGGGGAGTGCCGGGCCACAAGTATCCCCTCCCTTTGACACCGGGCTCGGAAATCAGCGGGACGGTCGATGCCATCGGCCCGGGGGTCCGTGCCTGGAAGCCGGGCGACCGTGCGCTCGCGGCTCCCGGAATGGGATGCGGCCTGTGCGAGGCGTGCGGCAGCGGCCACGAGCCGCTCTGCCGCTGGTACGGGATCCTCGGCGAGATGCGGGACGGAGGCTGCGCCGAGTTCGTCCTGCTCCCGGAGCGCCAGCTTCTGCCGCATCCCGGCGCGGCCGCCGGCGCGGCCGCGGGCGCGGGCGTGGGCGTGGGCGCGGGCCTCTCCGACGAGGAGGCCGCCGCCCTTCCGCTGACCCTGCTCACCGCTTGGCACATGCTCGTCGGCCGGGCGCAGCTGCGTCCCGGCGAAACGGTCCTCGTGCAGGCTGCGGGGAGCGGCGTCGGCGTGATGGGGATCCAGATCGCGCGGATCTTCGGCGCGCGCGTCATCGCGACCGCCGGATCGGCGGAGAAGGCCGCGAAGGCGCGCGAGATGGGCGCTGAGGAGACGATCCTCTACCGGGAGACCGATCTGGTCGACGAAGTACGCCGGCTCACGGCAAAGCGAGGGGTCGACGTCGTGTTGGAGAGCGTCGGCGGCGAGACATTCGAGAAAAGCATCCGCGCTCTCGCGAAGGGCGGCCGCCTGGTGACCTGCGGCGCCACGGCGGGAGCGCAAGCGGCGATCGACCTGCGCTACGTCTTCTTCAAGAGCCTCTCGATTCTCGGCTCCACGATGGGCAGCCGGGCGGAGCTGCTCGAAGCGCTGCGCTTCGTCGAGGCGGGCAAGATCCGTCCCGCGGTCGATCGCGTCTTCCCGATGGAGGAGCTGCGCGAAGCGCACGGCTACCTCGAGGATCGCCGCGCGTTCGGGAAGGTCGTGATGCGGGGCTTCGGAGTCGGGCCATGAGCGCGGATACGAATGGCGGCGGCGCCGGGACTGGCGGCGAGCGCGGCGGCGAGCCTGGCGGAGGGGCGGGCGGCGAGCACGCCGCGCCACGCAGGATCGCGGTCCTCGGAGCAGGCACCATGGGGGCAGGAATCGCAGCGCTGGCGGCGCTGCGCGGCGCCGAGGTGATGCTGTTCGATTCGTCCCCGGAGGCGTTGCGAGCCTGCTTGAGCCGGATTGCGAAGGCGTACGACGGCGCAGTCCGGCACGAGAAGGCGACGGAGGAGGAGACCGCCGCCGCCCGGCAGCGCGTGCATGCGGCCGGATCGATCGCGGTCGCCGCCCATGGAGCCGAATGGGTGCTGGAGGCGGTTCCCGAATCGATGAGCCTCAAACAGGAAGTCCTGCACGAAGCGCAAGCTGCGGCCCCCGAGCAGGCGCGGATCGGCACGAACACGTCCTCGCTTTCCGTCACCGAGATTGCCTCGGCGTGCGGCGATCCCTCGCGCGTGGCCGGCGTGCACTTCTTCAATCCCCCGCTCGCGATGCCGCTCGTCGAGATCGTGCGGGGCGAGGCGACGTCGGAGGAGACGATCGCGCTGGCCCGATCCCTCGCGGAACACCTCGGCAAGCAGACGATCCTCGTGAGGGATTCCCCCGGCTTCGCCACTTCGCGGCTCGGAATCGCTCTCGGGAACGAGGCGATGCGGATGCTCGAGACCGGTGTCGCGTCGGCCGAGGACATCGATCGCGCGATGGAGCTGGGCTACCGCCACCCGATGGGTCCGCTGCGCCTGAGCGACCTGGTCGGACTCGACGTGCGGCTGCGGATCACGGAGCACCTTTACGAGGAGCTGGGGACGGATACCTTCCGGCCGCCGCAGATCCTGAAGCGGCTCGTGCGGGCCGGAAAGCTCGGCCGAAAGACGGGCGAAGGCTTTTACCGCTACGAGTGATGGGCCGGGCGGCGAACCGTGGACCCGCGATCCGCCTGTCGCTTATTGCTCCTCATCGACTCTTCGTAGCGAGGAACAGACGCGCCGCATCCCCGGTCCACGGGATGGATCGCACGTCCACGAATCCCGCTTCGCGCGCCGCGGTCGCGAGCGCGTCCCATCCCGGGAAGGTTTCGACGGACCGGACCATCGCCTCGTAAGCGGCGCGATCGCCGCCGAAGAGCCGCGCGGCGCGCGGCAGGATCTTGCGGAAGTAGAGGCGGTAGGCGATCCCCCAGGCTCCCGAGCGGGGGAGCGACATGTCGACGAACGCGACGCGCCCCCCCGGAGCGAGGACGATCGCGCAAGCGTGCAGCAGCGACGGCAGGCTCTGAATGTGGCGGAGCGCGAAACCCATGGTCACGGCCGCGCAGGAGCCGGGACGGAGCGGGATGCGCTCCATTTCGGCGACGACCGCAGGCGCGCCGGCCTGCTGCGGGCGATCGCGCTCGACCTCCCGCAGCTTCGGGACGGCGATCCGCAGGAGGGACTCCGATAGGTCGAGCCGGACGATCATCCTCGCGCCATCCTGCCGGCGAAGCGCGACGGCGAGGTCCCCGGTGCCCGAGGCAAGATCGAGCACAGGACCCGGGGGCGCCTCGCGAAGCGCTTCGCGTGCGGTCGCCCGGCGCCATCTTCGGTCGATCCCGAGGCTCAGGAGATGGTTCAGCCGGTCGTAGCTCGGCGCGATCGTTTCGAAGAGATCGCGGAGAGCGCGGCGCCGCTCGGTCCACGGAGCGCTGGGAAGCATCGACTCCCAGCGCGACCGTCGATTGCCGCCCGCGTTCGGATCACGATGGGCCGGACCGCGGCCACTCCGACCGGGCCGGCGCCCGCGTGGCCGACTTGTTTCTCCTTCAGGAGACATCGGCCGGATTGTAGGACGGCAGCTTCGCGCGACGCGACGCCTTCCGTGCCTTCGTTCCGGGAAACGGATCAGCGTACGGGAACCGTCTCGATGTCGGACTGGAGGAGCTTGCGATCCTCCTCGTCGGTGATCCGCTGTCCGGCATCGACGGCGAGCGCCCGACAGCGGAGAGCCTCCTCCTGGTCGCCACCCACCGCATGCGCGCGGGCGAGCGCCTCGTAGGCGTAAGCCAGGTCGAAGTCGCCGATCGCGTGCCGCTCGCAGAGATCCAAGCAGCGGCGCGCGTGGTAGAGCGACGGCTCCGCGCGACCGAGAATCGCGTAGACGCGGCTCACCTGCCACTCGCCGCGAGCGAGATGGACCGGCGTGCCCACCTCTCCCCAGTGGAAGCGCGAAGCATGAGCTGCGTGGATCATGCGATCCGTCTCCTCGACGGTCCGGTCGTTCTTCTCCATCAGGGTCCAGACTTCGTTGAAAAGGTCGACGGCGGCCTTCTTGTGGAACGGCTGCAACGCGGGATCGACGATGCGCTTCTCCATGGGATCCTCCCTGCGCGCGTGCGTTTGCCCGACCGTGTGGAACGGAACGCGGAATCTAGACCACACGGGCGCGGAGGATCAAGCCATCGATCGCGCGCCGCCGCGATCGCGCGCGGCGTCCTTTGCATCCTGAAGCGTGCCAGCCGGCCCGCGGGCGGGTCGGCCGGCTGACCTCCGGACGAACGGTTGGCGGCGACATGAGCGAGAGATGTGTGCGCGCGCGCCGGACGGCTACGATCGAGGGCCGGCGGAGCTGTCCGTCACGGCTTCCACTCTCCCGCGATCTGCCGCGTCGCGATATTCAGACGGTTCCAGACGTTGATGACGGCCGCCGTCAGAACGAGTCCGGCGAGTTCGCGCTCGTCGTAATGACGGGCCGCCTCCTTCCAGATTCCATCCGGAACGGGATCGTCCAGGCCGCTGAGCCGAGTGATGGCCTCGGCGAGGCCGAGCGCGGCTCGCTCTGCCTCGCTGAAGTAGGGCGACTGGCGCCAGGCCGCGACCGCGAAGATTCGCTCGTCCGTCTCCCCTTCCTTCTTCATCACCCGGGGATGTCCGTCCACGCACACGGCATCCCCATTGATCTGGCTCGCCCGGAGCTCCATCAGTCGCGCGGTCTTCGCCGGGAGACCGGTCTGCTGCACAGCCGACGACAGCGCATGCAGCGCCTCCATGGCTCCCGGGACGACGGCCACCGGATTCCTCATACGCGCCTGCATCTCCATCTCCTCGTCTCCTCCTGCGGCCAGTGGTGCTCGCACCGTGGTTTCCCCTGTGCCGCTGCGGTTTCGGACGTGCCGCTGTGGTTTCGGCCACCGAACAGCCGTCGCAGCGGTCACACGCGGCCCGCCTGCTTCGTCATTGCCGATGACGGACGAAGACCGGAGGATGTGACGTTCCTCGAGAACGGGAGGCAGGATGGATGGGCAGGACTGGCTCACGGCCCGCTTCGAAGAGAACCGGGATCATCTGCAGCGCGTCGCCTACCGGATGCTCGGATCCGCCGCGGAGGCGCAGGACGCGGTCCAGGAGGCGTGGCTGCGTTTGAGCCGCGCCGGGACGGGCGACGTCCGCAATCTGTCCGGATGGCTCACGACCGTCGTTGCCCGGGTCTGCCTCGACATGCTGCGCCGCCGGAGATCCCGTCGCGAGGAGCCGTTCGACCCGCTCGACCCGCGCGCCGGCAAGCCGTCTGTTGCGGGCGCGGAGAGCGGCACGGCGGCGCGGCGGCCGGATCAAGAAGCGCTTCTTGCCGACTCGATCGGCATCGCGCTCCTCGTCGTCCTCGAGAGGCTGACTCCCGCGGAGCGTGTCGCGTTCGTGCTGCACGATCTTTTCGATCTCCCCTTCGACGAGGTCGGCCCGATCATCGACCGTACGCCCGCAGCTGCTCGACAGCTCGCCAGCCGGGCACGCCGCCGGGTGCAGGGGATCGACCAGGATTCCGCCGTCAACGCGATGCCAGACCGCGATCGACAGCGGACGGTGGTGGAGGCCTTTCTCGAGGCTTCCCGCGAGGGTGACTTCGGTCGGCTGCTCTCGCTGCTGGATCCCGGCGTGGTCGTCAGAGCGGACGGCGCCGCCGTGCGGATGGGAGCCCCCGAGATCGTTCGCGGCGCGCCAGCCGTGGCGAAGACGTTCGCCGGCCGTGCTCGCGCCGCTCAGCCAGCGCTCGTCGACGGTATGGCAGGTCTGGTGTGGGCCGTCGGCGGCACGCCGCGCGTGGTCTTCCGGTTCGTGACGGCAGGCGGACAGGTATTGGCGATCGAGATGCTGGCTGATTTGCGAACTCTGCAGAATCTCGACCTCGTGATGCTCCGCGGTGCTCGTGACAGCGAAAAGAACGGGGAAACCCAACGCCCGCGGTCCACCGGAAAGGAGTAGAGTTTTGCCGCTCGAAAGGGAGGCACATTCGTTGGCGCGCCGCCAAGACCTGTTTCGCGACAGACGCGACGCTGCGTCTCGCGCAGTCGCGAAGGGCGTTCACTGGACTCGCGTCTCGACGAACGAGAAGGCGGGGGCAGCACGAGTGGTGACATTCCAGTGAACGATATTCCAGCGAACATTCAGATGAACTCGATCGGCGTCGTGCGATCGCGGCTCACGGCGAAGGCGGACGCGCCGCGACAGGGATCGGAGGGCGCTCCGGAGGCCTGGATCGATATCGACCCGCTCTATTCGGATGCGATCGCCGGGATCGTGAGCGGCGATTGGATCCTGCTCCTCACCTGGCTGCACCTCGGCGACCGATCCGTCCTGAAGACCCGCCCGCGCGACGATCCGGAGAAGCCGCTCATTGGCGTCTTCGCCACGCGCTCACCCGACCGGCCGAACCCGATTGGTCTGCATCGCGTGCGCGTTCTGGAGGTCGCGCCCCCGGCGCGCCTGCGCGTCCATCCCCTCGAGGCGATCGACGGAACGCTGATCCTGGATATCAAGCCGGTCCTTCACGAGAACGAGCAATAGACCGACTGGGGACGGATGGAGAGGTGGGGCGCCGCGTGGCGCCCGAGCTGCGGCCGCCGCGGTCGTCGGCCGCGAGTCAACGCCTTCGACCGGGGACGACAGCGGATCATCAAGTCGAAACGCCATGACAAGCCCAATCGACTACTGCGTCTCCGCTCGGTTCATCGCGGGTGATAGAGTCGGTCGGTCGGTCAGGAGGTAGCCGATGTGGAAAGAAATGCTCACAGTCCGGGCCCGGTGGAAACATCAGCCGACACATTTCGAGGGTGACCGGTGTCGCATGCGCTTCCTCATCGCTGCACAACCCCAATCCTACTTTTCCTAGCGGCTTAACCCTTCGGAGTACCTCAACGCAGGCCCCTGGACTGCTGCCAAGTCGGAACCTGCCGATACATGGGAGGGGGAGAACCGGCTCCGTCTTTCGAAAGTTTCTTGACCACCTCCCCCGCGTGCATCTACCCTCGCTACACGAGAAAGGGGCATCGTGCAGCGGAGCAATGGCTGACCCTTCCACCCCCTAAAGGGAGGCCGCCAATGAAGCCGATCCGCTCGAGCGCTAAAGCTTGCCGCTGGGGACTGTTCACCATCCTGATGGTAATTGTCCTCATCTGCGGTGCTTTGCCGTCGGCTAACCCCTCCGAGTGCCTGGCAAAGATTCAGCCGATTTCCATGGCGCCTGTGCATGACGGTGACGGCGACGAATGGCCCGAAAAGACTGAACCCCCCGCACCGGATTTCGATCTGTCCCGAAACCCGGAACCGACTGAAGTCCCTAACGATTTCTCCGTGAAAGGCATGCGCAACTCCAATCACCCCGCACCACTACCTGTGGTGGCTCTAATCCGTCTCCTCATCTTCCGGTCGGTCTTCGGTTGACCATGGATCCAGGATCGACAAGCAGGATCCACAAAGCCGCGAGGTGGCTCTCACTGGCTCGTGTGTACCTTGAGACCGGAGCGTACGCACAAGCGGAACTTCACGCTCGGAGAGCCCTTTCCGAAACGGACGACGGATACGTCGTCTTCGAATCGATGCTCGTGCTCGTGGACGCCCTTCGCAGACAGGGGAAGACCGCGGAAGCAGTCACGGTGCGATCCGAGATTGCGGACCCGGCTGACCCCGTGCTCCAGGCCGAGCTCCGGGTGCTTGATAGCAGGCTGCTGATTGACGCTGGCGACTACCATAAGTGCATCGAGGAGTTCGGTCGTTTCGCTTTTGGTTCGACATCGTCGGTCTCGGAGATCTGGCTGCAAACGAATCTCGCAGAATGCATGACCCGCCTAGGCAAACTCGAGGAAGCGAGGGCGGTGTTCCGCCATGTTGTCCTTGAGTCGGAACGGAATGGATGGAAGGAGGGTGTAGCCAGGACCGAAATGTGCCTGGGGCTTCTCGCCAATAGAGACCGGAATTGGCCTGAGGCCTTACAGCACCTTAACGCATCGAAAGAGCTCTATGCCCATTTGGGGCTGATGAAGAACTACATGGCGTGCCTTCTGAACATAGGCCTCATTCACCTCTTGCGGGGGGACTTTACTCGTGCCTGCGACGAACTCGGACAGGCCGTCCGAATAGCTAGCGCGATGCACGATCTGCCAATAGAGGTGACCGGGCGATCTGACCTGGGGCTCGCCTTAGTGAGATCCAACCGACTCGGGAGCGCTCGCGAGGAGTTGTCTCGTGCGCTCCGTCTCTCCCGTCGACAGCCCTCCCCGCGGCGCCTCGCGATCGCGCTGGAGTACACCGGCGAGTACCACATAGCAGCGAAGCAGTACAAGCATGCTGGACGTTTGCTCCAGAAAGCCCTTGAAATAGGCAACCGGATTGCGCCTGGCGGCGACATCGTCCCCGAAGTCCTGCGTAGGCTTGCAGAAGTCGCCCTCTACGAGAAGCGCTACGAGGACGCCGCGCGAATCGCTGGGGAGGCGGAGCAGAAGGCTCATGCGAACCGGGATCGCTATGAACTGGCCACGATCCTCCGAGTGAAAGGCCAGATCGCGGACACGACGGGGAGCAAGAAAGAAGCGACGACCTACTGGCGGGAGGCACTAGCTATCCTCAAAGAACTCGACGAGACGTTCGAGCACGGCAGAGTTCTCAAGCTGCTCGGCATGAAGCAGCCGGGAAGCGGTCCATCCTCCCACAAGCCGTCCGGTAGCGACTTCCGTGGGACTACCCGGGAGGAGCTGGTCGCGCTCTTGCGTGCGAATGGAATGATCGGAAGCTCCCCGGCGATGGTCGAGGTGATGCGCCAAGCGCGTCTCTTGGCGCCCACGGACCTCACGCTTCTCGTTCAGGGAGAAACGGGTACGGGGAAGGAGCTGCTCGCCCAGGCTCTCCACAAACTCTCCGATTTCAGCGGAAGATTCGTGGCGTTCAACTGCGGGACTTGCCCACCTCACCTCCTGGACGCCGAGCTGTTCGGTCATACGCGCGGAGCATTCACCGGCGCGCGGACGAGCCGGCGCGGCCTCGTTCGCACCGCGGAAGGCGGGACGCTCTTCCTCGACGAGATTGGGGAGCTTCCCGCGGAATCCCAGGCACGCCTGCTACGTCTCATGGATTCTGGAGAGATTCGGCCGCTGGGCTCCGATGAGGTGATGAAGGTACTGGTACGGATCATTGCGGCGACGCACGTCGATCTCGCTGAGCTCGTCATTGAGGGCCGCTTCCGGCCGGATCTCTTCTTCCGCCTCTCAAACATCCGGTTGGTGATGCCGCCGCTGAGAAGACGCGGCGCTGACATTCGGGAACTCATCGAGCATTTCGTCGAAGAAGCGCGGCGTTCGAACCGGCCGAGTTTCCCGGGATTCAGCAAGCCGGTGATCGACGAGTTGCGGCGCTATTCCTGGCCGGGCAATGTTCGTCAGCTTCGGATGGAGATCCTGCGACTCGCCACGCTCTACGAGGGCGAGGAACCCATGGAGACCTGGCCGAGGCAAGATCAGGATCGGGATGCTCGAGTGATTCCGCCCATGCAGGCAAAAGGCATCCTCGCCGATCCCGACCGACTCCGCACTCTCATCAGGGACTGCGATGGCGAGATCCAGATGGTCGCGCGAAAACTGGGAGTATCTCGCACGGGTCTTTACCGGATCTTCAAGCGCGTAGGTATCGATTCGCGGAAAATTCGATCGGAGATCGACGAGTACCGGGACAGAAACTGGCTGATCTGAATTCGCCGGCTCATCGACACCTAGCCGGCCGGTTTGCTCGCCTCTTCGATCCGACGATCCGACGATCCGACGATCAGACGATCAGAAGGCGTCTCTCATCCAAGGCTCCGGTCCCGCAAAGATCCGTGTCGCGTCCCGGAGCGCCTCATCCCCCGCCTCGATCCAGCCGAGGTCTCGAAGCTGTCGCGGTGCGAGAAGACCGCTGAAGAGCGGCGCCATTCCCCGAATCGTGGCTCGCAGGTCTCCTCTCCCGCCGCTCACCACCGTCCCTGTGCCGTCCACCACTCGCAGAATCCACCGCCCCATGTTCGCCGGGATGACCTCGTCGTCGACGTCGAGGTGCAGTTCCGCCTCGAGGCCGGGGGGATACCCGCGCATTTCGAGAGCATTCGGAAGGTCGACGATGCGAAGGAGCCAGCGCTCCCCGCGCCCCGACCGGTACACCTGCTCTTCGGGCAAGCAGAGAAGCGGTTCCACTTCCGCGCCGTGCCAGGTGATCTCGCGCGCAAGCGACCGGTGATCGGCAAGGAAGGACATCATCCGCCGATACGCGCTCGGCGATAGTGCCGCCCAGTCACGCACCCGCATGTCATAGCCGGACGTCCCCGGCGACTGCGTGAAGATGATGTATCCGTCGGGGCTGGCTTCCGAGCCGATCCGGTAGGCATGGACGGCTTCGCCTTCCCACGATCGCAGGAGCCTCTGCCACAGTCCGGGGCAGCGGTCGAGATTCCCGTTCGTCCGCTCCGCCTGCAGACGCGCCATCGCCGCGAAATTCTCGGGTGCAGGCTTCACCGGCTCCATTCGGATCGAGCGATCCCACTTCCCCCAGAACCCGGTCAGCGGCATGGTGTGCTCGGCACGGTTTCCCGCCTGCTCATAGCCGACCGACCGATACAGATGTTGCGTGGAGGCATACAGCGCGGACAGAGGGTGCCCGTGCGCGTGCAGATCCTCGAGCACACCGATCATGAGCGCGCGTGCCGCCCCGGTCGCCCGTTCCTCCGGCGGCACGCCGACGGCGGCGATGCCCCCCATCGGGACTCTCCGGCCGCCGAAGTACTGGCCCATCCACAGAACCGCCAGACCCGCAACCATGCGCCCCTCGGTCCAAAGCGTCCGTAGGTTTGCCTTGCCGACCAGATCGGACCATGGCTTCCACCGGGCGAGCGGGAAGGCGAAGCATTGCGTGAGGATCTCGCGGAGGCGCTCCTCTTCGACGGACTCGACATCAGGATCGGCAAGCGGTCGGTACTCAAAAGAGGGATCCACAAGGCTCAAGGCCGGACTCCTTGGTTGATTCTGTTCGGGGCGATTCCCCATGAGGTTCCGTTGGCCGCATCGGCCCGCTACGGCCGTCTTGGACCCGCGCGCGACGGCCGTCACAGACCCCCGCGCGACGGCGATCTTAGCCCGCGCGGCGCGCTAGCGGTAGGTCGCCCTGATTGCACCCCAACTTCGGATCTCCACGGCCACCGGAACGCACTCGTTGGGCATACAGTCGCTCCACGCGCCCTGCGGCACACCTCCCGAAGCGACGCATTCCATCTCGACCAGCTCCATGCAGCTCCCGTCCGCGAAGCAGCAGGCGAAGACCGGCGTGTTCGGGCAAGGATTGGGCTCACACAGCGTCCCCGGACCTTCCCACGTCCACGAACCACCCGCCGCGTAGCACTCCAAGTAGCTCACGGCCCGGCAGACGCCGTCGAGAAAGCAGCACGCCCCGGGGACCGTTTCGCACCGATCCGGCTCGCACGCATGACCGTCGATCACACCGCCGTCGTTCAAGCATTCCTCGGGTAGCAGGTAGAGTTCGCACGAGCCGTCCTCGAAGCAGCAACCGACGAGCGAGCAGGAGCAGGGATTCGGGTCGCAGGGGACTCCCTCGGACCACGAGCAGTAGTCCGGGCGCGCCAGGCACTCCACCTCCGTCTCGACGAAGCACTCGCCGGCGTCGAAACAGCAGGCGCCTTGCGGCGACGCGCAGAGATTCGGCTCGCAGAGGTTCTCCGCGGGAGCGCCACCCAAGTCGTAACAATCCTCGCCGCAGTAGAAGACGCGGCAGGATCCATCCGGAAAGCAGCAGCCGACCGGCTGCGGGCACGGGTTGGGGTCTCAGTCGGCTCCAGGGTAGAAGGCGCAACCGCCGGTCGCCCAGCAATCCGCCTCCTCTACCATTTGGCACGATCCGTCCGGGTAACAGCAGATGCCCACCTCGGCCTTCGCAACACCGGCAACGGCACCGGCCAGCACGATGGCCGACACGACAGCGACACCGACGATCGTCACTCGATACATGGACGCTCCTTCTGGGACGACGGCGTCTCAAGGCGGGCCGCTAGGATGAATGAGAGGGGGGACCTGGCCCGTAACGGGGTACGGCCTGCCCCGAAACGAAGCCGAGAAGAGTATATCGCCGAACCGAGCGAGGCGATACGATCCGTTCACCTTGCCGATGGGCCCATGGGCGGCAGCCCGTTGGACCGGGCGATCGGAGATCGACGGCCGCGCGTTTCATCCTCCTCGCCCGCGTCCGGCCGTGACGGCAAACGTCAGGAGGTGAGAATGTTCCGGAGGATTGAAGACTTCCTCGTCGGCTACAGGTACGAAAGCCAATCCACCCTGAAGCTGCTCGACCAGCTGACGGACGCCTCGCTACTCCAGAAGGTCACGCCCGACGGACGCTCCCTGGGACAGCTCGCGTGGCACATCACTCTCACGCTGGGAGAAATGCTCGGACGGACCGGCCTCTCTCCCGCCTGCCCGGGACAAGATGCCGCAGTGCCGGCGAGCGTCCGGGAGATCCGGGAGACGTACGCCCGCGCGAGCTCGAGCGCCCTCGAGCAGATCGAGGCGCAATGGACCGACACGATGCTCGACGAAATGCTCGACATGTATGGACAACAGTGGCGGCGCGGAGCGGCGCTCGCCGCGTTCACCGCCCACGAGGCGCATCATCGCGGACAGATGACGGTCCTGATGCGCCAGGCTGGACTGAAGGTCCCCGGGGTCTACGGCCCGGCGCGCGAGGAATGGGCGGAGTTCCACCAGCCGGCTCCGTGGTGAGATGCCTCACCTCTTCTCACCCCTGAAGCTTCGCTCCGTCGAGATCCCGAACCGGATCGCGATGAGCCCCATGTGCACCTACTCGGCCGGCGAGGACGGAATCGCCACCGACTGGCATCTCGTCCATCTTGGCAGCCGCGCAGTCGGACGTTGCGGCCTGCTCCTCACCGAGGCGACGGCGGTCACCCCGGGCGGCCGCATCAGCACCGGCGATCTCGGCCTCTGGGACGACGCGCAGATCGAGCCGCTCGCCCGCATCGTTTCCTTCTGCCGCGCGCAGGGATCCCGCATTGCCGCTCAGCTCGCTCACGCCGGCCGCAAAGCGTGGTCTCCCCATAAGGGCGCCGGGCCCGACATTCCCGTCGGACCGACCGACGTCCCGTTCGATGAAGGCTGGGTCGCCCCGCGCCCGCTCACCGCCCAAGAGATCGAGGCGGTCATCGTCGCATGGCGTGAGGCGGCCCGGCGCGCGCTCGCCGCCGATTTCGACGCCATCGAGATCCATGCCGCGCACGGCTACCTGCTCCACCAGTTCCTCACCCCGCTCGTGAACCGGCGGATCGACGAGTACGGCGGCAGTCTCGAGAACCGCGCGCGCTTGATGCTGCGTGTGGCGGCGGCCGTCCGCGAGGTGTGGCCCGCGGACCGGCCGCTCCTGCTACGCGTGTCCGCCTTCGAATGGACGGAGGGAGGCCTGACTCCGGCGGACTTCGTCGCCCTCGCGCCCCGCATGCGCGAAGCCGGGATCGACATGGTCGACTGCTCCTCGGGCGGAGCGATCCCGATGGGGCCCCCGGCCGGACGGATCGGCCCCGGCTACCAGGTGCCGTTCGCCGAGGAGATCCGCGTCGGAAGCGGGCTGCCGACGATCGCCGTCGGCCTGATCACCGAGCCGGAACAGGCCGACGCGATCGTCCAGAACGAGCAGGCGGACATGATCGCTCTCGGCCGTGAGCTGCTGCGCGAGCCGTACTGGCCTCTCGCCGCGGCGAAGCGCCTCGAGCATCCGCTCGAATGGCCGTGGCAGTATCTCCGGGCGAAAGGCTAGGCCCAGGCGCCAGGAATCTCGCTATGTCGCCTCACGCCTCCATGGCACCGGCCGACGAGAGGATCGCCTCGACGTTCTGCGGGGCGAAGAACGCCGCCGGGGAGATGGTCCCCGCGTTCATCCGAGCGAAGTCGTCCATCGCTTTGGGATTACCGTGGATCGCTCCGAAAAGCCGCTGCATCTCCGGAGGCGGCGGCTCCAGCGTCGCGAGCTGGAAGGTGAACTCGTACATCGCGAGAACACGCTCGTCGCGTTCCCGCTGATAGTCCGCCATCGCCTGCTCGAACGGCCGCGTACCACGGAACGACTCGTCCAGCGCCGCCGCGCACCGCTCTGCATCCAGGAAGGCGTCCTGGATCCCCTGCGCGGTGATCGGATCCTTGTTGTACCCTGCGTCGCCGACGAGTGCCCATCCGGGACCGTACGGCTTGCGGAAGAATCCGGGCAAAGCGGCGCCCGCGAACCGGCTCTCGCGCTTCGCGCCGCGCACTCGCTCGGCGAACTCGGGTGCGAGATTCAGGTTCTTCCAGTAGTTGCCTTCGATGTCCTTCTTGTTCGTCTCGAACTCCGCGTACGGCCATCCGGCGATGATGAGGGTCAAGCCGTCGTGCGTCGGAGCAGCCGCGAAACCGCTGCGCGGCCGGATGTAGTTCTCTAGTCGTCCGTTCATCGGGAGCCCGCTCCAGTAGGCGTAGTAGCCGGCGAGGACCGGCTCCTTCTCGTTGTACTGCTCGGGTTCCACGGCCTCCGCCACCTTCGAGTATCGACCATCGGCCCCGATGACGACTCGCGCTCGCTCCGTCACGGTCGTGCCGTTGTGCGATCGTCCACGGATTCCGGTAACCCGGCCATCCTCGAAGAGGATCTCCTCCACCGTGAACCCTTCGCGCACCTCGGCCCCCGCCTCGGCGGCAGCATCGACAAGGATCTTGTCGAGGACCGTGCGTCGCGGGCAGTAGGCGAGCGGCGCCTCTTCCGTCCCGGGCCATCCCTCGATGACGAAGGGTCCGAAGTCGAATGCGTAGCGATGCATCGGCGGGCAACCGGTGGATGTGAGGCGGTCGAGCAGGCCCCAACGCTCCAGGGCTGCGGCGGCGAGCGGGTGGACGATGTGGGTGGAGATCGTGTCGCTCGGGAACGTAGCGCGATCGACCAGCAGGACTTCATAACCGCTTCGCGCCAACAACATCGCCGCCGGCGAGCCTGCGCAACGCGCTCCCACCACGATGGCGTCGTATCGCTTGCTCATTTGAACCTCCTTGATCAGGCGACGCGCAAGGGAACGGCAACGGAAGAGAATGGCAATCTGCGAGCCTCCTGACCAGCCGCATGAATGTGCGGTCGCCCCGCTGCCCGTCCACGGCCCACCACCTCGCCCTGCTTCCCCGCCGGGCGGGGTCCGCCTACCATCGAGCCCGGGCGAACCGGGCGAACCGGGCGACCGCGGGCAAACGCGGGCCATGACGAAGGGCTTTGGCGGGTGCCCTCGTCCGATGCAGCCGCTCCAAGAGGCGGGCAGTCCTGCCGTGGCGGAGCCCCATAGGACATTGAGAATGGAGGCACAGATGGAGTTGGTGATCCTGGCGCATTTTCGGCGCTACCCGCTCCTCGAGTGCGCGGATCTGTACAAGCTTCTCTTGCAGGCCTGCCTGGGGAACGAGCACGCCATCGGCGATCCGACAAGCGCAAGAAAGCGCCTGGACGAGGAGCTCGGCTCGCTACCCGCCGTCCACCCCGCAGATGCGCGATCGATTCCCGGAGAGAACGAGCCGCTCCTCGATCCCATCTCAGCCGACGGAGCGATTCTCCGCGTGCATCTTCGTCCCTGGAAGGACCGGGCGCTCCCGTCCGACCCGCTCCTCCAAGCCTTCCTCGACACGGCCGCGGAGCTTCGTCTCCCTGCCGGCGATTTGCGGCGGGAGATGGACATGGCTCGCGCGCTCGCCGCTGCACGGCGAATCCCGCTTCCGGCCGAGGATCTCGAGGCGTACTTCGCCGTGCGCGAGGCGGAAGGATTGCCCGCGGTGCACCACTCCGCCGCCTACCTCCGGGCGTACGCTCCTTCCTACCGTGTCGTCCATCGCCGCGCCCTCGCTCGCCACGCGCCGGCCCTCCTCCACTAGGCCATCGCGCCCATCGCCTCGTCGGCGCCCGCGCGGCTCCCGGACAAGCGGCACGGCCCGGGGACCGTTTCCGGTCCCCGAGCCGCGGGGGTGGAGGAGCTGGCTGGTCGAACTTCGATGGACTGGACTCGTACTCTCCGATTCGGACCGAAATCGTTCTTGCACTCGCCGAGCTAGCGCCCGCCGCAACCCGACGCCGGGAACACGCCCCGCGTGCCCCCCCGAGACCCGCTGTCGAGCGGCGTGGGGGCGACGGGCCTCTTCCAGGCGGCTGCGAACGAGACGCCCCGCCCCACGCGCAGCCGGTAGGCGTCGCGCAGGACGAGCAGGACGAGCAGCATCGCCAGTCCACTCATGTAGCCGATCGTCTCCAGGCCGATCAGGAGACCGATGCCCACCACCATGAGCGCGAGCGAGCTGAAATGCTGATACCAGTCGCCGTAGTTCTCCCGCCAGACCTTCCAGAAAGGCTCCCCGCTCGAAAGAGCGATCGCCCCGGAGACGAGCAGGGTGTTGGTCAGGGAGAAGATCGGAAGGAGAGATACGACTGCCACAGGATGAAGAAGCAGGATCATCCCGATCGAGCCAACGCTTCCCAGGCCGAGCCACCGCGCCACGGAAAGGGCGAGCGCAAGGGCCACGATCGTCTGGGAACCGTTGAAGACCGACTTGATCGCCGACCGGCGATGGAGCAGCAGGTCGGCAAGCACCACGCTCAGTCCGGCCAGGGACATTGCGAGGGTGGCCGGAAGAGCGAGGAGCACGGCCAGATTCGCGGCGAGAGACATGCTGACCATCCCCTTGCCCGTGGGAGTCGGCAGCCAGAACGTCTCGGCCGCGAGCGACAGCAGGAACCAGAACGCGACGCCGGACATCGGGACCTTCGGACTCGCGTGAATCCAGAAAAGGATCAGGATTCCCGCGGCGGTCGCAACGGTCAGTCCGATGTACGGTGCGAGGAGCTTCGATTTACGCTCAGTTCTCATCTCGGCACTTCCCGTTTGTTGCATCTTCGTACCCGAGTGATGGCGTCCTCACTTGCCCCGTCCCTACCACCCGGCCCTACCTGCGGCATACGTCGAGAAGTGTGGGAGACCGACCCGGAGCAAATCCCCCGATAGCTCCGCGCCCTCGTCGATCCAGGAATCGGTCGCGGGGTCGTAGAGGAAGATGCTCCAGTCGAGATACGGATCCGTATCCAGGCCGTGCAGATCCATCTCGAGCTGCACCGGAATGTTGAAGACGATTCCGTGGGGTTCGAGCTCGCACATCAAGTATCCATTCCCGGGGTCGCGCACCGTGATGTAGGTGTCTTCGTCGAGAGCGCCGGACGGAATCCGAACGGTGCAGCGGTGAAACTTCACGTCTCCGCCGCGTCCCGCACGAATCAGCTCCGTCTGGTGCCCAGGCCCCGAGAGCCAGTGAACGAACTGCATCTGGTCACCCGGAACCGCGTTCCGCTCGCCCAGGCCGTACTCGCCTAGCTCTCTCGCGTACGCGGTCACGCGGTCCCCATCGCGATACGTGGACATCGCGGTCCACCGGCCTTCGTCCCGGAGGAGCATCGCGAGGTTGCGGATCTTGCGGTAGTCGCTCTTGGCTTCGAGGTGCTCGATCCGCACGGTGACGGGATAGCGCAAGGAGACATTGGCGGGCGCGATCGCGAACTGCACCCGCTCGTCGTCGGTGAGGCTCAGGGTGAACGTCACCGGCCGACTCAAGGCCCCCCATGGGAACCGGATGCTGATCTCTCCGACGCTGATCTCGCCGCCGGTGACGCCGATCGTCTTCGTCGTCGACCTCTCCCCGAGGGGAACGGCGAGCGGAGAAGGAGAGCGGAGCAGGGCAGGCGCGCCCGAGGAGCCGCGCGGGTCCTGTGGAGCAATGGAGTCGTCCGTGGAGCACCCGGCGAGGATCACGCCGAGAACTCCCGTGGCGACTGTCAGGAGGACGAACAGAGAAGGATGATGATGCTTGTGTCGCTTCCGCATGTCTCACCTCTGGGGGTCCCTGGCTCCATTGCCTCGAGGACCTGCCTGCGAGGTGGCCGCATCCATGCCATGTTGGGCGGCTTTCCCCCTGCGATCCGGCAACGAGCGGAAAATGAGCGGCATGCTGGATCGCGCCTCGCCGGTGCCGCCGTCGTTCCGCGCACAAGCGGAAGACGATCATGCAGAATCGAAGGGCTTCGAGTGGCGCTGGTGGTCCCAACGCGTTCGACGAGAGCCGATTGCGCGGAAAGGGCTGAGACGGGCCAACCGGGTCGGATTTCCCGCGCGGCTACGTCCGGACCGCCGTCGCTCGCAGGAGTGATCAGGAGATCTCGCGCGCGAGTGGCTCCCCGAACTCCCGGACGATGGAAACGAGCAGGTCGACATCCTCCGGACCGGTTCGCCAGTTGGCGATCGCGGGACGGAAGGCGGTGCGGCCGGCGTAGCGTGTCGTGCCGACCAGGACCCGGCCATCACGAAGAATCGCCTCGCCCAGCCTCGCGTTGAGGCGATCGAGCGCCGCGTCTGCGAGCGCCCGGCCGGCGGGGCGGTAGCGGAAGCACACGATGTTCAGCGGCACGTCGGCGAGCCGTTCCAGGTCGGGCGCCTCGTCGACCCGCCGGGCGAGATGCTGCGCCAGGTCGAGGTGGCGCTCGACGATCGCGCGATGCCCGGCCTTGCCGTAGGCGCGCAGCGTCGCCCACACGGCGAGGGAGCGGGCCCGGCGCGATGACTCCGGTCCGACGGCGCCCATCGTCGGGTGCGGATCGTCGGGCTTCGGAAGGTAGTCGGCGGTGTAGGCGAAGGACTTGGCCAGAAGCTCCGCGTCGCGAACGAAGGAGAAGCCGCAATCGTAGGGGACGTTCAGCCACTTGTGCCCGTCGACCGTGACGGAGTCGGCGCGGTCGACGCCGCGCACGCGCTCGCGGACACGGTCGGAGAGGGCCGCGAAGAGCCCGAACGCGCCGTCCACGTGAAGCCAAGCTCCGTAGCGGTGAGCGAGATCGGCCATCTCCTCGATCGGATCGAACTCTCCGGCGTTCACCTCTCCCGCAATCGCGATCAGGACCGCCGGCTCCCCGTCGAGGGAGCGCAGGCCCGCTTCCACGGCGTCGAGGTCGATGCGTCCTGTCGCGTCGCTGGAGCAGATGCGCACGCTCTGCCGCCCGATTCCCAACAACGCCAGGCAGCGCCGGTCGCTCGCGTGCAGGTAGCCGCTTGCGAAGACCGGCAACTGCGGCAGGCCGGTCAGTCCCCGCTCGGAGATGTCGGCGCCATAGCGTTCTCCCCACCACTGGCGCGCGGCTGCAAGTCCGACGAAGTTCGCCATGCTCGCTCCGGTCGTCATCACGCCGGACCAGCCGGCCGGCAGGCCGAATAGCTCCTTCAGCCAGGAGAGGCTCAGGAGCTCCAGTTCCACGGCAAGGGGCGAGGTGACCCAGGTGTAGGCCATCTGGTCCATGCTGCTTGCGAGCCAGTCCGCTCCGATCGCGGCCGGTGTGGCGCCTCCGATCACGAAGTGGAAGCAGCGGGGACCCGAGGTGTTCGCGACGGCCGGGCTTCCCTCCTCGATCAACTGGCGAAGAGCGGCCACCGCTCCGATGCCCTCCTCCGGAAGCGGGTGCCGAAAGCCGGCGAGCGCCGATCCGGCCGCTGGGGAGAGGACCGGCTGTGCGTCGAGCCGGGCGAGATACGACGACGCCTCTTCGGCGACGAGACGCAGGACCTCCTCGACCTCTTCGCGGGCCGGGAACGTGCGCAAGGCGGCGGGCGGCCGCGCGAGCGGGCGAGCGCGATCGATCATCTTCTTCGGTCCTCCTGATCTCTTCCGGCCCGGGCGCCGGGCGCGAGCGAGGCCTTCGGGCAGCCGGCCGCGCGGTCGCGCGAGGCGGGCAAGGACGGGCGAGGTAGGCGAGGGCGGGCACGGCCACCTCCCTTCCGCTTCCCGCCGCCCGAGGAACGCAGGAGGGTACGTCCCGGCCCCGCTTGACGGAAGGCGATCATTCGTCGCCCCAGGCTGCCCTTCCGCCTTGCGACACCGGAAGGAACGGGGGTACGAATCGAGCGAGGTTCGGGCGGGAGACAGGCAGGAAAGAGGAGACATGCAGGCGGACGTCGAGATCGTCCTGGGATCGATCGTCGAGCAGGAAGTCGACGCGATCGTCAATGCGGCCAACACGCAGATGATCATGGGAAGCGGCGTCGCGGCGGCGATTCTCGCCGAGGCGGGGACGGAAGTGGAGGAGGAGGCAATGGAGCAGGCGCCCGTATCCGTTGGCGACGTCGTCGTCACCGGTCCAGGCAACCTCCCCGCCCGGCATGTCCTCCACGTCGCCGTCGTCGGTGATGTCCCGCCCGATATCTACGAGTGCACGTGGAACGTCCTCGAGAAGGCGAGCGAGATGGAGCTGGAGAGTCTCGCGATCCCGGCGCTCGGCACCGGCAGCGCCGGCGTCTCCGTCCGGGAGTCGGCGCGCGGAATCTGCACCGCGATCGCGGACTTCCTCGCGCAGGAAGAGACGAGCCTCCGGGAGATCCGGATCGTCCTGTGGGAGGATGAGCGGTTCGATCGTTTCGAGCGCGCGCTGCGGCGCGCGATGCGCCGCGCCGCTCACCCTCGCGACGACGGCCTCGACTGAACGTCAGCCGACGTCCGTCAGGCCCCACCCTACCGCTCCAGTCTCCGCGCTACCGCTCAGCCCCCACGCTACCGCTCAGTCCCCACGCTACCGCTCAGTCCCCCCGCTTCGTCCGGTTGACACGCGGCGCACCAGTAGGTCGAGCGGTTCGTTCTTCCGATCCTCGCGTACCGTATCGGCCGCCCGCAGCGGAAGCAGGGAAGCGAGAGCCTGTGGTAGACCCATAGCCGCCCCTCGGTCCCTTCCCCCGCAAAGCGCGTGACGCGCGGGCCCGCCCCGACGTTCCGTTGCAGCAGATCGCGCGCCGTGCCGTAGAGGCGGCGGATCGTTTCATCGTCGAGCGCGGCGAAGGTGCGCCGCGGCGCGATCCCCTCCAGGAAGAGAACCTCCGACTTGTAGACGTTGCCGATCCCCGAGGCTACGCGCTGATCGAGGAGCAGATCGGCCGCGGTCGCGTCCGGATCGACGAAGCGCCGCGCGCGCGCCACGACGCGATCCAGATCGAGCTCGGGGGCGAGCAGGTCGGGACCGATCCGCGTCTCGATCTCCCGCTCGCGCACGCTGCCACGCCGCACGCGCTCGACCTCCTCCGCGTCGAAGCAGACGTACACCTCCCCCTCCGTCTCGAGGACGATCGAAGCCCGGGCGGGACTGAGTCGCCATCGCTGCCCGCTCGGGTACCGGTGCCAGGAGCCGTGCATGCCGAGATGGCTTCGGAGCCAGGTGCCGTCGTCGAGGGAGAAGAAGAGGTGCTTGCCGTGGACACGGACCTCCTCGATCCGGCGCCCGGCAAGGTCGACCTCCGGATGGGCCGCCGCGCGTCCGGCTCGGATCGTCCGGCCGGTGAGCCGGGGCGCGAGGTAGCCGGCAATCTTGTGGACGGTGTCGCCCTCGGGCATCGTCAGCCCCTCGCGCCCATCCGCAGCAGCCTCGCGCCCATCGTCCTCAGCCCTTCACGTCGATCAGCCCGCGGTAGCTGGGCTCGAAGCCGGCCCGTCGCAGGAGCGCGAGGTAAGGCGACGCGTGGTAGGGCCGGCCGTCGATCTCCTCGATGCGCAGGCGCCGGCGTCCGCCGCGCGGCGGCAGGCGCCGCAGCGCCGGCAGCACGACGGGCAGGACCTCCTCGACCGGACGGCCCGGGAACGGAAAGACGAGGATCTGCTTCGCGCGGGGAGCGACGTAGAGGACCGGCCGTCCCGAGAGGAGCAGCACGTCCGCCCCCGCGACGCGCCGCGGCCTCGCCGACTCGGCCTCGGCGTACTCCGGCCAGGGTAGCAACGCCCCGTACGGGTTCGCCGGATCGATCGCCGACAGCACTCGAACGTCGGATTCCGTGTAGGGACGGTCCGGCTCCTCCGCCGACCGCGCCGCCCGCAGCCGGTCGACCGCTCCCGCGTGCGCGAACTGCGAGCCCGAGAGACCCTCCACGAAGTAGCCACGACGAATCTTCCCCGACTCCTCCATGGCCTGGTAGACGCGGTAGAGCGACGAGAAGCCGCCGGGAAGATCCTCGGCCTGCGCCGCCTCGCGGCTCACGATGCCATAGCGCTCGAGGAGCGTCCGCGCCTGCGCGAGCGCGCGCTCCGTCGGCGCCGGCGGCGGCTCGGGCGGCAGCAGCGACTCGACGCGCGACCACCGTCCCCCCTGGATGGGGATCGAGCGGCCCCGGCGGCGCGGCAGCCGCCGCTCCGGCCAACGCATCTCTTCGAGCGGCGCGAAGGTGTCGTTGGTGATCCTTCCCGCCCAGGCGAGATCCCAAAGCGCCGCCTCGAACTCCTCTGAGGTCGGCGGTGCCAGAGGGACCGGCGAATCGGGCGGACCCCCGCGAGCGAGCGCCCACTCGATCTCGCGCGCGAACGAGGCGCCGCGCCGATCGAGGATCGCGAGGATCGCGTCGTGCAGCGGTGTGCTCTCCGGTCCGCCTTCGCCGACGACCTCGGCCGCCCCGCTCCAGAGATCGGCGACGTGCTCCCGCAGGTAGAGCGCGACCCGGCCGTCCCGTGGCCCGAGCGCGCCGCGTCCGATCCATACGATCGCTCCGGCGGCCGAGAGGCGGTCGAGCGCCTCCACGCGGAAGCCGCTGACCCGCTGAGGCAGGATCACGTCGCACAGCTCGGACCAGGGAAGCGCGAGCCCCTCGAGCTGGCCGATCGCTTCGAGCAGCCGTTCCGCCCCCCCTTCTTTCGATCCCACTCCTTGCCATTCTGGAAGGAAGAGCGCGAGTGCGGAGGCATCGACCGGCGCGACCTCGTGGCGCAGCCGGGCGAGCGTCCGGCGCTTGAGCCGCCGCAACACCTCGGCGTCGCACCAGTCCAGCTCGGTCCCCCCAGGCCGGATCTCTCCGCGCACGAGAATCCCCCGCCGCTCCAGATCGGCGAGAATCGGCTCGACCTGTGCCGGCCTCAAGGCATAGCGGCCGGCAAGCTCCCGCGTGAGGAACGGGCCTCGATGGCGCGCGAAACGCAAGACGATCTGCTCGAGCGCGCGCTCGACCGGCTCGAGGAAAGCGGCCGGCAGTCCGCTCGGCGGCATCGTTCCGAGCGCATCGCGGTAGAGTCCCGCCTCGTCGGCGACGACCCAGCGGCTCTCGCCCGCCATCGTCACACGGATCGCGCGGCGCGCGGCGGACAGCTCGGCCAGCCAGCCGTCCCGGTCCCCGTCCGTTCGCTCCGCGATCTCCGGCTCCGTCAAGTCGCCGAGACGGCGCAGGAGGTCGTGCAGCGCGTCGGCGTCGCGAGCGCGGCGATCCGGAGCCCGCTGCTGCAGCTCCTCGACCAGCTCCTCGAGCGCCCGCGGATCGAGCAGCTCGCGCAGCTCCGCCTGGCCGAGCAGCTCGCTCAACAGATTCCGATCGACGGTGAGCGCCTGCGCCCGGCGCTCCGCGATCGGTCCGTCCTGCTCGTACATGTACGCCGCCACGTAGGCGAAGACGAGTGAGCGCGCGAACGGCGAAGCGGATCGCGTCTCGACCTCGCGCACCGCGACCTTGCGCATTCGAATGTCGCCGAGAAGCTCCTGCAGCGCCGGAAGGTCGAACACGTCGCGCAGCGCCTGCCGGTAGGTCTCCAGGACGACGGGGAAGGCCGGAAAGCGCCGAACGCTTGCGAGGAGCTGCTCCGACTTGATTCGCTGCGCCCAGAGGGGATTTCGTTGCGTCGGGCGGCGCCGCGGCAACAGGAGCGACCGGACGGCGTTCTCGCGGAACAGCCCGGCGAAGAGGGCGGTGTCGGCGAGCTGATCGGTGATCGCCGCTTCCACTTCCTCCGGAGACGGGAGAAGCGACTCGAGCTCGGGGAGCGATTCGGCATCGGCGAAGCGCAGGACGATGCCGTCCTCCGAATAGAGGATCTGCGTCTCGAATCCTGCCTCGCTCGAGAGCCGCCGTTGAATCGCCATCGCCCAAGGCGCGTGCACGCGCGCGCCGAACGGCGTCAGGATGCAGAGGCGCCAGTCTCCCAGCTCGTCGCGGAACCGCTCGACCAGGATCGCCCGGTCCGTCGGCACCGATCCGGTGTGGTCGATCTGCTCGTGCACGTACGCGGCGAGGTTCTGCGCCGCGAACGGATCGAGCGGCGTGCGCTCCTGGATCCAGCCGGCCGCCTGCTCGCGCGGCACGCGCGACAGATCACGCAGGAACGCGCCGATCGTGCGGCCGATCTCGATCGGACGTCCAGGCCCTTCGCCTTTCCAGAATGGAAGCCGGCCCGGCTCTCCCGGCGACGGGGAGACGATCACGCGATCGCGCGTGATCTCCTCGATGCGCCAGGTCGTCGCGCCAAGGAGGATGCGATCCCCCTTGCGGGACTCGAAGACCATCTCCTCGTCCAGCTCTCCGACGCGTGGCCCCTTCTCGCCGAGATGCACCGGGAAATGGCCCCGATCGGGGATCGTCCCCGGGTTCATCCGCGACACCAGGGCGGCGGCGCGACGGGCGCTCAGCGTGTCGCGCGCGCGGTCCCACGCGAGGAGCGGGCGCAGGTCGGCGAAGTCGGCCGACGGGTAGCGCCCGGAGAGCATGTCGAGAACCGACTCGAGCGCGCCGCGCGTCAGCTTCGCGAACGGCGAGGCGCGATGCACGATCCGCTCGATCTCCTCGACGGTCCGGTCGCGGTCGATGCAGATCGCGACGATCTGCTGCGCGAGGACGTCGAGGGCATTTTGCGGGACGTGCATCGTCTCGATCTCCCCCTCGAGCATCCGGGCGGAGATGACGGCCGCCTCGAGGAGATCGCCGCGGTACTTCGGGAAGATCCGCCCCACGCTCGTCTCGCCCACCTTGTGGCCGGCGCGTCCGACCCGCTGCAGCCCGCGGGACACGCTGCCCGGAGACTCGACGAGGATCACGAGGTCGACGGCTCCCATGTCGATCCCCAGCTCGAGGGAGCTGGTCGCCACAATGCCGCGGAGCGTCCCGCTCTTCAATCCCTCCTCGATCTCGCGCCGCTTCTCGTGCGACACGCTCCCGTGATGCGCTCGCACCAGCTCCTCTCCGGCCAGATCGTTGAGCCGCTGGGCGAGGCGCTCGCACAGACCGCGGCTGTTCGTGAAGACGATCGTCGATCGGTTCGCGCGGATCGCGTCGAGAATCTCCGGGTAGATCGCCGGCCAGATCCCGCGCTCCTGCGAGGGAGTGTGGAGTTTGCGGTCGTAGAGCTCGGCGAGGATCGGTCCCCCCTCGTCCTCGATCACCGCCCGATCGCCGGTGCCATCGCCGTCGCCGTCCCCGTCGGCTCCGCGGCCGGCGGGCCGGAGCGCGGCTGGCGCCGGGACGTTGGTCATGTCGGGGACCGGGACACGGACGAGCAGGTCGAGCTTCGGGGGCGTCGATGCGTCGACGATGGATACGGAGCGATCGCCGCCGAGGAAGCGGGCGATCTCCTCGAGCGGACGCACTGTGGCCGAGAGACCGATCCTCTGGGGATCGCGAGCGGTCAGCTCCGACAGGCGCTCGAGCGAGAGCGCGAGGTGCGTCCCCCGTTTGGCCGGCGCGAGCGCGTGCACCTCATCGACGATGACCGTCTCCACCGTCGCGAGCGTCGCTCGAGCCTGCGATCCGAGAATCAGGAAGAGCGACTCGGGGGTCGTGACGAGGATCTCGCCCGGCTCTCGCGCGTGGCGTTGGCGCTCCCGCTGCGGCGTGTCCCCCGTGCGGACGCTCACGCGGATCGGAGGCAGCTCCAGGCCGAGTCGCTCGGCCGTCCGCTGGATCCCGGCAAGCGGCGCGCGGAGGTTGCGCTCGATGTCGTAGACGAGCGCCTTCAGCGGGGAGACGTAGAGGATGCGCGTGCCGGGAGGCGCGGAGCGGTCACGCTGCGCAAGGCGGTCGATGCCGGCGAGGAATGCCGCGAGCGTCTTTCCCGAGCCGGTCGGCGCTACGAGGAGGGCATGGCCACCCTGCTCGATCCGCTCCCAGCCGCGCCGCTGCACCTCGGTAGGGGCGGGGAAGGTGGCTTCGAACCAGGCGCGCGTGGCGGGACCGAACATAGTGCCCTGAGCATACCAGCAGCGGCAGATCCTCCGGCGGCGGGGCGGGGCAAGGCAGAGCAGGGCAGAGCCGGGAAGAGCTGGGAGGAGCAGAGCAGGCCCACGAGCGGCCGGGCAAGGCGACGGAGGACGCCTGCCCGGCCGCCCCGCGGGTCGGGCCTAGGCCGCTTCCGCTCGAACCTCGACCTTCGCTCGGGCGATCCTCTCCAGCACCGCTCTGACGAGCCGGACCGGGACCTCCACGCGGACCGTGTCGTCGGCCGAAAGGACGTGGATGTGCAGCGATCGCCCCTTCTTCGCGATCGTCACGTGCTCGCGAGGGCTCGTCACGCGCAACAGCTCGAAGTCCTCCCTCTCCGAGATCTGTTCCCAGGCGGTCTGCGCGATCGGCAGCCAGTCCCGGCCGCTCGTGCGAGCGGGAGCCGCGACCGCCTCGTCGGGGAGCACGGCGAGGGCGGTGGGAACGAGGAACCCGGGCACGATCAGGTGCACGCGGCTCCCGTGCCTCCCTGCCTCTCGGACGTCGATCCGGACGGTCCCGGCTCGATAGGCCCAGATCCCGAAAGCGGCGGCCGGAATGCCGACGACGAGGATCAGGGAGATCGAGAGGACGAGGGCCCTCTTCTCGACGGCGGTCATGGTCTACTCCTTTCGATTCGATCCGCTTCGACGGTTTCGATCGGCGTCGATCCGTTTCGATCCGGTTCGTCGTTGCGATCCGTTCGATCGGTGCCGCTCCGATTCGATCGGCGTCGATCTGCGTCCTTCGTTCCCTCTCAGTCCGTCGTGTTGCGGTCGTCGACCCAGATCCGGACGCGTTCGTCCGGTCCATCGACCGTGATCAGATCCCCATGCTCGGGCTGCATCGCCTCCACGGCGGCGGCGAGGTTCAGCTCGTCCTCCGGACCGCTGAGAAGGGCGTCGACGACCTCCATGCGCACCTGGATCCGCACGGTCTCCGGCTTCCCGTTCTCGTGGTCGACGACGTGCACCAGAAACTGATCGGACTGCTTCTCGATCCGCACGTTCTCGTCTCTCCCCTCAACTCGGACGTACTCGCCGTTCTCCGCCTCGCGCAGCGCTGCGAGGATCGCGCGAAGCTGCTTGCCGTCCATGTCCTTCCCATCGAGGCGCAGGTGCCCGCCCTGGAACTCCCCGTCCTTGACAAGCGGGAGGAGCGAGGAGACGAGCTTGACCGGCACGTTGATCCGAACGGTCTCGCTGTCCGGTCCGGAGTCGACGACGTGGACGTGCAGCCAGCGGGACGACTCGGCCGAGGCCGGGACGGGCGCGACCGGCAGCAGGAACAGGACCGGAAGCAGAAGGGCGAGGATGGGGACGAGGCACACGGCAGCCCGAGCCCCCAGGGTTTGGGCGGGGACCCGGCTGCGACGGGAAGACGGACAGTTCGTACTCACGGAACACCTCCATTCCTGGCGGACATCTCTCGCCGCCATCCCCCATACGCACGAGAGGGGTCAAAGGATACGCGGAAAGACAAAAAAACTTTGCGGGCAGGGGGGCGAAGCGGGCTTAGCGATTGTCTGCGTTGGAGATCGGCGAATCGTCCCGGAAGCGGGTTGCGGGTTTGTCACAAATGGGGATGTCGTAAGCCTCGGCCGAGCGCCAGGCCCACGCGACCCCCGGCCCCCACGACCCGGCGCCCCCTCCCC